>CAYTEA010000016.1:78651-99202 GCA_964436695.1 uncultured Leptospiraceae bacterium
TACTATTCCCCCCCCCCCCCTCGCTCCCGCGCGGCGGGGGCCCGCCCCCCCCCCGAGTGTGACAAAAAATTTCTTTGGAGAAAATAATGATACAAATATTGATTTTTTTGGGTATAGTACTTTTTAATTTTGGTCTTGCAAATTGCAGTACGCCAGACACCAAAACCACCGACATCTGGGGTACGAGGTCGTCAAATTTGGGAACAGTTACTCCGAGCTACAAGCTACTCGGAAAAGTTCAAGGCTCTGGTTGCGCTATCGACGGAAAACCGGAAAAATATACTTTTTATGCAGGATATATAAATCCCAAGAGCTCCCCCTATGATATCGCTCAAAGTATTGCAATGTTTAATGCAATGTCTCAACAGGAAGATGCAGATTTGATTATCCACTCTACAACTAAGTATGAAATGACAAATTCCGGTGATAGAGTTTGCGCGAGCGTTCGCGGTCTTGCTGTAAAAATAGCAGATATTAATGGCGCAAAGGCTGAACAAGTTGAAAATATTGAAAAACCTGAGAAAAAGAGGAGATGAAATGAAACTATTCCTATCTTTTTTGACTTACCTATTTCTTTTTGGATGCGCTTCACCAATAATTAAAAACTATAATATGCCTGTGATGAGTGTAAAGTCTCTCCCTTATCCATCGATTACATCCTACACATCGCTGGGGAAAGTAATCGGGAAGGCATGCGTACAGAAAAATGATTCTACATCGTTCGTCAAAGCATCTCACATACATGACCTTTCACTTGCAGAACAAGCCGCATATTCTGCAAGCCTTGCAATAAAACCCGATGCGGATCTTTTGATTTCTGTGAAAACCGTAGAGACAATAAATCCCGATAATAATGAAGTTTGTGCAGAGGTACGGGGTGAAGCTGTAGCCATTAATGGGATAAGTAATACAGGTGTATACACATCTGAGCAAATTCAGGCTATCGCAAGAGGAGAAAATCCAATAGCTTCAGCAGCTCCAATAGTGGGATCTTCATCGAAAGTTTTCGATGGTATATGCAATGTACCATTTGTAGGTGGGTTTGCAAATATGTTTACAATTGGGTTTGCATGTCGAGCCTCGATTAAACGGAATGGGGGAATGACCGCATGTGATTTTCCATTCTTTGGATTATATGCAAACTGGTTCACTCTTGGTCTTGTTTGTCACAATAAGCTAAGATTTAATCCATAATGCATTTCACTGGCGGATTTTAAAAAATTCGCTGGTCTGTCCAGAGAGGAAAAAATATTCCCTTGATAGGCTCAAGGTCATTGTATACCCCCTAAAAAATTCTTTTCTTGCGATTCCACCATCCATGCATGCTTTTTTTGGAGTGGGTAAAATAGAATATTCTAAGAACCTGTCTAGAAAAGCCCTCAGCGAACACTTTTAAGACAGGCTCTAACACATTCAATAAAAAGCTTATCTTGGGCATAGCAGAAGTGCTGCAGAATTAATTTGTAAAAAATTTTACTCGAAATCACATTTTTTCTCTTTCCGCAGCAATTTTTCTTACCTTAAGAAGTAGAGGAGAAAAATATGAATCCACAAAATTTGGAAAATACTCAATCCAGCCTACTCATTCCGGAAAAATTTCTGGATGTGTTTGTTGAAAAAACTAAAGGTCGAGGGGTCTCGAAGGAAGACTATTTTGTTTATCTTCTTAAACGCTATCGATGCTTGGTATTGTGGGAAGTGTTTCCAAAATCAGGAAGAGCCAAAACCCGCTTCCAAGATGAAGGCCAAAATCTAGTCAAAAAGAATTTCTATCCCTCAAATGCAGATTGGATCGAGTTTGGGATTTTGGCCGCCTGGCTCGGGATCTCCCGCACTGCTCTTTTCACCTGGTTTTTAATACTAGATCTCGCCGGCTGGGACAAAATCCTAGCTGAAAAATTCTTCGAGAATGGAGTTCCACCCCGGGTAAGTTCGGTTAGGGTTGGAATTTACATTGCAACGAGAAAAACTGTTCGGGCGGACAGGCATATACGGTATAAAATACGACCTTAGAAAAGAAACCATTCGGAAAACTGCAAAAATAGCCGTTAGGGAATTGCAAAAACCGAATTTAAGAAAAATATTGCTGAGGATTTCAAAGAGACTCCCTGGTCGCATCTAATCGAAAAATAGTTCATAATTCAGAGAAATAAATTTTGCTTTAGCTGAACATTCATTTGGTTTTTGTTTTATTTCTCTGAATCACCTTGTTACTCTGACCGCATCTTTTCTTTGTACGACAAAATTAGATATGTGAAAACTCAGCCATCTGTCTTTAAGCGCGCTCCAAGCCCCAGAATCAAAAAAAGCAGTCCGGTGCCGATGCCAAAAAACCCAATAAATTTTGGAATAGGGGATATCGAAATTTTTTCCGAATTGTTTTCTATTCTTGCGAGAACTATTTCCTTTGTCAAATAACGCACTGTTCTCCTGCGAATCTGAACACTATCTCCTACTCGAAGTCGCCTCTGAATAACAGGATCGACCATCTCAACCACTTCGTTTAATTTTCCTGAGTCATCCGGAACCAGATAAGTATAGACGTGTTTTTTTCCATTCGCATCTATAACGGGATGGTATTCCGATAAAGTTGCAAAACCAAAAGTCCCATCCGATAAAAGAGCACTGTAGTTTTCTTTTAGAAAAGAATTTCTATGGATAGACAAAATCGTAAGTAACCCAAAAAAAAGCAGAAAGACGAGCGACATCACAAAAAATATTTTGTATACCGGCGTAGGGTGGGCACTCTGTTTATCGTGTTTTTCCAATTCAATTACCAATTTTGTATCTAACCGGAAAAATTACAACTTTGGAAATAGAATTTCTATTATATTTTTCTTTCAATAAATCGAAAGAAATTTGATTATGTCCTACGGTGCCAACTATGAACATTCAAAACAAATTTTCCAGAATTTTTTTTCTTTTATCCCTTCCGGTGATTTTTTCGATTAACTCTTGTTGCAAAAAAGACTTTGGAATTATTTCCAAAATCGAACGGTCTATTACAGACGACATAGATTTATTTTTGATTCCCGAAAAATACAATATCCTGGAAAGCGGATGGCTCGCCCATAGAACCAAATCCACTTTCAATAAAAAAGACCTCATTCGCTTCCTTTCTGAGCACGGAAGATACCTTGCTGATCTGCAATCAAATCCTGAGCTGGAATACGCCGAGAAAGACGGAATTGTAACTTTGAAAGTAGGGAAGACTTCGCATTCCACTGATTATTCCTATGACAAAGAGATACCTATCGTTTTCTATGGCGATAAGTGGTTCAAGAAAGGAATTTACCAAGACAAAATTTCCCAACAGAAAATTGTTCCAACCTTGGCAAAAATTATGGATGTCCCGCAGCCAAATGGGGTAATCGAACCCGCTCTCTTGCAAACTCTAAAAGATACCAAAGAACTTCCGGAAATCATAGTCACTGTCGTAATAGACCAAGGCGGGCAACAATTGTACAGCGCTCATCCGAACGCATCTCCCAATATTCGTGCGCTTAAAGAAAAAAGCGCATATTTTCCCAATGCGGAAGTCGGCCATCTGGATGCTCATACTGCGGTAGGCCATGCAGCCATTGGAACCGGAGCTTACCCCAAAGAAAATGGAGTGATTGGAAACACTTTTTTTACGCTCGAAAACGAACAATTGAGAAAGTCCGAAATCTATTCCCATGACGAAAAAAATGTCAAGATTTCCGAACTCAAAACCGAGACGTTAGCCGACGTCGCTGACCTTCATTTTAAAAACCGGTTGGAAGTGATCAGTCAGGCGTATGCGTTACGTGCATCAATCGGGATGGGCGGGCATGGATACGGGAAACTTTCCGGATCGGATAAGGATTATATTTACTGGCTTGATGCGCATGACTGCAAATGGAAAACGGACGAAAGATATTACCTAGTTCCAGATTTTGCAAAGGATTTTTCTCCATGCGAAAATTTTATTCGCAACTATCCGAATGGATGGAAGGAAATTCATAATTTCAAACCGGAAGATTCCGGTAAAGTCTGGGGTTATCTGATGGCGACTCCGAAGGAAGCAGAACTCGAAGGGGAATTATTTCGAAGAATGATCGAAGAAAAAATCATCCGGAAAGGCAAGGCCAATGACAAACTTCCGGATCTGGCATACATGACAATCAAAGCAACGGATGCAGCAGGGCATTACTTTGGGTGGGAGTCTCTGGAAGCAGAGGGAACTTTTACCGAGGCAGACAAGCAGGTGGGTTTGATTTTTGAATTCCTGAAACAAAATTTCGGAGATAAATTCGTAATGGTTTTGACGGCAGACCACGGTTGCGCCCCACTTCCGGAAATTTCCGGGGGAGAGCGGCTTTTAATCGAAGACTTCTACAAGGAAGTCAACTCTCTTCTCGCTTCAAAAAATGCGTCAGGCGATAGCCTAATCCGTAAAATGACTGTGGGGCAGATTTCTCTGGACAGGGGAGTGATGAGAAAATATGGAATTCAGGAAAATGAAATTATTTCCAAAATCATGAATATCCAGAAAAACGGAAAAAATTTCTTTAAGAGAGTGATAAGAAAGAATGAAATTCTAAGAAGTTAAATCACTTAGAGCTTCTTCAACCGTATTAAAATGGCGGAATGATTTCCAAAGTTCCAGAATCGTAAATATCCGGATTATATTTTCCGAAGCTTCTGCCAGCAGCATCCTCTTGTTTTTGAACTCCTGCTTGTTTTTCATTTCGAATAACGAGCGGATTCCTGAACTGGAAATATATTTTAATTTGGAAAGATTTAATATCAAATGGATCGGTTCTTTGATTTCTTCGAATTTTTTCTGCAAAACATCGAAAGAACTCTCGTCAAGCCTTCCTTGAAGCTCGAAAATTTTGGCATCGGAATGCTCTTTTGTCTGAATCAATAGGTGATCGTAATTCATTTTATCGTTAGTACTTTTAGCTTGTCCAAAGACAACTGAAAAGTTGCTTTTGCCCCTGCAGGAAAATCATAAATACACTCATCCAGGGAGTCAATCGAAATTCCTCCATCCATTTCCGAAACAACTTCTAGTTTCCCCTTGACCTGAAAATCCATCAACTTCAACCTGGCTTTGGATCTCGCTCCGAGTTCCCTGGAATATGCCCGGAAAAACGGTTTAGTTTTGGCAAAAACAGAATTCCTTGAATTTATTTTATGAATGCAAGAGTTCACCCATCCTGTCGACCCGGCTCCTGTATATAACAAAAGCCCGGAACTTTTCTGCTCCTCCAGAATTTTACCATTCTGAATCAAATATCTGCTGGTAAGATCAGGGCTATTATTCCGAATATGAATTTCACTTACGGCTTTGACTGTCTCGACCTTTGTCCCGCCCGGATACTCTATTCGCGAAGATATCAAAGTCCACTCTTCGATTTTTGTATTTTTCCAATTGTTTTCTTTTGCAGTTTTCAAAGATTCCGGTGTAAAACTCAAAAGTGCTCCAACCGAAGTCTCCGAATCAGAATTGCAACCCATTACAAGATTTTGGTAAGCGTAATGGGAGACATATGTAAAATGGTTATCCCCTCCAAGAGCGATAATCAAATCGTAATTTTTCAGATTTTCCTTGCCCAAATCCTTTCGGAAAACAAAAACTCCCTCCGGAAATACTTCTTTGCGTATGAATTCCCTGCTTGCCAATTGTCTCAAATGTGAGGAATGAATCTTATCAAAACAGTTGTTTTGTATCCGACATATTTTTTTTAGTGTATCTAAATCCTTATATTTTTCCAAATCCAGCTCATACTTCGATCTTTTCAAAACGATCAGCGCTTTTCGGATTTTAACGGGCGAGCTTTTCATGAATTATGTATCTAAATGGATTTCTTATATAGTTTAAGTATTATTTCGGATTGAAGCATTTTGGCAAACAAATAAAATTTCCCGTCGGCTCGAAGGTCGGGCAAAAAATTTTGGATAATTGCAATTCCTAAAAATAAATCATTGATTTTAAAATTGAGGAAAAATAAACCGTGGTATTGTATGAATAATGTCATTGAATCCGCAACAAACGAAGAATTACTGAAAAAAATCTCCAAACTGGAATTTGAAAATCAAAATTTAAAAGATGAATTAAATGCGGTTGCCAAATCTCCGTATCTTCCAAACACAATTGCCGACCTTTATTTTAAAGTAATTTTGAAACGCGAAGAAATTCTTAAACACGAATTCAAAGCTGGAATCAATGAAAAACAGGGATCCCTTTACGACATCAAAAACCAGGTCAAAAAATACGCGCCAATAATCGGCCTGGATCCCGATTCGGTGAGAATTGCGGTAACGGAAGCAATACAAAATATCGTCGAGCATGGATCTGGTCCATACGCTGAGATCGAACTCGAAATCAATAATAAAATCCAGAATCCGTTTCTCAAAATGACATTCAAGCATGAGATGAAACCAGGAGTAAAATATACTCTTTCTCAAATCGATGAAAATGCCAAAAAAGGGGACATCACGTCCGAGCATTTTGATTTTGACGACCCTCGGGGTAGGGGCGAGTTTATGATGAGAGAACTTGCGGATGAAAGAAGGGTTGTTAACGGAGTAGAAATTGCCCCAGATGGCAGAAAAATTCACTATTTCAAGAGAGTTCTAATTAACTACAAAGACCCGAAAGGGCCCAGAGCAGAAACTAGTTTTGATGAAATTCGCAACGAAATCGACAGGCTGGATTATGAAGATATTGTATGCTATTTCCATATCGATCATAAACAAAGTAAATTGAATACAATCACAATTGTAACCCACAAGAATAAGGAAGAGGCGGTTCGACACATTATGGAAGCCTCCGGATTTGCGCTTTCACACAAGGATACTTACTACAGAACGCTTTTTTCTTCCTATGTTCCCACTAGAGAGCATGAGGAAAAAGAGTTAGAAGAGCTTTTTACCAAAGTGAAAAGGAATGTAAGTGCGGAATACGACGTAAAATAGCGATTTTAAAGGCTTTTTTCCATATTTTTCTAAAAAATATTAAATAAAGTTTGCATGTAATTGAAACCCTTTACCGATTGTATTAAAGGATTTACATTTTAGATTTTCATTAAATCTTTTTAAGGTAAGAATTTTGATTTTGTTAAAGGATCTTCAAATATGACTAACGGCAAACCAACACCAATTAAAAAAGCGCAGATTCTGGCCGAACTTTCGGCAAAGCTGGAAATCACCAAGAAAGACGTTGGGGCATTTTTAGATGCTCTGGTTGAACTTGCATACAAAGAAACGAAAAAGAATGGCGCTTTTGTAATTCCAGGAATCGGGAAACTCGTCCTCAGAAAAACAAAAAAAAGAAAAGGTAGAAATCCTGCAACCGGAGCTGAAATCGAAATTCCAGCAAAGACTGTAGTCCGGTTCTCCCTGTTCAAAGCCTGCAAAGAAGCAATCGTACCACCTAAAAAATAATCTTTAAATGGCCGATTACGCCTATCAACCTCTCGAGGATTCTTTCTTTGGGAAATTGATAGGTGAGGTCTTAGGAGTTCAGGGTATTTCCAAGCAAGAAATACGCGATTCCATCTATTCCAATCTCGCCAACTTACAGATTGCCGCTCATTTTGTAGGAACTCCTAAAACTGAAAAGCGAATCATAATGAATATTTTACCTGAAAAGATCAGAAAGTGGATCTTTGATGGAAATTTTCAGTCGGTGAAAGACGAATTTCAGTTGCTTGCATTCGGAAATGGGAGGAATTTGAAGCCCAAAATCGATGTAGCCTTGGAAATACTGGAATGGATATTTACGGGTTTCGAGAATGATGAACTGGTTTTGGAATTGATAAGAATTTTAACCGGCCACAAATTTGCGATTGAAAAGGATTTTATTGCCAAATTAAAACCTTCCTACGAAAATGCTTTTCTGGAAACAAAATGAGCTCTGAAAAAGAAAAAATCGAGATTCTGAATTCAATGACGCGAATCATTGATGAAAAAGCGGCAAAGTACAAAAATGAGCGGAAAGGGATGAATTCTGCGCGGGTTTTTTCCGAAAAAAAGCTCATCCTGGATTCTATTGACGATGCGATTCGACTAGCAAAATCCATTCACCCGGTTCCTCAAGATTTAATTTCTGACCTGGAAAAGCTAAGTAAACAACTGCTTCAGATGATTTGATTATCGAATAAAATTCTATTTTTTAAAAAAATCCTTGATCGCTTTTCAGATGAAGGATAAAATTTAGCTGAGATGAATGCCTTACGGTTTCAAATTGTATTAGTCCTTCTGTTGATTTCGCAGAATGTTTATTCCTTCATGGATTACCCTTATGGTGTCGGCTTTCAGATTATTCACACGCCGTTACTCCCGCTGGACAATGTCAATCCAGGGGAAGGAAGATTCTCCGTACGAACAAGTATGAGGGGGATCAACGTATGGTCGATACAAACCAATCGCTACATTACCGACGGAGAAGAAGGCCAGCTCGAACCTTCAGTGCGTTATGCGCTAACGAACAAATTGCAAATTGGGATGAGTATTCCTTTTTCCGGAAGGGGAGGTGGGTTCATGGACAACAGCATTGAAATCTTTCATCGTTCGGTTGGAGTCACTCAGGGACAGAGAGACAGATATCCTCAGAACAGGTTCAATACCAGCTATGAACCTCTTTCTCAATATTACCCGTTATTTGACAACGATCCTTTGACTGCCTATTTCGCCAGGAATTACGACCGCAGAGAATATCCCAGAAAAGAATACGATCAGCCGCTTACACTTTCGCTGTCCACCGATAAAATCAGAAAGCTTTTCGTAAACAAATTTTTCCCCTATCTGAACGAATACAAAACAGAGGATATCGCAGCTGCAAATTATGATGCGATAGCCGGGGGAAATCCAAAGGCCCATCTGCAATTTACTCTCTGGGAAGGGAATTCATTCATAAATCGAATTACTGCAGGAAGCCAGATAAAAATACCCGTAAAAACAGTTGAGCTGATTGCCACACCGGGGACGGATATTTCGACATTTGCGGTATTCCACAAGAAAGCCGTAAAAGGAAAACTGGATATGAAACTTGGAATATCCTATTCCTATTTTCAAATTCATCAATATCGAAATCTTTCACTCAGAGGAAATCTCTGGGTTTTTCGCCCATCTCTCGTTTATAATTTTAGCCCGTGGCAGTTTCATTTTGAATATGTTTACTATCCGTCTCCTATTTTGAATTGGGGAAGGCTTTCGGTTCCCACCCATCAGATAGGCTTGGGAATCAGCAAAAAATTTGAGAATTATCTATGTCAGTTTGGCATATTCGAAAATATTATAACCTATTCCAATACTCCAGATTTTGGAATCTTGGTCTCATTGGAAAAGTTTGCGTTGAATTGAATGTAAAAAGTTTATTCCGCAGTCGCGAGCGTTTCGTACTTATCGTTAAATCTGTAACCGACGCCCCAGATTGTTTCAATCCATTCGGGCTGATCTGCATTTTTTTCCAGTTTAGAACGAATTCTCTTGATGTGACTATCGATCATTCTGGCAAATCCATCCCATTCCGTTCCCCAGAGAGCTTCCAGAATTTCTTCTCTGGTAAAAACTTTTCCAGGAGTTGAAGCCAGTAGCTGCAATATCTCAAATTCTTTCCGGGAAATATTGATGATTTCTTCACCGATTGTTACCCTTCTACGGACAGGATCAATTTTTAAAGCACCGCGGATAATTTCCCCTTCCGACTCGGATTCGCTTTTTAGTTGGTTTTTATTGTCCCATCTCCTGAAAAAAACATCCACTCTTGCTTTTAGCTCTCTCAAGGAAAAAGGCTTTGTAATGTAGTCATCTGCTCCGAGTTCCAGGCCCATGATCTTATCTATCTCGTCATTTCGGGCAGAAAGGATAAAAATCGGGGTAATCTCGTCATTTTTGCGGATCGTTCTACAAATTTCGATTCCGTCTATATCCGGCAGAGAAAGATCCAAAAGCAACATATCCGGACGATTTTCTTTAAATATTGTAAGCCCTGCTTCCCCGGTTGAACTTACCGTGGTAATGTAGTGCGCTGAATTTAGTGTTTTTCGAATAAGATTTCCTATATCCGGATCATCTTCAATTACTAGTATATTTTTCATTCTTGATCGAAAAATAGTATTTTGTCAGTTTCTGTCAAGAATTTTTCAACATTAAATGAGGCTTGACACAATGGAGTCATTCGGTGTTCATTTATTGTGAAAGGTTGATGAATTTTGCAAAATCCAAGAAGCTGGGCAGTGCTTGCTATTACAGGGAATTTTCAACCGGATGACTTTACCAAAGAACTGGGGATTTCACCGGATTATTCCCACGAAAAGAGGGTTTATTCCCAAAAGGTCGGATTCTGGCAAATCCATTCCAAATTATCCGCAGACAGGCCTTTGGAAGAACATCTCTGGGAAATTTTAAAGAAAATTGCGCCTTCCAGACTTGCTTTTAAAAAGCTCAGCGCCGACCTGGAATGCGCAATCTATGCAAGCGTAGAATTCTCCGATGCGGAAACCAAGGGGATAAATTTGAGCCCAAGGCTTCTGACACTATTGGGAAATCTAGGCATCGGTTTCGAATTAAATCCTTGGTTGAATGAAAAATTGCAGACTCATCCTGAACTGATTAGTACTACCTGATCCAGGCCAAACCTTGATAAATACCTTCGAAAACTTTCGGTGATTTCATAAATGAAAAACTTCCTTCTTTTTTCCGCAAGGCTCTTTGCAAAGTTCAATATTTCGTGTATGAAGATATGGTCGAAGTACGCGACCTTGATGGTATTAAATTTCACATTTTCGTTCGATCCGAAATATACCAGATTAATCACTGACTTGATTTCGGCTAAAATTTCTTCATCCGTTGTTTCGAAAAGACAGATAATTTCGATAAATCCTCTTTTTCTTAGAATATTAAAAAATTTCAAGTCGGCTGCCATTAATCTATGAACCTTCTTCCTGCTGAAATTTTGCAACTACGGTCGCAGTTTATTTATCATATAAGAACATTTTTTCATGAAAACAATTTTTTGGAAATTGATACTCCTGCTTTAAAAAAAACTCCCGGAATGGAGCCATATCTGGATCCCTTTTCTGTGTCTTCTCCTCATGCTATCAATGAAGGTTACCTTATCACCTCTCCGGAATATTCATTGAAAGGTGCAATGTCTCAAGGGCTCGAAAAAATCTACGAGATCGCACACGCTTACCGATCCGGCGAAAAGGGCGTTATGCACACGAAAGAATTTTTGATGCTTGAGTTTTACATTTCTAAAATGAATGAACAGCAATTGATCCGGTTTTGTATCCAGTTTCTGGAATATCTGAACAACAACTTCAGGGATGCCGGCTTTCGAAGCTCTGATTGTGTTGTGACATCAATGGAGGAATTGTTTATTCAGAAAACAGGCAGGGGATTTTCCACAAATGAACTCCTTGAAACGATCAGGGAAAATCAGTTGCTAGATGACAATTCTATTTACAATTATCACTACGACGATTTATTTTTTCTGACTTTCTTAAATTGCATAGAAAACCATCTACCGGACAAGGCAGTTTTTATCTATGATTATCCACAAGCGCTTGCTTCACTCGCTAGAGTCGAAAATGAAAGGGCAAAAAGATTTGAGATATACTGGAATAAAATTGAAATTGCAAACGGATTTTATGAACTGGCCGATCCTTCGGTTCAGAAAAAAAGATTTCAGAAAGAAATGGAGTTAAGAAGAAAACTGGGAAAAGAAATTTTTGAAATTGATGAAAATCTGATTCGAGCCCTGGAAGCTGGAATAGGGGACTCTTCCGGAATTTCCTTCGGGCTCGACAGACTATTTATGATTTTTATGGGCCACAAAAATTTGCGGTTTGTCAGCCCCTATTACCAATCTCCACCTGAATCTCCTCCGTCAAAGGAACCGGAATCACCGGAAGAGTAATCGCTTCCATCATCAGAGTCCGACCAGGAGCTTGAAGAAGAATCATTGTCGTAGGAACTACTACTATCTGAATACCGGTCGCTTCCATACAAATTGTCTCTGCCCGTTAACTTGTCGTAAATCCAGCTTCCAGCCATTGCGCCGAATACTCCACCCAGAATACTGCCCATAATTCCTCCACCTCCACCGAACATTCCACCCTGAGGCTGTCCATACCCGCTATTCTGGTTGTACTGATTGTTACGATTCATCATATTTCGAATCACCCGAAAAATGATAAACCCGATTATGGCAAAAATAACGATCATGATAATCCCGGAAAATCCTCCACTGGATTCACGCCTCATCGAATTATAAGGCTTAGCGTGAACCGGACGTGTATCGGCTATGCGGTGCTCTGCGCCTGAAGATATAATCTGGGAGAAATAATCCACCGATGAATTCAATCCGGTATCAAAATTTTTCGATTTGAAATCGCTGACCAGTTTATCTTTTAAAGTCGTCGCCTCAAAGCTTCCAAAAACTTCTTTTGTCTTGTTTCCGACCTTGACCTCGATGCGCTTTTCTTTTTTTGCGATAAGAATATATACCCCGTTTACTTTCCGCTCACGGGCTTTTTTTACTGCAAACTCGGATGAATTCTCCGTGCCGATTTCCGGAAAAGTTTCAACTACCAGATCTTTTCCGTGCTTGGAATGGATTTCCGAAATCTTTTTATTTACCGCGTCAATTGTATCTTTCTTAAACATTCCCGCAGAGTCGATTACCTCACCGAACGCAGAATTTGCAAACATTAGAAATGCAAATGTAACTACTAAAAATTTACTCATTTTTTCCTCCAGAAACAACAGATAATCATGACTGCCCAAATATCGATACCACGCCATTTTAGGATTTATCAACGCGTTCGTATCCCTGCAATACATGAATGAAACCTATTTATTCCTTGCACATCTGTCAACCGATTAGACTTTTATAAAATAAATATTGATTCAACCGGGTTAAAAAAAATCATAGAAATTAAAATTATGAAACCTGCAAAAAAGAAATCATCTGAAAAAAAAAACCTGAAAGTCAGGAAAAAATCCCCAAATTTGGAACCTATTAGAAAATTAAAAATCGGCAAGTGTAATGTAACGATTCTTGGCACAGCTCATGTGAGCAGAAAAAGCATCGAAGCCGTCGAACAGATCGTAAAGAACGATAAACCCGATACGATATGCGTCGAGCTTTGCGATTCCCGGCTTGCTTCTGTAAAAGACCCAGACCATTGGAAGAAGCTGGACATATTCAAGGTTTTCAAACAAAGGAAAATGTATCTTCTCCTTTCAACCCTAATACTTTCTTCCTTTCAGAAAAAAATAGGGAAGGGTGATGTAAAGCCAGGAGATGAAATGCGAAAAGCAATTCACGAGGCAGACAGAACAAAAGCAAGACTCATTACGGTTGACCGGGAAATTCAGATTACATTGAAAAGAGCCTGGGGGAACGTGGGTTTTTTTTCCAAAATGTATCTTTTATCCGCATTGATCACTTCGCTTCTCGTAAAAGAAGACGTTAGTGAAGAAAAAATCGAAGAAATGAAATCCGACGATGCATTGAAGGATCTTTTTTCCCAGCTCCCGAAGCGTTATGGGCATATCAAAAAAGTCATCATTGATGAACGCGATGAATACTTGGCAGAAAAAATACGTAATGCGGCATTCAAATCCAAAAAGCTTCTGGCCGTCGTAGGTGCCGGACATCTGGAAGGAATATTAAAACACATCGAAGAACCAAAGGACATAACGCATTTGGATGTTATCCCTGTCAAGACATTGTTCCAGCAGGTTTCCGGTTATGTTTTCCCTTTATTGATTCTAGGGCTTCTTTCATTTACATTTTATACCGGAGGGAAAGACAAAGCATTGGAGTTTGCATTGAACTGGGTTCTGGTAAAGGGAAGTCTTGCTGCACTCGGCGCATTGATTGCGCTTGCCCACCCTATCTCAATAATTCTCGCATTTGTTATTGCACCTCTGGGAAATTTTAATCCTATTTTGAAACCTGGCTGGGTCGCGGCACTCTCTGAGTCTTATTTCAGAAAACCGATTGTTGAGGATTTCGAGAATATTGCTCATGATTCAGAGTCATTCACGGGGTATTGGAAAAACCGTGTGATCCGGATTTTTCTGGTCTTTATGCTCCCTCAATTCGGAAGTAGCATTGGGACATTTATTGTGACCTACAAGGGATTTACCGGATTATTTTGATTTGAAGCGATCGTAAAATTTGTTTACCTTCTCTACATAGTCTTTGGTTTCTTTGTAGGGAGGGATTTTGCCGTATTTCTGAACTGCTCCTGGCCCGGCGTTATACGCAGCCAGAGCAAGGTCTTTATTTCCGAACATGTTCAGCATATCTTTCAAATAGCTCGTTCCACCGGAAATATTTTCTTCTGGATCAAGAGGATTGTCCACACCTAGAATTTCCGCGGTCTTGGGCATCAATTGCATTAAGCCTAACGCACCTTTTGGAGACTCCGCTTTCGGATTAAAATTGGATTCTGCCTTGATAACTGCCCTCACCAGATTCGGGTCAAGATTTTTTTCTTTTGAATTTTTTTCAATGATTGAGAATATATCTTTGCTTTCCGGAACTATTTTCCTCTCTGCCTGCACTGCTTTTTTTAATTCCTTTTCAAAGTTAGGGCTTTCCTTTTTTTTGAATAGTTTTGCCGTTAGATCTTCTTCAATGCTCACGGGAAGATTTTCGATTTCTCTGATTCTCCGGTATGCATCTGTAATTGAAGCGATATTCTCTATCCTCATATTATGTCCCATCGGAATAATTCTGGATAAAGTTAAGTTTTTTTTGTTGTATCCAGAAAAGTTTTGGAAAGAATTATTCAGTAAATATGGAAAATCTTGGAGACATTCAAGGAACTATCCTGGTTGTAGATGATACGGTTGTAAATACCCGGATTCTGGAAAGAATACTCACAAGAAATAATTTTAGAGTAGTCTCTTTTAACTCTCCAGCACTGGTCTTGAATGCCTTGGAGACAACTGTTCCGGATCTGATTTTACTCGATGTAGTCATGCCGGAGATGGACGGTTATGAACTCTGCTCAAAAATAAAATCTTTTCCATCTTATTCGTCTATTCCGATCATTTTTTTAACATCTCTCAGCGACACCGAAAGCATAATTAAAGGGTTCGAAAAAGGAGGCTCAGACTATATTCTGAAGCCTTTTCAAATTCCTGAACTTTTGGCAAGAATTAAAACTCACATTCAACTGAAAAAATCAAAGGACATCATATCTAGCCTGAACGACTATCTTTCTAAAAAGAACAGCGAGTATGAAAGAGATTTGTATATGGCAAAAAAAGTTCAGGAATCGCTGCTCCCAAGCAAAAATCTAAAGATCAATAATTTTTCTGTCGGGTTTTCTTACATCCCAATGGAAAGTGTAGGAGGGGATTTCGTAGACGTCTATTATTCGAAGGAAAATAATCTTGTCGGATTTTTTATTTGCGACGTTTCGGGTCACGGAGTTCTGGCTGCTCTATTTTCTGCCATGGTAAAAATTTCCCTGAACCGCTGGGAAGATCATATTCAATCCCCCGCGGAATTGCTGAACTTTATCAGGCAGTCTCTAAGCAAAAATCTTTACAACATGTTTCTTACTGCCTTTGCCTGCACTGTTGATTTGAATTCCATGGAGTTAAGATACTCAAATGCCGGGCACCCTGAAATGTATCTATTGCGATCCGGCCAATTCATGAATCTTCAAGCGCAAGGGCCGATGATTATAGATTTACTGGTCGGCAAATTCCAAGAAAAAACAATTCAACTGGAAAGCCATGACAAGCTAATTCTCCTAACTGATGGAATACTTGAACTCACAAATCCTGAGATCGAAGAACTGGGCGAAGAAAAATTCAAAGAGCTATTGCTAAAGAATAATTCGGAACCTGCCATAATGTGCGAAAATTTAATCAAAGACCTGGACAATTTTAGGGATGGGACGACTCAGGTTGACGATATTACTCTTTTAATTGCGGAATTTCATCCCTCCCCATTGCCTAGTCTCACGATATAAAAATTTTACCGATTATCAGAGTTTTTGGGAATGGTGACGATTGGTTCTAACTCCGAGGCTCCCACTTTACATCTTGAACCCCTTCTTCGAAATTCGCATATCGCGCTGCAACAAAAATATAATCTGAAAGACGGTTTATATATTGGAGGGATAATGCGGAAATTGTTTCTTTATTTTCCAGCGCATTGACCATTTTCCTTTCCAGGCTTCTACAAATCGTTCTGGATAGCTGCAAAAATGAAGATGCCTTTGAACCGCCCGGAAGAATAAAATTTTTCAAAGCAGGAAGCTTCCCCTGCATTCTGTCAATGGAACTTTCCAGAAATTGAACATCTTGTTCCGACAATGCGGTTGGCCTTCCATCTTTTTCAAAACCTGCAAGCTCTGAACCTAATTCGAATAACGCATTCTGTGCGGAAAATAGCTCATTCTTGAGCGCGGAATTTTCAGGCAGGAATGCAATCGCAACCCCAAGGGAAGAATTTAATTCATCACAAGTCCCATATAAATCAACTCGAGGATCGGATTTGGAAACTCTTTTTCCGGATGCTAGTGAGGTTTGACCTTTATCGCCTGCTTTCGTATAGATTTTCATTTTTCCTTGTATAGACAAGAATACCATAAATTCCATTTACTGCTATTCAACTAATTAATTTTCCAAGGTTAAGAAAATATCTTGCCTATATTTTCATTTCTATTATATTGCAACTACTAAAAGGGAGCCAAAATGAATTCTGAAAATAAAGATGCGCCAAAAAAGTCCGGAAAGAAATTTGCCATTTTCCTTTTTGCGATTGCGGGATTTTCTTTTTTGGGCCAGTTCTTAGGTTTTGCAAGCGGATACTTTAAATACAAAACCTGGCCTCACGCCGTAGCCAAATATACTGGAAGGACTCCAATTTATTCTGGTGGCGGGAAGAATAACTTTCCAAGCTGTAACCACAATTTTGAATTTGAATTTCAGGGAGTCCCAAAAACCACTTCTATCATGGGAGACTGTAAGCTATTCTTAGGAGCCATGCAAGTGAATGATAGGGTGGAAATTGCGTACGAGTCTAAAAATGGGAATCCGATCATTTCGAAAAATCTTCTATTCGGACTCGACATTTCCAGATTAATTGCGATTTTGATCATTCCATTTTTAACTGGATTCGGTTTTTTTGTCTGGAAGAAAGGGTGAAATAATCGTTTCAACTAGAGCATTAAGTCTCTCGAATATGTAACTTTGGAATGGATCGCCCATTCAATTGATCATCGGACATGTCGAGATGCCATGCCCTAGCGAGTAGGGCAGGCTTCTCATATTTCAGTCTTACCTACAACCCTGCATGTCGCCCATTTTCGCGTTAGGCTTGTCCATTACGTAGTATACTTTCTTTCCGCCTTCTGTCCAGCATCCATTTTTCTTGCGGTTCATCGCAATAACAGGACCACGGCCAGCTTCTTTCCCGCTCTCGTCATATTGAATACCGATAACGTTTCCTTCCTTGTCTTCGCCTAGAACATCAAAATCTTTCTTTCCGTTTTTGTAATAGGTATAAGGATTACTCGGTTTGAATCCGGCTTTAATGTTCTGGGTTTCTTCGTCGATTTTGATTAAACTAAAAAAGAGTTTTCCTTTTCCGATGATCTCTCCTGTTTTATCATCATAGACCTCAGCTGATTCCATTCCGGCTTCATTCGCCATCTTTCCTTTGAAACGGAGTTTTCCGGCGTTATCATAGAATTTCCATTCACCTTTTCTGGTGTGCTCTCTTGGGCCTTCAGCAAACAACTGGCCATTTTTGTAGTACTCTTTCCACAATCCCATACGGAAAGCTTTCTTCTCAGGTTCCGGGCCGGCAACATCTCCAGATGGACTAGCAGGCTTGGCATCAGCAGGTTTTGGAGCATCCTTCTCTCCCTTGTCTTTTGGGGCTTCCCGTGGCGCATAACTTCCTTCACTTTCAGGCTTTCCATTGTCATAATAATTTTTCCAAGGACCGGATTTCAAACCTTCCTTGTACAATCCTTCTGCGCTTACAGTTGATCCGTCTTTGTGGAAGCTGGTTGACTTGCCGTTTTTCTTGTCCTTGGAATATTCTGAAACATTTTTCTTTACCATGTCCGCTTCTTTCGCATGGTATTCTGTCCAGGTTCCGTCACGGAGGTCATCTTTGAACTGTCCTTCCGATTCCATCAAACCCTTCGAAGTTTTTTTCCAGTATTTTCCGTTCTTCTTGTTATCAACATAGTTGATCTCTTCTGTTTGCTCGCCCTTTAGGTTGTATTTTTTCTCTACTCCATCTTTCTTACCTAGCTTGTAAGTTGTCTCGCGGAGCTTCTCACCTTTTTCACCTAGCTTGGTCCAAACACCGTCTTTCTGGCCGTCCACATAATTTCCGGTCTGGTCTAGAACTGCGATCTTCTTTTTGGATTCGTCTTCTTTCTCGGCATATTCTTTCCATTGTCCGTGTTTTTTCAGAGCTTTGATTTGATCTGGCTTCAAAGTGTCTATGTCCGCATCAGTGCAGGCTTTGCCCCCGCAATCCTTGACCGGGCCTTCCCCTCTCATGTTCCAAGTATCCTTGTACTTATCTATTCTGATATTCGGTTTCACCATAGAGTATTCCGCATTTTTCCCTTTTGATGTAACCCCTAAACTCGCGCAGCCCGCAATCATGGACAGCGATAGTAAACTTGCCAATATTTTCATAAAATCTCCTTTAATAATTTCTCAAAACGAGTTCTTTTATTTTCTTCCAGGACGCCCTCCAAGTAGGGGTGCTTCCCACCGTCGATTTTTCTCAGGAAAAATCTCGGAGGCAGAATATGAAAAGAACCATACCCTTCCACGTAAGATAAACTTTCGTCCAGTTTCGTCAACTTACATTCTAGGTGAATTTTCCTCTTTTCCTTGCTCTTGAACCAGGAAGTCACGAGCAGGTCTTCCTCAATCGGTGTGGCTTTATGAAACTTAAAAGTCATCTGGTCGGTCATCACGATGTAACCCAAATGAAAACAAAGATCGCCCATTGCTTCATCTAACAAAGTTGAAATAATTCCACCGTGAGCAAAGCCCGGAGCGCCATTGTAATCTTTCCTGAATTTATAAATAAACTTTACCTGATTCAATTTGTCATTATAGGTAAAATCCGCTTTTAATCCGATCGGATTATTCTGACCGCAACCAAAACATTGGTCATGATGAATTTCATGCCCGTGAAATGAAGGAGTTACTTTTTGCACTTGATTTTCCATTATATGCCAGAATGAAAATGGTTTTTGACAGTGCAATCGGAAATACGGCCGATCCGTAATCATTTTTCATCAATTGAGATGCTGTGCTGGAATCTGCAATGATTCACCTTGACACAAAACAGGGGATACGGAAAAAAATGATGTCAGCCATTTTAGAAATTCAAAACCATGCAGAGCGCAAATATATGCCCCTTATAAAATCAATTCAAATTCAATCGCTGAAGATTTTTGCCTTTTTCATTTCAGTCTGTTCTGTCGGCATGCTGCCAGAAGATCCAGCACCTGCGCTATTTCACGAGTTAAGATATTTCATTCCTCCTGAATTTGAGGTTTTGGATTCAAAAACCGGAGACTTGAACCAGGATGGCTTAAAAGATATTGTTCTGATTCTCAAGGCAAAAAATGAGGACATTTTTCCGGACTCCAATCGCCCGGTTTTCATACTCTTTGGAAATTTTGAAGGCAAATACAAAATGTTCTCCCGGAATAAAAATATTGTATTCTGTAAAGATTGTGGAGGAGGATTCGGGGATCCTTACCAAGCGATTACGATAAAAAACAATTTCTTTTCCATCGAACATTATGGAGGCAGTAGTCGCAGATGGTCGCGTACGGTGACATTCAAATTTGAAAAAAAGCTAAACAATTTCGTCTTGCACAAAGACGAAGGGTCATCAATGGATGTATTGAATCTCGATGAACATACTTCTTTTTTGCATAACGAGAAAGATTTTCATAAAATGCTGTTCAGCGATTACACTAACGTCCCAAATGAAAACCGATAAATGACGGAGATGACATGGAAAAACCGAAATCTTATTGCGAAGCGGTCGAACAAATGGAAATCACAAATATTCACAGGATTTACCACGACAATGCATACGGATTTCCGATTGATAACGACAATGAACTGTTTGAGCGTCTGATTCTGGAAATAAATCAGGCCGGACTCAGCTGGACTACAATTTTAAATAAACAGAACAACTTTAAGAAAGCATTTCACAATTTTGAAATCAAAAAAGTTGCCTCATACAAAGAAAAAGACAAACTAAGACTATTGAATAACGCCGGAATAATCCGCAATCGTTTAAAAATAGAAGCCACGATTTACAATGCAAATGCAATTCTTAGATTGCAAAAAGAGTTCGGTTCCTTTAAAAACTGGCTGGATTTTCATCATCCAAAATCAATTGACGAATGGACCAAGTTGTTTAAAAAAACGTTCCGATTTACTGGAGGGGAAATTGTGAACGAATTTCTAATGAGTACCGGCTATTTAGTCGCCCCTGAAAAACTCAGAAAGCGAAAATTTCAATCCCTAAAACCTGGTT
>CAYTEA010000017.1:0-94564 GCA_964436695.1 uncultured Leptospiraceae bacterium
GAGAGGACCGGGATGGACGAACCTCTAGTGTATCTGTTGTCACGCCAGTGGCACCATTGAAACTTTTTCGTAAAAAAAGTTTCAGGGTGTGTGGGTGGAAGTAGCTATGTTCGGACGGGATAACCGCTGAAAGCATATAAGCGGGAAGCCTCCTTAAAGATAAGATCTCCCTTCCCTCACCATTTTATATTTTAAGTAAAAGTTAAGCTGTCAGTATTGGCAGAAATGCGAAACGCATTTCTTGTTTTTCTGTAGAGTGTAAAACGATTTAAGATATAAAATGGTGAGGGACTGAAGAGCCCGGGTAGATGACCCGGTTGATAGGCTACAGATGTAAGCGTTGTAAGGCGTTCAGTCGAGTAGTACTAATAGCTCGTGAGGCTTGACCATATTACAAAATTCCGAAACTTAGGTTTCGGAATTTTGAGTGAATAGTTGATAGTCGGATAGTAGATAGTGAGTCGAAAGTAATTGTTATATATGATGTAGGATTGCGCGTAACGTATGAGAATTTAGCTCTGGTCGAAAGGTCAGGGCTTTTTTGTTATAGGGGGGAGATAAAAATAAATTTTAAAAAATTTAAGTGTTTGGTTGATTTTTGTCTGGGTGATAAATTAAAATGGTAACTAAATGGGAAATTACGATTATTCGACATCTGGATCATATTTTATTACAACCCGCGTTCCTGATTTTCAAAAAATTTTTGGTTTATTAGAAAATGGAAAAATGATGCCCAACAAATTTGGGGAAAATGTTAAAAAACAATGGAAATGGTTATTTGATCAATATGATTATTTGAAAATCGATGAATATTATTTTATGCCAAATCAATTTCATGGGATAATTTGGATATCCCCAGTATGGAACGATCACGTTGGGAATGACCCCTTGGGGAACGGTCGCGACCGTTCCCCAAGGGGGGAAAAAATAAAATCCATTCCGGAATTAATAGGTGCATTCAAAACAACATCCTCAAAAATAATTCATTTGGCAGGATACTCCAATTTCAGGTGGCAAAAATCCTATCACTATCGCATTATTAGAAGTGAATTTGAACTAAATCGAATTCGACAATATATTGTAGATAATCCTTCCAACTGGAAAATGGATAATTACTATGCCGTCTAACGTTATGAAATATTTAATTACAAAATAGGAGTTCTTATATGAGTTTAATCAACAGAAATGTATTTCTACTTTCTCCGAAAAAACCACTTTTTGACTGGTGTAATGAAATTTTTCCGGATGATCCGATGGAGTTCAATAGAAAACCGTTTGGTTACGATCAGGCACATGCCTATCTCATTCCGGAGCTTGATAGTCCCTTGCATTTTGAAAAATGGATACAGAAGTATTATCATCAATTTTTTGAGGACCAGTTAGAGGGTTGGTGTACCGACGAAACGCTGTGGCCAAAAAAACTTACTTTTAAAATGTTTCAGGATTGGTTTGACATATCCTATCAGTCGATGGTAATTGATACCATTCCCGATGTTCCGATAAAATATGACTGATAAAAAAATTAAAATCTGGAACAGCGCTGCTGGATTTTTAATTTTTACTTCTCAAGCAGGTGAGAACTCTATTGAGGTAATGGTTAGGGATGAAACAGTCTGGCTTACACTGAAATTGGAATGCGACCCTAAAACTGTAAAGAATAATTGAATAAAAATTTTCATTTTTTGTCTTTTTCTGCATTTATTTTATTGCTGAATCAATTTTGTCATCGTAAGCGCTAACGTTTATCTCCTGATATTTTATTGTTTTGAATAAAGATTCTGCATGAGCATTTTCATAGGCATTGCCCAAGCACATCGATATTTTCATTTTAGTCTCCCGCAATTTTTGAATATATCTATCTGAACAATACCGAACATCAGTATCGGTATGGATGAATACATCCGTTAAGCGACATTACACCTCTTTTTCTGATAGCATCATTCAAGGCGCAGAATACAAGATCGATATTGTTTGAATCTGAAATTGCCCTGCCGATCACTTCGCGATTGCATCTGTCCATAAGAGTTGCGAGAAAAAATCTTTCCCGTTTACGCAATATTGAGTCACATCACCAACTATTACCTGATTTAACCGAGTCTCCTTTAACCCTTTAATTGCATCAGCATAGAGCATGGAAAGCTCAGAAAGTTTTTTCTCATCTCGGTAATTTCGGCCTTGCTCATATGCTCGATAAGGGCTCCGCGAGGATAGTTGGCCTTCCATTTGTTTAATGCCTGAACACCGATATTCTCGCGTTTGGATATTACGGCAGGTGAGGTTTTGGCGCATATCTCGGCTGATAATTTGTTCTTCTATTCAATGTATTCCAGGGTTTTTCTATGTGTCATATTGGAAGTATTTTCAGGAAGTGTGATCGGCTGCCATTAATAGAAATGCTGTGGATAGAGTTCTAGTAAAATGCATCAAGTACATATCATGCGTTAAGCGAAATACTGTGGGGTACTTTACATGCGTTAGGTGAAATGCCGGTTATTGCAAAAAAAAATTTTGAGACATAAATTTTTGCTAAAGAGGTTTTGATTGTGTACCGTTACAATTAATGCAAGAAAATAATCCTGAAGGTTCACACAATGGCAATAAGTCCCAATTTCAAAAAAGTATTAGAGAGATATGTAAATTACAGAGGAATCGATATCGTCCTTCACCTGAAAGACGGCACAGTCATTGAGCTGGACAAGAACCGGCGTCTTGAGGGTGACGTTGTTATTAAAAATGGAAAAGAAGGAATTGTTGCAAAAATTGAGCTTTCTTCTATCCAAAAAGCCGACTTTTTTGCTGCATAATTTTTCCTGATAATTAACCTGCCTCTTGACAAAATAGCCAGGAAAATTTAAGCTGGTAAAATTACTGTAAAAAGTAAGCTATGGAGGTATGAGTGGTAGGGATAATTATTAAAGAGGGCGAATCAATTGAAGGTGCGCTTCGCAGATTTAAAAGGGACTGTGCCAATGCTGGAATCTTGAGTGAAATCAAGAAGCGTGAGCACTACGAAAAACCTAGCGTTGTAAAGAAAAAAGCCATTGATGCTGCAAGACGTAAAAGGGACAAAAAAAAGAGAATCTTTGCTAAAAAAGATAAAATGTAGTTCAAAGGCGTCCTTTTAAGAAAATTAGAGTCTACATCCCAAAAAAACCATTATGGCTGTTTTTATAGCTAAATTTTAGCGATTTCGTTTGAGCTTACAAGATTTTTAAGAGTTCTTACGGATAAGCATTTATAGCATTACCTCGCAGGCCTTTCTGTTAAGGCAGGGTTATGTTTGGTGATGGCGACTTTGTTGGCTTTTTGAACTTCACTTTTCCCCAAAAGGGTTTTTTACAAGCGGTCATTTATAATTCCATTGGAGGTACTATGTCACTTCAAGATAAAATAAGTCAGGATCTAAAAGATGCTATGAAGGCCAAAGAAGAGTTAAGGCTCGCAACTCTTCGAATGGTCAAAGCTGATATTCAATATGAATTAACCAAGACCGGTGCCTCTGCGTTGAGTGATGAGCAGGTACTCGGCATCTTGAAAAGTAATTCTAAGAAAAGAAAAGAGACTGCCGAGGAATACAGAAAAGCAAAAAGAGATGATCTTGCGCAGAAAGAAGAGGAAGAAGACCGGATCATACTGTCCTATCTTCCCCCTGATTTGTCAGAAGAAGAGATCCGAAAGGTCGTATCACAGGTTATTAACGAGATAAACCCGACAGGTCCACAGGATACTGGAAAAGTGATGGGACGAGTCATGCAGGAGCTGAAAGGAAAAAATGCAAATGGTGCGCTTGTTTCAGCCGTAGTAAAGTCTATGATTGCCAAATAGGTTAACTAAAAGCCGTTGCAAAAAAAAAACGACTTTATTGATCGAATTCATCGGGAAGTGACTATTGATAGTTACATATCCCGTTTTGTCAAATTGACCCGGCACGGAAGGTATTTTAAAGGGCTTTGCCCGTTCCATAATGAGAAAACTCCATCGTTTACTGTTTCTCCTGACAAAGGCGTTTATCATTGCTTTGGGTGTCATAAATCCGGGGATATAATTCAGTTTGTCAGAGAATTTGATAAGGTGGAGTTTCTTCCTGCTCTGGAAATTTTGTCCAAGTTTTCTGGAATTCCCATGCAATCCGAATCGCACGTTGAATCTGCGCGTAACGAAGAAAAAAGAAAACTATATTTATTGAATAAAAAAATTTCAGAGTATTACTCGAATACTCTGCGTTCAGAGAATGGGAAGGAAGCGCTAAATTATCTAAAATCGCGGGGAATCGATGATTCTCAGTTTGATTATTTTCGGTTGGGGTATTCGCTTCCAGGTTTTGACAATTTGAAGCGCGATATTTTGAGATCAGAGGAAGAAGTGCACCTGGCATTTAAGCTTGGGCTATTGAAAGAAAGGCCGAATCAAAAGGGTTCTTATTATGATTTTTTTCGAGATCGGATAATGTTTCCAATCGTGGATTTAGCAGGTGAGGTTGCAGGATTTGGCGGAAGGATTATACGGCAGATAGAAGAAGCGAAATATGTGAATAGCCCGGTGTCTTTGCTCTACGATAAAGGGAAAATGCTATACAACTTGAGCAATGCGTCGTCTGCAATCCGAAAGTCCAGAACTGCGGTTCTTGTGGAAGGTTATTTGGATGTGATTGGGCTTGTGTCCAGAGGAGTAGAAAATACTGTTGCATCCCTGGGAACTGCCGTAACCGAATTTCAGGTTAGGCATTTAAAAAATTTTGCCGATATGCTGGTATTGATGATGGATGGCGATTTGGCCGGAAGGAAAGCAGCGTATAGATCCAGTTTAATTTGCCTGAAAGAGGGTTTGGAATTAAAAGTCGCAGTTTTAGATGGGGGAATTGACCCTTTCGACTTTTCCAGGCAAAAAACGACTGCAGAAATACAGGCAAAAATCAACTCAGCGGTTTCAGCTTCGGATTTTCTGATCGGTGAAACTATCGGTGGGACGAAATCAAATTCATCGCCGGATGAAAAAAAGCGGGCGGTTAGCCAATTGTTTGAGCTGGTAAAAGGCCTCGAGAAAAAAACGGATCAGGAAGCCTACCTGGAAGAAGGAGCGAAGCGGCTTGGATTAAGT
Source organism: uncultured Leptospiraceae bacterium (assembly GCA_964436695.1). Taxonomy (GTDB): domain Bacteria; phylum Spirochaetota; class Leptospiria; order Leptospirales; family Leptospiraceae; genus JABWCC01. The sequence goes on from CAYTEA010000017.1 coordinate 5,098, forward strand.
ATGTCTTCCGTACTTTCCGATTATTCTGTTGCATTCGGAGAGAATTTTCGCATTCCGAAAACCGATAATAGGAGTATGCTGTCTGCCCCGAAAAAGAGGGTGGTTTCAAATGCTGCAGTCGTTTGTGAGAAGAAAATTATTTCCATGTTAATATTACATAATGAATTATTTGCCGATTCGAGGGACTTGAACGATATCGAGTTTTTGGACGAAGACAGCTCGATTTTATGGGATTATATCTATACTTCTTTTATGAATGACCTGGAGGTCAGCCCTAGATCCGTGCTTTCATCCGAACTTCCGGATGCGACCAGAAATTCGATTGCGCCTTATTTGATTGAGAAAGATGAGGATCCGGATTTCAGCGATTACCAATCAATACTGAAAGACCTGCTCCACCGCCAAAAAATATTTTTCATTGATAATGAAATTCGAAAACTAGATGAAGCGCGAAAAGCCGGTCTAATAGATGAGTTGCAATATTTATCTGATTTATCATTTCATAAAACAGAAAAAGAAAAACATTTAGACTATATTCGAAAGCTATCATTGTCGACAGCGTGAGGAACTATTAAAATGGAAAATTTACAAAGTCTGCCCGAAGTTCAAAAAATTATCGCCATAGGAAAAGCGAATAGCGAAGTTTCTTATGATGAAATTAATGAAATTCTACCCGACAAAATACTAAATTCCGAGAAAATCGACGATGTATTCACTTTGCTCCATGAAATGGGGATTGATATCGTTGAGGAATATACCAAAAAGTCCGTAGAGCCCGTAGTTGCGCAAAAAGAGGATAAGGCGCCAAAGAAAAAGAAGGACAGTCCTTCTATCAGCGCAACTTCCGAAGATCCAATCCGTTTATATCTTAAGGAGATCGGAAAGGTGAGTTTGATTTCCGGAGAGACCGAGGTATTTCTCGCAAAGAGAATCGAGAAGGGTGAAAAAATTATTGAAGAGACAATACTTGGTTCTAGTATCTTGCGCGCAAGCTTCGCAAAGCTAATGCCGAAAATTCGCAGCCGAAAAATCAAAGTTTATGAATTGGTTCGTGTGGATAAACCTTATGCGTTAAGCCAGGTGGAAGCCGAAAAACTTGAAAAGCTTTTTTTTGGAAATATGGAGATTATCCAGGCCGAGGAAAAAGTTTTCAATGAATGTATAAATAGAATACGCAAATATTCGGAAAACAGTAAAAAATATAAAGAGTTAAAAGAGAAGATCGAGGTTTCTGCTTCAAAAATCGACCGGGCGACAAGAGAGGTCGGGGTATCTCAAAGAGAGATTCAAAAAATTTCTCAGAAAATCAAATCAATGGTATTTCGAATCAAGGAAATCGACAGGCATTTTCTGAAGATAAAAGCAAGATACGGCCACGATGTAAGAGAGATCAAGACATTCAATCGATTTATAGAGAAGAATGAAAACTTGGACGAAATCGAAAAAATGATGGGTGTCGATATAGATGAAGTCCGCGAGGTAATCAAAGACATCAGAAATAACGAAAGAAAGCTGCGCCGTATGGAACAAGAAGCGGGCTCTTCTACCAATGACATCAAAGAGTGGGGCGAAAAAATCATCAAAGGAGAAAGAGAAATTTCTCAAGCCAAAAAAGAATTGGTGAAAGCAAATCTCCGTCTCGTTGTTTCCATTGCGAAACGTTATGCGAATCGCGGTATGCACTTTTTTGACCTGATTCAGGAAGGAAATATCGGATTAATCAAGGCAGTAGATAAATTTGAATACAAAAAAGGTTACAAGTTTTCCACATACGCGACCTGGTGGATACGTCAGGCGATAACCCGCGCAATATCTGACCAAGCGAGAACCATCAGAGTTCCGGTTCACATGATCGAGCAGGTGAATAAGGTCATTCGCGAAGCAAGATTATTCGTTCAGGAATTCGGACGCGATCCAAGTAACGAGGAAATCGCAGAAAGACTCGGATGGCCAGTTCAAAAAGTCAAGGCTGTCAAGAACGTTGCCAGGGAGCCGATATCTCTGGAGATTCCTGTTGGAAGTGAAGAAGATTCCGAGCTGGGGGATTTTATCGAAGACAAGGAAGTGGAATCTCCTGTCAATGCGGCGGCCGGCTCGATTCTTGCTGAACAGATACGTCAGGTGCTTCACACTCTTCCTGCAAGGGAACAGAAAGTTATCCGGATGAGATTCGGCCTGGATGACGGATATGCGCAGACTCTTGAGGAAGTCGGGTATCAGTTCAAGGTCACCAGAGAAAGGATACGTCAGATTGAAGCGAAAGCATTACGTCGCTTGCGCCATCCGACACGCTCAAAGAAACTGAAAGATTATATCGATTGATTTATTTTGCTTGAAGAACTAAGAATTTTGTTAAGCTCCGAAACGGACAACGAATCGGAAAAATTATTCAGGAAATATCTTCCACAGTTTGCAAACGGGAATTTTTTCTCTCCTTTAGACGAAGGCTTGTTTTCGGACTTTCATAAAAAATTGTCAGTATTGTCTTCCTTTCCGCACGGAGTAGGCCTTTCTGTCGCAATTATGGCAGAGATAAATATTGCCGGCTTTGTATTAAAAAAATCCAAAGAATCCGGGGACGAATTTTCCAAAAGGGTACTGGAAGAAATTATCCGTGGAGAGAAAGTAGCTTCAATGGGGGTGTCGGAAAAAAACTGGAATGGCAGAATGTCCGGTTTAAAAAGCGCGATTGAATTCAAAGAAAACTTTTACATTCTGAATGCCGAAAAAAGTTTTTTGACCAATGGATTTAACGCAGATTATTTTTTACTGGTCGTAAAAGATATTTCCGGTGGAAATTACAGGGTTGTTTGTTTAGATCGAGAAACGGAAGGTTTGCAGATCGAGAAATTTTCCCTTCCATTTGCGACTGAAGCAACTCATGTTAAAATCAAATGTGAGAACTTGAAGATTTCGAAAAATCAGATTCTCCCTTTTGACTACAAAAAAAATGCGGAAAATCTGAGGCTTTCGGAAATTTTATCTTTGACTGTAGTATTTTGCGGCTGGGTAAATTCGATCTTGTTTGCAATTAAAGAAAGAAAAGGAATTGATCAAGTTCGAAGTGATGAAGGGATTCAAAAAAAAATTCTGAAAATCAAAACCTGGGTAGAGCTTTTATTTGCAAGGGTAATTGAAGTATCGGCAGAAAAGGACAAGAATCCTGATTTGAATCTTTTGGATCATTTTCCTTTCGGCTATGAAGAAGTATCGGATATTATCATCCCTGAATTGGAGTTTCTTTGTGAATGGGCCGGAGTGCAAGAAATTTTCCTAAAGGATATCGGTCTTTTTAAATGGAGAGATGCGCTACATTCGTCTTATATCAGGAAGGCAATGTTAAGGACGTTAAGCGAGTTGGACGGCCGAAGGAAGTTCAACTAAGAACGTGTCCTAAAACCAACTTTTGAAAATGTTTGAGGCCATTCCTCACCCAGCCCATGGAACGCATAATCTGGACAAAGCCCAGCCTATGCCGCAGCCCATCTTTGATGAGCTGGATAAACGCGCAAAGGCCGGGTGAGCTCTTAAAGCTAGTTTTAGGACATGCTCTGAGAGTCAGTTCTAAAAAATATTTTTATTTAGATCAAATTTTCCCAGATGGATTACGGTTTCTCTGTAGAAATCGTTCATCTCAGTTTTGCTCTTTTCGTTTAAAATATATTTTCCTTTATTTTTCAGATATTTTTCAATCGGCAGTATATGAAATGACTCAGGATTTTTTCCGGTATCCCTATAGACCCAGATCGGTGAGTAGGAAATGTTTTCAATTGTAAGATCTTTTTTGCCCTTTCGGCCCACCATTTTTTTTAGAGTAAAATGAAACAAAATTCCACCGGTCGTGTGCTTATAAAATTGTCCGGAAATAAAATTCCCCAGAGAATAATTTACTAGATTGTGCTGGATTCTCCCACCTGGATGGATTTTTTTTCTCAATTCGAATTTCTGGAGAACATGTGGATGGGAACCCAATACTATATCCGCTCCCTGTGAAAAAGAAAATTCTACAATTTCTTTTTGGTAATCATTCGGAACTCTTTCGTATTCGTTTCCGAAGTGTAAGTAAATGATGATGAAATCGGGTTGGCTTTGTTTTGCGGCTTCGATATCCTTTTTGATTTTTTTCTTATTGATAAACTTCACTTCTACTCCTTTCGGAATGGAACCGGCATTCACAAATTGGGTATAACTCAGGACTGCAAAGCGAATATTATTCTTTTCCAGGATTAAAAAATCGGATGTAGTATTTTTGAATTCTGAAGTTTTTCCGTAGGTTCCCGTGTGATAAATATTTTCATTGTCCAGAGTTCGGATTGTGTTTTCGAGGCCTGATTTTCCCTTGTCCAGGCAATGATTGTTTGCAGTTACAAGCAAATTCAGACCGGCGTTTTTTAGAGAATTTGCAAACGAATCTGGAGAGCCGAAAGATGGGAAACCAGTTGGCTTGAAGTTCTTTCCGGGAAGAGTAGTCTCCAGATTTCCAATTGCAAAGTCAGAATCTTTTAGAGCCGGAGAGATTTCTTCAAACACGCTGTCGAATTCGTAGCAATTACAACCTTTTTTGAAGGCGCTTTTCAGTTGAGCCTCGTGCGCCATAATATCTCCGACCGCGGTAAATTTTATCTCATGGATTTCTCCACTGAAAAACTTAACGTCAATTGTTCTGCAGTTGCTTAAGGCAAAAAACAGAAAGGTGAAAAATAAAGCTGAGTACAAAAGAACATATTTACGTTTTATCCAGAAACCTTCCCACAAAAAAAGTATATGCGTATGTGCCTATAACGGCTCCCAAAAGTGGGCCGATAATGGGTATGTAGAAATAATAATTTTTGGCCGTGAATACAAGCTCTCCCCATCCGGCGAGATAAGAAAATAATCTTGGGCCGAAATCTCTCGCGGGATTTATTGCATATCCTGCATTTCCTCCAAAAGCCATTCCTATGCCCACAACTACAAGTCCGACGATAAAAGGCGATCTATTTGCATCGTCTGTTTGATTATTTGGATTTGTTACCGCAAAAATCAAAATTACGAGAAGTGCAGTTCCCAGAATTTGATCGATAAAAGCCCCCCAGTTGGAAACTATTTGAGAAGGGTAGGTCGCAAATACACCGGCAGTTTTCAGACTTTCTATTGATCCGCGCACGATGTTGGAATTTTTTTCGAAGTTCAAAAAGGCTTCGTTGTAATTGTAGTAGAGCACTGCTGCTGCACAGAATGCGCCGATGATTTGTGCGATCGAGTAGGGAACAACTTTTTTCCAAGGGAGAATTTTCCGGATTGCTAGAGCGAGTGAAACCGCAGGATTGAGGTGAGCCCCGCTTGTTTTCGCGCTGACGTAAATTCCGAAAACTACCGCAAGCCCCCAGCACCAGTTGATCGATTCATAGCTTCCAAGTCCGAAGAGCACAACCATTGCTACTACTCCGTCACCGAATAAAATTAAAATAAAAGTTCCAAAAAATTCTGCGAGTAATTCTTTTTTTAATTGTTGATCCATGAAAAGCACATTCGAGTAAACTCAAAAAAAGTTCAACATTTTTTGAAATATATATTTTTTTGCGAAAAAAAAATCGCGCAGCCTTGTTACAAAAATTTCATGCGATAGAATCTTAAGAGTTGACAAATAAATTTTCCGGAGAATAATGAATCTAAAGAGTCTAACTTTTTATAGAAATGAGGGCAAATGATTTTTGAAAAAGGCTCTAAGTCTAATCCCACAGGAAATTTAATAGTATATTGTTATGTAGTCGGAGAAAACCCCATCCAGCATGGTGGCAGGGTCATTGCTTCAAACGTAGTAGTCAGCTATTTAAAAATCGGCGATAATTTTCCCGTTGTTACTTTTCCTCCTGTGTCTTTTGATTCCATCGAGGAATTGAGGGCAGTCATTTTGGAAAATGGGGATTCCTACGACATCATTCACATTTCTGATTTTGAAATGCCTCTTGAGCAAGAGAAGGCGAATATCTATATTCAGGAAAGAATGGATCAATTCAATAATCTCGTAATGAAGTACGTCGATATGTGTAAGTCAAAAGAAAAAAACCCTCCTCCAGTGTTCGAAGGAGATGGAGTTAAGGACTACCTGGATGCGCTTGCAAAATTGTCCATGCAATACAGAAAGTCTCAAGGAATCGCCAGAGAAGCCGCAAAGCTGAAAGTTGACAGGCTTTTGGAGAAATTTTCTTCCAACCATCCGCAATACGATTTGGATAATTACAAAAGAGTCCTCGCCTATCCCGGCCAAAAAGGTGAAGACCTTGCTGAGTTGTATTTGCGAAAATACGACGCAATTTCAGGCGAGAAGTATGAAATTGCATCTGATTTGAAACAACGAATTCAGGAAATCGAAAAGGCCAGCTAAGAGCTAGATTTGCGACGCTAAAACGAATTCAATGTCATCCCTTCCAATTCGGGAATAAGGAGTTATCTATGCCTAGTAGGTTGAATACTCTTCCCGAAATAAAGTCTGCGATGTCGTCTAACGTTTTTGGAATTTGGTAAAATGCCGGAGATGCAGGGACGATGGTCGCTCCGGCTTCGTCCAGTGAGAGCATGTTTTTCAAATGGATCCTGTTGTAGGGAGTTTCCCTCGGCACAAGGATCAGTTTTCGCTTTTCTTTCAGAGTTACGTCTGCGCATCTTTCGATTAGATTGGATGTGATTCCCGAATTTATGGATGCGATTGTTTTCATTGAAGACGGGATTATAACCATTCCGTCCCATTTATTTGAACCGGATGCAATATCGGAGCCGATATCCTCGAAAGGCCTTTCTTCAATATGATTCAGTCTAGACGTTATGCGCCATCGGTCGGCAATAAAATCTAGAATTTCTTTGCCTGAATTTACTTTTGTGGCGTATTCTTCCGAGAAAATTCTAAGAGAAGCCGGGCTTGCGATGAGAAATGTTCTGCCTTCCAGTTGCATGACCGCTCGAAGAAAACTAGCCGCATAAATCGATCCGCTGGCTCCGGCTATACCGACAACTAGTTTCATGGCTGAATACCGGCGAGCTTGAATAGAACTGTTTTCCAGTTGTCCAGAAAAATCCCCAAAAACAGAATGATGCTGATGGAGGCATTGATATGGAAAAAAGCTATCGGCAGTTTCGACATATTTACTGGGGAAACCAGGGAGTGCTCAATGATTAGCAGGACTCCAGTGATTGCTAAGAAAGTCATATAGAATATTCCAAGGTTAAGAGTTAAACCGGCGCTCAAAAAAAGAGCAAAACATATCACATGGATGAATCTGGAAATGAACAGCGCATTTTTTATTCCGAATCTTGCCGGTATGGATTTTAATCCGAGGCTTCTGTCCACTTCAATATCCTGAGTTGAATACAGAATGTCGAATCCGGCAATATGAAACATTAATCCGAATGACCATAGAACAGGAGACAGAGCAAAGCTTTCAGTCACGGCGAGGTAGGCGCCTATCGGAGCGATTCCGATTCCAAAGCCCAAGACGAAGTGACACAGGTAGGTGAATCTTTTAGTGTAGGAATAAAAAAGAATTACGCCTAACGCAGGAAAAGCGAGAATGAAGCAAAGAAAATTGATAAAAAAAGATGTTCCGATAAAAATGGCGGAAAACCCGATTACGAAAAATAGTACAGACTTTTCGGAAATCGTTCCTTTGGGGATTTCCCTGTCTTTTGTTCTAGGGTTATTTGCGTCAATTTCCCGGTCTGCCCATCTATTGAACCCCATTGCGGCATTTCTTGCGGAAAACATGCAGATCACTACCAAAAGAAGTATTTTTTGCAATTCCGAAGCAGACTTATCCGTTTCGCCTAACGCAGAAACGAACGAAAGGCCTGCGAAAGGAAGTGCGAATAACGTATGGGAGAATTTTACCATTTTTCCATAATCTAAAGTAATTTGAATTAACTTTCTCATGAATTAATCCAGCAAAGCTCCATGCGGATTTTTCTCTTTACTGCTTGAATAGGTAATCAGACGTAAGTCCCCAGGCGTAATGTTTCTTGGATCGGAATGTCCTGTAATTTTTGCTATTTCCAACATATCTTCGTGGAAACCTTTTAGGTAATTGTGAAGTCTGGTAGATTTTTCTGGAATATTTATCGCGCGAATTCTCCAAGGCTGGTTTGTTGTGATTCCTGTCGGGCAGGTGTTCGTATGGCATTTTAGTGCTTGAATACATCCGAGAGAAAGCATTGCACCTCTTGCCGTTTCAATCGTGTCTGCTCCAAATGCAAAGGCTGCTGCTGCGTGGGCAGGAGTAAAAAGTTTTCCGGATGCGCTAAGCGAAACGCTGTCGCGGATTTTTGCCTTCCTTAGTTTCTGATGCAGCAAAGCCAGAGTTTCTACGGCTCCTCCATATCCCACATAGTTAACAAAAATATTCGGGCCGGCTCCCGTTCCTCCATCAGCGCCATCAACCTGGATTGCATCCGGGCCTTTTTTTGTTTCCTTCATTGCTTCTACAAGCAATTCGATTTCATTCAAATTTCCAAAACAGATTTTGATTCCCACAGGGAGTTCGGTTATTTTCCTTATCCTTTCGATAAAATCCATCAGTTTTAAAATGCTTTCTTTTGGAGACGAGGCTATTAATTCTGCGTGTTGGGGGGGGGAAATCAGAGTTTTGTATGCGGGGACTTTTCTGATTTCGGCGATTTCTGGAGTGACCTTGTCTTTCGGCAATACCCCACCGATTCCAGGTTTTGCGCCTTGCGAAATTTTCAACTGAATCATTTTGATGTTTGGGTGATTTTTTACGAGTTCGAGGAGGAGTTCTTCATTCAATTTTCTTGTGGGAATTCCATTTTGAAGAACTGCTTCTTCGCCTACGCCGAATTTACCGGTTCCGATCTGAAACACTACATCGTTTCCTGAAATCCCGTGAGGGCCGTATCCACCCTCGCCAGTGTTTACAAAAGCGATATCTTTTGCGCCGAGACTTAAAGATTCTGCGGCTTTATAGCTCAAGGATCCGTGGCTCATTCCGGAAATATTGATTGTGTTTTTGACAAAGAACGGCCGCACATTTTTTCTTTTATCGCCGATAGCAAAACCGTAACTGGTACTTTGAATCTGGGAGGGAAAATTTTTATGTAAAATCCTAACTCCCGGTGTATTTTCCGGATCAAAAATATCCAACTCGGTTCCGAAGCTTGTCACTGATTTCAAATTGTGGGCTTTTTGATATATGTAATCCCGGACAATACGCGGAATCGGCCTTCCATCCGTATTCGTTTCCTGAAAGTATTGGAGGTATTTGTCACGGATTGCGTCTTCCGCAATATATCTCAGCCTGCCCAAAGGGCCGTAAATTTTTACGATTCCATGGGTTTGTTGGAGGAATAGTTCCCTAAATCCGAATAAGATGGAGAATAGAACCAGTAAACTTAAGGAGATTTTCCAGTTTGCCAAGCTGAAAAGGATCGATAAAATCAGGATTGAATAGCAAAAATAATCAAAGAATTTTTGAAAGATGGATTTAGAGTCGGGAGTCACGAGGACTTCTTCTTTCCCTTGACTCATGATTCTTTCCAGCGCTTTTTGTGCTTCTCTGGACGGCTTGTACATTATCCTGCAACCTCTTAAGTCAATTCACTCTAGCAAAAAAAAAATACAATCAAATAAAAGAAAAACCTTCTATAGGTTTTACCTGTAAAATGAGATAATTAAAGCATGAGACTAATTTGCATATGTCTGTTGTCACTTTTTTTATTTGTTTCCTCCAAACCTGTAAGTTTAAACGACCGGGAAATAGAAGTGCTTTACCTTTGCGATATTTCAGGTATGTTCGAGTTTAATGAGGAAGGGAGGCTCGGCCTCGCAACTCTTTCGGAATTCAAAAGGAGAGAAGTCGAAAGGTTGAAGGCTTCCAATGGCTCCGTGCTTTTGTTTACCGGAGGGAATGTATTCGGGAAGGGAAACTCCATGAGATCCAATTTTAAAATACTCAATCGGGTTCCATTCGATGCTGTTTTCCTTACAGAAGAAGAAATTTCTTATCTGGATTCGAATCCCTCTCTAAAGGCTTTGAATCTTCCGCTTGTTTCATCGCGGAAAAATTCTTTCGGTATTGCTCTGAACAAAATTTTTGAAATCGGCAACATAGTACTTTCGGTTCAGGAGAAAACAGGACAAGTTTCCGGGGGGATTGATAAACAGGAAAATGTAAGGATCGTTTTTTTGCAGGAGAACCTGCAAGAGACTGCTTTGGCGCCAAGTTCTGATAGACTGGATATTCTCGTGGGGAAAAGGGAAAATTTTGCATCCTACTTTTACCAAGGAGGCGTTTTTTTTGCAGAATGCCCCTCTTACATAAATTCAGTAGGAAAAATCAATTTGGTATTCAGGGAGGGTAACCTCATCCGGCATAGCCAGGAATTTGTGACTCTGAATGCCGGGACGCGTAACCGTTCGTGGATTGAGCCTAACCGGGAAATCGTAAATGAATTGAAGTAGAATCTAGTCCAGATTATCTTCAGTTTCGCCTAACGCATCTGTAAATCCGAATAGTTTCGGGTCTTTTAATCTATCGACATACAGAATTCCCGAAAGATGGTCAACCTCATGCTGAAAAACTACTGCCTGGAATCCTTCGATGACTTCTTTGTACTTTTCTAGCCTTTCATCCATCCATTCGATGGAAATTTTCGAAGGCCGTTCTACTAGCCCTCTCATTCCCGGCACAGAAAGGCAGCCTTCCCAGTAGCCTTTTAGCGGAGAGTCCAGTAATGTAATTTTCGGATTGATAATGACCCTTTCCGGGACAACAGGAGCATCCGGATAACGCTCGTTTTTTTCGGATCCCATTACGATCAATTTTTTCAAAACTCCGATTTGGGGAGCTGCGAGGCCAACACCTTCGGCGTGTTTCATCGTATCAAACATATCTCGAATCAATTTCTTGAATTCTTTCTCGCGGATTTCTTCCTCGGTTACATCCAGGCTTGGCTTTCGTAGGTTTGGATCGCCCAATTTTAAAATTTTTCTTACTGACATATATTTCCTTAAATACTTAGACCATTTTCCCTAGTTTATAAGTGACCAGTCTGTCAAAAGCCTTTTTTGGAAAAAAAATTGCCTGCTTACACTACTGCTTTCAGAACAGGTTTGAAAAAAAACTTCTGCCTTCTTTTTTTCTGTTCAGTATTTCGAAAATAAGCCTCTTAAATCTCCAGTCGTTCTTGTTTATATCAGTTGATGAGTTTCTAAACCTGAATACCTCTGCATTCTTAGAAATGTCCAGGGAGTTTTTTGTCTGAAAATCATTCAGGAAATGTTTCTTTGCGCTCAGGATGAATATAACGTTTGTATCCAGCTTTAAATTTTTCAATAGGGAAATTTTTTTGACTAGATTATTGTATAGGCTTCTGGTTTGAAAAATTGCTTTGATCTGGAATATTCCGACTTTTTCTTTCTTAAGCCAGTTATAAATATTTTTCACCCTAAGTAGAAACTGTTTGAACCGGCTCTCCGTAAAAATAGGAGATATCAAAATACATTGGATTATCTTATTCGGGTATTTGTAGGCCAATTCTAGGGCGAGAACAGACAAAAGCCCGGATGCGATTAGCACGATTCTATTCGGGTCTTCCAGTATTTTTTCTTCGAGTGAGTGGGCAAATTGGGAAAATTCAAGAGGCTTTTCGCGCTTCTCTTCTTTTTTGTGTCCGGGGAGTTCAAATAGAAAAAGCCTGTATTTTCCTTGCAAAAACATAGACCAAACTTCTTCTTCAGAATGGTTCAGGTAGTCAGGAAGGATATAAATGTCTTTTCCGAGCCGGTCCAGCATTTTACTATTTTTCATAATTTGCAAAAAAATATTGACGTGAGATCATTTTACAAAGTTAAAATCATAAGGCGAGTTTTTTTGCTGGAGACGAGGGGAATCGAACCCCTGGCCTTTTGAATGCCATTCAAACGCTCTCCCATCTGAGCTACGCCCCCCTGGAAAGTACTTGAGTTTTTTGATGCAATAGTGTCAAGTGATTAGTGAAAAAGGAAATAGAAGATGGATACAATTGAAAGTCTGCAGAAAAAGATAAAAACCCAGGATGACATTATTAAGGGTTATGAAAAAGTATTGAGATTGAACGAGGAAGAGCTTTCCAACGCAGACGAGATCATGCGCATGTATGAAATGATTGTCGATTATTCCAGGTTGGAGTTGAAACAGGCTCAGGACACAGTGAATGCCTCTACAACCGTTTCAAATCTTTCCAGAGCCGAATTAATCAGCGCATTTGATAAAATTAAACAGTTGGAAGATACAAACAAAAAACTTAGAGAAGAGGCAATGAAATTTACCAAGTAAATTTTATCGCAAAGAATTTTCTTGAGTAATTCAGATCTTTCTCCACTACTAAAAAGAAACAGGGAAAATAATTTCTACGTTTCATTTGATCCGGAACTGGTTGATATATTTCAGTTAGTGCTGAATGAAGCTATCAGGCTTGTCGGGGCAAAGAAAGGGTCGTTTTTTTTTCTGAATGAGAATAATGAGCTATACAGCCTAAACGAACTCCAGGAAGAGAAAATTGCAAAAGACCTGGCAGAGAAATGTTTTCGAGATAGAAAAAGCTATCTCCTAAAAAAAGGGGAGTTCATTCCCAGAGACAACCGGAAAACTACCGAGTCCTACATCGCTTGCTACCTCGGCTTGGAAACCGGCGATTTTGACCTGGGAGTATTTTTGCTCGAGGGGATCCATCATTTCGAAAATTTTTCCACGAGTGATTTTGAGCTAATAGTTGTCTATTGCAATTATCTGAGTATGCTATTGAAGGATTCGCGTTTGGATTCTTCCAGAAGCGAAATTTATCTTTCCATTGCCACATCCATATTATTGTTAATTGAAAATACAAATAACTTTTTTAAGAACTCCAGGCTGGAGTATTTGTTAAGAGAAATTATCCGTGTCTCCGGATTGATCAACTCATCTCTGGATTTGTCCAGATTGTTATTGTCCGTCATGGAGTCTGTCAAATCCGTTTTCAGGACAGAGTCTTGCTCGATCTTGCTTGTCGATAAAGAAAAAAATGAATTGTATTTCCATATTGTCGCAGGGGAAAAACAGGAAGAGCTGAGTAGGCTTCGGGTTCCAATCGGCCAGGGAATTGCCGGCGCCATTGCAGTAACCAAAAAACCGATGATCATAAATGACGCACAATCCGATCCGAGGGTTTTCAAAAGCGTCGACAAGGCAGTGGATTTTGTTACAAGAAATATTCTCGGTGCTCCACTGATTGTAAACGATGAAGTGATAGGCGTTATGGAAGCGATCAACACGATAGACCGCAATAATTACAACTCAAATGACATCGATTTGTTTTTAAGTTTTTCGGATGCTGCAGCTCTCGCTATTCAGAAAACGAGACTATTGGAAAATCTTGAAACAACGAATGTAGAGCTGGAAAAAAAAGTCAGCGAGCTTGGAAGCCTTTTTGAGCTCGGCGAAGCCGTTCTGGAATCTAGAGATGAAATCGATTTGCTGATTCGTTCTGTTCAAATTATTTCAACCGAACTTGAATCCATTAAGACTTCTATTTTTGTGAGGCACGAAAAGGAAAAAGAATTTCAAGCGGTTTTGAAATTTGGCAACCAGGAAAGGATATCATCCCAGAGCCTACCGGAGGAATCGCTGATTTATCAGTGCATTGAAAATAACCGGGCGATGCTTTCCTCAATCTCCGACTGGACTGAAATGTCCATGGCTACCCAGGATGAAAAATTTATTTCAAAATCTTTCGTGATCATTCCTATGTTTCAGGGCGGGAAGAAACCTTTTGGTGCAATCGTAGTCTCAGACCGAAAGAATAACCAGTCATTTGATGAAAATCATAAGCGCCTTCTCCAAGCGATTTCTTCGCAGATCACGAAGGGATATGAGAATTTTAAACTGAACCAGGAGATGCTCGCGAAGAAGGCGATTGAAAAAGAGATCGAGATTACGAGAAACATCCAGAATAACATTCTGCCCTCCGGAAAACTATCCAGATCCAATTTTGAATTAGGGGTTAAAACCGTAGCAGCAAAAGAGGTTTCAGGAGATTTTTACGATTACTTTCAGTATGCGGACGGCCAGTTTTCATTTCTCGTTGCTGACGTTAGTGGGAAGAGCCTTCCTGCGGCAATATTTATGGCCATGAGTTCTTCGATTATCCGTACCCTATCCAGAAACCATGAACTAATTCCGGAAGAAATCCTGAAGAGGGCAAATGAGCTTATTTATGAGGACTCTCAGTCAGGGATGTTTGTCACGCTTTTTTATATCCACTACAATCCCGCAAATTTTGAGATGGAATTTGCGTCTGCTGGGCATAATGACCAGCTTTTGATTAAAAAAGACGGCGGTTATTCTTTATTGAAAGGTTCCGGCGCTCCTTTAGGGGTAGTTCCCAGAACTAGCTACAAGGGTGGAAAATTCAAGGTGGAACCTGGGGATATAATCGTGCTTTATACGGATGGGGCGATTGAAGAGAAAAATTCCAATGAAGAGGAATTCGGCCTGGAAAGGTTTGCAGAGGAAATTATTTCCCGAAAAGATAAAAAAGCCTCAGAAATTGTCGAAGAGATATATAAGCTGGTTGATGAATTTTCAGGAGATAATGAGCAATTCGATGACTTCACGGTGATGCTTTTGAAATTTAATGATGATTATCAGTTTGTCAGAAAATTTCCGGCTACAACCGGGGAGATTCCCAAGTTTCGGGAATTTGTATATGATGCTATTAAGGTCAAATCTCTTGGAGTGAATCTGAAGGACGATATTTTGCTCGCCTGCGACGAAGCTGCGACAAATATCGTTTTGCACGCCTACGAAGACATGTCCGTAAAAAACCCAACCTTCGAATGTAAAATCAAATTTTCTGATGAGTATGTAAAGGTATTGCTTTCAAATTCCGGCAAACCTTTTGAGAGGGAGCTGGTTAAGTCGCCAAGCGTAGAAGCCAATATGCTTGGGGAAAGAAGGGGTGGGTTTGGAGTATTTTTAATCGAAAAACTAATGGATAAAGTCACATATTATACAGAGAATGGTTTGAATTATATATTAATAGAAAAAAAAATCAATTGATCATCGAGAAAGAAAAAATGGAAATCAAGCAAAGCGAACAAAATGGATGTGTGATTCTCTCCATAGCAGGAAAAATGGACGTGCATTTTGTCCATAAAATAGAAGACGATTTTAACCAAAGAATCAAGTCCCTGACTGGAGATATTCTGATTCTGGATTTGGAAGGGGTGGATTATATCTCCTCCTCGGCTCTCCGAATTTTTGTAAATACACTCAAGGTGTGCAAAGAACGGGAAATTCAATTGAGGTTTTGCTCTTTAAAGCCCGCTGTAGTAAAAGTACTGGAACTGGTTGAAATGCTTTCTTTATTTGAGGTGTATCCGGACATACCAAGTGCTATCGAAGGCAAAGTGTAAAACAAAAATAACTTTTCAATAGGCTGAATCCTAAAATATTGGTGACTGCCAGTATCTTTAATAATAAGAGAGACCCCAAAATGGATAACGAGCAATATTCGCTGGAAAACCCTTTTTCAGGTAGTACTACATCTGAAAAATCCGATAAAAAGCCCCAAAAAAGAGGGATTTACGAGGAAATTATTGAGATGGGTCAAGAACTCATCGAAAAACCGAAGCTTAGCGGAGGGGTGGATCGGATCCAGGTTCAGCACGCAAAAGGGCGAATGACAGTCTGGGAACGGATCAAGGTGCTTACTGACCAGGAACCGAATATTTTATATCAGAACTGGGGGCCGGGACTGGATGGGGCTTCAATTGTTACAGGAATTTTAAACATCAAAGGGCGGGATGTCGCAATTTATGGGCATGACTTTACTTTGCGTGCAGGCTCCATGGACGCTACAAATGGTAGTAAGCTCGCAAGGCTATTGTACATGGCTGGAGAGCACGGGATTCCAGTGATCGGGATGAATGACTCAGCAGGCGCCTATGTTCCAGCCGGTGTCGGAGGGCTTGATGGTTATAGCGAGGCTTTTACTGCACTAAGAAAAATCAGCGGAACTGTGCCGAGCATTATGCTGATGTTTGGATTTAACGCAGGTGGGGGTTCTTATCTTCCACGTCAGGGTTCATTTATGATCCAATGCGAAAATACTTTTTTCGGCTTAACAGGCCCTGGGGTTGTGAAATCCGTTTTGGGAGAGGATGTAACTGCCGACGATCTGGGAGGTCCAAAAGTTCATGGCCAAAGTGGAGTCGTAGATTTAACAACATCCGATGAGCTAGGTTCATTGAGAACTGCGCTCAGGCTACTTTCCTATCTTCCCGACAACAATCACTCTTTTGCTCCATTCCATCCAACGTCCGATCCTCTGGATCGATTCATACATGAGGAAGATATTTTATTCCGCAAAACTTTCAATTCGCCAACTGGTTTGAATACTCCCTTCGACATCACATTGTATTTACAACAAATTTGCGACCACGGGGCCTATTTCGAACTTCAACCTCAAAGGGCAAGAAATCTGGTGACTGCATTCGGACGAATCGGGGGCCATGTGGTTGCGTTCATGGCAAATAACTCTGCTGTTAGTTCGGGGCAGATTGATATCAGCGCTGCGAAAAAAGGCGCGAGGTTTGTGCGCTTTGCAAATCTATATAATATTCCCGTAATCTTTCTGGAGGACACTACAGGGTTTTTGCCTGGAAAAGACCAGGAGTCCGGAGGAATTGTCCTTGAAGGAAGAAAACTTCTAGATTCTATCATTGACCTCAGGGTTCCAAGGATTACACTGATTATTCGTAACGCGTTCGGTGGAGCGTACGCTACTTTTAACTCCTACTTTACGGGAGCAAGCATTGTGTTTACACTGCCTACTGCAAGAATTGCAGTGATGGGGCCTGCCGGAAAAGAATATGTTTACAAAGATGAAATAACTGCGATCAACAAAGAGTATTCTGAAAACTTAAAAAAAGGGGCAGGCGAATCAGAAGCAAAAGCGGCAAGGGATTCCAAGCTGGCAGAGCTGTCGATGCGTTATGAGAAAAACCTCATGAATCCGAAAGAAGCATTGTCTTTGGGTTCAGTGTCTAGTGTTGTGATGCCCGGGTACACAAGAAATGTATTAGGCCGTGAGTTGAACTATCTGATTAGTCATTATAAACCGGAATCGATGTCCGGAGTCCAAAGGGAGTTTGAATAATGTTTGATTTCGAAGGGAATAATTTAAAATTTCACGATTCCAGTAACGATTGGATTCGATCCTTTGCTCTGGACAGCATAAAATGCCTGATCGTTTGCCGCGGGCCAGTAAGAAAAGAAGCGATGGAAGTATTTGATGAAATAGGCATAAAAGAATACGGAATACTACTTTCGGAAAAAGACAGTATAGTATATCCGATGGCTTTGGCGCCGGAACTAAGAAAATTTCCCTACCAGGAAAATATCCACAGAGTCCCGGATTATATGGGCGCAGGAAAGGAAGAAAAAGAAGAAAGAATCCAGCAAATTATAGAAATTGCGGTCTCAAACAAATATACTCATATCTTTGCCGGGTATGGATTTATGGCCGAGGATGCTGATTTTATCGAGGCAATCGAAAAAAGCGGAATCACATTTATGGGGCCTTCTTCCAGCGTTGCAAGGCAGGCCGGAGCGAAGGACGAGGCAAAAAAACTCGCCAGAAGCCTGAACGTTTCTGTGACTCCAGGCGTGGATAACGTATCTGCCCTAGCTTTAATTTCAAAATATTCGGATGCAAAAGGAATGGAAAAGTTTGCATCTGCAAACGGATTGAAATTTCAATATGATCCCAAAATTTCAATTGAAGAAAATGCAGAAAAACTTCTGCATTTAGCCTATTCTGCTGTAAAAGACGTAGTTACAATTGCAGATTTGCAGAAGGAAGCTTTAAAGCAGAGCGAAGGAATCTGGGCAAAATTTCCCGGAAAGCGGATTCGTTTCAAATATATCGGTGGCGGGGGGGGAAAAGGGCAGAGGGTTGTTTCTAAGCCGGAAGAGGTTGCCGGAGCAGTGATGGAAATTATTGCCGAGTCCAAGGTCACGGCAGAGGGTTCAAACAGAAATTTTCTAATCGAATTGAATATTGAAAATACCCGGCACAATGAAATTCAGTCTATCGGAAACGGGGAGTGGTGCGTTGCCCTTGGTGGAAGGGACTGTTCTTTGCAGATGCACGAGCAGAAGCTATTGGAACTTTCTTTTACGAAAGAGCTAATGGAGGAAGAAATCAAAAACTGCAAGGATCCGAAGAAAGCAAAAATTCTTCAAGATGACTTGAAAGTACTTTTGGAAATGGAAGAGCAATCGGAAATTTTCGGCCGCGCAGTACATTTGAATAGCGTTTCTACCTTTGAATCCATTGTTGAGGGAACTAACCATTTCTTTATGGAGATGAATACCCGGATTCAAGTCGAGCACAGAGTCACTGAAATGGCATACAAGCTCAAGTTTGTGAATCCTTCCAATAAATCTGAGTTTTTTATCGTGGAAAGCCTCATTGAAGCAATGGCAATTCTTTCCGTTCACGGAAAAAGGGTTCCAAAGCCCGAAAGAATTGTTCGAAACATTTCCGGAGGAGAGGTGCGGGTAAATGCTACAAATCAGTCTTTGAGTCCGCATGCAGGTGGAATTATTCAGACTTGGTCTCCACCGGTTCAGTATGAAATCCGGGATGACCAGGGAATCGGATTGCGTAATCCCGATACCGGAATTTTTATTCACTACAAACTTGCAGGGGCTTATGATTCGAATATTGCGCTTATTGTAAGTTATGGGGAATCCAGAAAAGAAAATCTTGAGAGATTGAGCGATATTCTGAGAAGAACCGAACTGAGAGGAGTAGATTTACAAACGAATATTCCTGTGCATTACGGGCTTATCAACTGGATTTTAGGGAAGGACGTTATGTTCAAACCTTCGACCCGGTTTATGCAGTCTTACCTTGCGGCTGTTGGCGCTCTTGAGTCAAAAATAAAAGACATAGATTTGGAAATTGCTTGGAAGGAAATTCAAGGGAAAATCAAAAAGAACCATCCAACTGCGCTAAAGGCTCTCAATCGGAAGTTGACACTGATTACTCGGCCTATGGAAAAACTTTTTTCTTCTCCCCATGTTTTGGCTGGATTTTTGGGTTCTCATGACAATTATTCTTGGAAGACCGTCGGCGGGAAAATAGAATTCTTAAGAAACCCGGTTTCTATCCTGAACGATTTGTATTATTATCTGAATCTGGAAGATTCCACAACCAAGGCTCCTTGCGACAAGATATGGGATCACGATAAGGTTGTTCTGGATAATGCGATTTCTTTTTATGAAGAGCTGGAAAAGATTTCCGGTAAAAAAGAGAACTTTCAGTATTGGGAAAAAGCTTTTGCCAAAGGTGAAAATCCGAATCCGGAGAAAATTTCTGCGGAGCTCTGGGAGAAGTGCAGAGCGTCGCATAACGGATTTCAAGTGGGAATGGAATTATTACTCATGCTTCCAAAAGTCGGCGTTGCATCCACATTTTACGAACTTGGCATGGACAGCGAATTGAATGCTGTTATTCCGAAACAATTTTTGGAGGAGTCTACTAGGGATAAATTCATCAAATTTCTTTCTCCTCCCCCAAAAGCAAAATCGGATGAGATTGTTGCTCCAATGGGTGGAATGTTCTATTCAAGGGAAGCGCCGAATCTTCCTCAA
Organism: uncultured Leptospiraceae bacterium; assembly: GCA_964436695.1. GTDB lineage: Bacteria > Spirochaetota > Leptospiria > Leptospirales > Leptospiraceae > JABWCC01. Next base: position 24,765 of record CAYTEA010000017.1, read on the forward strand.
CTGATACACGAAGGCGATCAATTCAATGCCGGCCAGCCACTATTCATCATTGAAGTAATGAAGATGTTTAACAAAATAGCCGTTCCTTTCAGCGGAAAAATCGTGAAGAATCTAATGGAGAATTCGGACGGAAAAATAGTTACAAAGGGGCAGACTCTTTTCAAAGTTCAACCGGATGAATTTGTTAAAGAAGAGACTCACGAGGAAATTCTGGACAGAAGGAAAAAAGCAACTCTGGAAATATTGGGGTAGGGGATTTTCTACTCCAATTTAGTCGGAGGTTACTTTTCGCTACTGCCGTATTTTGTAATTTCTACAGGAATGTTCTGTAGTGAGACGACTTTTTCTACGGCGCCTTTTTTGATTGCCTCTTTTGGCATTCCAAATACTACTGAACTTTCTTCGTCCTGAGCAATTGTACGGGAACCCGATTGTAGCATTTCAAGTAGCCCTGCAGAGCCATCGTCTCCCATGCCTGTCATTATGATTCCAAGCGCATTTTTTCCGGCATACTTCGCAACAGACCGAAATAAAACGTCAACCGAAGGCCTGTGGCGTGAAACAAGAGGGCCGTCCACGATTTCAACATGATATTGGGCTCCGCTTCTTTTTAATAGCATGTGTTTATTTCCGGGAGCGATCAACACACGTCCATGAACGACTCTGTCCATGTGTGACGCTTCTTTGACTTCGAGATTGCATATACTGTTTAGTCTATTTGCAAAGGCCAGGGTAAATTTTTCCGGCATGTGTTGAACGATTACGATTCCTGGGCTTGTCGCCGACAGTTTGGTCAATACGGATTCAAGTGCCTGCGTTCCTCCTGTCGATGTTCCGATGGCAACGATTTTATCGGTGGTTACAAAAATGGATGTAGATGTAGGGGATTTCAGTATCGCGTCTGCGGTATTTTTAGGAGCAATTTTCACCGGGCTCGAAAAAGTCATTTTTGAAAGATTTGCTAGTGACGCTGCCTTGATTGCTAAAACCAGCATTTCGCTAGAGTCAGTGAGAAAGCTTTTCAGTCCGACTTTCGGTTTTGTGATAACCTCTACTGCGCCACTGGATAGAGCAAGCATTGTAGTTTCTGAATTTTCTTCCGTCAGTGTGGAGCAGATTACAACTGGAGTAGGCCTTTCCTTCATGATCTTCTGCAAAAATGTAATGCCGTCCATCCTGGGCATTTCAATATCCAGGACGAGCACCTCCGGCCAAACATCTTTCATTTTTTCCAGAGCAAAAATGGGATCCGATGCTGTAAATACAAGCTCTAGCTCTGCGTCAGCCTGAATGACTTCACTAAGGACCTGACGCACGACCGCAGAATCATCTATTATGCCTACTTTGATTTTTTTCACTTTTTTCCTCTAATCGCTTTCCTGTCTTTTTAACCAGGCGTTGCCGCTCCACAAGTCAAAGTGGATGCGCCTGTGTTTGGTTCCACCTAGATTTTCACTTACCACGTTTAATCGATACGCCTCAATTAACTGTCTTGCTTTCTCCACATTACGGGTGCCCATATCCTGAAGCCGGATGAATTCCGTGCTATCGGTTGTTTTTGACTCGTTTTTCAGGTTCACTTGAGAAAACATGCTGGCCCCACCGAATAATTTCACTCTGTATTCCTGAGGTTTTGTGCCTGCTTTTTCCATCTCAATCAGGAATAATTCCATTGCCTCGTCCGCGTATCTTCCATCCATGCGGTTTTCAAGATTTCGCCTAACGCCTCTACTGGGCAGCATGTAATGGCACATCCCTCCGATCTTTAAATAGGGATGCCATATACAGAATGATACGCATGATCCCAGAAGAGTTCTTATGCGTGTTTCCGAGTCCCCCCAAAAAAAATCTCCTGGCTGCAGGAAGACATCTAAGATATTCTCCGGAAGATTCATACTTTTTGGTAGATTGTAGGCCGAATACTTTTTAGCTGATCGGTAATTCCGAATAAGGTTTCAGAATGCCCGATGAACAGGTAGCCTTTTTTCTCGATGGATGGGAGGATATTTGCGACAATTTTTTTTCTGGTTTCATTATCAAAATAGATCATCACATTGCGGAGGAAAATTACATTGAATTTTCCGATTTCAGGCAGGGATTCGTTTAAATTTATCTGATAGAAACTAACTCTCTGCCTTATTTCATTTGAGATTTTTAGCGAGCCTTCCTGGGAGTTAACGCCCTTGAGGCAATATTGCTTCAAGTAATTTTTCGGAATCCCGGTAGATTTTGAGAGTAAGTAAACGCCTTTTTTCGCCTTTTCCAGAATTCGTGCACTTATGTCGGAGCCGATGATTTCCCAGGGAGTATTCCCCAATTTTTCCGAAAGAATCATGGCAATGCTATAGGCCTCTTCTCCTGAGGATGAAGCCGCGCTCCAAATGCGAAAATTCTTTATGTTACCAGGATCTTTTAGCAATTCGTTTTTGAGAAAATCAAAATGAATTTGTTCCCGAAAAAAATACGTTTCATTTGTGGTAAGGAGATCCACGAGCATCTGTTTTTCTTCCGGGTAAGAATTGCTTTGGATAAGTTTGTAATAGTCTAAATAAGAATCCAGTCCGTAAAACCGAAGTCTTTTTGCAAGTCGATTAGAGATGAGCGCCTTTTTTGCTTCAGACATGCTGATCCCGGCGCTGTCATAAATTAATTTCTGGAAAAGTTTGAACTCTTTCTCGGTTAATCCAGGAAATTCCATTTACGTTAATTAGGCTTCTTGTTGAATTTCTTTTGCCAGATTTGTTTTTTCTTCGAGCATAGTTAATTCGCTTATAGAAAGCACTTTGTTTACATTCAGTAGAATAATGAATTTATTGTCTACTTTGCCCATCCCGTAAATAAATTCTATATTGATCTTTGCGCCGAATGAAGGGGGAGGTTCGATATCCGATGGTAAAATATCTATCACCTCATTTACGGAATCCACTAATATTCCAATATCGATTTTTTCATCGGAAAATTTAGTTTCGATGATAACGATGCAAGTTTTTTTGGTAATTGCTGTTTCCTTTTGTCCGAAGCGGATGTTCATATCTATCACCGGGACTACATTTCCCCTTAGATTGATAACGCCCCTTATAAATGCAGGCATCATCGGAACGGACGTTAGTCCACCGAATTCGATGATTTCTTTTATGTGTAGTATTCCTATTCCGAATACTTCACCACCGAGCAAAAAAGTAAGGAACTGGTTTTCGTCGTATTTCCTGTCTTCCATATTCATCGCCTAGAATTTCTCAAATTCGCTATCGTTTTCATCCTGGTGTGAAGGATGAATCTGGGTCTTTTTCACACTTGCCTGAATTTTTACAGGTTGAGTGTGCGGGTGTGCAAAATTCTTTTTGTGTGAAATTTTTCTGGAATGCAAATTGGCAATTCCTGAAGACTCATCTTCGGAGGTTTTAAAATATTCCATGCTTTGCATCAAGCTTTCTGCCTGACTGGATAATTCCTCTGCCGTTGATGCAAGCTCTTCGGAAGCGGACGCATTTTGCTGGGTAACTTGGTCCAGCTGTCCCATTGCTTTGTTCAACTGGGAAACACCGGCAGATTGTTCTTCGCTGGAGGCCGCGATTTCCTGAACCAAATCGGCAGTTTTATTGATTGCAGGCACGATTTCGCCGATTAATTGGCCGGCTTTTTCCGCGATTTGAACGCTTGATCCTGCAAGGCCGCTAATCTCATTTGCTGCAATTTGACTTCTTTCCGCCAGTTTACGGACTTCGCTTGCAACAACAGCAAATCCTTTTCCGTGCTCTCCGGCTCTTGCTGCCTCAATCGCAGCGTTTAAAGCGAGTAGGTTTGTTTGGTAAGCAATATCTTCAACAATTCCGATTTTTTCCGCAATTTGCCTCATTGCTTTCACGGTTTCCTGAACCGACTGACCTCCTTCCAGGCCCTCTTTCGCGGCTTTCGTTGCGATTGAATCGGTTTGCTTTGCGTTAGTTGCATTCTGATTGATTGTAGCGCCCATTTCTTCGAGAGATGCGCTAGTTTCTTCGACGCTTGCCGCTTGCTCGGAAGAAGACTGAGAAAGAGATTGAACGGTTGCAGATACTTCTTCTGCCGCAGATGAAAGACTTGCCGCATTCGAACGGACGTCAGTTACTATTGCGGATAATTTCGTTACCATATTCTTCATGGCATAAAGAACGCTTGTTTTGTCGTTGTCTTTAATTTTCACTTGAATAGACAAGTCGCCTCCCGCCACTTTATTTGCAATGTCTGCAACGTATTCAGGCTCTCCGCCCATTTGTTTTGTCAATTTTGTCGTGATGATGTATGCAGCAAGAATTGCAATGAATATTCCGATCAAGGAAATTGCGATTGTTACCGTTCGGGCAAATTCGTATGCTTCTCTCGCTTCTTTTCCGCTTTGTTCCAAGAGTTCTCCTTGAAAAGCAGAAAGAGCTTTTGCGCTATCTTGGTAGGCTCTTAGTATTTGGCGAATTTCCAGTAAATAAGTGCGGGCCTCTTCTTGATTACCGGTTTCGATGATATTAATAAGTTTCTCCTGTCCTGCGATATACTTTTGTCTATTTTCAATTACGGCTTGAAGCAGTTCTTTTCCTTTAGGATTGACAATCACTTCCTTTAATTTATCAATTATAATTCCGAGAGTCTTTCTGGTTTCGAATACTGCTTCTTTCTGTTTTGCTATGTCTTCTTTATTTGTCGCAAGTATCATATTCCGAAGCGAAATTGCAATTGAACTCGATTGAACCACAATTTCATTTGCCATGTTTGCTCTGGGCCATCTTTCCTTTGTAATAATATTTATCGAATCATTCAGTTGCGCCATCCGCATAAGACCGATTATAGAGACTACGATAAGCAGTGCGATAACGAGTCCGAATCCAAGACCTAATTTGTAAGCTAATTTCATTTTACAATCTCCTTTTTGCTATTTATACCCTTAAAAATTTTCCAGATTCAGAGAATCTCTGATTTCATTTTTTACAGCGATTTCAATCAATACTGGAATATCCAGGATCATCGCTACATCCCCATTTCCTAAAATACTCGAACCGCTGATTCCTCTTAGATTTCCAAAAATTTTTCCGAGAGGTTTGATCACAGTCTGAATTTCACCGGAAAGTTTTTCGACTAAAAGCCCTGCTTTCTTGTCTCCGTATTGGACGACCACGATATTGCCTTTTTTGTTTGAACTTTCTTTCTGTAAAAAGATTTCTGACATCCGGATAAACGGCAGAAGTTCTCCTCGGAGGTTGATATAATTTCTTTTTCTATTTTCGTCTTCCTGAAATTCCAGGCATTCCACCACCATTTCCAGGGGGATTACATAATGCCTGTTGTCAACTTCCACTGCGAATCCATCGATTATTGCCAAGGTGAGTGGAAGCCTGACTTTGAAAGTTGTTCCATTCCCCTTTCGGCTCTCGACAGTTACAGTGCCACGCAGGGAGTCTATATTTCTCTGAACTACATCCAGTCCGACACCTCTACCGGACAGGTCTGTAATTTTTTCTGCGGTTGAAAAACCCGGTTGAAACAAAAATGAAAATATCTCTCTTTCTGTATAACTCTGTTCTTTTGCAAGGCCACTTGAAATTGCTTTTTTCAAAATCTTTTCAGGATCCAGTCCTTTGCCGTCGTCAATTACTTCGATCACAATTCCTCCGGTATCGTGAAATGCATTTAGCTGCAGAGTTCCTTTTTCAGGCTTACCGACTGCTATGCGCTCTTCAGTGGATTCGAGTCCGTGATCTATTGCATTTCGGATTAGATGCAAAAGCGGGTCGCCAATTTTTTCGATAACAGTTTTGTCCAGCTCGGTTTCTCCCCCGGTTGTTACGAAGTGAATGTCCTTTCCAAGTTGCTGTCCAATATCGCGCACAACTCTCTGGAATCGATTAAATGCAGTTCCGATCTGCACCATACGGATGCGTAAGGCGCTGTCTCGGATTTCCCCGATCAGCCTGGAAATTATATAGGAGGATTCTAAGAGGTTGGTGTCCTTGTTTTTTGTTGCGATCTGGGTCATATTTGCCCCGGCAATTACCAGTTCACCCACCAGATTGATCAGTAGATCGAGTTTTTCCGCATCGATTCTTATGGATTTATTTTCCAGATTTAGAGAAACGTCTTTTCCTTTTTTATCCCGAAAAGATTCTATATCTGCCTCTTCGAGATTATCATCCGATTTCACCATGAGCGAAATGTTCGTATCTGCTTCTCTGGAAGAGAATTCCTCTGGAGTGCTACCGGATGCGGAAAGTGATTTTTTTTCGTCTATTATTTTTTCAATTTCGGACCACTCGGTTTCGTCTATCGCATGAATATATGCTAAATACGAGTGGATTTGTTCTCTTTCTTCCGACAAGTTGGAGACAAATTTAGCAAATTCGTTAAGCGAGGAATGTGGTTTTAGAATGTGGAGAATTGAATCGCTTTGCAAAAACTCGAAAACGTTTTCGATTGTTGCCTTATCCGCATCCGAATTCAGTTGAATTTCAAATCCGATGTAGCATTCTTCCGGATCCATTTTTTCCCTTTTCGGAATATCATTCGTTAGTGTCACAAGGCTGGAAATCGTGCCTATTTGATTCAAATAATTAATAAATGAAAATGGATCAAGTCCACACTTTAAGACTCCAGGACTAAACCGGATAGAAATATGATAGTTTGGACTTTTGGTTTTCGGAGAATCGTCCAACTCTATTTTTTCTTTCCCGGAATCTTCTTCCGGTTCATCCAATGGAGAATTGTCCCCCATACCGAAATTCTGGTTTAGTTTTCTTAAAAGGCCTTTTCCTCTTTTTTCTTTTTCAGCATCAATTGAAGAATTCATTGAAGCGTATTCAATCAGATCTGAAATATGGTCTCTGCATTCCAGAAGTAGGCCGAGTGATTCTTTTTTCAGGTCTTTTTTTCCTGACCTCACAAGCTCCAGAATATTTTCGACTACGTGGGTAAAATCGACTACATCCTTATAACCGAATATTCCTGCCGATCCCTTAATCGTGTGGATAGCCCTAAACAGAGCATTCAGGGAGTTTTCATCTCCTTCTCCGGATTCTATATTCAGTAGAATCGTCTCCATTTGCTGGAGAAGTTCGCTCGATTCCGCGATGAACGTATCTTTAATCTGGTCTAGATTCATCTTCCGCTAGCTACCGTTCTGTCGGGGTGGAGTTTCGTTCCGTAGCCGAACTTGAATTTTTCTTTTGCTTCTTTTGAAATTACAATTTTATCTGCAAAAAAACCGACTAGCCCGTATAAATCAAAAAAGCGCAATACAACCTGATTGTGTGATTTCAGAATTAGTTTTTTTTTCAACCGGTCGGCTTCTTTCTTCAAGAAAATCAATATCTGAATTCCGGCAGTATCGATAGATGTGACATCGTTTAAATCGATGATGAGGGTTTCACTAGAATCCAAGAATTCAAGAAATTTGTTTTTTAATTCAGAGGCGGAATATATATTCAGTTCTCCTTCAAAAGTAACAATTGCTGCGTTGTCTTTGGACTCAGTTTGAAAGCTGTAATCCATCAGATAATCAGCCTTGAGATCGCACTAAGAAGTTGCTGTGGAGAAAAAGGTTTTACTAGCCAGGCTTTCGCTCCCTTCTCCATCCCCTCTTTTTTTTTCTCTTCTTGAGATTCGGTTGTAAGCATTATGGTAGGGGTAAATTTATTATTCGGGTCGCTTTTGACTTTGGTGAGGAAGGTTAATCCATCCATCACCGGCATGTTCACGTCACAAATGATCAGATTGACTTTCATTTCACTTAATTTTTTCAGAGCTTCTTCGCCGTTGGAAGCTTCAATAATTTCATAATCGGAGCCTTTCAGATAAACAGCTACAACCTTTCGGAAAACATCCGAATCGTCGATGATCATTATTTTTTTTGACAACTAAGGACTCCTTATATTTTTAATGGAAGAAACAATTCTGACAGAACACAATTGGAAACCTGTTTTCCGGTATGGTCGATTGCGTTGTGTATAAAAAACATCCCATTATGCTTTCTTACTATATAATCGACAACTGTAAGACCTAACCCAAGTCCAAATTTCTCGATTGAAATTATGTCTTCAACCGGAGGATGGAGCCTGAAAAATGGTTCTATCACTAGCTTCTCCATTTCTTCTGGAATGCCCCCATAAGGCTCCTTTGCCACTTCATTTTTTACTGAAATACAAAAATAACCCTGCGAGATATTCGCAAATATGCTTATTTGACTCCTGGAAGTTGAATATTTATAGGCGTTTATCAAAAGTTCTTCCAGAGCGGTTAATATTTTTTCTAAGTTGATAAAAATTTTGTAATTGGTTTTGTTCTGTGGCAAAGAGATTTTAAGATCTTTTTTCTTAAAAAATGGATGGAGTCTTTCTGCAATTGACGGAACAATTTCCATGAGATCCAAAGAGTTCGTCTCGGTTAGGGGAATATTTTCCTCCATGAGACCAACGACTCTGTCTAGCCCGTTTAAAAGTTGTCTTGAGTTGTGATTGTTTTCGAATAATAGATCCAGCAGGTCCTTGTCTATTTCATATTTATTTTCGGTAAGCCGAGCGCCAGATTGAATCATCTCAATAATGGAGACCATCATTCCAAGGCCTCCCCCTTGAGAAAGAGAGGTTTTTAAATTATAGATCGAGTTTTTCTCCTGAGAATCTACTCCTGTTTTTCGCCTTGTTTCTTTGTAGTTTAGCCATTCCAGTTGCCCCCTTAGTTTTATTCCTTCATTCATCAGCACATTTTTTTCGGATTCCTTTAGATATTGGTATTCGAGTGCTTTCAGGAGAGTCTGATGAAATAATTCCGAATCCAGTGGTTTCAGAATATAGTCAAAGACACCCATCTTCATAATTTCAATGATCATTTCTGTCGAATCCAAAGCTGTCTGCACTAGGATGACGGAATCGGGGAGAATCTTTTTTAATTCTCTGATAAATGTCTTCCCGTCCATAACCGGTAGCATCAGATCGACTATGAACACCGAGAATGAATTTTTCTCCAGAAGTTCCAGGGCTTCTTTTCCGTTGGCTGCGCTTCGAGTATCAATATCGAGTTCCGAGCAGAGAGCTTGCAATAGAACAGTATTTTCTTTTTTGTCTTCGATGATAAGCACCGGATGGCGCTTAAGCTTGAGTGTATTTTCGTGTTCTTTTATCATTTTTTTCGAGTTACGTTTTTACTAATTGCAGCTTTTTTTTATCAGGTCAATAAGATCTTTTGAATCCCATGGTTTTGTGAATACGGCAAGAGTCCCTACTTCCTGCAGAACTCTTTCTTTCGCGTTTGCGTCCGCATATCCCGTTATCATGATGGATTTGATTGCCGGGTATTTTTTGTGGATTTTCAGAAGCAGCTCATCCCCCTTGACCTCCGGCATCATCCAATCCGTAATAATCAGGTCTAAATTGATTCCCTCCGATTCCAATTTTTCAATAGCGGAAAATGCCTCATTTCCATTCGAAGCCGTTTCAAATTCATATTCGCTTCCCAGATGATATTTTAATTCTTCAATCAGGCTTATCAAAATAATTTCTTCATCATCGACGCAGAGAATAGTATGTTTCATGGACTGGCGAACTCCCCTTGCTCTTATAAACTGGTGAAAAATGATTCTGTAATACGGCTGATTTGCCTGCTTGGACGTTAAAATTTCTTTATTTCCATGCCATTTCTTTACATTTTTGTAAAACTACAAAATTTTTTACTCTTGGCCTTTTGACAACACATCAGCCGGGACAATTTTTCACAGGTGATTGAATTTTATGACAAATGTCAATGTTTTTTTTTTTTGAAAAAAAATCAAATATTGACATGCTTATAAATAATATAAATAACTCAGATTTTGATTCTGGGTAAGGGTGATTCTTGGGGTTCGGGGGAATGTGGCATTATTAAGAAAACCTACTCAATTGCCGGCCTAAGCCATACACTAAACTGGGTTCTGCCAGGAACGCTTTCAAATTCGATTTTTCCACCCATCGATTTGATGATATGGGAACATATATCCAACCCTAGTCCCATTCCCTCTCCTTTCTTTTTTGTAGTAAAGAATGGCTCGAAGATTTTATTCTGAATTTCTTGGGGGATACCTGGCCCCGAGTCGATGATGGATAAGATTATCCAGGAGCCGATTTTCTGAGTCTGAATTTCCAGTATTCCTTTATAGTTCATTGCAAATAACGCATTGTTGATGAGGTTGATCCAAACCTGATTCAGTTTTTCCCTATCCCCAAGACATTTTTCCGAAGTTTCAAAATTTTTGATTATCTCTACTTTGTTTTTTATTTTGTTTGAATAGAGTGGCAGAATGTTTTCAATTTCGCGGATTAAATCCACAGCCTCCATTGTCGGTTTAAAATCTTCGGATTCACGGTATAAATAATTTTTTAATACACTGACAACATAGGAGGCTTTTTCTGATGCGGTACAAATGGTTCTGTTCAAGTTTTTCATGGATGAAAAATAGGACACAGCTTCCATGATTTGTGCAGAATTTTCCGTATTCAAAAGGAAAGGCAATCGCTCCTTCAAATCATAAACCCCTGTGTCGATAACAGATTCGGCGATGGAAGAGGAATTTTTCATGCCGGATACTTTCAATATTTCGGAAATATCCTTTTTTAGAGATCTCGGTGGAATGCGAGACGTTAGGCTGGATTTATCAAGACTTTCCTTTAAAATGATTTTTAAATTGTTTGCTTCCTCTTCATTCAGTCTGGTTAGATCACCAGTGATTTTATCGGTTTTATTCTGTATGATCGCGCTCATTGTTTTTGCTGCAGAAATGATTGCGCCGAGCGGAGTATTTAACTCGTGAGTCATTCCTGCCGCAAGTTTTCCAAGAGTAGAAAGATTTTCAGATAACACGAGTTGGCGTTGTAAATCTTTTAGGTCATTCATGGCAACTTCAAGGCTTTTGTTGATTACAGAAAGATTTTTATTGGCTATGGAAAGTTCTTCCGTTCTGGTCTTGACTTTTTCTTCCAATTCCGAATAAAAATTCTTGATTACTTCTTCAGCTTTTTTTCGCTCAGTTATGTCTTGCTTGACTGAGACGAAATGTGTAATCTGGTTCTTACTATCGGTTAATGGAGTGATTGTCATTTCTTCCGGAAAAAGTGTTCCGTCTTTTCGCTTGTTAATGATCTCTCCACTCCAAACTTGACCGGAGAGAATTTTGTCCCAAATATCTTCATAAAACGAACTATCCTGGATTCCGGATTTGATCAAAAAACCTGGAGTTTTTCCAATAGCCTCTTCTCGTGTATAGCCTGTAGTTTTGGAAAAACTTTCATTTACCCAATGAATGACCCCATTTTTATTCGTGATAACTATCGAATTTGCGGCGACTTCCAAAGCATTGCTGATCAATCGAATCTGCTCTGCAATTTCCATTTTTTCTTTGAAATAGCTCAGTTTATGCTGGCGCGATATAGTGTGTAAGCCACCTCCTACAATTGCAATTAGAGTCAATACTACTGCCATGGTGTACCACTTCCTCTGGATCAATGGAAGAAAGGCTTCTGCTTTATCCAATTTCACAATGAACACCCAAGGGGAATTGTCAATTTTTCTAGCGAAGACAATGACCGGAACATTCCTGTAATCTAGCCCTTCGATGATTCCCTCCTTTCCGGAAATTGCTATAACCACTGGAACGCTCGTTTGGGTCAGAGGAATTTGCAAACTCATATCGTGATTGGGATGATATTTTAGAAAATTCAAGAATTGAACATTGTTCCCATTTTTTCTGACTAGAAGCGTTTCTCCGGATTGACTAAGAGTAGGCCATTTTTGTAAAAATGGAAATAAATAGATTTTCGGATCGATTCTGAAAATGACTACTCCCATAGGAATGCTGTGAACAGTTTCATTTACAATCGGAACGAAAATAGATAAATATATTTCTCCATTATAATCATCCCTATGAAAATCATGAAAAATAATTTTTCTTTCTTTTAATACTACTTTGGCCACATCAATCGTAGTTTGTGATATTAGGTGGCGGGATTTTGGAATTGACTGGACTAGTTTCGCATGACTGTCCAGCATCAAAATACTGTCGTATTGAAACACAGTATGGTATTTCGTGAACCAATTTTGAATTTGCTTTTCTGAATCTGCGTCGGAATGTCTTAAATTTCTATGAGCCAGTTCATAGAATGAATTGTTTTTGTACAGAATACTTGCATCTCCCATTCTTTCTTTTCGGAATTGAATCAGCTCATTTGCTTTTAATTCTGAAATTATTGAAAGTTGTTTTTCCAGTTCTAAATTAAAATTTTTTTCGTAGGTTCTGTGGTATATAAATCCAAACGAGACAATACCGATAGAAATGGAAATAAAGAATAAGATTAGTGAATTTCTATTCTCAAAAATATTTAAAGCAATGCCTAGAATATTTCCGTATTTTCCGGTAACTAAAATAGAGATGTACAATCCAAGAATTATAAATGTGATGACTGTGTTCAGTGCAATGGGTATGATGTTTCCCCTGTAAAATATCGGGGCTCCGAAGGCGTATGATAGAAGAAAAATGAAACACATTGTCTGAAGAATAAAAAGGCAGGAAGTGGCAACAAATCCAAAGATGAAACGAACATGATTTACAATTTCTATAAATAGTAAAGATGTGCCCGCCAATAGGAAACAGATCGCGGTCAGTGGGGACATATATCCGCCAGGGGATTCTCCTATTTTTTGTGTAATTGTAAAACCAAGGTGTTCGTATTTGGAATGGAAACCTGCAATATTCAGAATCAGGATAATACCTGGAACAATAATGGTAAACAGTATGATGATTTTTTTCAGTATATTGGGAATGGATTTTTTTCGAAGAATGAATATTCCTAACAGAAGAAATATTCCGGCAGTGCTTGGCGCCATACGAAAGTATTCTAATTTCTCTTCTTGGTCAATTTGAGAACCAAACAACCACATAAAAAAAGTCGAAAGCCCGATGGCAATAATCGGCGTTCCAAGAATAATAGAATACTTCGCCCGAAGCATTCTATAAAATTGATATTTTAATTTCTGAAAGTTCATTATTTGCCGCGCTAATTGTACGGATTTTCAGTTTGGGAATCAAGAATTATTTTTTTTCAATCGCTCGAATCGAAAAAAAAATCTAAAAAATCGAATTTTTTTATTCCAGATCGGTAATTTTTTTACCTTAGAAAGTGGAGGAAAAGTATGAAACCAACTAACCTGCAACGCACACAGTCCAGTCTGCTCATCCCGGAAAAGTTTTTGGACGTTTTTCTGGAAAGAACAGAAGGGATTTCGCGAGAGGACTATTTTCATAATCTATTGATGCGGTATAGGTGTCTCGTTCTCTGGAAGACCTTTGCAAAATCCGGAAAAGTCAAGACTTCTTACCAGGAGGAAGGGCAGAATCTAATCAAAAAGAATTTTTATCCCCAGAACGACGACTGGTTAGAATTCGGCCTCCTCGCCAAATGGCTCGGTATCTCCCGGACGGCACTTTTTACCCTGTTTTTGATCCTGGATCTCGCCGGTTGGGACAAAATCCTCCGCGAAAAATTCTTCGACAATGGAGTTCCACCAAACATTACTTCGATTAGGGTGGACAGTTATATCGCAACGAGAAAAACTGTACGGGCGGATAGGCATATACGGTATAAACAGAGGCCGTAGGGAAAAGAAAGCTTATAAATCATACCTGAAGAAAAAGCCAACAAAACAGAGATTATTGAATACTATATATTCTTGCAGAAAAATTGAATTATGGTTTAGATTGAGCGGGCGCGAGGCTATTCTAAAAATTGAAAAATTTTTTTCAGCAATAAATCGGTATCGATAGGTTTTGGCAGATAGTCCGCAAAACCGGTTTTTAGCAGCTCTTTTCCTGAGTTCAGGGAAAAATTTGCTGATAATGCAATGACCGGGATGTCGAGTTTTTGCTTTAGTTTTGTTAAAGTTTCCGTTCCGCTAAGACCTTTCATTCTGATATCCATCAAAACCAGATCGACTGAATTTTGTTCAATGTATTCTAGGCATTTTTCTCCACTTTCAGCACAGTTGTGCTTTTGTCCGTTTTCTTTGAACAGGAAACTTAATAATTCTCGGTTCGGCTGCGAATCATCAACAATCAAGATATTTTTGTTCTTAATACTTTCCGGATATAAGATCTTCTTTGGCGAAATTTTCGTTTTGGGTTCTTGAGATTTTTTTGTGATGGGAAGCACAATCGTAAAAGTACTTCCCTTACCCAGTTCACTTTTCAGTAGTATCTGGCCATGATGAGCCTCGATGATTTTTTTAGTGATTGCAAGCCCAAGGCCAGTCCCTTCACTTTCAGAATTTAGCGGTGACGCAATCTGTGTGAAGTTCTCAAAAACCTTTTCCAGATTTTCCTCTGCAATTCCAATTCCATTGTCACATATATCTAGTTCTATATTGGAATCTTTCAACCTATATTGAATTCTGATGGTTCCTTTTGGGCGAGTGAATTTTATTGCATTGGATATGATGTTGATGAATACTTGCTGAACTCTTTTTTCGTCTCCGGTTACATATATTTCACATTCAGTGTCGAACTCCAGGAAGATGGAGATTTCTTTTTTGTCAAGCTGGGGCTTTAAAAGGTACGAGCATCTTTTTAGTATGTCTAGAATATCAATCGGATGAATTTTTAGATTGAGTTTTCCGGCTTCGATTTTTGCTATATCGAGAATTTCATTGATAATTTTCAGCAGGTGAATTCCTGCCGAATGGATGTATGTCAGGTATTCTTTTTCCTGGCTCTGTGTTTCAAGCAGTTTGATTAATTTTGCAAACCCGATTATCGAGTTCAGAGGACTTCTGAGTTCATGGCTCATATTCGCCAAAAATTCGCTTTTTGCCTTATTCGCTGAATTTGCGGCAATCAGTGCTTTCTTCAATTCTTCGGTTCTTTTTTCTACGAGGTTTTCCAGGTGTTCTCTGTGGAGGCGAATTTCTTTTTCTTTGGCTTTTCTATCCAGAAATGCGCCGACCATGAAGGCAACGGATTTGAAAATTGCAATATCTTCTGAATTCCAGTTTCGTTTTTTTTCACAATCATCAAATCTGATAAACCCAAAAAATACATTTCCTGTGAATATGGGAATCAAAAGGACAGACTGTACGTTTTCAGAAACGAAGTATTCTTTTTCTTCTTCTCCAAATTCGTCTAACGTCCCGCAAATGTGCCATTGCTTCAGGAAATATTCAATCCACCAATGGAATTCATTTTCAAAAATAATATTCCTGATATTTGAGTTCTTTTCGGCGAGATCCAGGTTTACGATTTGTATGGGGTTTGCCGAGTAATCTCCCCTTTCGTTACTTGAAGCCTTGAAGACGGAAACCCTGGAAATGTCAGTAAAAAGAATGATATTTTCGAGGGCTTCGGAAATTGAGTCTTCATGCACTGTTGAAAGGAGTATCTGGGAGCAAGCATTCATTCCCATCTCATACCTAAGACGGTGAGCTAGTTTTGCTCTGGCTGATTTTGTTGAATTCAGATCTTTCAGGGTAGATAGATAGTACATGATTTCAGAATTTTCCCCAAGGACGGGTGATATTCTCCATTCCAGGAAGGCTTTTTGGTTGTCCTTTTTTAATAATTGGATTTCCTCGCTATGTGCTTTGCCGGCGATCATTGAATTCTGAAAATTTTGAATTATGAATTTCTCTGAATTGATTTTCAGGATTAATGATATTTCTTTTTCGATTATTTCTTCTTTTTTGTACCCGAAAAAATTCAAGAAATTGTTGTTTGCGAAAATGAATTTTTGTTTTTCTAGAATAGAGTCTTTTGATGACAGGAATAATATTTCATCAATTGCGTTGAAAGTGTTTTCTGAAAATAAGCTATTCATTTGCGGCTTTAAGATTTTAGCAAATCTTTTGGAAGCTTGAAATTCATAGAATCTTCTCTTGAACCGGGAAATCCATGAACTGATGCTTCCGGGAAAAAAGATTTTAGTTTTGCGATGATTTCATCAATTAATACTTGTGGGGTGGAGGCGCCTGCGGTAATTCCCAGAATTTTTATTTTTTTTGCCAGGATAGTTTCTTTGGTTATTTCATCCACAGAGCTTACTCTAAATGAGTTGGGTTTTTCTTTTTGAGCAAGCTGGACTAGCCTGTTGGAGTTTGAGCTATTTTCTGCTCCTATAACCAGGATTGCATCAACAATCTCTAGCATCTGCCCCACAGCTTCCTGTCTTTCAGTTGTTGCGTAACAGATATCATCTTTTTCTGGATGTTCTACGAATGGAAAAAGCTCTTCGATTTTTTTAACAATCTCTTTTGTGTCAATTACAGAGAGCGTGGTTTGCATCAGGTAGGTTAGCGGTTTGTCAGGTTTGATTTTATTTTTCAGGGCAATTACGTCATCAATGTTTTCTACTAGCATCATTTCGGCTTCCCCCATTGTCCCAATTGCTTCGTCATGCCCCCTGTGCCCGATATATATAATTTGATAATTGTCCATATATTTTTTCGCCTTTCTGTGGACACGGGTAACAAGGGGACAGGTTGCATCACCGATTCTCATCGAGTGCTCTTTCGCATAACGCACTACTTCGGGGGAAACGCCGTGGGCGCTGAAAACTACTGTGGCTCCCTCCGGGGCTTCATTCAGTTCGTTGATAAACTTGATGCCCTTTTTTTTCATATCCTCCACAACTCTTTTGTTGTGAACGATTTCTTTTCTTACGTAAATCTGGCTGTCCGGCAGGTTCGTCTTCACACTTTCTACATAGGAAATGGCATACTTAACACCGGCGCAGAAGCCCCTGGGGTTTGCCAGATAAATTTTTTCAATTCCCATAAATTTTAGACCTAGAACCTTATTTTTCCCCATTGAAAATAACCCGATTTTTCAAAATCTGAGAGAGGGCGGTTTTTGTAAGGCTCTTCCCTTGTACCGTTGTTTTTACTCGGTTGCTTATCTTTTGTGAAAGAATGAATAAAGCCGTAAAGAATTTCTACCACAGACAAATCTTTGGAGTTATCTAGTAATTCGATTTCTATGTGGTAATTTTCGATTTTTTCCCCTTTCAACTCTATGAGAATTTCACCTGTCGCTTTTTTCGAAACGAGTTTGCGAATAATTTTATCTTCATTGTCGGCTTCATAAACTGTGAATAGAAACTCTTTAATTGTTCCGTCGTGGGTTGCGCCAAATGCAATAAAATCCGGGAAAGTAGAAGTTTTCATTCTTGCGGTAAAAATAATTCGACCACCTTTTTCGATTCCTGCGTAGAGCCTTTCCTTTCCTATTATATAGCCCATGCTTTTTAAATCGGATCGAAGTTTTTTTACGTTTTCTCCTAAGTCTTTCTGGATTTCTTCACCGGAGGACTGAATGGATAGAAAGAATAAGCATGCAGTCAAAACATGTAAAAAAAATCTTTTCATTTACCTACCATTCCTCTTTTTTGACTGGAAGCACTTTATCTTTCATGCTTTTGGATTCATTTTTTTCGGGCTCTTTTGCTGGAGAGTTGTGGTTTTTCTCAGTGTATGTTCCGGCAAAATTCATAACGCACATGCTTCTGTATCTTTTGTGGTCACCGCAGCCGATTCCTGCAAATTTGATTCCCTTCTTCAGTAGATTTAATCTATGGCCACGCGAAGGCACTCCATCATCAACGATTAATTGAATCAATACGTCACGCGCAACAGCGTATCCATAGCTTATATTTTCTGCCGAAAGCAAGTCCCACCTCCCGTATCTATTCATTCTTGTCGATGGGCTTGATCCGTCGCTTCCATCATGTCCGATCGTTCCTTTCGGCCCCTGGTCGTTTACATGGCTTTTAGATGCCTGTGAAAGCCCTCTGGAATACTCAAGGGTTTCGAGAGGCTCTGTCTTTTTTAATTCTCTGATCGCTTCGTCGACCGCACCAATTCCTTCGTTTGTGCGGATGGCAATTTTGCCCGGAATCTTAATCAGTTTCCCATCGAAATATTTTTTGTAGTTCTGCAGAAATTCGGCATAAGCGGGAGGATTTTTCCTTAGAGTATTGATTTCCTTGAGAACTTCCTCTTCAAGAGGGGAGAGGATTGTAGCTTGGTCCGAGCTTCTTGCATCATCGTCGGATACCGATTTTTCCGATAGAAGGTTTGTTGAGTAAAGGATCGTTAAACAATAGACTATGCACACAAATTTTTTGAACATGGAAAATGGTCTCCACCTGTACGAATATATTTAACGTGCGATCGACACTTTTTTTCTGCGAACTCACGCTATTTAGGCTGCCTCTGTTATTAATAAAAATAAACCTTTTTTTCCGCATTGAAAATTTTTTTTTGTCAGTGAAAAAGTCCATTTTATCCGGAATCATCCGTTGGCTTTGTTTTGATCTAGGAGAATGAATCTTTCAGGCAAATTCCTGATATGTCGTGGAGAAGCGCGGGCATATTTTTATGTCCGGGCAGGTTCAATACGACATAGTAGGCGATTCATTGATTGAAATATTATTTTCTAAAAATCGAAAAAAATCTTAATCAAAAATTTGTCTTTTGACGAAACAAAGTCTAGGAAGGTCAAGGATGACCTTCGGAAAACCCATCATTTATCCTCTGCAAAGAGGTGGGATTCAAGGAGGAAACCCGAATGGTTATTAACCACAATATAAGCGCAATTTTTGCCCACAGGACGTTGAAGTTTAACAACGAGAATTTGGCAAAGGATATTGAAAAGCTTTCCAGTGGAATGAGGATCAATAGAGCCGGAGACGATGCTTCCGGTCTTGCTGTATCCGAAAAAATGAGAACCCAGGTCAATGGTCTCAGAAGAGCAGAGCAGAATACCGAGGACGGTATGAGTCTAATTCAAACCACCGAAGGGTATTTGCAGGAGACGCACGAGATCGTTCAAAGAGTACGTGTTCTTGCAGTTCAGGCTTCAAACGGTATTTATACCGAGGAAGACCGTCAGCAGATACAAGTGGAAGTTTCTCAGCTTGTAGATGAGATCGATCGTATTGCTTCTCAGGCAGAATTCAATAAAATGAAACTCCTCACCGGAGCTTTTGCTAGATTGAATCCTACTGCGAGCATGTGGTTCCATATGGGAGCGAATATGCACCAGAGAGAAAGAGTGTATATCGAAACCATGAATACTGCTGCTCTCGGACTCAGAAATCCTACAGTATTGACATTCATTTCTCTGTCCACAGCGGGAAAAGCTAACTCCGTAATCGGGCTTGCAGATGACGCACTCAGAATGATTTCAAAGCAGAGAGCGGATCTTGGAGCTTATTACAACAGGCTTGAACACGCTGCGAAAGGGCTGATGAATGCGTATGAAAATATCCAGGCAAGCGAGTCTAGGATTAGAGATACGGATATGGCAGAACAAATGACGAGCTTTACAAGGTATCAGATTTTGACCCAGGCAGCGACAGCGATGCTTGCTCAGGCGAATATGAAACCTCAGACAGTTCTTCAGTTGTTGAAGTAATTTCAGTAAATTAAAGTTAATCCAGCGCTTTTTTTCACCATTGAAAATTAGCGTTGGGGTTATGCGAAAATTGAAGTCTACAGGTTTTTTAGAAAAATACGATAAACACTGTAGAATGGATTTATAATATTAATTATAAATCGCCGTGCGACTCTGAAGCCCGAATTTCCGTTCGGGCTTTTTTTTATTCTACCAATACAAAAAGTGCAAGTTCGGCAAAATAATTCGGATTCAGTTTCACGTTCTTTTGTCCTGAAAAAAAAGCTGATTTTTCGATTTTGATTTTCTGAATTTTACAAAAATCCAGAAAGTCGGTAACAGATAGAAAGTGCAGGTTCGGAGTGTTGTACCATCTGTAGGGGAGAGAAGCGGTTACGGGCGTCTCTCCGTTGAATAAGATCATCCATCGGACTTTCCAGTGGCCGAAATTCGGAAAGGTTACGATTACTTTTTTCCCGATTCTTAGCGCTTCTTTAATGATTCCGCCTGGATTTTTCGTTTCCTGAATCGTCTGGTTCAAAATCACAAAATCAAAACTTTTGTTCAGGTGGTGCTTTAAACCGTCGTCCAGATCTCCGTGGTGGACAGTGACTCCACGCTCAATACACTTGTAAATGCAATCCTCATTTTTTTCGAGTCCCTGTCCTCTGACTCCTTTTTGTTTGAGCAAGTAAAGCAAATCGCCGTTTCCGCAACCCAAATCGAGTACACGGGTTGTTGCAGGGATCATATTCAAAATATATTTGAAATCCGGCCTTTGTTCTTCTATTTCGATTTTATTTTCCATCGTCATTATTTCTTGCGTGATTTAAAAAATGGTAAATCAGATGAGTCTGCTCCTGATTAGGAAGTAAAAAAGAGTCGTGTCCCTGTGAAGTTTCAATTTCGCAATAGGATACAGGGATTGCGTTCACTTCAAGAGATGTTACGATTTCTCTCGATTGATAGGGAGGATAGAGCCAGTCTGAACTGTAGGCGATTACCAGAAAGTTGGACTTGGCAACCGACAAAGAGGACGTTAGTTCCATCCCTTTCCCCAGGCTGAAGTGATCAAGGGCCTTGGTTACATAGATATAAGAGTTCGCATCAAATCTGTCTACAAAACTCTCTCCCTGATAGACAAGGTAACTCCCAACGGCAAAGTCGGAAGTTTTGATGTTTCCTTTTGGAGGCTGCCTGCCGAATTTTTCTCTCATCAGCTCGTCCGAAAGATAGGTGATGTGGCCTATCATTCTGGCAAGAGCGAGGCCTTTTCTGGGAGGATTTTCACCGTAGTCCCCATCATTCCAGTTAGGATCGGAGAGTATCGCCTGTCTTCCTACTTCGTTGAAAGAGATTTGTTGAGCTGAATGTTCTGAGGAAGTTGCCATGACAATGCAGTTCTCGACTTCATCCGGATAGGACACTGTCCACTGAAGGGCTTGCATTCCTCCCATGGAACCTCCTGAAACGCAGAAAAGTTTTTTAATTCCGAAATATTCCAGAAGCAGGTGCTGGGCATTGACCATGTCTACTATGGAAACGAATGGGAACGAAGAGCCATATTGCTTGCCTGTTGACGGGTTAATGGTAATCGGGCCGGAACTACCCTTGCATCCACCTATGACGTTAGACGAAATCACAAAATATTTGTTAGTGTCGAATGCTTTGCCCGGCCCTATATAGTAGTCCCACCATCCTGGTTTGGCTGCATTTGCATGGAATCCGGCTGCGTGTGCGTCACCCGACAGCGCATGGCAGACAAGTATTGCATTGTCTTTCTTGGCTGAGAGGGTTCCATAGGTTTCATAGGCTATTTCAACGGGGCTAATAACCGATCCGTTTTCGGTTTTCAGTTCGGTAAACTTTGCAATTTTTGTCTCTACGAATCCTACGCTGTCATTCATAACTAATTCCACGTACTGTTAGACTCATAGGAAGTAAAGGATTTTCCCGTTAGTTGGAAATCTGAAGCCCCCGTTTGGAAATTCGGGGGCTTTAGAAAATCGTTAAACTTTTTTGAGAGCTTCTTCCAAGTCAAACAGAAGATCATCGATATTTTCGAGCCCTACCGATAGTCTGATAAAGTCCGGAGTCACGCCAGTCGCCAATTGCTCTTCTGGAGTTAGCTGGGAGTGAGTCGTAGAAGCCGGGTGAATCACCAGAGATTTTGCGTCACCGATATTTGCGAGAAGAGAAAAAATTTCCAGAGCATCGATAAATTTTTTGGCTTCAGGAACTCCTCCTTTGATTCCAAATCCCAGAATTGCTCCGAATAATCCGCGCTTATGGTATTTTTTTGCAGTTGCATAATTTGCATCTGATGGAAGGCCGGGGTAGGTCACCCAGCTTACCTTAGGGTGCTTACTTAGGTATTCCGCAACTTTTAATGCGTTAGTAGAATGCCTTTCCATTCTGAGAGGAAGAGTTTCCACTCCTTGAAGAATTGCCCATGCATTGAAAGGAGAAATTGCTGGCCCGATATCTCTTAGTCCCTGTACTCTGGCTTTGATAATATAAGCTATGTTTACTCCGCCGAACGGTTCGAATTTTCCGAATACATCCCAAAATTTTAGTCCGTGGTAACTTGGATCCGGATCCGTAAATCCCTTGAATTTTCCGTTTCCATAATTGAATTTTCCGGAGTCGATGATGATTCCACCAAGAGACGTTCCATGACCTCCCAGAAACTTTGTTAGAGAATGCACAACAATGTCAGCTCCATGCTCGATTGGATTTACGAGATAGGGGCTTGGAAGAGTATTGTCTACAACAAACGGGACTCCTGCGTCATGCGCAACCTTTGCGATAGCAGCAAGATCCAGAGTATCCAGTTTTGGATTTCCGAGAGTTTCCGCATAGATCGCTCTCGTTTTATCGTTAATTGCTTTCTTAAAATTGTTCGGATCTTTTGGATCAACAAAATGAACCTTGATTCCGATTTTTGGAAAAGTGTAATGCAGTAGGTTATAGGTTCCACCGTACAGTGAAGCAGAGGCAACGATTTCTTGTCCGGCTTCGACAATGTTTAATAGAGCCAGAGTTTCTGCCGACTGGCCTGATGCAGTTGCAAGAGCTGCAACCCCACCCTCAAGCGCTGCTATTCTGTTTTCCAGAACGTCGGTTGTCGGGTTCATTAGCCTTGTGTAAATATTTCCGAATTCCTGCAGGCCGAATAGTCTTGCCGCATGGTCTGTATCATTAAAAACATAGGATGTCGTCTGGTAAATCGGAACTGCCCTGGAAGTTGTCGTTGGGTCTGGTTTTTGGCATCCATGAAGAGCGATTGTTTCTTGTTTAAATTGTCTTGCCATATTTTTTCTCCTCTGCCATTAATTGGCTTTGTACATCATCCTTTGAGTTACAGCGGATGATATTTCTTTTAGGGCAAATTCCCGAATACTGGAGACTTTGTCAAATAAAATTCAATTTATTGGAATAAAAATTTGTTTTATTGGAAAAAAGACGAATTTTTGCAGATTTTATCGTGGTTTTCGGATGGTTTCTTGGCTATAAGGTAAATGTTTTGACATATTTCGATGAATGTTTAAACAGAGTCTAAACAATCTTTGGGGGGCTTAAATGTCAGAGGCAATTTTAGATATTAAAAATTGGGGTAATAATCTTGGAGTTAGAATTCCTGCGTCTGTTGCCCGGGAAGCCCATTTGCATGCAGACCAGAGAGTGCGGGTTGCTGTGGAAAACGGAAAAGTTATTATCACGCCTCTTGAGAATGAGATGACACTGGAGCAAAGACTGTTATGCTTCGACCCGGCTCTTCATGGGGGTGAAGTTATGAATAGTAAAGCCGTAGGAAATGAAATTTGAAAGCCCTGAGCTTGAAAAAAGGAAATTTTTCTAAAGCCTGGGTTCCTGATAGGCGAGAGATTATATGGATTAACTGCAATCCACTGGCTGGAAAAGAAATGCGTGATATTCATCCATTTCTTGTTTTGTCTCCAAAATCTTTTAATGAGAGAACATCCCTCGTTATTGGATTGCCAATGGCTACAGCTGAGTATAACTCAACCAACCCTTTTGCTGTAATAACAGGAATTGTGACAAACAAAAGGGAGAAGAAAAACAGTTATGTATTGTGCCATCAGCCAAAATCATTTGATTGGAGAGCTCGCTTGGCTACCCCTCATCAGGCAGGAATGCTTCCGGATTTAGCATTCAATGAAATATTGAAAATACTAAATCAGATAATTCAGCTTGCCTGATGGTATCCTGAATTTTCAGAATCTATTTCAATATGAATGAGGCAGAAATTATCCAGTCTTTCTTTCGAAAAGGAAAAGAACCTGAAAGTGACTGTTTTCTTTTGGATAATAAATATCTTGTTACAACAGACTCTATGGCAGAAAATACGCACTTCAGGGTGGATTGGAGTGATCCGGAAGATATAGCCTGGAAACTGGTAGAGGTAAATGTTTCTGACATTGCTGCGGGAGGAGGAATTCCGACTAACGCATTTTTGAATCTGGGGCTTTCGAAAAAAACCTCATCAAAAGAATGGATAAAGGCATTTTCTGTCGAATTCAAAAAAAGATTGAAACATTATTCCATTGAGCTTTCCGGGGGGGATACTTACTTTTCGGAAATTACCAATCTGACACTGACCATAATCGGTAAAACTTTAAAATCAACGTCCAGAACCGGTGGAAAACCGGGAGACTTTTTGTATATGACAGGTTCTGTCGGATTGTCTGCGATAGGATACAAGCTTTTGAAAGAAAAAATTTCGCCTGTTACAAAAATACTGAAAGATGCCGTGAGAAAACATTTGCGGCCTGTATCAAGGCTTTCACTGATGGGTGATATTTTGAAAAGCAATAAAGTAAATGCGGCAATGGACATAACGGACGGGCTATTTCAGGATTCGCTGAGACTTGCAAAGGCTTCTTCTGTCGATCTTTTGATTCAGATTGATAAACTTCCCGATTTAAAACGTTATGAGAAACTCATCAGTGTTTCGGATATTCTTGCTTCAGGCGAGGAGCTGGAAATCTTATTTTTATCACCGGAAGAAATATTCCATCAGCAATTAACCTGTATAGGACAGGCAAAAAAAGGAAAAGGAGCTGTTTCCTTTTTCTTGGACGATAAACCGTTCATTCCTGAAACAAAAGGCTTTTTCCATTTTTGAGAAAAGGGTGATCCGGTGATAAATTCTCCAAAGAAACAAGTGTTTCTCTATTTTGTAGCCTGCCATTCAACCAAAAGAAATTAGAGTCCAGCACTTGGTCGGCATGGGCTGTGGGTTACTTAAAGGAAATATCCAGCATTCGCTTCACGGCTTTTTGCGCTTTTTCGATAATTTCGTCATCCAGAAGAATCTCATGCTGCTCGTGTATCAGAGATTCCCGAATTTTTTCCAGAGTGATCTTTTTCATGTGTGGGCAGGTCTGGCAAGTAGATACGAACGACCTGTCGCTGAACACGGATCTAAGGTTATCGCCCATGGAACATTCCGTAATCAACATAATGTTTTTTGCCGGGGAAGACTTGATAAATCCTTCCATTTGAGATGTTGACCCGGAGAAGTCGGAGGCGTCTACTACTTCGTTGTTGCATTCTGGGTGGGAAATGACTACGAGATCTTCGAATTGCCTTCTGGTAGATTTTATATCCTCGGCAGTGTACAATTCGTGAACCATGCACTTTCCTGGGTGTGTAATCAATTTCTTTTTGGTATGTTTCTGTACGTTGGACGCAAGCAATACATCCGGCAGAAATATAACTGTGTCGCTTTCGATAGAGTCTACGATTTTACCTGCATTTGCCGAGGTGCAGCAGATATCCGTTTCCGCTTTGACCTCAGCAGAGCAGTTTACATAGGTGACGACAGGGACTCCCGGAAACTTTCTCTTCAAATCGATTACATCCTGTCTGGTTATGCTTTCAGCCAGAGAACATCCCGCTTTTAGGTCGGCAATCAGGACTTTTTTTTGTGGAGAGAGGATTTTTGCAGTTTCTGCCATAAAATGGACGCCATTGAAAAGTATAATATCGGCTTTGGTTTCACTTGCAGCCTTACTAAGGTAAAGCGAATCTCCTGTGATATCCGACACCCCGTAAAATACATCTGGAGTCATGTAGTTGTGCCCAAGGATGACCGCATTTTTTTCTTTTTTCAGCCGGTTGATTTCATCAATCAAAGGCATAGCCCTGTCGATTTCGTGAGGGAGCATGGTCTTCTGGAGTGTTTCGATGATATTTTGCATTTCTATTTACTATAGTTTTAGACCTTTGGATAAATTCAATTTTTTCATCTCGTTTTTTTTTACGGTTTAGAAATGCAAAAAACAGATGGCGCGGCAGGATTCTGTCATAATTATGCTGGTCAAAAAAGGAAAATGATCACAAAAAGATGGATAATTCCGGCAAAAAACTGCAAAAGTTCGTTTTTTTTTGAAAGTTTGAAAAAAAAAGATTCCAGCTGAAAAATCATTCTGCATATATTGTTATAGAAATAGAAAACAACAAAAATCGCAATTAAAATGAGAGGAATTAAAATGAAAGAGTTAAGGTTAGGTTTTACAATCGGGTTGGTTGCAACTGTATTTTTTTTCTCGGTCTGCAAAAAACCGAATGATGGAATTGGTGGAACTACTGATAAGAAAGATAATGTTCTTTCTGCTGTGGTAGTTTTTAGTGTTGGCGAGTCCAAAATTCTACACGCTGATTCTACGGAAGAAAAAGCAAGTCTTGGGTCTACGTTAAAGCCGGGAGACAAGGTTTTGACCGGGGATAAGGCAAAAGTTGATATTCAAGTGGGTGACGGTTCCGTTGTCAGGCTTGCTCCCAAGACTACTATGGATTTCAACAAATTGATGCTGAATGATAATGGATCTGCGGAAACACAGTTGGCTCTAGTATCAGGCAAGGTATTTGCAAAGGTAAACAAAGCTCAGAAGAACGACAACTTTAGCGTTGTTACTCCGACCGCAATCGCTGGTGTGAGGGGAACTTCTTTCATCATGGAAAATGGTGCAGATAACAAAGCTACTGTAAAAGTTCTGGATGGGTCGGTTGCATTGGCTCCCAGGGTTCCCGCATTGGAAAGCGTCCCTGCGGCAGAAATCGAAAAGAGTGCTGAGTTAAAAAAATTGAAAGAGCAGATTGCAAAAGAAGAGGTTGTCATCGAAAAGGATCAATCATCTTCCATTAAATCTGAAGATAAAGATCTAGAGAAAAAACTCGACGACAAATCAGTAACTTCCGTAATGAACAGTGTCGAAAAGGAAAATCTGAAAGTTGTAAAATCTGAAACTACAAAAAATGAAGAGCAGGAAATCAAAACCGTAGTAACTGTTGATCCTAAGCTTGCAAACCAGATGGTAAAACTAAATGAGGAAGCTGGAAGTAAACTGGACGAATCAAAAGCTTCTCAAATTGAGCAAGAAAGAAAAAAGATCGAAGAGCAGCTTGCTAAGCAACAGGAAAATGAAAAGAAAAAGTTCAACGACTCAATTATTCAGACTCCGAGAAAACTGGAATCAAAACAAGAAATCGTGAAGTATTATGAAAGAATTGAGAAGATTATCATGGAAGATGGCAAAACCGAGATCATCGGAGCTATCATCAACCAGGAAGGAAATGTAATGTATGTTCACACGGAAGGTGGAATCAGAAAAGTAAACCAGAACGAAGTGAAAGAAGTCATTTACGACTTGCAAAACAAAACAAGACTTTAGAAAATTAAAATAATTAATTCCCAGACCCTGGTGTTTATCCAGCTCATCGAAGATGGGCTGGCAGGGGCTGGGTCACTTATCTACTGATTCCTGGTATTCTTTCCAGGCTAGCCGGATTCCCGCAATAATTTCAGTCATATCCAGAAGCAGGATATTCTCTCTTGTCCCGAAAAATATCTTATTCTTTCCGAATTTTTTCGGTTCTGCCCATTCAACGGTAAGGCCAGGCATATTCTTGAATGAATCAAAGATCATTTCCTTTACGTCAAGGTCGGAAAGTTCTCCTTCCATCTGGGAAAGTTCTTTCATGATTGAGTGAAATATAACCTTTTCTAGTTCGTCTTTGTCCATCTACTTCAAAAATCGGATGAAAAACGAAATAACACAAGAGTTCTTTGGTATTCTTTGGGTTGAAAAAAATCCGCTAAAAATAAATATAGGGCTATGGGAAAAAAGATCATTGTAGTCGGAGCATCCAGCGGGATCGGCTCTGAAATCGCCCGAGAATTGTTAAAAGCGGGAAACTCGGTTGCTCTGGTTGCCAGACGGGATAAAGAGCTGAAAAAAATTGCCGAAGAGTTTTCGGTATCGGGCAAAGGCTCGGCTGTGGTTATTAAACATGATGTGACAGAATTCGAAAAAGCCAGGCCTGCATTTGATAAAGCCATCAAGAGCATGGGTGGGCTTGATGAAATCTATTACGCTTCTGGGGTATTGGAAAAAGTTGAAATCGACGAATTCAATACAGAAAAAGATATCAGAACTTTGAATGTAAATTTGCTCGGAGCATTTTCCTGGCTGAATCTTGCGGCCGGTTATTTTCAAAATCAGGGGAGGGGGAGAATTATCGGAATTTCTTCTATCGCAGGAGAACGGGGCCGCATTGGAAATCCTGCTTACAATACTTCAAAGGCAGCGCTGAATACTTATCTGGAGTCGTTGCGGAACAGGCTTTCCAGAAAAGGAGTTCATGTATTGACTGTTAAGCCGGGATTTATTGATACGGAAATGACTAAGGGAATGCCTGGACTATTCTGGCTGATCTCTGCAAATCTCGCAGCAAGAGTGATCATTGAATCCGTGAATAGGGGCAAGGAAAATATTTTTGTGCCTGCGAGATGGGCGTTAGTTGGCTTTGCGATCCGCAATATTCCTTCGTTTATTTTCAAAAAACTTTCGGTGTAAAAAATAATGACAAAGAAATCCAAAGAATTCCAGATTCCAGCTCCGGAAAAAGTTAGCGGATGGGGCATGACGCATTCTTCCATGAGTCCTGTTTTGAAACCGGAAACAGAGGAAGAGATTCGAGACATTTTCGAATATGCAACCAAAAACAAGACAAAACTTACCTTTCGGGGAGGGGGTTGCAGTTATGGTGATGCTTCAACAAACGGGAAAGGCATCGTGGTCGATATGTCCAATTACAACCAGATTCTCGGTTGGGACAAAAAAAGGGGAGTGCTTAGAATTCAGGCGGGAGCGACTTTAAAGCATCTCTGGGAATTTTCTATTGAGGAGGGGTTTTGGCCTCCAGTAGTCAGTGGGACAATGCATCCGTCTCTCGGCGGGTTATTGTCCATGAACGTTCATGGGAAAAATAATTTCAAAGTCGGTACAATCGGCGAGCATGTTTTAGAGTTTAAATTCATGACTCCGGATGGAAAAATCATAACTGCCAACAGGACAAAAAATAAAGAAATCTTTTTCTCTGCGATTAGCGGTTTTGGAATGCTTGGATGTTTTCTGGATATTTCCATTCAACTGAAAAAACTGTATTCCGGGAAAATGCGAGTCTTTCCAGAGAGAGTGAATAATCTGAAAGAGATGATCGAATATTTTGAAAAGGAAGAGAAAGTTTCTGATTACCTTGTCGGCTGGGTGGATTCGTATGCGACCGGAAATTCCATGGGAAGAGGGGTGATTCACAAGGCTGTCAATTTGAAAGAGGGCGAGGATCCTGATTTTCCGGGTAACCTGTCACTCGATAGACAAAACCTTCCTACAAAATTTTTCGGAGTAATACCCAAGTCGATCATGTGGCTGTTTTTATTGCCGTTTGCGAATTTCTACGGAATGAAGATTCTGAACATGATCAAGTTCATAGCTTCACGGTTTGAACCCAAGAGTTATCTCCAGGGACATGCGGAGTATGCATTTCTGTTGGATTATGTGCCGAACTGGAAATTTATTTACAAACCCGGTAGCATGATTCAATACCAGTGTTTTCTCCCGAAAGGGAATGCGTTAGACGGCTTTCTGGAAATTTTCAAGACCTGCCAGAAGAGGGGGATTATTTCTTTTCTTTCCGTATTCAAAAAGCACAAACCCGATCCATTTCTACTAACGCATTCTGTGGATGGATATTCAATGGCAATGGATTTTCCAGTCACAAAGAAAAACCGGGAGAGTTTGTGGAAAATGGTTTACGAGCTGGATGAAATCGTTTTGAAGAGTAAGGGCAAATTTTACTTTGCAAAAGACCTGACTCTTCGCCCTGAAATTGCAGAAAAAGCATTTCCGAAACCGAATCTGGACAAATTCAAGAAACTAAAAAAGAAGCTGGATCCCAAAATGGTTCTTGAGTCTGATTTGTACAGAAGAGTGTTTCCTTCGTCATCCAAGAAATAGTTTGGAACTCAAAAGATCTCTATCTCTATTCGATTCAATATCGCTTCTTTTCGGTACGATAATCGGCTCGGGGGTATTTTTTACATCCGGGTTCATTCTGTCCAAGACAGAAAACCCCTATTTGGTACTTTTTCTCTGGCTGTTTGGGGGACTAGTTGCAATTGCCGGCGCTTTGACCTATGCCTCCCCGGCAGTTATGTTTCCAGAAGCCGGTGGGGATTACATTTACTTGAAAGAGGCATACAGCCCGTTTGTCGGTTTCTTGAGCGGCTGGGCATCCCTTTTTATCACTTTCTCTGCGACGATTTCTGCTCTTTCGCTAGCGTTTTCAAAATATCTTCTATATTTCATCCCTACAGATTTTCTATCAGGGTATTCATTTCACTTCAAGTTTTTTTTTCTGGAAATCCACTTTGGCCCTGACCAGTTTTTTGCGTTAGTTGTCGTATATGCGTTAAGCGCAATTGGCTATTTTGGAATTCGGGCTTCTATGAGGATGCAAAATATCCTGACTATCGTGAAATTCGGCGGGCTTCTCACTTTTATATTCTTCGGTTTTTTTTACGGAACTAAAAACTATTCAATTTTCTCAAATGACTCTTTCGGTATAAACGCTTCGCTCTTGGGTGGTTTGTTGTCCGGAATAGTTCCGGTTACATTTTCCTATTTCGGATGGAATATGGTAACTTATGTCGCAGGAGAAATAGACAATCCGAAAAAAAATATCCCAAGGGCAATAGTTATTTCCTGTCTATTTGTGATTTTGTTTTATCTAGTAATCAATTTTTTATTTTTGGTTTCTGCGCCGATAGAAGAAATGAAATCCAGAGAAGGAATCGGAATCATTGCGTCCAAATATCTATTCGGCGAAAAAATTCTACCAGTTCTTTCTTTTTTGTTTTTGTGGATAATTCTGAGCTCTCTTTCCGGGATAATCATCGGCGGGTCCAGAATCTATTTTGCTATTGCAAAAGACGGACTCTTTTTTGAAAGTCTTGCCAAACTTCATCCGAAATACAATTCTCCTTACATTGCGATTTTTTTTCAAGCGTTATACGCCACCCTCTTTATTCTTATAAAGGATCTGGAGAGTCTCGTTTATTTTATCACTGCCGGAATTTTACTCTTATCCATTTTTACTGCAATCACACCTTTTGTTTTTGCAAAAAGAAAAATGATTTCTCCCTACAAAATCCCGCTGTATCCGCTCACTCCTATATTTTTTATCGCTGCAAATTCCATAATTCTAATTGCGATTGTTTACGAGAAGCCTGTAGAAGCAATCTGGGGTGCAGGTGTTTTTCTCCTTGCGGTTCCTGTTTACTATTTTTTCAAAAGAAAGAATAGGAGTTCTTAAAATTCGGAAATCTAAAACGGCCATTGCATTTTGATTTAACGAATAGCCAAAAGCATTAAACTTCTCTTTTAGGAAAGGGTTTTGATTCTCTGAATTGCTTCAATTGTTGCGTCTCTATTTCCAAACGCGCTCAAACGGAAATAGCCTTCTCCGGACGGGCCGAACCCTGATCCTGGAGTTCCCACAACCTGAATCTGATTCAGTAGCTTATCGAAAAAGTCCCAGGAGGAGATGTTGCCCGGAGTTTTCAGCCAGATGTAGGGTGCGTTAGTTCCTCCGAATACTTCATATCCGTAAGATTTCAGGCCTTCACGGATGAGCCTTGCGTTTTCCATATAGTATGCGATATTAGCGCGGATTTCTTTTTTGCCGGAGTCGCTATAACATGCTGCTGCGGCTTTTTGAATTGGGTAGGAGACTCCGTTGAATTTGGTAGTGTGGCGTCTGTTCCAGAGAGAATTGAAACTCACCTTTTCTCCGGATTTTGTCCGGCCTTTCAGTTCTTTGGGAATTACTAAAAAAGCGCATCTCGTTCCAGTGAATCCTGAGGTTTTGGAGAATGAACGGAATTCCATTGCGACTTCTTTTGCCCCATCGATTTCAAAAATCGAATGTGGGATCAAATCATCCGTAATAAAAGCTTCGTAGGCAGCATCGAAGAGAATCAGGGAGTCGTTCTCTTTTGCATAACGCACAAACTTTTCGAGTTCTTGTTTTGTAGCCACTGTCCCTGTGGGATTATTCGGAAAGCAGAGATAAATCACGTCCGCTTTTTCTTCTGGAAGGCCCGGAACGAAATTGTTTTCCTTTGTCGCGGGCATATAGATAAAGTTGGAGTATCTTCCGTTTTCGAGCGGCTCGCCTGAACGGCCTGCCATCACATTTGTGTCCACGTAGACGGGGTAAACCGGATCTACGACAGCTACTTTCGAATCCAGCGAGAAAATTTCCTGGATGTTTCCAGTGTCGCACTTGGAACCATCGGAGATAAATACTTCGTCTTCAGAAATATTTACTCCGCGGGACAGGTAGTCGTTTTTTATGATTTCCTGGATTAGAAACGAATAACCCTGTTCCGGCCCGTAGCCTTTGAATCCTTCTGCAGTTCCCATTTCAACTGACGCATCGACCATTGCTTTCACGATGGTCGGAGGAAGAGGAAGCGTAACATCCCCTATGCCTAAGCGGATAATTTTTTTATCAGGATTTGCCTCGCTGAAAGTTCTGACTCTTCTTGCGATTTCGGGAAATAGATACCCGGCTTTTAGTTTCAGATAGTTTTCATTTATTAGTGCCATGTTTAATATCCTTACTTTTTATTTAAATTTCCGGAATTTCCACTCCGAGACTTAGGCATAGCAAAACCATCCTGACCGTTACTCCGTATTTCGCCTGCCGGAAATATGCTGCGTTCGGGAGATCGTCCACGTCGGTGGAGAGTTCATTCACGCGGGGAAGAGGGTGCAGTACGGTCGTCTGCTTTTTTGATGCGAGAATCAGCTCTTTGTTTACTTTGTAGGTTTCTTTTAGCCTTTCGAATTCCTTGTGATCCGGAAATCTTTCTTCCTGAATTCGCGTAACGTATGCCACATCCGAGTCCCAGATAGATTTGATGTCTTCCGTTTCTTCATACGTTATCGGATATCCTATAAGGTCTTTTTTGTAGTTGTCGGGGAGTTTTAGTTCATTCGGCGAGATCAAAAGCAGGCGAACCTTATAGTGCCTGAGGAGCTTGATGAGGGAATGAATGGTTCTTCCGTATTTCAGGTCTCCTATAAATGCAATCGTGAGATTGTCCAGATTCCCTTTTTCGCAAATGATCGTATACATATCCAGTAAGGCCTGGGTCGGGTGCTGGCCTGCTCCATCACCGGCATTAATTACGGGAATGGTTACCGCACCTGCCGCGATTCTAGAAGAACCCTCCACAGGGTGTCGTATAACGGCTATATCCGCGTAGGCCTCGATCATTTTCATTGTATCGAAAAGAGTTTCTCCTTTCGAAATGGAGGAAAATTGAAAACCCACTGTGGAGATCACTCTTCCTCCGAGTCTTTCCATCGCTGCCTCAAAGGAGAGCCTTGTTCTTGTGGATGCTTCAAAGAAAAGAGAGGCGAGAAGTTTTCCGTGGAGAATTCCAAATGCCTTTCCTTTTTCCTGCAGTCTGTTCATCTGGTTTGTTTTATCCACAATGAAATCAAGGTTGGATTTTGTAAACTGATCTGTGTCCAGAATATGTTTGTGAGGAAATGAGTACATACTGACAGGATTTTTTTTTGTTATAAAAATTCAATTCATTTGCGGGACGATTCTACTTCAGCTTTGCTACCATTGACTTGTATCTGTCCGTGAATAGATTTCCCGGGGTTGGTACCGGAACTTTTGCAGTTGCAATTCGTCTTTCGTTTTTTTTCAGCCTGTCTTCGGGAAGAGGATGTGTGGACAAGAGCCTTTCAACTGAATTGCCTATTTTATTTTTGTGTTTTTTGTGGCTTTCAATCTTTTCGAAAAAGTAGGTCATGGCTCCCTGATAGTAAGGGGTTGTGCGCATATACAAAAATCCCATTTCGTCGGCTTCCATCTCGTCGCCTCTGCTGTTGGATAAAATCGCCAGATCTCCCGCAATCCTCCCTCCGTAATAAGAAAGGTCAGAGCCTCCGAAATAACCGATGACAAGCATTACTACAAGCTGGATACCTGTTGCAGAGAGCATCCTTTGCCGTGCATGTCTTTTTTCTGCGTGGGCGATCTCGTGAGATAAAACTGCAGCAAGGCTTGCTTCGTTTTCCAGAAATTTCAAAATGCCTGTGTAAACATAGATGAATCCGCCGGGTGTACAAAAGGCATTCACAACACGGTCATCGTCCAGAATAGTTACTTTGTAGGGATAAATGTTTTTTCTTTTAACATGGGGAGAGCGGAGGATCTGTTTTACTATGCTCTGTACATAGCCTCTGATTTCTTCGTTCTGTAGAATTCTGAATTGTCTCTTGTTTGTGTGGATGTCTCTATCCATGGAGAGCCCCATGGAAACGTCGTCCCTGTCGGAGAATACGGAATCTACGACCTTTTCACAATTTGCAAAAAAAACGATGACAAGTAGAATGAAATATTTCATGAGAAAAAAATCCTTATTCGTTTTTGTTTCGAAAAAGTTTATATATGCAAAATAAACTGAGAGCAGAGACCAAAAAAAGAGAAAGCGACATGATTATGAGGCCCTCTGAATTCAATGATTCAACATTGTTTGCGGAATTTGCCAGGTAGTTCATCGAATTTGATCCTCTGCTTCGTCTTCTTTTTCGTGAATGTTTCTTAGACTCCTGTCCACCAAAAAATAGGTAAATGTGAAAACGCAAAGTATAGAAAGGAAGACTCCCAGAGCTACTTTTGCTTTATTTTCCGCATCAATTACGGATTTTCCATTTTGAATGGCTTCTTCTACCATTAAATTTACATTCATTCTTCTAATGTAATCCGGCGCATTCTGAAAAATGAAAAATAAAAATATGATGATGAGAAAAGCCGGTGTGATGAACTTTACTACAAAATTAAAGACTTTTGGAATCCTGAGAAGCGAGCCTTCATGTCCGGATTCGTAGCCTCTGTCTACTCCGATCACCCAACCGTAAATCAGCACCTGGATTGTTGCCAGAACATAAATTAAAAATGTCCCAACCCAGAAGTCAGTTTGGTCAAGGGCAGTAAAGTCTTTGTTGAAGTAAACAATCAGAAGAGTCAGGCAGAATGTAGCGAAAAAAAGAATCGGGACTGACTTCCTTCTTTTTAATCCGAAACCTTCTTCCAGAAAAGTAATTCCAGGCTGAATCATGGTTACACTGGATGTGAGAGCCGCGATAAAAAGCACAAAAAACCAAATTGCCCCAAATGCTTGTCCCATTGGCATTAGTGAAAATACTACAGGGAGAGCGACAAATCCCATGCCAAAAGTGCTGAAAGTTGCAACGCTTGCGCCGAGAAATATAAATGCCACTGGAATTGTGATCATTCCTCCGATGGCTACTTCTACAAATTCATTGAGTGATGCAGCGGAAAGACCGGATAATGTGACATCGTCTTTTTTAGTGAGGTAACTGGAAAAAATCAATACGATTCCAAAACCGACAGACAATGAGAAAAATATTTGCCCTGCCGCAGCAATCCAAACCTCCGCGCGGAGAAGACTTGACCAGTCCGGATTCCACATTTTTCCTAAACCCTTTTCGATTCCGTCTAACGTTAAAACTCGTCCCAAAATCACAAAAGAGCATACAAGTAGCACTGGAACTGCGATTTTGGCAAATGCCTCAAGGCCTTTGGAAATTCCCCGGTAAACCAGATAAAAATTCAAAATAAAGCAAGCCGCAGTGAAGAATAGCACATTGCTGGAAAAAGAATCCCCATTCTTTGTGGAGCCGGTCAGAGTGGAAAAATGGGTATTCGCATTTTTTACAACTGCCTCCATGTAGGCAGGAGTTCCTTTAGTTAAGCCTTGGGGGTGCAAGTCGATTGCCCCTCTGAAAAAATCTATCGCGTACGATAGGCACCACGCTTCGACAAAAACGTAGTAAACGTAAATCAGAACAGGAACGATTACACCGATAGAGCTTACAAATCTTAAAGGAACGCCCGTGAGAAAATTTCTAAAAATATTCGGAGAACTGTGCCCGTAAGTTCCCCCCATCCTGCCCATGATCCACTCGGAAAGGCAAACAGGAATGCCAAGGAGAAGAAAGCTGATTATATAGGGAACCATAAATGCCCCCCCTCCATTTTGAACCGCTTGTCCGGGAAATCTGAGAAAATTTCCGAGGCCAATCGCGCTACTGGCAACTGCTAGTATAATCCCGGTTTTAGAAGTCCATCTTTCTTTATGGTGGTCGTGCATACGGTAAAGTTTTTGTAGTAAATAGATTGGTCAATACTGATTTTTCATTTTCAAAAAAAGGAATATTTGATATCCTTGCAAACAGATAAAATGTCTATACTATATAAGAACCTGTCCCAAAAGGGACAGAACCTTGCAACCTGCAATGATAAAGTGTTTGCAAAACTCTGTTCTGAGATGGGGTTGTAACTATGAAACTGGATAAACTTACTCAAAAAATGACCGAGGCCTACTCGGACGCGCTGGATATGGCTGCTAAAAAAAGCCATTCTGAGGCAACCGAAGAGCATTTGATTTCGGCAATTCTATCTCAGTCGGACGGGATGGCTCCGATTCTATTTGCAAATCTGAATTTGCGGATAGGGTTATTTTTGCAGAGGACTGAAGAAGTTCTGGCGAAACTTCCCAGAGTCAGCGGGGATGCAGGGGAAAAATATCCTTCCAGGCAATTTGTAGAGTTGCTAAAAAAATCCGATTCTCTACGAGCGGAAATGAAAGACGAATATCTTTCTACCGACCATTTGCTGGTTTCTTTCGTCAAAGACAGTAATAGCAATTTAAAGTCGGAGTTTTTAAAACTCGGGCTCACGTATCCGAATTTATTAAAAGCAGTTTTAGAATTGAGAAAAGGAAAACCGATTATGGATGATGCACCAGAAGGAAAAGCAGAAGCTCTAAAAAAATATGCAAAAGATTTGAATGCACTTGCAAAGCAAGGCAAATTAGATCCGGTTATCGGACGGGATGAAGAGATCAGAAGGATTGTCCAAGTCCTTACCAGAAGGACCAAAAATAATCCTCTGCTTATCGGTGAGCCAGGGGTCGGAAAAACAGCTATCGTAGAGGGGCTTGCGGGAAAAATCGTGGCAGGGGATGTGCCTGAAGGAATCAAGAATAAATCGATCTATGCGCTTGACCTAGGTTCTATGATTGCCGGAGCAAAATACAGGGGAGAGTTTGAAGACCGATTGAAAGCCCTCTTGGATGAGGTAAAGTCCAGCGAAGGAAACATCATATTATTCATAGACGAGATTCATACGTTAGTTGGCGCCGGTGCAACAGAAGGCGCACTTGACGCATCCAATATGCTGAAACCCGCTCTTGCACGAGGAGAATTACGCTGTATAGGTGCAACTACACTGAAAGAATACCAAAAGTACATTGAAAAAGATGCGGCATTGGAACGAAGATTTCAGCCGGTATACGCAAAAGAGCCTAGCATTGAAGAAACGATAACCATTCTCCGGGGATTAAAAGACAACTATGAGTTGCATCATGGGATTCGAATTCAGGACAGCGCTTTGATTGCGGCCGCAAACCTATCCAACCGCTACATTACGGATAGATTCTTGCCAGATAAGGCCGTTGATTTAATTGATGAGGCGTCCAGCAAGCTAAGAATCGAAATGGATAGTATGCCGGAGGAAATGGACAGGCTTTTTAAAAAGATCCAATCACTTAAAATTGAAAGAGAAGCTCTTAAAAAAGAAAAAGATTCGGCTTCTCAGTCCCGGCTTGTGGAACTTGAGAAAGAGTTAAAAGACCTGGAGGAAAAATTTTCCATATTGAAAGGAAAGTGGAACAATGAAAAAGACCGAATTGCAAAAATCAAAACCATAAAGGAAGAAATCGAAAAATTCAAGAATCTGGAAAAAGAAGCGGAAAGAAACGGCAACCTGAACCTTGTTGCAGAGATACGTTATGGGAAACTGGTCGATTTGGATAAACAATTGAAAACAGCGAATGAAGAGTTGAAAACCTTTAGCGGAGAATCCAGATTACTGAAAGAAGAGGTTTCCGACGAAGATATTGCAAATATCGTCTCCAGATGGACGGGGATTCCTGTTTCCAAAATGCTGCAAGGCGAGAAAAGTAAACTCTTGATGATGGAAGACGCTTTGAAATCCAGAGTTATCGGACAGGATCATGCAATTTCCCTGCTTGCAGAATCCGTTCGAAGATCAAGAGCAGGAATGAGCGATCCAAACAGGCCAACGGGAGTATTTCTGTTTTTAGGGCCAACAGGAGTGGGAAAAACGGAAACTGCAAAGGCGCTAGCGGAATTTTTATTCGATGATGATTCTGCAATGGAAAGAATTGATATGAGCGAATATATGGAACCTCATTCGGTTGCCAGGCTCATCGGGGCTCCTCCGGGTTATGTGGGTTACGAAGAGGGAGGGCAGCTCACTGAAGCCGTTAGGCGACGTCCATACAGTATTATCTTATTTGATGAGATTGAAAAGGCGCACAGAGAAGTATTCAATTTATTTCTTCAACTATTTGATGAAGGCCGCCTAACGGATAGTAAAGGCCGGGCGGTTGATTTCAAAAATACCGTAGTGATTCTAACTTCAAATTTGGGTACGGCAATTCTCGGTAATAGCGAACTTTCCACCGAAGAAAAAGAAAGACTTGTGGATAGGGAGTTGAAAAATCACTTCAAGCCCGAATTCTTGAATCGCCTGGATGAAATTATCCTCTTCAATTCCATTAGCAAGGAAGCGCTTAAAAAAATCGTGGGCATACAGCTTGAAAATGTCGCTAAGAAAGCAAAGGATAGCGGAGTCATCGCATCTTTTACGGAAAAGGTAAAATCCCATTTAGTGGAAACCGGTTTTGATCCGGAATTTGGAGCTCGCCCTCTCAAGCGCCAGATCCAAAGAGAGATCGGAAATGGGCTTAGCGAATTTATCCTCCAGGGAGATTTTACTACCGGGACCAAGGTTACTGTGGACTATGAAAATGGAAAAACCGTAGTAAAAAGAGCTAGTTGACAATGTCTCGCTGAGAGGTGCGGCTTTCCTGTGAGGTGAGACTATTTTTATTTAAAGCGGGCATTTCTGAAAATTTCAGTTGAAATTATTTTTCGAATAATGTAAATTAAAAATATGCTCGTAAATATTTTTTTAGCTCAGGAAAGAATGGGATTCAAATGGCCGGAGGTTTCCGGCGGAACTGTTTTCACGGCTTTTATAATTCTTTTGATAATTATTGCTATCATTTTCTTCACAAATGCGATAAAAACCAGAACCAAAGTAAGGGACGAAGCCTGGGAGCAACTGCTGATTTATGCTCTAAAGAAGGGTTTTTCTCAGAAAGAAGTTGCCCTTTTGCAGGCTTTTTTTTCCGGCTTGAGCGAAAGTGAGAAAGAAGCTTTTAATTTGTATACAAATAAAAAAGCCAGCTACACGATGTTGTATTCATTTTTCCTGAAGCAGGAAATGATTCCATCGGATCAAAAAGTTAAGATTTTAGGAAGTCTTTTTTTTGAAAGGAAGGCTGATTTTCTACCCAAGTCAACTCTTGATTTGAATATAGGCGAGGTTTGTTCACTTGAAACTCCAGGAAAAAAATACCTTTCAATCGTATTAAAAAAAACGGACTCGAAGTTACTCTTGAAAAACAACAATTGGTTGAATGAGGAAAAAGACATGTCCATGCCCGCTTCTGTATTTTGTTTTCGGAACGGTTTTGGGGGATTTGCGTTGGTCGGGAAAATCATTGCCGTAGTAAAGGAAGGGATAGTATTCGACTATGCTGGAAAAATTGAAAAAAGAGGAGAGGAAAAGTTAGTTACTTCCATTGAACTTCCTTTTGAATTAAAAACTACATCTCTTGTAAGAAGGGAAGTTGAAGATTCTCCGATTCTTGCAGATGACATTGTCAACAAAAGCCTGGATGAAATCGACGAGCTTCTGGGGAATAAACCGGTCAAGTCACCTCCTAAAGATAAAATTTCCGAAAAACCGAAAACTGAAGTGGTGAAGGGGACTATACGAAATTTCGCCCTGACCGAAAAAATATCGGATAAGTCCATTCAGTTTAAGTTTGTTGGGGCAGTGCCGGATGAGACTCTCAGAAGAAGCGAAGTTTGGGAAATAAACCTCAAGTTTCCGAGCGGGTTTATCTTTCTTGCAAAAGGAAATATTGTGCAAGTGCCGAATTCAGACGGGAGTTTTCTTCTGAAATTTACGGAGGTGAACGAGGATTTGAAGCAGAAACTAATTGCAGAAATTCGTCAGCTAGGTATAGATCGAGATTAATCCATTTGCTCTTTAATTCATTTCCATTTTTTTTATTTTTCTTTTTTCTTCACACGATTTACTGGAATGTGAATCCGAGTCAAAAACGAAATCTTTTGCTAATCGCATCTGTTCTTTTTTACGGATACTGGAGTATCCCGTTTTTGTTTCACTTTCTTTGTGTGATCGCGCTAAATTATTTTCTATATTCTTATTTTTTTTCTGCCTACACTAAAAAAGTTGTATTGCTTCTGGTTGCTATAAACCTACTGAATCTTGCATTATTTAAGTATTTGCAATTCTTGAACAAAGTGCTTTCGGATTTTCTTTTGATTTTCGGATTCCAGGATTGCATTCATGGCCGTAATGGAATTATATCTGAAATTGTTTTGCCTTTAGCTATTAGTTTTTATTCATTTCAGATACTCGCGTTTCATTTAGATGAATACAGAAATGAGCTAAAAGAGAAAATTTCTTTCTACGAATTTTTTCTTTTTATCATTTTCTTTCCTCAGCTGATTGCGGGCCCGATCATGAGGTTCAAAGAGTTCACCACTCAATTCCGGAAAAAGAAGTTTATTTCAGAGAAAGGAATTGATGTCGCTTTATTTTTCATATTGATTGGGCTTGTGAAAAAAGTGATCATTGCGGATAGCATCGCATCAATAATTGACCCGGTATTTGAGCGCCCGGAATCCTATGAATGGAAAAGCCTGGTCATAGGAGTTTATGGTTTTTCCATTCAGATATATTGCGACTTTGCAGGCTATTCGGACATAGCACGAGGACTTGGCCTATCGCTCGGCTACAAAATTCCACCAAATTTCAAGGCTCCCTATTTCGCTATTTCCTTCAGCGAATTTTGGACAAGATGGCATATCACTCTGTCAAAATGGCTGAAGGACTATCTTTATATCCCTCTCGGGGGAAATCGAATTTCTGAAAAGCGTACGATCATCAATTTATTTTTGACAATGCTAATCGGAGGTATCTGGCACGGAGCGAACTACACATTTATTATCTGGGGTGCTCTGCATTCCGTGTATCTGATAATCGAAAAGTTGTTTTTCCGTAAATCCGATTTTGAAATGCCTACTTCAAAAAAACTATTTCGGTCCATTCTGATTTTTCATCTGGTAACCTTTGCTTGGATATTTTTCAGATCCAGCTCGGCCGGATCAGCCTTTGCACTGATTCAAGGGATATATTCAGGTGGAGGAAATTTGGCTATGGAAATGTCTTCTCTTCCGATTCTGGTAATTCTATTTTTTCTTTTGCATTATTTTGAATATTTTCCCAGAAGCTTTCCTTTCATTCAAAAAAATTCCGGAATTTTTATTCCGGCATTCGGGTTTATTATAGCATTCGTAATCATTGTTAAGAGTTCAAGCTCCCAGAGTTTCCTGTATTTTCAGTTTTGAGGATGAGCCGAAAAATGTTTAGAAGATTCAAAGTTCAGTTCTTTGTGTTGATTTTCTTTGTTCTGGATAAGGCAGTTCTGATTCCTGTAATAAAATACAATTTTACCGAAGCAGAATTGAATAATCCATATATGGAGACATTCGATAATTTGGAAAATGCATCTCTTGTTCAATCCATGAGTAGCGATAAAAAAAAGCTCTGGTGCTTTGGTACATCCAGGTCATTCCCATTTTACTTTTTACCTGTAGATAAAAATACCGATTCGGACAGATTTCTTTCTACTGAACAAAAATTCGAACTGAAAAGATGGGATGCAATTGCATTTTCAGCACTCGGTTCCAATCCTGCGATTTATTTTACGAGACTACTCCAACTTTTAGAGAAAGGAATCTTACCGGATCGAATTGCTCTGGAGGTTTCCCCATTTTCGTTTAATAAAAATAACCGTTACAACAAAATTACTCAGACCGAAGGAATTCCTTTTGATCTAATGATTCGAAATCTGGATAAATTTCCGACACATTATGCATCGGAAATATTTTATTCTAGATTCTTTGCGCTATCGCGATATAAAATATCCCAAAAGGCGATTCACGACAGGTTTTTGAAAAAAAAAAGGGAAGTGGATATAGATTATTTTTTTCAAACGATTCAGAGAAAGGAAGGGAAAATAGACAAGCTGTATTCCGATGCCGAATTCGAGGACTTTGATATGGAAAAAATAACCTATTCGGAAAAAGTCCCCAGGTTTGTCAAAATGGTTGATTTGATTGACGAGTATTTTTATAAAAACTGGAAGTTAGACGAAACCCAGTTTGCTTTTATCGAAGAAATCATTCGGTTTGGA
Organism: uncultured Leptospiraceae bacterium; assembly: GCA_964436695.1. Taxonomy (GTDB): domain Bacteria; phylum Spirochaetota; class Leptospiria; order Leptospirales; family Leptospiraceae; genus JABWCC01. Next base: position 67,055 of record CAYTEA010000017.1, read on the forward strand.
AAAAAGAAAAATATTCCCGTTGTTCTCTGGAGGCCGAGAGTTTATTCTGAGGGAGGCCAAAATTACAAAAAATACGATATAGACAAAGTCTTTCGTGATGAGATTAGAAAAATTTCCGAAAAGCACGAGATTTACTTCTTGGATTTTAATATTCCACAAAATTTGAAATGTGGTTTTTACAGAGATGCAAGCCACCTATCTCCTCGGTGCTATACCGAACTTGGATATAAGTTAATTGAGAAATTATGAGATCTGGACAAATTTTTAAAAATTGCTTTTAGGGCGCGTTCTAAATTTTATTGTAGGCGCTGACTACAAATGCAAGATGGATCTTCAATTTTGATGAAAGTGTAGCGGTCTTTTTGATTACGGATGATGCTTTTTTTTGGATAAGCCATAATCACCGGCTCCAGGAGATGCTGCGGTTAGAATCTCCGTGATGGTGTGCCTGTGAGTTCTTCAGGGTTGCGATCGATGCCACTTGAGCCTTTCGGAATACCCGGTGAGGGATACTTCTTCATTGAACTGAATATTTTTGGATAGCCGATTGAAGGCCAAGAAAACCGGAATTGGAAAGATCGGTTTCCCTCAACTCTGAATTTAGCGCCAAACGGAGGTAATCCAAGCCGACTGGATTTTCAGAATATCTTGGAACGATATGAAAATGAATATGGGGGACTTTCTCTGAAATGGTGACAGTGTAAACTTTTTTTGGAGCAAAATTACTCTGAATCCATTCACAGGCCTTTTTCATCAGAATTCCCAGCTCCAGAGCAGAATCAGCGGTAAGCTCCGATAAATTCTCAACGTGTTTAACGGGTTCTAAATAGAGATACCCGGGACAATTTTTTTCTTTTTCTGAATGTCGCAGGATCCAGTGGCCGGTTTTTTCCAGAATATTCGGGACACTACCGGAATTCGCGATACATATAGGGCAAGTCATTCGGTTAAATGTCTTGGGCGTGTTGGATGAATGCTCTGTAACGATCATAAACTTCAGTAATATAATCGAGTGATGAGCAGAATTTCACTATTGAATGAAAGAAAGTATATTTTTCAATATCCAGAATTTTACCGTTCTTGTCTTTTTGTTCTTTGAGTAGGTTCCTTATCATTCCAATAAACCCGGATCTGATTCCTTTGTCATAACCCGACTTATTGAACCGGTATTCTGCCAGAATATCAACAAAGCCTTTTGCATAAATTAAAAACATTTCCTTATCATTCAGGAGCTTAATTTGTTCTTCCTTCGAAAATGTATTGATGTAATTATTAAATAAGGTAAGCTCAATCGCATCCTTGATTGATATGGATGTTTTTTTTACATCCTGATAAAATGTAGATGAAATGCTGTAGGTTACAAAATCTCTCCACGAATGTTCAGTTGTTTTAATTGTGTTCAGGTCGTTTAAGTTCATATTTTTTGATAATAAAACATTAATTTACAGTTTTTTTGCGGAATATTCTTTCTTCAATCCGGAAAAAAAGTCCGAATATTAATATATCAGAACGGATTGAATATGTCAAAGTTTTTTATTGGGTCTACTGTATTATTATTTCTCTTTTGTGGGGGAGGCCGGAAATCCTTTTTTTCGGGCTCCACTAACCAAGTCTTAGACCTATTTTATCGGATTTCCAGTCATCCCGGTTATAATGAAAAGGAAAGCATATTGTTTGGTCTGACCAACCGGATTCAAAATGAGAACCTTGCATTAAAGGATTACCTCCAGAAAAGACTCGTTACGGATGGAAATCTTGCAAAAATCAAGAATCATGACCCGCAAATTGTCCGTTCATTTGTTCAGGAATTGGAATCTATCCAGAATCTGGGGGGCTTGCGAATCGAAGACAAAGGGAATGTTCAATTTTCTTTCGGCGACTGGACCGATCTCTATTCAGACGGGTATTCCAAGGCTAAATTGAAGAATTCTTCCTTGATTCAAAAATTCAAAGTGGCCGATGATTCTGAAATTCTATTTTTTGTAAGAAATCATAGTGGTTACCAGCCAGTGGATTTCTCATTCGTTGGCCTCGATAGCCAGTTCTTTTTGTTTCAGGGAGACGGGACTCTTCGATATGCAAAATCCGACTTTGCCGATTATTCCATGCGGCACGAGAAATTCAGGGACTTGTTTTCAAAAATGAAAAAAAGCAATCCGAATTCGGAAATATTCAACTACGACGATTTTACTCTATATTACATCGCCGGAGCTACGCCTATATTTTACTATATATTTCTTTGCCTCAAGATTCTACTCTTGTCATCATTGATTGCATTTTCAATTCTTAGTTTTCGGGAGCTGAAAGAATACAATCTGAAATCTGCAAATGAGAGGGAATTGAGAAAACGGAAAGTTGAGTTTGCAAAACAGATTTTGACTGAAAGTTCCACCAAGGCAGAAGAGCCAACGAGGCCTGATAATATTTCGGAAAAGAGTAATGAATCCGCGATTTCTGTGGACAGCGAACCTGATTTGAACGACTCGCTTGAGATGGGCAAAAAAGAATCCGTTGATCATTTTATACAAAAAGTTATCGAAGAAAAAAAAGACGAAACAGATATCCAATATTCCAAAATCGAAAAAATCGGTTGAAATTTTAATTTCTCGCGATAAAAAATTCCTTTTCTTTTTTTAAGAATCCATTTCTCTAAACTTTTAGCCACTGTTCAACTATGAAAATCGAAACAATATACAAACATTTTTTGATAACCCCAATTCAGCAGATTCCGGTTGTGAATCGCGAGACCAGTGAGCTTATCGGGCTATTGTCAAAAGAAAAAATCTTATTGGAAATGAGCGATCTTTCTCTTTCCGGAAAAACCTATGATTCAATCCCTTCCCACCTGATTGACAATTCATTTCATGAAAACCTGATTGCCTATTTTCAGAGTAACAGGTTAATTCCTGTGTTATCAGAACTCGGGGAAAAAATCGGTGAATGGGACAAGCCTAGATTTCTAGCGGAATTTTCCAAATCTATCAAGAAGGAAGACCCCAAAGAAAAACACATCGAAAAAAAACAGGAGAAATCTCAGGAGAATCAGATTCAGTGGTTCATCTCACTTATCCTTGAAAATTTTCCCGACCCATTATTTGCGACCGACGTTGAAGGAAATTCAATATTCTACAATGAAAAGTTCGAAAAAGAAATTTTAACAAAGCCTAGTTTTCGTAACTCAATCGTATTTGCCGAAAGATTTTTACGGGATTTGAACCGGGACCTATTTGCAAATTTTCTGAAATCGAATAATTTTGAGAATAAAAGTGGAGGCGATTCGAATCCATTTCTGCAAACTTATGTTAAGCAGGTGGATAGAATTCTTCGGGTTATCACTCTGGAGGCCAAAGAAAAAACCGTTGGATTTCTCTATCAGTTCATTTTGCCAGGAAATAAGCTGTCTTTTATGGGAGATGCCGGAATGTCTTTTCCTTCCATAGAAGAGGCTTTCCATAATAAATTGCCTCTGGAAGTCGTTTTAAATGAAACGGAGGGCCACTATATTTATTACAACCTGAAATCCAATCAGGATAATATTTCCCACACGGCAAAAGCTTTGGGAATACCCCGATCAACTCTTCAAAATAGAATTCGGCAGTTGAATATTGCAAAGAAGTTCAAAGAAAAGGGTGATTTGAAGGAAACAAAAAAAGAGATTGAGTCTGAAAAATTATCCGAAAAAAAGAAAATTCAAAAATCACAGACTTCAAAAGAAAAAAAGAAACCTTTGATCGCGAATAAGCCTAAAAATGTAGTAAAATCTGTTAAGAAAAAGCAAAAAAAACAGAAGAATATATTGACAAGAAATTCTAAGAAAAAATCATAGATAAAGAACGCTCAGAAGTTCTCTAGATCATCACATCTTAATTTAATCAATTACAAAAGGCAAACTCCTATACAGAAGATATGACAATTACAAAAAAAAATTCTGAACAACCTATTATTGCTACGGAGACCGATTCTGAAAACCTAACGGTTGTTGATTCTCCAACTCAAGAAATCTCTAACAACGGATCCAATTCCGACCACAGGCATCATAAGAAGAAAAAGAAACACTACGATGGCCCGACTCCGGAGCCAATTGACCTTGTTGCATTAAAACAAAAAGCAATCGGCGAACTAACCGAGATGGCCAAATCAATGGGGGTTGAGAATACCAACGGCTTGAAAAAGCAAAATCTGATCTTTGCTATTTTACAAGCCCAGACTGAAAGAGACGGGCAAGTTCATGCAGTCGGAGTAATGGAAAAGCTTCCCGATGGATATGGTTTCTTGCGCTCCCCCGATTACAACTATGTTCCGGGTCCGGATGATATTTATGTTTCTCCATCTCAAATCAAATTATTCGGATTGAGGACTGGCGACACTGTCGAAGGTCAGATTCGCCCTCCAAAGGAAGCTGAAAGATTTTTTGCCCTGCTTAGAGTAGAACTGATTAACGGAGTGTCTCCGGATACTGCTAGTCGAAGAGTTTTATTTGATAATCTGACTCCACTCTATCCTAATGAAAGACTTGGCCTTGAGTTTGATCCTTCCCATCTGGATACTCGAATCCTCGATCTGATGGTGCCGATCGGAAAAGGGCAGAGGGGGTTGATTGTGGCTCCTCCTAGAACTGGTAAGACTGTAATCATGCAAAATATCGCAAATGCGATCACGAGAAACCACCCCGAAGTGTATTTAATCGTTCTACTGATTGATGAAAGGCCTGAAGAGGTAACGGACATGGCGCGTAACGTAAAGGGAGAAGTGGTTAGTTCTACCTTTGATGAGCCTGCCCAAAGGCACGTTCAGGTTGCCGAGATGGTAATCGAGAAAGCAAAGAGGCTGGTTGAGCACGGACGCGATGTAGTGATTCTTTTGGATTCAATTACGCGGCTTGCAAGGGCTTATAACCAGGTGATTCCGACTTCTGGAAAAATTCTTTCCGGTGGTGTGGATTCAAACGCATTGCACAAACCAAAAAGATTTTTCGGGGCCGCAAGAAATATCGAAGGCGGGGGATCTCTTACAATTATTGCAACCGCCTTGATTGATACGGGGTCTAAAATGGACGAGGTGATTTTTGAAGAGTTCAAGGGAACCGGTAATATGGAAGTTCATTTGGACAGGAAGCTTTCCGATAAGCGGATATTCCCGGCTATCGATATAAACCGGTCAGGAACCAGAAAAGAAGAACTTTTGCAAAAGTCAGATGTTCTTCAAAAAGTATTTATTCTAAGAAAGGTGCTTTCCCCTATGAGCATTACGGAAAGTATGGAATTGCTCCTCGATAAAATGCGGGGAACGAAGACAAATGACGCATTTTTAGCAAGTATGAATTCTTAAAAAGGTGAGAGAGTTATGAAAGAAGGTATCCATCCAAAATATATCGATGCAAAAATCAAATGTTCCTGTGGAACAGTTATTGAGACGCGTTCAAGCGCAGGGGATATGCAAGTAGAAATTTGCTCCAGCTGCCATCCGTTTTATACTGGAAAATCCAAATTAGTAGATACAACGGGTAGAGTAGATAAGTTCAAGAAAAAATATAAGATGAAGTAGTTGCCGGAGAAATCGGGCATTAGGATTTATCCTGATGCCTGTTTGACCTTGAAAATTTATTCAAATCATAAACGCAAACCTCGGAAAACCCTTCGGGTTGAATAGCAAAGCCCTGGATGAGTCGTGTCCAGAAATTTACCTGCGCAATCGTGTAGTCAATGGCAACAATTTCACTCTCAGTGAAGCGACTTTTCACTTCCCTGAATAATTCTTCCGGAATAAAAATCGGGCTTTGGGTAATGGACTTCGCATAACGTATTGCTGTCTTTTCCATTTCGGAGAAGCTAGTAATCTTGTTAAAGGATTTTTCGTCCTGCAGGCTAAGCAGTTCTTCGTTTGATATTTTAAGTTTTGAATAGTTTGCAGAATTCATGTCGATGCAGAAAGGGCAGCTAGCCGTAAGGGAGACTTGAATTCTTACTAACTTCAAGAGCCTTTTGGTTAAATTTTTATGCCTGTTTACAATCAATCCTTCTTGTAGAAATGCCCCGATTGCGGCTCTAGGATAATGGAATAAAATTCTTGCGGGCATTAGTTTTTTCCCGACAATCTTTTCCGCAAAGTGCAAGGGTATGCGGAAATAAAAAGGAATAGATTTGGGTTCGGAGATAAAAGAGAACCCACTAGTCTCTTTTTTCTCGGACAAGCCTTCTTCTATTTTAGATTTTGAAATACTACGCACCTGTTGGAATTCGTGCCTTTCAGATTATTGTCAACATTCCAGCAGTTGGAAAGCTTAGTGAATTTTTGCGAATTGATAAAAGTCTTTGTCCAGTAAAGAGGGGTATCTTTTGCGTTCATAACGATTTCTTTTTCTAATGAAATTTGATTTTTTCCGGATAAGACTTCACCGACTTCCATTACGAGGTATGAATTTTTTTTCATTACCCTTGAACATTCTTTTAGCACATTGGCTATGAATTTATTCCAATCGGTTAGATCTCTGAATATACTTATCTGCGGTTCTCCTTCCAGTCCCAAAAACCATTTTCTCATCCAATTGTCTTTTGCGTAATCAACTTTATCGAGAAAAGGAGGAGAGGTCACAATTAAATCCACAGAAGAATCTCCGAGCAAAGAAATATCCGTCGCGCTTTGGTTCAGATACAAATTTCTTTTGGAAAATTCATGATAAAACGGAGGGAGGGGCTTGGATAGGTCTCTTTTCATTTTGGAGTGGATTCTGGATTTGATTTCGCGATACTCCGGTTTTTGCTTGCGCTTAATATTATTTTTTGCCTGTGCCTTCGGCTCGATGGATATTTGCGGAAATGTGTATACTGAAAAAAAACCCGGGCTATGACCGTGAAGCCTTGAAAGCGCAGTAAGACAAATATATTTGATTTCCGGTGAATCTTCCGACTTGCAAATTCTTCTCAAATTCTTGATTTCGTTGAGGGTCTTTTCGTGAAAGAAATGAAGCATGTCCTCATCTTTTTCTTCCTCCTCCGCTTTTTTTGATAAATTCAAATTCTTCAATGTTTTTTCCAGTGCGTTGAAGTCAGGAATATTTTTTCTAGACTCTGCTAGAAAATTCGAAACCGGGTTGATATCGTTGTGGATTGCGAAATGGCCGTCAAGATTTGCCTGAATTGATGTCGTTCCACGCCCGCCAAAGGGATCCAACACGACTGATTTCTTTTTCGATAGATATTTGTTGATGAAAAATGAAGGTAGCTCCGGTTTGAAGGAGGCCCTGTAACTTACGACATAGTGTATTGGATGGGATTGCCTTTGCATGGATGTCCAGAATTCTCCTACGACGGTCTTATTTTCCTTTAGTGATAAGTTGTTTCTGTTCATAGTAATCCCCAAATAGTATCCGGTATAAAATAATTATCGGTACAGTCTTCGGGGAAGATCGAAGGATTATTCTTTAGATTTTCAAAAAACGTTATGCGAAATTGCAGGAGACATAAATAAAGGGCGGTTCTGAGATTTTGTTGTAACTGAGAGTTTTAAAAAGGAGGCGGGGCTAAGAACCTATTCGGGGGAAGTTGTTCTTGAGTTGCCCGGCCCACTCCTTATTCTGAGATTCTCTTGTCGAAGGGCGAAATCAAATGCGATTGTTTCTCTGTCGGTGAAATTGAAGTCTGCCATAGCAGTTTCATTATATTCAGAAGTCCTTCTCAGACGCTGCCTTCTCAAATGAATAATATCTGTTTAGGTTGAAACCAATCGTCCAGTCTTTCTTCATGTAATTGTAGTCAGCGCCTTCTAGGATGTGGGTAAAGGCAAGGGTTTTCATGTTGGTAACAAAAACCTGAAAGACGTGTCCTCCGGTTTCATAACTCACACCGAGGCTAAATGGAGTGTATTGATGTTGAACAGGTTTGTCACTCAGTACGTTTCTGTAATAGGCGTATAACAAACCGCCTGTCGTGTTGTAGGTGGAATTGATCTCTTCGGGGGTGAGTTGTGTCTTTGTATCGATCCCGTAGGTTGCCTGGTCTTCATTAGCGTAATTGTCACCTTTGTAGTCGCGCTTTTTGGTGAGGATTCCTTCAAAGATGAAGTAGAAATTCTTGGCTATTTTTATCCTGCCTGCGATATCGGCGCCGATTCTGTCATTGGATGTATTCGATTTTGCCCAGTTTTTGTGAGTGAATATCGGTGCAACCTGTAACGAGAAATAATCATTAAACCTTCTAGAAACCATTACTCCGGCGTAGTAATTTGTTCTGTCTTTTTGGGTTAGATCATAAGAATTCAACTGGTTCTTTATATTCGCATCCCAAGCAGGATTTCCAGTGGATGGGGGATAAATATAAGGCCCATACTGCATTGTTTCTTTCTGTGTATCTACGCCGATGGCGCCCGAAAAAGCCAGGGAAATGGGCACGGTATTGGATTGGGTAAGTGCAAGATATTTAGCCCGCCCTTCCCAAGTCTTGTGGTCGCTGATTCTTGCAATTCCAGCCGAAAAATTATTCGTGAAACCGTATTCCAAAGAAAGCTCTGTATTGGCGCCATTATCCAAACCTAAAAAGTCTGCCGATGTTTTTTTGGCATTTCCAAATCGGTGATTGATACGAAAATCCAGAATCTGTGACTGCAATGCCTCAGTGGATGCGATATGGATCAACTTTGGGCCTGTAAAAGTCGGGGCTAAAGTAGCAGCTTGAGCATCCGTAGCAGGCCTTTCGCTGGGTTTCTCGACTTTAGAAGGATCTTCTTTTTTGGCTTCTTCTGTCTTTTCCTGAGCAAATGCAGGGAAGTATAATGCCATAAATAAAATGAATAGAATACAGCTTTTCATTCTGCGCTACTTAATTCAATTTTTGTCTTTATGTTAACAATCTCTTTCACTTTTGCCATTTTCATATTTGGAACTTCAATACCATAGTGTGTAAGGTTTACGTCAAATGATGCTGTCAAAAGATACCCTTTTCCATTCGATGAGGGGGTTATATTTCCCTCTACAGTAATATCGTTGGTGATTCCGTGCATGGTCAATTTGCCCACAACTTTTGCAGTACCTGTTTTGGGAACATAGGCTGCAATGTTTCCGACAAGATTGATCACGCTGAACTTGTCTGATTCCATGTAAGTCTCGTGCATTCTTCCATTTGCGTATTTGTAAACACCAGTCATATTAAAATTCGATCTTGTTACGCTTAGTTTGAATTCCACTTTTTTGGAATTCATGTCGATTGAACCGGTCATTGAATCTGCGAGGCCGGTCATTGCGTGATCTTCTCCCATCATCTCTTTCGTAAGAGTGAATAGAACCTTTCCCCATTCTACTTTTAGTTTGGATTCCTTAATCTCTTCCGAGTAAATCGATCCGGAAAAACACAAATTAATAAAACAGATGATGATTAAGGAGCTATTTCTATTTTTCATTTTTGGTTCCTAATTTGATGCCCCACTTTTGATCCAACAGTAAATCGAAGAATTCAGAGTTGAATCGGAATATTTCGCCATGCTTCCTGAACTCACTGCTATATAAAGTGTACTAGATGCAGGGCTTCCTGAACTCACTTTTTTGCTTATTGAAGAATAGCTGGTTACATCCAGGTTTGCCGATTGGTTACTTCCATTATGACAGCTCCCGCACTGGCTTTTTAAGGTCGCGCTGATGGAAGTGTAAGTCGTGATACTCGACGGACAGTTTGTGTTTGTAACATTTGATTGGGTTACTATCCCAATGATGATCCCTGTTGTAATTTTTTCAGTCTCGACCTGCGAGGACTTTTTGTTTTCGCAACCTGTGATACTTACAAGTGCAAAAGCAGTTAATAAAACAAAACTGATAGCCGATATTCCCCCGGAGGGCTTACCGGGTTTTTGGGGTTCAATGTTTCTCTTACAACTGATTAGAAATGACGCAATTGCAAAAAGTGCATTCTTTGAAAAAACTAAGTGCAGAAAATGAATAAAATCGTCATTTATTAGTGTTGTCCAGCTCATGCTAAAGAATGGGCTGGGCGTTGGCCTCATAAATTTCATTTCTCTCTCCAAGTTTTGAAGTTCGTAACTATTTCCAAGCAATTTCTTTTTATTTCAAATCTTAATTCAAAAAGTTCCGAATGCTGTTTTGTATTTCATGCCAGCATTGATGATCTGTGTAAAATCTGTTCCAAGGTTATCCATGTTTTTGCATCGCTGTCAAGATTTATTTCTTCCGGTTCGTTTCGGATATTTCAAATTTTCTCCCTTGTAAGATTCGGGAACAATTTTCTATTTGCATTTCCGCATGAATTGCGGGAATCGTTTAACTTTGGAGAAATGAATGGATGTTGCAAGGCTGGACCTCTGGTTTAGGAGAGGAATAAGCATTATTACTGTGATTTTTGGGTTGGTACAAATCCTTTTGCCCGAAAAAAATTTATGGATCGATGCCATTTTTGTAATCTGTATGGCCGGGGTTGTCGGGTACTATACTAATTACCTTGCAATAAAAATGCTTTTTCAGCCGAAACAGGGAAAAGTTTTGGGATGGGAGGGGCTTGTTCCAAAAAACAAGGCGAATATTGCGAAAAGCCTTGGGGAAAGTATCCAGAAGAATTTGCTCGCGCCTGATATACTTTTGGAATATGTTTATGAGAAAAAGTTAATTCAGAAGGGGACAAAAAAATTGGAGAAGTGGCTAGATGACCTTCTGCAAGACGAAAAAGTTCGAAAAAAAGTAACCTCAAAAATCATTAACTTACTACAAGAGAAAGGGCCGGAAATTCTATCACAATCTTTCAATGTGATCGAAGAAACCTTAAAAGATATTGCTCAAAATCCTGAGGAGATTAAAAAGCTTTGGTTTGAAGTCAGAAAAAGAATTATTGAATATATTCAGACAAGGGAAAACAGAGAACATATCGTTGTCATTGTAAAACAGGTAGTATCCGAAAAACTCCCCAAGCTCTCGGTGATTTTGAATAATGCAATAGACGAATACCTGAAGCAAAAAAATGCGATAGGCAACATTGGGTTTGGAATCAAAAAAATTATTTCATTTGATAACAATGCTTTGCAGGAGATGCTTCAGAATTTTATCGAGGATGAAGATACTACAGAACAACTGATGGGGGTTCTGGATATACTTGTTGTGGATGTTCAAGAAAAGCTTTCGTCTTCGGAAACCCAGGAGTACATTCTTTCCAGAGTGAAAGACTGGGTTGACATATCCAGCGAATATTCCAGGAAAACTTTTTTGCCAGCCGCAATTGACAGGTTGCAAAAATTTCTGGATGATAAAAGAAACTGGGAGAAGGTTGGAAATTATTCATTCCGAATTTTGGACTATGCAAAAGAAAAAATCGTCGAGTATATGAGATCCTCTGAGGGAAGCGCATACCTGAAGGCTCAGATAGAAAAAATCGTTCATCAAGTTAATATCACCCATCTCGTTGAAGAGCAGGTAATGAAATTGGATACCGACGAACTTGAAAAAATGATTTTGGACAATACCGGAGGGAACCTGGTAATGATTCAATTTCTGGGAGGAGTGCTTGGGCTTATCGCAGGTTTTATCCAGGTGCACATCTATTTTGCAGGCCCGGTACTTGGGCTTACACTTCTGACCTGGGTATCGTATTATAAAAACCAGAAAAAATATTCTAGTAGAGTTGAATAGAGTCGGCTTCAAAACTAATCTTTTGCAAAGGATAAATAAATGCAAACCGGAACAAATTTGATTCAGAGAGAGTTGAAACTGCCATGCGGGGCAGTTCTGAAAAATAGAATCGGAAAATCTGCGATGAGTGAAAACATGGCGGATAAACACCATAGATCGAATGCAAAATTTGTTAACCTCTACAAACGCTGGGCAGGTGGAGGGGCTGCACTTCTGATTACCGGAAATATTATGGTGGATCATAGTGCTCTCGGCGAACCGAACAATATAGTTTTCGAAAAAGGGAACGATGACCCGAATTTGAAAAAATGGACGTTAGCCGGAACAGCAAACGGGACTCATCTGTGGACCCAATTGAATCATCCGGGAAAACAGTCTCCGAAGTTCTTGAGCCCATCCCCCGTTTCCCCTTCTGCGATTCCACTGAAAGCCCCACTCGACAAATTGTTCAACCAGCCTAGAGAGCTTTCAGAAAAAGAAATTCAAGAGATTATTGAACGTTTTGCCTATGCTGCAAAGGTTTCCAAGGATAGCGGTTTTACGGGAGTTCAGATTCATGGAGCTCACGGGTATTTAGTCAGCCAGTTTTTGTCCCCTCGGCATAACCAGAGGACAGACGAGTGGGGTGGCTCAATTGATAACCGGATGAGGTTTGTAAGCAGGGTTTACCAGGCAATCCGGAAAGAGGTCGGAAATAATTTTCCGGTAGGGATTAAATTGAATTCGGCGGATTTTCAGAGAGGGGGATTCACGAAAGAAGAATCCATGGCAGTAGTCGAGCATTTGTCGAGTGAAGGAATGGATCTCATTGAAATTTCCGGCGGGACTTACGAAGCCCCGGCGATGACTGGAGTGATACGAAAGGAAAGCACGATCAAAAGAGAGGCTTACTTTCTTGAGTATTGTGAAGAGGTGAGAAAAAAAGTAAAAACTCCTTTAATGCTAACGGGAGGATTTCGAAGTCTTAACGGAATGAATGAAGCCCTTGCAAGTGGGGCCTGCGATGTAGTCGGCCTTGCAAGGTCTCTGGCAATTCAACCGGAATTTCCGAACGATCTTTTGGCAGGCAATGAAGTTACAAGTAGGGTGAAACCTCTTACAACAGGATGGAAGGTTCTAGATACGATAGTTCCTCTGGAAATTACTTGGTACACAGAGCAGATCCACAGAATGGGAAAAGGAAAAAATCCGATTCCAGACAGAAACCCGCTTCTGTCTGCGATGAATACGGTGATAGAAATCGGATTTCAGGGACTCAAGAGAGTCAGAGAGAAATAATATTCTTTCTTCATTTCAAGCGGTTTAACTCTTAAATCCTTTTTCCCGTAATACGACATGCGCTGCTGCAAGCCTTGCGATCGGTACGCGAAATGGAGAGCAACTAACGTAGTCTAAACCGATCTTGTGGCAAAAATGAATGGATTTTGGTTCGCCTCCATGCTCTCCACAGATTCCGATTTCCAGATCGTGCCTGACATTTCTTCCAAGATCGACCGCAATCTTCATAATCTTTCCGACTCCATTTTGGTCGATTGTAGCAAACGGATTTTCCTTTAAAATTCCTTTCTCCATATACTCTATCAAAAATCCTTTTTCTGCGTCATCTCTGGAAATTCCGAAAGTGGTTTGTGTTAAATCATTTGTTCCAAATGAGAAAAATAGCGCGTGTTCAGCCATTTCATCCGCAGTCAACGCAGCTCTAGGAATTTCAATCATCGTTCCGAACTTGTAATTGACCTGAATTCCTTTTTCCTGCATTACTTTTTTTGCCTCTTCTTCCAGTGTTGCTTGCTGGACTTTTAGTTCATTTACATGACTGGACAGTGGAATCATGATTTTAGGGTGACAGATGATCCCTTCCTTTGTCGCAATACAGGCAGATTCAATTATCGCACGAACCTGCATTTTAGTAAGTGCTTCCAGGTGGATTCCAAGCCTGACTCCTCTAAGTCCGAGCATTGGATTTTCTTCGTGCATGAATTCTACCTTTTCCAGAAGTCCTTTTCTTTCCGTAATTTTGTCCAAAATTTTATTCACTGCTTCTAAGTTTCCTGCCTCGCGCAAGAGACGAATTTTTAAATCCGATAGTTCCAATTGAAGACTGGAGATACTTGGAAGAAATTCGTGAAGAGGAGGATCTATCAAACGTATCACAACAGGCAAGCCGTTCATTACCCTGAATAACCCTAAAAAGTCTTCTCTTTGGAAAGGCAAAAGGGCGTCCAAGGATTCCTGCCTATTGGCTTCTTCTTTGGCAAGAATCATTTTCTGGACAAATGGAAGCCTGTCTTTTTGAAAGAACATGTGCTCGGTTCTGCATAACCCGATTCCTTGCGCTCCATTTTCTCTGGCTCTCTTGGCATCGGCAGGATAATCCGCATTTGCCCAGACTTCAAGTTTTCGAAATTCATCTGCCCATTCTAAAAGTTTCAAGAGATATGGGTCTCTTAAATCGGGAATTACGGTTTGAATTTCTCCCAGAAAAACTTCTCCGGTGTTTCCATCTATCGAGATGGAGTCTCCTTCTGAAATTTCAATTTCATTTACTCGCATTTTTCTGCGCACCAGGTCTATCTCTAAAGAGTTGACACCGACTACAGCCGGCTTGCCGAATTGCCTTGCAACCAGGGCTGCGTGACTAGTTCTTCCTCCCCGGCTGGTTAAAATCCCTTTGGCTGCGAGCATTCCGTGCACGTCGTCCGGTTTCGTTTCAGGACGAACCATAATTATATTTCTTCCTTCACTAGCCCATTTCACTGCTAGGTCTGCATCGAAAGCGATCTGCCCGACCGCGGCTCCCGGCGAAACATTCAATCCTTTTGCGATCAATGAACCGGTTACGATGGCTTTTTTTCTTTCTTCCGGCTTAAATTGGGGATGAAGAAAAAAATCTATCTGTTCGGGGCTAACGCGAAGCAGCGCCTGTTCTTTTTTGATTGCCCAATCTTCTGCCATTTCAACTGCAATTCTAACGGCAGCCTGAGCAGTTCTTTTTGCGTCTCTTGTTTGGAGAATCCAGAGTTTTCCTTTCTCTATCGTAAATTCAATGTCCTGAACATTTTTATAATGGGCTTCCAGTTTTTTGCATATATTGATGAGTTCGCTGTATACGTCGAACATTTCTTTTTTCAACTGCTGAATCGGTTTTGTAGAACGGATTCCGGCTACGACATCTTCTCCCTGCGCATTTACAAGATAGTCGCCTTCAAGAGCTCTTTCTCCTGTTGAGATGTTTCGGGTTGTTACGACTCCTGTTCCGGATGTCGGGCCCATGTTGCCGAAAACCATTACGACGATGTTTACTGCGGTTCCCAGATTGTGCGGAATCTTTTCAGCATTTCTATAATCGACGGCCCTCTTTCCGTTCCAGCTTTTGAATACTGCCTCGGTTGCGAGCTTGATCTGTTCGATAGGGTCTTGTGGAAAATCTCTCCATGCTTTTTGTTTGAAAATGATCTTATATTTTTCTACAAGGCTTTTTAACGCTTCCGGCTTTAGATCCGAGTCACTGTCTACTCCTTCCTGTATCCGGGTATCGGAAAGGCTTTCTTCGAAGGATTCATCGGGAATTCCCATGACAACGCTTCCGAACATCTGGATCAGCCTCCGATAGGAATCGTATGCGAATTTCTCATCTCCGGAAAGTTTAGCAATTCCCTGAACTGTCACATCGTTTAAACCAATGTCCAATACTGTGTCCATCATTCCTGGCATGGAAAATTTTGCTCCGGAACGGCAGGATACTAGCAGCGGATTTTCCGGGTCACCGAATTTTTTTCCGGAATCTTTCTCTAGAATTTTTAAGGCTTCCAATTCCTGTTCCCAGATTCCTTCTGTGAAGTGGCAGGCTGCTGAAATGTATTTGTTGCAGGCTTCTGTTGTGACTGTAAAACCACCAGGCACAGGAATTTCCAGTCTTGTCATGTCGGCAAGGTTGGCTCCTTTTCCACCGAGTAGACCCTTTACGTTATCCCATTCTCCTCCGGCATATTTTTCCGCCAGAGAAAGTTCTTTGAACATATACACCCATTTTGTATCCATTTTGCACCTCCCGCGAAAGGACTCGCATTGCAACATTGTTCAAAAATAAAACCGAACTTATCCGTAATTCTAGACTTCATTAAAATGGAAAGTCAAGCTAAAACAAAAAAATATTTGCTAGCCGGTTGGATTTTTATTTTTAGCAATATATTAACTAGCCCTGATTTTATCCTGGGCGTTAGGCGATACTATTCAATCAATAATGCATTTTGGATGGAATTTTCTCTGGAATGCGACTCAAGGTGTAATGCCGCCCATCTCTTATTTCATTGACAGAAGATGGATGATTTGATAGCATTCAATGAAAAGAGAAATTAGAAATTATTTTTATGAAAAAAACAATTCAGCAAGATACGAGAGAAGTAGTTTTTGAAACCAAAAATCTCCGGAAAATTTATACAATGGGAGAGGTAGAAGTTCCTGCTTTGGATGGAATTGATTTGAGCTTGAGAAAGGGAGAACTTCTAGTGCTTCTTGGCCCTTCCGGTAGTGGGAAATCTACTCTCTTAAATTTACTAGGAGGGCTGGATACTCCTACTTCAGGAACCGTTCGCTTCAAAGACCATGATTTATTTTCTGCGAATGCGGATTTGCTAACCCAGTATAGAAGAGACCATGTCGGTTTCGTATTTCAATTTTACAATCTCATTCCCAGTCTTACTGCAAGTGAGAATGTTGCTCTTGTAACCGACATTAGTGAAAATCCGATGACCCCGGATGAGGCTCTTAAAGAAGTAGGTCTTTTGGACAGGAAGGATCATTTTCCCGCACAGCTTTCCGGTGGAGAGCAGCAAAGGATTGCAATAGCAAGAGCGATTGCGAAACGCCCCGAAGTGCTATTGTGCGACGAGCCTACAGGCGCACTGGATATCAAGACAGGCAGAATGGTGTTGGAAGCAATTTTTTCGATCAATAAAAAACTCGGAACCACTACGATTATCATAACGCACAATTCTGCGATTGCAAGTATGGCTGACAGGGTGATTACGATGAGAGACGGGCTGGTCACATCGGACAAAGTCAATACAAAAAAAGTAGCTCTATCGGAAATAACTTGGTGAATAATTTAAACAAGAAAATCTTTCGCGAACTTTTTCAACTGAAATTTCAAGCGATTACAATCAGCTTGGTTGTAGCGTCCGGCGTTGCCATTTTTATTGCGTCTCTAATTTCTTACGATTCTCTCTGGACAGCAAGGGACAAATTTTATACGAATTACTATTTTAGTCAAGGCTTTGTGTCATTAAAGAGGGCTCCGAATTCGGTGAATAGAAGACTGGAAAAAATCCAGGGAATCGGAATCGTCAAAACAAGGATAATTCAGGAGGGCACTATCGATTTCAAAGAAGAGATACTTCCTACTTCTGCCAGATTTGTTTCCCTGACAAAGGGAATTAACGAGATCGCACTAACGTCCGGAAGGTTTCCAGTAACCGACCAGGAGGTTATCGTCAGCGAGTCTTTTGCCAAAGCAAATAAACTCAACCCTGGTGATAAAATTACCACGATTCTATATGGTGTGCGCAAATCTTTCGTAATGGTTGGCACGGGGCTTTCTCCTGAATATGTTTATATTTTTAGGGTTTCGAATCCGATGCCGGATGACAAGCACTATGGCGTTTTCTGGATGAACCGGGAGGCTCTTGAAAAAGCGTTTAGAATGGAGGGTGCATTTAACGACGCAGTATTCACTTTTATTCCCGGAGCAAATACAAGGTCGGTTCTGAAAGAAGTAGACAATGTCCTGGAAAATTACGGAGGATTCGGCTCCTATGACCGTGATAAGCTTCCGTCCTATAGTTTCTTAAGGGATGAATTCAAACAATTAAAAACTACTGCGTTTATGATTCCGGTAATATTTCTGGGTGTTGCGGCTTTTCTTTTGCACATAGTTTCTACTCGCCTGGTATCCAAAGAAAGAGAACAGATTGCAACTTTAAAAGCCCTGGGCTATGATAACTGGACTATCGCTCTTCACTATTTGAAATTTATTTCCGTGATCAGTTCCCTAGGTTCCATTGTAGGCATATTTTTAGGAATTTATCTGGGTGAGCTGATGACGAATCTTTACGGTATGTATTATAGGTTTCCGGATTTGCGCGCTTTGTTTAATCCGCTTCATTCCGTATTAGGGTATATTGTAGGTGTAGGATCAGGGGCAGTCGGTGCGTTATTCGCCATACGTCAGGTATTGAAGCTGGAACCTGCTAGCGCTATGCGCCCTCCTGTTCCGGAATCTTTTAAGAAGAATTTTTTGGAAAGGACAGGCCTGTTACTTTCCACAACCACCAAAATGATTATCCGCAATCTATTTCAAAGGCCGGTAAGAACAGCTCTTGCCTCGTTGGGTATTTCTAGCGCGGTTATGATAATGGTAATCGGAACATTTTCTCAGGATGCAATAGACACTATGCTCGACGTTCAGTTCAATCTTCTGCAGAGGGAGTCAATGAACGTTTCCTTTTTGAACCCGGTAACGACACATTCGATTCTTGAAATCTCCTCCCAGAGAGGTGTCGTTCATACGGAGGGCTACAGAATTGTTCCTGTCCGGATCAGGGCTGGGCATAAATCCAAGGAGCTTGTTTTGCAGGGGATTCCGCATAACGCAGAATTGAGAAGGCTAATCGGCAAGAATAGGCAGATTATTACTCCGACGACAACTGGAATTCTTTTAAATTCGGTAGTTGCGGAAAAAATGGGAATTGTAAAGGGGCAGAATATCGAGCTGGAGGTTCTGGAAGGTAACAGAAGAAAAATCAGATTGAAGGTGGAGGGTACGATAGACGAAATCTTGGGGCAGGGAGCCTATATGGATAGAGAGTCAGTCAGCAGAATTCTGGGAGAGGGCAATTCCGTGAATCTAATTGCTATGAGAATTGATTCCAATGAAGAAGAAAATCTCCTGCGTAAACTAAAAACATTTCCCAAAATTGCGGGAGTTTCCACTAGAAGCGGGACTTTGAAAGTTTTCAATGATATCATGGAGAGAACAACTTTAGGAACAGCGTTGATTCTTCTGATTTTTTCTTCTGTAATTGCGATTGGAGTCGTTTACAATACTGCGATGATCTCTTTGTCCGAAAGGGCCTTTGAACTTGGGAGTCTCAGGATATTAGGATTTACAAACTCGGAAGTGTTTCAAATACTTGCGGGGGAGCTTATATTTGAAACGTTTTTTGCGCTCCCACTCGGTTGCGCTCTCGGATACCTTTTTGCCTACCTTATGTTGCAGACAGTGGATACGGAAGGGTTTACTTTTCCTCTTTCGATTTCCATGAAGACTTATGGCTATGCTCTTCTCATGACTATCGGAACATTAATTATCAGCTTTTTTATTATTTACAGAAAGGTCAAATCGATGGATTTGATCAGTGTCTTGAAAATTAGGGAGTGAACATGGACTTATTGAATAAATTTCTGAATATTTTCTCTAGCAAATATGCGAAGGTTA
This sequence comes from uncultured Leptospiraceae bacterium, assembly GCA_964436695.1. Lineage (GTDB taxonomy): Bacteria > Spirochaetota > Leptospiria > Leptospirales > Leptospiraceae > JABWCC01. The sequence continues at coordinate 86,167 of CAYTEA010000017.1, forward strand.
TAATTGGGGTTATTTTTGTTTTGGGATTAGTCTGGTTTCTATTCCGATCGAAACCCATTCCGACTGAAATCGTAAAAGTTCAAAAGGGAACCTATGAAGATTTTTTCGAGGAAGAAGGGATTACGCGAGTAAAGGAAAAATTTACCATGTATTCTCCTGTTAGCGGAATTTTGAGAAGGGTGGAACTACACGCGGGAGATACTGTGAAAAAAGGCCAGAAGCTTTTTTTTGTGGACTGGGATTTTCTTCGGGAAGTGAAATCGCCGATCGATGGTGAAATCCTGAAAGTAATTCGGGAAAGCGCAGGGCCGGTAATGATGCAGGAACCTATCATGGAAATCGGGAATATTCGAGAACTGGAAATCGTAGCTGAGGTACTTACTCAGGACGCTGTGAAAATTCACAAAGGGGGCTCTGTCCAAATTACCGGTTGGGGTGGAGAAGTTATCAACGGAAAAGTCAGGCTGATAGAGCCCTCAGCGTTTACAAAAATATCCTCTCTTGGTGTAGAGGAGCAAAGAATAAAAGTGCTGATAGATTTTAATCCTCCTGAAAAAATGGGAGAGGCATTCAAGGTATTGTGCAAAATCGTATCCGAAAAGCTGCCAGGCAGGACGTTAGTTCCTTCCTCCGCATTGTTCCGTGATGGAGAAAACTGGGCTCTTTTTACGGTAGAAAAGGGTAAAGCCAAAAAGACCCAGGTAAAAGTTGAATCGCGCAACAATTCTTTTGCGTCGGTAATAAGTGGGGTTACGGAGGGAATGGAAGTGATTTTGTACCCTTCTGAGAATGTGAGGGATGGGGTCAAGGTACGGTAGGCTTTTAAGTCCAACGGATCCGGAATGTAAAAATACGTTAGGCTCTTCTAATAATTTTATTTTGACGGCTCAGAGATTTTTCCATTCCGGAAATGATCCCTTTTTCCAAAGCTTCCTCTGAAATCGGAGGCTTTAAGTAACCGAACAGCGTAATCAAAAACGAGTAGTGCTATGCTGAATCCCAGTGTCCATTGCAAAAGACCTTTTATCCATTCGCCGAAAACCTTCACGCATTTCTAGAATCAGCAGTTTAATATCAGACGCGTTTGCCTTTTCCGTATCTACAACGGAAACTTCTTCCTTGATTTCCTCAACCGCGCTGACGAGTAACTCTTGATTGGCAATATTTTCCGGGGGCTTGTCGCAAACGAACGCAGATTTGCACGGATTCTTTCTTTTTTCTCAAGACTCAGCATATCTTTAAGTCCTGCAAATGAAAGATTACTTATTGTGGGCAGTTTTAGTGAAAACGACGCTAAAATCAATCGAATTAATTTATATTGAAATATTGACCTAGCACATTATTTATTTTTTTTTTGATAAATATGTAAAATTTATTGCAATTTAAATTGTTAAAAATTCAATTGGTTGGTAAATATTATGTTTTTACATCTACCTGGTTTTTTAGTTGTTATTGGTCGTATTTTTTCTGATTTTATTCAAGGTGCTACTGTAGGCTTTTGCGTGCCATGCAGTGGTTAAATAGCGTTAGAAAGCCACGATTTCAAAGGGTTTTTACAATTCAATTTTTCCGAGGACCTGCTTTTTTGAAGAGCCTCTTTCGTAGGCTGAGGCATATAGTCGTAGTAGTTATATTGTCCTTATTTTTTCAGAATTTTATACTCGGATTTTTTGGCGGAAACCCGATCCCTCAGCCGATTCCGGAGGTGAATGTTGACCAGTATGGGAAAGCGGGTTTTTCCGTGCCGATCGCAATTCCTTCGGGCACGAAAGGAATGAATCCGCAATTATCTTTATTCTATCATTCCGGTTCGGGGAACGGGGTGTTGGGGGTCGGGTGGCAGTTGGACGGGCTGCATTCCATATCTATTGACCCTTCTTTTCCGGTTACATATAGTTCAAGCGACAGGTATATTAGCTCAATGGGTGGAAGACTATCCTATGTCGGAGAAGATGAAGGATATCATTCCTACCGAGAAAGTTTTATGCGATATTTTCCTCAGGGCTCGTGCGGCAATGGTGCTCCCTGCTCATGGATTGCGATTGATAAAAACGGGACAAAATTCACTTTTGGAAGCACGGCTGACTCAAAATTCAATGCACTCGGTAAGGCGAATGCAAAAAGCTGGCTTGTTAATAGGGTAGAGGATGTATACGGCAATCATTACGATGTAAGTTATACCTACGATACTGAATTCGGTTACACTTACACGAGCCAGATCACTTATAACAATGTTGCCATACAGTTGTTTCACGAAAACAGAAAGGATCAAATTCCTGACTACGGTTTTGGCGCAAAAATTCAGTCGCAAAAAAGAATGAATAAGATTCGGGTTCAAGTGGATGGCAATACGATCCGTGAATACGATTTGAGCTATGAATACGGCATCACGAGCTCTCAGTCGAGGTTGATTCGGATCAAAAGATCCGGTTCGAATGACAATGGAAGTGAAGATTTCCAAGATTTACAATTTACATACAGTGAAGTATCAACCGGCATAAAAAGTATGAATTCCGGCACGGGGGTTTCATTCGGGTATAAGATGACGGTCCCTGTAAATCATTATATTGATGCTTATGTTTCTTTGGCGAAACAATTCGGGGGGCAATACGAAACGATAGCGTGGCATTTGTGTTCAGGTTCATCTTACTATGTGAAGAACCCATCCGGTAGTCCTTGCGCTCCGCAACAACCCCAAAAGATGTATGGTTTTTTTCCAATGGATATGAACGGGGACGGAAAGACGGATTTTGCTTACTTAACTGATGCGGGGTCGAATGAGTTTTTTAAAACGTTTTCTTTGGGAGTGTATTACAATCTGGCAGAACCTCATGTGACTACGGCCAAGTTTTTAGGTTCGATTCCGATTAGTTACAATTCATTCAAGAGCATTGCGGATATTGACGGAGACGGTAAAACTGATTTCCTGTTCGGGGGGCTAACGGACGGTAAACTGAATGTTGCATTTTCAAACGGAAACGGATTCAACACGCCTGTGGTCATGAGTAATGTGAATCTGGATGTGCCTGACACGAGCACTACAAGTATTCCCGTCCTTTGTCCTCGACCACGCAAAATTATTCTCCCTACATGGGGGTTGATTATCTCGCGGATGTGAACGCGGACGGGAGGACCGACTTTGTACACGTTTCCAAGGAAGGTGTGTTTTACGTATATCTTTCCAGCGGCAGAAGTTTTGAAAATGCAAGGGTTATTATTCCTCCGGCTCCTGCGCCTTATCCAAAAATCCCGGAGTCAACTCTTCCTCCTACTGCGGATTTCCATCCGGGATATATTGACACATTCGGAGGAGTTCCATACAAGTGGCAGCTTATGGATTTTGACGGGGACGGCAGGGCGGAAGAATTCGTATGGTTTGAATTTTATAATGCGGGAGCGAATATCAATTCACCATTATTAACCGCAGAAATCAAGGTAATTAAGCTGGATATAGCGAATTCTACCGCATCATCTATTGCGACTTATCCGGTCGGCAAATACGAATCAGCGGACTTTGTTTGGCTTGTGGATGTAAATGGAGACAGGAAGCCCGATCTGGTGAAAATGATCGGCAGAGCTGTTTCTGTTTCTCTATTCAAAGGAGACGGATTTGAGCCGGAAAGCACAATACTTACAGAAGATAATTTCTACGATTATTTAAGAAGTCAGGGATTACAGCTCGGTCTGGATGCCTCATCACTAGTCACATTCGGTGATGTAAATGGTGACGGCTTGACCGATCTGATTACAACTACAACTTCCGCACAAAAAGCGTATTATTCTCGCGGGAATAATTTTTCTTCTACAGGTAGCGATCTAACGATGATTTCGGACGGGTTTTTTACTGCGGGAGATATTAATGGAGACGGAAGATCCGATTTTCTGTATGTAAGCACGTATGCAAGCCAGGTATCGGCTTCATTCTGGGATGTTGGCAAGAGTGATCTAGTCACTCAAATTTCTGGAAGTTATGGCCAAAGTACAGGGATAAATTATTCTGCGGCTTCTTCGGTCGGGGCGGTAATCGGAGGATGTGTCTGTTTATATCCGTATATTCCAAATACTTCGCCGGACTATGTTGTGACAAGTTTAGCAAAAAATTACGGTGGGGGTCTTACGGATTCCACTTCTTACAAATATTCAAACAGTATGTTTTATAACGGAACAGCGGATGTAAGGACCGGGCTAGGTTTTGAATCGATCCAGCAGACAAGCGGAAATTCCGGATTTTATGATATCACTACTTATAATCAAAGCCTGACCTATAACGGGACTGTGCGTCAGGCACAGAGCTTCAATCAAGCCGCGACAATGCTGAAAAGCACGGACATCAGCTACGAGGAGGCAAATCCATACGGGGATGTGACTATCTATGTGAGGCAGAAGGGAATAAGCCAAAATAGCTACGATCCTTCTACCGGCAATTTACTCGTAAATAAATTTACAAGTTTCAGTTATGACAACTTTGGAAATCCAGTGAGCGTGAGTGAATTGATTTCCGGAAATACGGGCGCTTCGAGAGCTTTAGTGAGCGTGATTTCTTATTCAAACGATATTCCTAACTGGATTTTGGGACGAGTAACCGAGGTTACAAAGTCTTCAAACGGAACCGTGATTGAACGCACTCAGATGAGCTATGACGCAAAGAACCTGACATCCGTAAGCAAGTTTCTAGGTGGGGGGAGATGGAACACGACAAGTTACAGTTACGACTCTTTCGGGAATGTGATAACAACTACCGATGCGTTGGGCAGAACCATTAGCGTTGAATATGACACTACGGTTCACAATTATACGACGAAGGTAACTAACGCAAAGGGGCAGGTATCTACTTCGCAATACGACACAACCACGGGAAATGTCACATCGACTACGGATGTGAGCGGGATTGTGACTACAAAAAAATATGACGGCTACGGAAGGCTTTCGACAGTAGATTCCGGCAGTTACCACGAGGAATATGTTTACTCAAATACAGGGGATCCGACTTCACAGTATGTGGAAAAACGCATCAACGACGGCTCTAAGGACGGTTATATCTGGACTAGGAATTGGACGGACGGTCTAGGAAGAACCGTAAAGAAAGAATCCAAAGCATTCAAGGTAAGCACGACTACGGAGATTACGGAATACGATATTTTGGGCAGGGTTAAAAGAAAATCCGGCCCATATCTTTCGGGAGTTGAAACGCCACCGTTTACAATCTACGAATACAACGACCCTGCGGGAAGGGTTACAAAGGCCACAAATCCTGAGGGGACAAGCAATACAGTGTCGTATAACGGTCTGAATGTCACAACAACTGACGCGAAAGGACTGACGCATACAACAGTGAAGAATGAACTGGGTCAGACCGTATCTAAGTCCGACGAAAACATTTCTACAAATTACGGCTATGATGAAGCAGGAAGGCTTATTGTGATACAGTCGCCTTCCGGGTTGACACAATTCAGCTTCGACCTTTCGGGGAAAAAACTAACGCAATCCGATTCAAATTCAGGCACTACAAGCTACAACTATGACAATCTGGGAAATCTGATTTCCACTACGGATGCCAGAGGGATGACTGTGAATTTCAGTTATGATGAGTTGAATAGACTTGCAACAGTCCGGAAACCAGAAGGTGCGACAAATTACACCTATGACGAGAATGGTTACACCGGAAAACTTACTACAGTCACCGACGAGACTGGAAAAACAGTATTTCAGTATTCAAATACAAACGGACTTGTAACCCAGAAAACCCAATCCGTTGACGATCTGAATTTTACATTCAAATACGAATATGATATCATGAACAGGGTGAACCGCCTAACGTATCCGGACGGCAGCGCAATCAACAGACTGTATGCCGACTCCGGGCATTTGACAGCATTGACAATGGACTCATCCGACGGGAATTCGAAAAACTGGAATATCGTGAGCTATACCGGGCCGACACTGAACGGCTCAATTATCCGAGAAACCGGAAATGGAGTGAAGACTGAGATCTATTATGATTCAGCGACGCAGCGGCCGACGGAATATTACACTAAGACTCCGACCGGTAAAATACTAGAGGACATCGTATTCGGTTACGATGCCTTGGGAAATATTACATTGCTTACGAACAAGATTTATTCGGAGAGAAGTCAGACTTTTCAGTTTGACAATCTGAATAGGCTAGTTCAGGCTAACGGAAAATACGGGACGATTGAGTATGGGTATTCTAATAGCGGGAATCTGATAAAGAAGGGAGATGTTACTCTGAGCTACAATGGAAACCGTGTGACCTCCCTCATCCCCTCACCAGTTTTAACGCTCGAGGGCTCGCTAACTGGTGAGGGACAGGCCCCTATTAGCTACGCCTATGACGCATCGGGGAATATGATCGATAGGAATGGTGACCAACTAACGTATGACAGTGTCGGGAAACTGCGAATGATCCAAACTTCTGATGGACGGCAACTAACGTATGGATACGACTTTACTGGGAATCGTGTGAAGCAAGCCAGCTCCAACGGGACGTTAGTGTACAACGCTGACGGTTTGTTTGAGGTCACGAGAAGGCCTGGTTGCGGGGATCTGATGACTTCCTATGTGGTGGGACTCAAGGGGGATCGGGTGAGTCAGATGACCCAAGCGGGTTCGACTGTAGCCTCCCTCACCCCAGCCCCTCTCCCTCCGAATACGGAAAGAGAGGGGTATGCATTTCAATGGTTGGGACTAACATCCAATACCAGAAGCAACCCCACGCTTAAGCGTGGGGTTGAGCGTAGTATCCTGCACAGCCTCAGGGACTGGAAAAACAAACAGCTGTACTCATTCCTTCTGCACTACAACGAAATTATGTTTAAATATCGCGTGACGCTTATTTTGGTTGCGATTGCGACAGCACTACTTTTGGGGTTGTATTTCGGATTGAACCACGCTCAAAATGGAAAGAAATTCCCTCACCCCGGCTTAGCCGTTGTCGCTGAATCTGCTGATATCCCCCCTCTCCATTCCTTACGGAAATGGCGAGGGGTAACTAACGCCCCATTTGTTCCAAATGTGGAGGTTTGGGGTGAGGGTAATATCCACCCGGTGTTCAGATTTGTAAGTCCGCTACTAATCCTGTCTGTGCTCGTGACTTTCAGCTTCTCTACATGCTTTGGTCTGGGAGACAGCGGTAGCAAGGGAGATGCGCCTTGGGCGTTACTCGCAAGCGGGATAGGCCAGGGGACACCGAGTGTCGCTTCGACAGGCTCAGCGACCGGGACTTCCAGCACGGGCACTTCGACAGGCTCAGTGTCCGGGCCCTCCGGTAATACAGGTTCAACGACGACACCATCTTCTAACTGCAACCAGACTGCGAACGGTCAGCCAGTCACTGGTATGTTTTTCTTGCATCCCGACCATCTCGGAAGCATTACGATGATAACAGATACTAAAGGCAATCCGATTACGGGTGACGTAGGCACTGGCGCATCGCATATCGCTTACAAGCCTTACGGAGAGATTGATCGCCAGAACAGTGATGGGCCTGACATTACAAGGTTCAAATACACAGGCCAAACCGAAGATAGCGAATCTTCACTAATGTACTACAAAGCCCGATATTACGATCCTAAGCTGGGAGTGTTTCTCTCGCCGGACGCAGTAGTCCAACCGATGTCGCCTAACGGTATGAACCGATATGCTTACGTTAGTGGAAATCCTGTGAATTACAGGGACTCAACAGGGAACTGGTTGAATTGGCATATGTTCGGGCAGATTATCAGCGCTATTCAAGGTGGAATTGCTTGGGCAGGAACGAACATAGGAAACGCAGCATCTGCCGCAGGAACGAATGTTGGGAACGCTGCGGCTGTTGCTGGAACGAATGTCGGTAATGCAGCAAAGGTAGCAGGGACGAATATTGGAAATACTGCAACTTGGATGTCTACCGGATTGAAAAATGCAGCTAACTCGTACAATCATATTACAGGTCAAGAAAAGCACAAAGGTTCGGCTTGGGAAAGGAGTGATATTGGGAACTATGACTTTGCAAATCGACTAGGGCTTGGAAAGGCTTCGCGATGGTGGAATCGAGCAAAACCAGGTCCAGAAAAATCTAGGGAACAATATTCTAATACTTCAAATGCCGCACAAAGAAAAACTGTTCAATACTATGCACAAAGTGATGTTTGTATCCAGAATAATGGGCAGTCCTTCTGCAATGCCTTATTATGGGTTAATGCTGGTGTTGAACAAAATGAGCGTAATCAATTTCAGCATACAAAAGATCCTTTTAATGGATTTCATGGGATAACTATTACAGATATACAAAATTATACGAATAATGGAGATGAAGATACATTTAGTTTTTCCGTTGAGCAAGCAAAAGAGGTTGTGGCTTTTATTTGGATTTTTACACACCAAAGTCCTACACCGGATA
>CAYTEA010000018.1:0-92922 GCA_964436695.1 uncultured Leptospiraceae bacterium
GGAGGAGGGAGGAAATATTTTCAATTTGAAATTGATATTGAAACGACCACGAACAGGATCGTATTGAGTAACGACGGGCATCGATTTTATTCAAATGGTAAGTCAACGCTTTACAAGGGTTTTTACAGTTTACAGCCAATGAAAAATCCGATCCAAAAAAATTCCAATCCCTGGATCAATCTTTACATGGAAATCCGTGACTTACATTCTGCAAAAAGCGATAAAATTACGGGGTCATTGAAGGATAATCTGGAGATTATGGAAATACTGGAAAAAATTCGCAAAACCGGAAAAAGGATGTAAAGAATTTATCATCTGGAAGAATTTCTTGCAAAACTCATTGCTTTGGGGCCGAATGTGTATTATGTCAAAAACTTCTATGAAAAATGATTCCAATCTACACACTTATAAAGACAAAACTCACTTGACTCGTTTTCTAATTGTCTATAAGTTTTCGCTCAAACAGTCAATCCGGCTGTTATGGCATAAAAAAATAACGAGTCATTTTTTCACGAGCGAGACGGTTCAGAAGAAAGAAAAAATACTGTATTCGAACCTTGGCAAGGATTGTAAGAAATTGTTTATCCGCTTGGGAGGCGTTTATATAAAGGTCGGGCAATTTCTGTCCAATCTTGCTCATATACTTCCTGAATATTTTATTGAAAATCTGAGAGACCTCCAAGATAGAATTCCCCCGCATTCTTTTGAAGAAATTCGCATAAGGTTCGAAAAGGAAATCGGAAAAAATATCTACGAAGTGTTTCAGGAGATCGAAGAAATTCCGATTGCTTCGGCATCAACTGCTCAAGTTCACTCTGCAATTTATAAAGAAAGAAAAGTAGCGATTAAGGTTCTGTATCCGCATATTGAGGATATCATAGAGAAGGACTTAAAGACTCTTCTATTCGTAATGAAACGAATAAATCGTTATCTTTATTCTTTCGACTTCAAAAGTATTCACAAGGAGATCGAAAAAATCGTTAAGCGCGAGATGGATCTATCCAAGGAATCTGAATCAATCCGAAAAATGGATGAACTGTTTTACGATGAACCCGAAATTATGGTTCCAAGAGTAGAGAGAGAAATTTCGGCAAGGGGAGTCCTTGTGACCGATTTTGTAGAGGGTGTGAAAATTACGGAGACGGAACATGTTTTGGGAAAAGCCCAGCCGAAGTCAAAGCCTCTGGAACTATTGCTTCGCGCCTATATCCTCATGATTTTTCGTTATAAGTTTTTTCATGCGGATCCTCATCCAGGGAATGTGCTCTTCACTCCGGATGGAAAGCTCTGTCTATTGGATTTTGGTGCGGTAGGCGAAATCCCTGAGTCGCTTCGAATTTCTTTGCGCAAAACCGTAATTTCCGCAATGAGCAAGGATTATTACGGTGTTGTAGAGGGAATGGAGGAAATGGGTTTTTTTTCCAAGCACGCAGATAAGGAAAAGCTAGAAGAGCTTGCGCGGTATTCATTTCAGAAACTGGAACGCTTCCTATCCGATACTGATTTATTCAAAAATATACCTTTCGAAAAACTGGGAATTATGGATAGTTATGATTTCTTGAGAGGAATAAATTCCAGCCTGAAAGAAATATTAAAATTCTCGCAGATCCCTGAGAATTTCGTGGCATTACAAAGGGTTATGGCCCTACTGGCAGGAAACATTGCAAGCATTGATCCATACAGAACCTTCTTCGATTATGCAGACAGGCCTTTTCGGTTGGTCGTTCTTGGCGGTTCGAGTGTAGAGAGAATTTTGAAGGAAGAGGGAAGAGATATTGTAGGAAATGCCCTGTCTATTCCCGGTGAATTGCACAGAGCCCTTTTAAATTTGAATCGCGGCCGCTGGAATTTTCGTCTAAAGGATATGGATAGGCATACTCATGCGATAGTCTATTCTTCCAGACAGTTGGTCAATACGATTTTGGCCGTATCTTCTGTTCATTTTGGAAACTATTTTGCGGATAAAAGTTTACAAAATCTGTCGGTTTTCTGTTATGTAATGGGTTCAGTTTTTGGCGTAGTTTTACTCGTATCTTTGATTAAAGGGAGTGTGAATAAATAAGGATGATGCAATATTTTGAGCAAAAATTTTTAGAGGTGGTTAAGCCATCTTATATTCTTTTTATATTTGTCGGAGTGATGATTGACCTTTCAACCAAGTATTGGGTCATTCAAAACTATTCTGCCGAGGTAATTCAACCGGTTATGGGCGATTTTTTCTGGATGGCGTTAACATTTAATACGGGTTTTGTGTTTGGAATGTTCCAGGATAATTCGATTATTTCATTGATCTTCACTGCGATCGCAATAGTTTTCTTAATCGGATATAGATGGAAAAATTACGAAATTGGAAATCCATGGGGCTGGAACCTTGTAATGGTAGGCGCATTTGGAAATTTTATTGATAAGTTTTTTGTGAAGATGCCACCGGGGGGAGGAATCAAGCTGGGCTTTTCGGCTAAAAATCCCGGAGAATTTATTGGGGTAGTGGATTTCTTAAGTTTTGACTGGCCTGATTTTTTGCTGTTTAAGCGCTGGCCGGCTTTTAATTTTGCTGATTCCTGCGTAACCGTTGGCCTTGTAATCCTTATTTTTACAATGAATACTGCTTTGGAGAAAACTTCCTCTGCCAAAAAGTCTGCTTAAACTTTAGGGTGTTTCCATGCCGATAATAGGAGCATGGAAATACCCATTTGGAAATCGATACTAAAGAAAAAACTTTCTTTCGAACAGGAAGTAACACAATTTCTTTCCGAAACTGCTTTATTTGAAAATCTTAGTAAGCGCGTTCTGAAAGAAATCGCTTCTTTGGTTCATGCGAGGAATTATGCAGAAGGCGAGGAAATTTTTCGTCAAGGTGAGGCAGGAGCCGGCCTGTATCTGATTATGGATGGCAGAGTGGGAATAACGTCCAGCAAAGAAGGTGTAACCATGAAGCTCGCGGATCTTCCGAAGGGCGCATTCTTCGGGGAATTATCTCTGTTTACCGAAGAAGTGAGGACTGCAACGGCTACGGCATTGGAGGAAAGTCTCCTCATCGGTTTTTTTCAGCCAGATTTAAAAACCTTAATTGGAAGAAAGCCGAGAGCCGGGCTGGAAATCGTCATGAGTATCGCAACAATTATCGCCCAGAGGTTGAGTAAAACAAATCTGGTTTTGGAAAAGGCCTATTTCAAAGGAAAAACGAAACGTGACTGAATATTTTCGACGTCATCCAATGTCTGTAAAGCTTGTAAAATACTCGTTTTATATTCTGATCTCTATATCCGTTTTAATTGCCATTCTAGGGGTTAAGGCGCTCGCTCTTCCGATATTATTCTCAGCGCTGATTTTTTATTTATTCAATACATTTGTGGATTATGCGGAGGGAATCGGAATTCCAAGAGTTGTAACTATTCTGATATTATTTCTGATTCTGGGTGGAGGAATTTTTTATATAATGTATGAACTGATACCTCCCTTATACACGAAAATTTCACCTCTATTGTCCAACTGGTCAAACCTTCCGAATGAAAACAGGTTTAAATTTATGAATTTAAACATATCTGTCAAAATCAATGAAACGGGCTTTAATTGGGGCGAGATCATAAAGCCTGAAGTAATATTGTCGAAGGTCATGGATTACATCAAAAATTCTTTGAACGCATTCATAAATTTTATCCCGACTCTAATAACCTATCTGATAATTACTCCACTAGTATCGTTTTTTCTACTTCTTGAAGGCGATAAAATTTATAAGGAGATAATTGCAATTGTTCCGAATCGTTTCTTTGAAATGACTCTGATGATAACCCATAAAATAAATGAGCAAATAACTAGTTATTTGAAAAGCCTGGTTATTCAGGGACTAATCATGGCAACTATCGTATCCATCGGGCTTTATCTGATTGGGATGGAATATTTTCTGCTTTTTGGAATTTTTGTGGGGGTTGCAAATTCGATTCCGTATATAGGCCCGATTCTTGGGGCAATATTTCCAATAATTTTTGCTCTTGTAGACAACAATAATTCTACGGAAATATCCGGGGTCATCGGAATCATAATCTTTGCGCAATTAGTAGACAATGTAATCGTTCAGCCAGCAATTATCGCAAAATCCGTTTCCCTTCATCCCTTGGTAATGATCGCTGGGGTTGTTGCCGGTGGAGAGCTTTTTGGACTTGTGGGAATGCTGTTGTCCATTCCTGTATTATCTGTTTTGAAAGTTAGCACGATGATATTGTACAATTCGTTGAAAAGCCATCAAATTATTTGAAAGGTCTGATTTTGAATAAAAACGGAGAAAATTAATGCAATATACTCTATATATTTTTCCTGTTTTTATATTCCTTATTCTCGCGCTAGTAATTAGGATTTTTTCGCTCAAAAATAAACTAGATAAAGTAATCAGAAAAGCCTATGACGATGCAGACAATTTTGTATCCGAGAATAAACTCTTGGATAAGGATCCTTATTTGTCCAGATTTTTGTCATGCTATGAAAAAACTGAGCCTAATAGTAGCCTGGATGAATCGCAACCCATCGAGAAAAAAAACGTCGAGCTGGATCTTGTCGGGGATAAAATTATTAAAGCTCAAACATCTCAAACTATTTTGGAGAATTCATTAGATGCAGGGATCGATTGCAAGTTTGAATGTGGGGGAAATGCCAGATGCTCAACTTGCCGGGTTATTATTTTAGAAGGAAAGGAGAATTGCCTGCCGAGAAATTCAGCAGAAGCAGAACTCGCAAAAAAGAAATCCTTTGGTGAAGAGGTAAGACTCGCTTGTCAAACTTATGTTACAGGAAATGTAAAACTCCGAAGGCTAGTTTTAGATGACGAAGATGTGGAGGAAGCAGTAAACGAAGGGACAAAGCATAAAGCCGCCCCGGGAAGAGAAATGAAGCTTGCCATACTGTTTTGTGATATACGGTCTTTTACCAGCTTTTCCGAAAAAAATTACCCTTATGATGTTATTCATATGCTGAATAGATATTACAATGAAATTGGCTCGGCCATTGATTCGAATTCGGGCTATATTGATAAATATATGGGTGATGGAATCATGGTGCTATTTGGCTTGAATTCCGAAAAGGGCGATCCTTGTGTGGACGCTATTCGTGCGGGGCTTGGGATTTTGAGTTCTCTGGAGAATGTTAACAAATATCTGAAAAAGAATTTTAACTCTGAATTTCGGGTGGGGATTGGAGTGCATTACGGCAATGCCTTAATCGGGGAGCTGGGTTTTAAATTGAAGATGCAATTTACCGCGCTTGGAGACACTGTCAACATGGCCTCGCGGATCGAAGGGATTACAAAAAAAACCGGATGTAATTTCTTAGTGTCTGATGCGGTCTTTCAGAGTGTTGCGAATAAAAGCTTGTTTGAATTTGGAAGAAAATTTAAAACAGAAGTTAAAGGAAAGTCTGGCCTCTATTTGCTGCATGAGGTAAATAGGGAGCTGTCAAGCTGAATTTACTGTTAAAGTTTTGATAATCTCTGTGTCATTTTCAAATGGGGCGACTTTCCAGTTAAGGCCGGTTTTTGTCGCAAACAAACTTCTTCCATCCAACTTGTTTTCGTTATGACTTCCTGTTCCGGAGCATTTGATTATTTGAACATTATAGTTTTTGGCAATGTTTGAATAGAATTTCAGGTCGTCTTCATAATTTGCGAAATTGGAATTGGACGCGAGGTGCAAAACAATTGCAATTTTTTCGTTTTGAATTCTTTCCATCTGTGATGAATATGTATTTGGGCTTAAATCCCCTCCGCAAAAAATCGCAAACCGCACTCCGCTCAATATAAAAATTCCATCATTATCGCCATTTTGAATATCTTTTTCTTCATGGACTTTCTTGTCATACCAATCGATCAAATTTACATTTTGAACGATTGGAGTTGAGTAGTAATATTTTCCTTCAAACTCCCGGACGATGCTTCCTCCGATTATTACTCCCTTGAAATATTCGGATACTTCCAGAATTTTATCCAAATACAATTCTTTTCTTTTGCTCTTTTCAATAGTGGTTTTATCCTGAGGATTGAATGAAGGAAAATATTCCGGCAGTAATAAAAAATCTGATTTTGCTGCGATTAATTTTTGCTTCTGGTCTTTTGTGATTTCTGAATGGATATTTTTCTGGAAAACAGTAACTTTGATTGTCGACATACAAATGTCAAAATTGCAAAAGTCCGGTGAAAGACAATGAAAAATTACTATATAGAATCTAGATTCTCATCGCTTTTTGCAGTTGTTGAATCGCTGTCGGAAACAGAATCAATTCCTGATTCAAAAGATTCAGACGATGCACCCTGCTCTGGATTTTCTTGTTGCTTTATTCCGAAAGACCTTTCCATCTCTTCTGGAGAAAGCTCTACTACTCCTCCAAACAAATCTCCTTCATTCATTCTTTGAAAAAAAGCTGCTGCGTAACAATACGCTTCCATCACGCAATTTTTAACTTGCTTTTTATTCAATCTTTTCCGGGCTTCCATTGCATCAAAAACAAGTACAGCATCCATGTTGCCGACGATTTCTTTTTTGCCTTTCATGTCGCTGATTAAAACAGCCAAGCCATCCTTAGATTTTTCAATGAATTCCTTAATTATATTTCTGGCTGACCTGGATTGCTGGCTTCTTTTTTGCTCCAGACCTGTAGTCTTTTTAGACGCTTCAATATAGTTGGAGCCTGGATTTTGTTTGTGTTTTGCCAACTCTCGGCAAACATCCTGATAAATCTTGAACTGCTCCATGCACGGCCTGGTAATTTCGTAAATATCCTGAAGTCTTTGCCTGTAATCGACTTTAACCCCATTAATTTGAGTCGGCTTCAAATCTATTTTTTTTGTAGTCAGGACAAAAGAGTATTCATAATCGAATTCCTTAAAATACAAATAAGTAAGGAAAGCTTTATCGTTATCGGGGATGTCTGAATATTCCCCTCTTGGGTCATGTTTTTTTTTCAACTGTTCAAGAGTATACATGGTCATTAGCCTTTTGCCGTATGTAAGCTCTTTACTAGTTTCTTGGGGAGGTTCTTCTTTTTTGTCTTCTTTGTCTGCTGCTTCTTTGGCTTCTTCCACAACTCCACCGGCGCTTTCAGGAATTCCTTCTCCGATCTGACGCACTCCTGGTTTTTCTTCCTGAGTGATTCCAAGGATTTCTTCCATCAGAATTGAGTTCAGTGGGATGTTTTTATTTTCATTGCGGAGAATTGCCAGATACAATTTATCAAATATAGGGCCGAATAGTGAGTCGATTTCCTGATTGACTTTCTTTTTTTTCACAGTGTAAATGAGAGCAGGTTTCCCTTCGATTTTTTGAAGAGCTTCATAGGCTGCTGTCATTGCCTTGCGATACGCACTCTGAAAAGGATACATATAATACAATTTTTTGAATAAAGAATAAATTGGTGCGGAGACTTTTTGAATGGGAACTGGGAGGTCAGTCGCTGCGAGATAGGTCTCAAACAAGTCCGCCAATTCCCCGCTATCGTATAATTTGTGTCCACGAGCGAGTAGTTCAACATATAACGGGGTAATTTTATCGAGTTCCTTGGTTACCTTATTGCCTGTGTCAGGGTTCCCAAAAATATCGTTTCCCACCATGTTGAATTCCATCAATGCCTTTTTCCCATTCAGGTTTAGCTCGGACATAAATGCCGGTAGGATGTCAGTTGAACCGAAAGAGGTTACCCGGCTCATCCAGCATTTGAATTTTACGATGAAGCGATTTAAGAAATTTCCCATTTCGGCTTCCTGGAGTTTTTGAATCTCCTTGGCCGTTAGTTTTACTTCTGTTTTTTCTTTTGACTGGGATTTAGGGGAATTACTCCCTCCGGAAGAGGATTGTTGCCTGTGAGGGGATGTGCCTTGCCGGATATTCGGACCGGATTTTGATGAAGCAAGTTTCTCGGCATTTTGCTTTTCTTTTACTACCTGCCCTCCGGCTGTCTGAAATTTTTTAAACATTTCGGCCTTGGATTTTTCATCCATTCCCCCAACACCGATCGCTTTTTTTGTTTTATCGAATTCGCCCATAATTTACAATATTCCCTATCCTGCTATATTGCTCGACCTCGCCTTGATTTTACAAGGCATATTCTTAGTTAATTTTCAAACTTATATCCATTTGGATTTTTATTTTACTAAAAAAAAATTATACGTCTTCTATCAGATAAGGTTTTGTATATTCCCTTACTATGTCTACAACAAATCTTCCCCAGCTTTTCGGATCTTCCTGAGATATCGGAACCTGCTTGACTTTTGGAAAGAAGCTTTGGGGTTTCAGCGCGGAATGGGTGATTTCGATTGTCCTTAGGTAGTTATCTATTTTTTTTACCCGGACAAAGTTCATGATCTCGGTCTGTATTCTTTCTTTGGGTATATACCCGATGATGATTAATTTAGGGAAAAGGGCTTTTTTCAGGTGATTAATAAAATCGGTAAAGCTGTCAACCCTGTCGATGAAGCCTTCGTATGCACCCCCGCCCAGATTCATAATTTGGGTAACCAGATCCATGGACAAAGAAACTCCTTCCATGGAACCCATATCCGAGATTATCACGATTCCTTCATCCGGCTGGAAAACCTTAAAAGGTTGCTCTCCTTTGAAATGCCTTCTCAAAAGTTTTGCAATGGAAATATCGATTTCAGAAGCTTTCGGAATTATGATTTTTCCGGGTGAAATAGGGTCATATACATCTTCCCGTGTAATCAAATATCTTTTTTTAGCGGCATTTTGGTTCATGATCCTGAATGCCTTCACTTTTTCCTCGATTTCATCGAGTGTACATTGCCCGATTTTCAGAATGTTTTCCCGGGTTTTTCGATTTACGTCTGACTCTTCCATAATTCCTTTTTACTTTACCGAAATCCTATTCTAAATAAGGCTTAATTGCAAACAATAAATTTGTTTAAAAAAACTTAAAAAATTCATTGTAAGTTTCTAAAATTGGAATAATATCTCTCTGTATGCAAAGACTGGCTTTCTACTCGGTGTTTTATTTTTTGTTAATATTTTGGTTCATCCGATGTTCTACAATCGAATTTATTCCGGATTATGATTACAAATCCGACTATGAAGGCTACACCAAAAAAAGCCTGAAGGAAATTGAAATTCATTCTTCTAAACCCAAGAAACCGTTCAGAATTCTTGGCACGGTTGTCATACGCAATTTCGAAGGCAATTTAACTATTGAAAATTATAGAAATTCGTTGCAAAAAGAATTGTTTGCATTAAAAGTTGACGGTGTATGGCTAACATCCGGAAAAATACAGGAGGTCGAGCCAATGATTGTCAGGACTGAAAATAGAGAAGGGCTTCCTGTAGCCTACTATGAGTCCAATAAGGAAATGGCTAAAATTACCGGATTAGTTTTTCGTTATAAAAAATAAAATGGAAACAGGCAAAATCAGAAAATACGACAGCGAAATTGTGGTAGAAGAAAACGATGCCTGGTTTTACAAAGGGAATCAAATTATACAGGAGAAGGTTTTGGATTTTTTCCGAAAAAATCTGCATGAAGATGATGATGGAATCTATATTCAGAATTCATACGGCAATTTTATTGAGAACGGTTACATTACTGCAATCGGTTTTCCACTCCAGATTACAAATTTTGTAAAAGATGAAAATGCGTTGCTACTCAGGGGAAGCGATTGCCTATGCGTGCCTTTGGAGGACTGGAGTTTCTATTTTCGGCCAGATGAGCGGATTTTTGGAATCAAGAAAAACCACAAATATTTGAAATACGCATTCAGCAGAGATTTTCTAAATTTCATTTCTTTGCATTTAAAGGAAAATAATGGAGAATATTCTTTGGATATAAATTCTTTCCACATTCCAATCACCCGGTTTCAGGGCAAGTTTGCGGTAGAGGCTCCGAAATTCAGTTAAACTGTTGCAGTTTTTGATCTTTCTTTTAGGAATCTACGGAACTCTTCAATTTCATCGGTAAAAAAAACAGGGATTGCCAGATCCGGATTTGACGGGATTAGTACGACGGCTTCGTCAAAAAAAACTATTCGGTCCAATTCTTCTGCATTGTAATAGAAGCTTGCATTGTCTACTTTAAATACGAATTTTTTTCCCTCTTCACAAAGAAGTCCCGGCCCGATCCTTTTGAAATCGGAAAAAATATTTTCACCAAGATTTTTCTCTTTAATATTTTTCAATTCGAACGGGATTTTTTTTCCGGCATCCTGGTATAAAATTCCTTCCAGTTGAAATTCGATTTCAACGCCTGCTCTTTCGGATGAGCTTTTCATTTCCGGTTCGGCCGTTTTTTCCAGAACAGGTAAAACGGGTTCTATCGGCTCGGTAAGGGTAAGTGGGGGGAGATCCGTAGGCTCAACGGACTTTCTTTCCAAGATATTCCTTTCCTCCAGAACCTTTTTTTCGATGAAAGGATTTTTGGATTCTTTGTATTTTACGTTAAAAAGTCTGTCTTCCAGAACCTCGGTTTGCTTTTTCTTGTAGGATTGGCCGGATTTTTCGGGCTGAATCGTATTTTTGCCAGAGCCAAAGGATGCATAAATAAAACATAATAAACCCAGAATTATCATTGTGAAAGCAATTATCAGCATACTATTTTCAATATCTTAAGAATTTCTTATTCCCTGTAGCTTTTTTTTCTAGGATATAAAATTTATATATAGTAAACACCTGAAAACTCTTTTGATTATTCCAGTTTATTACTTTACAGAATCTTTACCATAAAAACGATATATTTAGCAAATTTTAGGGTGAGTATTAATCGTGTTTCAAGAAGAGCCTACAACTATCAAAGAAAAAATATTCAGAACGATCGGTGGATTATTCTTATTTATATTGGTCGCTATGCTTGCGATAACATTTCTGCCGGGTGATGCGGAACGAACTCTGTTTCAGGCTTTATCAGGGGAAAATTCATTAAACGCAGGAAAAATCGGGGGAGAGTCCATCCCGCTGGATTATTTCCAAGCTGCCAGAAGAGAATGCTATTTCCGGTACAAGGAATATGTTCCTTCCATGGCAAATGACCCTTCGACGCTGGACTCCTGTGCTTATCAGACAATCCGTTCTCTGAAAGTTTCGAGTATTATCGCAGACAAGGTAGGATATTCGATTTCTGCTAATGGAATAAAAGAAGAGCTTTCCAAGCAAGCCAGAGAAATCCATAAGCAAAGTAACACCTCCGCTGGATATGCGCCAGACGAAGTAAAGAGCGCGGACGAAATTTACAAGAGCCTTCTTTCCAGTGTTCCATTAAATTACAGAATGGATTCCGTAAAAGCATACGGGCTTTTTCCTAATTTTTTGAATTCTGATATAAAAAAGACAGACGATGAAATTATTAAATCTGAAGAGGCGGCCAATACAAAAGTAGCTATTAAGCTCCTGGCATTTAGCGATGAAGGGCTATTAAACGAACTGGATAAAAAGGTTCAGATCTCCGAAGAGGAACTGAAAAAAGAATACGATAACGAATTAAAAAACGGGAAGCTTCCAAAAGATGCAAAAGGCAATGTGGAAGACTATAAGACTAGAAAATCTTTCTTGACGAATAAACTCAAAGTCGAGCTAAAGCAGAAAAAACTTTCAGAGCTGAAATCTTCCGCTTTGGGTCTGAAAAATTCTTCCAAGCCAGGTGTTCTGAATGAAATTGCTGCTATGACCGGCACGAAGATTGATGAGATTCGCAACCTGTCTCTTTCATCCATTGCAAATTTTTCCACTCCATCAGGCAAATCCTATAAATTTGGAACCAATGCAGTATTTCTGAAAGACCTAACGGAAAATTCTGATAAGCCAGGAAAAGTTGGTGGGCCATACAGTGATTCAGGCCAAACTGTGTATGTGGAATTTATCAGCCTCGGATTATCCGATAAAAAAGAAAAAAAGGAATTTAAGAGAGATGAAATGAGCATGACTCTCGTTTCTTTCTATTCGGAAATTATGCAAGTAATGTCGAATGCAAATCCAATCTACCGGAAAGTTGAAAAACAGAAAGATTAATGCAATTGAGAGCAGAATTTGTAAATCCATTTCTTGAGGCGGCAACTCTTGTTTGTAGAGATGTTTTGGGCGTCGATTTAATCCGCGGAAAACTCAAGATTTTGGAATCCCCATCCCCATCTCATGAACTGGCGATTGTTGTTGGAGTGATCGGCCCGGCAAATGGAGAGGTAATTTACAGTCTGAATTTTGATACTGCATTTAAGATCGCTAGAAAACTTGTGCCTTCATTAAAAGATGATGAAATCATGGATGAATACAAGGATATAATCGGAGAGATTGCAAACATGATCACAGGAAATGCAATGAGTATTTTTAATGCTTCCGGCCAGTTTATTGACATCACTACTCCGAATATTGTTGAAACCAAAGACAGCTCGCTGAAATTCGGAAAAAAAACAACTCTTTCCATCAATCTGTATTCAAAGATGGGTTCACTGGAAGTTAATATAGCGCTTGCCTAGTTGCTGAAATTTATGATGTATTAGAGAGTATCGTGAATTCTCTTTTTTACTTCTTCCAGATATTCGCTATTTCGGAAATTTTCTTCGGATTCTTTGTCCAAAAAAGCCGCAAAAAATTTTCGCGATTTCTCTAGGTCTTTTCCAGGCCACGGTTTTTCGTAAATTTTTCCACAAAGATAAATCGCATTATCGTAAAATTCAGAATCCTTGTGGTTATGTAGAATGTCGGAAAGAAAGTAGAGGGAATTTTGAAAATCCAGGTTTCTATACAATAAATGAGAGAGCGCCCAGAGAGATCGTAGCCGGATTTTTTCGGTTTTTTGTGCCTCGGTTACAACTATCGTATAAATTGAAATAGAATCTTCTCTTGTCTTTGAGTCTCCATTATCCAGAGACCTGGCGAGTTCAAAAAGTGCCTGAAACTTCTCATCAGGATTTTCTATGTTTAAAGCGAGATTTTTTGCTTCTTCGGTTTTTTTTTCCATCCCCAGAAGACGTATTTCTTCTAGCCTGGACTTAAAAGAAAAATCCTTTTCTTTTAAGATTGACTCCTTGAATTCTGCCCTTGCCTTTTCTGTCATCTGTCTTTGCAATAGAATTGTTCCCCTTTCATGAGGAGGCTGGGAAGCATCCGTTAGAATTTCTTTTCCTTTTGGAGCCTGCTTCTTGGCTTTTTTGTTTTTCTTGTCGGTAAGATTGGGGAGGTTGGATTCTTTTTCAATTTTAGATTTCAGGGGTAGGGAGTTTGGAACAGTTTCTTTCTTTTCTAGTTCAATAGTCTCGGCTTTTTTATTCTCATCCAGTTTTTTGAGTTCATTTTGAAAATCATCAGTTGAGGTTTCCATCTTTTTGGCATTTTCTTCTTTGGGCTCAGGTTTCAAATCATCCGGAAACGGAAGAATGAATTCATTCTCCTGAGAAAAAATTCCAGAAATCAGAATGAAATTTATGAATGCAAATCTAAGGATCGTTCCCATATTATTCTATTGAACTGCCCTTCCGAATTAACTGTCTTTTTGCAGGTTTTGGCTTTGGGGAGAGATCATCGTCCGGATTTTTTTTACGAAGATATCCCTTTTCTTCAATTGTTTCGCTTTCGTTTTTTCTCAAAGAGGGTCTTATTGTCGGTTTAGGAATATCTTTGGACTCAAACTTCAAAAGCCTTCCAGTTTTTGGTGAATTTTGATTTCGTATCAAGTCTTCTCGATTTTCGTCATTCATGCCCTCGGAAATTCTCGCTCCGGGGATGTTATCCTGAGGCCGTTGGATGGTTGTAATTTCCTTTTCTTCAATGACCGGAGGAGAGTTGAAATTTCTTTTTATCTGCCTCAAATTTCTCTCGTTTTCCAGATTGGCTTTATCTTCCCCCAAGACTTCCTTTGGGCTTCCGGGGGGATTTTTGGTGGAATATTCATATTCCATAGAATTCTGATATTTTGATTCGCTCAGGGCAGAATTTAGGTCAGGCATTCTTACATCCCTTCTTTTCCGATTGTATTCCCGCTGAATATCTTCATAAAATAAAGACTTTGTATCGTCAGCCAGAGATTGCCCTTCCTCCGGAGCGATTTCCTTCCCTATGTTCCAGCCGTAATAGGCAGCGGCTATGAGAATAACGCCTAGAATGGCGATAAGTACCTTTGTAATAATTGACGCGATTTTTTCGGGTACTTTATTTGCAAGCTCATCCAGAAAGCTAAGTATATTTCGCGGGTCAATATTTTTTAAATTCATCGTGTTTTGTACTATGACTTTCGGAATTATGTTCTACAATATTAAAATTCGGCAAATTTCAGAAATTTCAACAAAAAGAATTGTAAAAGAATAGAACAATTTTAAATATGGAGACAGGGATGTGTGGATCTCTATACAAAATAATCCAATATTATAGCATGGATCGGGACTATGATTGATTCAATGGACTGCAAAAATTGCAATACCCTTTCACTTAGCCTCTACCGTTGCGTTAGCTCGCAAACTCTAGATGAAATCAATTCCAATAAAACCTTTTTATCATTTAAAAAAGGGGAATATCTATTCACAGCGGGAGAACCCGCTAACGGAATATTTATTCTGCAAAAAGGAATCGTTCGGACATTTAAGACTTCTGAAATTGGCAGGGAGCAGACGTTTAGCATGAAAGGGCCAGGTTCATGGCTTGGACTCCGGGACTCTCTTGTCGGGATGGAATACAATCACTCCGCAGTTAGCCTCGACGATTCAAGAGCTTGTTTTTGGAAAAAAGAATTAATTGATAATATACTACAAAAAGAAAAAGAATTTCAGACGGAATTGTTGCACCTGCTTGCCGTAGAATGGAAGGATTCGGAAAATCAGATATTTTCGCTTGGGACAAAACAGATTCACGGAAAACTTGCTGAGCTACTTCTTTCATTGTACACTGCTTCGGGAAATGCTCCTGAAATCGAGTTGAAAATTACTAGAGAAATTATTGCCTCCATTATCGGGACGACTACAGAATCCGTTATCAGGGCACTATCGGATTTTAAGGCGCGGGACTGGATCGGTATCAATAAAAATAAGATTATTTTCAAAGATCATAAACAGTTGTCCGAGATCGCAAACTGCGATTACAAATAATTATTTTATCTTCTTTATTCTTCTTGGTGAATGTGTAGAGCTTTTTGCAATTCCAACGCCATCGACCTCGTTCTAATAGACAATGTTCTTGGGCATTTATTGATCGGTTTCTGATCCTCATGTTATAGTACTCAGCCGGAATATTTCTGTGAGTAAAAAAACGCAAGACCCATTTTATCCTTATCTTCCAGAAATTTACTTGAAGGAAATTTGAAGGAATGCAGTATTCAATAAAAATAAGTTAATTTTTTTTCTTTTTGGGGATGTGTTTTTTTGTCAGATTTATCTGCACATTCGTCGAGTTTGTTTTATTCGAATAAAGTCTTGGGATAGGATAAGTGTATGGCAAATGAATTTACAGTAATCGATGCAAACGAAGCAGTGGCAGATATCGCATACAGACTAAGCGAAGTGATTGCGATTTATCCGATTACCCCCTCATCACCCATGGGTGAATATTCCGATGCCTGGATGAGCGAGGGTAGAAAAAATCTCTGGAATACGGTTCCATCCGTCATAGAAATGCAAAGTGAGGGTGGGGCAGCTGGAGCTCTTCATGGGGCATTACAGACCGGAGCGCATTCCACGACCTTTACTGCATCCCAAGGGTTAATGCTCATGATTCCGAATATGTTCAAGATTGCAGGAGAGTTAACTTCAACCGTAATTCATGTCGCAGCTCGGTCTCTTGCAACGCAGGGACTTTCGATTTTTGGGGATCACAGCGATGTAATGGCTGTGAGAGGGACTGGATTTGCACTACTTTGTTCTGATTCGGTTCAATCTGCTCACGATTTTGCCTTGGTATCTCACGCTACTGCATTGGAATCACGGATCCCATTTCTCCATTTTTTTGACGGGTTTCGCACTTCGCACGAGCTTGCAAAGATAGAAATTTTATCGGATGAAATTCTTCAAAACATGGTGAATGAAGAATTCGTATTCGAACATAGGAGACGAGCGCTAAATCCTGAACACCCGGTAATTCGAGGCACTGCCCAGAATCCCGATGTTTATTTTCAAAGTCGGGAGACCGTGAATTCTTTTTATAACTCATGCCCGAAGATTTTGGAAAAGTATTTTCAACAATTGGAAATGCTTACCGGTAGAAAGTATGGCCTTTTTGAATACTATGGCGCTCCTGATGCGGAGCGCCTTATCGTGATCATGGGTTCAGGAGCCGAAGCTGTCCACGAAACTCTTGATCATTTTCTCCCGCTCGGAGAAAAAGTGGGGGTTTTAAAAGTTCGATTGTATCGGCCATTCGTAAGTGAAAAATTTCTGGAAGCGATTCCTTCGTCAGTTAAATCTATCGCGGTTTTGGATAGGACAAAAGAGCCTGGAAGTCCGGGAGAGCCTTTGTATCTGGATGTGGTTCATGCAATTTTTCAGGATCGAATGAATGAGGGTAAGCGATTTTCGGAAATGCCTGTCATTGTAGGTGGGAGATACGGATTGTCTTCTAAAGAATTTACCCCGTCGATGGTAAAATCAGTTTACGAAAATTTGAATCGGAGCGTTCCCAAAAACAGTTTTACGATCGGAATAAATGATGACGTAACCAACTCCAGTCTTGAATACGATCCTGATTTCAATACTGAGCAGAAGGACGTTATTCGCTCCGTGTTTTACGGATTGGGCGCTGATGGAACCGTTGGGGCGAATAAAAACTCGATTAAGATTATCGGCGAGCATACGGATCATTACGTTCAAGGGTATTTTGTTTATGACTCAAAAAAATCGGGATCGATGACCATATCGCACCTCAGATTTGGAACGCGGCCAATAAGATCCAGCTATCTGATTCAGAAACCGAATTTTGTCGCTTGCCACCAGCCTGGTTTTTTGAACAAATTCGAAATGCTCGAAGGAATCGAAGAAGGAGGTATTTTTCTGCTGAATACGCAGTACGGGCCGGAAATAGTATTTGATAAACTTCCGGGAAAAGTCCAGAAGCAGATACTGGACAAAAAGCTGAAATTCTTTGTTATTAATGGGTACAAAGTTGCCAAGGATTCCGGGATGAAAAACCAAATCAACACGGTTATGCAAACCTGCTTTTTTGCGATTTCCGGTGTGTTGCCAAAAGAGGAGGCTATTGTAAAAATCAAGGAAGCGATCGAATATTCTTACGGCAAGAAAGGAGGGGAAATTGTTCGAAAAAATATGCAGGCTGTTGATAACACGATTGCAAATTTGCATGAAGTGAATGTCGCCAAGATTGATAAATCCGGAGTTCAAAATGTAGAAGAATTTGGGATCAGGATTTCAGAGACTGCGCCCGATTTTGTAAAAAATGTAATCGGAAAAATGATGTCAATAAAAGGAGATGATCTCCCGGTAAGCGCTCTGCCTCCTGATGGAACATACCCAACAGGAACGACTAAGTGGGAAAAAAGAAGAATCGCCGGGGAGGTACCGGTGTGGGATTCCAATGTATGTATACAGTGCGGGAAATGCGCGTATGTCTGCCCACACGGAGTGATTCGAGTCAATGCATTTATCCCAGGGAGTGCAGCTAACGCACCATCATCATTTAAATTCGTTGACACGAAAATTTCTGACCTGAGAGAGAAAGGATACAAATTTACTTTGCAGGTATCGGTGGATGACTGTACGGGATGTGCGGTATGCGTAGATATATGTCCCGCAAAAAATAAATCCGAAGTAAGATTGAAAGCAATCAACATGACGCCAATCGACCAAATCCCGGATACGCATAAATCTGATTGGGAGTATTTTCAATCAATTCCATTAGTGGACAGAAGCCTACTGAATATTCAGCAGATAAGGCAGCAACAGATGCAGGAGCCTCTATTTGAGTTTTCCGGAGCATGCGCCGGTTGCGGAGAGACTCCTTATATAAAACTTGTCACCCAATTATTCGGGGATAGGCTGGTAATTGCCAATGCCACTGGTTGTTCCTCCATTTACGGGGGGAATCTTCCCACCACTCCATATACGAAAAACAAAGATGGAAGGGGGCCTGCTTGGTCGAATTCTTTGTTCGAGGATAATGCGGAATTTGGGTATGGTTTCAGAGTGTCCATCGATAAACAAAGGGAAGTGGCAATGGAACTGTTGCAGAAACTAAAATCATTTATTGGTGAAAAACTTGCCGAAGAAATTCTGAATGCAGACCAGAGGGATGAACAGGGAATTCAACTCCAGAGAAATAGAGTGGAAGAGCTAAACCGAATTTTGAAAACTCTTGAATCCAAAGAGCAGATCACCAAAGATGTGAAGAGACTACTTGAATTGTCTGATAAGCTAGTAAAGAAGAGCGTTTGGATTTTCGGTGGAGATGGCTGGGGCTATGATATCGGTTACGGAGGACTGGATCATGTTCTTGCAAGCGGAAGAAACGTGAATATTCTACTTTTGGATACGGAGGTTTATTCGAATACCGGCGGGCAGATGTCGAAGTCAACTCCTAGAGGAGCTGTCGCAAAGTTTGCCTCAGGTGGAAAGTCAGCAGGAAAAAAAGACCTTGGCCTTATTGCTATGAGTTACGGGAACGTGTATGTTGCGGTAGTTGCTATGGGAGCAAAAGATGAGCAGACGTTACGCGCAATCCAGGAGGCCGAAAGATACGACGGGCCTTCCCTGGTAATTGCTTATAGTCACTGCATCGCTCACGGTATAAATATGACTGAGGGCTTGAAACACCAAAAAGCAGCAGTCGAAACCGGGCAATGGATTTTGTACAGGTACAATCCGGATAATGTTCTGAAAGGAGAAAATCCATTGGAAATAGATTCGGCTCCTCCCCATTCTCCGGTCAGAGGTTATCTGGAGAGCGAAAATAGATTTAAAATGCTTACAAAGAGTAAGCCCGAAATCGCAAGAAATCTTTTCAAACAGGCTCAGGAAGATGTTGACAGGAGATACAAACACTTTGAATTTCTTGCCGGAAAAACCAAAGAGGAGTTTCAAAATGATTGATCTATCGACTACTTACATGGGATTAAAATTGAGGACCCCCTTGGTTGCGTCCGCCGGCCCCTTGTCTTATGAAATTGAGGATATCAAAAGGATGGAAGATGCGGGAATTTCTGCGGTAGTTCTCTATTCTCTTTTTGAAGAACAAATCGAAAAAGATCACGAAGAACTCCACCACCACTTGAATTATGGAACGAATAGTTTTGCAGAAGCGCTAACGTATTTTCCTGAACCGGGGGATTTTGAATCCGGGCCTGAAGAGTACCTGGAACATATCCGTCGAGCGAAAAAATCCGTGGATATTCCGGTTATTGCGAGCTTGAACGGTTATACGGATGGGGGCTGGACTCATTTTGCGAAATTGATGGAAGAAGCAGGGGCAGATGCGATAGAGCTGAATTTGTACAATGTGCCTACCAATCCCGATATTACGGGAAAAGAAATCGAAGACGATTACGTTGATACATTAATAGATGTGAAAAAATCGGTAAAGATTCCTATCGCCTTAAAGATCAGTCCCTATTTCAGTAATATTTCCAATTCGGCAAAAAGATTCGCAGAAAACGGAGCAGACTCTTTGGTACTGTTCAATAGATTTTATCAACCGGACTTTGATTTGGAACAACTGGAAGTGAAGCCTCACGTAAATTTGTCAACGCCCCATGAGTTGCGCTTGTCCTTGAGGTGGATTGCGCTTTTATATTCGAGGATAAAGACGGACCTTGCAGGAACAGGTGGGGTTCATCGAGCTATCGATGCGATAAAATTGATGATGGCCGGGGCAAATATTTCTATGCTTTGCTCAGTGTTGATTAAAGGTGGAATTGGTAAAATATCCGAAATAGAGAAGGATATGCACATCTGGCTGGAAGAACATGAATACGAATCTATTTCAGAAATGAGGGGGAGTATGAGTGCTGAGAAATACCATACTCCGTTTGAATTTGAAAGATCTCAATATATGAAAGCATTGCACAGTGTCCACTTTCGGCAATAGTTGTAAAAGCATTTAAGGATAAGGAGTCTTTTTTTAATGAAATTAGAGGGGAAGGTAGTAATCGCTCAAGGAGGCGGGCCTACCGCTGTAATCAATCAGTCTTTGGTTGGCGCCGTATTGGAATCCAGAAAATTCATTCAGGTAAGCCGGGTTTATGGGGCAGTGAATGGAGTCGCGGGGATACTAAATGAAGACTTTGTAGATTTGACCCAGGAGACAACTCATAATCTGGAACAGGTTGCAATTACACCTTCGTCCGCTTTATTCTCAACTAGGGAAAAACCGGATGAAAAATTCTGCAAAGAAATGTTTAACGTAATGAAAGCACATGACGTCCGCTATTTTTTTTATATCGGAGGGAATGATTCTTCAGAAACTCTTCGAATTGTAAACGAACAGGCTAAAAACGCTAGATATGAATTCAGGGCAATTCATATTCCCAAAACAATCGATAACGACCTCGTACTGAATGACCATACTCCCGGTTATGGTTCTGCTGCTCGATTTGTTGCACAGGCGTTTATCGGGGCAAACCTGGATAACATGTCTTTGTCGGGAATTTATATCGGTGTGGTAATGGGCAGGCAGGCAGGTTTCCTTGCCGCTGCTTCCTGTCTGGCTCAAAAATATCCTGATGACGGCCCGCATTTAATCTATGTTCCTGAAAGAAAGTTCAGCCTGGATAAATTTATTCGGGATGTAAAAAATGTTTATGATAAATATGGAAGATGCGTTGTTGCAGTTTCGGAGGGAATTTGTGATGAGAGTGGAAATCCGATCATAACAAAATTACTGGATCAGGTAGAAGAGGACGCACACGGAAATGTGCAGCTATCCGGAACAGGCCAGTTGGGGGATTTGCTTTCCAAGCTTATCAGAGATAAATTAAAAATTAAACGAGTCAGGGCTGATACTCTGGGATATTTGCAGCGTTCTTTTATCGGGGTAGTTTCTGACGTTGATCAACAAGAAGCAAGGGAAGTAGGTGAAAAAGCCGTTCAATATGCTATTTGGCACAACGTGGACGGATCCATTGCAATCAAAAGGACGGGATTTTATTCTGTGAACTACGAGTTGGTTGATCTCAAGGATATTGCTGGAAAGACCCGCCTCATGCCGGATGAATTTATCAATAGCGAAGGGAATGGAGTAACCGATGCATTCAAATTTTATTTGAGGCCTCTGATTGGATCGGGTTTTCCAAATTCATACCGTATCAGGGTTCCCAGAGTGGCGAAAATTTTAAAACCCAACAGTTACTAGACGGAACTATTTTGCAAGAAAGTCTTCGAGTGACTTACTTTCCTCCGGGGTGTGAATTGCGAAATCACAGTTGATTGCATAGTCTTTGTCGGTAGGTTTGATTCCCTTTACAACTCCCCGAACTGATTTTTTTTGCCCGCTTTTGGAGATAATGTCGAATATAACCGTTCCTCCCATGGAAAACATTCTGCTTGCGAGCCTTGTTGGAGGGTGGAGAAATTTAATTGCTGTAGAATTCAGTTCGATTACAGGGCAATTCTCTTTGGATTCCTCAAATGCGCCCGAACTGTGTATATCTTTGATAATGGATGCGGATATCAATTTAAAAGTATTGTAGGAGTTTGAATCTAGTCTACTGGAGTGCATCGCATGCACATAGCCGATCATCACGATATTTTTATATTTGATCGGAATGCAGATTTCCGATTTGTACTTATCCAGAAAATTGCTGTTTTTTGTAAGAACGTAATAATCTTTGAACGGGACAAATTCCTGTTTGACCAAATCCGGGTTTGTGATCTCCGGAATAAAAATCGGTTTGTCGTGGGTATTCATAAGCCGCATTCGGCTGTTCATTCTTTCGTTCACAAAAATTTCAAAGAAGTTGAACATCGAATTTACAACTGGAGGTTTTTTGACTATCTGATTAATTCTTTCGTCACCCAGAGATTTGAAAATATCGTTGTGATTGATGATATTGGAAACTGTGTAATCGTTTGTCAGGCTATGAGAAGAAATATCTTTTATGAGAGTTTTGATTGGTTTCAGGATAGAATTTCCAAGATCGTCTGTTCCGACTTCGGAAGTTGTAATCACGAATATATTTTCCTTGTTCTTTATGGTGAGAATTCTTTCATCAGTATTCTGGCTGACTTTAGAACTTCTAATTGTGATGGATTCCGGTTTGCATTCCAGTATCTTGACCGGAATACTTTCGCCATCTACTTCCATGTAAACAGGAATCACTTTATACAAAGAATCAATAAGCTTATGAATTAATTTTGGGTCATTGATTTCTTTTGTCATATAGCTAAATATTCCATTATCAGTTTTGAAGTCAAATTTCTTCTTGGTTTTTAGTGTTGGTTTTCCTGCTAAAAATTTTTTTTCATTTGAAAGCCTATTGCTTTTTTTCGATTTCCATAGTCTGATCAATGAATCCTTGCAATGATGCTCTTTTTCAGATTATGATTTGCCGAACTATCAAGATCAAAATCCTTTTTCCTTTTTCCTAGATTTGTATCAACTTTTTCAGGTGAAGGCCAGAGAGTTCCACTTAACCTTGAAGTCAGGTAATGGCATTTATGGCATCGGATCAAGTCCGGTCTTGTGCTTACAGTTTTGGAACATTTTATCCCACATTTTGGGCAGAATTTAGGGTAGAAGTCATTTAAAAGTCTGGAAGTTAAAGTGGAGTAGTAGTGATTTACTTGAGTTTCTGGGTTACGATAGTTATTACTAAAATCCTGGGTAGGATTGTTAGCATCGGTAATAGGTGATACGAAAAGACTAAGTGGCTTCGGGGAGAATCGAACTCCCGACACAAGGATTTTCAGTCCTCTGCTCTACCAACTGAGCTACAAAGCCTTAGTCAATTGCCAATTTAAAAAAGTAGCGTTGCCAGTCAATCAATTAGAGGGTTTTATGTGTTCCGTCGCAATAAGGAGGATTTTTTGTGTGTTTACATCCGCAAAAAGCCGCGGTTTCTTTTTTTGCGATTGTACCCACTATCGGTTTTATCCCTGTCTGTAATCTGGCGTGTGCCCCGTCGCAGAAAGGTTGTTTTTCTGAGTGGCCGCAGGCGCACCAGGCAACTTTTTTTCCCTCTTCTACATCTACCATGTATGGCGATTTTTGCGCTATTTCAGGTTCTGGCATATTGTCATCCTCTTCAAATTAGACGGATTCACTGGAAGTTCAGAATAGCTTCAACCCCATTTTCGGAAAGTTTAGGATTATTTCAAAAGGACTGCAATGGGTCGGTATTGGGAGGCTCTAAGCCCGCCCGGGATATCCAATTACGTCCATAAATGCTGAAACGGAAAATACCGCTTTTCCGGCCCCAGGCTCTCCGTATCCGGGAGGAACAGGCAGGGAATACTTTTCAAAAGTTTCTTTCCAGGCCATGAGTAATTCGCAAAAATATTCCAGTGGAGGGCCTATCTGGGTTCCAAGAGTGGTATAAGGTTCTGGACACCATGCAGTAAACCTCGGCATGATTTTTTTTGACATGAAAAATTCCAGGCCTTCCCTTGTTGATGAAACCGCATCGGCCATTGTATCAAAACCAAATGGTCGGGCAAGCTCTACACCTGCAACAAAATTAGGAATAACGTATGAAGGCCCGAACACTTCTGCGGAATCTACAATCCTGCGAATCCATTTTTCGCGGCCAATCCAGGAAGCCTTACCGGGGCAGATTTTATCAAAAAGGTTTTTATCCCAGACTTCATAGTTGGGATGATAAACTTGAATGCCGGAATCTTTAAATTTCTGACAGTCTTCCTTCTCGAATGCCTGAGCTACGATTTTTCCCATCCATTTACCGGGAAATTTTTCTTCAATTGCTCTGGGATAATCCAAGTAGAAATCTACTTCATTTTTTTTCTTTAGAGAGGTTAAAACAGATCCACCTGTAATAGTATAAACTTTGGCGACAGTATCTTCTTCGTGAATAAATGAAAGGACTTCCAGGATGTCCTCTACATCCTTTATTCCAGTGTAGGGTCGTCCTGCATTTTTTTGCTGTCTGTAATTGTGGTTAATGTCACAATATGCGCATTCTTCCTCTTTCCCGAAATACTGGCAATTTCTAAATACTGTAAGATAAATCAGATAACCCCATTCAATTACCGGAGCTATTTCAGATGGAAGTTTTCCACTTTTTGTCTGCCTTTTGTACCAAGAGGGCACCGGAGGAAATTCCAGAATTCCTAGATTCGTATTTTCAATGAATAGATACGGCTTTTCATCTATTGCCCGGACGACGTAGGGAGAATTGGGGTTATTTCTGGTGGATATCACGGTCGGCAATAAATGAAAATGCCCCCCGCTGATTTTGATTTCTTCCGGAGCTTTTTTATCTTCACCTTTTTTCATTTCGGAAAGAGGGATGTGGTCGAATGAAAAAATAAAATAATCCTTAGGCTTGTATTCCCCTTTTAAGGAAAGAGACTCTATGGAAAAGTTTATCCCTTCCCGCAAAACATCCTGTTTTAATATTGCTTCCATGGGGATGGACTTGTATCTACGTTCCATCTCTTCCAGAAGCCTTAAACTGGATCTTACAGAATTTGTAATCATATTGTTTTCCGGCATTGTTTAGACCTCAAGTTTCCAAGACTATCTTCTATTCACGATTCTATCCAATAAAATTCCGCAGGATACTCCGACATTTAGCGATTCAATTTTTCCGTGCAGGTCGATTCTGTATGTGAAATCCGAATTTTCCAGTAGAATTTTTTTTATGCCTTCATTCTCATTCCCCAGAATCAGGCAGGTCTCTTCTTTTGACGGAAGATTTTTTGGATTACTTTCTCCTTTTTCCGTTCCTGCAACTATCCAATAACCTTTCTCTTTTAATATTTCGATCACTTGGTTTAGATTGGTTACTTTAAAAATCTTCAAATAGTGAATGGCCCCGGAAGAAACCTTTTCTACTGCACCGGTTATATCACAGGATTGTCTGTCAGGGATAATCACGATTTTTACACCGAAACATTCGGCGGTTCTGAGAATATTTCCCAGATTCCCCGGATCCTGGATTCTATCCAAAACAAGTATCGGGCCAATTTTTTCAACAATGCTTTCTTTTAAGTCGGAAAAGTCCAGAGTTTCGGAGTTTTGCTTTTTGGTGTCTGTTACGATGGCGACACCCTGATGGTTTGCGTTCGGAAATAAGGAGTCAAATTCTCCACCGGTGATATACGTTATGCGAAATCCATTCGGAATGAGAGGAAGTATTTCTTTTTCGACTTCGCGCGATGGATTTTTCTTGATTAGGATTTGCTGAATTTGGACTGTGGTTTCTTTATTTGAATCCTTTATTTTACGAAAAAATTCCTTAACATTTTGTCTTCCGTAAATCGCGTTTTTTTGCCTTAAACTCTTTTCCACTTTACTCCGGTTTTTGTGTCTTCAATTACAATACCTTTTCTGTTCAAGAGATCACGGATTTCATCCGCCTTTTTGAAGTTTTTGTTTTCTTTTGCCAAAATTCTTTCCCGCACCAGATTTTCAATTTCAGCGTCATGATTTTCTCTTTTTTGAAATTCAAGGACTCCGAGAAGTGAATCTATCGAATGGAAATACTTCAAGCAGTCTGCCATGTCTTCTTTGGAAATGGAGGAGTTGTCCATGGCCGAATTGATTTGTTTGATGAATTCGAAAATACTTCCAAGAGACTTCGGAACATTTAAATCATCTCCGAGCCCTTCTAGAAATTCATTAAATGCGTCTTTTGCGAATCCATCCGGACGGCCATTTTGGATTTGAATATTCTCTTCCAGAATTCTATCTAGAGTGTTCTGAATTCTTGAAATGGCTTTTTCTGATTCTTCGATTCTGGAAAGTGAAAAATTCAATTTCGTTCTGTAATGGTAAGACAATAGCAGATAACGTATTGCTTTCTTGTTATAACCCTTCTGGATTAGATCTCTCAGCGTATAAAAATTCCCTTTGCTTTTAGACATCTTTTGATTTTCCACGAGCAGATGCTCACAGTGAAGCCAGATATTTACGAATTTTTCGGCCGGAAATGCGCCCTCCGATTGAGCGATTTCATTTTCGTGGTGGGGAAAGAGGAGATCCACTCCACCTGTGTGAATATCAATCCCGGAATTGTAAATTTTTCTTATCATTGCCGAGCATTCCAGATGCCACCCCGGACGGCCTTTACCGAATTTGGTATCCCAGAATTTTTCTTTTTCCAGCTTTGGAGATTTCCATAACACAAAGTCTCTGAGATCTTCTTTCTCGTATTCGTCAGCATCGTATCTGGCTCCGGTGATGTTCCCGCTTAATTCGATTTTGCTGAGTTTTCCGTAATTTCTGAACTTCTCAATGGAGTAGTAGATACTGCCTTCTTTTTCATATACCAGTCCCTGCTTTTCCAGCCTTTCGATAATATCCATCATTTCATCGATTGAGTCTGTTGCTTTCGGATAATGTTCAACTCTTTCTATGTTCAAAGTATCCAGGTCTTCAAAGAAATATTGAATCCAGGCTTTGGTGAATTCTTCTATCGACTTGTTTTCTTTAATCGAATTCACAATGATCTTGTCGTCAATGTCCGTAATATTCATTGTTTGATCCAGGTGATATCCAAAAAGTTTCAGTGTCCTTCGAAGCACATCTACAAACATGTAAGAACGAAAATTTCCGATGTGATTAAAATTGTAGACGGTCGGCCCGCAAGAGTATATTTTTACTCTATCCGGATTAGAGGGTTGAAACACCTCTTTTTCGTTGGTCAGCGAATTGAAAAATTTAATTTCCATCAAGTCCAAATACTTCTTTATAAAATTCTACATTCACCGCGTTCTGTTTTTCCTTTCCTGCCTCGTTTCCCTCATTCGGATATAATTGCATTCTTTTATCGCAATTCAAATGATTGAATAGAGCAAATGAGGATTTCGGGTGAGATACTTTGTCATCCAAACCGCAAGAAAAAAGAGCAGGTACTTTTATTTTATTCGCAAAGTTTACAGAATCAAAATAGGCCAATGTTTTTTTGTACGAAGTTTTTCTGGTTTTATTTTTGGAAGCGTATCTTGAGAGTTCCTTAGACCAGCCTGCTTCACATGCAAGCTGTTCATCTTCTATGTAGCAAAAATTCGGAGTTTCTGCAACGACTCCCTTGACTCGTTCCGAAAATGCTGTTCCGAAAATTGCAAGAGATGCGCCGAATGATTTTCCGTGCAAAATAATCCTGTCTCCGTCGATTCCGTCTGTCAGTCTTAAAAATTCGATTGCCCTAAGCACATCCAGATATAGATGCTTGACGTAAAAGTCTTCTTTCTTCTCAAGCCCTTCCAGAAAATAACCCGGAGTCCAATCGAGATTCGGTTGTGCTTCAGTTGCCTCCGGCCGGATCAATTGGTCTCCATGCCCTCGCAAATCAAGAATCAGTTGAGCAATTCCATGTTCAGTATGGGCTTTTTTGATTTCTGGCCGCTTGCCCATGTAGTCGTGAAAATACACTACAACCGGGAGATCACCCCTTTTTCTTGGGATTACAAGTGTTCCATTGATCTGGTAGCGTTTGGAACTTTGAAAGGAAATATCATAAACTGTTTCGCGGATAATACTACTTTTTAGGAGAGCTTTTGAGGTATTGCTAATCGGAATACTTTTTAGCTCCTTGATGGATTCAGCCCAAAAACTCTCCAAATCCGAAGGAATAATCAATTTCGGAAAGGTTTGAAAACATTCGTCAAAACTAATAGCCATTTGGAAACAATCTCTTAAAAAGGATGCTCTTGTAAAGTTTTCTTTCTGGAAAGAAGGGTTTGCCACAAAAGAACTGCGATAGTCATAGGGCCGACACCTCCTGGTACCGGAGTATGGTAACTGGATACCTTAGAACCGTTTTTAATATCAATGTCGCCTACATTTCCGGAATTGTACCCAGCATCCAGTAAAATTGCGCCTTTTTTTATCCAACCTCCCTGAATAAATTCCGGTTTTCCCAGAGCGCCGACTACGATATCGGCATCGTGAATGATTTCGGGTAAATTTTGGGTTTTTGAGTGGCAAATTGTAACTGTAGCATCCTCATTCAAAAGTAGCATTGCCATAGGTTTTCCCAAAATCGGGGAGCGCCCTACGATTACTGCTTTTTTGCCGGAAATGGGAATATTGTATTCTTTCAATAGAAGCATCATACCATAAGGCGTGCAGGGCAAAAATGTTTTCTCGCTCATCGACAGCCTTCCAAATGAATTTGTTGTGACTCCGTCAACGTCTTTGGTCAAGGAGATCCTGTCAAAAGCCAGCCTTTCATCGATCTGTTTTGGGCTTGGGTGCTGCAAAAGTATTCCGTCAATTTTGTCATCTGAATTCAGCCGGTCAATTTCCTGGATTAAATCCTCGGTAGTGGCATTCTCGGAAATCTTCACCAATTGCGATTTCATCCCCACATATTCACACGCTTTGATTTTCATATTTACATAGGTGACCGAAGAAGGATTGTCTCCTACAAGTATCGTGGCTAGAGTCGGAATTGGTTGATTTTCTGCTTGCAGTTCGGTTATGGAATTTCTGATTTTTAATTTAATTTTTTCAGCGACTCTTTTCCCGTCCAATAGTATTGAAGTCATATACTATCCAAAAAAGTAAAGCGAACTCTTTCGTCAATTGGTTTGTCGTGAAAATACTGCCTGATTTGAATTATAATCATCTATACTCCAAAAGCTGGAAGTCGGAGTTGAAACCGGACATTGCCTATCCGGAAATTTTGAAAAATGAAAAATTCGGATCTTGGTTTGAGGCAAGGAATTCAATAGAAGGACAAAACCGATATTTTACTTGTCTCGCAATTCAACCCGAATTTGTAATTGTCCGAAATACACCCAAGAAAAAAATTCTTCTAATTTACCCGGAGAAGAATTTAGAGGAAGAGTATAATCTTGACAACTTTTTTTCATTTCTTTCAGAATTGGAGAACTGGCAGGATACTTTGAGAAAACGCCTGCAGGAAGATTTTTACAAGGTGTCAGAATTTCCATTTGTAGGAGGATTTCTCGGGTATTTCGGGTTTGGATTAAAAGATGAAATCGAAAAATTGAATTTGAAAAATCCAGCTTCCACTTTTTCGGATTCCATTCTTTGTTTTTATCCGGAAGTATTGCTTTTCGAATATTCTTCCTCAATGTATCATATTGTTTCTATGAAACCTTCACAGGTGAATGCGTTATGCGAAAGACTAGAGAAAATTGCATCGGAAAAATCCGGGTCAAATGAAAAACGAAAACCTCCGAAATTTACCGTGAAGTCAGAAGATTTGTTTCGGAATTACGATTTGTCCTTGGATAAGGAAAAATATAAAGAAGCCTTTCAGAAAATACACGAGTCGATTTTTTCAGGCAGAATTTATCAATCGTGCCTCACTTCCAGATTTGAAAAATCCTATTC
This sequence comes from uncultured Leptospiraceae bacterium, assembly GCA_964436695.1. Taxonomy (GTDB): domain Bacteria; phylum Spirochaetota; class Leptospiria; order Leptospirales; family Leptospiraceae; genus JABWCC01. Next base: position 29,382 of record CAYTEA010000018.1, read on the forward strand.
CGGCAATCCATTGGAGGATTATTGTAATTTGAGAAAACTCTACAACACTCCTTTTTCAGCCTATTTTCACCTGAACGGCCTTTACATCTTGTCCTTTTCGGTGGAAAGTTTTCTCTCCTTATCAAAGGACACAATCATTTCGAGGCCTGTGAAAGGGACTGTGATTCGGAGAAGTTGGGAAAATGATGAATATCTGAAAAATTTTTTATCCAAAAGCCGAAAGGAGATAGCTGAAAATTGCATTATTGTGGATCTCATTCGAAATGATGCTGGAAAAGTATCTGAAATCGGCAGTGTTCGGGTCTCGAAATTATTGGAAATAGAATCCTATCCTACGGTACATCAACTGGTAAGCGAAATAACTGCGACCAAGAGAGTGGGTTCGGATTTTTCGGAAATCTTACGCGCCTTATTTCCCGGAGGGTCGATGACTGGAGCACCCAAAGTCGAGGCTCTGCACCTTATCGAGGAAGTAGAAGCATGTTCAAGGGGAATTTATTCCGGTGCGTTAGGCTACCTCGATGTCCGGGGAAATGTTGAATTGAATATGGTGATTCGGACTGCGTTTATTTTTGAAAATAAAATATCTTTTCACAGTGGTGGGGGGATCGTTGCAGATTCAATACTGGAGAATGAATGGGACGAACTTCTTGGTAAGTCGGAATTTTTTTTGAAATATTTTTAGCTGCAAGGAATTTATTTGATAATCTAATCAGTTTTTTTTCACTGTTAACTTATGAGATTTTTTTCAGCCAAAGCATTAATAATAGCTGGTTCTTTATTTGTTGCCCTCCTGTTAATCGTAAGTACAGGATACGGATTGAACCGTTCCGATGACCTGAAAAAAGAAGTCGAAATCCTTGCGGATGAAATTTTGTCCAAAATGACAGATGAAGAAAAAATCGGTCAGATCATTCATATAGCTATACCCAAAAATCATCTGGACCCGGTCGCTCTGGAGGAAATCAAGAAACTCAAGCCCGGTGGGATCATTCTATTTGGAATGAATTTCGGGACGAAGGAAGAAATAATCAAATTGAATAGCGATTTGCAGAAAGAGGCAGAATTGTTGGGAATTCTACCTTTTCTGATTTCGACTGACCAGGAGGGGGGAAGAGTGATACGGGTGAAATCCGTGCAGGATTTTCCCGGAGCAATGGCTTTGGGGCAGATTGGAAATGAAGCATATACTGAAAAAGTAGGATTTATTACATCTTATGAATTAAGTTCCCACGGAGTCAATTTACTCCTTGCGCCGGTTTTGGATATAAACAATAATCCGGAGAATCCCGTAATCAATACCCGGTCATTCGGTTCCGACATGGGGATTGTATTGAAAATGGCCTCCAACTATCAGAAAGGTGCGATGGAAGGTGGAGCAATTCCTGTTGTTAAGCATTTTCCCGGACATGGGGATACCAACATTGATAGCCATTTGGGCCTCCCAGTAATTCAAAAAAATGAAGACGAACTTTTTCAAATGGAACTAATCCCATTTCAGAAATCAATTGAACTTGGAATTCGGGTAGTTATGAGTGCTCACATTGTTTACCCAAAACTGGATCCGGATCTTCCCGCAACTCTTTCTCAAAAAATCCTAAACGGGATCTTGCGGAAAAAGATGAATTTTGACGGAGTGATTATTACGGATGCGATGGAGATGAAAGCAATTGCAGACAACTATTTCGACAAAAAGCCGGGAAAACTAGCTATACTTGCGGGAGCAGATATTATCCTTCTGACTAGTTGGGGAAAAACTACATCGGATTACAAATCAATGCTGGAAGATGCAGTAAAAGAAAAGGCTTTTGAGATAGATGGAAAAAATCTTCTGAATGAAGCAGTCAAGCGCCAAATCATTTTGAAGCTGGAAAACGGGTTACTTCCCTCGACCTGCTGTAAATCTCCAAAGATCTATCTGGAAAAATTTTTAAAAGAAAAGCGAGAGTTTTCCAAAAAAAAATATTCTGAAACTTTTTCGAAAGAATCTCCAGCGGAATTCAATCGTATGCTCTCGAAAAAATCGATTCGGAGTTATGGTAAACAATTTGTCTCTTTGAGCGAGAAAGAACTTTCCAAAACGGAATTTTTCGTGAAGGATCCCTATTTGAAAACAGTGCTTAAAAAAATGAAAATGAAATCAGTGAAAGTCTCTAAACTGGGTAAAATTTTTTCCAAATCCAAAAATGCAAGGCTGGTTTTGGCATCAGAGAAACTGGAAGATTTAGCGGAAATTCAAAAGATCATCCAGAAAAATCCGAAAAGAAAAATCATATTGCTTCATTACGGGTCGCCTTTTTTTGAATTTCCCAAAGGTGAAAATCTTCAGATTTTGTTTTCTTTTTCTCCTACCGAAGGTTCTCTGGAAGCTTTGGGGAATTCTTTGTCCAGGAAATACCGCAACACCCCGGTTGAGGTTCCAAATCTGATTTTCCGAAAATGAAAGTATTGAAAGAGATTTGACCGAAATCAGTATAAAAAAAAATGTAGCATTACACACGCGAGCGTGGTGAAATTGGCAGACACGCCAGACTTAGGATCTGGTGCCGAAAGGTGTGGGGGTTCAAGTCCCTTCGCTCGCAAATCTCTCCTCAAATAAGCAAACATCTCAATTAAAAAAAATCCGGACTTTGAACGCGAGCAAAGCGACATCGAATACTGCCAGTGGCAGTGTTTGATGAAAAATTTGCAGGAAGCACCCAGCTCCTTGTAAATTATGCTCTAGTAAAAAGCCTATTTGAGAATATTAAATAAATTTAATAAAACCATTATGACAACGAAACAAGGGGCTGGGTAGCGACCGAGCCGGCCTGAAGAAAAATTTCAGGAGGAAATTTTTCGGAAAGGCAAGTCCCCCAGCACAAGCCTAAAATCCCCCTTGTGCTGGACTAACGCTTCGCTTGCAAGATTTTCTTCTAGAACAATAATCTAATACAAATAGAATTTTTTAATCTTCAGTAAGTAGTCACTTTCCTTGGAAGCATAGGATTCGTGAAACTTCTGAAACGGAATTCCTGAATTGATCGATTTTCGAAAGGAATCACTTCCCCAAAGATAATCAATATGAGGAATTTTTCCATAGGCCTGCCAACTAAATTGGTTTTTGTAAATCGCTTGAATTGCTTGGATTAAAATATACCCTAGTTCGACTGGATTGTAATTTCGATTTACAAGGTTCATTCTTAAGCCTCTGCATATCTGATCTTTGTATGGGCCATACACGGGCTTAAAAAAAATGTTCGAGAAAAAATAGTCTTTGGAGTTGGTTCGGCTCAAAACGTATTCGGCTACTTTTTCCGGATTTTTCATCCAGGGCGCTCCGAAATAAACAAATGGAGCGGCAGTTCCACGGCCCACGGAAATATTGATTCCTTCTAAAAATACCAATGCAAAATAATTTCGCGCAGATTCCAAATCGGGGAGGTTTGGGGAGGGGGTGTGCCATTCCAGTCCGCTTTCTTCAAAGCTCTGGCTTCTTTTATATTTTTCAACGGGAATGATTTCCAGATGAACTTTTTTAGATAGATAACTTTCGTTGTAATAATTCGCACTTTCTCCAATGGTCAGGCCGGTAAAAAATGTGGAAGGAAATTCTCCGGCAAAATTTTCAAATTCAGACCGAATGAAATCTCCGGCGGGCTTTATTTGCAAGGCAGGATTAATATGATCCAGAATGATCATTTTTTTTGTTCCGGGTGTCAGGTGTTCCATGATTCTTTTTAAAACTGTCAGGTAGGTGTAGCACCTCATGCCCATGTCCTGAACGTCAAAAATAATGGAGTCAACCTCTGAAATCAGGTTTGCCAGTTCGCTTTTTTTTAACCTGTAAATGTGATAAATTGGAACATTAAACAATGGGTCTATGGTTACCGGGGTCTGGCTGAAATCTTCTTCCAACCCCAAAAAACCGTGCTCTAAGCCTATCAAATGGGTGATTTTTACGCCGTTTTTTTTGAATTCGGATTTCAAAAATTCCGGGTTGTTTCCAATTCCGGACGGATTGGTTACTAAAAGAATCTTTTTCCCATTGAGTGAAGGCAAAATTACATCATAAAATTTCCTATATGAGGGCTTTACCTCGGAATCTTTAGGGTGAACGCGGATTCTCGTGTCCGGTTCTATGGCACAGAAGGAAATAAGTGTTAATAAAACAGGAATTGTAAATAAATTTTTCTTGAACATATTCATTCATGAATTTTAAGTTAATAAAATCATCAAGGAGAATAAATTCTATATGAATAAGAAAATCGCAAAATCCCGAATTTTTTTGGGTATTTTACTTTTAGCTTTTTTTCAATACTGTGCTACGGGTGGATCGAAGGGGAAAAAAGACTCTGACATCGTGGGAAGAGATGGAAACACAATTACGGTATTCGGTGAAGCTCCAATTTATCAGGGAGACAAACAACTTGCCGAGCAGAAAGCCATTAAAGATGCAAAAACTGTCGCAGTGCGAAAGCTTTTGGGAGAGCAAATTTCTTCAAAGAGTGGAGTTGCTGACGGTGAAAGCCTTGGATCAAGCTTGCTTGCGAAATCCGATGGTTTTGTAAAAAAATATGACATTATCGATCGTAATTTTTACAAACTCGATACACAGGATATGATTAAACTAACGGTAAAATGTGAAGTCGAGGAGTCAAAGATTAATACAGCAGTTGATGCTTTGATGGCAGATATCGGAAATCCAAGAACTATGGTGCTCATCAAAGCCGATCTGGGTGGGACAATCGTAAATGCCGGATCGAATGGAAATATGGCTGAATCGATGATTATCGAAGCTCTCAAAAAGAATGGTTCCAGAGTGATCGATGCCGGAGTTGCCAGAAAACAGCTTTCTAAAAATCCGAAAGCTCAAGCTGACGCAGATCCAGATGATATCAAAGAAGGTTCTCCTGTAATTTCCATTGCACAGGATGCCGGAGCAGAAGTGCTGATTATCGGAGAGGTAAAAACTACCGATCAGCCTCCAGTAACCGAAATGAATGGACAACCACTTTCAAAGCCTATTTACAATTCTTCTGCCGACGGAACATACAAGATTATTCTTCTTTGGGGAGATGGCAAGATTGTTGGAACCGGAGCTGAAAATGAAAGAGGTCCCGACATTACTGCAAAAGTTGCTCGCGACAATGCCGTAAAAAAATGGGGTGAGAAAGTAGCTAAGAAAGTGAATAAGCAGTTGAAAGATGAATGGTTTCAATTAGCGGAAGGAAACCACATTCTTTTGAAGTTTACAGGACTTAATGCAGAGGAAGCTACAAAATTTGCCGATGACCTGAAAGAATACACTGCAGTAAAAGAAGTAAATCAAAAATCTACTGCAGAAAGCGGTTCCGAATGGGAATTGACCTATCCTGGAAAAGAATCAGCGTTTACTGATGAAATGACCTACAAAAAAGACAGAGGATTCAACTACCTTGGGAAAAAAACTCTTACGATCAAGGGATCGAAAAGAGGTGTTGTAGAATTGGAGTTTGCACCAATCAAGTAGTGCAAGGCTTTAGGCAGTGGGTTTTTGGCCCACTGTCTATTTATCGTTTCTAATCGGTCCACTGAAATTAATTTTCAGGGGGGTTCTATAACGATGATCTGTGATTTTCCATTCACTTGATTTTAGTCCTGTTGTGACTCGTTTGATTCCTCTGGTAACGCCATATTTACTCCCAGTAACCTGTCCGAAAGGAGTCCCTTCAACTTTTTCTGGCTAAAACAAATTTTTGAGTTCCGGTTATTTTTCCGACTTTCATGCCACGGAGGAATATATGCCGGTGATGGTTATTGCAAAAATCGTACAATGTTTCTTCATGTTAAATTCCTAATATTTTTTTGATTTCGAATTGAATGGATTCACGATTTTGACACCGCGAAACCTTTGTCCATCCTGAAAATCCTCTGATATTATTTGCTTACAACCTCCGAATAAAGAGGCTGAAAGGATAAGAGAATCCCAAAAAGAAAATTTATGCAGAGCCGAAATATCAATAGCATCCATTATCAGATCAGGAGAAATCTGAATGACTTCCCAACGGAGAAAATCTTTTATAACTTCTTTAATGAATATGGAATTATAGGAATATTTTTTTACGCAAACAAAATAGAATTCCTGAATGACCTGAGTTGAAATGACTATGGAGTTTGTTTGATTTAGGGCTGTAATAGTGCTTCTCGAAAGTTCTCTTTTTTTGCGATCACTTTTATCTAAAATGTAAACAAGGATATTCGTGTCTAAGAAGATTTTTTCCATCTGTTGTAGATATCCTCTCTTTTCCATTTTCTTTTTGCTGATTTAGTAAGCTCTTTATCTATACGGGCAAAACAATCCTCCAACCATTTCGAGGAATTTCCTTCCACAGTCTTCTCGACAAGTTCTCGAACTAAACTATTAAATGATAATTTCCTGTTTTCTGCATACTTTCTTCCTTTCTGCAGTAGATTTTCTTCTATGGAAAGCGTGATGTTTTTCATAATCACACATTTTGTGTGGACACTGAACCTGTGTCAAGAGCATTTCATAATAAATCCATAATCATTTTCCCGTCGTATTTAGGATTGCCTTCGAGAATTTGTTTATTCTGGTTCGGGTAAAGATCCAGGGTTTCTAATGCAAGATAACCAAGTAGCGGAGGAACCCCTTCAGGAAGCTCCATGACATTTAATTCTGCCTCTCTATCAAATACCTTAATTTTTACCGGACTGAATACAGAACGCTCCCGCTTCCCATCTGCAGTGATAACTTCCCGTTTATGCCCAGGTTTTAGACTTAAGAGATTTTATTTTATCAATCGGGAGACAAATCATAGCTGCTCCTGTATCCACAAGAAAGTCCACCTCAAGCTTGCGGACTTTGTCGTTTTCAATGTAGCCCTCGTCCACAGCGAATAAATCACCCGCATTTTCCAATATTGCCTTCTGTATGATTTTCCCCATTTCAGCCATCAATAAAACACCATAACAAATGTATTGTATTTTGTCAAGTGGAAAAATTTTTTCGATTTGATATCCTTTTGCATCTTTCGCTATTGGATGGCTTCTTAGATCACGAATGTGAATGTCTCGTTTTTATTTTTACTCGATTCAAAAGCCGATGGTACTTCAATTTCGGTAGAGATCTCTCTTGTTCTGGTTTCTCGGCGAAGTTTGGTGAGGCACTTTGCGTTTGATTTTCTAATTAGCATTGGAAGGAATTATCCATTTGAAAAGCTCTAACAGAAATAAACAGTATTCGGGATTTCGATTTCAAGCTTTTATGACGCTATTGCCCAGTCTATGCTTTGCCTGAGCTGGACAAGCTGGTAAATGACGATTTTATTGATTTTCTAAACTTAATTTTTTACAAGAAAGCACTTCTTGCAGTTGCGTCATTTATAACTTGACCACACTAAAGCCCTAGTATCATACTCATTGTATATGAATTATACACCATCTATTTCGGAAGATCGTCAAAAAGAATTAGTTTTCCACCGAAGGGAAATTCACAAACATCCGGAGCTGAAGTTTGAGGAAACCGGTACGGCAGAATATGTAAAACGTCATCTGAAAAACTTGGGCTTTTTATTTGAAGACAAAGTCGCAAAAACAGGGGTGGTTTCCCTTATCGATTCGGGAATTCCCGGAAAAACAGTCATGGTTCGGGGAGACATGGATGCTCTTCCGATTCATGAGGAAAATTCCGTTGATTATAAATCGGAAAATGACGGTGTTATGCACGCGTGCGGTCACGATGGCCACACAGCGATACTGCTCGGGCTTGCGTCTGAATTAAAAGAAAATCTTTCCAATATTATTCCGAAAGGAAAATTGCTCCTTGTATTTCAACCGGCAGAAGAGGGTGGCGCCGGAGCTGACATGATGGTGGAAGAGGGCCTTCTTGAAAAATACAAGGTAGATGCATGTTTTGCGCTTCACGTCTGGAATCACATTGAAGTCGGTAAAATCGGAGTTGTAAGCGGGCCAATGATGGCGTCGGTTGATCAGTTCAAAATCGTCGTAAAGGGCGTTAGTGGACATGGCGCAATGCCACAGCATACGATTGATCCGATCCTTGTTGGTTCCCACATCGTGACGGCAATCCAGTCAATTGTTTCCAGAAATGTAGACCCGCTGGATTCTTGCGTCGTAACCATCGGCAGTTTTCATAGTGGCAATGCATTCAATGTAATTCCGGAAACAGCCGAACTTACTGGAACAGTCCGCACCTACTCAAAAATACTTCACGATCAATTTCCAGGTAGGTTGGAAAAACTTGTAAAAGCGGTCGCAGAAGGGTTTGGTGCGTCAGTTGAAATAGAATATACGAAAATTGACAAACCTACAATTAATCATCCCGAAATGGCAGAAATTGTGGGAACCGCATCTCGATATATTTTGGGAGAAAATTCTCTCACTGAAGAAAATGTGAGATCAATGGGAGGTGAGGATTTTTCCGCTTTTTTGGATAAGTTACCCGGTTGCTATTTTTTTGTAGGTTCTAAAAACTCGGAGAAAGGACTTATATATCCTCACCACAGCTCCAAGTTCGATTTTGACGAGGACTCTCTTGCGATAGGGCTTTCCGTAATGAAAGAAGTAGTCAGGGTCTACCTCTCCGGAAACTAGTTAGAATGTGTCCTGAAACCATCTTTTTGAAAATGTTTTAGGATATGCTCTTAGATTTCGCGTAACGCTTCTATTTCATCGATTTCTTTCGGAATTTCCGATGTTAGATTCACGGGCTTTTTCCCGTTTACCAGTATATTGTCCTCAATTCTTATGCCGATCCCGCGGAAATGCTTTGGAATAGTTTTGTCTTCCGGATCGAAATACAGGCCGGGCTCAATAGTCATCACCTGCCCATTTTCCAATTGTCGGGATTTTGTATTGAGATAATATTTTCCAACATCGTGAACGTCCATTCCGAGCCAGTGACCAGTCTTGTGCATATAGAATTTTTTGTATTTTTCCTTTTCAATTATTCGGTCTAAAGAGCCATTAAGGAGTTTTAGTTTTTTTAGGCCTTCGCATAACGCATAAACCGTGCTAATATGTATGTCGGTAAATTTTCTTTTTTCTGTCACTAAAGAAATCGCTTTTTTCTGGACAGATAAAACCAGAGAGTAAATTTCTTTTTGTGGAGAAGTAAATTTCTTTCCGGAAGGGAAAACTCTTGTCACATCGGCTGTGTAATAATTTTTTTCAGCACCGCTATCAACAAGAATTAATTGGCCTTTTTCGATTTTGGCATTGTTTGCCGTGTAATGAAGAATCGTTGCATTTTTTCCTGAGGCAACGATGTGTCCGTAACCTCCACCCCAGGCACCGTGACGCAGATATTCACTTTCGAGCAAGGCTTCCAACTCATATTCATACATTCCCGGCTTCGTTTTTTGCATCAATGTGATATGGCCGGATTTTGTGACTCTAGCGGATTCGCGGATGGAGGCAATCTCTTCCTTGGACTTGATTAGTCGCATTTCATGCAGAAAATTCGGAATTTCGATTTTCTCTGGCCCGAATTTCCCATCCCGGAGTTTTTTTCCAAGTGTGTCGCATAACGTTAATATATCTGAATCTCTTTCTCTGTCCCTACCGAAAAAATAGTAAAGTGTATGCTCGTTTGTGAGTAGCCTTTCTTTTTGCGAGTTCCAATCGTTTAAGTCAAAGCTCTCCGATAAATTTAAGGCTTCTTTTGCTTTTTTTTTGCCAATTCGAATTCCTGTCCAGATTTCTTTTTCTTTATCTTTCGGAAGGACAAATATTGCGGAATATTTCTGCTTTAGCACCAGAATTGCATCGGATTCTTCGATCCCAGTGAGATAATAAAAATCAGAATCCTGTCTGAATTTGTATTCTACGTCCCTATTTCGGATTCTATCCTTTGCGGCAAATAGAATCAGTGTTTCCCCTTTTTGCAGGTGTCGCATAACGCTCTGGATTCTATTTTGGTGTAATTTTGTGTTCATAGATTTATCGTTTGATTAGAGATGACAATTTCTTAAACATGAGTTTTGGATTTTGATCGCGCATGCAAAGAAAATGTTTTTCCGGGCAGGAATTTCCTCCGTGGATTCCGCAAGGACGACAGGAAAGGCCGCTTACCTCCGAAATAAAATTTCTATCGGATAGTGGAGTGTATCCGAAATCTGGAATCGTCGCTCCAAAAATTGCAATTGTTGGTATATTAAATGCAGATGCGAAATGTATCGGAGAGGAATCGTTGGATACTACTGCGGCTGATTCTTTGATCACAAATGCGAGTTCTGTCAGAGTCGTTTTTCCGGACAAATTGAAAACGTTTTTGGGGAAATTTTCTCGAATAGATTCTGTGAGTTTCATATCCGATTTGGAGCCGACGAGTGCAACCTGCATAGTGGTTTTTTTCAAGATTATTTGAATCAATTCGATGAATTTTTCTTTCGGCATTTTTTTTGTTTCCCATACGGACGATGGTGCAACTACGATGAATTTTTTGGATTTGATTCCACTTTTTTTCATAAGGGAAAGGATGTTTCCCATTTTCGACTTTTCTATAAAAATTTCAGGTCTTTTTTTCTTGGGGTAATCTTTTGGATCCTGGTAAACCAAAGAGAATAGTTTATCAACTTCGTGAACTCCCCGAATGGGCCTGTGTAGCTTTTTGGTGTGGAAAAAAGAAAACCCCGACTCAATGTATCCGATTCTCTCTTTTGTCCTCGATAGAAAAGAAAGGATGGACGATCTGTGCGAAAAATGGGGAGAAATACAAATGTCAAATTTTTTATTTTTTAAATTGGCTGCAAATTTGAAAAAATAGAATAGGTCTTTTTTTACTTTCTTTTTATCGAATTCAATAATTTCGCTTAAATATGGGTTGCCTGTCAGTATTTCAGCTGTTCCTTTGTTCACAACGATGGAAATCTTAGGCCTGTCGTATAACGCATAGACTTCTCTGATAAATGGGGTAGTGAGTATCAAATCCCCCAAAAATGCAGTCTGGATGATTAAAATATTTTTCATGTTCTCTCTATTATTGTGGCAAAATTGTTTGTAGCCAGTCCTCCGATGGAGTGGGTCAGGCCGATATTTGCCTGGGTGTTTCCCTTCATAAATTTAATAACTTCTGCGACCTGCGCAAGGCCTGAAGTGCCCACAGGATGTCCTCTTGTTTTTAATCCACCTGACGGGTTTATCGGTTTTTTCCCTTTTGGGTGGGTCACTCCTTCAATTACATTTCGAAGAGATTGGCCCCTTGGAAAAATTCCGGCGTCTTCCGAACCTATGAGTTCAAAAGTAGTAAATGCGTCATGCAGTTCGGCAACATCCACATCTGCTGAACTAATCTCAGCTTCCTTATAAGCTCTTTGGAATGCGTCTGTTGAGGCCGGAAAACTATAGGTCGCATCCTGAGAGTAAAAATTTCCAGTTCCGTAACCTGTTCCCCTAATAGCAAATTCGGAGGGAATTTCACTGGATACAATCATCGCGCAGGACCCATCTGATAGCGGGCTTATATCGTACAGGCCTAGTGGAGAACTGAAGATCTGGGAATTCAAATATTCTTCGAGTGTCAAATTCTTTTTTATATGGGATATCGGATTTAAAAGCCCGTTGTCATGGAGTTTTTTTGAAAGGTGGAACAAATCGCTCTTGGAATATCCGAAATCGTGGAGGTAGCGGTTGGTAATTAATCCGGCTCCCTGAGCCATAGACATGCAGAGAGAAATTTGCTTTTTAGACAAAACGGAACCGAGGAGAAGATTATTTTCTTCGCGAGAAAGCCTACTCATCACCTCTGTAGCAATTACCATTCCTGTTTTGAATTTTCCGGAATCTAAGAGAATTTTTGCCATGTGCAGTGCCGATGCTCCACTGGATGAAGCTGTTTCTGTTCGGACGCAAAATACGGAATTTAATCCGAGTCTGTCAGAAATTTTGACAGGAAGGTTGAATTCTTTTGTATATGAGTCCGGTGAAAAAGAAGTAAATATCAAAAACTCAATTCTATTTTTGTCGAATTCGCGAAGGGATTCATTGGCCGTAGCAACAGATAAATCCAAATATGTTTTATTCAGTTTTCCAAATTGGCTTAATACGGGAAAATGGATATACGTTTTTGTTTTCACTTTGTCAAAATTAGGATTTGATTGATACAGGAAAAGGAAAAAATTATTTGATCTTTACCGGCTTGGCATCACCCCAAAGTTTTTCCAGGTCATAGAATTTTCTTTTTTCCTCTGTCATAATGTGCACAAGTATTTCGCCAAAATCTAGAAGTATCCAACCAGAGTCAGAGCTATTACTTCCTATGGATTGTTTTCCCGCTCCCAACTTCAAATGTTTTAAATTTCTTTCCAGGTCGCGGGCAGTAGCGCTGGCCTGAACATTTGTTAAAACCGTACAAATCACAAAATAGGAAAGATAGGAGTTTACATTTTCCAAATTCAGGATTGAGATATTCTCACATTTTTTTGAAGAAAGAATTGTCTGAATTTGAGAAAGCACTTTTTTTGTGTCAGTGTCTTCTCGTTTTTTTGGGGCAAGAACTTTCGTTTCAAGGTTTGATTTCAAAATCTTCTCCTACAATTACAGTGGTATCTAAACCCAGTTCTTTTCGGATCAGATGCCTTACTTTTTTTGAATTTAATATTTCAGCAATTTTGTATGAATATTCCGTATTTCCTGACCTGTCGATCACTGTGGAATTTTTCTGGTTTGTGATCCAGGCATTTTCCACGGATAGAACTTTAAATCTTTTATCGTTGAGAATAGATTTTACTCTTCGCGCAAGCCCTTTCACTTCTGTAGCATTTAAAACCTCCGTACGGGCTTTTTCTCCGTCCAGAAAGTAGTCGCCGAGCATGTTTTTCTCAAAATTTCTAAAAGATATTTTTGCCGTATCCTCTTTAACGAATAAAAAAGGCTCCTTGTTTTTTTTATCTGTTTGGAGTTCTCCCGGAAGTTCAGATGTCGAAAAAATGATGTGGTTGGATACAAAAAATTCATATAATGCGAATAATTCATTCGGGCTTAAATCTGTCTGAATCCTTGAAAAAAAGAATTTCAGCCATTCTTTGGGGAATTCTTTATTTTCCTGAAATCTATCATACAATGTGAGGCCAATACTCAATTGTCTATTGATTCTTTCAACATAGTCCAAAGGGGTCTTGCCTTTTAATTTTAGAAATTCGTGAATGCCCTCTCCCGAAAGAGTTTCTTCTCCGGCACTCCATTGAAATTTTGCGGATTCTGCAAATTTATTGTCAAAATAGAATAATAGGCCACCTAGAACATCAATAAAATTCTCAAAATCTTTTTCATTAACTTGTATCGAGTAGTGCAGTGGGAAATTGGAAATGGAGGAAATTTTTCGAGAAATGGAGGATGCTCCGGATTTTCCGAGAGATTCAATTATATCCTCTCTGTCATCAAACGAAGAAAGAGGATTCAAAAAATACAGCCCGCATTTTTTTTCCTTTGGCAAAATGATTGCGAAAACTGCCAAAGAAATTTTGTCTTCAGAATCTAACCCGGAAATAAAAATGGTTAACGGTTTGTTTTGGGACAATCTCTTGTCCAGCTTGGTTTTAGTCGCCTGCTTATAAAAAAATAGCCCACCAGAGAAAATAAGCGCCAGGATAGAAATGGTGAATATGATTGTGCGCTGATTTTTTTTTTTATTGTCGTTCAATTTGGTGCACTTTTATGAATTAAAACCATGATTGCTAGGGCTTTTCTTTTTTTAAAGCTAAAATTGAGGCTCTATATACTTCGATAGTTTTGTTATGTATGTCCTGTTTTTTTTGTATAAGATTCTCTATTGTCCTTGTGGATTTCAGGTATAATCCGTAATCCAGATTTTTTCTTGTTTTTTTCATCCAATGGTGGAACTCCCCGTGGCTTTTCGCAAAATCCGATCCCAGAAAATCGGCCACATAAAGAATTTTTTGAAGTAGATTCATCTTTGCAGAACCAAGAGTGTGGGTATCTATGGCAGAAAATATTTCTTCATCTTGAAAGCCGTGAGATTCTTTAAGATAGAATCTTGCAGAGAAAGAATGGTAGGAGGATTCCGGGATGTCTTTGTATTCATCGAACTTATATTTTTTGAAAAGCAAAATATGAAAGTCTGAGTTTTTCTGTTTTGTTATGTCATGCAACAGACCACAGATGTATGCTTTTTGGCCGAACGGGTAGTGGAATTGTTTCGATAGAGATTCAGAGATTTCTGCGACCCTTAGGGAGTGCTTGAAGCGGGATGTGGACAATTCATTTTTCACTATTTCGTGAAGTTTGAAAATTGATTGATCTCTATTTTCTGTTTTCATGTGTTAATATTCGATCTACTTGACATAATTTTAGGCAAGCATCAAAGTACAGTATGATGTTTACGAATGGGTGTCAATCTGGATTTAGATATAGATTTGATTTCTGAAACAATAACCCTGTCGGGCTAAAATGCAAAGAAAAATGTGGTAAATCTTGCCCGTAACATTATCTGAGAGAAAGCGATTCTTGAACTTATATTTTTTTAAAATATCACCTAAAGATTGAAATTATTGGAAGTTTTCGTCTAATTAAGTATTGGAGAATCTCTCTTGACTTCAAAAGTTCAAAGTAATAAGATTACCTTTATTCAGTCATGATGAACGATTTATTTCTCAAAATTTCCAGAATGGCGCCTCCAATTCTTTTTATTCTTTCGGCTTTTATTTCTATTCTCTTGTCCATTCTATTTGTTTTTGGAATGAGCTTGTTTTTTTTCGGAAATCTCCACAGTGATTATTTAATTCTCGGAATTCTAGCGGGATTTCTGGTTTCCTTTCCGATTAACTTTATTTTTATTCAATTCCTAAAGAAAATCAAATACGATGAAATGAAATTTGTGGAATTAATCGACAATTCCCCTGATGGAATACTCATCCACAACGGAAAAGAAGTTGTTTTTACTAATCGAAAATTGCTGAGTATCCTCCATCAGGAAAACCGCACAAAAAAAACGGAGCTTGAAGAAATCACGAATTTTTTTCGGAAATATCTAAACCAAACTGAAAAAAATCCGAATGATTCAGAACCCGATGAATATAAGATTACTTGTTTGGATGGCAAAGAAATAGAAGTGGAAATCAGAACAAACCGTATTTATTTCAGAAACGAAAATTGTAACCAATATATTATCCGGGACATCTCCGAAAAAAAAATAAAGGAGAAGGGACTCGCATTTCAATACAAAATTTCTGATATACTATACCGCGCCAAAGATAGGAAAGATGCGATACGTGAAATCCTGAATGCTCTTTTCCATTTGAGCAATTGGAAAACAGGAAGCTTTTGGGAATTGAATTTGAAAACAAACCGGTTGGAATGGTTTTCATCCCATAATTTTGCCGGTTCCCAATTTCCAGTTTTTCAAACGCAAACGGAAAATTTCAGTTTTAGGAAGGGAGATGGTTTGATCGGCCTGGTATGGAAATATCAGAAACCCGTCTGGGTGGACGATTTAAGGAATTATAAGGATTTTTTAAGATTGGCTACTGCTTTGGATGATAATTTGAAATCGGCTTTTGCTTTTCCCGTTAAATACAATGAAGAATTTTACGGTGTAATGGAATGTTTTAGCGACCATATTAAACCGCTAAATAGAGATATCATCGATATGTTTCAGAGTGTAAGCCAAGAAATCGGAAGATTTTTTCACCATAAAAAAGAGGAAGCTGTAGTTTATAAATTGAATCAGGCTATTCATTCCAGTCCGGTTGCAATGATGTTGACTTCTATTGAGGGAGATATTGATTATATCAATCCTCAATTTACTGATTTAACGGGTTTTCAAAATGAGGATGTATTGGGGAAAAACCCAAGGATATTCAAATCGGGTTTTACTGGTCATTCCGAATACAAAGAATTTTGGGATAAAATTCTATCGGGAAAGAAATGGAGCGGACTCTGGTACAACAGAAGAAGAACCGAAGAAATTTATTTAGAAAAAGAAACTGTTGCTCCTATATTTGATAAAAATGGTGACCTAACAAATTTTGTTGCCACAAAAGAGGATTTTACTAATCAGCTCAAATTGAGAGAAGCGATACTCGAGGCAAAGGAAATTGCAGAAAAGGCGAATCGGGCTAAAAGCGATTTTTTAGCCTGTATGAGTCATGAAATCCGAAATCCATTAACTACTCTGATTGGAATGATTTCTCTATTGGAGGGAACTCCGCTAAACGCAAAGCAGAAAAAATTTCTAAATATTGCAGAAACCTCCGGAAACCACTTAATGCAGCTAATCAATAATATTTTGGATTTTTCAAAAATTGAAGCTGGTAAGATAGAATTGGAAAATACAGAATTCCATTTGCGGGAGGTTGTTTCCAATGCGATTGAATTGCTCTACTATTCTGCCGATCAAAAAGGATTGATTTTAGGGTATTCTATTTCTCCGGGTGTAGAACCCTTTCTTAAAGGGGATAGCTTTCGGCTAACCCAGATTTTGTTGAACCTGATAGGGAATGCGATAAAATTCACCCAAACGGGAAGCGTTAGGCTAGAGATTCGGAAGGACTCCGAGATCCCAAATAAGACCAGACTCATTTTCGATGTGATAGACACAGGAATCGGCATTTCCGATGAAAATCTATCCAAACTATTTATTCCTTTTTCTCAAACCGAAAGTTCTATTTCAAAAAATTATGGCGGAACTGGTCTTGGACTATCGATAACAAAAAATCTAATTGAGCTAATGAACGGAACGATCAGCGTAAAGCATAATGAAAATGGAGGAACGATCTTTTCTTTTACTGCTGAATTTGAAATTCAAAGCGCAATATCCAATTCTGGAGTTTCAACTCTGGATAATAAGATAGATTTTGGCACAAATAATCGGATGGGCCATAAAATCCTTGTAGCAGAAGACGATTCGCTAAATAAACTTGTTATCCAAGAAGTGCTTCCGAACTCGGCTATTACTCAGATATTGTTTCTACCGGGAAAGAATTGCTGGAATTATTGGTGAAAAATGAATATTCAATGGTTTTGATGGATTTGACTTTACCGGAAATGGATGGATTCGAAGTCGCAAGGATGATCCGTGATAAAACCTTTACTGGTTATGATCACACAATTCCTATTGTTGCTTTTACTGGAAGCGCCTTAAAGGAAGACAGAGAAAAATGCTTTAAAGCCGGGATGAATGATATTTTATTAAAGCCGTATAGATTGAATGATTTGGAGAATATGTTGAATAAATGGATTAGAATCGGGAGTTAGAATTTTTGGAAGATCCTGTAATTGATGGAAAAAAAGCCGAAGAATACAGAGCCTTAAAAGGTGGGTCGAACGAACTGCTTATCCGGCTCTTGGAAAAATATATTGCAGGCGCGGAAGAATACATATCCAAGGCACGCTCATTTTTAGAGAAAAATGACGGAAAGAATCTTTACAATGTAATTCATAATTTCAAGGGATCTTCATTAACAATGGGACTTATGCAAATGTCTAAAATATTGATTGAACTGGAAACTCAGGTAAGAGCGAGTAATTTTGCAAATGTGGAGTCCATGCTCAATGAATTGAAAGGCAATTTGGTATATGTAAAAGAATACCTTACCAAGTTGAGTTGAGCCAACTTGAAAAAATTATTGGTTATGAATAAGAATGTCTGACGGTAGAATATTAGTAGTTGAAGACGACCCCACGATCGCGCAAATCCTGAATGAAGTACTAACAAATTCAGGTCACCAGGTTACCCATGCAGAGAACGGAGCTGACGCATTGAAAATTTTCAGCGAGGAGCCGTTTCAGGTTGTGATTACGGATTTAGAAATGCCCGTGATGGATGGAAGGGTGCTAATTGAAAATATTTTTGCTCTAAATGAGAATACTGTCATCATTGTACAAAGCGCTCATAATGATATTTCCATGGTAATCGACGTTATGAAAAAAGGGGTGTACGATTATTTTGTAAAACCTCTGAACATTCAGGATCTGATTATAAAGGTCAAACGGGCGACAGAGGCTGCAGATCTCAGGAATTTGAAACAAATCCGGGATAAAGAAAAGATACTTCGTCTTGAGAATCAGATGAGCTGGTATAAATGGAAAGACAAAGCAATGGGCAATGTCGATACGAAAGATAAAGTAAAATTTCACAAATCTCTTTTTGACAGCTTAAAAACCAATTTTTCCCAAGGGGCCGGTTTTGGGATTATGGTTTCATTGGCAGACATGATTTCAGGTTCACCTAAAAATGAGAAAAATGAATACCTGATCAGCGCGGAAATTATCGACCTATTCTTGAACAATGTCAAAGTCACCGAAAAAGCCCTTTCGATATTTGCGGAAATTGACTGGGTAATTTCAAATCCGCTTCCGCTGGCAACCGAAACGCTCAAAGATTTTTATGGACTGATTGCGGATATCAAAGTCGATACTTCAAAATATTTACAGATAAAAAAACAGAAATTACTACTCAGTGACCCGAAGCCGAGTTTTCCGAATTATGCTTTGGAATACAATAGGGAATATATTCAAAAAGTCATAAGAGAGTTATTCATGAATGCAATGAAATTTTCAGCTCCGGATTCCAGCATTATTGCAATTTTGGAAGTTCGGGACGAGAAAGTATTTTTTTCCGTTATCAACAAGGCGCTGGTTGATAGGCGCGGAATCGTAGGGATTCCCCAGGAATACCAGAATATTATTTTCGAGCCTTTTTTTCGACTATGGGATTTTACATTTGAAGAATATGAAACTCTGGATTATGGCCTTGGCCTTACTTTAGTAGAGAAAATCATAGAAAAGCACAGAGGTTTTGTAAGTGTTAACAATCTTCTTGACCACAGTTCGTCTCAACCTGAAACGAAAGTGGAATTTTCCGTTTCTATTCCATTAAAACAATAATCATTTTTCAGGAATGTAAATTTTCTTTTTTTGGATATAGTCAAATACATCTCCGCCTAACATTTTTTTGAATTTCTTAATTTCTGAACCGAGTGTGGCTTTCTTCTTTTTCAGATGGCTTCTAATTTCTGTGGAACTGCATCGGATTCTTTTATTGTTCAGAAGAATAATTTTTTTTTGACTTGCTTTGGAACTTTTGCGTAGAAGATTTTTTTCCAGACTTTTAATTTTTTTTAAAGTTAGCCCCGGCTTTCTCTTAAAAACGAGCAAAGTCGCAAGTTCAATTATTTTATCGGGGTCTTTCCATTTGTGAAAATTCTCAAGATTATCCTCACCGATCAAAAAATAGATCTCCTCTTTGGGAAATTTCCGCTTTAGGAAACGTATCGTGTCGATTGAATAGCTCTTGTCTAAATTTTTCAGTTCAAAATCGCATATCTCGTTTTTCGGATTGTCAATCTGATCCAGAAATATTTCTAGCATTTTCAGTATTTCAGATTGTTCCGCTTTTTTAGTTTCTTTGAATGGAGAAATTCTGTTTGGGATTATGAAAAGTTTTTTTGCATACGGAAAAATTTTCCAGAATTCGAGAATAACATTTTTATGTCCGATGTGTGGGGGATCAAAGCTTCCCCCGAATATTCCAATCATTCTACTTTCGGATTTGCCCGTCTCCAAAAAGGTAAGTTGTAGTGGTTGTAAGATGAATTAACCCCATCGGCCCTCTCACATGGAGTTTCCCAGTAGATATTCCGACTTCTGCTCCAAGCCCTAGTTCTCCCCCGTCGTGAAATCTGGTGGATGCATTTACGAAAAGTGCAGCAGAGTCGATCGAGTGTAAGAATTTCTGAATGTTGTGGTAATTTTCAGAAACGATTGCCTCGGTATGTCCGGAAGAATATTTTTCTATAAAAAGGATTGCCTCATCCATGTTTCGCACTGACTTAACTGATAGACGTAGATCTAAAAACTCGGTTTTATAATCTTCGTCGGTTGCAAGCTTGCAACTTGGAAATAATTTTGATAGATTTTCATCCAGATACAATTCTACACCTGATTCAATCAATTTGCCTAGAATTATTTTTGTATTCGGAAATTTTTCGTGAATGACTAAATTTTCCAGAGCGTTGCATACCCCAGGTCTTTGTGTTTTGGAATTTAGAACGATCGGTATAAGTTTTTCCAGGTCGGCTGATTCATCAACAAAAAGATTGCAGACCCCTTTGTCGTGCTTAATTACAGGGATAGACGAGTTTTCAATTACGAAATTTATTAATCCTTCCCCACCTCTTGGGACAACTATATCAATCTCGTTTTTCATTTTCAATAGGGGAATGAGAATCGACCTATCCGTATTTTCGATAAATACGACTGCATCCTTTGAGATTTGATTTCTTTCCAATACACTTGAGAAAATGTTCACTAGGATTTTATTCGTATTTACGGCTTCGCTTCCCCCGCGAAGAATGCATACATTCCCGGATTTAAAAGACAAGGCTCCGACATCGATAGTTACATTTGGCCTGGATTCATAGATTACAAGGACAACTCCAAGTGGTACCCTTTTTGTGGTTAGCTCTAAACCGTTTGGCAGAGTGGAACCTCTTACTACTTCCCCAACCGGATCGGGCAAGGACACGATTTCCAATAGGGAGTTCGAAAGCGATTGGATTCTTTTGTCATCCAGAAGTAGTCTGTCGATTAGCGCTGGCGATAGATTTTTCTTTTTGCCTTCTTCTATGTCGATCTTGTTTGAAGAAATGATCGAGTCTTTATTTCTTAGAAGCTCTTCGGCAAGCTGTTGAAGAACTTCGTTTTTTACATGAGTGGAAAGTCGCCTAACGCTTTTTTTTGCATTATGGGCAAGCTCAGCTATCCCTTGTGCGTATTTGATTGAATTATCCATGTCATACTCCATTGAAGCTGGATTGAAAAAAATCTGAAAAGTTGTTTTCTGTAAAATCTTTTTTGTTGGAAGAGGGCGATATGAGTGTACCGGTTTTATTTTCTCTTAATAATTTGGACAGGGAATTTTTTGTCTTACCATTTATGATTGCAGTGGAAATTCCGTATTCCCTTAAGAATGCGGCTGCTTTTAATTTGGTATTCATCCCTCCACTTCCTGGTCCCTCAGGCCCTTTCGCGAACTGTAAATCTTCTTCGCTTACTTTTTCCAAAAAATCGACTGTATTGCCGTTTTTGAGAAACCCATCCACACCAGTAAGCACTACCAAAAGATCGGCTCCGATGAGCGCTGAAACAATTGCAGACAGAAAATCATTGTCACCTAATTTTAGCTCTTCGGTTGCAATTGAATCATTCTCATTTACAATCGGAAGTATATCCCATTTTAATAGTTGTTCGAAAGTGTTTCTTAAATTTTTAAGCCCTTCATTCTTTTTTATATCCACAACCCCGAATAGAATTTGTGCAATAGTTATATTTACTTTTGAAAAAAAGCTTTCATACAGATTCATCAATCTGTTTTGACCCATAGCCGCCAAAGCCTGCTTTTCTTTAAGGGACTCATTTTTATCTTTCAGTAATGCAGGTATCCCCGAAATCGTATTTCTTCCTTGAGCAATTGCTCCACTGGAAACCAGAATGATTTTTTTCCCTTCGTCTCGGAGATTTCTGACATCGCCTGCAAGTGAAAAAAGAAAATCATTGATTTCGTTTGCATTTCCCGACACTCTAGCAGATCCGATTTTTACTACAATCGTTCCAGAGTTTTTTATTGTATTGTCAAAATCCTTTCTGTTCAAGTCATTTTCCTTGCGAGATCACTCAATTTTTTCCAGTGTGTCGTTTTCCAGTAATATTTCAGTATATTTATTTTCTTTTGTTATGGAAAAAACTCCCAGGCTTTTTTTCGAAGGAAAAAATTTTCTGAATCCCCTGGAAGCTTCGGTTAATGATTCCATGCAATCCTTCGGCAATTCCTGAAAATTTTTCTTTGAGATGGAGAAAGGAAAAAATTCAGTCTCATTCGGTCCGATACTTTTTTTATCAAAATTTAGGTTATTTGACACGCAAACAAGCCCTTTGGAGGATTTGATTTTATATTCAAATTTCTGCGCCAAATTTTCAGGAAATACTAGCGTCTTATCGCTCTGATTTTTTACAAAAAGAAAATAATTTGCAGAATCTTTCTCATCCTCTTTCGATTTTTCAAAATAGATTTGAAATTGATTTTCTATAACCTTATTTGATTTTTTTCCAATGTGGCCGAGAGAGGGATCGGAATTTTTTGCAACAAAGTAAAAAACAACCATTAAAATGAAAATGTCTATATATAAAACGATTTGAATCCATCTTCTTTTTTTCTGAGGCCGGTTGACCTTATTCAAAAACTCTCTGAGTTCCTCAGGACTTCGGGAATGATAACCTTTAGCCATTGGATATGCTCTTTTCGATAAATTTTCTTATTTTAGAAGCCGTTGGAAATCGGGTTTTCATATTTAAGGAATATTGCAGTATCGATAATGATAATTGCACCGAGTTCAAAATTTCGTATTCTCTTGACAATAGCCCGGAGAGAATTCCAGCGAGTAAATCTCCGCTTCCCATTACTGCAAGTTTCGGATTGGGATAGTTCCAGATGAATCTTTCACCGGAAAAATTTGAGAATACTGATATGCTATCTTTTAATAGTACATTCACATGAAACGCCTTTGAGTATTCTTTCAAATCCTCGTAAGCTTCAAATTTGGTTTTGTATTTCTTTCCGGTCAGCCTAGAAAATTCTCCTGTGTGAGGTGTCAGTATCACATTCGGAGATAATTTTTTCTGACTTACCATATCCAATGCGCCTGCATCCAGTACATAGAGTTTTTCTTTTTGGATGATACTATTCATTTCATAGGGAAAATCTTTTTTGTCTAGTCCCGGGCCGATCAAAACTACTTTGGATTTCTGAAAGAACTGGTCTTCCTTGAAATTCTTTAAATTTCCAGCCATCATGGATTCATCCTTGGCCAGAATTTCAGATATTGTGAGTTCTGAATTGGAAAAGACTTTTGAAATTCCTCCACCGGTCATGTGAAATGCCCGTTGGGACATGATAGCAGCTCCACTCATTCCGTTTGACCCGCCGATAATGGAAATAGACCCGTTGGAATATTTGTTGGAATTTTTTTTTCGTCCGATTAGATTTTGGATTTTTTTCCAGGGTATTTCTTTTAACTCAAACACTGGCTCATCCGGGCTTTTATAATTTCTTAATGGGAAACCTATGTTGTGGTATGTTTTTTTCAATTTATCCGGATAAAAAAAAGAATGAATTTTTTTTGTTCCGACTTCGCATAAAATATCGGAAAGAAAATAGGGGTCAGTGCCGGGGGAACTAGGTGAGAATCCAGAAATAGTATCAATAGAGATTATTTTTGTATTTGGATAGTTTTCCTTTATTGAATTCACTTTTTGGATTATTTCCGAGTATTCTGTCGAGATCGGAGGCTTAAACCCTGTTCCTAATAGGCAATCCACGAATACCTGATTTTCTGAATTCTGGAATTTTTCAGAATTGAATTCACCAAGCGTGCAAATGTTCAAGCTAGATTTGATTAATAAATTGTTGTAGAATTCGGTTGCCTTTGAATATTCTCCTTCCTTTAAATAAACTTTGACATTGCAGCCCGACTGAAAAAGAAAATACGCAAGGCTTAATCCGTCCCCACCATTATTTCCTTTCCCGGATAAAATAATTATTCTTGCATTTCGGAATAATTTTGAAAATTTCTGAAAGATGGAAAGTGCAGCAAATCCCATAAGCGATGTCGCAGAAATTCCGAATTCAGAAATTGCAAATTTATCCAGTTCCCTTGCCGTTCTTTCCGAGTAAATTGGCTGTCTGTACCTTTCTAAATCTATTTCCACTGATAAATTTCCACAAAACCATTTCGTATCCGGAAAGAATAAATATTATCCTCCTGATCCGTGTAGGTTTCTCTCCATTGTCCTCTAGGTGGAGAAAAGGAAAGCCTGATGTTGTTTACATGATTTCCTTCCTTGTCGTGCACCTGAAGCTTTACCGAATTCCCTCCGTCTTCGGTTTCCCAGACATAAAACTCTCCGTTCTTTTTGACTGAAAACAATACCTCGGAAGGATCCTGGATTTCAGTAAGCAGAGTTTCGGATTTTTCCTTTTTGAAATAATATTTGTAAATTCGTCTGAATTTGAATCTGGAATCGGGTTTTGTAAAATACGCCACACTAATGAGTGCATACCCGTCTTCACTGTGAGGGATCATATTTTCCAATTTGACTTTGTATTTTTTGGAGTCTTCATCGGAAAATACACTTAACGCTCCTTCCTTGAGGGTTGAATTCAGTTCACCATTTACATAATGGCTAAGCCGCATTTCCTCTGCGATTTTATAGTAAACGTACAGGTTTCCATCATCGAATGCATAGATTTTCTCAATGTAGCGGAAAGGCTCCGAATTCAATCCGGAAACCCCGATCATCTGTTCAGATGTTCCTTTACTGTTCACCCTGAAAATGTAGGACGGGATATTTCCATCTTCCCCAATTTCGAAGTTGCCACTGTATTTTGTGTACGGGGTCTCCTTCGGATTTCTTTTGGGCAGCTGGTCTTTGGAACTAATCCTATTCTGGACATAGATTTCGTCTTTTTCGGTTGGGGCGATGATGCCCAAAACTCCGAATTTACGAGGGATGATTTTTGCCTTTGACTGGGCTTTGACGGGAGAGGCTCCGATCGCGTAATCCAATTGCCCGCCAAAATCGAATATCTTGACCGTGGAATTTTTGAAGTCCGCGACAAAAATCCTTCTCGAAAAGACCGGGAGTGTGACCGGAAGGTTTGTAATTACATTGTTTATGGTAACTCCATCGATAAACTGTATTCCTTCTGCTATTTTAATTTTGGAGATAAGCTCCGGTTTATAATTTTCCACCTTAAACCGAATACAGTTATTCAGGGTAAGATAGAAGAGTAAAGTCAGGATAGATTTAAAGAAAAGCTTCATAATAAAAGTCTTAAGTTTTTTTTGCTTTACATGGCAACTAAGTTTTGTGGTATGCTCATTTTAATACTTGTTCGCCCTTGTTTCTGGGGTTATTTCAAGAATTTGCTGTGAGATTAGGTGGAGGTTCGTTGCTTTTTTGCTATCTTCTTTAGACCTTAAGGTAAAAGAAATCGTGCAAAAATGCGTCTCGTATCCTCTTGAGGTGTTTGACTTAAAAATTCAGTCCGGGTCAAATCACTCACTCATTGAAATTGTCCTCGATAATCTGAAACATCCTACAGGATCTGTGACAATAAGTGAATGCGAAAAAATATCGCGCTGTGTTTCAAGTGAATTGGAGCAATTTGGAGAAGATTTTAATTTTACTCTTCAAGTTGGTTCGGCTGGAGCAGAAAGGGCGATTCGTTTGCCTTCTGAATTGAATAGATTTCAAGGACAGGCAGCAAGGCTGTTTTATTATGCAGAGGACGATAAATTGAAAGATGGCGTTTTTATTATCGAAGGGATAGAAAACGAGTTTGTAATTTTGAAAAAAGTGAAAAGAGACAAAAATAAGAAGAAAGAAGACGGTTTATTGAAAATCGAAATTTCTAAAATTAAAAAAGGAAACTTAGCTCTAAATATATAGATATGGCAGCAAGAAATACACATACTGACGGAAATTTATTCGAGGCGATCCAGCAGTTTTCAGCCGACAAGGGGTTGTCCAGAGAATCTGTTATGAACGTTATAAAAGATTCTTTAGTCGCAGCCTACAGAAAAAAACTGGGGCTTGATCTGGCAGAAGATTCAAATATTTCAGTAGAGTTTCTTTCGGATTCAAATGAAGTCATAATCCTGATTAACAAGAAAGTGGTAGAAAATCCTTCCAATCCTCTTGAAATCTCACTTGAAGACGCAAGAAAAATTGAATCCTCGGCGGATTATGGCAGCGAAATTACCCAAAAGGAAAAGCCGATAGATTTTTCCAGGATTATCTCCAGTCAGGCGCGCCAGATGGTTTTCCAGAAATTGAAGGAAATGGAAAGGGAAATTTTATATAATGAATACAAGGCAAAAGAGGGCGAGCTTACCCACGGTTATTTCCAGAGGTGGAAAAACAAAGATGTAATGAGTATCGATCTGGGCAAGGTCGAGGGCATCATGCCCAAAAAAGAGCAAAATCCCGGTGAAAAGTACCGCACTGGCGATAGAATGAAGGCTATTATTTCTAAAGTCGAACTCAAGAGAGAAAAGTCAAAAGAGCCTGGGCCTTTTATTACACTTTCCAGGGCATCGGCGGATTTTGTAAAAAAATTATTCGAAATGGAAATTCCGGAAATCTATGATGGATTGGTTACTATTGTAGATATTGCGAGAATTCCTTCGATTCGAACCAAGATTGTAGTTGCGGCATCCAGAAATGATATTGATCCGGTAGGAGCTTGCGTTGGAATGAAAGGTGTCAGGATTCAATCCATAGTTCGTGAACTCGGAAATGAAAGAATTGATATAGTTCAATATTCTGATGACCCTGTTGATTTTATTACGAATGCGATTTCACCAGCAAAACCCATGGAAGTCAGGGTGGACGATGAGGGGCGTGAGGCATTAGTAATAGTGCCAGATGATTCCCTTTCGCTAGCTATCGGCACGAGCGGTTCCAATGTAAAACTTGCTTCCCAGTTAACCCAATACAAAATTGATATTAAGTCAATTTCGCAATTTAACGAAGATATGACTTCTCCGGAGGCAAGAGAGAAGCTGGACAAGCTATTCAGCTCGGAACCGAAAGAAGCCAGAGGGACGTCTTTGGAAGATATTCCCGGATTAACACCGCGGGTAATCAATTTATTGATTCATGGTGGAGTTAAGGATGTAGAGACACTTATTGAGATGGATACGGAGGCCCTTGCCAAAATTCCTGGAATCGGCCAGACAACAGCAGAGCATATTTTGCGATTATTATCTGAATCTGTTGAGTGGGTCGAGTAACTTCGGAAAAGTTCATAGGAGAATATGGAAAAAAGCACTGACAAATCTTCAATACGGCAAATTCTGCAGGGGGTTGGCGATCCATCTAAAAAGAAAATCGTTATTAAAAAAAAACAGGCCTCTGCTGTTCCAACATCATCTGCCCAAAGTCCTTCTAAAAAGAAAAACCTTGACGATCTTGTTAAAGAGGAGAGTCAAAAACAATCCCAGATCAGCCCGGATGTCAAGGGAGTTGCCGAAGAACATCGCTCTAATGAACCGTCAAAACACGAAATTGAAAAGCCGGTCAAAGAAACTTCTCATGTTGAGCAGCATTCAAAGTTAGCTTATCCTGTCAGGCGTGAGGATAAAAATCCCATCATATCACGCCCAACGAAACCATCACAAAGTGGTTTCCAGAAAGAAAACAGAGGCCCAAGGCAATTTGGGGGTGGGGGGCATTCCGGTGGAGGAAATTACCAGAGACCTCAGCAATCCGGTGGACAGTCTCAAGGTGGCAATTTTCAGAGACCTTATGGAAGTGGACAATCCCAAGGGGGCGGTAATTATCAAAGGCCTTATGGTGGCGGACAATCCCAAGGTGGAGGGAATTATCAAAGATCACCTGGCGGGGGGCAGTCGTACCAGCAAAGGCAGGGTGGCACCGGTGGCTCTCCTGGAAACAAGGGGAGAGGAAATTTCGCTCCTTCAGGTGGAGCAGGCTATAGGGGAAAAAGCGGCCCGGGTGCCGGGAAATCGGAATTTGGCGGATCAGATTCAAAAGTAGACATTGTCCCTGAAGGGCAATCCACTAGCAGAAAGCGCACAGTTTCTCATCAATCAGAGAAATCCAGAGAGAAAAATGAGAAAGGCCTAAAGGAAAACATTAAATTCTTCAAGCAGGCATACAAAAAGCAAAACTTGCCGCCTGTTTCAGGCACTACTGTTCCTAAAGAAATATCCATTATGGAAAATATCCAGGTGGGTGAATTAGCCAAGAAAATGAACTTGAAGCCGGGCGATGTTATCGCGAAGCTCATGAAGCTAGGAATGATGGTTACTATCAATAATGTAATCGATAGCGATACTGCTATACTCCTTGCAGATGAATACGATTGTAAGGTAAAAATTGTCTCTTTATATGAAGAAACAGTGGTGCCGGAAGATATTGACGATCCGGCAGATTATATTATTCGTCCTCCGGTAGTTACGATAATGGGGCATGTCGATCATGGAAAAACAAAGTTACTGGACACCATTAGGAAAACCTCTGTAATTGATACTGAATCTGGTGGGATTACCCAGCATATTGGCGCTTATCAGGTGAAGATTCCCCGCGGTACAATTTCGTTCTTGGATACACCAGGCCACGAAGCATTCACATCGATGAGAGCCAGAGGCGCATCGATAACTGATATTGTTGTATTGGTAGTTGCTGCCGATGATGGGGTAAAACCGCAGACGATAGAAGCGGTTAATCATGCTAAGGCGGCTAACGTCCCTATTATTGTTGCCATCAACAAAGTAGATCTGCCTGCAGCGAATCCGGAAAAAGTTATGCAGGAACTTGCGAATCTTGGGCTTCAATCCGAAGAATGGGGTGGTTCCACGATTACCTGCAAGGTTTCTGCCAGAGAAAATACCGGTATCGATAAACTTTTGGAAATGATTTTGATTCAGGCCGAAGTCCTTGAACTGAAAGCAAATCCGAAAAGACGTGCAAAAGGCACAGTCATTGAAGCAAAGCTCGATCCGGGCAGAGGAGCAGTTGCCACTGTACTAATTCAGAATGGAACCCTAAGAATCGGATATCCATTCGTCGCAGGAGTTTATTCAGGTAGAGTGAGAGCCATGTATGATGATCATGGGCATTTGATAGAAGAAGCTCCTCCTTCCTTTCCAGTATTAGTAACCGGTTTAGAGGGAGTGCCTGAAGCCGGAGATCCATTCGATGTGCTGGGGGATGAGAAGGAAGCGAGAAATATTTCTCAACATAGATTGGAATACCAACGAATTGGCCAGGCGGGAAGCGCAGTCAAAGTTACTCTGGATAATATGAATGAGATTATTCAGCAGGGCGGATTAAAGGAATTAAAGATTATTATAAAAGCGGACGTTAGAGGTTCTGCGGAGGCTATTAAAGAAGCGTTGGAAAAGCTGACTACGACCGATGTAAAACTAAATGTGATTCACGCTGGAACCGGAGCAATAATAGATACGGACGTTATGCTTGCTTCAGCATCCAACGCAATCATTGTAGGCTTTCATGTTAGGGCAAATCCAAGAACACTTGCTCTAGCAGAAAAAGAAAAAGTACAGATCAAGTATTACAGTATTATTTATGATGTTGTAAATGAGATCAAAGCCGCAATGGAAGGGTTGTTAGAGCCGGATAAAATCGAAACTATAATCGGATCTCTGGAAATACGGGATAGTTTCAAAATCTCCAAAGTCGGAAATATCGCGGGTTGCATGGTTAAATCAGGTAAGATTACTAAGTCTTCTTTAGTTAGAATTATTCACGATGGTGTGATAGTGTTCGATGGAAAACTGAAATCTTTAAAGCGGGTAAAAGATGATGTGTCCGAAGTATTGACTGGTTTTGAGTGCGGTGTACTTTTTGATGGATACAATGATTTTGCTGTAGGTGATGAAATCGAAGTGTATGAGATTTCCACAATTGCCCGAAAGTTGTGAACGCCTAATTGAATTCTAACAGAAAAGTAAAAATCGAATCCGAGATAGTAAAAGAAATTTCAAAGCTATTGGTTTCCGGTAAGGTGAAAGACCCAAGAATCGGCCTGGTTACAGTTCACCGTGCAAGTTTAAGCGATGATATGACTCATGCAAAAGTGTGGGTTACATCGTATGTGCCAGATGATGAAATCAACGGTTTTATGAAAGGTCTAAAAAGTGCAAGCGGCTATATCCAGTCTGTTGTTGGAAAAGAGCTTGGGCTTCGAGTGACACCCAGACTAAATTTCGTCTGGGATGATGCATACATCAAAGGATTTCAAGTAAATCAGCTCATCGACGAATTAGGTAAAAAGAATTTGAATGAATCTTGAATCCGGTTTTATTTTGGTTCACAAACCAAAGGATATTACCTCTTCCAGTGCTGTACTAAAAACAAAAAAACTCATTCATAAGAAAAAAATCGGCCATACGGGTACTCTCGACAAATTTGCCGAGGGGCTTCTGATTCTTCCTTTTGGTTTTTGCACATCTTTCTCTTCGCTTTTTCTGGAAATGGAAAAAACTTATACCTCTGAAATCAAGTTTGGTATGGCAACTGATTCAGGGGATATCGATGGAGTCATCGTAGAAGAATGGGATGCAAGAAGGACCTCAGAGTTTTTCCAGAGAAATCTAGAGAAGATCACTGAAAAAATAAAAGAAATTCAAACCACAACCAGTCAAGTTCCCCCCAAGGTATCAGCTTTAAAAATCAAAGGCGTCAGGCAGGCGGAGCTATTCCGCAGGGGAATCGAATTTGAATCAACTTCAAGAAATATTTTTATCCGAGATTTCAGCTTTGCAAATCTTTCCGATGAAGGATTTCTTATGTCATTGACTGTAAGCTCTGGGACTTATATCAGGAAACTTATCCTTGACCTTTATGAAAATACGGGCTTGCCCATGCACATTACACGATTGATCCGAACTAAAATTGGGGGTACTGAGCTGGCTGACTCATCCACAATTGAAGCAATGGAAAACGGCGAATTTTCTGTGAAACAACTGGAAGAAATTTTGGAAATCCCGTCCATCCAAATCGGCAGAAAGGAGGAACTCTCTGTTTCTCACGGGGGCTATATTCGATTGCCGGGGAATCTTGAGTCCAGATATGGATTTTTATTAAAGAACGAGGACAAAAAAATTATCGCTTGGTGCAGTATGAGCGGGAAGAAAGAACACTTGCCGTATAAATATAACAAGGTATTTGCGGATTCGACATTTTAATCGGAGCGTGACCAGGTCAACCTTTTTCTATTTTGCAAAAAAAATAGATTTTCCAAGAATTGGGGGGTTTAAAATATGGTCTTTAGGGAAAAATAATAAAAAAATGATCACGAAAGAAAAGAAACAAGTTCTAGTGCAAGACAATAAAAGACACGATAAAGACACTGGCTCTCCGGAAGTTCAGATCGCTATAATTGACAGCCGAATCAAAGAATTGAATGAGCACTTTACTAAACATAAAAAAGATCATCTTTCCAAAAGAGGTCTCTTGAAGCTTGTAAGCCAAAGAAAAAAAATGCTGGAATATCTAAAAACCAAGGATGTGGAAAGATATAGAAGTCTGGTCAAAAAATTAGGCATTCGTAAGTAACGGTTATACTGATATGGGACACATTCATTCCCTGAATATTGGCAGGGACCATGTAAGTATTGAAACCGGAAATTGGGCAAAACAAGCAAACGGAAGCGTAGTTTACAGGACGGGCAATCTAGTTCTGCTGGCTACTGTTTGCGCGACAACAGACGCAAAAGAAGGGCAGGATTTTTTCCCACTTACCTGTGAATATATTGAGAAACTTTACTCGGTCGGAAGAATACCGGGCGGGTATATCAAAAGAGAGTCAAAGCCGTCAGAACATGAGATTCTGATTTCCAGAATTATCGACAGGCCGATTCGGCCGATGTTTCCGGATGGGTATTTATGTGAAGTTCAGCTTTTAGTTCAGGTACTATCCGCTGATAAGAGTGTATCTGTAGCCGGACATGCATTGAATGCAGCGAGCGCAGCTCTTTCAGTTTCCAATATTCCATTTCATGGCCCATTAGGTGGTGTTAGGGTCGGAAAAATTAACGGCGAACTTGTAATCAACCCCACAAACGAAGAGATTCAGAATTCAGAACTGGACATGATTGTTGCAGGAACGGCTGATTCGATCGCGATGATAGAGGGTGAGGCTAGTGAATTATCCAATGCGGATTTGATTCAGGCTTTGGAATTTGCCCACAAATACATTAAAGAATATGTAGGCTTTCAAACCGATTTTATTAAACCTTTAAATGTTCAGAAAAGTGATGTAAAGCTGAAACAAAAAGATGAGGCTTTAATCAAAGCAGTGAGGAGTTTTGCTTTTGAAAAGCTCTCACTTGCGAATAAGAATAAAGATAAATTAAAAAGATCCGCAGAAATCAATCAAATCAATCAAGACACTCTGGAGCACTTTAAAAATGAATCCGAGTTTTCCGAAAAATTAAAAGATATCAAAAATCTCCTACACGAGTTTGAATCCGAAATTGTGCGCGACTTGATTTTTCATGAAAGTGTGAGAGCGGATGGAAGGGCATTGAATGAAATTCGGCAGATTACTTGCGATATAAACGTATTGCCAGGTCCTCATGGGTCCGCAGTATTCACTAGAGGTCAGACTCAATCGCTCGGAATTGTCACGCTTGGAACTATTTCCAGCAATCAAAGATATGAAAACTTGGAAGGCCAGAAAGAAAAGAATTTCATGTTGCATTATAATTTTCCAGCTTTTTCGGTCGGTGAGGTCAAAAGAATGGCCGGCCCGGGAAGAAGAGAAATCGGACACGGAAATCTTGCTGAGAGGGCCTTGAGAAAAGTTCTGCCATCGTTTACGGATTTTCCTTACGTGATTCGAATTGTTTCTGAAATTTTGGAATCCAACGGTTCAAGTTCTATGGCATCGGTTTGCAGCGGGTCACTAGCGTTGATGGCGGGTGGTGTTCCAGTTAAAGCCCCTGTTGCCGGTGTAGCAATGGGTATCATAACTTCACCTGATGGAAAATTTGCAATTCTGAGCGATATTGCCGGCCTGGAAGATCACTTTGGGGATATGGACTTTAAACTTGCCGGAACTGCGAAGGGCATTACAGCATTTCAAATGGACTTAAAAGTTCGAGGCCTTGGGCTGGATGTGCTTGCTAAGGTTATCGCTCAGGCAGAAGAAGGCCGAAATCATATCTTGGGTGAAATGAGTAAAGTCATATCTTCTGTTGCAAAAGATCTATCCAAAACTGCGCCTAGAATAACTGTGAGGATGATTCCTAAAGATAGAATAGGGGAACTCATCGGGCCTGGCGGCAAAAACATTCGTGCCATTATTGAGCAAACAAAAGCGGATATCAATATTGAAGATGATGGAAAAGTTACTATTTCCAGTACGGATTATGATTCATCACAGAAAGCCATCGAAATTATCGAAGGAATGTTTGCAGATATTGAAATTGGAAAAATTTATGAAGGCACCGTAAAGAAGATTATGGATTTTGGGGCATTCGTAGAAATTTTGCCAGGAAAAGAAGGGCTCTGCCATATTTCAAAATTGGATTCTAAAAGAGTGAATTCGGTTAGAGATATTGTTAAGGAAGGCGATAAGATCCGCGTAAAGGTGCTTGGAATGGATCGGCAAGGAAAAATCGACCTGTCCAAAAAAGACGCCGATCTTTCGTCTTAGGATTAATCCCATAGAAGAATTCAACAAGTTAGTCCTATCTAATGATTTAACATTAGTATATCAACCGATGCCTCATGCAGTTAGTGTTTCTATCGGCCTTTGGCTTAGAAAAGGTTCCCGGCATGAATCTGATGATGAAAGGGGTTACACTCATTTTCTCGAGCACATGCTTTTCAAGGGAACCGAGAAAAGAACCGCAAAAGAGCAGGCTTGCGATATCGAACGAGTCGGTGGGTTTTTAAACGCAGTTACAACCAGAGAATACACTTATTTTTATGTGACTTTGATCAAAGACAAGGTTGAATTGGGAATGGAATTTTTGAGTGATATGATATTCCATCCCCTTTTGAATGAAGTCGATATACAGAATGAATCACAGGTAATTCTGGAAGAAATCAAGAGTTATGAAGACTCTCCCGACGAATTTGTTTACGATTTTTTTTATAGAAATATTTTTGCGGATTCCACTTTGGGGTTGGACATTACGGGAACGAAACAATCCGTTCAATCGGTCACATCGGAAAAATTAAGAAAGTTTTACAAAAAAAATTATCACCCGGGAAATATGATACTATCTGTATCAGGTGATTTTTCGTTTTCTGAGATAGGTGATTTATCCAGAAAATACTTTGAAAAATACCCAAATTCCAAGACAGAGGAATTTCTGTATCCGCGAGTAAACAAAGTGTTCGATATTTTTATCAAGCAAAGAAAAGAAGTCGAGCAGATAAATTTTATTATCGGCGCAGAAGGCTTTGCGCGTGAAATTGATACATTTATTAAGCACTCACTCTTTTCTACTATATTCGGTGGGGGAATGTCCTCTAGGCTGTTTCAGAAAATCCGTGAAGATCACGGGCTTTGTTATAGTATTAGCGCGTATTCCGGGGCTTATAAGGATACCGGAATATCAAGCATTAGTTGCGCAACATCACCAGAAAAATTTTTGAAATGTATTGAATACATTCAGGAAGAGATCCGGAGTGTTGTGAAAAATGGGGTTACTCCAAAAGAGCTGGAGGATGCAAAATCGAACCAGGTCGGCTCCTTGGCCATCGGCTTTGAAGTGCCCGAACACAGAATGGTTAGTATTGCATTGCAAGAGTTATACTTTTCCAGGTTTTTTAGTTTTCAAGAAAGAACCCAAAAAATAGATTCAGTCAAACTGGACGAAGTAAACGATTTGGTGAAAAAAATTTTTTCAGTTGAGAAGCTTCATTTATCACTAATAGGAAATTTGGAAACTTCAATCAGTAAAAAGATTTCAGTTAATTTATGAACGACATTATCCATGTTAAAATTAAAAAACTTCATGAAGATTCCATTATTCCGGAGAGGCAGACTGAATTTTCTGCCGGATATGACCTCCATGCCTATTGCAAAAATTCTCCGGTTCTAATCAAAAAAGGAGCGGTCGAATTGGTTCCTACCGGGGTTTCGTTTGAAATTCCGGCTGGATTTGATATTGAAATCAGGCCTCGGTCTGGGATTTCTACAAAATTTCGCGTTCTCCTTCCAAATTCTCCCGGGACGATCGACTCGGATTACAGGGGGGAAATATTTGTGCCAATGCTCAATCTGGGAGAAGAGGAATTTGTGATTCAGCACGGGATGAGGATCGCCCAAGCAATTATCCGCAAGACTCACTCTATTGCTTGGGATGTTGTCTCAGATCTGGACTTATCAACCGGCCGAGGAGTCGGTGGATTTGGTTCCACTGGAACTTGAAATTTTCCTACTTTTTCGGCGCATTCTTTCGATAATATCTTCATGGGGAAGGTGCAATCTGAATCAAAGAGGGAGTCATTATTTCCCATATCTGTGAATAGGCAATTTTTGCCGTATCTCCTTCTGTTTCTTGGGGTATTTATACTATTTTCACTATTGTCTTTTGAGGAAACCGACAAGGGGATCGATTCGAATGTTTTCGGAAGAATCGGTTTTTATTTTTCCTACGGAATTTTATTTCTATTTGGAAAGGCTTCCTATGTTCCTGGGCTATTTTTTGTAACCATTGCTTTTCTGCTATTTCAGAAAAAAGAGGCAGAAATTGTTTCTCGTATGCTTTCCTTGCCTATTTTAATCGTTTCCATTTCGTTGTTTCTGAATTCGATTGAAACGAAAACGGAAAGTATTCAGAATGCCGGAGGATTTTTTGGAGATAAGATTTCCTTTATATTAGAATATATTTTCGGCAGAACCGGAAAGATTATTTTTACCTGTCTTTTATTTTTGTATTCTCTGTTGTATTTATTTAAAGAGTCCCCACTGCATTTACTGGGTGATAACTTTTCAGTTTGGAAAAAGTATTTTCAGGATAGTCTGAGTTCCAAAAATCGCAAAAATCCCAGTGAAGAAATTCAAGAAATCGTTACTTCAAAGAAAAGATATGAACTACTTCCTTGGTTTCAGGTCGGAAAAAAGATTGAGGAGGATCCGGTAAATAATTTCAGAGAGGAGAATTTTGAAATAATTTCGGAAGAACTGAATTTGCTAAAAAAGCACAAGGACTTTCCATCAAAGACAATATTTGACGGTTTTTTTGAAGATAAAATGGTTTTTAAATTCCAGAAATCTTCTCAGGAACTCGTGGACAAGATGATGGAAATACCCGTCGGGTTGAATCTGGATAGAGGTGAAGTGGACAGTGTTTACCACTCAAAAGATTTCTCTGAAATTGAGAATTTGCCAAATGACGAAAGAAAAATTCAGGAAAATTTTCCAGAAAAACAAGAATCAGTTGGGGTAGTTATAACCGGTGAAGAGGAGCCTCTGATTTCCGATTATGAGCCGGAGGTAATGATTTCCGATGTAAAAAACGAAGCAAAAGAAAACGAAGTTTTTATAGATGATTCTTTTGAGAGAAAAGGGAAAAATGCGCCGATTTTCGACGATGAACAAAATCTGTCTTTATTCCCGGCTGAGAGCACAACTGTTCCCGAAGTCCGGTTGAAAAAAAGTTTTTACAACATTTCCCGAGAGTTGCTATCCACAAACCAGAATTCCGGAAAAGATCCGCTTTTTAAAATGGAAGCGGAGTTTGTCGCAAAAAAAATCGAAGAGATTATCAAAGAATACGGTTATGATTCAAAGGTTGTGTCCTGGGAGAAGGGGCCGATTATTACAAGGTATGAACTGACTCCTCCGCCAGGAGTA
Organism: uncultured Leptospiraceae bacterium; assembly: GCA_964436695.1. Lineage (GTDB taxonomy): Bacteria > Spirochaetota > Leptospiria > Leptospirales > Leptospiraceae > JABWCC01. Next base: position 65,767 of record CAYTEA010000018.1, read on the forward strand.
AAACTCGGCAGGATCACTTCTTTATCCGATGAATTACGCCTTTATCTTGCCGTCAAAAGTATTCGAATTGTAGCGCCGATTCCCGGAAAATCGACAATTGGTATCGAAGTGCCGAATAAGCACCGGGAAGATATTTTGCTCGGTGATATGATCCGAGAGTCTTCTGCCTTAAAAACTTCTAAAGACTTAACAATTCCTCTTGGCAAAGATATTTCCGGAAAAAATGTGCTTATCGATTTGAACAAGATGCCTCATCTGCTTGTGGCTGGAACTACCGGATCTGGAAAGTCAGTAGCCATGAACTCCATGATTTCTTCGTTATTATTCTCCAAGTCTCCGGAAGAAATTCGTTTTTTGATGATCGATCCGAAGATTGTAGAATTTGCTCCTTACGAAGATGTTCCTCATTTATTAATGCCCGTGATTACTGATCCCCGTAAAGCGACTAAAGCTCTTTTTTGGGCGGTTCAGGAAATGGAGGCGAGGTATTTTAATGTATCCAACCTGAGATGCAGGGATTTAAAAAGCTATAATGAGAAAGTGGAACTTCCTCAATACAAAAATAAATACAAAAAGATGCCATACATTATTATTTTTATCGACGAGCTTTCTGATTTGATGATGGTATCCGGAAAAGAGCTGGAAGATTATATAGTTAGAATTACCCAAAAATCCAGAGCAGTCGGGATTCATCTGGTGATGGCTACTCAGAGACCCTCCGTAGATGTGATTACTGGATTGATTAAGGCAAACTGTCCTGCAAGAATAGCGTTTCATGTTGCCCAAAAAACCGACTCTAAAATAATTCTAGACTACAATGGAGCGGATACTCTTCTCGGAAAGGGAGATATGCTCTATAAATCTCCCACATCGGCTGATTTGCAGAGAATTCAAGCGCCTTATGTTACGGAAGAGGAAGTCGAAAAAATAGTAGAAGAATGTAAGAAGTTTGGGAATCCGTCGTATGTAGATATTAGTCTGGAAGAAGAAGCGCTTTCGGAAGAATTGACTGAAGAAGATGAGGGCCTCTTTGAAGAGGCTTGGGAAATTGTTAGAACAGACAGAAAAGCAAGCGCTAGTTACCTCCAAAGAAGGTTGAGAATCGGATACAATAAAGCTGCGAGGCTCATGGAGTTGATGGAAGAAAAAGGCTATGTCGGCCCTCAAATTGGTTCAAAACAACGAGAAATTCTGAAAACCTAGGCTTTTCTGAAAGCCGATTTTTATTCCTATTGAACCAAAAACCCAGATTAAAAAAAGTGACAGTTAGCAAGCATTTCATAAAATCGTTTAAAATCTGTAAAAATTTCGGAAGAGTTAAATAAAAGTATGGTTTCAAAGATTTTTCCCCAAGCCTTAAAGGTAAGTATTGCCCTGATTTTTTTTGTGGGTTCTCCAGTCGTTCCCCAAGCGCACAACTGGAATTCTCCATCGGAGGTTGTAAAAAAAATCAAAAAGAAATTTTCAAATATCAAAAGCTATACTGCCGAATTCCGAATTTCAACGGTAAATAACAAGAAGACAACTAATCTAAGGGGAAATTGTTTTTATAAGGCTCCAGGAAAAGTTCGCTATGATTTTAAAGAGCCGGAAGGAGATGCGATAGTATCCGATGGCAAAACTCTTTGGATTTATATAAAGCGAATCGGAGCCGTTGGAAAACAGGATTTGGAATTAAAAAAGAATAATTCTTCCGGGCCTATATTTCAGGCTGCATCGGCTGAGGGATTGAACAGGCTTTTTAGAAAGTACCATTATAAATTCGAATCTATCAATCAGCCGCAGGTCTCACCTAAAGACGGAAAGCCTTATTTCGTTTTGGCTTTGGAGCAACGGGAGAAAATCGGTGGATATGAAAATATGATCCTGTTTGTGGATGCGGAGACGTATTTAATTAAAAAAGCAGTCGCGGCAGACGGAAGGGGCAAAGAGTCCACGATGGAATTTACCTCCATTCAATTGGACACGGATATTGAAGACGGAGTATTCAATTACCATATAAGCGGGAATGCGAAAATTGTAAATAATCCACTTGTAAGCGAGAACTAGCAATGGAGCAAAAAAGAGTCGGACAAATTTTAAAAGAGGCTAGAGAAGCCAAAAAACTTGCTGTAAGGGATGTTGCCAAAGAAACAAAAATATCGGTAAAATTTATTTTGGCGCTTGAGAATGAAGATTATGCGCAATTTCCCGGTGAAACTTTTGCTCTGGGTTTTCTAAGAAACTACTCGGATTATTTAAAGACCGATACTGGTTTCTTAATGAATTTATATAAAGGGGAAAAAATTGAAGAGTCGCAAGTTCCTCTGGAAGAGCTTACTAAACCGACAATTGCAGGGTTTGGCAATTTTGACAAAATCCGGCTTTTCACTATACTTGGAGTTGTTGCCGCAATATTCTCCGTTGTTCTGATTTTTAAAGCATTTGAAGGAAACGATTCTTCTCTGGAGGAGGAAGTTACAAACGAAACTTCAAAAGAAAAAACCGAGCTTCCAAGAGATTTGACCTTTGTTTCCCAATCGGTTCCTGAGAATACCAGTGTGCCTTTTATTTTAACTTCAGAAAGAGGCGTTAGTTTTAGTGTCAGCAATCAGCAGTGCAATATATTTATTAAGAATGCAAAGGAAAGTTCCGATCCTTCTCAAAATAAGGCAGTCATCGGATTCAATATCGCCTCGGAAAGAAAGATATATTCTTTTGAAACCAAGGTCGGGGAAGAGACTATTCTAACCAATAACATTTCGGAGCTTTCATCACTAAGAAGAGATATAAGAATATTGACACAGGCAGTTACCGGTAAATCGGCAAAGCTTTTAATTACATTGAGCGAAGAGAAAATCGGAACCACAAAAAAACCAGTTGGGGATGTACCGATTCAGGTTACATTATATTTTTTAAAATCCAGTTACCTGGAATATATTCTGGATGGCCAAATGGGTGAGAGGGGACTAGTTTCTGCAGGAGACATGAAGCAGCTCGAAGCTAAGGATAGGCTTGAGATAAAGGTCGGAGACGGTGGAGCGGTTGAGATGGTGCAAAACGGAAAAGAAAGAGTAAAACTGGGTAAGCCAGGCAAACTTGTGAAAAAAGTCTATTACAAAGCCCCGAGCCTCTACGATAGCACTCAATTTACAATTAAAGAGCTTGGTGAGTAGTGAGAAATTTAAAAGTCAGACAGTCTTCGGTTTCAAAACCTAAAGACCCAAGAAAATCGTTTTATATAACTACGCTCGGGTGCCCGAAGAATACTGCGGATTCCAGAAGTATGAGGGAATCATTGATCCGGGAGGGATTTCAACCGGGAAATTCTCCTGAAGAGAGTGATTTCCACCTCATCAATAGTTGCACATTTATCAAAGGCGCAACAAAAGAGACCATTGAAACGATTATGGATGCAGGTGAAATAAAGAAGCGGGACAAGAAACAGAAATTAATAGTGGTTGGTTGCTTTGCCGAACGATACCCTGATGAAATAACAAAGGAAATTCCGGAGGTGGATTTTGTTTTTGGAACCGGAAATTATGAAAAAGCAGGCTTGTTATTAAGAGAAAAATTTTCCGGAGAACTAGGAAAGTTAACGAGATTTACTGATGATGTATTTTCCAGAGAAGATTGGTTTCTCGGCGAAAATCAAAAACCACATGCGTTCGTAAAAATTTCAGATGGTTGCAATCGAGGGTGTAGCTTTTGCATCATCCCAAAACTCAGAGGAACTTTCCGGGAATCTCCGGAAAGCGAAATTCTAAACGATTGCATGAATATGTTGAGTCATGGCGCAAGGGAAATTTGTTTGGTCTCTCAGGATTCAGTATTTTATGGAAGAGACACGGATAAGTTAATTGGCCTGGTACAGAAGATCACCGAGCTGGAAAAAATCCAATTGCTGAGGCTATTGTATCTTTATCCGGATAAAAAAACTGAAAGGCTTTTGGATTTGGTAATCGAAAATAAAAAAATCGCACCATACTTTGAATCCCCCATTCAGCACGTGTCAGAAAAAATTTTGAAATCGATGAATCGCTCCGGAGGATATTCCTTTTTTAAAGACCTTTTTGCAAAAGCGCGTGAAAGAGATGGTCTGGAAATTCGAACCTCAATAATTCTGGGATACCCGGGAGAGACATCTCAAGATGTGGACCTGGTGTTAAAGTTTATTGAAGAAGTCAGGCCTGAAAAGTTGGCTCTATTCGGTTTTTCTCCGGAAGAAAATACCGAGGCATTTGAACTGCCCCGGAATGTTTCCGAAAAGGAAACGAATAACCGGGTCAATCTGGTAAGAAATTTTCACCTGGATATCCTGAAACAAATTCAGCAGAATAGAATCGGTAAGGTATACGACGCTATTGTTTCTGAAAAGGAAGAGGGTGCATACCTTGTCAGAAGATTTCAGGATGCTCCGGAAATTGATGAGATCGTGTTTGTGGATGAGACAAATCTTCAACTGGGACAAATTGGGAAGGTGAGGATTGATTCGTTCTCTGAGTATGATATGGAGGGAACCTGGCTGAAATGAAATTCGAACGAGAATTGAATTTTCCAAATGCTTTAACGGTTATCCGTGTAATCATAGTTCCATTTTTTATTTATTTTTTGTTTCAGGATGATTTGATTTATAGAATTACCGCATTTGTATTCTTTGTAGCTGCATCACTCACAGACCTTATCGACGGATACCTTGCCCGCAAATGGAATCAGGAAACCGAACTCGGAAAATTTTTAGATCCTCTTGCCGATAAAATTTTAGTCGTAGGCTGTTTTATTACATTTATTCTCTTAGACGAACAGATAGAGCTGTGGATGGTGCTGCTTATCATTTTGAGGGATATGCTGATTACGACATTGCGGTTTATTGCAATACGACAGGGCAAGTCCGTGAGAACTACTATGATGGGAAAAGTCAAAACAACTTTTCAAATGACTGCAATTATCATCTTGTTGATATTTTTTATGCTGTTGTCGATTGGAGAGAGAAACGCTATCAATCAGGCTTTCGAAACTGGAAGGGCGCACGGCAAAACCGTTTTTGGAATTGCTGCTGAGAATTTTATGAACTTTTACTCTACATTGAATTCGGGAATCCATCTGTCTCTTTCCCAAATGATTTTTCAGATTGCGACTTTTCTTCCCTATTTCGTTATGCTATTTACAACTTTTATTACTGTGCTTTCCGGTCTAAGATATCTGGCTACGAATCTGGAATTGCTGAAGCCTAAAGCGCTCGTGGAAATTTTATTCGGTAAGAAATGAGATCCAGAGAAATTCTTTCAAAAGCCGTAGCCAAGGAGAACCTAACTGAGGGGGAAGCATTTGAATTTCTTTCCTTGGTCATGAATGGAGAATGTTCAGAAATTTTGTTGGCGTCTTTTTTGACTGCTCTCAAAATTAAAGGTGAAATTTCCGATGAGCTACTGGGATTCGCTAAAGCAATGAGAAGCGCTGCGATTAAGCCCAAAAAGAATTTCGATTTTGATTTTCTGGATACATGTGGAACCGGTGGAGATGGAAAAAACTCTATAAATATCTCCACTTTGTCTGCTTTAACGCTCGGATCCATGGGAGTAAAAGTTGCAAAGCACGGAAATCGATCCGTATCTTCCGTATGCGGTTCGAGCGATCTATTGAGCGAATTGGGTTACAAGCTGGATAGAACCCATGAAGAAATAGAGGATGATTTTTTTAAATTCGGATTTGCTTTTTTATTTGCCCCCTTCTGGCATCCAGCCATGAAATTTGCGGCCAATGTAAGAAAAGAGCTGGGATTTCGGACATTCTTCAATTTAATTGGGCCATTGAGTAATCCATTCAATGCTCCTTCTCAGATTGTTGGAGTTTTTTCTAGCGAATATCTGGAACGGGTTAGCAATGTACTCATAAAATTAGGACTGAAGCGGTCCATTGTATGCCATTCCGAAGATGGATTTGATGAGTTTTCAATATTTCGCCCGACGATTTTTTACCATTCAATCGGAAAAAATTATTCGAAGGAGTTTTTTGATCCATCGGTATTGAAGCTGAAAAATTTAAAAGATGATGAGATTTACACTGATTCCAGAGAAAAATCCGTAAATCTGGCGAAAGAAATCCTTCATGGGAAGGTAAACACAGGGGCATTTGCGGTTGCTCTAAATGCAGGAGTATCCTTATATCTGTTGGAGAAGGTGAATAATATACCGGACGGTTTTGAAAAGGCACTATCCGAGATAGAATCCGGAAGGATCAAAGAATATTTTAGTAGAATTTTAAACGGGCAGGAAAACTAATCATTTTACGAGCCTAAAGGAGGCTTTTTTTATGTTGAATAGCGCATTATTTTTTCAGGCAGGAATATTCCTTGCACAGGAAGCTGGAGCAGATCCTAACAAATCCATATTTTCCACTCTGATTCTGATTCCTGTCATGTTTATCATTATGTATTTTTTGGTGATACGACCTCAAAGAAAAGAGGAAAAGAAAAAAAAAGAAATGATTTCTAGCTTAAAGAAAGGCGACTCGGTGTTAACTTCTTCCGGGATTTATGGGAAGATTGTGGAATTTAAAGACAATAACGAGACAGTCTTGTTAAACATTGCTCAGGATACGAATGTTTTATTTTCTGCCTCCTCGGTTATTAAAAAGAAATAGTTCAAAAATAGAATGACTAAAATAGTTTCCATTTTTATCTGCTTCACTCTTCTTTTTGCGCCCTATATTTCGGGTGAGGAAGGGGATGATGATTTTTTAGATAAGGTTAACGAGGAAAAACCGAAAAAAATTACAAAAAAAGAAAATCCTAAAACCGCAAGATCGAAACTAAGAAGGCGAAAGAAAAAATCATTAATTAAGAGCAAAAATCCCGCAATTTCAAAAAAGCAACCCGAATCGATTCAATCTAATGAAATTCAGCCGGCTCCAATTCAAAAATCCACAGATAACAATTGGGTGAATGAGGAAATGGAAATACACCCGAATAATGTGACCGGGCTAGACGATGTGCAGAAAAAAGAAAACACATCGCCGAAAGAAAAAAAGATTTTTGAATTCGCATCTAACACGGAAAATAAGCCTGTCGTTCCCGCGCCGGGAACTGAAAAAGCAATAGAGACAAAATCTCTATTCGAAAATATATTCGGATCATTTTCAGATTATAAAAAGATTCTAATTATAATCGGATTTATTATTGTGTTTGTAATTTACAGAATCAGGGCCGGAAAAAATAGGCATACTACCGGTTCGCCTACTAGAGGTTCTCCGAGAACCATAAGTAATTTCCGAAAAAAATAATATAAAACTACCAGGAGTAAATTTTGAAATCAACAGTTTGGATCATATTACCTATTTTAATTCTTGTTGCATCCAGTATCATCCTATATCCTAATTTTGCGGAAAGAGATCTGGAACTTATTATCAACCCTGAATTTCAAGGCCTTCAAAAGGAAGAGAAGGAAAAATTATTGCAGAATTTTCAGGAAAGATGGAAAAAGGAATACAATACCAATGGAAGCTTGGCGATCTCAGTGGAGCCGACTTTACAAAATATTCCATCTGACAACATAATTCTTGTCAGGGGAAGGTTTATTACTTCTGCAAAAATTAATCAGATTTCCCAGGAAAACTCAAAATTATTTTTAGAATCAAAAAATCGCCTGAAACCGACCGGAATTGAAAAGCTTTTAAAAAACGGCAAATCGATGACAATAAAACTCGGCTTGGATTTACAAGGTGGTATGCGCGTTGTAATGAAGGGGGATTTCGAAAGTTATGCCGCTAAACTAAAAGACATTTACTCCAAAGAAATTTCAGAGTTGGAAACCACTATCAAGACCCCTACAAAAACTGAAGATGAGAGGAAAAAAGCAAAAAATCGCTTGGATGAGATCAATGATTATTTTACTCTCAGCGCATCCAGGAAATTGATAGAACTTGAGAAAGCGAAACTTATTATTGATAACAGGCTGACCACACAGAATCTGACCGAACCCCAGGTAAGGATTCAAAAGGATCAGGATTCGATCGAGGTGTCTTTGCCCGGAGTTGCCAATTCTTCGCAGATTCTGGAGATCCTGCAGAATACGGAAACCGTTGAGTATAGGCTGGAAGAACCCAGAACTGCAACCAGCTTCGAATCAATGATCGAAAAAGGCGAACAGGAACTGGTTGATAAAGGGAAAAGGGACGAAACCGAGATTATTCAATTGCAGAAAATTGTCACCTCAAGGCTTGGAAAAAAATCGATTGATGAGTTTCTTGCAAAAATGGAAGATAAATATAAAATTCCAAAAGAAAAATACAAACTTTATGCATATTGGGCAAGGGGTTCAAAACAAAATTCTCCACTGATCCCCAGAAGGTTTGTTGTTCTCGAAAGATCTATTGCTCTAAGCGGGAACGATTTAACAAATGCCAGGCCTTCATTCAATTCCAATAATTATGGGTGGACGGTTTCATTTTCCTTAACTGCAATGGGAGCAGAAAAGTTTTTTGATGTGACTTCCAAAAACAAAGGTAGAAATCTTGCGATCGTTTGGGGCGATAAAGTTATTTCAAACCCAACGATTAATGAGCCTATCGCCGGTGGCCATGCGGAAATTTCAGGAAGTTTCAATCAAGAAGATGCGGTTCAGCTTTCCAATGTAATTAGCGAGGGTGCATTGCCAATACCGCTATCGGTTTTGGAGATGCGGTTCATTGGCCCGACTCTCGGAATTGAATCGATTGAAGTCGGATTGAAATCAGTCGTAATCGGATTTCTTTTAGTAATGTTGTACATGTTGTTTTATTACAAACTGGCAGGCGTTGTTGCAGATATAGCGCTTCTCGCAAACGTGGTGATTTTAATCGGCCTTCTTTCGCTGATGGATTTCACGCTGACCTTACCCGGTTTTGCGGGGGTTATTTTAACAGTGGGTATGGCGGTTGACGCAAACGTAATTATCTATGAAAGGATTAAAGAAGAAATCCGCGCAGGCAAGGCTCTCTCAAGCGCTGTGACTCAAGGGTTTGAAAATGCTTTCTGGACTATTTTTGACAGTAATATCACTACACTAATTTCGGGAGTACTCATGATAAGGCTGGGCAATGGCCCAATTAAAGGATTTGCGATAACGCTTTGTTGGGGTATTATTACGTCCATGTTTACTTCATTATTATTAAGTAGACTATTAATGGACATTCTTGTAAATAAAGTCGGAGTAAAAAAACTGAATATCGGTTTCAGAGTCTATGAGGCAAAAAAATGATCAACTTTTCTAAAATTAAATATGTTTCACTTTCCGCTTCCATAATATTGATTATTTTCGGATTTGCGTATACATTTCTCGTTCACAAGGGGTTTGCTCATTCACTGGATTTTAACGGGGGGCTTCGGACTGTTGTGGTTTTTGACAAAAGCATAACAAGGCTGGACATTGAAAAATATTTCAAGGAAAAGGATATCGAAGCAGTGATCATTCTTCTTGATAAGGAAAAGAATAATTTTCAGATAGATGTCGGCCTAGGCTCCGTTCAAAAAATCAAGGAAACCAATTCGAAGTTCATCACTCCAACTGATCCGTCGAAAGAAATGGTTCAGAAAAAAACAGCCACATCGATCGACGAATTGATTGCATTGTTAAAGAGGGACTTCAAACTAAAGGATGATAGTATTCTCAGTGCTGATCAGGTTGGAGCAATTGTAGGGGGAGAATTAACTTCGACAGGCGCAACGCTATTACTCTCGACATTGGCTATTATGACAATTTATTTGAGTTTTCGCTTTAAATTCAAATTTGCTCTGGCTGCGTCGCTTGCACTGGTTCACGATCTTTTATTTGCGATTGCAATGATCGGCTTTTTTCAAATCAAACCAAGTATCCCGATAATTGCCGCTCTACTGACCTTGCTAGGATATTCCATTAATGATACGATCGTTATTTTTGACAGAATTCGCGAGAATGCACACGGAAAACTAAAGGATTCTTTGTCGTCTCTCATCAACATTTCCATCAATCAAACGCTCGGCAGGACAATTAATACTTCTGTTGCAACATTGATTTCTGTGATAGCTATAATTATCGGTGGTGCAGCGGAACTTTATGATTTTGCCTATGTTTTGACGTTTGGAATCGTAGTAGGTACGTACTCTTCGATTTTTATTGCAGCTCCTGTGATTGAAATATACGATATGATTGCAAATCGAAGAGCCTAACGCTGACAGAATTTTTACAAAATCCGGAGAAGATTAAAAATATTGAAGATGAACTCATAAAGCAATCTTATATTGCGATGGGTTTTTCTTCTCCAAATCCTCCGGTTGGGTGTGTGATAACCGATATGGAGGGCAATATACTGTCTGCGGGTTGCACACAGAAGGCAGGTTTCGACCATGCGGAAATTTCAGCCTATCGAAAAATTCAAGGAAGGTTCAGAGGCCATGCCGTATTTGTAACACTCCAGCCCTGCACTCATACAGGAAGAACCCCTCCTTGCGCAGAAACTATACTCAAGAATAAACCGAATTTTGTTTTTTATGGAATGAAAGACCCAAATCCGCTAGTTCAAAATTGCAACTACGATTTAAAGTATTCGAAAAACAATATCCATGTAAACCGATTGGAAAAAATCACCAAAATTTCTGAAATTTTTTTGAATGGATTTCTATCAAGAATTGAATTGGGTCGCCCATCAGTTTTAGTCAAAACTGTAGTTTCTCCCGAGGGCTATTTTGCATCAAAAAACCAAAGCTATAGAATTTCCTCGACGGAATCGGATGTTTTGACTCAAATGCTCAGGGCAAAGTTTGATGCAATTCTTGTCGGCCCTAAAACTGTGAAGATCGATAATCCGTCATTGGATTTTCGCGCTGTGAAAAATTCAGACATTGAATACAAAATTCTTACTGATAAAAATTTATTTTTCTCTACTTTGTTTCGCCAATCGAAGGAAGCTGAAACGATTTCTATTCATTATGAAATGGAAAAGGATTACCAACCGTACAGAGTTTTTATCCTGGGAAGTGAGGAGGAAATCCCGTTAGAATTTATTCAAAACCAAGCCTCGATAAATAAACGCCTCCAATCCAAAAAATGCGTGTTTTTTCTTTTGAGAGATAAACTACATGGAAAAATTGGTTTTTCAGAAAGTATTGTAAATCGGCTGCGGGAATTAACAGAACAGGAAATCCTGGAAATCTCGGAGGAAGAAATACCCGAAACAATATTTGATAATTTGAATAAACTGGAGATTAATAAGCTTCTAGTCGAGGGCGGCAATCTATTGTACAAAACTTTTTCGAAAATTTTATCGAAGTATGATTCTATTTTAAAAGTAACGGGAAATTCATCGTCCATTTCTGGCGGGATTTTGCCTGATTTGGATTTTGATACCGAGAGGTTGATTTTTCGAGCCGAAGCAGGAAAAGATTTGTGGGAGGTATTTGAATCGTGTTCACGGGATTAATTGAAAGCACCGGAGTGGTCTTGAACAAGGAAAAAAATGAGAGCGGTTTTGATTTTTTGGTGAAGGCCGGCTTGGATATGAAGGATCTGAAAAAGGGTGACTCAATATCGATTAATGGAGCCTGTCAAACAGTTACGAATTTTTCGAAAAAAAATAAAACCTTCTCATTTTACTCTTCTTACAAAACGATTCAAATCACTACGCTGGGTTTTTTGGAGAGAGAATCCATAGTGAATTTGGAAAGAGCCCTTTTGCCAACATCCAGAATGGGCGGTCATATCGTGCAAGGGCACGTCGATACTGTGGGGACAATCATATATTCGGAGTTAAAGGATAAAGGGAATATCAAAAATCTAAAAATTGAATTTCCAGTAGAGTTTTCAAAATATATCGTTGAGCGTGGTAGTATTTGCGTCGATGGAATTTCACTTACAGTGGTGCATAAGGTCGGTAATATTTTTGAAATTTTACTCATCCCGGAAACGATTCAAAAAACGAATGCGATAGTTTGGGAGAAAGGCGTTAAAGTAAATTTAGAGATGGATATTCTGGCAAGGTATATGGAAAATTTCTTTTCAAATCAATCCGGGTGGAAAAATTTTCTGCCAAAACTCTTCCGTTGAATTAATTTTCCGTGAGACAGGGTAGAAGAATATTTCATAGTCAACGATCAAATTCTTAATTTGAAAATAAACGTCGTCAAACCGGTGCTTTACAGTTTCAATATTACAATTGTGCGAATATGTCAAAAATGCCCGAGGACTTATTCGGAAAAGGAGATCACCTTTCTTTAGATAACTCAGAATGATGAGACGGATCTCCTCAAGAATTTCACCGGATCTATGTTCACCCATTGCTTGAAAATAGGCTTTCAGATCCTGAATGTAAAAATTTGCAATGATCCCGCTATGGTTTTCAAATGAAAAAGAATTTACTTGCGATAGAAATCTTGCCTCGAATTCGCTAAAAAAATCCCGGTATCTATTGTCAACTTTTCCCGGAAGATTCAGATAGAATCTTTTTATCAATGAGTGGATAATGGCTACAGAATTTTGATTTAGTTTCAGGTCTCTATTTTCAACAAAAAATATTTCAGCTTTTGTATCCTTCAGACATGAGATGGAGCAAAATAGATTGTTGCCGTGCAAGGTTTGAGAATCTAAAATAACCGGTTTTATCAATATGTCCTGGTTTGGCGAATCATCGAATTTTCCTCGGCTTTTTTTTTCAATAAAATTTCTTAGAAAATCGGAATATTTAGCCGTATCGCCGTATTCAAAAATCAATTTTTCCTTATCGAAAATGCAGCCATAGATGCAATTGGAAGTAAAAAAATAATATAGTAAATTCCTATGAAAGTATGACCGGTAAACATCATCTAAAAATTTTATTTTGGTCAGCTCATGGACTTGCTTTTCTCTTTCCGTGAAATCCAAAATACTTTTCTTTTGGAGATAAACCTCGTTCAACTGACTGTTGTTAAATGAATAATCCACTTTATTTATTATCGGCCAAGGAAGATCTTGAATATAACCCCAAGTTGAATGTATTTTACTTGAATCCAGAAAGTCAATTTTTATCCTTTTCTTGAGCACTAGAAAAATTTAAAAAGTGAGCAAAAAATTGATTTCAAAACACCCAAACGACATGATGAGCCTATCTCAATATCTGATTGAAGAGCAATTAAAATTACCCCATGCAACGGGGGACTTCACTGCATTAATGAGCCATTTGGTTTATGCTGCCAAGATTGTTTCCCGTGAGGTTCGCAAAGCCGGCCTTTTGGAATATATACTTGGAACTACCGGAAGTACCAATGTTCAGGGGGAAACCGTTATGAAGCTGGACGAATACGCGGATTCAATCATTACCAGGGCAATGAGTGTTTGCGGGCATCTTTGCGTCATGGCCAGCGAAGAGCACGAATCAATCATCAAGATTCCGGATGGATATACGCTTGGGAAATACACTTTCGCTTACGACCCTCTTGACGGATCTTCCAATATTGATAGCAATGTTTCGATTGGAACCATTTTTTCTATTCATGTAAGGAAGAGTCCCGGGGGGGGGCATGGAACAGAAAGTGATCTATTGCAAAAGGGCTCCCATCAGAGATGTGCAGGGTATATTTTGTACGGTTCTTCAACAATGATGGTTTTCACTATGGGAAACGGAGTAGTCGGATTTACCCTGGACCCTTCCTGTGGAGAGTTTTTACTTTCGCATCCGGATTTGAAAATGCCGGATACTGGCAGTATCTATTCAATCAATGAGGGAAATTATAATTTTTGGTCGGATAAAGTGAAAGGTTACATCAACTCGATTAAGAGTCTGGAGAATTCCCATAAGCCGAAAACCCTAAGATACATCGGTTCGCTTGTGGCAGATTTTCACAGAAATCTTTTAAAAGGCGGGATCTTCCTCTACCCTGAGGATATTCAATCCAAGAAATACCCGCTTGGAAAACTAAGGTTATTGTATGAGGTTTCTCCAATGGCATTTATTGCTGAACAGGCCGGCGGGATGGCGGTTACTGTTCATGGGGAAAGAGTACTGGACATCGAACCTACAAGCCTTCATCAGAGGTCTACTCTGGTTGTGGGCAGCAAAAAAGAAGTTGAGGACTACCTTGAATTTACGAAAAAGAATTCAGTTCCGGCAAATTGAATTTTATATGGCACTGGATTGAAAAATGAATTCCAGAGATATTTCATAAGTTTTTTTTAAGTCCTCAATATCCGCCGAAAAGTCAAGATCTTGAATTGTAATCCGGCTATCTGGTGTAACAAATCCTAGCGGTTCAAAATCCAGATTGTTTTTCTTCGTCAATTGGCGGATATCCTGCTCATACTTTTTGTCGTAGGAAATTACCACGGAAGAAGAAGTTTCTCCGAATAGCACTTCATCCAGCCGATTCGTTTTTAACAAATTGGAAAAATCAATCTGCATTCCGAAATTTTCAGGAAATGCTTTCTTCAGAATTGCAACCAAAAGCCCTCCCAAAGAAATATCTTTTGCAGATTGGATTATTTTTTTTTCATTCAGTGCCAAAATCAGTTTCTGTAAATTCAATTCATCATTCAAATCCAATTCGGGAATACTTCCTTCGATTTTGTTAAACATAGTGTGAAGATATTCCGAACCTCCTAGAGAGGGCCTAAATTTTCCGATGAGCGCAATCCCATGACCTGCTGTTTGAAAAAAAGAATGGATATGATTCTTTACATCTTGTATTACTCCGACCATGCCAATAGTTGGGGTAGGTAGAACCGGACCTTCGGGTGATTCATTGTAGAATGAAACATTCCCTCCAGTCACTGGCAGCTCAAAAAATCTACATGCATCGCCCATTCCCCTGATACATTCGGAGAACATGTAATAATTCTCTGGAATATAGGGATTTCCGAAATTCAGGTTGTTTGTGATTCCGATTGGCGATGCTCCAGTAACGATTACATTTCTCGCGCTTTCGCATACCGCATGAATTGCTCCGAGATATGGATTCAGGTAGGTGAATCTTGAGTTGCAATCCGTAGAAATCGCAATACCTTTATTTGTGCCTGGAACTCTATACAAACCTCCATCAAATCCTGGAGGGATGATTTTTCCAAGCCCTACTTCTGTATCGTATTGCTCAAAAAGTGGCTTTCTCGAACAAATATTCAGTGAAGACAGCATTCTCAATGTCGCATGACGTATCTCTTCCGGATTCCCGGAAATATCCTTAAACTTGCCAAAATCAATTTCTGATTTTTCATCCAGATAGTCCGGTCTTCTGGTTTCTCTTTTGTACCTGGGTGCGCCTCCACCCAGAACTAGGCTTTCCGCAGGGATTTCTGCCTTGATTTGTCCGTCTTTTTTGATCCTGAGTATTTTATCCGCAGTAACGATTCCGATTTGAACCGCATTCAAATCCCATTTATGAAATACTTCTACAAGTTCTTTCTCTTTCCCACGTTTCGGAACAACGAGCATTCTTTCCTGGCTCTCGGATAGCATGGCTTCATACGCATTCATGCCTGTTTCTCTATAAGGAACCTGATCCAGGTCGATTTCCATACCGGAGTTTCCTTTCGCCGACATTTCCGAGGTGGAGCAGGAAATACCTGCAGCGCCCATATCCTGAATTCCGACAATTAAATCTTTTTCGATTACTTCAAGGCTTGCTTCCAATAATAGTTTTTCCATGAATGGATCGCCGACCTGAACGGCTGATCGCTTCTCTTCGGATTCTTTAGTCAGATCTTTTGAAGCAAAGGAAGCACCATGGATACCGTCTCGTCCAGTTGAAGCCCCGACAATAAACACAGCATTTCCAGTTTCACCACCGGTAGTTGCCTTGGCCATCTTTTGAATCTTTGCAATTCCGACAGACATTGCGTTAACAAGCGGATTTTTTGTGAAGGAAGAATCAAAAAATAATTCTCCACCTCCAACAGCAATTCCCAGAGAATTTCCGTAATCCCCAATACCTTTTACCGCATGCGAGAGGAGGTATTTATTTCGCCCTTCCTTAGGGTAACCGAATCGTAATGAATTCAATGATACAAACGGCCTAGCTCCCATTGTAAAAATATCTCTCATGATTCCGCCAACTCCTGTTGCTGCACCTTGGTATGGCTCAACAGCAGTCGGGTGATTGTGGCTTTCAATCTTAAATACAACTGCGAGATTATCGCCAATATCCAGAGCTCCGGCATTTTCTTCTCCGGGTTTTGCCACGAGTAGTTTGGATTGGTTTGGAAGTGTTTTTAGTTGCAGTATCGAATTTTTATAAGAGCAGTGTTCACTCCACATGCCCGAAAAAATTCCAAGCTCTGTGGAATTCGGGACTCGTCCAAGAATTCCGATTATTTTATCAAATTCTTCTTTTGTGATTCCGTGATCAATTGCATCCTGTAGAGTTACTTCTTTTTTTTCCATAATTTTACAATAAAAATATATCGCCTGATTTTTTCTCCAATTTTTACCATTTTTTCAACATAAATTCTACACATTAAATTCCAGCTCTTGATAAATTATGAATTTTTCCTCACACAATTTTTCTTTTTGACTTTCTTTGTCCTTTGAAAAATATTGAGACTTACTAGATTTTAATTCAAAAGCTTATGGAGTTTATTTGCCTCACTCAAAGGAAATGTCGAGGAAATAAACCCATGACAAAAGAGGAGACTTACAATGACAAAAATTGCAATAAACGGTTTTGGAAGAATAGGAAGATTGGTGCTTAGAACTGGAGTTAACGACCCTGACCTCGAATTTGTTGCAATCAATGATCTTGTGCCACCGGATAATTTAGCTTATCTTTTTAAGTATGATTCTACTCACGGTACTTTCAATGGCACTGTATCGCATGACGCAGAGAATCTGATTATCAACGGAAAAAAAGTTAAATGCCTCGCTGAAAAAGACCCTGAGCAGCTTCCCTGGAAAGCCATGGGTGTAGATTATGTGATAGAGTCCACTGGAAGGTTTACCGATAGAGATGGCGCGTCAAAGCACCTTAAAGCCGGAGCTAAAAAAGTAATCATCTCCGCTCCTGCAAAAGACAAAGACATTCCTACATTTGTACTCGGAGTAAATGAAAATAAATATAACCCCGGGACCGATCACATCGTATCTAACGCATCCTGTACGACAAATTGTCTTGCGCCGATAGTAAAAGTTATTTTGGACAATTACGGTGTGGAAGAAGGGCTTATGACAACAATTCATGCTATGACTGCGACCCAACCCACAGTGGACGGCCCATCCAAAAAAGATTTCAGAGGCGGAAGAGGGGCAGCACAGAATATTATTCCATCTTCGACCGGTGCAGCAAAGGCAGTAGGGTTGTGTATCCCTGAGGTTGCGGGGAAACTTACGGGAATGTCTTTTCGGGTTCCAACTCCGGATGTCAGCGTTGTGGATTTAACTGTTCGAACAACTAAAGAGACCTCACTAGCTGATATCAGAAAAAAAATGAAGGAGGCTTCTGAAAACGGGCCTATGAAAGGGATTCTGGGGTATACGGAAGATATGGTCGTTTCAAATGACTTCACTGGATCGCATTTCTCATCAATTTTTGACTCGGAAGCCTGCATTGAATTGAATTCCAGATTTTTTAAGCTAGTCAGTTGGTACGACAATGAAATGGGATATTCGACAAGAGTCGTTGACCTAATCAAATACATGATAAAGAAAGGATAACGAATGAATCTTCCTCGTATTGAAAATATAGATGTAAAAGGCAAAAGGGTATTTCTCCGGGTGGATTTTAACGTTCCGATGGAAAATGGAAAAGTTTCGGATCTTACAAGGATTGAAAAAACAATGCCAACGATCGAACTGCTCTTGAACAAAGGAGCCAGGTTAATTGTTGCCAGTCATCTTGGAAGGCCCGATGGAAAGGTAAATCCGAAATATTCTTTGAAGCCGGTTTGCGATGCATTCAGTTCAGTTCTGAAAAAAGAAGTTACATTTTCGCCGAATGTTGTTGGAGCTGATGTTGTAAAATTGGCCAACAGCTTGAAGGATGGAGATGTTTTGATGCTGGAGAATTTACGGTTTCACGCAGAGGAAGAAAATAATTCTCCAGATTTTTCAAAAAAACTCGCTGACATGGCTGATATTTATATCAACGATGCGTTTGGAACCGCTCACAGAGCGCACGCTTCAACTGAAGGTATTACTCATTTTCTACCTGCGTATGCAGGAACTTTGATGTATAAAGAAATTACTTTCTTATCCGGTCTTTTCGCGAAACCTGCAAAACCGTTTGTAGCCATTATCGGTGGAGCAAAAGTCTCATCAAAAATCAAAATCTTAAATCATTTGATCAATAAGGTGGATGCCTTGTTGATTGGAGGAGGAATGGCATATACTTTTTTGAAATCCAGGGCTGTTCCGATCGGAGCTTCTCTAGTTGAGAAAGAATTCGAGGTGCAGGCTTTTCAAATCATTGAGAAGGCCGGGGTTGCAGGAGTTGATATCCAATTGCCGGTAGATCATGTGATTGGGGATAGCTTTTCTGAAAATGCCAAGTCTAAAACTGTTGATAAGATGGGTATTTCAGAAGGCTGGATGGGAATGGATATCGGCCCGAAGACTATTGCAAATTTTGAAAAAATTATCAAGAATGCGGGTACGATTTTCTGGAACGGCCCTATGGGCGTATTCGAAATGGATAAATTTGCAAATGGAACCATTCAAATAGCTAAAGCCGTTGCAAAATCCAATGCGAAATCCGTTGTAGGTGGTGGTGATTCAATTTCAGCAATCAACAAAGCCGGTGTAGAAGACAAGATCACTCATATCTCAACAGGTGGAGGGGCTTCACTTGAATTTATGGAAGGCAAAACCCTTCCAGGCGTAGCAGCACTTTTAAATAATCATTTGGAGAAATAGGCCATGCGGGAGAAAATTATAGCGGGAAATTGGAAAATGAACCTGAATTTGAAAGATGCACAGGTTCTTTCAAAGGGAATTAAAGATGGCCTCGCAGGAAAGAAGAGAAACGAGACTGTAATTGTTTTTCCAAGTTCTATCCACATCCCAGTTGTATCCGAAATTTTATCAGGTTCCGGCGTAGAGGTCGGAGCGCAAAATATTTATCCTTCCAAACTTGCTGCGTTTACCGGAGAGATTACTACAGACCAAACCAAAGATTTTGGATTGAAGTATTCTTTGGTCGGACATTCGGAAAGAAGGCAATTTCTGAAAGAGTCCAATGAATTTTTGAACACAAAAGTGGTATTTTGCCTAAAAGAAGGCATAATCCCTGTATATTGCATTGGAGAAACATTGCAGGAAAGAGAAGCCGGAAAAACATTTGAAGTATTGAAGACTCAGTTGCAAGAAGGCCTGAAAAATATTTCTAGTACGGATTCGCTAAAGCTAGTGGTTGCCTATGAGCCTGTCTGGGCGATTGGTACCGGAAAAGTAGCTACACCGGAGCAGGCAGAAGAGGCTCACCTCTATGTTCGAAATGAATTAGCCAAAATTTTTGACCAGAATGCGGCCAATACAATTCCAATATTGTATGGTGGATCCGTGAAGCCAGATAATGTGAAGTCTCTTTTAGAGAAGCCGAATATCGATGGGGGTTTGGTTGGTGGGGCCAGTCAAAAGACAGAGTCGTTTCTGGCATTGATTTCAGTTTGACGAAAGGTAATATTTAAAATTCTTGGTTAATTATGGGATTTCTCGTTGGCACAGTATTAACTTTATTCATTATTACCTCACTTTTTTTGATTTTCATGGTCCTAATTCAGGCCGGAAAAGGTGGGGGAGGGCTTGGAAATTTAAGTGGGGGTTCTAGCCAGACTACTTTCGGGGCTTCTGGAGCCGATGTTCTGACAAAAGCGACACGTTATTCAGCCATTGCATTCATTGCTTTAGCGTTTACCCTTTCTTTCTTGTTTGCAAAAAAACAGGAAACAATTTTGCCTGAATCTAGGATTAATCCGGATCCTGCGGCCACTACAACGACAGCCGAGCAGCCTGCTGTTGGAGAGGCGCCTAAGGCAACAACTCCTGAATCAGCGCAAAAACCTGCTGAAGCGCCTTCTGAAAAAGCCGCAAAATAACATTGTTAATAGAAATTCGGTGAAAACTCGGTAGGAGTAAATTTTTAGAAAATTTGCTATGAATACTTCTAATGCAAATTTTCTAGATTACGGGAATCTTTCTGACTCAGAAAAAATTGCAGAATTAGAGCTGATTCTAAACGGGATTACAGAACCCTTAATTTTAATCGATCCGCAGTTTAATATCAGACGAGCCAATAGTGCTGCAAATGATTTCTCCAGGGAAAATTCCGGCTTTTCAGGGGGGAAGTGCTTTAAGATTTTGTACAGACGAGACGATATTTGCCCGTATTGTCCTTTTGTAAATCACGATAAAAAATTGCCGGAATTTGACGATGTGTTTGAGAATAAGTATACGGACAAAAATCTTGAAAGAGAGATTTTTTTCAAAGTAAGCCATAAAACGGAAACCCTATTCCTATCTTTTTTTCCCTTGCGGAAGAATAAAAAAATTTATGCAATTGTAGAGAAAATCAGCAATATTACCGGGATAAAGGAAAAGGACGAAGAGACTCTACGAATGAGAAATCTAGCGTCGATTGGAGTATTGGTTTCCGGCGTGGCACACGAGTTGAATAATCCCTTAACTGGAATCGGCTTGACAGTTCAAAATTTGTTGAACAATCTGGAGAGCAGGGATTTGCATTTTTTTGAAAAGAGACTAGATATGATTCAAAAGGATCTCGCGAGAGCCTCGATCATCGTGTCTGATATTTTGAGTTTTGCAAAACCAGGAAGAGTTACCAAAGCTCTTGCGGATATTCGCGAGTCTATCTATTCTGCAAAGGAAACGGTTGAAAGGCTTTACCCTGTATTATCAAAAGAAATTCAATGGCAGATAGAGTGTGAACCAAAACAATTTTTTTATTTTAATCCTGTCAAAATTGAGCGGCTTTTTTTAAACCTTTTCAGAAATTCCATTCAGGCCTTTGATTACAAAAAAGGATCCATGAAAATCGAAGTTCGAAAGACTAAAAAGTGGTACCATATTTTTGTAGAAGACGATGCTGGTGGCATTTCTCAGGAAATTCTGGATAAAATATTTGATCCATTTTTTACAACGAATAAATTCGGAGGCGGGACTGGGCTTGGTTTATCGATATGTTATTCGATTGTGCAGGAGCACGACGGCAGCATTAGCGTCAGGTCATTTGATAAAAAAACCCGTTTTTTTATTTCGCTACCGGCTGGAATTGATGTAACATGATGGACGTGAATCCAAAAAGGAAAGTGCTTATTGTCGAGGACATTCATTCCATCCGAGAAGCGATAGTCGATTTGCTTTCGACTGAGTATGATATTTTTTCAGCCGAAAATTATGATTCAGCCATTCAAGTTCTTGAAAGCCAAAAAATAGATTTAGTGATTACTGATATAAGAATGCCGGGAAAATCCGGCCTAGATCTAATCAATACGATAAAGGGGCATTATTCGGAGACTTTATATGCTTTAATGACGGCATACAATATCAACGATTACATTCATTTTGCTTATGAGCATGGAATCTGGAATATAATTCCTAAGTATTCATTTTTGGACATCCGCTTGATTTCCATTATGGTACGGAAACTTCTTACAAAGGATATTTTCGGCATTGAAAAATATTTTCCAAAGGATTTTCGATTAATAGAAAATGGGACTAAGCCTGGGTTTGAACCTTCACCGGAAAACGGAGTTATTTTCAAAACCGTAAAGTCGGACAAAGAAAGAAGTGATATTTGCAATAAAATAGGAAAATTTTTGCAAAATAAGGGAGCTCCGATGGTGATTCAGCAGGTACTGGAAGAATTGACATCGAATGCCATGATCAGAGCTCCCAGAGATAGTCACGGTAATTCCAAATACCAGTATGAATTACCTTCCAGAGACTTGATTGTTCCGCTAAAAAGTATTCAGCTTTCCGAGAAGGATTTTTTTGAAATCGGATACGGAATTTACAAAGGTACATATATTCTTGTAGTGAGAGACCATTTTGGATCCTTGCAAAAAGAGGAGGTGCTTAGAAGGTTGGATCGCCACATCAGCATTAATGAGGAAACCGGCTTACCGTTAGGCCTTGCTGATTCTCACGGGCGAGGTTTGTATATTTGCCGGGAGGTTTCCGACCATTTGATTTTCAATATCAAACCGAATTTTCAAACGGAAATTATTACATTGATTGAAGAAAGCGACAATAAATCCTATAAAGCGCTTTCCATATATGAGGTATAGAAAAATATCGGGTATAGGAAACGATTGTCGATTTATGAAAGAAATAATCACAAAACACCTAAAGGCCTATTTCATTCTATTCGTATATGTTATTATGCTATTTCCTTTATTTTCTCAGAGCAAGGAAAAAGTCTGGCACTACGAGAAGCTAACGATTCGGGAAAACCCAGAGCAAAGGCCAAAGGCAATTCAAAAAGAATTTATTCCGGATGGGGGCAATCTACTTTACTCGACCGAATTTAGGGGTTCTTTCGGCGACAGCGTAGAGTCTGTCGTAATTTACGGGCATTCGCTCGATCTCAAATCCCTCAACCTATTTTATGATCTTATATTTAAAAATCTGGAATGGAAAGTTCTTCAGAAAGAGTTACTGGAAAAAAAATCAGTCTATCTGGCCGAAGGCCCATCCCGAAGAATGATAACCATACTATTGTCTGACGAAAGCGATAAAAGAATAATAAAAATATTTTTGAAAAAGGCCACATTGTTTTGATTTCCGATAGAGTGAAAGGAAAGGTAATCGCTCTTGCGGTCATTGTTGGCAGTCTTTTTGTCGTTACCTGTGTTTTTGTTTTTTTTGTATTTCGATCTTATTTCTGGGCAGGATTTGCTTCTTTTATTCTATACATTGCGACAAGAGATACTTACTATAAAATTAAAAAAGTTCTTCCCGGAAAATTTTCAGGCCTTTCACCTTGGGCAATGATCAGCCTTGTTTCAGTCATTTTCATTGTCCCATTTTTTTTCATAGTAAGAACTCTTGTTTTGGAAGCAATGGATTTGCTGAATTTGATTAAATTATCATTGAGCGAAGAGCGAATCATTTCAACACTTATGAATTTTCCGATTCTTACGGATTATTTTACCGACAGCGAATTCTTTTGGGTAAAATTGCCAGAAACATACCGGGAGATTGTAGGCTCTTACGGGGATATCCTAAATATAGATAGTTTATACGGAATTCTCAGCAATGCATCAGCCTTCATCATCGGAAGTATCGAATTACCAGCGGGCATTATTTTGAATGTCTTTTTTGCAGTTTTATTGCTCTTCTTTTTCTATAAAGACGGTCAAAAAATAGAGCATTTTTTTTTGGCGAATTTACCATTCTCAAAAGACATTGAGGAAAAAATCGGCCAACGCGCTACGGAGGCAGTAAAAGCTGTAATCAAGGGAAATGTGTTTATTTCTTTTTTGCAGGGAACTGTCATCGGGTTTCTTTTGATGTTCGCAGGAATTCCAAGCCCGTTTTTCTACGCCAGCATTGCAGCAATATTTTCATTAATACCTGTCATTGGGACGATGGTTGTCTGGCTTCCGGCGGGACTTTACATTGGTTTTATTGAAAACAACTGGATTACTGCTTCAATTTTAATGGCAATTTCGTTTTCTGCATATTTGATTCTGGAAAACTTTGTGAAGCCAAAGATGCTAGATAAAAAGCTGAAACTACATTCATTCCTTTTATTTTTGTCTTTGATCGGTGGAATAAAAGAATTTGGGATTATGGGGCTTGTGATCGGGCCGTTAGCAATCACTTTTCTTGTAATAATTTGGGATTTCTGGAAAATGTACAAAACAGGCGAACTTACATTTTCAGAAGATCATAAATGACATTGGAAACAGAAAATACTTCTCATACTTTTTCCGTTTCAGAAATTACCCGAACAATAAAAGGCATTCTCACTGAAAGAAAGGAGCTAAAGAACATCTGGGTTCGGGGCGAGATTTCCAATCTTTCTTCTTCAACTTCTGGGCATACTTATTTTTCTTTAAAAGATGAGACCAGTCTTTTGCGCTGCATTTTTTTCTCTTTTAATAGCATTCGATACAAAGGAAAAAAATTGCAGAATGGAATGGAGATCCAAGTTAACGGAGGGATTTCTGTCTACGAAACCGGTGGGTATTACAATTTTAATGTAACAAAGATAGAAGAGTTAGGGCAGGGAGAGATTCTACAAAAAATTGAAAATTTAAAAATCAAACTGGATAAAATGGGCATTTTTGATTTTAGTCATAAAAAACCCATTCCAAAATTTCCGAAAACCCTCGGGATTGCAACTTCACAAACTGGAGCTGCGCTTTATGATATTATGAAAATAGCCAAGGAAAGATTTCCGAATATCAATATTCTCATTGCCCCTTGTATCGTGCAAGGTTCAGACGCTCCAAAATCCATATCGAATGCGATAAGGGAATTAAACAATCCTGAATGGAAGGTCGACGTAATCATTGCCGGACGTGGTGGCGGGAGCTTTGAGGATTTGATCGCATTTAACGATGAAGTTGTTGTGATGGCATTCTATAATTCGAAAGTGCCAATCATCTCGGCTGTTGGTCACGAAATAGATCGGGTATTGTGCGATTTAAGCGCGGACATCTCTGCGCCAACGCCGACTGCCGCGGCCAAACTGGCAATTCCTGAAATATCAGACATTGATAATTATATTGAGGATATGGAGAAAAGATTTATTCATGCTATAACAGCCAAACTAAATCTATTAAAGGAAAGGGTTTTCTCTTTTTCAAGCAAGCATATATTTCTTGAGCCGGAATCAATTCTGATGGAACGCTTTCAGAGAACGGATGAAATAATAAATAGAATTTATTTACTTGGAAAGAATTACTTATCTCAGAAAAAGTCGGATTTACAAAAATACGATTCAATCGATTTTCACGTGAAGACTGCATTTACAAAATTCAACAACCGATTTAATTTACTTTCTGAGCGTATCGAAAATTTCTCTCCTCTCTCGACATTGAGTAGAGGGTATTGCGTTGCGAGAACGCTAGAAAAAGAAGTGGTTTATTCATCCAAGAATGTGCATATTGGTGATGAATTGGATATTATACTTCATGACGGACAAATTAAAGTGGAAGTGAAAGAATTACAATGACAAAACATCAGGAAAAACAAGTAACATTTGAAGAGGCGTTAGCTGAACTTGAAGACATTGCCGAAAAACTGGAAAGAGGGCAATTAACTCTTGAAGATTCCATTCTTGCTTATGAGAAAGGAATGACGCTCAAAAAAATATGCCTAGAAAGGTTAAAAAGCGCAGAAGGTAAGATTGAGTTTTTGGCAAGAAATTCTGAAGGCAAAATCATAAAAGAAAATGCGAAAAAAGAGAAGGATACAAAAGAGGAAATATTATTTTAATCATTATTTGTCCGCATAGTGCTTCATAACATATTCAAGAAATTTCCTCAATGCTGTTCCACGATGGGACACTTTTGCTTTTTCATCTCGAGTTATTTGGGAAAATCTTTTTTTTAGGGGCGGGTAATAAAATATAGGGTCGTAACCGAAACCAAACCCGGTTTCGTCGTAATCATAGGTTATTTGTCCTATGCATTGTCCATCAAAGAATATAGTTCCATCTTTTGTAGTGAATGCAATTGAGCATTGGTAATTTGCTTCTCGATTTTGACAACCTTTCATTTGATCGAGTAGATAAAAAGCTCTTTCTTTGTCGTTAAAATTCGGGTTTCCGTAACGGGCAGAGAAAATTCCCGGTTCTTTTCCGAGTGCTGCCACACAAATTCCGGAGTCATCCGAGATTGAAGGAATGCCACTTATAGAAAATAATTTTTTGGATTTAATCCCGGCATTTTCCTGGAAAGTCGTTCCGTTTTCCTCGGCTTCAAATTTTATTCCAAGAATCTTTGGAGTCAATAAATCCACTTCAGTGTTTAAAAAGTAGTTTTGAAATTCCAGTAATTTGTGCTGGTTATTTGTGGCAATCGCGAATGATAACTTTTTCAAGACTTATAGGCATCTTCTGCTGATTTTAAATCTTGAAAGATTTCAAAAATTTTGTCTAGCATAGTTATTTCAAATAATTCCAACAGGTCTTCATCAGTAATCACAATTTTGATATTCCCTGAGTTTTCAGTAAATTTCTTTTTATAAGAAACCAGAATTCCTAGCGCCATTGAGCAGATGTGGTTAACCTCAGTAAAATCTACAACAACATTTTTCTGGGAATGCGCCAACATCTTTTCAAACTTAACGTTAAGATCTTTGATATTTGATTCCAATATTGAACCAGTCAATTTCAGTGTCGTGAAATTTTTATTTTCTGTAAGTCTCATATATATATTGATATATCTATTGTAATCAAATATGGACAAAATCAAGCAAAAAAGGACTCGGCTGTATTTTTTACGAAGACGATAACGATGATTTTATGTATACCGTTTTCTTTCAATATTTTTGAACATTCATTAATCGATGCACCTGTGGTGAAGATATCGTCAATTAGAATTGCATTTCCATGAAGCATTCCTGAATATTTTGCCTTGATTTGAAAAGAGTTTTTTGCATGAATAAATCGCTCGCGGTAAGTTTTGCCGGATTGAAGAGAGCTTGAAATCTTTTCCAACAAAGCTTGACTTTTCAAATGGAATGGCCTTTTCTTTTGAAATTTGCTAATCAAGGAGTGCATTTGATGGATTGGCCTGACTCGCATCGTTTTCTTGTGGGAGGGGACGGATGTGAGATAGCTGATATTTTCTTTGTTTATATCATTGAATATTCTCCATAATCCTATCCTGAAAAAATTTGATAAAATTATATCGTTTTTGAATTTTATTTTGTTAATAATTTTTCTCTCGAAACTTCCTTTAGATCTAACAAAATATAGCTTATCAAAAAATACATTTCGGGAATTGCAATATTCACACTCTGACCCATTCAGTATACTGGAACATTTGGTGCATAACGTATTTTCATTTTCAACGAACACAGGAATGCATTTTTTGCAAATTCCGGCCATTCTTGATAAGATATCCATTTTTCCGCATTCGCAGCAGTTAATTGGAAATAAAAAGTTAATAATTTTTATTAATATTGGCATATAACCTCTAAGGTAAAAAATTTGCTACTATTCTAGAAAAAAAACGCCTGCAAGACAAAATAACTCACTGGAGAGATGCAAAAGTAACCACATAAGAGAACTTTTTA
>CAYTEA010000019.1:0-74036 GCA_964436695.1 uncultured Leptospiraceae bacterium
AGGGTGAGAAGCGATTACGAATAAAATTCGGAAAATCTCTGTATATATTCGACAAAAGCGGGTGAGAATGTGCGAAAACCTCATTAAACCCCCTTCGACACAAAAAAGCCTCAATTTTTTTAAAAAAAACACAAAAAAAGTATTGAATTCTGCACTACAATTCCCCATAATAAACAAAGTTTACTTTTTTTGGTTGTTAGATTAACACAAAACGAGTTAAAAAAAATGCTAAAGGAGAAAAGTGTAGAATGAAAAACAAACTATTTTTGATTTTCGGCCTGGTTGTAGTTCTCGTTACAAGTTCAGTGAGCGCTCAAACAGTTCAGCAATTATTCGCAAAGCCTGGTGTGGTTGGAGATTCATTAAGCCAGGGATTTTTTGGAGCAACCGTTGAGGAAAAAACCCAAAATTGGGCATATCCCGTACTCGTTGCAAAGCAAGCCGGAACAGGTGTTTCGTATAACGTCCTAAAGGGGCCGTTTATCAACCTTGAGGATGTGTTAAAAGGAAATTGTGGCCCAATTTGTATCGCTAGCGCGATTATCGGTGGAAACAAAAGCACTGTTTCTCTTCCAACTCATGCTGGTATTACAGGTGGGGAATATACATCCGCACTAAGAACAAGCGGTAAATGTGAAGATATTACTGCAACAAAGCAGGTAAAAGATTGGTATTGGAAAAACTGGTACACATTCACTTATCGTTGGGTGACAGTTGCTGATTGTAAAGAGCCCGATAAATTCCATCGTTTTGGTTTAAGGGACGCTGGAACTCAAGCGCAGATCATGGAAAAAGTTCGTCCATCATTTCTTTTTGGATCGATTGGAGCAAACCATGTTCTTTGCACGGCGCTTGGCACAAGTACAGCATGTCTTGACGATGCAAGATTTTACCGGGATGTAAGAGAGTTCTTTAGAAGAATGGCTGCTATGGGAAGCTTGAAAGGTGGAGTGATTTTCTCAGTTCCGAATGTAACCACAATCGGATTTCTGGAAAACTACAAAGATCCTTCCGGAAGAGCAAACTATACTGGATTGAAAGCATTCTTCAGAAATTCTGTAACCAGCCCTGACCATGTTCTCGATGCAACTGAAGTTGCGAGAGTGGTGCAGTCGCTGAATATTATCAATAACGAATTAAGAGCGCAGGCAGCTGCAAACAATATGGCTTTTGCAGATACGAAAGTTGTGTTTGATGATATCAAGCAGAATGGCAGAAGAATTGTAAGCCCAACAGGTTGGAGTCCAGGAAATGGGCAGGCTGGATGGCCTCTTCCTAACAAGCCTGGAGTATTTGGACTTGATGGAGTTCACCCAAATCAGTATGGCCATGCAGTTATGGCAAATGAGCTTATCAAAGCGATCAATTCAAAATATGGTGTGAGCATTCCTCAAGTCAGTGAATACACGGCTTGGTATTACGATTCACTGAACAGAAACCCAGTCGATCTGAAAAATTTCTTAACACACACTCTTTTCGGACAGTTTATTTCCTGGATCATAGGCGTATTTACCTAAGATTTCCGAAAAGTTTTCGAACCTACGGCTTTGTGAGAATCTTTCGCAAAGCCGTATTTTTTTTGTTTACACGATTGAATCTAAAAAGAGGGTAATAGCATGAAAAATAAAAATCTGATAGTTTATGCAGCGATCGGGCTTGCAATTCTTCTGGTTGCAATTCTATTTCTTTTTCCCGGTGGAAAAGAAAAAAAGAAAACTGATGTTTCGGTACGGGACAAAGTGAAAATATCTACCAAGGGTGTTGTCATTGACGATCCTTACTTCCCCGATGCGCCGCATCCTTCCTCCGAAGATCCAAAATTAGAAGCTGAAGCCGAAAAACTCTGGCCTCATGCTTTAAAGCCTGGCCCGACAGATAAAGACAGGGAAAAAATTCGGGAAGAATGGAATAAATTTTCCGCAAAATATCCCAAGAATATTTATATCCCAAATGAATACAAAGCACCTTTGACAGAAAAAGAAGCAGCGCAGGCTAGAAAAGAACTAGATGTGTTTACGGAAGTTGATGCTAGTTTCGCGTCTCAAATTGCTTCAAATAAATATGCTGAGCCTGGAAAAGAAATGAAAGTCCCTAATGAACCGAAAGTGACTCCCGAACAGCAGGCAACCTATTTTTCATACAAAATTCGTGAGCTTGAGTCACGGATTCAACTTGTTGAATTTATGATGGAATCCAGTGATATTGATCAGGACCAATCTGCTATCGCGAAAAAAGATATGGCTACGTGGAAAAAAGAATTGGAAACGCTAAGGAAAATTGCCAAAGAAGTTCCTGCTTCATGAAAAAAACTGAAATAGGCGGGATATGGCTCTGTTTTGGATTTATGTTATCTGTTTTTTTTTGCAGCGGCCCGCCAAAGCCTGATTATTTGCCGGTGCCGGTAGAAGAAGTTCGGCCAATTGAGGAGTTTGAAAAAGCTCTGCAGTCGGATGTGTGGTCTGAAAGATCGCAGGCAATTGTCGAATTGTCCCAGAGAAATTACCGAAAAGTCATTCCGCAAATCCGCAAGTTGTTGAGCGACACGAATCCTGCTGTTCGGGGAACGTCTGCTCTGGCTCTGGGGACTTATCAGGATAAAGAATCAACCATCGCTATCGGAAAAATGATTCAACGAGACAAAGATGTAACTCCCGACATTCTTATGGATGCTTTGGCGAGAATGAAAGATCTAAGGGGTGGTGAGTTCGTTCTCCCGTTGCTTGAGTCTGAAAACAATGTATACAGGCTTCAAGCTGTAGAAGCCTTGGTGCAAATGAATGCCAGCCAACTAGGAGAAAAGATTTTAAGCATGGCGGTAGCGAATAAGGATGTTGAAAAAGCAAAAACCTATGCGATGGTACTCGGACAACTAAAAGTCAGAACATCGGAGAATTATCTGCTAGGCCTTGCTGAAAAAACGGAGAGTTCGCCGACGCTTGCGGCAATCTATCTTGCGCTGGGAAGAATTCAGAGTAAGAAATCCATTCCTATTTTAAGTAAGGCAATAGGTGGAGATTTTCTGAAAGGTCGGGAAAATTCTACGGAAGCTCTGTTAAATATAAAAGACCCGGCCTGCTTGAATTTCATGTTCCCTTATCTATCGAACAAGGAAAAGGAAGTTCAGTTTTATTCCGCAAACGTTATAGCAGGAATTCCTTCAAAAGATTCAGGGCCAAGATTACTGAAAATTTTGGAAGAAAAAGGGAAAGATGTAGTAGGTCCGGTTTCCTTTGCGTTAGGCAGGCTCAAATATGAACCGGCCAGAAAAAAATTAGAAAACATATTATTGGACAAGTCATACCCTGAGAGAGAAGAAGTTGCTAGATCTCTTGGCTGGATACGAAACAAAGAGAGTGTTCCTGTTTTGATCAAAGTCTTGGAAGAAAAAGATGGAGAAGGGAGGTATGGAGCCGCTTGGTCTTTAGGAATACTGGAAGCAGCGGATGCGCTTGAACCTCTTATAAAAGCTGCCGGAAGCCCGGATCGTAAATTGGCTGCGATCTCAATTGAGAGTCTAGGGCTTTTGAAATCCGAAAAATCTCTGCCGATACTTAGGAGCAAAATCAAGGCAGATCCCAACCTGGCAACTTTTGTAGTTGGAGCGCTCACTTCTATCCCTGGAAGTGAAGCCCGCCTTTTGTTGGAGGAGTATGCCTTGCACAAAGACCCGGTAATTCACCAGCCTGCAATTCAAGGACTGGGACAAAGGAGAGAATTGGAGTCCGCACACACATTGATAAAGTTAATCAGGGGAGATAATCCTGAAGTAGTGAAGATCTGCTATTTGGCATTAACCACGATTACCGGAGAGAAATACCGTTCCAAGAACGAATGGATCAATTGGTATGTGAAAAAGTTCGGAAAACAGCCGGAATAGATACCAAAAAAAGTTTACGTCCGGGCTGGTTTGAAAAAATATGGTAATTCAATGGGGCCTGTAGCTCAGCTGGTTAGAGCACACGCTTGATAAGCGTGGGGTCATGTGTTCAAATCACATCAGGCCCATTTCCTTGTTGTTGGTTAGACCAAAAATAAAAAAAACTATGTCGCAAGTTACGATAACGCTTACTGATGGTTCTAAGAAACCTGTCGAAAAAGGAACCCTCATTTCTGATTTTGTAAAAAATCTGAGCATTTCTCTATCAAAATCAGCTCTCGCAGCAAAAATCGATGATCGCCAAGTGGATCTATGTGAATCCATTGAGAGCGACTGCAAACTGGAAATATTGACTTTTGAATCCGGGGAAGGAAAAGAAGTTTTTCATCATTCTAGCGCCCATCTATTGGGGCAGGCAGTTCAGCGATTGTGGAAGGATGCAAAGCTTACGGTTGGCCCGGTTATTGAAACCGGCCCGGGATTTTTTTATTATGACATTGACTTCCCTTCCACAACGATTACTCCGGAAGACCTCCCAAAAATCGAAAAGGAAATGGAAGCCATTGTAAGAGAAAACCTGTCCGTCCAAAAGACTGAACTTTCCAAAAAAGACGCGGTTGCAAAGTTTAGTGCGTTAGGCGAAACCTACAAAGTTGAAATTATAAACGATATTCCATCGGAAAAAGTTACTCTTTATGGACAGGGCGAATGGACGGATCTCTGTCGGGGCCCTCACATCCCGAATACCGGACTAATCAAGGCGTTCAAGCTTACTGCAATTTCCGGGGCATACTGGAAAGCAGATAAGAATAATCGAATGCTTCAGAGAATTTATGGGGTATCCTTCCCAACAAAAAAAGAACTCGATGATTACCTGTTCAGGATCGAAGAAGCAAAAAAAAGGGACCATAGGAAGATCGGCAAAGAAATGGATTTATTTTCATTTCAGGATGAAGCCCCCGGTTTTCCGTTTTGGCATCCCAAGGGTACGGTTCTCTGGAATACACTTGCTGATTATTTAAGAGTGGAGTGCGCCGAACGAGGATACCAGGAAATCCGTACTCCTACGATTTTGAATGCAAATCTTTGGACGTTAAGCGGCCATTCTGACAACTATCGCGAGAATATGTATTATACTAAAATTGATGAAGAAGACTATGCAATTAAACCGATGAACTGTCCCGGCTGTTCACTGATTTACAAGCACCACCTTCATTCATACAGAGAGCTCCCACTCAGGTTTTCAGAGCTTGGAATGGTTCATCGTCATGAACTTCACGGAGTTTTGCACGGGTTATTCAGGGTCAGGGCCTTCACTCAGGATGATGCCCATATTTATACTCCGATAGAACATGTTGAAGAGGAAGTCATGTCCGTCATTGATTTCACTCTTGAAGTCTATAGCAAATTCGGTTTTCATGAGATCAAAACTTTCATTGCAACCCGCCCAGAAAAATCAGTTGGCAATGATTCTGACTGGAATACGGCGACAGAGACGTTAATTGCCTCACTCAAAAAGAAAAGGATTGCCTTCGATATAAAGGAAGGCGAAGGCGCGTTTTACGGCCCTAAAATCGAATTTAATATCAAAGACAGTATTGGAAGATACTGGCAATGCGGAACAATTCAAATCGATTTTTCGATGCCAGAGAGATTTGGGCTTGATTATACCGCAAGCGATGGAAAAAAGCATAGACCGGTTATGATTCACAGGGCGATTTATGGATCCTTGGAAAGGTTCGTAGGAATATTGATCGAGCATTATGAGGGAAAATTTCCTCTCTGGATTTCTCCCACACAGGTTAGGGTTTTGACGGTTGGTGAAAAACAAAAAGACTATGCCAATGAATTGAATCGGAAATTTATAGATGCTGGCTTTCGGTCGGAAGTGGACATCCGCAATGAAAAAATCGGTCTAAAAATCCGGGAGTCGATTCTCAAAAAATCTAATTATATTCTTATCATTGGCGACAAAGAAGTTGAGGGTGGGCTGGTTTCTGTTAGGAAAAGGGGAGAGGAAGAAACAATTTCTTACTCCAGTTTTGAGTTTCTAGAATCATTAAAATCTGAGATCAGAGAAGGTGTATTATAAAATGCTTGAAATTTCACGCACTTTTCAAATTATGGGGTATTTAACCGTGGAGAATGAATGCTTAAAAAGCCGCCGATAAAAGTTAACGAGAAATTTTCAGGTCCCAGAACAAATGAGCAGATTACAGGGGTTTCCAAAGTCAGATTGGTTTCAGATCAGGGGTCGGAGATTGTAGATTTCAGCGAGGCTCTTCGGCGTTCAAAGGACGAAGGGCTAGATCTTGTAGAAATTTCGGGTGGTCAGGAAGTACCTGTCGTAAAAATTATAGATTACGGAAAATTCAAATTTGAACTTTTAAAAAAGTCGAAGGAAGCTAAAAAAAAGCAGCATGTTATAACGATTAAGGAGATAAAAATTCGTCCTAGGATAGATATTCATGATTATGAAATCAAAAAAAGGCAGGCGGTAGAGTTCCTGGCAAAAGGTGACAAGGTAAAAGTCACTTTGAGATTTAAAGGCAGGGAGATGGCGCATACTGAACTTGGGATGAACGTTGTGAATAGGATGATCGAGGATTTGAAAGATTCCGGGGTTCCTGAAAAAGCTCCCATACATGATGGGAAGCAAATCGTTGTGATGATGAATCCGAAATAATATTAGAGAGGAAAAACAAATGCCAAAAATGAAAACAAACAGAGCCGCAGCAAAGCGATTTCGGTTCACAAAGAATGGAAAAGTAAAGCGAGCCAGCGGATTTGCAAATCATAATCTTTCTAAAAAGTCTCCCAAAAGAAGAAGAAATCTTAGAAGAACCGACCTATTAGATGAAAGAGATGTTAATGCAGTAAAAAAATTGATGCCTTACGGAGATAGATAATGGCACGAGCATACAACGGAACAATACACAAGAACCGCAGAAAGAAAATTCTAAAATCTGCTAAAGGTTTTAGGGGTGGAAGGTCGAAACTTTTAAGAACTGCTAAAAGTGCAGTGATGAAGGCTGGGCAGTGGGCGTATCGTGACAGAAGAGCAAAAAAGCGTGATTTCAGATCTTTATGGATTATCCGAATAAATGCGGCTGTCAGAGAAAACGGACAGTCATATTCCAAATTTATGCATTCTTTGAAAAAATTGGGAATAGATCTGGATCGCAAAGCGCTGGCTGATCTTGCTTACAACAACAAGGAAGTATTTGCGGCAATTGTTGAGAAATCAAAATTAGCTGTTTAATTTGCTTGTCGAAATTTTAAAAAACTTACACTATCGTAAATCTGATAGGAGAGGTTAGGATGATTACATTGGAAACAATCGAAGAGTTAGAGTCTCGGATTGTAAAAGCTATTGAGCTCATTGGAGATCTAAGGACTGAAAATGGTCGCTTGGAATCGGAAAACGAAACGCTCCGTGCTGAAAACGATCAGATGAAGCTGGCAATGGAAGAAAAGGAAAGAGAACTTTCCAAGTTGAAAAATCAGCTCCAAGAAACTACGACTGAATTAAATGAATTGAAGTCCAGAGAAGAAAAACTGGAATCCAAGATTAATTTGCTGCTTTCGAGACTAGATGGATTGTCCAAAGGGTCGCCCTCTTCCTCAAAACCTGCTGCTACTGTCGCTGCTTCAGCGCCAGCGGCTGCGAGTTCTTTTGCATCTTCTGCAACAGTTGCGGCTGTAGTGCCTCCACCACCTCCTTCTGAATTGGATGAAGACGATGAGATCATCTTATTGGACGACGAAGAAGAATTGCCTACCCAGACTAAACCGGCGGAAGCAGTTGCTGTTCAGGAATCTGCCCCGGCTCCTGCAGCGAAAGTATTAGAGGATGATGACACTGACATTATTATCGATGAGGACGATACGGATACTATTGACGTATTTGACTCCGATGATGACGACGATTTCCTGATTATTGAGGAAGAAACTAAATAATCTTATTTCATGACCGACGAGCCTGTTAAAGTTGAGGCTAGAATTTACGGTTCTGAATATATTATTTCCGGATCTGATTCTAGGGATTATATACTCGAATTAACGGCTTACGTTGATCGAAAAATGAGAGAGCTGGCAGAGTTGTCTCCCAGTCTTTCAGCTCAGAAACTTGCTGTCTTATCGGCAGTAAATATTGCCGACGAGTTATTCCAGGAAAAAAATAACAAAGTTCATTCCATTGATAGTAAGGTTGAAGAAAAAACAAAAAAGCTTATCTCTCTTCTGGAAGAAGGGTTGATTGGGGATAGTTTCTAGGCAGCTTGTTTCCTGGAAGTTGATTCGAAATTGCCTCTGATTCAAGAAAAGTCCAGGCAGAGAGAGCTTCAGAAAAAACAAATTTCACATCTCCGGGATATAAAATCCAAAGAGGCTAAAATAGGCGACTATCTGATCCGGACTGTTTCCGGTGCGCGGGCCATTATTGCCTACAAGGCCATTTCGTTTGAGGCAGATATTGATTTTGCCTTGTCAGAGCTAGAACTCAGCCGAAATCTGAAAATTTTTTACCCTAGAATTATAGGCAGAGATTTGGAGTTTGTACAGGCCATATCCTGGAATATGGGTAAGTTCTCCGTTCCAGAACCTGTAGGAACTCATACAACTAGCCTTGAAAATACGGATTTTTGCATAGTCCCGGGCCTGGGATTCAACCGGAGGGGTTATCGGCTGGGAAGAGGGGGGGGATTTTATGACAGAGCCCTTGATGGATTTCCTGCCGAAAAAATCCTGGGGGTGAGTTTTTCGGAGGTTTTTCCGGTTGATTTCCAGGAAGAGCCCCACGACATAAGGGCTGGCCGACTGATTACCGACAAAGAGGTGATTTTTTTTTGAAAATTGGGAAAGCTGAAAAGCCGATAATAAACCATAAAGCGAGATGAGACAATTTGAAAGAAATTTTAGATGAGTCAAAACAGGATGAATTGAATTCTCTTTCCGAGGAGACCCAGTTTTTGTCTTTTTCAATATCCAACGAAATTTTCGGGGTAGATTTACTTCGAGTGCATGAAATATTGCGTCTCGTTTATGTAACCAGAATTCCGAATGTTGATGAGTCAATAATTGGGGTAATTAATCTTAGGGGAGAAATTATTCCAGTGGTTGACTTAAAGAAAAAATTCGATCAGGGTTTTACAGCCATTACTCCGAACTCCAGATTTATTGTCACTGAAATGGGTTCCAGAAGAATCGGAATCCTTGTTGAAGAAGTAAAGCAAGTGATTAAAATCCGCAAGGATACGATTTCTGAAATTACGGATAGTCTATCATCCAATTTTAATAACCTTGTCGATCACGTCGGAAGAAACGAGGATAGACTCGTTTTATTGATCGAGCTAAGTAAAATTATTCAGCTTGAAGGGTAAGAGGAAAATACATTGTCAGGAATCTTAGGCGAATATACGGAAGTTTTTCTTGAAGAATCGGAAGACCAGATTGAAGAGCTGAATTCGAATCTCTTGATTCTTGAAAAAGATCACAACAACCGTGAAATCATCAACGATATTTTCAGAGCTGCTCATTCATTAAAAAGCTCTGCAGCATTTGTAGGTTTGTATAATCTTTCCGACCTTTCCCACAAGATGGAGAATTTGCTCCAGAAGATTCGGGAGGAAAAATTAGAAGTAAATCTTGAACTAGTAAATTTATTATTCGAGTGCTTTGACCTGATCAAGGATGTAATTGATTCCGTCGGCAAGGGTGTAAAAGTAGAAACCAGTTTTTCGGGGATGATAAAAAAGCTGGATGATTTTGAAAACTCCGGTTCGTCTCAAGGGTCTGAAAAAAAAATTGCGGCTAATACAACCGGAAATGTTGCCGCCGAACAAAAATCGGAAAAATTATCTCAGATTGAATTGTCCGCAGTCGAACTTGAGCCGGAAGAAGAAAGAGAACTCGAAGAGGATTTGAAGGGGAAAAAGACAAAAGTCTTCGATATAAATGTAAAATTGAAAAGTGAAACCCCGATGAAGGGTTTGCGATTTACTTTGATATTGCAGAATTGCAAGAATTCCGGGGATGTGTTTAAATCCAGCCCGGATGAAGTGGAGTTGGAGAAAGGTACGGACAAGGATTCTCTCGCTTTTGTATTTATAACTGAAAAGAATGAAAAGGAAATTCATGAACTTCTAGTCGTGGATATGGTAGAAGCAGTTCGTGTTCAACCTAGGGTAGTTCAGGGTGCACACCTCGAAAAAATTATTCAGGGAAATGCAGATTCCAGAAAAGATATGGGCTTCCAGGAAAAGGAAATTGAAGGAAAATCCGTCGTCAAAAGCATTAAGGTTGCATCTGAAAAACTGGATCACCTGATGAATAATGTCGGAGAATTGGTTATTACGAATTCCGGCTTTCAAAAAATTTATGATGACCTTGTAAAAAGTTTTGGAGAAGATTCGCTCTTCTCGGAACTAAAAAGCAAAATCGATCAGATCAACAGAATTTCCAAGGAACTGCAAACCGGAATCATGAATACACGGATGGTTCCAATCGGGTCTGTGTTTAGCCGGTTTACCAGACTGGTCAGAGATCTTTGTATTGAAACGGGCAAGAAAATCGAATTGGTTTTACAAGGTGAAAACACCGAGCTGGACAAAAAAGTAGTAGATGTGATTGGCGAGCCTCTAATGCATTTAATAAGGAATTCGATTGATCATGGAATTGAAGCGCCGGAAGAAAGAGTCAAAAAAGACAAACCGGAGGCCGGAACCATTCGGTTAAATGCGTTTCAGGGTGGAAATAATATCATGGTCGAGATCACGGATGACGGAAAAGGTCTTGATAAAGAAAAGATTTTGAAAAAAGCAATTCAAAATGGATTGGTTTCCGCCGAAGAGGGAGCTGGGCTTTCTGACAGCGAAATTTATCAGTTCATTTTTGCTGCGGGGTTTTCTACTGCGGATAAAATTACCGATATATCCGGGCGCGGCGTAGGAATGAATGTAGTGAATAAACTCATTCAGGAATTTAAGGGAAAAATTCTTATCAATTCTATTCCAGGGCAGGGGACTTCTTTTACTCTTTGTTTCCCTCAAGCTCTTGCAATCATATCTTCGATTCTTGTAACGGTTGAGGAAGAAATGTATGCGTTCCCGTTGTCGGAGGTCGTAGAAACAATTCGGGTGAATAAAGAACAGATTACGACTCTGGAAGGGCATGACATTATCAATCTAAGAGGGGAGGTTCTTCCGATTTATACGTTAAGCGCCATGATCGGCCTTACACCCCGCAGGGATATTCAGGATGTTCCGATTGTGATTGTAAATTATAGTTCCAGAAAACTCGGCTTTATCGTGGACGACCTAATCGGGAAACACGAAACAGTAATCAAGTCGCTTGAAAAAAATTACAGAAATATCCAGGGTCTTACAGGGGCTTCTATAATGGGTGACGGTACGATTATTCTGGTGTTGGACATTCCCGGCCTGGTGGAATTGTCTTCAATAAGGGATTCCCGGATAGACACAGAGTTTGGCGCAAAATTGATGAAAAGGCTCGGCGCTTCCAAGTCAATGGACATGGATGATTCCGATTCAATTCTGAAAACTCTAAATCCGACGAACTTGTTTAACGACAAATTGCTGGAGATATTTTCTAAAGATAAATCTCGCCAGAAAAGAAAAAAAACGGAAACGCCGAAAATGGTAGTTACGGCAAAAGAACAGCATATTCAAATAACTCAGCCTGAAACAAATCTGGAAATAAAAGCGTCGAGCACCATTAGTAGGGATGTTCCTGAGGTTAAAAAGAAAGAGTCTCCGGTTGAGGTAATTGTGCCGGAACCGAAGCCATTGCAAACAGGCGAGACTGACGTGGAAAAGGAAAGGGAAAAAGAAATCATTCGCAATTTCAGAGCTCAGACCCAGGAGAGATTTTCCACCATTCTTCCGGAGAGGCATATTAACGAGCTTTTAACAAAAGAGGAAATCAAAAAACTGGAATCTATTGTGAATACCGGAATGATGAACGCAGGGTTAGTGCTTTCCCAACTGGTCGGCTCAAATGTGGAATTGTATATTCCGGAAATTTCCCTGACTGATAAAGAAGAGCTGATTCACCAAATTCCAAATCTTGCAGATCACTATTTTGGCCTCAAGGTTCGTATGAACGGTGAGCTGAACGGAAATCTCTTAATGATGTTTTCCGAAGAAATCGGAAAGCAGTTATCCGAAGATCTTCTGAAATCCAAGGAAAAGAGCGCTGCAAAAAAAATCTCAGATGATTCCAAATCGGTGCTATCGGAAATTTCGAATATCGTGTGTTCGAGCATAATCAATTCATTGTCCAACAAGACCAGGTCGCAAATTATGCCATCCGTTCCTGAATTTATTTCCGGCTCATTCCGTGAGGTTTTGGATATCGTAAAGCCTGAAAAAACTAGATTTTTAATGATGCACACGGAATTTATTCATGAGGGGGGCAATTTGCTCGGTGACTTATTATTCCTTCCGGACTTTGACGAACTGGTTAGCTTAATTTCTAAAATGTAATGATTTCTGCTAATTCAAAAATCAAAATTCTAGTCGTGGATGATTCTTCTCTGGTAAGAACAATTATTTCCGACCTTATCAAAAACGAATCCGATATGGAAGTTGTCGCTACGGGGAAAACCGGAACGGAGTGTGTGGAACTTGCGATAAAGTTAAGGCCGGATATTATTACTCTGGATATCGAAATGCCAATCATGGACGGGCTTACAGCTCTTGAAGAGATGAAAAGAAAGGGCGTCAGAATCCCCGTTATTATGATGTCCGTTCTGACCCAGCACGGTGCCGAGGCGACATTTAAGGCTCTCGAATTGGGGGCAATTGATTTTGTTCCAAAGCCGTCTTCTGGAATGAAGATGGAGCTTGGCGAAATGGGGGATTTGCTCAAAGGCAAGATACGCGGATTTTTTTTCAGGGACAAAAAAGCGGAAATCCCTCAAGACTGGAAAACTCCAACTATATTACCGTCGCAAAAAAAGGGGAAAATAAAGGCTATTGGGATTGGGACTTCAACCGGCGGTCCGAATGCACTACAAATTCTATTCAAATGCATTCCAAAAAATTTTGCGATACCTATTTTTGTTGTCCAGCACATGCCACAGGGCTTTACAAAGGCTTTTGCCGAACGATTGGACACAATTTCCGAAATTCATGTAAAAGAGGCAGAAAACGGGGATATTGTCCAGCCCGGATATGCCTATGTTGCTGCCGGGGACAGCCATATGAAATTGATTAGAACGGAACCAAATATTTCAATTGAATTAGATAGGGGAGAACTTGTCAATGGACATAGACCGTCAGTTGATGTCACTTTTGAAAGCCTGAAATCTCAATACGGAGCAGCCCTGATCGGGGTAATTATGACCGGAATGGGAAGAGATGGGGCTGATTCGATTAAAGCGATTCATGAGGTTGGCGGGGCGACTATTGCTCAGGATGAAAAAACATCTGTGATTTTTGGAATGAATAAACAGGCGATTGAAATTGGCGGTATTGATTATGTTGCACCGGTTGAAGAAATTGTT
Organism: uncultured Leptospiraceae bacterium; assembly: GCA_964436695.1. Lineage (GTDB taxonomy): Bacteria > Spirochaetota > Leptospiria > Leptospirales > Leptospiraceae > JABWCC01. The sequence continues at coordinate 13,404 of CAYTEA010000019.1, forward strand.
CAAAATATGATAAGAATTATCGAAGAAAGAGGAAAATAAAAATGGCCAGGATACTTGTAGTGGATGACGCAAAATTCATGCGGACTTTAGTCAAAGATGCCCTTACCGCAGCAGGCCATGAAATTGCCGGTGAGGCCGAGAACGGAAATATTGCAGTAGAGCAGTACAAAACATTAAAGCCCGATCTTGTAACGATGGATATTACTATGCGGGAAAAAGACGGAATAGAAGCTGCACGGGAAATTATTAAATTGGATCCTAAAGCAAAAGTAATCATGGTAACGGCGCTTGGTCAGGAGGATCTCTTGGCGAAAGCGATTAAAATGGGTGTGAAAGATTTTGTTGTGAAACCTTTTCCTCCGGAAAGATTGCAGCAGGCTGCAGCAAAAGCTCTCGGTATATAAGAACATTCTCTGAATGGATTTTACTCTTTCGAGTGAAAAAAACGACTCCCCGTTTCTCGTAAGGTGGAACAATTCGGAGGGAGGCCTGTCTGAAGGCCCTATTTCATTGTTATGGAGTCTAATTGAAAGTTATAAGGTCGATATTTTTGATGTTTCGCTTTCCAGAATTACCGAAGATTTTATAAATTTTGTGAAATTTTCCGAAGACCTTTCCATTGAATTGGGCGCTGAATTTTCCCTTATGGCTGCAAATTTGATTTATCTAAAGTCAAAGGCTCTATTGCCGAATCCGGGTTTCGAGGAGGAGAACTATGAACCTCCTTTACCGAAAGAGCTCGTAGCAAAATTATTAGAGCATAAAAAATATCAGTTAGCCGCTCAAAATCTTTCCGAGCTGGAAAAAATCAACGCTAGTGTGTTTAAGCGAGAAACAAATCAGATACTAATAAATTTCGGAGATGATGAGAACTGGCTGGATGTGAGCCTTTTGGATTTGATTTCTTCATTCAATAGAATTCTGGAAAGAAATTCCGCAAATAATGAAAATCCGGATATTCTGCTTGCGTCCCAGGAATTTTCGGTTGATGAAAAAATTCATTATCTCCAGAATATTTTGCAGGCCAAGGGTGAGTTTTTATTTTTTGAAATATTCGAAAGTGATGAACCGAATCTGAATGAGATCGTAGTGTCATTTCTCGCGCTATTGGAGCTGGTGAAGCTAAAAGCTGCAAAAGTGAAACAGCATAAAATGTTCGGGGATATAAAAATCGTCAGGAATGTCCTGACAAATGTCCAAGATTGATATGAATGAAGAAATGGAATACAAAAAAGGGCTGATCGAAGCACTGATATTTTTGTCTTCGGAGCCGGTGAAACTTTCGTCTCTTTCGGATTCTTCCGGTTTTGAAAAAACTGAAATCCGGGATCTCGTGGACGAGCTGATTCTGGACTATTCGGAAAAAAACGGAGGATTTCTTTTAAAGGAAATTGCCGGAGGATACCAATTTCTTACAAACGAAATCTATCATGAGAAACTTGGAAATATTTTTAAAGAGAAGAAAAGGGAAACTCTTTCCAGAGGAACCTTGGAAACACTTTCGATTATCGCATACAAACAGCCGATCACACTGCCGGAAATTGAAGAAACCAGAGGAGTTTCTTCGCGCGCAATGGTTACGACACTTCTTTCCAAAAAGCTCATCAAACCTATCGGCCAAAAAGAAGTCCCTGGAAGGCCGACCCTATATGGTACCACTCCGGAATTTTTGATTCATTTCGGCTTAAGCAAATTGTCCGACCTTCCAAGCCCGGTAGAAGTGAAAGAACTAAAATTTGATGAATTGGAAGAAATCCCAGAATCCGAAGAATTTCCAATTGCCGGTGAAGTTGTCAATAAATCAGGTCAGGCAGATTTGAAAGAGGGGGAGGTCTAGGCAAATATGAATAGTGATTCCAAGCTCGCCGAATTCAGAAAACAAATAGACGATCTGGATGAAGAAATCGTGAAGTCGATAGAGGAGCGGGCAAAAATCGCGTCCAAAATCGGGGAGATTAAGAGGGAGTCTAACGTCCCCGTATATAGGCCGGATCGAGAAAGAGAAGTTTACGAGAAAATTAAAAAACTAAATCAGGGTCCTCTTTCGCATTCTTCTATGGTTTCTATTTACAGGGAAATCATGTCTGCCTCTATCTCATTGGAGAAGGGGCTGGTCATAGCCTACCTTGGCCCTGAGGGGTCTTTCTCTAATCAAGCTACCAGAATGCGGTTCGGCGCGTCCATCCAATCCGTTCAGTATTCATCCATTCCGGAAGTTTTTCGATCAGTGGAAACAAAAAAAGCGGACTATGGTGTTGTGCCAGTGGAGAATTCGAGTGAAGGGCTGGTGAATTCGACGCTGGACCAATTCTTGTTGTCTGACCTCGTCATTTATTCTGAGATATACATGAGGATCTCTATACATTTGCTCGGGTTCGAAACCGATCTTTCGAAAATCAAAACTCTTTACGGAATTAAAATCGCAAACGAGCAGTGTAAAAATTGGATTTCCAGCAATCTTCCGAATTGTGAAATTGTGGAGACATCGTCTACAGCAAAGGCTGCTATGATCGTTGCCGAGAAAAAGGAAGGCGCTGCGATTGCTTCCAGCATTGCTGCGGAAATATACGGATTGAATGTAATTCGGGAATCAATCGAAGACCTGACGAATAATTCCACAAGATTTCTAGTCATCGGAAAGTCCCAGTGTAACCCTACGGGTAACGATAAGACTTCGATTGTTTTTTCGATACCGGATAAGCCAGGTGGGCTATACCTTGCTCTCAAGCCTTTCTTTGAGAACAAAATCAATCTTTCCAAAATTGAGTCAAGGCCGACCAGAAGGAATTCGTGGGAGTATAATTTTTTTATAGATTTTAACGGCCATGAAAAAGACGAGAAGATTCAAAGAGTCTTGGCAGAATTAAAAAGCCAGAGCACATTCTTAAGGATATTGGGATCCTATCCTGCATCAGAGCAGCTACTTTGAATTTAAATAATATTTTAATTTACGGTTTGGGGCTAATGGGCGCGTCGCTTTCGCTTGCGATCAAGAAGAAGCTTCCCGATTCCAAAATTACCGGAGTGGTGAGGAGCTTGAACAGCAAAAAGGCCGGCACCGAAAAAAAAATCGCTGATGAGATTTATACTGAAGAGGAATTTCTAAAACAAGGGTCATGGAAGAAATTCGATTTTGTTGTTTTTTCTCTTCCTGTGGACAGCACTGTTGATAAGATCCAGTTGATTCCCGATGATTATTGCGGCTTTATCACGGATTTGGGCTCAACTAAATTCGATATCGTGTCTGCTGTTGAACGAAAATTTAAAGGTGAGCACAATTACTATTCGTCTCACCCTATGGCGGGTTCCGAACAAAACGGATTGAGCCATGCGTCCGGAGATTTGTATGAATGTAGACTGTGTATACTTACCGCGCCGGAACGAGCCTCCTTGAAATCAAAAGAATTTATCCGGGAGTTTTGGAGCCTTTTAGGAATGAAAGTGATTGAGATCGGCGGTTCCGATCATGACGAGATTCTGTCATATTTATCGCATTCCCCCCACATTATTTCATCGCTTCTTGCGATCTGGGCATACCAAAACGATAAGGTCCAAAAGTTTACCGACAAATCGCCGATTCCTCTGACCGGTGGAGGGTTTCGGGATATGACAAGGATAGCAGGGTCGAATCCTGAAATGTGGCAGGCAATATTTCAGACAAACAGGAAAAATGTAAAGAAAGCGCTACTAGATTTTCGTGACCAGCTAAACGAGCTGATTTATCAATTTGATATAGAATCCGATAATTTCTGGATTGATTATTTCGAAAAATCCAAGGCTTCAAAAAATAAAATTTTGAAATCGTGAAGTATTTTTAACTTAGACCTTTTTCCAGAAATTCATAGACCGGAGCTGGAATTTTGATCGGCTTTCCGGATGAGCTGATACAGCACAATTCGGCACGGCCTCTCGCAATGAGATTTTTGTTGCCGGAATATAACTCGTGGTAAAATATCATTTTGAGCATGCTCAGTTCATTGATTCGGGTGTGCAAATTCAATTGATCAAACATAACCGCTTCGCCGGATATCTCTATCGTGCTTCGGTAAAGAATTAGTCCGACTCGGTCTTTCTCCATGATGTCGCCTAACGCATTCACGCTTTCCAGAAATTTCCACCTTCCGAATTCAAAATAGTTGGAATAGACCGAAGGGTTTAGTTTCCCTGTTCTATCGATTTCGTAGGGCCGTACCTGAATCGGAATCTTTTTTGCAATTCTTTTTCGCTTTCCTTTCGGTGGGAATTTTACTCTTTTGAAAGAATTGACCTCCGGTTCAAATTTTGGATTGAATAGCCGGAGAAATTTTTCTTTTGAACTGTTCGCCGATTCATTTTGAAACAAAAATTCCCAGTAAATATCCGCTTCGAAACATAGTGAGTTGTCGGAAACTTTCCTGATTTCCTGCCGAAGGATTCCTTCGTTAACTTTCAAAAAAACCGGGATTGAAATAACTTGAAGCTCTTCCGAACTTAATACCTGTCTTTTGAAAAACGCATCGATTTTTTTTATTTGAAAATCGATTTCCGAAGGCTGTATTTCCGGAATTCTGACCGTTTCTAGAATTTTTGATCTGGCTTCTTCCAGAAATCTCAGATAATTGGAGTTATTGACATGTGCAAAGCGATCCAGTTCATAGATTCTTGTAGTGAATTGAAATCTGTACATTAGTTCTTCTGGCTTTTTGATGGATCGATTTTGAATATTTGAAAAGATTGCTTTGTGAGAAAGTCGTGCTTTTTGTCCAAAATGAATCCGCAGTTTTCTAAAGTTTTTACGATGACCTCGGGATCTGTGTAATGGCCGAATAGAGTCACAAAACTAAGGCTTCCCGTTTTTTTGTAATCTATGATCGCTACTCTTCCTGTAGCTTTCAAAGCATTTTTTATATTGCAAAAATATTTATCCGGTTCGGGTAAGTGGTGAAAAACATCCCGGACAAAAAGAAGGTCTACACTATTTTCCTTTAATCCGGATTGATTTTGTCTTGCCAGGATGAATTCTATGTTCTCTATTTTTTTCTTCACCGATTCGGATTTTAGCCTATCGAGAAGGCTTGAGTCCGTATCTACGGCAAAAACTATGCCTTCAATCCCTACTTCTTCTGAGAAACGGAAAGTGTAATATCCTCCACCGGAACCCAGGTCAGCAATTTTTTCGCCTTTTTGAATTTGTAATTCCCGGATTACCTCATCTGGCCTACTATCTTTGTCTTTTGCATACTTATTAAAGAAATCTGCTTTAAATTCTCCGATGCAGCTCGAAAAAATGCAGAGTAAAAATAAGAAATATGCGATTGATGTTATTTTGAAATAGCGCATTCAACGGCCTCTTTGGGTATAAAACTTACTTTCCTGACAAGGTGTATGTAAAAAAAAACTTGTCCAATCTTTTATCTCAATATACCAACTATTCTGGAAATAACAATTCTCAACTTTGTCGCAAAAGTTCAGGCTGCTTTCTCTTCCTTTAACCTGAACTGAATTTTCCGGATTGCATCATTGTAATTCAGATTAATCTTATGTGTCGGTATACCGAGAATAAAGCCGAGTTCTTTGAATGTTATGAAACTGTTTGGCTTTTCCAAAATTCTAGCAATTTGTTTTTTGCGGTCTTTCAGCTTTCTCGGATTCATTCCTTTATTGTTGAAAATTTTCCGGTTTATGGAATTTAATCTTTGCATTAGCATTTCTTTTTGTTCCTGATTTTGCCGGATTCGTGCCGAATAACTTTGATAGAATGACTCGAGCCTAATTTTCCGTTTCTGCAATAACTTTTCCAGCAGGTTTTTACTTTCGATGTCTAGTTCGATATTGAATCTTAGGCATAGAATAATTTTAGAAACGGGAGAAAGTCTTAGGATGGCCTTTGTGAGGTCGTAAATTTTATCATGCCTATACAAAGTTAATTCCGGATTTTCGTATTTTTGCTCATTCCAGAGTGACAAATAATTTTGATTTTTGCGCTTTCTATGGACTCGGAGCATATTCAGAACTAGATGCCGACAATACCTGTTGAAAAAGTGCGGGAATTTTAAAAGAGATTTTTCCTTGAATATTCGAAAGCATTCGTCTCTTTTCTTTTGAATTACAAAATACATTTCCGTTTCGAGTCCGTCATGGATTCCAAAAATGTCTCTTGCATATGTTATAGCCCATATACCCGCGACTTCCAGAAAAGGATCGAGTTTGCCCGATTTTCTAAATTTCAGCGCGGATCTTATCAGTTCAATATCGCTTGGTCTTTTCATTTCCATAGTTGGAAATGAATTACGACAAAAAATCCGGTCGAGAAATAAATTTTATGAAGGGTGCATACAATGTCGCATAACGCACATTAATGCGAAAAAATCATAACTTTTTTTAAGGGCAGGCCAGATTTACTTTGATAGTATCTCGAATAGAGTTCGGACTAACGGAAAATGTCGTTTCGCGGACGATTGTTTCCGGGTAGCCATCGACTTTGGAAATATCTCCGACACATTGCAGCCTGTAATTCCCATCGTGGATATATTTGATTTTTGTCGTTCCCTGTTTAACCGGAGAGGCAACGAGTGGAAGTTGTGTCTTGAAATCGATTTCGTCTTGCCTAAAAACGGCATAATAATGGGTAGTCGACCTGGTTCCACCGGAAATTTCCAGGCTGGATGCCTTTTCCGGATAAATCACTCTGGCTCTGGAAAGCAAATTGCCTCCCATATCCGATTCACCTGAGTGGTTGTTGTTCCAGTCGCTGATGGAAACGAGAGATTGAATGTTTCCTGTGGTTGTAACGTAGGAATGAACCATCAGGTTTTCCTTTAGGTTAGTGCGAATCTCTAAGATATAGGGGTCTACACCCGGCCGAATTGACATATCATTCTGGCCGCCTTGAACAGAATACAACAGGGGAAACATAAACGGAACAGTCGCGTCCTTGATCGCTGCTTCGGTTCCCGGTTTGTAATTAATGCGCGGAACTATATTTGACCCACCTGTAAGAATTGTTTCGTTGTCGAATACCGTATCGATTTTTAATCCACCTGCTTCTCTTGCCCAGCCTGTAACAAGTGAGCGGAAATAAACCCCGGCATAATAATACTGCGTTGCATCCATGATTCCACTTTGCGCTGCTACTATTGCCTGGTCAGTGCTCCCGTAATTTGTTTCCGAGGTGGGGTCATTGGAGGGGTATTCTGCCCCCTTTCCGTTGAAAAATTCTTCTATCTTGGAATAACCGGTTTTGTGGCATGTCGTGTCGGACACAGCGTAAAAAGTGGTGCAATACACCTGTCTTTCCGGAGCTATGAAGTCCCAGAATTTTTTTGAATCCCGCGCGTCTTTGATTGCAGCCAGATTACTCACGCCCTTTTGGTATTTGGATGAAATTCTGATTTCGCCGATGTCAATAAAAATACTCAGATTTTTTGCCTGTGGCAGATCGGCCAGGTCGAAAGCAGGATCCAGTCCGTTTCCAGTGTCTACCTGGTCATCCCTATACAAACTTCCCGTTCCGTTTGAATAATCTTCAAAACTCAAAGGCTCGTCAGTGGCATAAGTTCCTTTCAAGAGAAGGAGCATTCTGTGGTTGTAAAGAGTGGAAATGATCGGCTGGTTTCCAACATTCCCACTTTTTGTATTGCAGTGCAGAAAAAGCAGTAATCCCGCGAATAGAACAAATTTCTGCAATTGTCTGCTTAAACCGGCTAAAATATTTTGCAAAGTTTTTAGTTTTATCATAGTTTTCCGCCAGGTCAAAGTAATATGCTTACCATCAGGCCAAAATGAAAAAACTGGCCGTCGATTAAATTGTAGTAGTTTGGATTATATAGCCTTGAATCTTGATTTTGGGAATAGTAAGGGTAATTGTACAAATAAGGGATATTCGAGCCTTTGTAAAATCCCTGCTGTTTTCTTTCCATGATATGGTTGTAGTCATATCTCAGCCCGATTCGAACTTTCCTTCCAGCCACGAAACTTACTTCGAATCCTAAATAACCCATTGGATCCCATCCTTCCCGGTTTGAGGGCCGTGCAATCAGATAGGAAGCGCCGCCACCGGCTTTGATAAAAAAAGATACCGGTAAATCCAGAGGAAGTTTGTAGGCAAGAGCAGCATAAACAGGAATCGTTGTCAGCCCTCTTTCGGAGTGGGAGAGGTAATTCGAATAACTGACTCCCATTTCAGTGTAAAATACATAGGGCCATTGAAATCTGGTAAAAAACCCAAAACCCATTGTAGTATCCAGAAGCGAGGCAGTTTTTGTTCCTGGAAATGGGCTGGATGCCCCCATCCAGAATCCTATCTCTGATTTTGCGGATTCGCCTTCCGCTTTGATTTGGAAAGAAATCATGCAAAAACTAAAAAATGCAATTGCCCAGAAATTTTTTCCGACGAGGCAATTTTTCAACTTTGATTTTACAATTTCGGAAAGTATCTGATTTGCTCTGGGATTCAAAGATGTTACATCAGTCCTTTAGGAATTTTGGATAGAGTTCTTCGATCTCTGGATAATTTTCGTAGATTGCTCTTGTAAAATACAATCCATGGGGAGGAGTGGTCGCGCCTGCATAAATTCTGTTTTTTTTCTCCAAAATTTCTTTTATATTTCTATCTTTGATTTTCCCATTCCCTATGTCGAGTAAAGTTCCTGTTATTATTCTCACCATATTGTGCAAAAACCCTGAACTTCTGATCGTTAATTTAAACAAATTTTTGATTTCTTGGGATTCGGTAATGTCTAACCGGGTGATATTCCTGATTGGGGATTTTTTGATGAGAGCAGTCGGCTTTGTGAAACTGGTAAAATCGTGTTTCCCCAGAAAATGAATGCACTCCGACCTGATTTTTTTCATGTCAAGTCTGTGTTTGAAAAAATACGCCCGGCCATTTAAGAGAGGGCTGGGATATTTTGCTAAAAAAAACCAGTATTCGTATTCTCTTGCAGTGCAGGAAAATTGTGCATTGAACGAATCCGGCACTTCTTTCATCCCTTGAATAGAAAGTTGACTTCCGGAAAGATGGTTTATTGCAATGATGAACTTTGGAAAATTTTCTATTTTTTTTTCCGAGGTGAAACTTGCAATCATGCCTTTCGCATGCACTCCGGTATCGGTTCTTCCGGCAGAAAAAATATCTACTTGCTCTTTCAGGATAATCCGAATGGAATTTTCGAGACTGCCCTGAATTGTATCCAGACTGGATTGTTTCTGAAACCCGTGGAATTTGGATCCATCGTATTCCAAAAGCATTGCATAAACAGGCAAAACCCTACTTTTCTCCTCCCATTTCGTCGATAACCTTGCCGTATTCTTCGTAGAGTTCTTTTGACATATCAATAATCACAGATGGCTTGGATTTGGAAGATTTTCCGGAGCCGTATAATCTCGCGAGCATACGCTTTGCCCGAACCAAAAGGTTCAAGATTTTTTCAGGAGTATCTCCCATTTGATCCTTGAACTTCATTGTGAGATATGCGTTCAGATAAACAACCCCGTCAAATCCCCAGTTATTGTCCGTGTCCGGCCCAAGCATTCCCGCTGCGGAATCAATAGGCTCAGCACCCGACTGCATGATTTCGAGAGTTATCCCGTACCAGGTTGCCGCTCTTTGGTACAAAATGTCCCGGATTTTATCAAAACTCATATCCGGAAAATCGATGTTCAGGTCGTCAAAATACCAGGCTGCACGGATTGCAGAGACGGCTTTTTTGGGGGTGGGGGCAACTTGGGGTGATCTCAACTGGTAGCAGTCTATTGCGAGTAAATAAGAACCAGCTCCAAGGACAATATTTCTGTCCTCTTTGAAGTCGATTGGCCCGAGAATTTTTTCCAGGTAAATCCGCCTGTCTGCGGCAGTATTTTTGATTTTATCTATGTCGGCCGGGGGAATTGTGTTCCAATCCTTGGGGAATGAAGAGTATAGGCATTTGGGGCAAACAGCCAAAACGTAGTCGTTTGGGTTGATTCTGCCGAATTTTTTATTTTTCTCGTAAAGCCTTCTTAAATCCTGGGTCAATCTCCCCGCAATTAGCCGTCCACCACCTTGAAACATGTTTTCTTTTTGATGGATTTCTTCGCAGATAGGGCAGGAAGTGTTTTCTTTTGCCCGAAAAGACGCTTTTTTCGATTGTTGAACTGAGATTTGCGCCATAAAAAATGTCCTGATTCGTGAAAAATAGCGTAAGATTTCCGGTCAATTCGTGTCAATCTATTCTATTTTCTTTCCGATATTCTTTACAGGGAAACTTGTAAATTGGTTGTAGGATTTTTCGCATTACAAATATTCACATTATACATTAGGAAAATGTCACTATGAAAAAATTAGTTTTATTAATATCTATCCTCATTGGAATCGAGCAGATTTCTGCGGAAGCTGTTTCGAACAAAGCCTATGTGAAGAGAATTGAACTTTTGACCTATCTCCGGTTTATCGAACCTGTTGTAAAAAATTACCGTGGAAACGATAAAGACGGGAAACCAGCCGATTTGAATGCAAAGCAGGATATGGAAGGCGAGAGGGTGAAAAGGTACAATGAAGTAAAAAAGCTCTACCAGGAAGGGATGATTTACTATTTTGAGGAAAATTATGTAAATGCATACAGGAGATTTCTGGAGGCGCAACTTGGAATGGAGCAGATCCTGGAAGAAGTTACCCAGTTTTATATCGAGAAAACCGAAGAAATGCTGAAAGCGGCAATTGACAGAAAAAATGAGAACAATCCTGAGGATAAAAATCTGGTAGATATCAGCGTTGAATACAGCAATACCTCTAAAATCCGTGAAGACCAGAAGGCAAACAGGGAAGCTCCTCTTACGGCAAGAATGTACAATCCGAAAGAATTTCATTATGTTGTAAATAAATATGCAATTGAAACAAACATGGCACTGGGGTATAAATTTCTGGGACAGGCAAAAGAAGCGAGAATTGATGCTCTAAAAGTAGAGAAGAATTTGGAGAAGCACCAAAAGCTTGAACCTACCCACAGAAAATTCAGAATAGAAAAGTATCTGGCTTCAATTGCGAGATGTAGAGATGCAAGATCCAACGCGATAAATATATTCAAATTAAAATATCCTTATGACAATTATTATCTATTGACCGCAGACGGAAAAGATAAGGAAGGAAAGGAAGTCGTATTGGAAGGCGTGTCTATGAAGTTCAGGGACAACCCTTATGTAAACCCTGTAAATCTAAGTCCAGTGTATGATTTGAGAATTCCTGAGAAATATAGAAGGGATGCGACGGATATTAATGCAAGGGTTTATGAGGAAGAAGTAGATAAACGAATCAATCTGAAATGGGATGCAAAGCTCAAGAAAGAAATGATAGGTGATGCGCCACCTCAGAAAAAACCGGAAGAGAAGAAACCGAATTAAGCAGAGAAAATTTTTTCTTTGAATTTTTAATCTGGGCAAAATATTGGAGAAAGTATGAATAATCCAATAAAAGCATTTAAGAGTCGCTTAGGCATGCATTCTAAGGACTACCAGAAATTAGTGTTGAAAACATATCTTCGCGCTCCGGAAATTATCCTGCGTCGTTTGAAATCCAATCTGGTTAGGGGAATCTATCATAGAGTTAGGGGAAACAAACAAGAGAGCATAAGAATTTTTTTGGAAGGCTCAGCAACCTGGGGAGATTTTGTCCAGGAAATGACTGGCACGAAAATCTTGAAAATCGGAAATTTTGAAGAGGTTCCCAAATCCGGCCACATGGTATTTATCAATCATGTGAATGAATTGGACTTTCCCTTCGACTGCATGATCGTCAATAAGCCCTATCTAGCCAACCAAGTGATTAAGAATACGCTGATTGCATACTGGTGGATGAAGGCAATGGGCTCTCAGGTTTTTGATTATTCACAAGCGCGCACGATTCCCGAATCTGTGAAGAACCTTATCGAGGGTTTGAAGCACAATAGCTATGTTGTGTACCCTGAGGGCCAAAATACCTATTCGGAGGAAATCAAGCCGTTAAAAAAAGGGATGATAAAGATTGCCCACGAGAAAAATATTCCGATTTCACTTGTTATTAAAAGTGGGATTGCAAAGTTTCAGCAAAAGACAAAAGGGAATGTTATCGGATACAAATCCTGCGGAATCATAAAACCGTCTGATTATTCAAAATGGGAAGACCTGAGAGATTATTTGTATGAAAGAAAAGTCCAAGAAAAAAAACATCTGGATGAAGAAGTAAAAAAAGCGGAAGAAGAGGGAAATGCCCGAAATTAAAACCATCCTGGTTGCAACTGTAATATTATACGTAATTTCCGGGCTTGTGCCATTTATTATCGATCACGGAAAATTTCAAACTTCTGCAAGATATTGGGGCCTTGCTATGCTAATACTTGCATTGGGAACTCTTTTCATCGGTTTACGAAATATTATTCCGGATTATTTCTCGATAGTAATTGCCAATACGTTAATCACAATCGGATTTTGTTTTTTTACATTTGCGATCTGTGAATTTGCTGAAACTGAAATTCCTATAAAAACCCTTGGAGTAATTCTATTTCACTACATTCTTTTTTTTCATTTGTTTCCTGAAATTCAGTTTTTTCGTTTAAGGGTTATAGTGAATTCCTTTACTTCAATCATCATTGCGCTGTTTTCATTGTATTTTCTCTTTCAAATTCCGAATTCCAAGCGATCATTTGCAAGATTTATTTTGATCGGTTTTTTTAGCGTTGCTATTTTGGTATTTTTATCAAGAGGTTTGATTTATATTTTCTTTGATACAAGCTCCAATTTATTTGACCAAAATGCGTATAATAAGTTGTACTTTCTTTCAGCAATAGTTATTCCTCTCGTTGCTACCTCCGGATTTGTGTTGATGATTCGACAAGCGGAAAAAGCGAAACCAAACTAACCTTTTTTTAAAGTGAATCTGGCTTTGCCTCGAATGAGATATTTGTTATGAGTAGGGATATTCCTGGAAATCTAAAAAATTTTTTGACCTTCCAAGAGGAAGTCCCGCTCGAAATACGGTGCGTGGAAGAAGAGGCATCCACCAGAAGATATTCCAGAATTTCTTATGATTCGAAAAGCTTGATTTTATGCGAAGATGAAAATTTTCAGAATTCCGGAGAAAATTTCATTGAGGTTCAGAAATTTCTGAAAGAGAATCATTTTGATGTTCCTGAAATTCTGAAAGTCGATAAGGAAAATAATTGGATGCTACTCAGCGATGAGGGGCTTCATGATTTGACTTTCATTACGGACGAGAAAAAATTTGTTGCCCGAATAAAAGAGGCAATGGATATTCTCTTGCATTTGCATAAGTTAGATCCTATTCCTCTAATTCAGAACAGGTCTTTTGATTACAAGAAGTTCAGTTTTGAGTTGAATTATTTCACGACCGGCTATGCGAATTTTCGCAAGAAACATAAAATCGGTGAGCCGATCTGGTTTGGGGTGATTGAATTTTTCGATACTGTGAATCTATATCTCTCTAAGTTCGACAATAAGGTAATTTGCCATAGAGACTTCCATGCCCGGAATTTACTGGAAAATAGCCGTGGCCGAATTTCTATGATCGACTTTCAGGACATGATGATGGGAACTCCGCAGTATGACCTCGTCAGCATTTTGTATGACGCATACAGGCCTATTTCCAAAAAAACAAGAAAGGCTTGTTATGATTACTTCAAAGAGAGGTCGTCTTGCAAAAACCGGAAATTCAGGGAGGTTTTTTTTACTCAGGCACTGCAAAGATCGTTCAAAGCTCTTGGGACTTATATCGTACAATTTTCAGAAAAGGGAAAACTGAAGTACAAAAAGAGTCTTTTTCAATGCCTTGAGAATCTGGAAGAAATTATTCAGGAAGGATTTTTTCCAAATTCAATTTATTTGTTCGTGGATAAATTGAAAATTGATCTACAAAATTCCGAGATTTTTGAAAGCTGAATTCAAATGAAATGTTTTATTCCTGCGGCCGGTTTTGGGAAAAGGATGGGGGAGTTGACTAGGGATATTCCGAAGCCGCTTCTTCCAGTCGTGGGAATTCCTTTGATTTACTATGCGCTTTTTTTTGCATATAAATTGGGGGTGACCGATGTCGTAATCAATCTCCATTATAAGAAAGAAAGAATACTTGAGGAGCTGAAAAATTTTCGTTTGATGAATATTCATTTTTCAGTGGAGGAGCCTGAAATTTTAGGCACTGCTGGCGGAATCAAAACCGCTACTGAAGGGTTATGGAGCGAAGAAGAAATATTTTTGGTAATAAATCCGGATGTGATATTTCTGCCGGAAAAAGAGTTTCATCCTCTTAAACCGGGTTATGCCGGGGAAGCATTGTTATATCTTTTACCGAACATAGGGGATGAGGATTATACCATATTAGATTTGCAGAATGAGAAGGTGCTGTTTCAAAATGGGAAATTTTACTTTTGTGGAATTTCGGTTTTGAAGCGGTCAATTTTGAAAAATGTATCGGTTGGTACATATTCGGATCTCTCGAATAAATTTAAAGAACTTAGCAGAAATGGAATGCTGGATGGAAAAATATTTCCCGGTAGAGTGGTTGATTTTGGCGATATCGGAAAATACTTGATGAATAAAGATGTTCAGGTATTCCACGGTAGCGATTATCTCGAATTTGAAAAATTTTACGCAGGAAGGGCTGGCAATTGAAAAATCTTTATCTCATGCGTCATGCGAAATCCGATTGGGAGGCAGATTTTTCAGAAGATCATGACCGACCTATCGGGGGGAGAGGGAAAAAAAACGCCAAAGATCTCGGAGATTTTCTGAAGGACAGAAATTTTCGAGTGGATTCTGCATATATCTCCAGTTCAAAAAGGACGGTTCAGACTTTCGAAATCCTTGGCAAGAAACAAAAGTTCGCAAGAGAAGTTATAATATCTGAAGAGATATATCTGGCAGATCAGGAAAAATTGGTGGACGAATTAAAGAAAGTTTCGGATACAAAAAATTCAGTTCTTATACTTGGGCACAATCCCGGACTGGAGGATCTCGCAAATTTTTTGTTAGGCTACTCTATGACCGTTTTTGGTAAGGTTCCAACTTCGTCGTTTTTATCCCTTCAATTGAATATTGATAAGTGGTCAGAAACCAGTTTTGGGTGCGGCCAAATATTGCAATTCTGGATTCCCTCGAAAGTGATGAGTCATGGGTGATCTGAATTTTGGATTTCGAGAGCTGATTTCCAAAGAGGAGATTCGGCTGAAAATCGAAGTACTCGGGGAAAAAATTTCTAGTGACTATAAAAATCAAGAATTGGTTTTAGTTGGCGTTTTGAAAGGGAGTTTTGTTTTTCTCGCCGATTTGGTTCGTGCGCTTGCAATCCCTGCGGAAATTGATTTCATAGAGACATCATCGTACATCGGGACTAGCTCCACCGGAGTTGTGAAGATTACCAAAGACCTGAAGAGTTCTATCGAGAATAAAAATGTTCTCGTGGTGGAAGATATAATCGATACCGGTGAGACCTTGAATTATTTATTGGAACACCTAAATGCCAAAAGCCCGAAATCGCTAAAGGTAGTTAGTCTTTTGGTGAAAAACCATAAGCACAAAATGAATTTCCCGATCGATTATCAAGGATTTGAAATCGGAGATGACTTTGTAATCGGTTATGGGATGGACTGCGACGATAAATACAGAAATTTATCATCGATCCAAATTTACGAAAGCCGATGATTCGGCAGCATTCTATTTTTTAGTGCTAAGAACTTTCTGCATTAGAATCGGATCGTCCGTCATGATTCCATCCACGCCGATTTCCAAAAGCCTTTGCATTTCTGCTTCTTCATTAATCGTCCAGACATGAACTTTTATGTTCTGGTTTCTGGCTGATTTCATAAAAGATTTCCCGATATTTAGAATGCTTCTCTTTGGGGGAATTGCCAGGGTATGGGAGGGGAATGAGGCAAGACCGGTTAGGTTCAATTTTTGGAGGATAACCCATTTCATGATTTCATCTTTTGAACCGAAGAGAGCTGAATCAGGAAGAAGCCTGGCTAATTCATCCTTTACGTTTTGTTCGAATGACCCAACGACTACTTTGTCTTCCATGTGAAATTTTTTCACTATGCCGGCTAACGCCTTTGCTCCTTCAATGGAATTGACCTTGACCTCTATGTAGTATTTTGAATTTGGAAGAGCTTCAAAAAAATTGTCCAACTTATCTATTTTGATTCCCATATTCCTGTAGGGAAAAGTTTTTCCTCCATCCTCTGTAAATTTATATCCGGCATCCAGTTTTTGAATTTCAGAATAAGTGAAATCCTTTACAGCGCCTTTTGAGTTCGTAGTATTTTCAACATCATCGTCGTGAATCACTACTAGTACATTGTCTTTTGTTAGGTGGACATCCATTTCCAGAAAATCGGACAAGTTGTTCTCCACGATTTTTTTGCAGGCAAAAAGGGTATTTTCAGGAAAATTTTTTGCCCCGCATCTATGGGCAATTCTGAATGAATTCTTCTCAAAAACGTTTTTGTTTTCTATTCTCGCAGGTGCGATCATAGCCATTGCTAAGTAGATGACCAAGAGAGCGACTAAACTGAAGATGATTTTATTTTTTGTTTTCATAATTACCCATAAAATTTTTGATTAAATTGGAATACTTGTAGTTTGACATTGACTACAGGATGACAAATATGCCATATCTGTCACCTGTTTAATTGAGCAGATTCTTAAAAAAATCATTTTCGGCACAATTCCAATATCTTGTCATTCAATGACTTTCTTGAATATTCTTCTAGCTTTTACAAAGCGCTTTGACCAGTGCTTGGAATCAATGGGGTCAAAACCGACACCCTTGTTTGAAGAGTGGGCAAATTCCGTTCCTGAAATGGCTACGCCTACATGGGTAATTTTTGATCCGTTAGGCGACGCCGAGAAAAATACAAGGTCGCCTGCTCGAAGTTTTGATCGGTCAACAGCTACTCCCGATTTTGACTGGCTTCCGCTTGAGTGGGGGAGTAATGCTCTTGGCGCTCCGATTTTTTTGTCAGTGAGTATGGCGCCGGTAAATCCCGAACAATCCACTCCACGCTTGCTACTGCCCCCCCACAAATAAGGAGTTCCCACCCAGGGCTTAATGGTTGACTTTAAAGCGGCTTCACGTAATGTTTCCCATGATTCTTTCGGCGTTTTGTCCTCTTCTAGAATTTTAGGAGCTTCCTCTTCATCAATGAATTCGGGAATCAATTCCGGTTCCGGAGCTTTCTTTTCTTCCGGCCTTGGTTCCTTCGTTTTTCTTGGAATGATATTTAGTTCACCTATGTCTTCAATCGTCTGATCCGTTGTTTCCGTTTCTTTTACTACCTTTTCAATTTCTTCTATACTGGGTTCTTTTGCCTGGGATTTTTCATGGATACGTCGAAGGTTTGTTAAAATCTTTTTCGAATCTTGATTTCGTTGCGTGTCAGGATTGTAATCAATCGCCGTTTTCACTTCTCTTTCGATTTTTTCCGGGTTTTTCTTGAATCCGTCAGGCGAAATTGCTTTTAATAATTTTGGAGCAACGGTGTTCAGATTCATTCCCGCGCTTTTGGCGAGGATCAATCCTCGGCCTGCGCTAAGAATCGAGTAGCCGTCCCATTTCTTCTGCAAGGCTGTGGACAAAAATAGTTGCCGGATTTGCTCCGGGATTTTGGCTTTTTTTGTTTCTTTATTGTACTGAACCATCAAGACAAAATCTTTGATTGAAATATCTTTAGTGGCGACGAGCGGGATCAAGTCCTCTGCGTTTTCAAAATCGGCTCCTGCCTTAACTGCCCTATCCATATAAACGATGATCCGCGCGACTTCTACCGGCTGAAGGCCTTCCATCATCGCCCAGGGAATAATTTTTTTTGTAATGTCGGCTAGGTGTGGACTGCCTGGTTCGAAAGATAACGCGAGCCTTTTTTTTACTTCGTTCTTAATCAGAAGAGTTTCCTGGACAGTCCAGTCATCTTTTAAAAGCTCTTCCATGGTCTTTGCAAAGGAAGGGAGCGAAAATAAGATAAGAAACAAAGCAAAAATTTTCATTTTTTTTCTCCAAAAAAATATTCTAATTTCCAGTTTACATAATAAAATGATTTGCAGTATTATTGAATAGAATTATTTTAAAGTAAAGAAATAAAAATACCATTCAATAAAATATTTTCTTAGTTTGTATGTCGACCAGAGATTATAAAGCTTTTTTTGGAGATCCCTTGTACACCGATGAAGACTTAATTGCAATCGGTGGAGATTTTAGTATAGAGAGGCTTTTTTATGCGTATACGCATGGAATTTTTCCTTGGTCGGAAAATCCAATCCAGTGGTTCTGCTTAAACCCAAGAGCAGTATTTGATTTGTATAACGTTCATTTTTCGAGGACCGTTTTGAAAAAAGTCCGGCAGAACAAATTTAGGATTACATTCAATACTGCATTTACCAGGGTCATGGAAAATTGCGCAGTGAGATACCGGGAGCCAACTTGGATTACTCCGGGTTTTTTGAAGGGGTATACCGAGTTTCATTTAAAAGGGTATGCTCACAGTGTTGAAGCTTGGGATGAGAAAGGAGATTTGGTCGGTGGTGTCTATGGGGTTGCTATCGGAAAGCTATTTGCTGGTGAGAGTATGTTTTCCACTAGCTCCGATGCCGGAAAGGTAGCTTTATTTCATTTATTTGAGGCTTTGCGAAAAGATAATTTTACTCTGTTTGATACACAACAATTGAATGAAATTACCTGGAACCTCGGCGCTTTTGAGATTACGAAATATGAATATCTGGACGCCTTGAAAGAAGCCGTAAAAATTCCGTACAAATGGGAGATAGGCTCCTAGAAAACCCAATTCATTCTTAAAAAAAAATGGATTTGCCATTATACCCTAAGCGAACCTCGAAATCCTCTGGCCGCATAGTAAGAAGGTGCGCTGTTGTGAAAAATAAATACATGATCCTATCGGAACTCTGCAAAGATTGCCCCACCGAGTTTGCGGATTGCGGGAGGAGTTTTTAACCAACTGGATGTTTTTGTATCGAATTGTCCTAGCTTTTGCAGTTCCCGGTATTCTTCTTCGGTTAATAGCTCAATGCCCATTTCATTCGCCATGTCGATTGCGTTGTTTTTTGGCTTAAATTCTTTTCTGGATTCAAGGCCTTCTTTATCGTAGCAAAGACTTCTGCGGCCTTTCGGGCTTTCTTTTGAAAAGTCGTAGAAAATGTATTCACTAGTTTTTTCATCGAGACCTACAATGTCAGGTTCGCCTCCCGTTTTTTCCATTTCATTCAGCGACCACAGTTTTTCTGAATCGCTTTCCAGCTTTGTCTGCACTTTTGTCCAGTTGATTTTTTTGTGGCGGTCCATATTTTTCTCAAACCGGGATTTTAAGGCTCTGAGTAGTTTTTGCATTTCACCTGCCGACAAATTCTTTTTTCCTTTCTTCAAAGCGGCCTTCCTTATTTTGTTTCGAATTGGATTTCTTTTATCATTTGACTTACCATCTGGCTTTTTCGATTGCGCTTGGTTTTATTAATGGAAGCTTTTTTCGCTATTGCAAAAATTTTCTAGTGTTGCTGTAAGAATCAAATTTCCTCCGGATCTTGTGGTATTTCATCTCCTAGAATTTTCCGAAATTCTTTCAATAGATTCAAGAGAGAATTCCTCTTTCGTATAGGCATCGAATTTAGAATCGGGCTGAAATGAGTCATCACTTTTTTAGGAAGAATATTTTTCAGGGACCTGCCTTTTGGGGAAAGGCTGATAATTGTTGCTCTTTTATCTTTGGCTGATATCTGGATTTCTATCAATCCAGCTATTTTCATTCTGCCGATCATCTTTGATGCCGAGGGGGCATCTTGCAGTGTTAAATGAATGATTTGCTTTTGAGTTAGTGATCCCTTTTGCCAAAGCATGGCCAGAACCTGCCATTGCTCCGGTGTGAGTTTGAATTCTCGAAGGCAGCGGATAATCTCTCTTCGGAATAGCAAGGCGACCCGATTCAGATTAAACCCTATCTGTTCATCCAAGAGGAAAGGCGATTGCTTCATTTGTTTCAAGATTATCAGAACATAATATTTGTCCAGACAAATATTATGGTTGCAAGAAAAATGGCAAAACAGATAATTGTCTGGACAAGTAAGTTTTTAGGAGAAACTATGAAAATTTTGGATATAACATTTCGAATTCTTTTAGGTGGGGTATTTATTCTGTTCGGTTTGAGTAAATTTCATGCGTTCATGCCGACACCCCCGATGACTTCTGCCGCGGCAAATTTTATCGGAGCGATAATTTCGACCGGGTATTTGTGGAAGGTTGTCGGTTTGTTCGAGGTGGTCGGGGGAATTCTGGTATTGCACAACCGATCCGCAGTGATAGGTCTTTTAATTCTGTCTCCGATAATCGTGAATATCATTTTGTATCTGATGTTTCTTCAGTATAGCATAGGGCTTGCTCCTTTTGTGATGGTGGGGTATTTGCTCGTGACCTCAGGATTTTTGGCATGGAGGCGTTCCAGTGTTCTACTCGGCATTTGGAAAAACCCGCAGGATGAATTCGTTTAAGAAATTGACACACACCCCTCTTTAAAACGAAATGGCTGCATGCACGCAAGAAAAGAAAAAAAGACCGGATTTTCGAACTCAAAAAACCAAACGCCATCGGCCTTGTCGTCAATCGGCTCACTGATTTTTATCGTTGTTTTGGTCTTTGCATTCAAGTCTTCCATACTGGATGCGAATAATATTCCTTCCGGTTCAATGATCCCCACTTTAAAGATCGGGGATTTTCTTTTCGTGAATAAAATGCGTTACTCTATCCGAATGCCTTTCACTGAAAAAGAGATCATCAGGATTGATGACCCGAAAAGGGGAGACATCATCACGTTTGTTCCTCCACCGGCCGCAGTATCGGATGAAGAAGCCAAGCTAGGAATGTTTTCCAAGCGATTTGTAAAACGAGTTGTCGGTATGCCGGGGGATACGATTCGGATTACGAAAAAAATGATAGATACGACCAGAGGAAAGGTAGAGCTTTCATTTATCGAATACAAAGAAAAAGGTTCGGCAGATTTCAAAAATTATCAGCCGGCAGAAATTTCCAGAGAAAACGAATTAAATGACTTGGACAACCCTGAGGCTTCCAAGCGCGCACTTTTTCTGGAGGAAAAAAACGGATTCAAGCATTTGACTCTCGATGGATACGATGATGACAGAAAATTTCACGTGTCCGAGTTCTGTGATTTTAGAAACGGTTGCATAATCCCACCTGATTTTTACATGGTAGTCGGTGACAACAGAGATGATTCACACGATTCAAGGGCTTGGGGTTTTGTTTCCAGGGAAGATATTCTGGGCAAAGCTCTGGTAATTTATTTTTCGATCGACTGGAAAGATAACGTCTGCATGTTCAAAAATGAATCTGAAATTGCAGAGAAAGGAACCGAACTTGCTGAAAAGTATGAGGGTGCAGAACTCATGAAAAAATGTCATCCCTATGAAATTTCTCCCTACGGGTTTAGAAACAGAGAAGAATCCAAAAGCGCATGGGTGTTAAGAACTCTTCAGTATAGAATCTGGCGAATGAGCGTTAGGTGGAAACGCATAGGAAGAATTTTACAGTAAAACGAAATTCGAAATCGAAAATTTTATCAAGTGACGATTTTGATGAATTTTCCTTTTTTCCCCTGACGGATTAAGTATTCTTTTCCTTTTTCTAGACTGAATTTTTCATCGGTGAGTCTCTCTTCGCTTATATACAGCCCGCCGTTTGCGATCAGTCTTCTGGCTTCGGATGACGATTTTGCGAATCCTACTTTTGCAAGAACGGAAGAAAGTAAAGCTTTTCCATCCTGGAAATCCGTATCTGCAAGTTGCACAGTTTCGACCGATTCCGGAATGATTCTGTTTTTCGGATCGTGGATTTTCTGCCATTCAATGATTGCATTGGTGTTCTCGTCTTCTTTATGGAATAGAACCATAATTTCTTTTGCGAGTTCGGTCTTTACTTCTTTGGGGTGCAGTTCTTTTTTTCGGATCGCCTCCTTTTTCTCTGCAATTTCACCAAGAGGTATGTCTGTCAGGAGCTCGAAATAATTCCACATTAGATCATCGCTAATCGACATGATTTTTCCATACATATCTATCGGTGTATCATTGAACCCTACATAATTTCCGAGGGACTTGGACATTTTTTTTGATCCATCAAGCCCTACAAGGAGTGGAAGAGTGATTACTACCTGTTGGGGTTTTCCGTAATCTTTCTGGAGTTCTCTTCCAACCAGTAGATTGAATTTCTGGTCAGTCCCTCCGATTTCTATGTCGCTTTCCATCACTACCGAATCGTATCCCTGAATTAGAGGATACAGAAATTCAAGGAGCGAAATCGGGTTTCCGGCTTTATGGCGCTTGCTGAAATCATCTCTTTCCAATAGTCTTGCAACATTATACTTTGACGCTAGCACAAGAACTTCTTCGAAATTCATGGGGGTACACCATTCGGCATTGTAGACGATTTTTGTTTTAGAGGGATCCAAAATTTTAAAAACTTGGGCCTGGTAGGTTTTTGAATTTTCCAGAACCTCTTCTTTAGAAAGTCTTTTTCTGGTTTCGGATTTTCCCGTCGGATCTCCGATCATTGCAGTGAAATCTCCGAGAAGAAAATTCACTTCATGCCCCATATCCTGAAACTGCCTCATTTTCCGAAGCAAAACAGAATGGCCAAGATGTAAATCAGGAGCAGTGGGGTCAAATCCAGCCTTGATTTTTAGTTTTTTCCCGCTTTGGAGTTTTGTCTTTAATTCCTCTTCAGGAATAATTTCAACCGTTCCCCGTTTGATTTTTTCAAAATTGTTTTCGATGTTCATGTAATTCTCTTCTTGTGATATGCTTTCATTTTTTTAAATCATCCAGCATACGTTTTGGGTTTCTAATAATTTAGGAATCTCGTTTTTACATACCCAAAAAACCTGCTCAGTATCAATGTCAAAGTAGTCATGTGAGATTATATCACGAAATCCTTTGATTCCCCTCCAATCGACCTCTGGGTATTTTTTCAGAAATTCTTTATCAGTTATTTTGTCTATTTGTTTTAAACTTTCTCCGATAGCAATAAATAGCATGCAAATACTATCAAATCTTTCCATTCCTTCCGGAGAACTAGAAAAACCTTCTGCGTCCCGGATAGAAAGTGAGCGGTCAAAAATTTTCTGAGTCGCATCAAAAATTTTTAATAAAATATTCTGAATCAACTCTTTATCAAACACGAATTCCTTCCTTATCAATGCGCTGTCTCAATAATGGATTCAAATCTTTTCGAATTCTAATAATATCAATGTGTTTATGGAAAATAGATTCCAATTCTTCCTTGATTGCAACAATTATGAACGGGTTAGGTGAATTAGTTTGAATAAAAATATCTATATCACTCGAAGGATTGGTTTCCTCTCGCGCGACTGATCCAAAAATTCCAAAATCTGAAATTCCATATTTATCAGAATGTTCGTCTTTATATTTTTTAAGTTGAGATAATACATCCGCTCTATTCACCGATTTGCCCCTTGACATCCGCATTAATCACTCTTTCAGGGAATCCATATCCGAAATATTTCAGGTTCACTTCCGATACAAGTAGAATAACCAGGTCGCGGGAGTAAATATCTTTTTGCATATCCAGTTTTTTGACTGCTCTCGTTGTTTTTCCATCGATGGAATATTCTGTTTTGTCATAATACCAGAAGTTCGATTTATCGGAAAATATTTTTTCCGGAATACCGGTTGCGGAGAGGGTGAAATAAAAACTATCCCCGACTATCAACAGATTAGGTTTTGAAAATGCGTCACCCGATATCGAAATTTTCGGACGTATATATTTTCCGAAAGGCCGACTCCAGAGAAGATTCAGAGAATTAAAAATATCGCTATCCAGATTATAATAGGGAAGGGAGGTTATTTCCTCTTCTTCGAGCTTTATTTCGGACATTTTCCTTTTCAAATTCTTTGAGATCTCACTTTGTAAAACCGGCATTGCGAGCGCTGCAGTGTAATAACTCCAGTGGGTTCCACCCTTCGGATAATAAATCGTTCTGTCGTTTCCTTTCAGATTTTGCATCCAGGAAATATAATCAATGAAATGAATATCTCGGTTTTTCAGATTTTCTTTAAATTCAACATAGTTCGATGTTTCTTTTTTTTTGACTTTAAAATCATCGGAAATCAAATCCGGGTAGAATGAAGCTTTTCCCGGAGCGAGTATGACAAGTAGCGGAATATTTTTTTTTGCAAGGATTGATTGTAATTTCTCCAGGTGCGTTATGCGATTCCGGATTTCATGAATTCCGAGATAATCCAAACCAAGATGAGCCTCGATATGGTCTTTTTCAAATAGGAAATTATTTTTTCCGAATATTGTTTTCTGTGCGTAAATTTTATGAAAAATCGAGTAGTGGAGTTGGTTTCTTATCCGGATAAATATAGCCCTTAGTCCGGATTTCTCGGAGATGTATTTTTCGGCAGTTTTTTGAAATTTCCCGGATGCGAAACCGGTAATGCTGAAGACGGGCCTTTCTGGTTCATAAACGGATCCGGAGAGTTTTAAAAAATCCGGTTGATAAATAGATTCCAGAAAAGTAGAAGCCAGAGGAAGGGTTATAAATGTTAGCGCAAGCAAGAATAGTTTTTTCGCATTCATTTTATCAGAACCTGAAATAGATGAACGGATTAAAATCCGTGGACAAAACTTCGCCTAGGCTCACAGAGAATAAAGCAATTGCGACTATCGTATACAATCTGAGGTTACCTGAATTTCCAAAATCCGATTCTGAAAATTTCCGAAGAGATTTTATGGCCGGGTAAAAGCTGAAAAGCACAGACAAAATTAGAAAGCTTACGAAATAACCGTCAGCCCGTACAGAGCCGAATTTCAAGGGTGAATACATCGCTTTCCACATTCTGAAAGCAATACTCAAGGTCTCTGCGCGGAATAAAACCCAGCCGTTTAGCACCAAAAAGAAAGTGAATAGAATTTTGAATGGATTTTTTGCTTCATCTTTTACATTAAATTGAAAAAATTTTTCAAGAGAAATAAAAAACCCATGATAGGCTCCCCACAGAATAAAAGTCCAGGAAGCCCCGTGCCAGAGGCCGGAGAATAAAAATACTGCCCACAAATTGAGATAAGTTTGGAACTTTGCGACCTTATTTCCCCCCAGTGGAATGTAAATGTAGTCTCTCATCCAGTTTCCAAGCGTTATGTGCCATCGTCTCCAGAATTCGGTGATAGAGCCCGATGTGTAGGGAAAATGAAAATTTTCAGGAAACTGAAACCCCATCATCCTGCCCAATCCAAGCGCCATATCGGAATATCCGGCAAAGTCGAAGTAAATTTGAAATGTGTAGGCAAGAATCCCCGTCCAAGCCAAAAAGAAAGTCAGCTCGGATTCGCCTAACGCAAATATCCGGTCGGCTTCCTTTCCCAAAACGTTTGCAAAAAGGATTTTTCTGGAGAGTCCGAGGCAAAATCTGAAAAATCCACGAAGTCGATTTTCCCATGTCTCCGAATTTTTTCTATCCAATATCTGGTCGGCAATTTCATTGAACCGAATGATAGGCCCGGCTATCAATTGGGGAAATAGCAGGATATACAAAAAAAAGTCCGAAATATTTTTCAATGGTTTGCATTTTTTGTAATAAATATCAATTACATAACTGACTTTGTGAAAAGTAAAAAAGGAGATCCCGATGGGCAAAATGACTTGCGGAAGAGTGATTTTGTTTTCCAGAATGAGATTGAAATTTTCCACAAAAAAATCGGCGTACTTAAAATACCCAAGAAGCAGAAAGTTGGATGCGGCAGAAGCTACTGCAATTGCCTGCCGGAGCTTTCCTTCTTTTGTATCCATCCAGCTTGTTAAGACAAAATCGATAAGAACGGAAATGCATAGAATCAGAAAAAAATCCGATCCCCCCCAGAGGTAAAATAGAACGCTCGCAGTCAGCGCCCAGAGATTTTTCAGATGGTTGGGAAATAGAAAATATACGATAAAAAAAACCGGAAAAAAGTAGATTAGAAATAAGGCGCTGGAAAAAACCAAAACGTATTACTTTTCTTTTAATTTGTAAATCAGGATAATGGTCGCAAAGATCAGCGTAAAAATATTCGGGATGATGATCGGTGTTTCGGATCGCATGATTCCATAGGCCAGCCAGAGGAGTATGCCGAGTATAAAAACCAGATACATATTTCGGGAAATGTCATTTGTTTGTTTCGTCAGAATTACCCGAAGCATTTGTGGAATAAAAGCAATTGTCGTCAATAGCCCGGCAAGATAACCTATTATTGTATCAAGATTCATTTGGAATATTCTCTCGTGACTATGGTTTTAATTCCTCCCCGGACGTTAAAATCTCCCCGGACTTTGATATACAAAGGTTCGGTATATTTTAGTATATCTTCCAGAATCTTGTTCACAACATTTTCATGGAAAATTCCCGTATTCCGAAAAAAAAGTATATACTCCTTAAGCGATTTCAACTCTATACATTTCGTATGGGGTTTATAAGAAATTTCTATTGTTCCGAAGTCCGGGAGGCCGGTTTTCGGACAGATTGCGGTAAACTCAGGAATTGCAAATTCAATCAAATAGTCTTTGGATTCGTAAACGTTTGCAAATGTTTCAATTGCGGGCGTTTGAAGGCCAGGTATATGATTTTGCTTTCCCTCGTAGGAAGAAACTGTTTCGGTTTTTTTCTCCATCAAATCCAAATTTTAGCAGGCCTTTGTAGATGAAAAGTGATAAAAAAATAGGAATTGTGGATTTTGGCGGGCAGTATGCCCATCTGATTTCTTCAAGAACGAGAAGACTTGGAGCGTATACTGAAATTCTATCGCCAAACGAAGAGATAAACCGGTACAAAGAATTTTCCGGCCTGATTTTTTCCGGCGGGCCGAATAGCGTTTACGAAAAAGATTCTCCTACGATCAGTAAAGATGTTCTGGAAATGAATATTCCGATTCTGGGAATCTGCTACGGCCACCAGTTATTGATGAAGCTTTTGGGTGGAGAAGTGAGACCGTCCGAGCTGCGGGAATACGGCCCAGCACTTATGAATTTTACTGATCCGGATTTGCCTTTGTTTCGAGGACTTTCAAAAAATGAAAAAGTGTGGATGAGCCACGGAGACGAGGTGGTAAAAATTCCCGAAAATTTTGTAACTGTTGGAAGAAGCGATAATTGTGAAAATGCGGCAGTCTACGATAAATCCAGAAATATTTACGGAATCCAGTTTCACCCGGAGGTTACACACACTCCGAACGGAAATATTTTGCTTTCGAATTTTATCAGATTGTGCAATGCCTCGGACACTTGGAATATGCGGATTTTTCTGGAAAAGAAGTTAGACGAAATCCGAGCGAAGGTTTTGTCGGATAAAAAAGTTTTTATGCTGATCTCCGGTGGGGTCGATTCTACCGTGTCTTATCTTCTCTTGGTAAAAGCACTCGGGCAGGATAGAGTGACCGGGCTTCTTATCGATACAGGATTCATGAGAAAAAATGAGGTCGCTCTTTTACATGATAAGCTTACTTCGCTTGGAATTGAATTGAATGTTTCCGATTATTCAGAGCAATTTTATTCTTCTCTGGAAAATGTAAAAGACCCTGAGAAGAAACGGAATATCATCGGTGAGCTGTTTTTGAAATGTCAAAGAGAAAGCGCAATCTCGATGAATCTGAATCCGGACCATTGGATGCTCGGCCAAGGAACTATTTATCCGGATACGATTGAAAGTGGGGGGACAAAACTTTCCAAGAAAATCAAAACACACCATAACCGTGTTCAGGGGATCACTGATCTTATTGAGAAAGGCCTTGTTATCGAGCCTATTTCCGATTTGTACAAGGATGAAGTAAGGGAACTTGGAAGGCTTCTTGGACTGGAAGAATCATTCACTGAGCGGCATCCATTCCCGGGGCCGGGACTTGCAGTAAGGATGATCGCTCACGACGGTTTTGAGAAAAATCAGGCAGAAGAGAAAGCGTTAGTTGACATTCTAAAAAATATTGCCGGAATCGACTACAAAATCCTTCCAGTACGTTCGGTCGGGGTCCAGGGAGACAACAGGACTTATGGACACTGCCTTGTGCTGAATGATTTTACGGAGGACTGGAAGAAATATGATGAAATCTCCACGAAAATCACAAATACTATCCGGGGAATCAACAGGGTGGTCTTATGTCCTTTTGCAAAGTCACTCACAGAAGTAAATTTTAACAAGTCCCATATCGAATTGAACCGGATCTATTCCGACATTCTGAGGGATGCCGACGATGTCGTCTATCGCATAATAGAAGAGAGAAAACTTACATCGAAAATTTGGCAGATGCCGGTTGTTCTCCTGCCTCTGGGATCTGAGCCGGACAGTCTGAGTATCGTGCTAAGGCCTGTTGAATCAACCGAAGCGATGACTGCGAATTTTTTTCCAATGGAAAGAGAAGTGTTGAAGGAAATGTTCGAGAAAATCCTACAAATTGAAAAGATTTCGTGCGTGTTTTACGATATTACGAATAAGCCACCCGGAACGATTGAATGGGAATAGCCTACGAAAAATTCCCCACGCACGACGGACTGGAGCTATCTGTAAAAATTCAATCAAACGGAAAATCCGAAAAAATTCTTCTATTGCACGGATTCAATGACTCAAAAGAAACATTTTTATTTATAGAGGATTTTTTATCCGAACATTTCGATATTGTATCTTTTGATTTTCGCGGTCACGGGGATTCCGATTGGAAGACTAACGGAATATACAATTATGTAGACAGTGTCTTGGATGTTCACTTGGTTGCTGAAAAATATTTCACCGAGTCTTTCACGATTCTGGGACATTCGATGGGAGCAGGCCTTGGAGCTAGATATAGTGGACTATTTCCGGAGAAAATCAAAAGGCTGATCTGCATAGAAGGGTTCAGCGGGATAATTTCCATGCACAGGGAAAGAGACAAAATCCGAACTTGGCTCGAAAAAATGCGGAAAAAATCCAGTCGGAATTCGCCTAACGTAAAACAAAAACAGATGAATTCGGTTCAGGAAGCTACGGAAAGACTCGGATTAATTTACAGTAAATTGGAAATAACAAAAGTGGAAAAGTTGGTTGCGAATTTAATTCGGGAAACGGAGAATAAAAAATTCGTCTGGAAGAATGACCCGAATCTGAAAGGCCTTGCGCCGATCCCTTTTCCTCCTGAGCTATCAAGAGCCATGTGGTCGAATATAACTTCTCCCGTTCTAATAGTTTTCGGAAAAGAAACCCACTTAAAATCCTCGAATATAGAAGAAGTGATTAGTCACTTTCGTGATTGCACTTATAGGGAAGTGGAGGGGGCAGGCCATAATATTCACCATGACAGGCCGGAAGATCTAATTCAAATTATTTCAAAATTTCTAGAAGAGAAATCCAAGTAGAGATGACGGGAAAAAAGAGTTCCTTGCGAATTCACCACATAGCGATTACAACACCCTATCCGGAGAGTTTAGCTCAATTTTATGCAAAGCTACCCGGATTTCCCGAACCCAGGTTCAACCTTACCGATTCCGGAAAGGTTAGGTCTGTCTGGTTCAAGCTGGGGAGAGTAATTTTTATGATTGAAAAAGGGAAAAAGCGCAAGGCTCCTGAAGCACTGGTCTTCACTTTTCCTTCGGAAAGAAAGTTTTTAAAAGAAGTTGAGAAGGCTTCCATCAAGAGGACTGAATATACGATTTATTTTTACGATCCGGACGGGAATACAATTGGGTTCAGTAGTTATCCAAAACCTTTAAAAAAATAGTTTATCGTTTGACTGAAAGCTGGAACTTTCAGAAAAAGTGAAACTATGAAAAAATTCAAACTTTGCGAACAATTCCCGAACTTAATTAAATTTAGAATCCAAATTCGGCAGGTTTTCCCCTTTCTTTGTTTGGGCTTAGCTTTCATTATGAATGGATGCAGCCCCAGTGGTAAATTAGCTTTTGAATTTGAGCTGGGCCCAAAGGGACTTTCCAGTGGCGGATTGACTTTATTGAAAACTGATAATTCTCTTGTTGTTAAGAATTCCGAGGGTGGAGACAAACCCTTTATAGAATTTCCTCTGCGGAGCGCATTCATTTCGGCAGGTGTCGGAGAACCTGAAGTACAGTATAAAATGGCCTCATTCAAATTCAAAGACAGATTGGCCAAAAAATGCGATAGCCAGAAAATTTTAGGCGCTGAAAAAACCGAAAAAGGATTTTTATTAAAGGGCAAATTGTTTGGGACCAACTGTTTGACCGATTTTAATTTAAAACTGGAAATAATATCGAAAAATGAGATGGAATTTCGCCTAACGCTCTCGGATGAAAAAATCAACCGAGTTTATTTAAAATACAATTCTAGTCCGGAAGAAAGATTTCTAGGGTTCGGTGAGCAATTCAGTCATTCGGATATGAAGGGGCGGAAACCTTTCTTGTTTACAGAGGAGCAAGGAATCGGGCGGGGAGATCAACCGATTACTTTTGGCGCAAACCTTATGGCCGGCGCAGGAGGGAATGAATATACGACCTACATTCCAATCCCTCATTACATCACCACAGACAACCGTTCCCTATTTTTGGAAAATTCTACTTACATGAAGTTTGATTTAAAGAAGAACAATGAAGTTACTTTGGAAGTATGGGATTCGAATATTACTGGTTCCATCTTTCTGGGAAATTCTCCCTTGGAACTAATTGAAATGTTTAGTAAAAAAACCGGGCGATTCGATGCATTGCCGGATTGGGCGTATGGGACTTGGTTGGGTTTGCAAGGTGGAAAAGATAAGGTAAAAAAAATCGTTCAAGATGCAAAAAAGTCCGGCAATCCCGTTACAGCACTTTGGATTCAGGATTGGTGCGGCAGAAGGATTACAAAATTCGGTTCGCAGTTGAAATGGAGATGGCATGAAGATACATCTCTTTATCCTGATTTCAAGAATTTTGTAGCAGAGCTGAACAAAGAAAATGTGAAAGTTCTCGGATACATCAATTCTTTTTTGGCCGACAAAGATCCCTCTAAACCGGACGATGATTTTGAAAATCCAATGTTGGAAGAGGCAAAGAAAAAAGGTTATCTGGTAAAAGATAAAAATGGAAATGATTATAGAATTGAGACTGCGGGGTTCCCGGCATACCTCATTGATCTTACAAATCCGGAAGCAGTAAAATGGACTAAGGAAATCATTAAGAAAAATATGATCGAAAAAGGCCTATCGGGATGGATGGCTGATTTTGGAGAATGGTTACCGTTTGACGCAAAATTGCATTCGGGGATTTCTGCGGAAAAATACCACAATATATATCCAGTGGATTGGGCAAGGGTCAACCGTGAAGCGATACGCGAAGCGGGAAAAGAAGGGCAGATCGTTTTTTTTACAAGGGCCGGATATAGCTATTCTGCGAGATATTCCACGCTTTTCTGGGAAGGCGATCAGATGGTGAGCTTCGGAAAACACGATGGTTTGCCTTCAACAATTATCGGGTTGACGTCAGGCGGAATTAGTGGGATTGCGCTTAATCACTCTGACATCGGTGGTTACACAACGATAAATAATCCTTTGAAAAATTATCACAGAAGTAAGGAACTTTTTTTTAGGTGGAGCGAATTGAATGCATTTACTCCGATTTTCAGAACCCATGAAGGGAATCGTCCGGAAAAAAACCACCAACCCTACACGGATTCAGAAACAATTGAAAAGTTTTCCAGATATGGAAAAATTCATTACGCCTTAAGGGATTATTTTGCCCATCTTGCAAATGAGGCAAAAGAAAAAGGATATCCTGTAATCCGTCACACTTATCTCCATTACCCGAATGAAAAAGAAACTTTGAAGCATGTTTACCAATTTATGGTCGGCGAGGATATGCTTGTAATTCCAGTGATTAAGCCGGGAGCGAATCAAGTAAAAGGATATTTCCCTAAAGGAAATTGGACGGACGTTTGGACGGGTAAAAAGATTGAGGGCGGAAAAGTGATTCAGGTTGAGGGGCCGTTGGGAAAGCCTCCTGTGTTTGTTAAAGAAGGTGGAGCCTGGTCGGAAAAAATTCGTTCTGCTATCTCAGGGATTTGATTTTAATATGATGGGGTTCTTGATTGTACTAGCTCAGGATATTGAATTCAAGGAATGGAAAGAGGTCACCTGGAAATTTCCGGAAATAGATATCTATACTTTCATATGGATAGCTATTTTCTTTGCACTGATGGGACTAGCTTTCTACATAGCCAATTATGTAAAAGGCGCGCAGAAGAGGGCGCATGAGAGATGGCGAATCCTGAAAGGGTCTTTGAGAAAATTTCATCCCACCATTCATGAATATGAAATCCTGCAGCATTTTTTTGAGAGATTGTCATTTGATGACAAAATGAGTCACAAGCTGTTTGTTGATCCTGGATTTACTTTACCGAGGCTATTGGATTTTCTAGAAAAATTCCCGGAAGAAGATTACATTCACAAAATCGAGCTACTGACGAAGCTATATCCCGAGGACTACCAGAAAGATGAAATAAAAAACATTTCGGATATTCGTCCGGCTGAATTTTGTGACCTTGTTTTTTCTAATCAAAAAGCCCTGGCTTATGTGAAAAGATTTGAGGAAGGGCAAATTAGCCTGAAAATTTTTCCTTTGTATTATCTCCATGAACTGCGTTATCCGAATGTGCAACTTGAATTTTTTCGCAAAGGCCGGGGAAAATATTCTCTAAAGGGAACCTTTTACAATAGCAGGAAAGGCGATATGTTTTTTAAGCCTACTGGGACTTTTGAATTTACGGAGCTACCATTTGGAGTACAACCAAACGGAGAAGTTTATGAAGAAGAACAAAATTATGATTCGATATCCCCCGATCTCAGAGATTGCCTCGAAAAGATTTTGGATTACGCAGAAATTGGCATAACACAAAAGAGAATTTTTTTGGAAAATATGGATGTGTTCAGGAATCTGAAAGACAAATTCTCGAACATCGAAGCGGCGAGAGTAGTTCGTTCGAATATCGCAGAGCTATTTTTCCCGATCTACGAAACTGTTTACAAAAAATCTTTCAATGATAAAAACAAAAGCAAATTTATCGCAAATTTTCTGGAATACTGTATGATGGATGAAAAGCTTTTGTACCCGTCGCAGATACTTGAGCTGGAAGCCCTCCCTTATGACAAAAAGAATCCGGACCTGAAAACTTATGGAATGCGGGAATGGTTGGAGAGGGTTTACAATTTGATAGAAGAGCCTTCCGTAAATGAACTAGGGCAGACTTTTCACGATGCAAATAAATTGAAACGAATCAAAGGGTTTATTTCTGAGGAGGAGGAAAAAAATTATTCCAATAGTTCGGATAGAAGGTTAAGTTTTGAAATCCTAAATGCATTCAAGGCAGTGCAGAAACTTTGCTTTGGAACACCTTCGGTTTATTTTCCGATTCTACATAAAGAAATGATCACTAAACCCTTGAATAAGTCGATGATTACACCTGAAAAAATCCGGGAAGGGATCGGCCAGGTATTGGAGATAGATTATTCCGCATTTCACAGAGAAACGTACTATACGAACGAAGTCAAGGACATCCAGAAAGAGGCTATTATGACCCAAGTTATCCCTGAATTCATAATCACCCCGACTTACGGTTCCAGATGCGTTATGTGGCAAGAGGTGGCTTCTCACAAAAGAAATACGGCGGGAAGATTCTTTGTTCCGATGTTTACCGCAGAAAATTTCTTCTTAATGCTTCTCAGGTCGGTTGGAAATTTTCGATGGGAGCTTGCCAAAACGATACAGGGAAGGTTTTGGAGCGACATAACAACTCCTTCACTCACATCCGAGTATTATGACTATCTTGCCTATTACCGGAAAAATCAGAATTTATCCATGGAAACAAAAGAAAAAGTCAGGCAACAGATTATCAAATATAGAAAAAGTATTCGAGATATTTTCGCATCGGATTATATGAGCTGGATTCTTTTTGAATCCAGGGGAGTGCCGCGCCTAAACCGAGTAACTAGAAGTATTTTTTACAGGTATTGCCCATTCCCCAAAAACACAAGGGATGTATTATCCAAACAACCAATCTATTCGGACATCGGAAATAAATTCAACAACCTAAGATTGAAAAAAATCGAAGAACTGGAAAATCATTATTTCAACTTGAAAAAGAACAAAGGTTTTCTTCCACAAGAATTGCAGGAAAATTTACGGTTCTATAAAGATCTCTGAAACTTATCTTTCAAGTAATCAAGGATTTTTTCTTTGAGATCCCTAAAGGTTTTTGATTGAATTACAGCCTCGTATTTTCTGCTTTTGGAACTTTCCGGAGAATATTTTTTGTAAAATAAATCGTAGTGGTGCTTCAGGAGTAGATATGCCGCCTGAACCCTGTTATCTTTTTTTATGTTCAGGATGATTTCTTCGGTGATTTTCGAACTCAGGTATTTTTTCAGGAATTCAACTTTTCCGACAAGATATTCGGTTTTATCCGTGTATTCCTCGGCTAGCCTTTTCGCTCTTTCTTCAATCGGAAGTTCAATCCAGACATTCTCCCCATTCAAAATTTTTTGAAATAAATTCGCTGGAATCGAGAGTTTTCCGATATTGCGGCTTTCTCCTTCCACAATCACTTTTTTTACTGATGTCTTCGCATCGGAACAATTCAAAGAAAAATAAATTTTAGATTCAAACATTTTCTGAGATGGCTGGGTTTCAAAATCTCCTCCCAGAATCGAGCCTTTGTGATTGGCATATTTCTCAAATTGGATGACTGGAAAATTTTTGTTCTCTAAAAAATCTATCAACTCGGTTTTTCCTGAACCGCTTGGCCCGTAAATTGTGAGGCAGTCCGGAAGAGTTCCGCGAAGAAAGTAATCGTTTACCATCTTTCGGTAAGTTTTGTACCCACCGTCAATCAGTTTTGTTTTATAACCTATTAGGTCCATCACAGTGAAAAGAGACCGCGACCTCATCCCTCCTCTCCAGCAATACACGACAAATTCAATTTCAGGTTTGCCGGAGCCCAGCCCGGCGATTTTGTTTGAGTTGCTGGAGATGTTTTCAATTGCATGCAGAATTTTTGGTAAATTTCCCGCAATCAACCTTGCGCCGAGTTGCCTTGCCTCAAAAGAATTTGCTTTGTAGAGAGTCCCCACTTCAGCTCTTTCCGTGTCGGTGAGGACAGGCATATTCATGGCGCCCGGGATGTGGTCTTCAAAAAATTCGTTCTCGCTTCGAACATCGACTAGCACAAGGCCTGAATGTATTTGCTGAACCAGCTCATCAACCGGTTTGAATTTGGATTTATAAATGGCGTTCATGCAGAAAGTCCTTTTATGGAAAAATTGAATCTCGAAAGTCCAATTAAGTCGCCATTTTCTAGAGTTGTCCAGCGCTTGCTCTGCGCGGGCTGGACAATAGCTTCATAAATCAAAATTCATCTCTTCATTTGATTTTCGTAGATTCGGATCCAATCATCCGGAGTGAGTTTTGTTGCGAGTTCTCCGATCAATTCCAGAGGAATCTCTTCCATGTTCTTGAACCGGATGCAGCACTTTCCCATGTCCGGCTTCTTTTTGTTAATTTTTTTCCATTCTGCCAGAAACCACTTCAACAGATCGCCCTTGTAAAATCCCATGTGATAAATCGAAATGTGGTTTTTTTGCGATGCAAGATTTATAAATGGCAGAGGATCTTTCGGATTACAATGGTAACCCGCAGGGTATTTCGAATGGGGAACGACATAGCCTATCATTCCATAATTGATAACTTCTTTGAATCCTTTTGGGAGATTTTTTTTTAAAACGGATCTCAGTCTAGAAATTATTTTTTTTCTGTCATCGGGTAATTTATCTAAATATTCTTTCGGAGTTTTCATTTTGATTCTATTCATCCTCGTTTATCATTTACAATCTACCCTTAACCAGGTTTTGCAAGCAATTTGTTATGCAGACTAAAAAGGTTCCGGCCCTTTGGGGATAGGTCTTTGTCCAGGCAATTTAATTTTTTGATATGCTCTTAACATTTGCCGCCATGCGACGTTTTTTCTGCGCCGAATAAGCCGAGTGTGGCGAAGGCAGGCAGAGAAAAAATTTGGCGAAGCCCGAGCACCTCAAAGACCAAAGGGAGCGAGGAGCGGAGCATATAGCGGTTGTTGTGTGATGTTCCCGGCGATTCTTCAATCAAAGCCAAAATACACGGACGTATTTTGGCTTTTCCCTTATTCATAAATGTGAATGACATCTGCATTATGGCAACTTCTTTAGACCAAGTTCTTGTAAATACTTATTGTGAGAATCTTTTGCTTTTACAATATTCTTTTCAATCTCATTCAAATCTTTGTTGACCTTTTGAATGTCAATAATCTCTTCAGATTCTGCCGTACTCACATACCGCGAGATATTCAGATTGTATTCATTTTTTTCAATTTCTTTCATCGATACTTTTCTTGAGTATCGCTCTTCCTCTTTTCTGTATTGATAAGTATCGATTATTTTGTTTATGTGTTCTTCAGAAAGAACATTCTGCCGTTTTCCCTTATTGAAATGTTCACTGGCATTGATAATAAGGACATCATCAAACTTCTTACATTTTTTCAGTACGAGAATACAAACAGGAATACTCGTAGAAAAAAAGAGGTTTGCCGGAAGCCCAATGACGGTATCAATATTGGCATCTTTTAATAATTTGGTACGAATGCGCTCCTCTGCACCTCCACGGAATAAAACACCGTGCGGAAGAATAATTGCCATTGTGCCTTCATCACTCAGGAAGTGAAATCCGTGAAGTAAAAAAGCAAAATCAGCAGCTGACTTTGGAGCCAGACCATAGCTTTTAAATCTGAAATCTTCTGACAATGTTTCATTGGGTTCCCATCGGTAGCTGAATGGAGGATTGGCAACCACTGCATCGCACTCGAGTTTTTTCGCCGGATTCATTTCGTTTAAAATCTCCCAGTCGTTTATGAGAGAATCCCCATGATGTATTTGAAACTCAGAATCTTTCATGCCATGTAAAAGCATATTCATTCGAGCCAAGTTGTAGGTCGTAATGTTTTTTTCCTGGCCGTAAATTTGACCGATATTATTTGGTCCTAATTGTTTCCTGACATTCAATAAAAGCGAACCGGAACCACAGGCAAAGTCGAGAACCTTTTTCAATTTTTTCTTTTTGCCGGCGGCAGGATTCTGACTGTCCAGCGTGACTATTCTTGACAGAATTGTGGAAATCTGCTGGGGAGTATAAAACTCACCCGCTTTTTTACCCGAACCGGCAGCGAATTGACCAATGAGATATTCATAGGCATCGCCCAGAATATCTGTTTCAGTTGAAAATTGTGAAAGCCCCTCAGCAATTTTTGAGACTATAGTGCAGAGTTTCGCATTTCGTGCGGTATAGTTTTTTCCAAGTTTATCAGAATCAAGATTGATCTCAGAAAATAAGCCCTGAAAACTGCTTTCAAAAGATTCATTTTCTATGTATTTGAAACCTTTTTGAAGAGTTTTTAACAGGTCTTCACTTTGCGTTCTTGCAAGTTCTGAAATGCTTCCCCAAAGGTATCTGGGCTCGATTACATAATGCACTTTTCGGCGCATTTGTTTTTCAAAGTCTGCAACATCGTCTTTGTTCTCCTTGTACCAGACGGCAAGGGGTGAGCGCCTGTCATCGTCTTTGAGTTTAGGGTAATCTTTCCCGAGTTCTTTTTGCGACGCCGCTTCGTAGTTATCCGATAAGTATCGCAAGAACAGAAACGAGAGCATATAATCCCGGAAATCATCGGCGTTCATGGCTCCGCGAAGATCATCTGCAAGGCTCCAAAGAATAGCGCCTAATTGTTTTTGTGTTTGGTCAGTCATTGTTGTGTCCTTTTTTTTTCGGTCACTTCGATACGGGCTTCGCCCTACTCAGTGACCGCGTTCTTTTCTCCAGATTTTTTTTGCAAGACTTGGTAGCAAATCAGGTCTGCCATCAATAAGAGCTTGCTTTTTCCTTTTTGTCCATCCCTGAACTTGCTTTTCACGGTAAAAAGCTTGATCAATTCGCGTATATTCTTCAGAATAGACAACATCTACAGGCAATCTTGATTTGGTATAATTTGCCCCATTTCCACTGTTGTGTTCGAATAAGCGTTTTCCCATATCACGAGTACTGCCGGTGTAGTAACTGCCGTCTGAGCACTTTAGGATGTACATATAACCCATGTTTACTTTCTCCGGTCACTTCGATACGGGCTTCGCCCTACTCAGTGACCGCAATGTTATCTTTGAGAAACTGAGATTCAGTTTCTGCACTCGCCGGTAACCGCAGCTTCGGAACAGTGGTTTCGATACGTTTGCTTCGCAAACACTCAGTCACCGGGCTGTCATCTTCTTCCGGTCGCTGAGTAGCCGCTGCGTAAGCAGTGGCGTATCGAAGCGACCGCCTCATGCGTCAACCCCTTCCATCGATGGAAACAGCCCCTGCAACAAACCCTTCTTTTGCATTTTAAGCGCCTCAACCTTTTGCGCCTGCGCGCTGATGAGTTCATCGAGTGAGGAGAGGCAATCGGCAATGCGTTGTTGTTCTTTTAATTTTGGAAGATGAATTCCCAATGACTTAATAATTTGTAAATTAAGTCCGCCTCTCCCTTCGCCGCCAGCAGATAAACTTCTTAATTCTTCATATCTATTATCTAAATTGTGATAAAGAAAATCACTACAAAATTTTTCATCGTTTGGGAAAATTGCAGCAATTGATTGGTTTATACATAACTCCACCATATTCATTGCAACTGTGCCGCGAGTTTTACCTTGACCAGCCAAACCAATCAATACACTCCGTTCTGGAATGAACTTGGTACTTGAATTTCGCAACCCTTCTTCTGTAATTCGACCTCGAACTTCATAAACTTTTTTGTGATTCAACTCGCCTGAATTCATCCATCTAATATTACCACCCCAATAATTTTTTACTGTGGTGCTTGGTGTGCCGCCAGCGGTAACATTTGCTGAAATTTGATCTACTGTTTTCTCTTCCCACTCCCCGGCATCCCGAAACTCAGGAAACCGCAGCTTTGGAACCGTCTTTTCTTCGGTGGCTTCGATACGTTTGCTTCGCAAACACTCAGCCACCGGGTTGTCATCTTCTTCCGGTCGCTGAGTGTCCGCCGAAGGCGGACGTATCGAAGCGACCGATGGGAAAAGCTCCTGCATCAGTCCCTTTTTATGGGCTTTATATGCATCGAGTTTTTGCGCTTCGGCGGTGATAAGGTCATCGAGGGATGAGAGGCAATCGGCGATGCGTTGTTGTTCTTTTTGTTCGGGATATGGCAAAGGCATTTTCATAAAATCGTCATTTGAAATGCTCATACGGTCATGCCTAGCACCAGTATTTGAGATTTCTTGTAAGTATTTATGCCAGTAACTTGTTTTAAAATAATGGTCAAAGAAATCGTTGTTATCATTATCAAATCGAAATACTGTATATAAAGGAGACATTACTCCCTTGCCAACTTTGTTTTTTGAAATAGGTCCAACCGGTGCAGTTACAGATATTCGGGGGTTATAAACATAGTCGCCTAAATCTACGATAAAATAATTATCAAGATTATTCTGATTTGCAATGTCCTTATCAAAATAGTCCCGTTGATCTACAACACCATTGACAGCAGAATTTGTTAAAACACGGTTTATATTGCCATTATTTCTTTCGGTTCTTCTTTTAGCTAAAGAATTTAATTCTTTTACGTCCCAATCTCCTGAGTTACAAAATTCAGGAAATCTTACTTGGGGTTTAAGGTGAAATTTCTTACTCATACGCCGCCAACCCTGCTATTTCTCGTCCGCCTGTAAGTTTTTTCATTAATGGTACCAATTCTTCCATTAATTTCAGTTCCTTCTTTGTTCTGTCTTTCCATCCTAATCCAAGCGGCTCCATGAGTTCACTTAGTTTTTCACCGTCAAAAACCATGCGGTCTATTATCACTTCAACAAATGCTTTTAGTTCTTTGGCTTCAAGCCCATATTTTTCGGCAGTATCAGTCAACTCCTTGTCAGTTTTTTCAGCCTTAAATTTTTGGTAACCCTCGCGTATTTCTTTTTCGCTCAAACCTTGACCTGCTTGTAATGTGCTGATGTAAGCGATAATATCCTCGCGTTCTTCCATAAGATTTGCGCTGGAACTGAGTAGGTTAATAAGCTGTTCACGGCTCATCTTTTGTTTCGTTGAAGTGGCTTGTGTATATTTTGAAATGAGCGACATGATGTAGTCGTAATCGATTATCGCTGATGAAAAAAGCACGAACTCAAAATCAATCTGGTCAACATCTGCGCTTCCGCCTTTTTCGCTTTTGCCTTGCTGAGATTTAAGCCGTTGCGCTGTTTCAATGTACACACTGCGGAACTCGCGTAAGGTATTTTCCGGTATTCGGCTTTCAATTTTAGATTTGTCTTCCTCGGAGAGGTCAGTAAACTGGTCAAGCTGGGTTTTTAAGCGTTGAACTTCTTTAAACTTGTTGATGAATTCGCCCCGAGCATGGTCACCTTTCAGATTATTAACTTCATTGGGAGCACACGGCAGCCCCTGGGCTTTCATAAATGTTTCAAGCTCTGCTACAGCCTTATCCAGTTTTTTAACAATTTCCGGCGCAGGGTCAACAAGCCATATTTCTTTTGCCTTTTTGTTGTCCTGTCCGGAAAACAAGGCAATGGCTTCATCCACTTCCTTAGTCTGCTCTCGGAAATCAAGGATATTGCCGTATGGTTTGGTATCATTCAACACACGGTTTGTTCTGGAAAAACCTTGTATGAGGCTGTGATGTTTCAGGTTTTTATCGACATACAAAGTATTTAGATATTTTGAATCAAAACCGGTTAAGAGCATATCAACAACAATCACTAGGTCAATTTTATTTTTATGGGGATAATCAGCATTGGAATATTTTTGGTCTTTTATACGCTGCTGAATATCTTGATAGTACAGGTCAAAATCATTGATGCTGTGATTGGTTCCATATTGCTTATTGAAGTCAGTAATAATTGCTTTTAATGCTTTTTTCTTCTCGTCCGGCTCTTCCTGATTATCTGCCTTTTCTTGCGGCAAGTCTTCTTGAATTTGCTGAACATCTTTATTGCCTTCCGCTGGTGGAGAAAAAACACAGGCAATATTTAACGGCTGATACTCTTCATTTTCTTGTTTAAGTCTAATTTGATATTGCTTGAAAATATCATAGTATTCAATTGCGTTGTTAATGGATGCTGTTGCAAAGAGGGCATTAAATCGCCTATTGTTAGTGGCGGCATCATGTTTTTCTAAAATAGCGTCAACAACACCGAGTTTTAGAATATCACCCGATGCTTTAAGTTCCTTTTTCTTGCCGTCAAGTTTAAAGTAATCAACATGAAATCGTAAGACATTTCTGTCATCAATGGCGTGAGTTATGGTGTATGCATGAAGCTGTTTTTCAAAAATATCTTTTGTGGTTTTAAAGGTTCCCACAGTACCGTCGATTTGTTTATAATTGGCGTTTTCTTCAAAAATCGGGGTTCCGGTAAATCCGAATAATTGAGCCTTAGGGAAAAATTCTTTAATGGCTTTATGGTTTTCTCCGAATTGTGACCTGTGGCACTCATCAAAGATAATAACTATTCTTTTATCCCGAAGCGGTTCCAGACGTTCTTTGAACGTTAATTTTCCGTTTTGTTTGCTGTTCAGATTTCTTTTGCTATTTTCATCCAAGGCAAGACCGAGTTTTTGAATTGTAGTTACAATAACTTTATCCGTGTAGGATTCCGAAAGCAGTCTTCGCACCAAAGTTTCAGTATTGGTGTTCTCTTCAACACATCCTTCCTGAAATTTATTGAATTCCTCACGTGTTTGTCGGTCGAGGTCTTTGCGGTCAACAACGAACAGACATTTTTCTATTTCAGGATTATCTTTGAGCAGTGTTGACGTTTTGAAAGATGTCAGTGTTTTTCCTGAACCGGTGGTATGCCAGATGTAACCATTTCCCCTGTTTTGATGAATACAGTCAACAATTGCTTTAACGGCATATATTTGATACGGTCGCATTATCATCAGTTTTTGTTCGCTGACCACAAGCACCATATAGCGGCTTATCATTTGACCAAGAGTACACTTTGGCAAAAACACTTCGGCAAAATCGTGCAAATGAGTTATTTTCTTGTTGTTTTCATCTGCCAGTTGATAAATCGGCAAAAATCGCTCATCAGCATTGAAACTGAAATGGTCTTTGTGATTATTGGCGAAATAATATGTATTGCTTTCATTGCTGACAATGAAAAGTTGCATAAAACAAAGAAAAGAATTTGTATATCCGTTGCCAGGGTCATTTTTATATTCAACAATTTGCTCCATGGCTCGCTTTGGCGTTATTTGCAGAGTTTTTAATTCAATTTGAACGACAGGTACACCGTTTATCAGAAGAATTACATCATAACGATGATGGCTGTATTCTGTATTGATTTTTAATTGATTGATGACTTCAAATTCGTTTTTGCACCAGTCTTTTATATTTACAAGAGTGTATTGAAGCGGTGTGCCGTCTTCGCGCTGAAAGGTATTTATTTCCCTCAGTGTTTTTGCGGCAGTAAAGACATCAGAAGTAATAATTCCATCTCGTAAACGTGCAAATTCTGAATCATTAAGATTGACTTTATTCAATCTTTGAAAATGCTCTCTGAAATTCTTCTCAAGCGCAGCTTTATCTCGAATATCTTCGCGGTATGTGTATTTTAAATCTTTAAGTTTGTTGATTAAAGATTCTTCAATTTGTTTTTCATATGTCATTCACATTTACCTTTCATTAATTCATATTTGCCGAAGCCACGGATGGCTGAGGCATGTATTTATCGCCGGGCCTTTCACACAACTCCATACTATCCGATTTTCAGAGATTTAATGAAAATAAAAAAATCGGGTAATTTGAAAAAAATTCCAATACTCAATGACTGCCGGATAGAATATCAATAGAAGACGCGGATCTTTTGGACAAAAAATTACTCTCCGAACCGATCAAGAAAAAACCGGACTCACAGGCAATGAAATTTCTTGAAAATGAAGATGGGAATTACCGAATTTGTAATCCTTTTTAGATGAAATTGAATACGGAGTGGAACTGCTCTAGGATTGGCGCCCGAAAAAAATTTACTGACTAGAAGAACTTTAGAATTCTCAACATTCTAAAAGATTGATCTTTCCGTAGGAGCATAAGAATTCAATGACGGATTTTATTCGCCAAAAAAGGCAAGGGTAAAAAAAATGTCGTTAGCGAAAGACAATGATAAAAGTATCGCACCTCAAAAAACACTTTAAACTAAAAAAGAGAAAAG
This sequence comes from uncultured Leptospiraceae bacterium, assembly GCA_964436695.1. Taxonomy (GTDB): domain Bacteria; phylum Spirochaetota; class Leptospiria; order Leptospirales; family Leptospiraceae; genus JABWCC01. The sequence continues at coordinate 56,671 of CAYTEA010000019.1, forward strand.
CAGGGCTTCTAGGTTCAGTCAAAGCATTGTTTTCATCGGAGACTGAACTCATTCGCGCGGTTGACGACGTATCTTTCAAAATCAACAAAGGAGAACTCGTCGGTTATATCGGGCCGAACGGAGCCGGAAAATCCACAACCATCAAAATGCTTACAGGAATATTGACCCCCACGGGCGGGAGTATTCTGATCGACGGACTGGACCCATCGAGGGACAGAAAGGAAAACGCATTTCAAATCGGAGTGGTATTCGGCCAGAGGACCCAGCTTTGGTGGGATCTACCGGTGGAAGAGTCTTTTGACCTCTTGAAGTCAATATATAAAATAGATGGCAAGTCTTTCAAAAAGAAACTGGATTTCTTCTTCGATCTTTTGGGATTGGAAGAATTTTATAAACAGCAGGCGAGAAAACTCTCTCTCGGGCAAAGGATGAAGGCCGATATTGCCGCAAGCCTTTTACATTCCCCGAAAGTTCTTTTTCTGGACGAACCCACAATCGGCCTGGATCTAATCGTAAAAGAAAAAGTCCGCGATTTCATTCAGAAAATAAACTCGGAAGATAAAGTTACAATCATTCTCACGACGCACGATGTTGGGGATATTGAATACCTCGCAAATAGAATCATCGTTCTGGACAAAGGAAAAATCGGGTACGATGGAAATATTTCGAATTTCAACAAACTTCTTGGAAATGAATCAGTTGTGAATTTACACTTTCAAGTCCCGGTGAAAAATCTGGTATTCCCGAAGCCTTTCCAGGTGAAAGAGAAAATTTCCGATACTCAATACACCGTAGTGATCCCGGAAAAAGAGCCTCTTTCATCGCTCTTGAGTTTTTTGCAGAAAAAAAGGATCAAAATCCAGGAGATCCAAAAACAAAAACCTGATCTGGGCCTCGCGATCAAAAAAATGTATTCCGGAAAAGAAGAACTTTGACTTATCTGAAATTTATTTCAAATGCGTTTCAACGCTCCCTCGCATACAAACTGGAATACTATACTGGGCTATTCAATGCATTTCTTTATATTTTCATTTTTACTTCCGTGTGGAAAACGGTAGCAAAAGAAAGTCCGAATTTTCTGGGAAGCTGGAAAGAGGGGAAGCTTGTGGAATATGCGATACTGTCAACGTTGATAAAAGTCTCATTCGGAAGAAATGATAATCTTGTTTCGAATAAAATCAAATCTGGAGACATTGTCTACGATTTCTTGAAGCCTTACAATTTTATGTTGATGTATTTTTCAGACAGTGTTGGCGTCAGTTTGTTCCAATTTTTTGCAAGAGCTTTGCCTCTACTAGTCTTTTCAATATTCTTTTTTGGAATAGTTCCTGAACTGGATTGGCTGAGCTTTCTTAAGTTTGTTCCGATCTATTTATTTTCATTTATTTTGTTTACCCTTTTCGGATTTCTAATCTCGGCGCTTTCTTTCTTTTTTACGGAGACTTTCAGTTTCTGGATTCTGTACAGTGCGTTAGTCACTTTACTTTCCGGGAGTGTAATCCCTGTGAATCTTTTTCCTGATGGTTGGATTCAGTTTGTATCTATGACTCCTTTCCCGTATCTTTATTATTTTCCAACTGCTGTTTTAATCAAGACTCCGATTCATCTAAATTATGTGGAGTTATTATTGAATTATTTGATTCAGATTGCTTTTTTGTTTTTTGTTGTTGTCGCCATTTACAGGATGGGTAAGAAAAAAGTGGAATTTGCCGGTGGATAGGGATTATTTTACATTTAAAGCAAAGTTTTTGAATCAAATTCGCAGCATAATTCCTATCTATTAGCAGTCCTTGCTTTTCGGTTAATTGGTGATCTCAGAAATTTCTTTCACTTAACGAATCTTTAACCGGTTCATTTCAGAGATTTTCGATTTTTGAAGAGCCGACACAAAAAAAATAGATTTTTTGTGTCCGTTTTCTCAACGAATCGGAATAATACATTTACTTGATTTTTGAATCAGAACAAAAAATGGAGAAGATTATGAAAAGAAAATTGTCGGTTTTTGCTTTAGGTGTATTTTGCATAACGTTTGTGATGCTAAGCTGTACCAAAAAGAAAGGCAGCGATACTTCTGTCGCAGTCGGACTGATGCTACTTCAACAGCAGGGGGCTTCAAAATATGGTGGAACTTCCAGCCCTGGAGATACATATTCTCTAACTCTGGGTACCAGTACATTTACTCTGTCTAATACGACAGTCGGGATGGAGGCAACAGGAACTGTCTCTTCGCTTTCCACTGGTTTCAAAAAGCTCGTCCCAACAACATACAAGGCGAACAGCTCTTCTACGGCTACAAGTGTGACGGGGTATTTTCTATATGCGTTAGACGCTCCAGGTATAGGGGTGCTGCTTAGTCCTGTATTTAGCGGTTCTGCTTCAAGCCCGACATTTGTGACCAATTCGGGTTCAAACAGAGTTTCTACATTTGCCTCCGTAGGCGATTGCAACATTTCCGGAACTTATAATTTCATTACTGCCGGATTTGGAACTTCGCAAGAGAGCCGTTACGGAGCTGTAACTGTTACCGGAACTACCTCGACTACCGCAAGCTTCAGCGCGGGTTCTGAGAAATATACAAAAAATGGTACATCCACCGGTAATTCTATTAGCACATCGGGAACTTGTAGTTCCGGAGAAATTACATTTTCCAGCACGATCAAGGGATTTGCTTCACAAGCCGGTGGATTTATTCTGGATATGGGAACAGGCCAGGGAGGAATTGCTGCACTGAAACAAAATTCAATCACTGCATCAACTGTTCTTTCCAAAACATACGCTGTAATTGTTTCCAATTCATCCAGCACCGGAGATAATATTTTTCCTGCGAAACTAACGTGCAACGGAACTTCTTGCACTGGAGCGCAGTATTCAAATGTCGAAACGGGTTCGACCAGTTCGAATACAGTAACAATAACTTTTGGAACCCCTTCAAATGGATTAATGACAGGGTCTTTGACGACAAGCACACTGAACCAGCCATTGGCTGCAGTTGCTACTGAATACAATGGAAAGGTAATCATCTTTCTCACAAATTGCCAATCTTCAACCGCTTGCTCAAATGTAGGCGAAAGAAGCACTGCCGTTATGGTATCTCTCTAAAAGATTTGCGCCCTCACTAAAAAAGATTAATTTTTCTTTAGTGGGGGTTGTTTTTCAGCAAAGAATTACTAGACTTTCCAAATATTTTCACCAGAAGGCCGTTCATATCTTCCTACCCGAATATTTGAACCCTATGTGAATGCAAATCGAGTGTTTTCATTCGAAAGGGTTACTGTCATTCGCACTTTCAAGGCTCGTTATTTGTTGACAACAGGCCCAAAACCACTCTCCATGTAAACGAACCCCCATGAATCCAAAACCTCCTGAAAAAAAAGACTTAAACCTCTGGGATCTTTCCAGTCTGGGCGTGGAATTTGCGTTTATAATTTGGCGTTCCCCAGCCCATGCCCTCCCGCTTCGCTCCTACCCATGAGCTGGATCGGGCTTTTCGCGGCTACGCTTACGCTTCGGTCGCCGGTTGCTGAGTAGTCGCATGACGTATCGAAGCACAGCGGCGACTCTTCGACCGCTACAATCCCTAACGCTAGTATTCGCAAGACTCCACACCTAACGTCTCGTAAGGACGCAATTAATTGCGTCCTTACAGGATTTTCACAATACTCCAGCCAATCCCCCCTTAATCATCTCGTCATTTAAAAAGAGACCATTCTTCATCACAGCTTCTTCATCCGTCTCACCTTTCAGATAAAAAACATCCACAAGATACCTGTCGTATTTGTCCGAACCGTGCGTCTTAATAATCAAAAACTTAACGTCCTTCAACCTCGACTCCAAAAACTTTTTCGCAAGTGCTCCCTGCTTCGTCCCCAGCTCCGGCGCATCCAGTCCTCTAAGGCGTAACCTCTGACGAATAAAAACTTTAAACCCCAAGTCGATGTTTACGACTAACGTATCTCCATCCACTACCTTCCCAAGGTAAGCTTTGTAAGTGTAGAGCTCCTTTAGATTCGCTCCTGACTCAAGTGAATAGCTGTTACCCTTCTTAACTGCCTTAACAATCGCCCCCACTTTGAGTTTTGCTGTGTCGCATGACGCATTCTCAACTTTTACAGAGAACCCCAAATCCAGATTTGGAAAAGTCTTTTCCAAATTGGGCGAAAAATTTTGCAAAACACGGTATGTATATAGCTCCAACAATGGTCGTTTCAACCCTGTTTTTATTGACTCTTCTTCACTTTCCCCGCCTGTTGTCCCAGTTTGACGCGAAATCGCCTTGTCAATTAATTTCCGGAAATTTTCATAAGTTAAGCCCTCTTTAATAGCCCTTTTTTCCAAAGACAATCGCTCTCCAGAATCTTCAATTAACATCAATAATAGGTAATGCGACCACGATAGCTCCGGATGAATCGCCCGTACATCATACAATTGATAGAATTTTCGCATGTTACGAAGATTTCTGTCAGAAAAACCTTTTCCATACTTCTGATTTAAGTCTTTCGACAATTGAATGAGAATCCTGTCTCCATAAGCAGCTCTTTCCTTATTCCCCTGCTCGATCTTGACAATACGTTCTCCGATCTTCCAATTGGAATACAATGTTGACTTGTTCCAGTTCTCGTTTCCTTCGGAAAGTGCGACTTCGTAAATTTGGGAAATGTCTTTTAACAGGGTATGATATGTTGTTGGAGAGATTCCGGTGGGTTTTTGATTCATAGACTTTCAGAAATTTCAGATTAAAGAATTTTAATCAAACATTTTTTTTATTCAATCCTTCTCTATAAAAATTCTCCTGAGTTTACATCTTTATTGGAATTCCTACTTTACTCGCAATCTCATTATAGATATCTACGTTATTATTTTTCGTTTTAATTGTAATTATTAAAGAATATCGAATCTTATTATTGAATCGCTCCAATTTTTTCCGAGTTTTCCACCAACCACCAACAGGATAAACACAGATATTTTCTTTCTTTGCTAAATCAGCTGCAGAACCTATCCAAACATCAGAATGAATAGAACCATAACTCCGCAGTTGAGAACCAAATACCCATTTTTCCCTATCAGGGTCTTTAAATCCTTTTTCTTTCTTTTTGCGTTTTCTTTCCAAATGTTCCTGATTTGGTAATTCTTCCCGATTATTTGCATTTATCCGTTTCATAAAAATTTCAGGTAATTCTGTAGAGCCGATAGAATCAAAGCGCAAGCCACAAGAAGAATAGGTAGTTTGGTATCTTGTATTGATTTTCTTAGGGTTTGGCTCAATGAAATAAGAGAGCGTCACTTTCAGCTCAACATCTTCTAAAGGAATTTGCTTCAATGCCTCTACTGGCCAAGGTAAATCATAAAATTTTATTTCATTCGTTTTTACAGTGCCATCTTTAATAAACGGCTGAATTTCATCTTGAAGAATCATTGTGCAAAAATTTTTTCCACTATTCAATGCAATATTTAAATCTGGGTGCCCATATCCAAATTTTCTCAGAATATTTATTTTATCTACTTGAATTAATTTTCGAATTTTCGCATATTCATACTTTATTCTTTTATAGTCAGCAGAATGAACCATGATGCCTCGAATTGTTTCCGGCCAAAAATTTGGATACTCAACTGCAATTAATGCAGCATATCGAGATGCTTGTGCAGTTGCAGCACTTGTATCTAAGCATTGAGTAAGCAATTTACTTTGAAAGTCTCTATTCGTAGTAATCAAGGAAAGGGATTCAAGATTAGTTGTAAATTCATTCTTATCTTTAGCATAGTTACCTCCTTCCATAACTATTTCCGGCTTAATCGGCCAGTCGGATTCATTCCATACAAGAGTTGTAGTGCTGGAGGGTGATAACTCCCCTTTACCGGCAATAATTTCCAAATCAGGATACTTCGTTTTTTTAATTTCTATTTTCTCTGTAAATGCTCCTACTGTTATACAATTCCACGCTTGAGCCGGATTTTGAACTGAATTTAAAGCATTTGAATCCGGGTAGTCTTTAATTTCACTATATTCTACATTGCCGGCAGAAACAAAAAATAATCTCTTTGGCTCTTTGGACTCTTCATTTCCGAATGTAATCTGATCAATAGAAGTTGACCAAGATGTTGGCTCTCCTTCAATAATTTTTGTAATCTTAGAGGTAACAGCCATATTAAAAATGCGCTTTTTATTTATTCCTAATAAATCAGCCATTGCCACACACCCTTTTGTAATCACTCCATAAAGTTCTTCTATATTACTACCATTTAACGGAAGTATTTTAACTGACTCAAGGCTATGGTTAAGGACGATAGGCGAACTACTGGTTAGCAAGGGAAATATATCTCCAAATAAAGCTAAACCAGCCATTTCTGTTCCATGATTATTATGATCTGTATTACCCCAATATGGGTTGTACGAATCAGCATCTTTTTCAGAAATGCTTTGAGTTAATAGTGGATGAGAGTAATTAACTCCTGTATCCAAAATACAAACTACAATATCTTTGTGATTTTCATTCCAAGAAATTCTACTTTTCAAGTCGTCTACCCATTCTTTTTCTTCTAATGGTTTCATTTCTAAAAAAGAAGCGGGTGAATCTTTAGATATTCTGATTTCGGAAATACAATCCAAGATTAATTCAGATTGCTTCAACTGATTCATAGAAGCACGAATTAAAAAGACTGTATTTTCAGGAAATTCTAAATATTTTTCCGATACATAAATTTCTGATTTCAGAGCTTGCTTTTTAAATCGGTTAATAATTTCCTCTCTACTATCTCCAACCCAAAGCCATGCCTCTAAGAAATATTTTTCATCGAGATTATTTGGGAATGATTCATTATCCGACCAAAAGTTCTCAAGAGCAGCCAATTTTATTTTTTCTATATTAGAAATCAAGTCAGCATTACTTGGCTTTCCACTTTCATTATCATTTTTTGGATCAAGATATTCTTGTATTTTTTTAAAAAAAACACCAAGCTTCCCTTCTGGAATTCTTACTGTTGTATAAAATTTATTTCCAATTTCTTTAATGGATAAAATTTCAATTTTAGTATTAATATCCTCTAAACTTTCAAATTTTAATTCAAAACCTTCCCAGCTTTCAAAAGTAATTTTTATTCCTGGTTGAAAGTCGTATGATTCTTTATCTTCTTGTTTAATTTGATTAATAAAATCAGACTGTGCTTTTTCTAAATCAGATAAAAGTTTCCTTCCATGCGTATTCCGATCAAGTCCGGACATTATTTTAAACTGTCCACCACGTCCTTGTGGGTTTACATACCTATCTGTAGTTGAATTATTTCTTAGAAGAATATGCTTATATCGTGCATCAGCCATTTATTCTTCGACTCTTTGAGAATTATTTTTAAATCCTTTTCGTTCTTCAAAGCATTGAATCAAATTCGTATCCAGCAAAGTTTTTCTATTATGGATAATCATCCTCTTGATAGCGTCATCACAAGATTTAATAATATCCGCAAAACTCAAGTCAGTAGCGTAGGAAAGTATTTTAGATATAGAACCAGTGAGTTTGTAAAGTCGGATTCTATTTTTAATTATCTGTTCAATTAATTTTTTATCCGGCAGATCATACTCTAAAATATCATCAAACCGACGATATAGCGCATGATCTAAGCTCTTTTGATTATTAGTCGCGGCACAAATTAAACTACTAGATGAATCTTGTTCCATGAATACTAGAAAACTATTCAATACTCTTCGAATTTCCCCTACATCATTTGTAAAATTTCTGGTTGTTCCAATAGAATCAAACTCATCGAATAAATAAACTCCTCTTATTTCCATCATTGAATCGAATATAAGACGAAGCTTAACAATTGTTTCACCCATAAATTTACTGATTAGTCCGTCTAATCGAACAGAAAACAAGGGTATTCCCAACTCCCCTGCAAGTGCAGAGGCAGTCATTGTTTTACCGCAACCCGGAGGTCCTACTAATAAAATTTTTCTACGTGGATGCAAATCATGAGATTGTAATTTGGAAAAATTTCGTTGCTCCTCTAATATCCTTTCTACTCGTATTAATATTTCTTTTTTTAAGACCATGTCTGCAAAACGAATCTTTGGATAAGTTACTGCAAGAATTTCAGACAATTCTCCTTTTGGTCGGGTAATCGGAATCGGAGAATCTTTCTTTTTTGATAGAAGAGAAAGAGACTTTGCCTCATCAATCATGGATTTTAATTCTTGAGCTAACTTCCCGTGACCGCTCTTGGCTTCAGTTGCAGCAATTTGCATGGCAATAGAATAGAAGCGTTCTTCATCGCCATCTACATGACTTTTTAGTAATGCCTTTATCTGATCCGAACTTGCCATTTCTCACACCTCCTCTATCTTTTCGTCAATCTCATCAAATTTTTTCTCAAGAAATTTGACATCTGTAATTTTCCATTCTTTTTACCGATATATATTTTTAGGGATCGGCAACTCACCCCTTCTCCTCCACAATCTTGATCTCTTCCTTCGTAAGCCCGTACAACTCATCGACTAATGTATCGATTTGATTCTATGCTCTTGTATCATTTTGGTGTCCACTAAAATGATACAATGTCATCACTCTCAAAAGATTTCGAGCGATAACATTTATCCACTGCCTTGTCGAGTGCGTTATGCGCTTTAGTTAATCCGCATCTTCGTCTTTTTGCATCCTTCCATTCTTTGGAAAAGCGGATTGCATTTTCTCTTATTTCATTCCAACCGAGAGCCATTCGCTAAAAATTATTGCTTAAAGAAAAATGACAAGAAACAAAATTTTTGGTATGGCCAATCATTGGACAGTGGAACACTAATTTTGGGAAAGTAGACTTTAAGCCCACTGGTCAACACAATATCAGTTGACAACAGGCTCCAAACCACTCTCCATGTAAACGAACCCCCATGAATCCAAAACCTCCTGAAAAAAAAGACTTAAACCTCTGGGACCTTTCCAGTCTGGGCGTGGAATTTGCGTTTATAATAGGAATTTTCATTTTTTTGGGAGATTATATAGACGAGAGATTCTCTTTTTCACCTTTTGGAATCATTCTATTTTCAATAACCGGATTTGCTTTCGGGATTTATTATATAATCCACAGGACAAAAAAGAGTTAAATAGCCTTGGATTTTGGAAAATTCTCCATTCTGAAATTTTTTAGCCTATGGATCGGAATAAATTTTTTTCTCCTTTATTTCTTTAAAAATGATGCGGATTTTCTTTGGATTTTTTCCGGTTTTTGCGCTGGATTTTTCACCCAAGCAATCCTCGTTTTAATCCGGTTTTATATAGCTAAAACTCCGGTAGAGGGGAAATTCCAGAAGCAAACAATTCTTTCCTATTTGTCCTTTCTTTTGGATTTTTGCATTGTCGCATTTTTCTTTTTTCTGGAGAATTCTTCTTCGCTTCTGATTGGTTTTTTTATTGCATTTATCGCCTATGTTACAAACCTAGTTATTGTAGTTTTTCTGGGTAATTCTCGGAGTATAATACGTAGATAATGTTCAAAAAATTTTCTGTTATATTAACTGTTCTTTTTCTGACACTCCCGCTGTACTCATCCGATTCTGCTAAAGGCGCAGAGTTCGATTTGGCAGAGGTTCTTGTACACCACCTTTCCGACCACGCTGAATTTCCGTTTAATATTGGAGGGGAGCGTGTCTATGAAGGCACTCCTGATTTCGACAAAGAAAATCAGGGAATTTTTTACGATAAAGAAGCCTCCAAAAGATACCATTTTAAGGGTGGCCTTGACCTCCACATTACAAAGCGTGTTGCGATGATGTGGCTTGTGGCGCTTACCATGTTTGCGGTATTTATCCCTGCAGCAAGAATCATCAGTCGTAATCCATACAGAATTCAATCTAAGTTTGCATCATTTGTGGAAGTGTTTGTAAGCTTTGTGAAAAAAGATGTCGCAGACCAGAATATGCACGGCCACGGGCATTCCTATTACCACTATTTGTTAAGCCTTTTCTTCTTTATTTTATTTTCAAACCTATTTGGAATAATACCTCCGGTTGGGGAAGTGGTTTCCTTATTTTTGCCCCATGCGGAAGCGGTTCCTGGAATGCACGAAGCAGCTCTACCTGCAAAAATCTGGAGTGGAATTACGGTGACGGGAGATGTGAGCGTTACGATGACCCTAGCAATTGTAACACTACTCTTGATTTATGGGACTGGTTTTTCTTACCAGGGAGCAAAATTCATACTCCACTCTGTCCCAAATGGAGTCCCAGTATTGTTGTTTCCGTTGATGTGGCCGCTTGAATTTATTGTCTCCCCGTTTGCAAAAGCATTTGCGCTCACAGTGCGTCTTTTGGCAAATATGACTGCCGGGCACGTAATTATTCTGGCATTATTAGGTTTTATATTTGAATTTAGGTCATTATATATCGTTCCGGTGTCAGTTGTGGGGGCCGGAGCAATTTACGTTTTGGAAATTTTTGTCGCTTTCTTGCAGGCTTTTATTTTTACCCTCTTGACAGCGCTATTTGTTGGATCATCGATGCACAGGCACTAATTTAAAATAGTTAATATTTGGAATAGGAGAAATTTATGGATTTTGGTTTAGGTTACATTGGAGTTGGTTTAGGTGCTGGTCTTGCAATTATCGGAGCAAGTTTGGGTATCGGAAGAATCGGCGGTTCTGCCGTTGAAGGTATGAGCAGACAACCGGAAGCTGCAGGCCCGATTCAGACTGCAATGATTATTGCTGCTGCCCTGATTGAAGGTGCTACGCTTTTTGCGCTCGTTATCGCGTTCCAAGCTGGGGGTATTTTGAACAAAGAACTTCCTAAGTCTGTTGAAAATCAAAAGCCTCAAGCTGCTGTTGCCCCTGCACCACAGGGAAAATAAGGATAGATCAACTTGGTTAATTTAGCCGCAGGCGGATTGAATTTACTGGAGGTAAACCCCGGTCTGGTTATCTGGACTGTGGTGACTTTCCTCTTAGTTGTTCTAATCCTGAAAAAATTTGCTTGGAAACCGATTCTCGGAGCGTTAGACGCTAGAGCTGAAAAGGTTCACGGTGATCTGGATAAGGCAAGTGAACTGAGAACTCAAGCTGAGGAACTTTATAAATCCTACGAAGAAAAGATAAACAAGTCGAGAGATGAAGCTCTGGCGATTGTTGAAGAAGCCAAAAGGGATGCGTTAGCTACAAAGAATAAGATTTTGGAAGAAGCGCATTCCGAGGCAAAAAATATCAAGGATCAAACGACTAAAGATATCGAACTTTCAAAGGTAAAGGCGATTCGTGAGCTGGAAGAACAGGTAGTCGAATTATCCGTTCTGATAGCCGGACAGGTTCTGGAAAAGAAGCTGAAGAGCGAGGATTATTCTTCGTTTGTTTCTGCCGAAATTGGAAAGTTGAAGAACGCAAAAGCATAGACTATGGATTCTACTCAAGTTCAAGTTTCAAAAATATACGCAAATGCGATGCTCGAAGTCGCTGAAGAAGCTAAGACTATCGAAGCAACCGAGGCAGAACTTATGGGCGTTGCAGAAGCGGTATTAAGCGATTCGACTATTTGGGATTTTCTTGCTTCACCGAAGATACCCAAAAGTGAGAAAGAAAAGGTTATCGAAAAAGCATTCTCCGGGAAAGTAAGCGGGGATATGCTGGCTTTTCTGAAATTATTGGTAAAGCGCGACAGGTTTATTTACATTAAGGAAATAGCCAATCAGTTTCTTTTGGGGCACGATGCCCTGAAAGGCAGAATCCGCGCATTTGTAACGTCAGCTCAAAAACTGGAAGAAAAAGATCTGAAAAATATTCAGGAGGCTCTTTCAGCTAAATACAAGGGTGAGTGCATATTAGAGCATTCAGTTTCTCCGGATTTGGTAGGAGGAATGGTCATCCGATTCAAAGATAATATTATCGATTCATCTTTCAAAAGCCGTTTAAGACAGATCAAACGAAAACTGCTGGAAAACAAGACACAATCATGGAGTGCATTATATGAAAATTAAAACCGAAGAAATTTCTTCGATTCTAAAAAAAGAAATCCTCGCTTATAAAACAGAGATGGCAGTCGAGGAAGTTGGTACTGTTCTGGAAGTGGGAGACGGTATTGCTAGAATATTCGGCCTGAAAAATGTAATGGCCGGTGAGTTGGTTGAGTTTGAAAATGGTGTGCGGGGACAAGCTTTTAACCTTGAAGAAAATTCGGTGGGTGTTGTAATTCTTGGAGAATACAAACACATCGAAGAAGGATTTACAGTAAAAAGAACAGGAAAAATTTTCGAAGTTCCCGTTGGGCCTGAAATGCTGGGTCGGGTTGTAAACTCTCTCGGAGAACCGATTGATGGAAAGGGGCCGATTGCTACTAAGAAATCCAGGCCTGTGGAAATCACAGCTCCCGGTATTGCAAAAAGATATCCCGTAAACGAACCTCTTCAAACAGGGATCAAGGGAATCGATTCGATGATTCCGATCGGGCGCGGACAAAGAGAGTTGATTATTGGTGACCGTGGAACCGGAAAAACTTCAATTGCATTAGATACGATTATTAACCAAAAGAGCACCGGAGTAATTTGTGTATACGTTGCTATCGGGCAAAAAGCATCAACCGTATCTTCAACCGTTCAAAGGCTGAAAGAAACCGGAGCGCTTGATTATACAATCGTAGTATGCGCAACTGCTTCTGATCCTGCTCCGATGCAGTATATCGCTCCGTATTCCGGTTGCACTATGGCTGAATATTTTATGTATGAAGAAGGCAAGGCTTGTCTTATCGTTTATGATGATTTGACAAAACAAGCTGTTGCTTATCGCCAAATGTGCCTTCTGCTTCGTCGCCCTCCCGGAAGAGAAGCGTATCCCGGAGACGTATTTTATCTTCATTCCCGTTTACTGGAGAGAGCTGCAAAGCTGGATCAGAAATACGGTGGAGGATCGCTTACTGCATTGCCGATTATCGAGACTCAAGAGGGTGAAGTATCCGCCTATATTCCTACAAACGTAATTTCGATTACGGACGGGCAGATTTATCTTCAATCGAATTTATTTGCATCCGGTGTTCGTCCTGCCGTGGATGTGGGAATCTCCGTTTCACGGGTTGGTGGCGCTGCACAAATCAAGGCGATGAAAAAAGTTGCGGGAACGTTAAAACTGGATCTCGCGCAATTCCGTGAGTTGGAAGCATTTGCTCAACTTGGAACAGAGTTGGATGCAGCAACGCAGGCGCAATTGGATAGAGGTTACAGAATTGTAGAAATTCTGAAACAACCCCAAGCGCATCCGATGCCGGTTGAAGAGCAAGTGGTTGTGATTTTTGCCGTGACCAAGGGTTTAATGGATACAATTCCTGTCGCAAAAGTGAGAAGCTTTGAAGTATTCCTGTTAAATGCGATGAAAGATCACCATTCTGAATTTTTGAAGGGAATTCGCGAAGAAAAGTTTATCAAAGATGAATCGGCTCTTTCGAATACGATCAAGAATATCGTAGCAGATTTCTTAAGAACTAGCAAGTAGGGATTCGTTTTGGCATCTCAAAGAGAAATAAAAAAAAGAATCAACTCGGTAAAAAACACCAAGAAGATAACGCGTACCATGGAAATGGTAGCAACAGCTAAAGCCAAAAAAACGAGTGATAGAGTAAACGCTTCAAAACCTTATTCGGAGAAACTGAAAGAATTGATGGGATCGCTTTCCAGCCTTTCTTCAAGCGTGAATAGTCCCTATCTGAGGAAACCCGATGCGATTCGAAAAGCGGGAATTCTTGTAATCACTGCGAATAGAGGACTTTGCGGAGGATACAACTCCAATGTTCTAAAAATGGCTAAGTCAAGAGTCGCCGAATTGAAAAAAGACAATATTCAGTATGATCTATATGTAGTAGGAAAGAAAGGAATTTCTTTTTTCAAATACCAGAAGGAAGCCGTTAAAGAAGCCTATACGAATATTGACGATACCTCCGGGTATAAGGAAGCAGAATATTTCGCAAATTTATTTTTGAATAAATTCGCAACAGGTGAATTGGATAGCGTTGAGATCATTTCTACCGTTTACCACTCATCTTCGGTTCAGAGTTCTGAGACACACAGAATTCTTCCGATCGAGCCAAAGACTATAGACTCAAAGGCGAAACCGTCTACAACCCCCGTCATTTACGAGCCAAACCCTGAAAGAATTCTGGAATCACTTCTGCCTCAGGTCGTAAGAACTGCTTTCTTGAAAGCGATTTTAGAGGCAGTATGTTCCGAGCAGATTGCCAGAAGAATTGCGATGAAGTCTGCAACCGATTCGGCAAATGACATGATTAAGATTCTTACAAGAACCTATAATCGGGTTAGACAGGCTAAAATTACTCAAGAGATTTCCGAGATTGTTGCGGGAGCGGATTCTTTGAACTAAAATGAAATTGTATATATAGAGGATTAAAAATGAAAAACGGAAAAATTAAACAAATTATAGGATCGGTATTGGACGTAACTTTTGAAAACGGCCACCTTCCAGAAATCTTCAATGCGCTGGAAATCGAAATCACCAGAGATCAGAAAAAAGATAAAATCGTAGCGGAAGTTCAGCAGCACTTAGGCGACAACACGGTTCGCGCAATTGCACTTTCTTCAACCGATGGACTCGTGAGAGGCCAGAATGTAATTGATACAGGAGTTCCGATCAGCGTTCCGGTCGGCGAAGCGACCCTCGGACGCATTTTTAATGTTCTGGGAGATCCGGTCGATGAGGGTCCTGCAGTTCAGGCAAAAGAAAAAAAATCCATTCACTCAAACCCTCCGTTATACGAAAATCTTCAGCCAAAAACGGAAATCTTTGAGACTGGAATCAAGGTTATTGATTTACTGGCTCCTTATATCAAAGGGGGAAAGACCGGGCTATTCGGAGGTGCGGGCGTTGGTAAGACTGTCGTCATTATGGAGCTTATCAACAATATCGCGAAACAGCATGGTGGGTTTTCGGTATTCGCTGGAGTTGGAGAAAGAACCAGGGAAGGAAATGACCTTTGGAGAGAGATGAAAGAATCCGGGGTTATCGACAAAACTGTATTGGTTTATGGACAGATGAACGAACCCCCGGGAGCAAGGCTTCGGGTTGCCCTCTCGGCTCTTACAATGGCAGAGCATTTCCGTGACAGCACAGGAACAGATATACTTTTATTTGTAGATAATATTTTCCGTTTTTCACAGGCGGGTTCAGAGGTGTCTGCTCTGCTTGGGCGTATGCCTTCAGCCGTGGGTTATCAGCCGACTCTATCTACAGAAATGGGTGCTTTACAGGAAAGGATTACTTCGACTCAAAGAGGGTCGATCACATCTGTTCAGGCAATTTATGTTCCTGCGGACGATTTAACTGACCCTGCACCTGCAACAGCATTTACACACCTGGATGCTACTACAGTTCTTTCGCGTGCGATTTCAGAAAAGGGTATTTACCCTGCGGTTGACCCTCTCGATTCTACATCCAGAGTGCTAAACGCCGAGGTATTGGGTGAAGAGCATTACTCAGTAGCCCGTGAAGTTCAGAGAATTCTTCAAAGATACAAGGATTTACAGGATATTATCGCAATTCTGGGCATGGACGAATTGTCTGAAGACGATAAAATTCTGGTTGCAAGAGCTAGAAAAATCGAGAAATTCCTATCTCAACCTTTCTTTGTCGCGGAGGCATTTACGGGAACCCCTGGGAAATACGTGAAGCTATCTGATACCGTTCGTTCATTCAAAGAGCTGATCAGTGGTAAGTATGACCAGCTACCGGAACAGGCATTCTATATGGTTGGTACTATTGAAGAAGCTGTAGAAAAGGCTAAAAAACTCAAAGTATAAATTTATGGGCGTAGACAAAATTTCCCTAACTGTTATTTCACCGGAAAAAATCCTTTATACCGGGGAGGCTGATTCTTTAAGAATTCCCGGCATAGATGGATCATTTGGAGTACTCCCAAATCATGCGCCATTAATCTCCGAATTGGACATAGGCCTAATGGAAGTAAATAAATCCAATGAGAAGATACAAATGGTCATTGAAGGTGGATTTGTTGAGATTAAATCCAATCTGGTAAGTGTGCTTACCGGAGGCGGGGATGTGAGAGATAAGGTTGATCTGAACAAAGCCAAATCTGATCTGGAAACATGGAAGAATGAGCCAGTTTCTCCGGCCAGAACCATTGCCCTGAAAAAAGCCAAAGTAAGGATTGCAATCCACGAAAGCTGACTCTTAAGATTTCTACTTTCGGCTCTAAATAATCCTACTTTTTCCACTTTCCTTTTCCGAAAATTATAGAGAGGGTTAGGTATATTCTATCTGGAAAAAGAAATTTTTATCGAATTGCGATTGTCATTGCAGTCGTAGTTGTTGGATTTTACTTGAAAGACCATAGAAATTGGATTAAAAATATATATCCGCCCAAAAAGATTCATGTTAAGATAATGGGCCAGGTGCAAAACCCCGGTGTGTATGAGTTGGAAGAGAACGCAAAAATTCAGGATTTGATTCAAAAAGCCGGAGGGCTAAAAAATCTGAATCGTGAAGAGATTCAGGACACAGAATTATTTGACGGTCAAATTGTGAATATCGGGAAAAAGGATATTTAGATGGCGGATAAAAGAGAGCAAGAATCAAAAAACGATATTTTTTCCGATGTTGATCCTTTTGCCCCCAAAGGAAATCCAAAAGGTAGTGGACAAGGAGATTCCGGCGAGAATTTTCTGGACGACCTGGATTTATCCTTGGATGATTTTCCTGATATTCAATCCAGCGAACCCGATAAAGAAATATCTTATAGCGAAATAGACCAAATGCTGGGTGGAGAGTCGGAAAGTAACGAAGATGTGGAAGTTGACCCGGGGATTGAAGCTCCTTCACTAGATGATTTCAGTCCAGTGCAAGAAACTGATATTGACTCGGGCTCGGGCGATGATTTATCGGGACTCATTGCGAGCTCAGTAGATGATTCATCGTATGAGGAAGATGAGGAAAATTCTTTCGATATTCAGGATGATGACAAGGAAAATTTTGAATTCGGTGAAGTAGGGGATTCTCACCTTGATTTGGATTTATCAGATGAAGAAGTAGATATAAATGAAGAGCCGACATTTGAGGAAGAATTAAATTTTGACCTGGAAGATGATTCGATACCACTTGTAGATGATGAGCTAAATCAGATTTTGGAATCAGATGACGATGTCTACTTGGAAGAAACGGACAACGAGCTTCAGTCGGAGCAAATGGAAGGTCCGGGCTTATCCATACTGGACGGAGATGAAGACGAACCAATTGCACTCTCTCCCGACGAACTTGCGCACATTACGGCAGATGAATCCATTCCAAAAGAAGATCACGATGAGACGTTGGATGAGGCGTTTGGCGATATCGATTTAGGGGATGACGAAGGCCCGATTGCTCTGTCGGATGAAGAACTGGATCATATT
>CAYTEA010000019.1:74136-86296 GCA_964436695.1 uncultured Leptospiraceae bacterium
GAAGAACTGGATCATATTTTGGATTCCGATGAATCTACCGGCGGTTCATCCATATTGGACAGCGACGAAGACGAACCGATCGCGCTTTCTCCTGACGAACTCGCGCACATTACCTCAGATGAATCCATCGAAAAGGAAGAAGAGGAAGATCTCCTGAATGCCGAGCCCTTCGGTGATTCTGATTTAAGCGCAGGCGATGACGAAGGCCCGATTGCGCTGTCAGGCGAAGAGCTGGATCATATTTTGGATTCTGACGAAACTGTTGGCGGTTCATCCATACTGGATAGCGACGAGGATGAACCTATTGCACTTTCACCTGACGAACTCGCTCACATTACAGGTGATGAATCTGTTCAAAAAGAAGAGCACGATGATATTTTGCACACTGAACCTTTTGGTGCATCTGATCTAAGCGAAGAAGACGAGGGTCCGATCGCTCTTTCCGGAGAGGAACTGGATCATATTCTGGAAACGGATGAGCCTATCATTAAACCTTCCATACTTGACGGAGATGAGGAAGAGCCGATCGCGCTATCTCCCGACGAACTTGCGCATATTACGGAAGATGAATCCATTCAAAAAGAAGAGCATGAAGACGCCTTGGACAGCGAATTGTTTGGTGGGACTGATTTAGGTGTGGGGGATGAAGAAGGCCCTATTTCACTTTCCGATGAGGAGTTGGATCATATTCTGGATACTGATGAGCCTATCATTGAATCTTCCGTGCTTGATGGAGATGAGGAAGAGCCGATTGCGCTTTCTCCCGATGAACTCGCCCATATTACGGAAGACGAATCTACTGTAGAAGAGGAGTTTGACGATACTTTCGGAAAACCGGGTACTGACGCGGGGGAATCGATCGCATTATCTGACGACGAAGATCTTCCGGTTTTGGATAGCGATCAAGCAAAAAGTCATGACCTGGACCATGCGTTAGGCGACATTAATTTGGATGAAGAAGGGCCTATCGCCCTGTCCGATGACGAGCTGGATCATATTCTGGAAACAGACGAGCCTGTCTCTGAAGCCGGGACGACTCAGATAGGAGAATTTGAGGATGTTTTATCGGGTGGCGAAGAGTTGTCCGAGCCTGCAGAATTCGACGAGGAAATTTCTCTTTCTGACAATGAATTGAGTAACCTTCTTGAGTCCGATTCTACCAGAGCCCCCGTTGCAGAAATGGAACAGATTGCTGATTCCGAATTAATTGATATTATTGGAGAAGTTCCGCCGGAAGAAACTCTCGCAGAAAAAAGCAAAATCGTTGATGAAAGCTCCCAAGAGCCTTTCCAAGAGGATTCTGATGCATTAGTCATTAATCTAGATGAATATGCGGAAGAAGGCGGCATGTCCCCTCTTGAAGAGCTACATGGTTATTCAGCCGATAAAGAACTGGAAAGTATACAGAACGAAAAAACGAATATTGGCCTTAAGGAAAAATCGGAGAATCTTTCCAGGGAGGAAATGCAAAAGATGTTGTCTTATCTGGATAATTTATTGGGGAATCTTCCTGATAATGTGATTGCAGAATTTTCCAAATCAGACTATTTCTCACTCTATAAGAAGATAATGAATGACCTGGGCTTATAAAACATGGGCTTACTGGAAAAAGCAGATATTACTAAAGAAAGAATTGCTTCATCAGACAAGGGCGAAGCAGAAGTAGAGACTCAGGAAAATAAAAAAAAAAATTCCCTCCTTAAAAAAGCGGCAAATCTGGCTCAGGCAGGTCTAAAATCAATTTCTGATAAGGGTCTCCTAAAAAAAGCCGAGAAGATACACATTAGTGAAGGAAGTTCGGACAGCGCATCTATTCTCGAAAAAAAAGAAGTCCAGCCCAGTGAAGAAAAAGTAGATTTCGAAAACTCTGATCTGGGTTTAACTGAATACGAACACCTTGAAGATAAAAATACAAATATAGGCAATGAAAGATTTTCTGTGGATGAGGCGCCGGAGTCTCAGGAGGAAAATAAGGATTTATTCACGGATGATAATTTTTTAGATGATCTAAATCCGGAGGTGGGATTGCAGGATATAGATCAAGATCTTTCACCGATTGAAGAAATAGATGACACCGAAAATCTTCAAAATCCTGAAAAAGAAATTTTTGGGGAAGATGAACAAGCGCAAAATCTTTCGCTTGAAGAAGACTCAAATCATGAAAATAACATTATTGAAGAAAGCCCTGCAAAGGAGCAAGAGCAAGAGCTTCAATCAGCGGTTGGGGAAGTAAAGAAAAGCGAAGACGATTTGGAGAATATTGTTCCGGACGAATTATTTCGGGATTGGGAAAAAGATGCCGCTTATGATGCAGCCAAGACTCCATTTCGGCCGAAGTCTGAGGATCCGGTTGAAGAAAGGCGTGATTATCTATTTGATGATGATTCGGATTTTACGACAGTCCCGTCTGAGATTCATATCGCTTCCAAGAAGAAAATTGAAAATTACCTAGCGCTATTTGAGCTAACGAAAGAAATTTCCAGGTCTGATTCATACGACGATTTTTTTGAAGGACTGACATATTCATTGACTGGACAAATCGGATGTAACTGTATTGCAGTATTTTCATCCAAACATTCCGAGTTTGATATTCTTCACCTTGTTGAGTCTCATGGGCTTGAAGTCAATCCTGACTGGAACATTCATAAGGGAGATGAACTCTATTCCATTTTTGCGAGCGAAACCAGTGTACGATATGCCGCAGATCTCTTGACTAAAATCCCAAGCAAGGAAGCCGAATTGCTGCGTGAGTCAAATGCGGAAATCATCGCTCCGATTCGCAGTGGGGAACGTTTTTTTGGGTTAATTCTGGCTGGAAAAAATATCGGTGGTGAAGAGTATACGGCTGATGACCTCGAGTTCCTAAAAATTTCCGGGGAAATATCCGGTTCGTTTTTTGAAAAAATCCAGGAAGCGGAAAAAAAGAATCAACTGATTTCTCACCTGAATGAAGTTATTAAATCTAATGAAATAATCATTTCGCTTTCCAGAAAGTTATCGGAAGTGAGAGATTTCGATAGTGCGTTAGACGAAATAATCGATACGTTCTCAAAAGAGTTGGGCGTTATGCGATATACCTTCTTTATCTATGATAAAGAAGAAGGAAACTGTTACAGGGCATTTAGCTCAAATATTCTATCACTTGAAAGTATCCAGAGGCTTAATTTTCAAAGGGATTCGGAAATAGTTGGGGTGGTGTCAAATATTCCCGGTGTATATAACATTGCAGAGTTCAGGCAAATCCGGGAACTCCGGCAACAACTCACAAATGATGATTTGGGCTTTCTCAGGGAATTTATCGTTATTCCATTTATAAACTTAAATTGGCTTGTAGGGATGATCGTAGTCCACGAAACTTCTTTTCCCTGGACAAATACTAACCGGGAAATTGCCGTTGGGATTTCCGAGGTGGCAGCTCCGGTGCTTGCAAATGTAATGATGCTGAAGGAAAAGGAAACTGTATTTAGAGATCCGTTCAATCCGATAGAAAAAAGAATAGACCAGGAAATAGCTGATTGCGAAAAGCTCTCCATTTCGTTCTGCCTTACGATTTTCAAAATCCAAAATGCTCCCAGAATTATAAATCTTCTCGGACAGGAATTTTTTGTTTCATTCACTGATTATTTGAGAAATAAAATCCACGAAAATCTCTCCGAGGCGGATTTTTTCGTTAAGGTGGGTAGAGGTAAATTCGCTGTTTTGTTTCATGGAAAAGATTCCGAAGAAGCGGGAATTGTCATCAAAAAAATCAAATTAAAATTAGATGAGTACGAGAAATCGCCCAAAGATTTTAAATTGTCCATTTCAACTCATTGCTTGACCTATCCAAAGGATACTAAAGAGAAGTCCGGTTTTTTGGAAATCTTAGATGAGTCTTGAAAAGGGATGCTTTTTAACTCGGTTCATTTCCTGATATTTTTATTTTTTTTCTATATATTCTATATTTCATCCAAGCACAAAGTTCAAAACTATTTACTACTTGCTGGAGGGTGGATTTTCTATTCGTTCTGGAATTATAAAATGAGTTTTTTGCTCTTGTTTTCCATCATAATGAATTTCTATCTTGGGAAAAGAATTTATAAATCCCCAAAAGCAAAATGGCTTTTGGGAATTGGCGTAACTTTAAACCTACTGGTCTTGGTTGCATTTAAGTACACCTTTTTTTTGGGGAGTGCCTTTAACGACCTGTCTTCGATCTTGGGGATGGGAAAGCCGATCCCGATACTGAATATACTTTTACCAATTGGAATTTCCTTTTATACATTTCACAATATTAGTTACATCATCGATATTTACAAAGGTAGAATTAATCCCACTTTTGATTTTGTAACTTTTAGTATTTATGATTTATTTTTTCCGCTTCTTTTATCAGGGCCGATTGAGAGGGCAGAGAATCTGATCCCTCAGATTGAGAATGAAAGAATAGTCGTTTTTTCGGACTTTTCCTCCGGAGTTTATTTGTTTGCATGGGGAGTTTTCAAAAAAGTTTTTATTGCGGACAATTTAGCAGCATTTGTAAATTCTTCTTTGGAGCCTCAAAACCAGATTCCTACCGGGCTAATCTATCTGACTGCGTTTGGTTTTGCGTTTCAGGTGTACGCTGATTTTAGCGGTTATACCGACGCAGCGAGGGGCCTTGCAAAAATGATGGGATTTCGCCTATCGCATAATTTCTTAATCCCTTTTTTATCTCGAAACCCATCGGAGTTTTGGAAGAGGTGGCACATCTCTCTTTCAACCTGGCTCAGAGATTATTTATATATTCCGCTCGGAGGAAATAAATACGGAATGTTCCGTCAAAATATCAACTTGCTAATAATTTGGATTTTGGGCGGGCTTTGGCACGGGGCTACCTATGGGTATCTGATTTGGGGATTCTATTGCGGAATTCAAATCATTGGTTACAATCTATTCTACAACTATATCTTAAAGTATTCAATTAATCTTCCTAGTTACTTCCTTGGAGTCATCAAGTATTCGGGAATATTTTTGACATTCTGGCTGTTTGCCCTAGGGCTTTTATTATTCCGCGTTGAAAACTATTCCCATTTAGTGAGAATTTTATCGAATCTGCAGGGCTTTTATTTTAACGGAATGTTAATTTTTAAAATCCTGTTTTTTATTTTTCCAATTCTATTTGTGCAATCGATCCAAATTTATAAAAAGGAAATGGAAATATTCAATTTCAAAGTTCTGCATCCTTTAGTTTTTACTGGAATGGTAGTTGTTTTTTTTATTCAATTCAATCTATTTGGAATTTTTGAATCGAAAGAATTTTTCTATTTTCAATTTTGAAGCGGCTTTGTTTGCAGAATTTCATTTATTTCAGAAATCAGCTTTATTTTTTGAAATCTATTTCAATCCTTGACCTATGCACAATCTAATTATCTTTTTTCTAATCCTATTCTCTTCAGAGGTATTTTCAAAGCCCCGTGTTATAGCCAACGGTTCTTCAAATAATATTGAAAAGAATTACAGGACGGTTTCCGAATTGATTCATAAGAGTATTGAGAATGATACGGGTTATTTTCAAAAATTATCGACTCTGTGCGATAAATTTGGACATAGATTTAGTGGGAGCCAGTCGCTTGAAAATGCAATTGATTGGATAGTGGAAAAAATGAAGGCAGAACGGTTTGATAATGTTCACACTGAAAATGTACCGGTTCCAAAATGGGTGAGGGGGGTTGAATCGGCTTCTATTATCGAACCCAGAGTGAAAAAAATCCAAATTTTGGGGCTAGGTGGAAGTGTTCCGACTCCCGCTGAAGGAATTCGAGCTGAGCTTATTGTCGTTCAGAGTTTCAAAGATCTGCAGTTAAAAGCGAATGCGGTTAAGGGAAAGATTGTTCTTTTTAATTTTGCTTTTACTACTTATGGGGAGACCATGCAATACCGTTTGAGAGGTGCAATTGAAGCTGCGAAACTGGGAGCAGTTGCGAGTCTTGTTCGTTCGGTTACTCCCGTTTCATTAAATACTCCCCATACGGGAAATATGTTGTATGCTGATGATGTTCCGAAAATTCCCCACGCTGCGATCACGGTCGAAGATTCGATGTTACTCGATAGGTTTCAGGCCAGGGGAGAAAAACTTGTGATGGAGCTGAAAATGGACTCTCAGAATTTTCCGGATTCGGTTTCCAGAAATATTATCGCTGAACTAAAAGGCTGGGAAAAACCGGAGGAGATTGTTCTAATATCCGGCCACATTGATTCCTGGGATGTTGGCCAGGGAGCAATGGACGATGCAGGAGGAAGCACGGCAGCCTGGTCGGCTCTGCATATCATCAAACGCTTGGGGCTTCGGCCTCGAAGAACAATTCGGGTGGTTTTATTTACTAACGAGGAAAATGGCGGGAATGGTGGTTACGAATATGCGAAAATTCATAAGGACGAAATTCCAAACCATGTGCTGGCGATTGAAAGCGACAATGGCGTTTTTAAGCCATCGGGATTCGGCTTTTCCGGAAATGGAAATTCGCTAGCGATTATGAAATCCATCGGAAAGTTATTGGAGCCGATGGAAGCCGGAACTATTACGAATAATAATGGCGGGATGGCGGATATCACTCCACTCGTTCAGGCAGGCGTTCTGGGAGCCGGCCTTCATGTGAATATGTCAAAATATTTCTGGTATCACCACACAGAAGCTGACACAATGGATAAACTCAATAATAAAGATTTTAATTTGTGCATTGGCGCAATGGCTGTTTTATCGTATGTAATCGCAGATATGCCGGATCGTTTATAGAGCTTGTCCGGTTATAGGACATGTTCGTTGCCGGAGTTCAGTGGATTGCGACTAACGCACGGAACTTTCGCATCTAATGCAAAGTTTGCCTTCTTCGGTAACTTCTCTGGTTCTTCTCCAGCATCTTGGGCATTCATGCTCTTTTGGAGAAACGACTGAAATAATAACCGAATCTGAATCTACAGAAGAAAGGATTTTTCCTTCCGGCTTGCCGAAGTCTACTTGGGACACCACAAACAATTTCTCAAGATCGGGTTGGCTGAAAGAATTCAAGAATTCCTTCTTGCTTTGACCCTCAATATAAACCTTTGCTTCTAGGGACTTTCCGATGCTCCCTGACTGCCTGGCAATTTCCAGCGCTTTTTGGACATGAGTTTTCAGGCCGAAAATTTTAGAATATTTTTGTTCCAGATTTTCATCTCGGAAATTTGAGATATTTTTGAATGTATTTAAAAATATCGAATCCTTTTTGCCGTAGGCACTCCATACTTCTTCAGCCGTAAAGCTTAGAATTGGAGCAACCAATACAGCCAAAGTCTCCAGAATTAATGCTAGTGCCTGAATATGCGATTTTCTATCGGTTGAATCCGATCCATCACAGTACAAGCTGTCTCGGATAATTTCAAAGTAATCACCCGATAGTTCAACGCTGCAAAAATTCAATACCTTGTGATAAATCAAATGAAACTGATAGCTGGAGTATGCGGTATGAATTTCCGAGGAGATGTTGCTCAAGAGAGATAGAAAGTATCGATCCAATTCAGAAAGCTTTTCTTTTTCCGGGATTTCGCCTAACGTATATCCGTTTAAATTTCCCAGCAAATACCGAAATGTATTTCTTATCTTTCGATATTGCTCTCCGATTATTTTTACTCCATCTAGTCCGATTTTCACATCGTCTCGAAAATCCTGAGAGGCTACCCAGAGTCTAAGAATGTCAGCACCGTAAATATTGATGATGTCTGTGGTCGGATTGATTACATTTCCGAGCGACTTGGACATCGCATGTCCTTTTTCATCCAGAACGTATCCGTGTGTCAAAACGGATTTATACGGAGGAAATTTTCTAAGGGCCATAGACGGCCAAAGACTGGACTGAAACCAGCCCCTGTGCTGATCCGTGCCTTCAAGGTAGAGATCGGCAGGCGGCTCACTAGGATTTTCATCAAGTACCGCAAAATTAGAAACACCAGAATCAAACCATACGTCCAGAATATCGTGCTCCTTCGAAAAATCCTTTCCTTTGCAGGCCGGGCAAGCAGTATCAGGAGGAATGAGAAACTTAACGTCCTTGTCGAACCAAATTTCAATTCCTTCGGATTTTACCAATTTTGTGAAGAAATTTATTGTTTCATTTGTAATGTGGGTTTCGCCACAGGAGTTGCACTTGAATGCAGGAATTGGAACTCCCCAGTTTCTTTGCCGGGATAGGCACCAGTCAGGTCTGTTTTCTACCATTGAGTGGATTCTGGTAATTCCCCAGCCGGGAATCCAGCTTACTTTATCTATCGCTTCGAGAGAATTTTTTCTGAGATCATGCTTATCGATTGAAAAAAACCATTGCGGGGTCGCGCGGAAAATCAGAGGTTTCTTGCTTCTCCAACTATGTGGATAAGAATGTTCTAGTTTTGATTCGAAAACTAGAACATTTTTTTCTTTTAGAAGCTCTACGATTTTCGGATTTGCGTCAAATACGTTAATCCCTTTCATCGGCAGAAACTCTTCAGTATATCGACCTCTGTCGTCTAATGGACTGTAGGGTTCGAGTCCCGCTTCAAGGCCGACTTTGTAATCGTCAACCCCGTGCCCGGGAGCAGTATGGACGCACCCGGTTCCTGCGTCAAGTGTCACATGACGTCCGAATAGGGGAATGGATATCCTGTCTATGAAAGGATGGTGAAATTTAAGCCTGGCAATTTCGTCTGACGTAATTTTTCTGACCTTTGCAAGGCTGATGCCGGTTTTTTCTTCCACGGATTCTTTTAATCCTTCAGCAATGATTAAATTTCCGTGCTCTTTCGAATGAAATATTGAATAGTCGAATTCTTTATTAAAAGAGATAGCAAGATTTGCCGGTAGAGTCCAGGGCGTAGTTGTCCAAATCAGGCAGGATAAATTTTTCTCATTCTGAACCTCGAATTTAACGTAGATAGAAGGAGAAGTTACGTTGTAGTATTCTATTTCAGCTTCTGCGTGGGCTGTAGCGAGGTCGGGAGACCAATAAACTGGTTTTTTCCCTTTAAAAATATATCCCTCTTTGAATAGCTCTCCGAATACCTCCACAATTCTGGCTTCATATTCAGGGGTCATTGTCAGATATTTCCGATTTCTATCCCATAGACATAAAAATCTGCTTAGATCATCGCCCTGCTTTTTTACAAATTCGTCCGCATATTCTCTGCATTTTTTTCTAAGATCGGAAGGTGAAGTTGAAGACGCGTTTTTCCCCAGATTCTTCAAAACCTGAACTTCGATAGGAAGCCCATGGCAATCCCAACCCGGGATCATGTCCACGTAGAATCCTTCCAGATGTTTGGATTTCACGATTATATCCTTCAGGATTTTATTCAGTGCATGGCCAACGTGAAAATTTCCGTTTGCATACGGAGGCCCATCGTGCAGGACAAATTTTTTGGAGTTCTTTCGAGACTCCTTCATTTTTCCGAACGTATTTTCTGACTGCCATTTCTCGATTAAAGCGGGCTCGCGTTTTGCAAGATCCGCTTTCATCTGAAAATCCGTTTTTGGAAGAATTACAGTCGACGAATAGGGATTTTCTTTTCTGTTCTCTTTAACTTTATTCATTTACTTCATTGCTTTTGTAAAAATCATTTTACCCGCGGCAGTTTGAATAATCGATGTAACATTTACTTTTACATCCTTTCCAACCAGATGTCCGCCATTTTCAATAACTACCATTGTACCGTCTTCCAGATAGCCGATACCTTGATTTTCGTCCTTTCCTTCTTTGATAACTTGGATCTGAATTTCTTCTCCCGGAAGAACTACAGGTTTCAACGCATTGGCGAGATTATTCAGATTCAAAACCTTCACACCTTGAAGCTCTGCAACTTTATTCAAATTAAAATCGTTCGTAACAAGTTTTGCTCCAGTGTCGCGGGCTAATTTGATAAGCTTTGCATCAACTTCTCGCGTATCCGTATAGTCGGTATAAGTGATTTTGACTTCAATGGAACCTTTTCTCTGAAGTTTATTCAGCATATCCAGTCCTCTTCTCCCACGCGCGCGTTTAATTGGATCGGAGGAATCGCTAATCAATTGGATTTCGCGCAAAACGAAATTTGGCAAAATCAGCGGACCATCGATGAAATGTGTGTCTGCAATATCGAGAATCCTTCCATCGATGACGACAGATGTATCCAGTATTTTATCGCGGATTTCTGCGTTCTTGTCTCTTGAGCCGATTGAAAAAGCCCCTAAACCCCCTCCGCCAAAAACAGAAAGCCCAGGCTCTTTTGCAAATTCGATTCCAGCGCGAATCCCGATTAGCCCAAAGAAAAAGCTAAAAACCATATTTACGCCGGCAGTGTTGAAGTCCCTGAACAATGAGCTTAAAAAATAAGCCAAAGATAGGCCTATAATCGCCCCAACTCCAGAACAAAAAAGAATTTCCCCTTTGAATTTTGGAAATATCTTTCCTTCGCCATAAAAAATGACTAGTGAAGAAAAAAGCACTAAAGCTGGATACACATAGAGGGTAAAATCCCTAACATATCCGAAATAAAGCACTGCTATTGTAGCTGCTGACAGAGATAATGATAATAAAATCCTGTATAAATGAGCCATACTCAAATCCTATATTTAAATTTGAGTTTTTCTGGAAAAATTATTCTGTTTGGTTGCTTGCCTGCACCGAACCAGCCAAAATATCTGATACAATATTTCCGGCTTCTTCTTGCGGCACTCCCTTACTTAAAGCAATTTCGGTCTTTACAAGCGTGTAGGCGCTTTCGTACAATTTCCTTTCCATGATCGAGAGCTCTTTTCCATTTGCCCTCTTAAACAGGTTTCTACATACATTTGCTACTTCATAAATTGATCCGGACTTTATTTTGTTCATGTTGTTCTGGTAGCGAACTTTCCAGTCTTCTTCCGTATCAATCTCATCATTCATCAATAAGTTTAGAACTTTTCTAATATCTTTTTTATTGATGATTCCTCGAATTCCAACCTGCTTAGCTTTATCTACAGGTATCATGACTTTCATCTTAGTATTTTGAATTTCGAGGCAATAGCAATCTCTCTTTTTCCCGAGAATGGTCTTTTTACCGACCTCAGTTACAGCTCCTACACCGTGCATGGGATATACGACATAATCCCCGACCTTAAATTCTTTCTTTGCAGAAATCTTTACGCTCTTGTTTGCCAATTTACGTATAATATCTTCCGTTAAACTCTAAAGTACAGTCTTGAAGGATAAATCATGCAGGTCAAGCATAATTTATTAATATTCCAGGGTTTTTATCGTTGCACCCTGAAAAATACCTCCGGATTGCGATTTAACCTTACTGAGAACCTTCTTTGCCTCTTCCTCGGAGTAGAAATAGCCAAGATATAGTTTCCCTGAAGTCGTTCTGAAAAGTCTGCCCTGTAGCTCCGGCTTCGTTTGAATAAGTTTATTGCCTATTGGCAGGGATTTTTCTGGAGGAAAGTTGCCCAGCTGGATCATATAGTTCAATTCCCCAGTTTTAGGGGGGTATTTCAGGCCCCTCGGCTGAGGAGTTTCTTTTTTTCGCTTTTCTTTTACAAGCTTTGTTGGAGGTTCGATTGCTTTTGCAGCTTTTTCTCCGATTTCTTCTATCTGACTTGGTTCTTGGGAAGATATGTTTTTAAAGGAGTGGGTCTCCTTGGTTTCATTTTGCGCGAAATTGTTTTCTTTTTGATCCATTTTTAGCCCGATAACCAATCCTGATGTAAAAAGTAGAATTGCACCTACCATGATGAACAGAAATGAAGGGCTTTTATGTGACCTTGAGAGGGTATGCCCGGCAAATGTAGCTAGTTGGTGGGAGGTAATAGGTTTCGGATTAGGAATCTCCCGAGTTTTTAGTCGTCTGGAATAATCAATGTTTTGCATTATGGAACCGTTTGTAAAATATATCGGAATTATTTGGTTTTTTCCCAAGAATTTTCCATTTGCAAAGCCGCAAGCTAGAAAGGTTCCCAGTCTGTTGTTCTATGGTAATACGAGAGTGTATAATCTCTTTGTTTGAAGAATTCTCTGGACGCGTTTGTAATTGGAAAAGAGACATTCTTAGCTACTCGGGTCCGTGGGTTTTGGGATAATGTTTGTTCGCTTATACATTTTGGTGAGATATCGTTTCCAATTGTCAAATATATACAGAGATTTTCCGAATTTTATTCGTAATCGCTTCTCACCCTTGTGCC
>CAYTEA010000020.1:0-75905 GCA_964436695.1 uncultured Leptospiraceae bacterium
AATCAGTGGACAAACGCATCGGCCTTCTGCAATGGACGATCGGTTTCAGCATGGCGCTACTCGCCTTTCTGATTACTTTATTCGGATATTTGAAGCCCCCTGTTAATCAGGAGGCTTTGGAGAAAGCAATCATTTCTGGTATGGAAAAATCCATTATTCATAAATAGGCTCTTTTTGCGACATAATCCAGACTTTCTATAGAATTCTTTCAAAGCAGACACAAATTCCAAAATTACTTTAAAAAAAAGCAAAATTTTTGACTTAAATTAAAATTTTGCTATACATTTTTTTGAATCAGTCCAAAATATGGATTAGAAACCCAGAAACGGGCTTCACATGTGAGGAGATAAAACATGCGTAAATTAATTCTTTTAGTTTCTATTTCGTTTTTGATTTCCGGGTCTTTGATGGCTCAAAATAGAACGATTTTTGTTCACGGAAAATCAGGCTCAAACCATAACGGAACGGGAACAACCGATGTAAACAGCTATTGGGGTTCATCTGCGAACACTGTTTCTGGAACCAAGTATTTTGTCGGATACGACGGAACTACCGACCCAAGAACATACGGAACCGCAAGGGCTCAAACAAACCTTAGCACTGTATTGTATAACCAGTGTAGAGGAGCAAATTCTTGCAAGATCGTTTGCCATAGTGCAGGTTGCTACGCAACTGAGTATTGGTTAGCAAATCTTGGTGGAACTGCAACTAGCAAAGGTTACAATATTGTGAAAGTTACTGCACTTGCTTCTGCATCCGGTGGATCTGAACTTGCAAATACTCTTAACTCTTTTGTTCTGAGTTGGGCAGGAAACGCAATGGACAAATCACTGGTAGTATCAACAGCAAGAGCTGCTTATAACCACAACAATACTGCTGGGGTTACAATTAACCAAGTTCCTGGATACAAAGGAATGATTGGTGCTTCTGCAATTCTTCCTGGCGAAGATGATTATGCAGTTGCATACCATTCTTCTTGTGCATACAGCAGAGTTGGTGGAGTATCAAAATGCCAAGCAAGCCTTTCCCAATCGGAAGGAATTTGGCCTTTTAACTCAACTGTAACTTACACACAATATTCAGGACATATCAGAGCATCTTCTGTTGCAGCGTCTGGTTTATACAAAGACCATGGCGAATTGAAAGCAGAAGGCTGGAGATAGTTTAACTTTAATCCTGCGAGTTGAATCTTTGCTCGCAGGTTTTTATTTCACTTTTTGCATATTTGCAATCTTTTTACCCGATTAAGATAAAGGCACTTCTGCTGAATGAATTTCAGTCCTTGTTAAAAACCAATTCCCTGAATTCTTCCAGTATTTCTTCATTCCCGCAAAACATAAGCTCTATTTGATCTTTGTCCAAATCGTACATTATCGGTGTTTTCAGAAAATCCGTAAATTCCGCGCTTGAGAATTTCTTATTGTCATAGCTTTCTTTCAGGAAATTGTACCAAGCAGATAAAATAATCTTTAAATGAGGAAGCTCTTTGATTGATATTGTAATAACTTTTTCAGTAGCCATAATAAACCTGCATTATTCTTAGAGATTGCTCCACTCCTGTCAAATAGAAAATCTTCCGATACAAGAAAAATATAAAACTGAGCTTCCCACAAAAAAATCCAGCCTCCTTGTGGCCGTGTTGTACCAAAGATAATTGTCAGAATAATCTGATTGATTTATAGAATTTACTTTTCCATCCCTAGTTATAAAAAAAGAATTGGAATTCCCGTTTAGGCTACCTGAAAAGGACGGCACAGAAGAAAAATTCATGGCTATCCCAAGCTGAAAAATCAGAGTATCGGTTATTTTTTTATTGACGGACCCTTCAATTTTGTATTGGATTCCAGACCCTGAAAGGTATCCTTTCTGATTTTGGTATTCGCTGGAAGATACTGCGTAGCCTGTTGTTTTCCAGCTGGTTTGATTCACTCCAATACCAAGCCCTCCTTCCAGAAAAAATCTCCGGAAATTCCACTCGGTATGGTAGGTAGCGACAAAATAATTCGTGGAAATATGGAAATTCAGTCGAGTAAGATACCCGTCTGAGGCAACCTCGGTCATCTGAAATTTTTCGTATTGATTAAAACCGTAAGCAAATCCGAATTTTGCATTTTGCGACCATCTGCGCCTGAAAATAAGCTCTCCATTCGAAAGATTCTGAAATCCGGATATGGAAAGATGGGTATAAATATTCGGCGCATCAAACGACCTGAAATTCTTCAGATTTTCATCGAATCTCTCTCGATTTTTATAACCGAATCCATAACGAATCCCGAATTCAAAATCACTTTTCTCAAAGTCCGTCTCTTCACCGAAAATCGGCAGGGAAACAAATATGGTTAAAATGCAAAGAATTCCGGTAAATTGACGTGGTATAGGATTTGACATGACTAACCAAGTCAAATTTTATTGAAGAGAAAAAATCTCATCCACTAAATTTTCGCATTTAGGGGAAATTTTTGAGAAAAATCTAAGGGCATTGATGAATATCAACAAAAACTTTTTTCTTTTCGGAAACGATATAATAAATCCTTATTCCATCCTTGTAATTTTCTGTGGGATCTATCTGACCATCCGGCTGAAATTTCCACAAGCCCGATTCTTCTTTCTGGCATTTAAAATTTTTTCGGGAGCGCTAGACAATAAAGGTTTAAAAGGCCAATTGGTTCATTCGCAGGCATTTTTTGCTGGAACCGGCTCTTCCCTTCTGCTAGGGGCTATCGCCGGTTCGGCAATAGCATTGACGATTGGCGGAATCGGGTCAATTTTCTGGATTTGGGTTGGCTCAATCCTGATCATGCCTATTAGATTTGTTTCATCGACTATGGCAATCAAATTCAGAACAAAGCTCCCCAGCGGAAGATATTTGAGCGGGCCAATGTACTTCATTGAAAAAGCCCTCAGGGCAAAATGGCTTGCTGTCTTATTTGCCTTGGGAAGTATTCTTGCAGTTCTGTTTATGGGAGGCGTTGTACCAACACTCGCAATGACTCATATTTCACATAACGCATTCGGCATAAAGGGAATGGCTGTTCCAATTTTCATTTCCGCAATATTGATCTACGTATCGCTTGGTGGAATTCGCAGAGTAGGAAAAATGGCTGGGTTTCTTGCACCGATCGGACTTCTGTTTTTCTTTTTCAGTTATTTTATTCTTTTCAAGAATGATTTTATACCTTTCTCCTTTTTTCTATCAAATGTCTTAGAAAGCGCTCTTCAACCCAATAGCCTCGCTGCCGGAGGAGGAATCGCAGCTATCCGAATGATCGGTGAATCCTTCGGGTCATATTGCATGGTGACTGAAGTCGGAGTAGGAAAAAGCGCTGGAGTTTCTGGAGTAGTAAGGACAGACTCTCCAGTCAAGCAAGGACTCGTAAGTATGCTTTCATCATTTTTTGAAGGGATAATTATTTCAACTCTCGTTTCTTACGTTCTGATGTCGTCTAACGCATTCTCTTTTGATTCCCAAATGAATCTGCTCTCTTCGATATTTGCAAGGTCGGATGAACTCGCAGGATTCATGTTTAGCTCTTCTCTGATTATTTTCGGGCTGATCGCAATTTGCGGCTGGTTCTACACCGGAGAACAAAATTCAACCTACATATCAGGTGAGAAGTTTGCAAATTTTTTCAGAATTTTCTTTGTTGGGTTGATCTTACTCGTCAGTTATCTTTTCCTTCAAAGAGGAAATGAAATATTTTATTACTCATTCAATATTGGCCTACTAATGGCAATTTCCTCCGCAATTCCGGTTTTAATTTCACTCCTACTTCTGGCAAAATCCGCATCTTCCGAACTGAATAAATTTGTCTCGGAAAGCGGAGCGCGTTATGAGATATTCAAAGATTTTTATATACTGATACTTTCCATGCTGCCGAAAAATTTCTTATCAAAACTATTTGGTACTCTGACCTATATCAGGCTTCCCAGATTCATGATGATTCCGATTTTGAAAGCGTTTGCAAAAGTTTACAAAATTAATGTTAGTGAAGCCGAATTGAATTTAGGCGAATACAATTCACTAAACCAATTTTTCACTAGAGCTCTCAAGGCAGGGGCTAGGATTGTTGACTCTGCTGAAAACGCAGTTGTATCACCGGTTGATGCTCGGATCACAAGCTTTGGAAATATCCAAGAAAGTACTCTAATTCAGGCAAAAGGGATCGAATACAGTTTAAAAGAACTACTGGGATCAGACAAATACCTTGATGCTTTTTCCAATGGCAAATTCATCACTTTTTATCTTTCACCTCAGGACTACCACAGGATTCATTCTCCGTTTTACGGAAAAATTCTGGGATACTACTACGAACCGGGAAAATTATTTCCGGTCAATGATCTCGCGGTCCTTGGAATCCGAGGCCTATTTCCAAAAAATGAAAGGTTGATTACTTTTCTTCAAACCGAATACGGAAAAATTGCAGTGGTAAAAGTCGGGGCATCCAATGTCGGAAAAATTCGAGTGACTTACGATAACAAAATCGTAACAAATTCATGGCTCCGATTCTCCAAAGAAGTGGAATACAAAAATGTGGACATATTGATACAAAAAGGTGCTGAACTTGGCCGGTTCGAAATGGGTTCCACCGTAATTCTGATTTTCGAAAAAAATACTTTTGAAATGGCTGATTTGAAGAAAAATGAAAAGCAAACCTACGGAAGCACAATAGGGCATTTCAAAGAGAAAAAATTGAGTTTGCCAAAATGAAAAACCCTCTGTCAACAATGCCTGACAATATTTCGCATGACGCACATAAACTGAAAATTTTGTGGAAAGATGGAGTTACAACTGAATTTGATCTTTTGGATTTGAGAAAAAAATGTCCCTGCGCTGCATGTATGGGAGGCCACGGAGGCAAAATCGGCGCTGCAACCTCACATATTGAAACAATTTCCCTTTTATCATGGAAAAAAGTTGGAAGATACGCTTTGAATTTTTATTGGAATGATAATCACGATACTGGAATTTATACTTTCGACTATCTAAGAAATTTTTCCTGATTCTTTTTTTCCATTGTCCAATAGAGCGTCATTTTCGAGGGTGTCCGACCCCTTCATTCAGAGCAAGCCTCTGTACAATAGCATCGCATTTGCGACGAATTACTCACATTACCACAGATCAAACATTCCTCCGCAAAAAGTCAGAAGATAGTTTTAAAGAGGATGAATTTGCGAAACGGGCAAAACGTCATATTATCATTCAAGACGGAAAAATAGAAAGGGACATCCGTTTGTAAAAAGATTATCCCTGGCCGCAAAAGATTCTGAAGAACTGATGCCTTGCTAAGAAAATAGTGCTTTTCAAGTTACTTCAAAGTCACAAATTTAGCGTGATTTAGGTGACGATATGAAAGCGATTGAATCTATACTTTGCTGGCATGAGCTGGAAAAAAGTGCAGTGATTTTTTTTAATACAAAGTTATTGTTTACTGCAAATGATCCGAAGGTAATATTATGAGAGAACCGACAATTCCCAAGATTGAACAATCTATCTTACACTCCATCCACCCATTTTTTCCCTATTGTGTTGCACTTATGTTCCTCGCAGGTTTCTATTCTTTATCCGCAAATCATACGATCGAACCCGGGAAAATTCACCTATTACATGAAAGAAATTTACTGATTAATAGAAACAGCAAAATTCCCCATCCGGACATGGTAGCATTAGCAAAAAAAGTTACCGCTCTGGACAATAAAGAAGTGAAGAGTGCAATTTTTGAAGCCAGCGACTCTCTAGATCCGAAAGGCCTCGCAGTTTTAAAAATTGCATACACAAATGCAAAAAATTCCGAAATAAAAACGGAAATCATTAGAGCTATCGGCCGTTATAGGTCTCCTGAGGGAGAATTGCTCCTTTCAACGCTAATTATTACATCTGCCGGAGAAGAGGTTTTCTACGATTTTGTAGATGAATTAAAAAATATGAATTCTATTCCGGACGGCAACAAGGGTAAAATCATACAATACAGGCCCTATTCGGAAAATCTGATACAGCTTTTCAAAAAACTCGTTACCAGTCCTTCGCTAAGCAACGACCAGAAAGGAGCGGTTATTCTTGCCATGGGGGAAACGAAGGATGAAAGATTCAGAGAAACGCTGAAAAAATTGAAAGAGGAAAGAAATTCATTCATCCGAGACCTGGCTAAACTGATTTTAGATGAAAATTTCTCCAAATCGGAAACTGCCAACGTTCACAATGCCAACTAACGCATTATAAAGGTAGAATAAGCTGGCAATCGTCCTGTTCCTTATGATGGCTTGAATCCAAGTTAGAAAGCGATATTCCGATTAATCGGATTTTTCTTTTCCCAGCTTCTGTGTGCTTTAATAAATCCATAACCTGCTGAAGAATAAACTGTAAATCATTCGTATAGCATGCGATAGTCCTGCTTCTTGTAATTGTTTCAAAATTTTCATATTTGACCTTAAGAGTAATTGTTTTGCCTTTCGTGTTTGAATTGTGAAGGCGATAGACTAGAGTTTCAGCAATATCCCGAATTTCGTTCCGAATCAAATCCAGGTCAAGCAAATCGGATTGAAATGTATTTTCAGCGCCTACAGATTTTGCAATATGAAAATTTTCGACAGGCCTATCATCCTCTCCTCTTGCCATCTGATAATAATGGGAACCGGTCTTTCCGAAATTTTTTATCAAATCGGATTCCTTCATATTTTTTAAATCCAGGCCTTTATGAATCCCCAACGCTTTCATTTTCTGTTCAGTCACCTTTCCTATTCCGAAAAAATTTCCGATGGGAAGTTTCTCTATAAAATCACCGGCCATCTCAGGAGTAACTATTGTAATGCCATCCGGCTTATTCATTCCCGATGCAATTTTTGCCAGAAACTTGTTATAAGAAACTCCCGCAGAAGCTGTTAGTTGAGTTCTTTTTACTATTTGGTTTTTTATCTCCTTCGCAATCTTTGTTGCATAGGAAATATTTTTCTTATTTTCGGTAACATCAAGATAAGCTTCATCAAGTGAAAGAGGCTCCACCAAATCGGTAAACTCTTCAAAGATTTTGCGGATTTCCATAGAGACTTCCACATACGCATGAAATCTCGGAAAAACAAAAATTGCATGTGGACAAAGTCTATATGCCTGCGAGGTCGGCATTGCAGAATGGATCCCGTACTTTCGGGCTTCATAACTGGCAGTAGAGACGACTCCCCGGCTTTTAGGGTCACCCCCGACAACTACCGGCTTTCCTCTATACTCAGGAAAATCTCTCTGCTCCACTGAAGCATAAAAAGCATCCATATCGACATGAATGATTTTCCTTATAGAATGGCCTTCACTATTCACAAATAACGTATTATTTGTTTAGATATTTTTCTCAACTACTTTTGATTTTCTCAAGCAATTCTTTTCTTGACCGCGTACCCTTTGAGAAAAGATTTGAATTATGAAATCAACAGTCTCATTAATTCAAATCCTTGCTATTGTAGCTCTTTTGGCGTATTGTTCTGAAAATAAATCTCAAACAAAAGAAAAAAGAATTGAAAAAGTTATGATGACATACATCTTAAATTGCACTGGAGGATCACTAGATGCTTGTAGAACAGCCTGTGGCTCCTCATGTGGAATTTCAGAGGGAGGTGCTTTGACCGCATCCGCGTTACCATGTGTCACTTCTTGTCAATCAACTTGCTCATCAAACTGCGATCTTGCAACGAATTTAGGAATTATTATCGCTCAGGATTGAAATTGGAAGAAAAATACCATCACCTGCGCCTGAAAGTAATTACAAATTTTGGAATTATAGCCTGCGTACCATAGTGAAAATTGTCAACACAATCTATGCAATTTTTTTATTCACTGCGATATTGGCAACATATGTCATCGACTCAAAAGTTGCTTATTTGTCCAAAGTCGGTTATTTTAATATTTCCGTTATTCTAATTTTTTTTCTCAACTCCAAGTTTAAGTTT
Source organism: uncultured Leptospiraceae bacterium (assembly GCA_964436695.1). GTDB lineage: Bacteria > Spirochaetota > Leptospiria > Leptospirales > Leptospiraceae > JABWCC01. The sequence goes on from CAYTEA010000020.1 coordinate 7,933, forward strand.
CTCAAAAAATTTGACACAGCATTCAACTTTCCGATTTTCATTTCAATTATCTTTTCAGGTGCTATTCTAGTTCAGGATCTTTCCCATATCACCAATACGGAAATGCCGAAAATGAAGAATCTACTGATGGTAGTTTATTTTCTGTATACTTGCTTTATATTATTCATCGCCTCAAAGAAAAATTTTAAAACCGGATTCATTTTTCCAATTACGATTTTTTTATTCACATCGTTTCCTTTTCAGTGGGCATACAGCTATAGTTTATCCGGATATTCGGCTTTATTCGCGTACAGTTTATACTCACTCAAATTTACTCTTGAAAATGAAAGAAACAACTCTTCCTCTAATAAAGTTCTGGCCCGATTCCTGATTTTTTCAATGGTGGGTTTATTACTTTTCAGGGCAATCGTTTCCAATAACTTGCTCCTAACCATGCCAGCTTCATACAGATATGCCTCAGGCATTCTTTTTATGGGAGTATTAATATTTTCATACAGTAAGCTTAGAATCTTCAAATATTTCTCAGTAATAATCTTATTTGAAATTGTTATTTTGTTCCTTTCATCCCTATTCACGATGAGTAAAGAATTTACAATGAAAAATTTTCTAAATAAGAAACTCAGTCTATTTTCTATCAACGCAAATGATATTTCTTTTTTCTTCCTAATTGTACTTTCATTTTTAATGGCTTATCTTATAATCTCCTTCGGTAAAAAATCACTAAAACAGATCTTTCTTTCGGCTACGTTTATCTCCGTAATCGTTTATCTTCTAATCTTCATGATCAGCAGAACATCCTTACTGGTTGCTGCGCTTGGATTTATATTTCTGATAGTCAACACAAGCACTCTCCGCAAAAAATTTTTCCAAAAAAAGGTCCTTTACAAATTTCTCTTTGTCATTCCTTTTATTTTCTTAATAATTTTTCTCTTATCTAAAAGTGATGAAATTCTTAATACAGATAGCTTTCTCGCCCGACTCGGTCTATGGAATCTAAGCATACGAAAAATTTTGCAAGCGCCAATTCTCGGGCATGGTGCGGATAATTATTTATATTTAGGGGTATCGGATATACATATGTATTCATTTTATGGATACACCATCCTGAGAGACCAACTGCGATTTTCGGGGTCTTTCTTGCCAACTCATAATACTCCATTGGCATTTTTATATGAAAATGGGGCACTTTTTTTTGCATTATTGACTATTATGCATCTGCTAATATTCCGAAAGCGTAAAATCAAATCCATAAAAACCACAACCTTTATTTTTTACAGCGGGCTCACTGCCCTAATTGTTTCTCATGTTTATGGAATCATGAACTACAGTTTCATGATACTCCATATATGGATTATCTATTGTGGAGTGCTCGGTTTTTTAATTCCATCGCATGGAGAAAACATATTTTCCCGACCCCTAAAATCCATTTCTCAAAATAATTCATTTATCGAGATGAGAAAATATTGGGGTAAAATTTTCCCGATACTCGGCCAAGTTCTATTGATTGTGCTTGTGGGTTATTTTTTAATATTCTCCTACTTTTTTTCCGAACTGCTGAGAAACGTCGAACCTCAGTTGAAATATAACACACTTAGAAATTTCAGAATAGAAGAAAATAATCTGCCTGATGACTTGGCGCTGCAAAAAGCTTTTGTCTGGGCGGGCCTTCTCAAAAATATATCCTTGGAAAAAGATCCTCAAGTTTTGGAGTTGTATGCGGAAATCAATAAAGCATTATACATTAAAACAAAAAAAAGCGAATATCAAGACAATCAGTTCAAAGCTCTGGAAAAATGTAGAATCCTCAATCCCGAACAGTTGAGTTGCCACAAACTTTTACTGCAACTTTACCCTGACCGAATCAGCGACGCTGAAAAGAAATCCATTGAAGATTATATAAAAAAATTTGATCTTTTTCATGTTATGGAGATTGAGAAAACCTTTCAAATCCGATAAAATTTTACTATCCGCCGAAAATATTTTCAAAATTTTGTGTTCATGTCTTGACAATTATTTTATTTTGAAAATCAAATGACACAAAGTGTCATAAAAAGACATTTTGCCGGATTTGGAGAGCGAATTTCATGGATAAAGGTTATATAATTTGTGTCGATGATGAAGTATCGGTACTGGAAACTCTTCAGGAGCAATTGAGGAATCATTTTGGGGGAACTCATGAAATTGAAATTGCTACAAGCGCAGAAGAAGCGTTATCTTTAATTGATGAGATTCACGGCAGTAATCAAACGATCGAACTGATCATTTCCGATCAGGTTATGCCGGGAATGAAGGGTGACAAATTTTTAGAGGAAATTCATAGAAAACTTCCAGATGCTATTAAAATTTTACTTACCGGGCAGGCTGGACTTGATTCTGCGATCCATGCAATTAACTACGGAGGTTTGAATCGGTATGTTGAAAAACCGTGGAATATTGATTCACTCTCTAAAGACATCCGTGAACTTATCGAAAAATTCAGGCAAAATCTGGAAAATCAGCATATGCTTAATGCACTCAATAGAAAAATCGAAGAGCTTGAAGAAGAAAATCGAAAACTTCAAGCGGGTTAAAATTCAGTTATTTTTCGTTTTATTTTTTTGCGTTCCGGCAATTCTTTTTCCTCAAAAGGTAGCTGATAAACCCCAAGTCACAGATTCAGATAAATCATCCGACGAAACCGAAGAGAAAGATGAAACCAAAGCAAGCAATAAAGCTAAAGTCGGCAAGAATTTAACCCCGGAGCAGTTAACTAAAAAGAAAGACATTCTGGAAAAAATTTTAAAATTTGGGAGCGCCAAAGAACGAAAAGAGGCGCTTCGAGAACTTCTTCATTTTCCGAAAGAGCATTCTATTGAATTATATAAAATTCTTTCGGAACTATTGAAAGAAGATCCCGATATTTCCATTAAGATTGTTGCCATAAAAACCATTTCGGAGCTGGAACTAACTTCTGAAAATAAATCCGTAGTGGAAGCTTTGTCCAATGAATCGGACGATGTGAAAGAAGCCTCCGTGTATGCTATTCGCAAGTTGAAAATAGATGAAGCAGGAAAAGACCTACTGGAGCTTTTGAAATCAAAAGATTTTTCAAAAAATTCAAACTTAACCTCTTCTATCATTGCAACTCTCGGAGAAATCCCCAGCGGCAAAAATGCTTATGAATTTTTGGAAGCAAAATTTCTCGATAAGACTTCAAATCCGGATATTCGTGCACAAATAGTTCTTTATTTCGGAAAAATCAAAGACCTTCGCCCGGAAAAAATTCTTTTGGAAGCGGCTGAGAATGAAAACGAAGAGATTGTAATTCGGGCGTACGCGATGAACTCGCTCGGTAAAATCAATTCTCAAAATTCAATCGAGCCTTTAAAAAAAATCTTAAAGAAAATCAAAGAATATAAAAGCAAGACAGAAATAAAAAAATATTCTCCTCTGAAAATATATGGAATCAGCGCTCTTTCGCTCCTTGGTGATAAAGATATTTTGAAAGAGCTTTTTGCTTATGCAAAAGACGATGATGCAAACGTTAGAATTAGAGCAATTAAGCAGCTCGGTGAAACGAAAAATAAAGCTGCGCTGGAATTACTAGACTACAAAGCCAAAAGAGACCCCAGCCCTAAAGTGCAGGCAGCCGCAAAAAAAGCCATAGAAGAAATCAATGGTACCACGCAAACAAAATAAATTTGTTTTTTTGCTCGCACTACCGTTAGTCGGGATATTTCTACTAACGCATAGCCTGGTAGAATCAAAAGAAAAATTCGAATCACCAATTTCTAAAAAAGAAAAACGGATTCTTGATTATAAAAATGCTATTACGGAAACGATTAGTTTTCCTGAGACAATTAAGCTTTTCTATAAAGGCAAAAAAGATGATTATGCGGTTTTTTATGACTGGAATGGCCACGAAGCCTACTTTAGATATAGGAGAAACAAATTCGATCATGAAGCGGAAGAAAAAATCGCCCCATTGTTGGAAGGTGGTGCTTATGAAATAACCGGAAAATTCATTGGGATGTTGATTCATGTAAAACAGGGTGAATCTAAAATCAATCCGATTTCCAAATTCATACCTGAATCGGACAAATTATCTATCGAAGAAAAACGAAACAAGGAAAATATTCCGGTCTTCACATTGAAGTCCTTCCGGACGCTGGAACTGGATCAATTGATTTATTGAGCGACCAATTGGAGAAATTTAAAAAATCTTTTTGCAAACCAAGGATGAAATTTTAAGCTAGCCTAATGGAACACCATCATCACCACTCGGAAATTCCTGATCAGGAATTTACAAACAGGGCATTCATTTTCGGAATTGTACTGAATTCCTTGTTCGTGGTTTTGGAATTTATCTGTGGAGTTTATATCGATTCACTCGGATTGATTTCTGATGCTTTCCACAATCTCAGCGATGTTGCGAGTTTGTTTTTGTCGCTTCTCGCATTTCAACTTTCGAGGCTCCACTCCAATTACAAATTTACCTATGGTTATCGGAAAACTACCATACTCGTATCATTGGTCAATGGAATTATTTTATTAATAGCTATTGGAGGAATTGCGATTGAAAGCATTTCGCGATTCAAATCAAAGCACGCTTTAAACGGTGAATATATCGCTTATATCGCAGCTGCAGGAATCCTGGTCAACGGATCAACTGCAATTTTTTTCTTCAAGGGCAGGAAGAGCGATCTGAACATTAAAGGAGCATTTCTACACCTGGCTTTGGATACGTTAGTTTCACTTGGTGTATTGATAAGCGGCGTTCTGATTCAAATTACTTCTTGGTTTTGGCTGGATCCTGCAGTTAGTTTAATTATTATCTTGGCCATTTTCGGTTCTGCCTGGAGTTTGCTAAAAGACAGTCTGATACTTTCATTGGATGGAGTGCCGAATAATATAGATTTGAATTCTGTCAAATCGGAAATCCTCAAAAACAAAGAAGTCAAAGATATCCACCATATCCATATCTGGGGAATCAGCACTTCATTAAATGCGATGACGGCTCATTTGGTAATTGCAAAAAAAAAGAACTTCAAGCTTCACGCCGAGCTAAAAGCAAAAATCAAACACTCAATGGAGCATATGGGAATTCAGCATGTTACTCTGGAATTGGAAACAGAGGATGAATTTTGCAGCCGTCATGACTGCTAATCCGATTACGTTTTTTTCTTAGCGACGGCTTTCTTATAAACTTCCGTATAAATATGAAGGCTTTTCTCCCAGGACCAGTCAATTGCCATGATATTTTTCCTCACTTTCATAAATCTTTCTTTATCATAGTAAAGGCTCAAGGCTCTATCTAATGCATAGTTCAGTGAGTGGTCCACCCCCGGCTCAAAAATAAATCCGGTAAAATACTCAACCAAGTCTGATTCGATAACGGAATCCTTCAGTCCCCCGACTCTGGATACTATCGGGACTGAACCGTATATATGGCTATAAAACTGGTTTAGCCCACATGGTTCAAAGAGAGAAGGCATAAGAAAAAAATCCGAAGCCGCTTCGATTTTTCGCGCAAGAGCCTCATCAAAACCTTTGTAAAAACAAAGCCTGTCACTCACATGATGCGATAAATGGAGAAGAGTATCTTCCAGTTTTTTATCCCCACTACCCAGAAAAAAATAGTAAAACGGGAGATCCCTTTTCTGAAAGAATGAACTGAGGAATATCCCGAAGCCTTTTTGATACGTTAAGCGGCCGATCAAACCAATTAGCGGCCTGGACGGATCGATTTTTATTCCGAATTCATGGTAAAGAGAAATCTTATTTTGCTGCTTGCCGAATCCTGATGTTTCTCTTGAATAATTTGAGTAAATTTTCCTGTCAAATTCCGGATTCCATTCATTCGTATCAATGCAATTCAAAATTCCAGTCAGTGAATCCTGTCTCTGGTTTAAAAGCCATGCCAAAAACTGGCCTGACGGTTCGGAAAGAATTTCATTTCGATACCCGGGGCTTACCGTAGTTATTTCATTTGCCGTTAAAAGAGCGCCTTTCAAATAATTCATCTTCTCCAGATGCAGCATTACTTCCTCTGGAATGTTGAATGGATCGATCCTGAGAAATCCGGTCATCCATTTCGGATGATCGCCCTGATAAGCTAGATTGTGAATCGTAAAACAAGTCGGCTTTCCCTTATTGTCTAGCGCATTTAAAACTATCGTCAGCGCAACGTGCCAGTCATGACCGTGAACCAAATCCACATCCAAAGCTTTTCCCAAAAAGTAGCAACCAGCTGAGAATACCGCAAAATTAAAATGCTCATCGGGTGCGCCGTAAATTGAGGACCTGTGAATAAACAAATCCGATTCAAAAAAGTATACGGTTACCCTTCCAAGAGTTGCTTCACGAAAACATGAATTCTTTAAGATTTTAGACACATCAGAATAAAAAGGAGCGTCGTTTGAAATCGCAGGAATTGTTCTACCTGTAAAATGCGGCTTGTCCTTAAAACTTTGCAAAAGAGGCAATGCGACGGAAACTTCATGCTCCGACGCCTGAAAATGAGACAAAGAAGAGAGCATATCCGAGAGGCCCCCAACTTTAATGAACGGGTAATATTCAGCTGTTGTGTGGAGTATTTTCAAAATCTTTGCTTTCTAGTGATAGATTATTTTTTAACAACAGGGTTTCAAATGTATTTTCAGAAAAATTTCAAATAGCTATTAAATTAAGATTCAGCCGGCCGGAAAAAGTACTTGTAAAAAATATTGCTCCGATATATACACAAATATCTGTCCAAGCGGTTTACAAAAGAAGAATTTTAGCTAAGACATAATATTTTTTGTATAATGAGGTTAACATGAAATCGAAAATTTCTTTTTTTGCAATAGCACTTCTCATCCTTCCAAGTCTGGCCTATGCAAGTAAAAGTGAAGATATGGTCATTGATGCAAAAAGGGGAAATTTACTAGAAGTAAAAGAAGCTATCGGAAAAGGCGCGAATGTCAACTATAAGATTGATAACGGTTATACTGCATTGATGTTCGCTGCGCAAGAGGGCCACGTAGACATTGTGAAATTATTGATTCAATCGGGCGCAAATGTTAATGTAAAAAATTCAGAAGGATCAACTGCTTTGATGTTTGCCGTATCAACAGGTCAGATAGAAATTGTGCAAATTCTATTAAAATCGAAAGCAGATGTGACAATTAAAAGCAAAAAAGGTGACACTGCATTGAAGATTGCTAAACTTTTTGATTCAAAAGAAATCATAGAGGCCCTCAAAAAAAGTGGGGCAAAAGATTAGAAGGTTTCTTTCAGATTTGGTATTGACACCATACCCTTCAATTCGAGAATTGGGTTAACAAAGCAAATTATCCTCTAATCCGACGAATAAGGGATTCTCCATTTTTCTCAAAGGAACTTTTCTAAATTCATCGCTTCTCAGGGGATTGAATAAAAGGGGAAATTTATGAGTAAATCTGAACAATTGAGCGGATTAAAGGAATTAGGGCTTGAACCTAAAGATATATACCACAATCTCTCATACGGTGAAATTTTTGATCACGAAGTAAAAAACAAAGAAGGCGTAATTTCTGACAACGGAACGATGATGGTGGATACTGGAATTTTTACCGGCCGTTCTCCAAAAGATAAATACTTCGTTGATGAGCCATCTTCGACAAACAATGTATGGTGGGGCCCTGTTAATGCAAAAGTATCTGAAGATGTATTCAATGAGCTTTATGCAAAAGCTACCAAACACTTTAAAGGAAAAGACATCTATGTATTTGATGGATTTTGTGGAGCTGAACCTTCTTCCACTATGCCGATCCGTATCGTTACCGAAAAAGCTTGGCAGCACCACTTCTGCACAAATATGTTTATTCGTCCAACTAAGGATGAATTGAAAACCTTTAAGCCTGAATTTACGATTATCAATGCTTGTGAAGTCAAGAATGAAGACTTCAAAAAACACGGGCTCAATTCAGATGTATTCGTAATTTTCCATCTGAAAAAGGAAATCGCAATCATCGGTGGGACCCATTATGGTGGAGAGATGAAGAAAGGTATTTTTTCCGTGATGAATTACTTTCTTCCTTTAAGGGGAATTCTCACAATGCATTGTTCCGCCAATGTCGGCGAAAAAGGCGATACTGCGCTATTCTTCGGGCTCTCCGGAACAGGAAAAACAACACTATCCACTGATCCGAACAGAAAACTGATCGGGGACGACGAACACGGCTGGGATGACAACTGCATCTTCAATTTGGAAGGTGGATGTTATGCAAAAACCATCAACCTCGACCCAAAAACCGAACCGGACATTTATGCTGCAATTAAGCGAGATGCGCTTTTGGAAAACGTTGTATTTGACGCAAATACAAAAAAAGTTGACTACTCTTCCGCAGCTAAAACCGAAAACACAAGAGTATCTTACCCTATATTCCATATTCAAAACATTCAGACTCCCTCTAAAGCGGGACATCCTTCAAACATTATCTTTCTGACTTATGATGCGTTTGGAGTTCTTCCCCCAGTCTCAAAACTTTCGATCGAGCAGGCAATGTACCACTTCTTGTCCGGTTACACTGCAAAAGTGGCAGGGACCGAAAGAGGAGTAAAGGAGCCTCAGGCAACTTTTTCAGCATGTTTCGGCCAGGCATTTATGACACTGCATCCGACTCAATACGCAAAATTGCTTGGCGAGAAAATGAGAAAGCATAATGTGAAAGCTTATCTCTTGAATACTGGCCTTGTTGGCGGACAGTACGGAGTTGGAAAAAGAATGAATCTTCCTGCAACCAGAGCGATTATCACGGCTATTCTGAATGGTAAGCTGACGGGCGAATTTGAAAAACACCCGATTTTCCAAGTGGAATTCCCGAAAGCAATCGAAGGGGTTGATTCATCACTGCTAAATCCACGCGAAGCATGGGCCGACAAAAACGCATACGATGAGACTGCAAAAAAACTTGCCGGAATGTTCATCGAAAACTTCAAAAAGTACGCTTCTGGATCGAAGGACTTCGATTTCACTGCCTACGGGCCAAAAATCTAAAAATTTACAATAGGCGCAGAAATTACTCTGCGCTTTTTTTCTCTTTTCATTTGTCCTAATTTTCTCAAAGACTGTATATTATTATATGGAGAGTATTTTTTATTTTTTTTCAAAAAGCCAATGTTTGGAGAGGAAGATTTTCGAAGGGGATCTATACAGTCCAGTATTCTTTCCATTATTAGTTTGCCCTTAGCTGGGTAAAATAAATGCGAAAAAGTCGTTGCAAAAATTAAAAAAGTAAACTAGATTAAAGAATGCAATGCTGATTTTCCCTTGAAAAGAAATCAGTGATTTAGGAGATTATATGATTAAAAAGTTTCTGAAAAACATCGCTGCATTAAGTATAATAGTCGCGATGATTTGTGTATTAGGATTGTTGTCCTGCAAGAAAGATAAAGATAAAAATACGGATATTTTGGTTTTAGCTGCACTTCTTAGCGGTTCGTCCACATCAACAACAATGTATTCAGGCTTTGCGGATATACCTGCAAGTATTTATAAGACTTCCTCAACGTCCACAAGCTCTTCTATTCGACCAACCGTTGCAACTAACGACTATAAATTTGTGTCTGGGTCTTATTCAGTAGCAGGAGTTTATGATTTGATTAAGACTACGGCTAAAAATACTCGCGAAATTGCAAAGTCAATAGGCGACCTCGTTAAGGCACTAGAAGACCAGAATATAACCGTTAGTTCGACTGCTTTGACAGGCAATAGCACCTGGGCGAATAAATCAGCAAAGTATAGTTACAAGACCAGTTCAAAACTAACCGGAGGAAAGCTTTTAGAAGTTTGGTGGAATAATGCTGCTGCTCCATTTAGTAACAATAAAGCCATTGAAATAAATTATACTGGTAGCACTTCAAGTGGTGATATAAGTGGTTACCTCTGGGTAAGATTCCAAAGCTCAGCAACTGCTACAACCCTATCCAAAGCTTACGTAAAATTTGAATACAAAGCTAGCACAAAAACAAAAACGATGGTCGTGATTATGCAAGATGTAGGGTCGACTTATCAGGACAAGGCGCATTTTTTCGTTCAAGAAGTTAATGGAACTACAACTATGGATGGAGGTTATACCGCAATCGGATATAATCCAAACGCCACCGGAGTTGCTGCAAGTGATAGGGTATATGTATTTAGTGCGGTAGGTGATACCGGTAAAGCTGTAATCAACGCGGCATTTCCACTATCATCTGACACATCAACTACTGTGTATAGCAATACAGCCCTTGGAAATATAGGACAGGTTTGGACTTCTTTCATATTGGCAAACTCATCTACTGTTTCCACGCTTAATAGCATCAGCTTAACTGCTTGTAACAGTTCGAATATTGCGCAAACTCCTAACAATGGAAATCCGACAACACTTCTGGCTACATTCTCCGTAGCGAACCTGAAATCCTGCCTGGATGCTATTCTTGCTGTGTCGCCGTCAAATACCGGAGCGCAGGGTGTTTACTTTTTGACGAACATCAAAAATCCGGCCTACTTCACTTATAGCTCATCTACTGCAAGTCTATATGGAGTCGAGAGTCTGGCAACCACGGATACAAACTACAATGCATTTAACACATTACAGAATAGCTTGTTAACGGCTCCCAGAACAACAGCAAACACTACCTACGCTGCTTCATTGGATGCCGCAAGTATTGCATCGATCAATTTGTTTACTGGAACAGGAATTCCAACCGGAACATCTGCAACTTCTCTGTCTTCATTGAATGCTCAATGGGGAAATGGAACTCCATCTAGCGGAACTTCCAGTTCATCCGCAGGAACCAATTCAGTAAACGGCAGTTCTGATAATACGGCTACGTTCTAGGTGATTACTATAGACGTCTTTGAAAATTGTATTTCAAAGGCGTCTTTTTTGTACTCATCTTTAACGTACTTGGAGCCTTTCTGAATAGTAGTCGCTGAGTGATCCAGCCGAGAATGGAATAATTGATTTTTGCCGGTGGGCTCGATACACCTAGCCCCTCAACTTTAAAGGCTTGAGGAGCTTGACAATCACCAACCGATGATGAAAATCGTATGCTTTAAATCTACTCAGCAATAGTCGAAGCGAATTTCCAATCAGGCTTTAAGAAATCAATGACGAAAATTGAAGTGGTGCATGGATTCAAGAAAATTCTTGATCTTTGTGCTGTTTTTCTGAAACATTTTCTTTGCAGCTTCCATACCCAGATCCACGGATAAATTCAATTTTTTTGTATCGGTAACGAGAAGGCCGGTTGGCAAATTCTCTTCGGGAGCAATTACATTAATTTTCACGTCTTTGGGAGGATTATTCAGAATTTCCATGGACTGATTGTACCGGATATGGTGGTAATTCTGCATTGCCCAGATCGCTTTTTTGTTTCCACGAAATGATAAATTGCTGAGCCATTTGCTGTATTGCTTGGTTTTGTAACTGATTGGATTATTTAAAACAACCGTAACATCTTTGTATCCGGCTTTCAGAACCGGTTCAATCGGAATCGGGTCCAGCAAAGCACCATCCGAATATACCTTATCGCCGAATGTATATTTCCCGCGAGTCGCAATAGGAACCGCGGTTGCCGCTTTCAAAATAGATAAAATATTTTTGGATGTCACTCGAATATATTCCGGTAACATTGTTTTCATGTTGGATACTACGATATAAAATGGGACTGCTTTCTTTTTGTCCAGATTCTCAACCGGCAGAGGATATTTTTCACCGAACAAAAAATCGATCAGATATTCCTGATTCAAAAAAGTTTTTCCTTTTAATGGATTCAAAAAATCTATCAATTTCTTACCGGAAAGTTCGTGTCTCCACACATTCAGATTGTTGAATATTTTTGAGGTATCTTTTACTCCGTGAGTGACATAATAGGCTGCAGAACAAGAACCCGATGAAACCCCGACGACCACATCAAAATGCCGCGAAGGATAAATATTTGACATAATTGCAAGCGCCCCACCAGCGAAGGTTCCTTTCATTCCGCCACCTTCTACAATTAGAGCTTTTTTTCTGTCTTTAAATAAGCCTGTATTTCTTTCGATCATGCTATTTATGATCATAGTAACCGAAAAATGTTGCAAAAAATCATTTAATTTTGACCATTTTATCTCGTAAAATCGCGGCTTTTTCGAAATTAAGCTCTTCCGCGGCCCTCAGCATTTCTTCTTTCAGTTTTGCTTTCAAAGCAGCAGGAGTTTTATATTTCTGCAGATTATAATCACGTTCGATTTCATTCAGAATAACTTCTTCTTCCAGAAGAATTTTCTTCTCTCTCTGCAAAATGTCCGCAATTTCTTTTTTGATCGTTGTGGGAGATATTCCGAATTTCCGGTTATGTTCTTCCTGAATTTTTCGCCTTCTGGCCGTTTCGTCCAAGGCCATTTTCATCGAATCGGTAATTTTGTCTGCATACAGAATTGCGATTCCATTAACGTTACGCGCTGCCCTTCCGATCGTCTGAATCAGCGATTTATAATTTCTAAGGAAGCCTTCTTTATCCGCATCTAAAATTGCAACAAGGGAAACTTCCGGAATATCCAGGCCTTCTCGCAATAAATTGATTCCTACAATGCAATCATAAACACCCTTCCGCAAATCCCGGATGATTTCAACACGTTCTATCGTTTCAACCTCGGAGTGAAGGTAGGCGACTTTCACACCCATTTCCCTGAAATAATCGGTCAGATCCTCGGACATTTTTTTGGTTAGAGTTGTAACCAAAACTCTTTCATCTTTTTCTTTCCTCTTGTTGATTTCCAGCAGAAGGTCCTCTATTTGATTCTTGACAGGCCTCACTTCGATTAAGGGATCAAGGAGTCCAGTAGGCCGGATGATCTGTTCGACTACAGCCTCGCTCTTCTTCAACTCATATTCAGCAGGGGTGGCGGAAACATACAGAGTAGTTGGGGTAAGCGCTTCAAACTCGGAAAAATTTAGAGGACGATTATCCAATGCGCTGGGCAGACGAAAGCCAAACTCGACTAACGTCTCCTTTCTGGATCTGTCACCCGCATACATCCCGCCGACTTGAGGAACAGTTACATGAGATTCGTCAATAATCAAAAGAAAGTCTTCCGGAAAATAGTCTATTAGGCAAGCCGGCCTCTCTCCCGCTTTTCTTCCTGTCAAATGTCTCGAATAATTCTCGATACCATTGCAATAGCCCATTTCCCGCAGCATTTCCATGTCGTAATTTGTGCGGGATTCAATTCGCTCTGCTTCAAGAAGTTTATTTTTCTCTCGAAAATATTTCAACCTTTCTTCTAATTCCTGCCTAATATTCTCCAAGGCCTCACTCACCATTGGGCTGGATGTGATGAAGTGTTTTGCAGGGTAAACGGCTATTCTTTCAAGACTGGCAATGGTTTTGCCGCTCACCGGATGAAATCTAGAAAGCGCCTCTACTTCATCTCCAAAAAATTCAATCCGTATTCCTTCTTCATGATAAGCCGGCATGATTTCAATCGTATCGCCGCGAACCCTGAAATTTCCGCGTGAAAAGTCGGCATCGTTTCTGTTGTACTGGATATGCAATAATTTTTTAATGACCGAATTTCTATCAATAGACTCGTTTTTATTCAGAATCAAATGGGCATTCATGTATTCTTCCGGTGAACCCAAACCATAAATACAAGAAACACTGCTGACAATAATCACATCTTTTCGTTCTAAAAGAGATGACGTTGCACGAAGCCGAAGCTTATCTATCTCTTCATTCATTGACATATCTTTTTCAATATACGTATCGGAGGAAGGCACATATGCTTCTGGCTGATAGTAGTCATAGTAGGACACAAAATACTCTACTGCGTTTGATGGAAAGAAATCCTTGAATTCTCGAAATAGTTGAGCTGCAAGAGTTTTGTTATGGGAAAGAATTAAAGTCGGTTTGTTAATTCTGGCAATAATCTCTGCCATCGTAAAAGTTTTTCCGGAACCGGTAACGCCTACGAGAGTTACATTGTGTTTTCCTTTCTGAAAGGATTCTGCAATTTCTTCAATTGCCTTTACTTGATCTCCTGCCGCTTTATAAGGAGACTCTATTTTAAATGGATTCATTTCAGCCGACTTTTTTTTCTGCCGTAAATAGCGCCTGCTTTTTTTCTTCCAGAATATCCAAATCCATTTTATCGAATAACTTCTGCATAACCATCATGCCACGCATCAGAGTTGCAGTTGAGGAAAATTTTCCTCGCTCAATATCGCCCTGGAGGCTGAATTCTTTTATATTATTCAGAATGCTGATCTTGAATATTCTTGCCTTGTCAATAGTGCACTTGACCTCAACAACCTCGCCGTCTCCGTACTTTACGGCATTCTCCATAGCTTCAATTGTTGCGATTGAAATATCCAGAATGATTTCTTCCTGAACTTGGTTTTTTCTGAGAAAATATTCCAGTCTGCTTCTGACGTATTGTAAAGGAGAATATTCATGAGCACCAAGCAGCAAATAACTGTCGGAGCCAATAGCTTTCGTCGCCGATGCTGATTTTTCGGAAATCATGTACTCGCGACTATCGAATTTGCCCGCAGCCGCTTCACCGGAACCCTTAAGTTTTTCCAAAATTCCAGCAACAACATCCAATGAAACAATCAGGTCTTCGCGAAATTTTCGTTTTGTATCCATTCGCACCCATGCAGAGAAATCTTTCGCATTTCCTAAAAGACCGTTGTACAAGAGAACCTTTATCTCCTTTTCGATCTCTGCCGGGGATAACTCAAAAGCCATATTATTCCTATTTACCAGTTAGTATCCCCGATGTAAACTAAATATTCCAACTACCAACGCTTTGTTTGCCTCAAGGCTTCATACAATACGATCGCAACCGCATTACTCAGGTTGATGCTTCTTGAGTTCTCTGCCATTGGAATTCTGACGACCATGTCAGCTTTTGCTCCTGCAAGAATTTCGGCAGGCAATCCTTTTGTTTCGCTCCCAAATACAAGGTAGCTGTCGCAATCATATTTTGCATTTGAGTAAATTGTAGAACCGAACTTTGAAACGAGATATATTCCGACCTCCGGCCCAATAAACCGAATAAACTCTTCCCAACTATCGTGAAAATGGATTTTCAGATATTTCCAGTAGTCCAGGCCGGCTCTTCTTACCGACTTTTCGGTGAAATCAAAACTTGCCCCACCAACTATGTGCAAAGTTGAATCCGTATTTACACATAGCCTGCCAATATTTCCGGTATTGGGAGGGATCTCAGGTTTATAAAGCACCACATTCAATTTATTTTTTGTTGTTTAGTGATTTTTTTAGCAATAATCCAAAACTGGAGACTGAAGATGTTTCATCGTTTTTCATATAACCTTCATAATCCATTCTTTCACGAAAATCCTTTGCTTTTGAAATGGAGAGGGCGATTTGTTTTTTCTCCGGGTTAACTTCCAAAACACAAACCTCTACCTTGTCTCCACTTTTAAAATGAGCCGATGCCGGAGTTCTGGCAGGAAGACCGGTTTCCTTATTCGGAACGAGTCCCGTAAAATTCTCATTCAATTTCACGAATACGCCGAATGGCTTTATGGATTCTACAACACCTTCCAGAGTCTCTCCTTCTTTAAATGGAAATGATTTTGCCCAAGGATCATCCAAAAAATCTTTGATGGTTAAGGAAAACTTTTTCTCTTTCCAGTCGATGTTCAATATCCTTGCGCGTAACGTCTGGCCAACCGAAAATTCTTGATTCAAATCGACATTTTTTTTATGAGAAGCCTCGCTCGTGGGAATCAATGCATCTATGCCACCGATGTCAACAATCAGTCCAAACTTGTGAATTGATTTTACATTTCCAGTAACAAAGCCTCCTTCTTTCAATTCGGTCTTAAGAGTTTCAACCCTAAGATTTTTCTCTCTGTCGGAAATTTTTCTTTGCGACAAAACGATTTTTCCATTTTTGCCTTCGTGGATTTCAATCACCGCAAACTTGATTTTTTTTCCCGCAAAGTTTTTGCCTTTTAGCTCATTATCGATTTGTGAAAACGGACAAAAACCGACAAGCTCACCCAGCCTTACTTCAAACCCACTGGTTACTTCAGAAGATATTTGCCCGAGAACAGGAATCTCATGCCGATAGGCAAGATGAAGGTTGTGTGCATTCAGGCTTTCTCCGGTCAGGATACTCGAAAAATAATAATCTCCGGAATCTTCCCGGAGAAAATGAACTTTAATATCCTCGCCGATTTTCGGAGTTCCACCTGACTCAGTGAATTCCTCGATAGGAATAATGCCTTTTATTTTTTCCGAAAGAGTTACAATGAAAACATAATCCGTTTTGATTGATGTTACCTTTGCAGAAAAAGGAGCGCCCTCCTCGATATTTTTTCTTTTCTGAAAACTTTCTTCAAGAAGACTTGCAAAATCATTTTTTTTTCTTTCCATTGGGAACCTCTTTGTTTGTTTTTCTTTTTGATGACTTATATTCTTTTTTCATTTCGGATACGACTTTTCTTCCGTCTTTATACACTTCTTGGATTCCAAATAGGTTGTCAAATTCAGAGAATGGACTGTCATTTAGGACAATTAAATTGGCTTTTACCCCTTCACGAATGAACCCTTCTTTTTCCGAGGACAAAAACGAGCAGGAATTTTCTGTAGCTATTTTCAAGACAGATTTCATATCCAGAGTAACTTCATGAATAATTTTCAATTCCATTAATCCACTGATTCCGGGAAAGGAAAATAAATTCCCACTCCCACTGCCTAAAATCATTTTTTCTGCAAGAGGCTGATTGCTTCCGAAAAAAGACATATAAGATTCGTATTCTTTGTTTGCCGCAATTTGATCCTCCCCGGATAAGGAATTTGCGCCTAACGCTTTTTCCATTAGTTCTGCATAATTTGACCGGAAGAACCGGCTTTTCTCTTTCATGTACTGCAAGTCTTTCTTTAACTCATCTCTACCCTGATTTTTTTGGAACCTATATACATTAAACAGGGGTATCCATTTGAGCGCATTTTGGTATAATGGAGGAAAATCCGGTTGAACCTCGGCTCCAATCGGATGAGCAATTGCAGTTACTCCAGCGGATAAAGATTCAATGATGGATTGCCTGTCCGCAAAAGCGCTTAGTAAAATTTCTTTATTTTCCGATCTGGCTAGCTTTACTATTTTGTTTAGAATTTTTGCATCATAGTTAAAGGTTGTATCTTTGTGAAATCTGTGGAAAATATTTAAAAACTTGGCCTTTCTTTTAATCTGAGTCGCGACTTCACTCTCTAGTGAATTCTGATCCTTGGCAACAAAATACAATTGCTCTGATAAATTTTCAGTTTCGGGAGATTTTATAATGATTGGCCTTTCAGACATTACAATCTCGGGGCCGAGAATTTTCCCCTTATCAATTTCATCTTTTACTGCCCTCACCCAATGCCCATCACCAATTACATGAATTTTGGTAAACCCATGGTATAAAAATGAAAGAAGAGCTTTTTTTATATTGGCAAAATTGTTTTGAAACCCCAATGAATCAGAGCCCAGAGTTACATAGGAGTCACAGAACGAAGGAATCACATATCTGACCTTGTCTTCTACCTCTAAATTATGTCCCTTTTTCTGGTGACTTGAAATAAATTTAATTTTTCCTCGTGAAATGAACATATCGGACGGATCACTCCACTCGAATATTTCCGGCTTCAAATACCTAATATTTTTTATTACTATTTCTTCAGATTTTATCGGATCTATTTGAAGAAATAGCGCTAAGAAAGCCGACGATATAAATAGGACAAAAGACTTCAAATTCAGATATTTTCCAGATTTTATAAGTTTTGGTCTGATTTTTTCTATATTTTAAAGCGTGAGTATCTTGACAAACAATAAGGGATTTCATTAAATATTAAAACACTATGAGCCAGCAGACGACGGATATATCCGACAACATTCGTGTTTCGATCGAAAACGGGAAAATTCTATCCCTAAAAACACATCGGATTACAAAATCCGTCGAGGAATATATACAAAAAGCCATAGACCTGATTTTGGACAAATGTGAGCACCCTACACTGGTTCCGACTCTCTATACGATTATTAAAGAACTTTCCATAAATTCTTGTAAAGCGAATCAAAAGAGGATTTTTTTTGACGAGAAAGGTTTGGATATTCGAAATCCCGATGATTATGCAAAAGGTATCGTTGAATATAAATCTCTTTTTAGTGAAGAAATGTCAAACGATTACGGATTGAAAGCAAAAAAGAAGGGTTATTATTGCCTGATAACCTTTGCGTACAGCCCGGACGGAATGACTGTTGAAGTCACGAACAATACTCCAATTGCGAAAGAGGAAGAGAAGTCTCTCCGGGAAAAACTGGAAAAAGGGATGGGTTATGAAGATATTGCTCAATTCTATATGGACAATGCCGACAACACAGAAGGCGCGGGGCTTGGATTGGCTCTGATTCTTATTATGTTGAAAGGGGAAGGAATTGATCCAAATTATTTTAGAATTTTCATCGCAGACGATTCAACAACAGCAAGGCTTGAAATTCCATTTACTCCTAATTTTAAAAGCAAACGGAAGCAGCACTAGTTGTGCGTTTAATACATTTGCAGAAAATTAATGAATATTCTAGCAAGCGACAAAAAGGCTTGCACAGGTCGAGCCTCTAATTACTTTTCATGTCAATTTCCATTTCTGCCTGTATAATCACTCTTAACGAAGAAGACATTCTCGATTCTTGTCTAAAATCTCTGGACTTTGTTGATGAAATCATCATAGTAGATTCTCATTCGACAGATAAAACTCTCGAAATTGCAAAGAAGTACAAAGCGAAAATTTTCTTGCGAAATTTTGACAATTATGTAAATCAAAAAAATTTCTGTTTGGAGCAGGCTTCGAACAATTGGATCCTCGCAGTCGATGCCGATGAAATTGTTTCTCAGGATCTTAAAAAAGAAATTATCCAACTGAAAGAAAAAAATTTCTCCGAATTCGAAGCATTTTATTTACCCAGACTTTCATTTTACTTGGGGAAATGGATTTATCACGGAGGATGGTATCCGAATTACCAGATAAGGCTATTCAAAAAAGACAATGCAAAATTCGAAGGGCAACTGGTCCATGAAAAAGTAACCACCTCCGGAAAACTTTCCTATTTGAAAAATCCCTTGCTGCACTACTCCTACAAAAATATTTCCGACCATTTGAAATTTATCGATAAATATTCCGATCTTACCGCAAAAGAAAGGGCAAGAGAAGAGAAATCTTCCAGCGTGCTTCTTGCCGTTGGAAAAGCTTTCTGGAAATTCATCTGGATGTATTTTTTCAGGCTGGGTATTCTGGACGGAAAAGTCGGTTTGATTATTGCCATTCTCGGATCATACTATAACTTTTTGAAATATGTAAAAGTGTTTGAATTCAAAATCGATAAAAGTGCCAAAACCTTCACTAGCAAAACCTGATCTTTGTTCCAGTAGCTGTGAACTGTCCTTTTCGAAAATATATTTTCAAAAGTGTAATCTATGAGAATCTGGACAATCCATCCAAAATATTTGGACGCAAAGGGTTTCGTAGCACTTTGGAGAGAAACTTTGCTCGCAAAGAACGTATTGGAAAATAAAACCAAAGGATACAAGAATCATCCTCAACTCATCAGATTCAAAAATCAGAAAAATCCAGTAGAAGCAGTCAATCGATATCTGGAAATAATTTTTCAGGAGTCCGTGAACAGAAATTATGAATTTGATAAAACTAAGTTTTCGAAGCCTGTTGTAAGAATTAAAATCAAAACAACCAAAGGCCAATTAGAATTCGAATTTAAACATTTACTGAAAAAATTAAAAATACGAGACAAAAAAAGATATTCGGAATTGAGAAATCTGAAAAAGATTCACGCTCACCCAATGTTCAAAATCATTGAAGGGGGATTAGAAAGCTGGGAAAAGAACGCTTAATAATTTGAGGTGGAACCCGCCATTGAAAGACCAACAAACGCAGCAGCAATGGCATCCCATGAATCATCGTGCCCCGACAAATTCTTGATCCCAAAAAGGATCTGTATCGCTCCCTTAACCTGCTTTTTGTCAGCATTTCCATTACCTGTGACGCCTTTTTTGATCTGAGAAATAGTTGGCTGAATAATTCGTATATTGCTTTCGGCTAACGTTAGGAGAATTACGCCCCGTGACTCAAAAACATTTTTTGCAGTCTTCTGATTTTTAGAAAAAAATAATTCTTCTACACTTGCAATTTCAGGTTGATACTCTTTAAGGATCGATTGCAATTCGATTCGAATAATTACAAGATTCTCTGGAGAGGAAGTATTCGGAGGCACTTCAATGGTTCCATATGTAACGATAGTCAGCTTACTTTTCTTCCTGTCATCTCTATCCAGAATGCTATAACCAATTCTGTGTGAACCCGGATCTATGCCGATAATTTTCATGAATTCAGAATTTCCTGAATTTTTCCGATCAAATTATGAAAACCGGAATTCTCCAAAATCACATCCGGCATCTCTATGGAATTAGCTGAAATTTTGTCCAACCCCTGATGTATCGAGCCGATAAATGCCAACCCCGAATTCTCTGAAAAAAATTTTCCGAGTTCAGTGTGATAATCTGAGATGGAATAGATCAAGGTTTTCTTTTGAAGGTATGCTGCCTCCATCAAGCTCTGGCCAAAATAGGTGCAAAAAAATGCGCAATTTCCCAAGTAGCCTAGGAACTCTTTTCTCGACAGCCTGAATATTACCTCGACGGGAAATGCCGAGTTCGCATCTCCACCGACCCTGATGTAATTGTATTTAGATCCAAAAATTCCGTAGAGGAATTCGTCTAACGCAAAAGATTCCTTTTTATCCCGGCCTCCCGCATAAGTAACGATATTTTTCGACTCGGAAGGATATTCTTTATAGTAACTAATGAGCGAGGGAAAAAGAATGTTTTTCAAAGATTCCTGAAAATCCAATTTGGGATGAGGCAAAACATCGAACGTAGAATATAAATTTCTATCCGGCCCGAAATTGTCGATTAGAAGCAACTTTTGTGATCGCATTTTTTCCGGAACCTGCAAATCTCTGTAATCAAAAATAGTTAGATCGCAATTTTCATTTTCATGCAAATCAGGACTCAATGATACGTCATGTCCCAGTGCGGATAGTTTTGCAAAAAGTATTTTACTTCTTTCGTAATGTCCGGAGCCAAAATGCCCGGGAGGCGCATAAATTATTCTGATCTTCGATCCAGGCTTGTCATTCGTTACCTGTATCGAAAAATGAACCTGTTCAACGGATTGATTCCTCTGAAATAATCCAGGATTTCTTTTATAAAGCCAGGCAACTTCTTTTGCCCCAAAATAATAATTATCATTAATCAACTCGTTATAAACGGTTTCTGCCACTTCAAAGTCTTTTTCTTCATCAATTGTAAGCCGGATTTTATGGCATAACCGGACTTCTTCCTCTGAGAGATTCGGTTTTGCCTTCACAAATTTGAATCTGGATGGATCCTCTTTTAGATGGAGGCTAACATGCTCCCGATGCCGTTCCTGCAACCCGCCCAAAGGTTCGTTGCATAACGCCCCAACCGTAAATAGTTCACCTCCCATTCCGATTGGAAGATTTGAAAATGAAATAATATCCGCACCTGATTCGCCTAACGTCTCACACAATAACTCCAAATGAGCGATATCTACAAAAGGGTTGTCTCCGGTTAATCGAATTATTTGTTCTGCTCGGAATTTTTCGGCAGCGAAAATATATCGTTGGCGGACATCGGTTTCACTTCCCTCAAAGTGCAAATATTTGCGGTTGATAAGAAATTTTTTCAATCCGAAATCATTTTCAGGAATCAGAAAAACAATTCTGTTTTCAGGCAATACTTGATTTACTCTTGAATAGATATGATCCAAAACGGTAAAACTAGAATTTGAGGGCAATAGCTTGAGCACCTTTCCGGGTAGCCGCGTCGAGCCGCTCCGAGCCTGGATAAATGCAAATAAGTTATGCGTTGAATGTATACCACTCATCACATTTTAAGCATGGAGCTTTTGTCGTAGAATGATTTCCCTTGAGTGAATTGGAAAAAGATTCTAGCCCTCGTTCCCATATTTCTTTCATTCCTTGATTATTCAAGTCGCCAATTGAATTCTGAAAGTCTTGCCTGCAAATTGCCGCTTTCCCATCGCTTTTAATATATAAATCTCGCGCAAGGTGCCAGCAGAATTCGCGTTTAATCGGAGTCAAATCACTGACTCTTTTTTCAGGCATCAATTCCGCATAACGGTTATATTTTTGCAAAATGACATTTATTTTTTTCTCCTCGAAGAAATTGAAATAATCCTCGATTTGATTTTCGACTTCTTTCAATTTAATTATCTGAACATGCAAGTTTCCCATGTGCAGAACTTGCACTAAGCGATCAATGTTTTTCAAAATATCATGAAATAAATTCTTCCCGTAAATACGAGAATACTGTCTTTCGTCTAACGCACTCAAATTAACTATAAAAGATAATTTCTTTTTTTTCTCGGCAGGAAGTTTTTTCACAAATTCCAAAATTCTTTCGATATCAGGATACAAGGCCGATTCAACTATGAGTTCTTTTACTTGATCACAACCCAAAACCAAATCAGCAAGGCTGATAAAATCTGGATGAAGAAGAGGTTCTCCCATCCCGCCAAAACAGACCGTAAATGGCACAGGGAAATTGCTGGTAAAATCCGAGATAATTTTATTCAGAAATTCATTCTGCAAATATTGCCCATCTGAATCATTGGAAATGAACTGTCTTGGACAGAACGAACACTTGAGTTCACAGCCCCTGAATATCTCGATCTCCAGATAAGAAGGAGCACATCTGAAAATATCTGGAGATTTCTCCAGTAGTGAAAAAATTTCAGTGTAAGCCACTCGTGAATTGAGCTTTAAAATTAACTCCGAGACCATCGAAGAGCGCGCATTACTTAATGAGAAATCCAGCCGAAATTGTCGAAGATCGGGAGGAGAATAAAAAATCTCCACATCGTAATTGTTTATATTTTTCAGAAGATACTCATGCGCGCTGGTTCCCATTTCAGGGGGAAGCGATAATACAAATTCTCTGGATAGAAAATAGGGAACAATTCCAGTCGGAAGATTTTCCGAATACGAATACTGAGATAAATATTGTTTGTGGCGTAGAAGCAGCTCTTTCGTTAATTCAAGATCAAGCAAAGGATAAATACCGGTACAATAAACAAAAAATACTTCGTCGATATCACTATCACCCGATTGGGAAGGAGGGAGGTATTCAGTCAGATTTTTCAAAAAACCCAATTCATCTTTGGAAAAAATATTCTGAGATTGCGGAAAATATTTTTTTAATATTTCGCTCTCCTGATTGACAAAAATTTTTAAGCCGGAAAACAGTTCTTGAATTCTTGTACCGAAACTACCGGCCAGATTTTCGTG
Organism: uncultured Leptospiraceae bacterium; assembly: GCA_964436695.1. Lineage (GTDB taxonomy): Bacteria > Spirochaetota > Leptospiria > Leptospirales > Leptospiraceae > JABWCC01. The sequence goes on from CAYTEA010000020.1 coordinate 31,319, forward strand.
CTGCGATAACTGATTTAAATTTTCTTCGGTAAGAAATATCGCAATTGCAGAAGGGTGAAAATTCAGCTTATTCATCTCTATCGAAATTACCTTGACCGATGCCTTCTGCCGCTATTTCTATCCTGCCCTACTGGAGGCTCTGGTTCGGAACCTGGCCTGTTAAAACTTTCTTCAGGAGCTTCAAGTTTATTTTCCTTGATATACTCTTTATCGTAAATGGTTATCGACATCTCTCTTCTTCTGGAAAGGATCCAACCGTCAAATGAATCCTCTTCCTTGTCTCGATACAGCATATTTTGGATTCCTTTTTTTACAAGCTCGAGTGGAGTCGGGCGCTTACCTTCCAATTTGATTATGCAATATCGTTTTCTTTCATCACGAAAAACATCCGAGACTCTGCCCTCTTGCAAACCCATCGCAATTGTTGCTGCAATCTTATTAAGCTTGTACAATTCAAAAGCTGGAATCCAATCCACCAGCCCACCATTCGCCCGGTAATTGGATTGATTTCTTGGCCCGCTTGCGATCAGTTTAAACGCACCCGGATCCTTTAGGGTCTCGTTTCTTATGCTAGTAATTTCCTTGGAAATTTTGGTTTCTTCTTCCAGAGAATTCTTTGGAGGAATGAGGGCAATTTCCCTAAACTTTACCTCAAAGCCGACCTTGTTCTTGTTGGCATTGTACCATTCCTGAATCTCTTTATCACTTGGAAGTTTAGTGTTCACTCTAACTTGGAGTAGCTGGCCCTTTTTTATCTGGTAGGGCAGTTCGCTGATCCACATATCAAAATTCATACCGGTTTGCGACTGGATGTTTTTTTCGAAAGTAGCTCGGTCTTTTATTCCCATCACTTCCATTCGTTTTTCAATTTCGGTTTCAATGCGCTTTTCCGTTACTTGTATGGATTCCTCTTCAGCGGTAATATCCACGATTGCGCGCGCGATAAGAAAATCCAGAACCTGTGTTTTCATCGAGGCGCGATGATTCACTTTCGGAAGAAATTTAGACAGCTTTTTGTATTTCTCCTCGCCATGCTCATAATCAATTTGAGTAATGGAGATATTTTTCACGATTGCCAGAATTTTATTCAGGGACTCTGCGCTAAAAACGGCTGAAGATGAGAAAATAAGAACCGTAATAAGAAATATTTTTTTTATATCAAAGGAATGCATTCGATTTTTTCGGAGTCTGGCCTCAATTTCCACGATGCCTACATTAGCGGTTTGGTGCAAGTATTAATGAGGCCATGACAAGCGAATTAAGAGCTGCCCGAATATCGCTCTTAGGCCTCACCATTTAGCGAGCTTGAGAGCGTTAAGAAATGGTGAGGAGTTCCTAAAATCTTCTGTCAGGAAGTTTTAGGATACACCCTAGCGCGGATTCGAAATTGTTTACGGAAAAGCGGGTAGCTGAAAAATAGGGAAAGTTTCCTGGACAAATTCCCAAACTGCCGGATTAAATATATGACCCGAAAATCTTTTCTTGCCATTCTCGCTTCCTGCATATCTATTATAACCGGAATAGCTTCTTACAAAATCTTTTTCCCGCGTAAAATCTCAGGTAAAGTTATCGGCCCTGATAAAAAATCGGGACATGACATCAGAGACCGGAATTTCAGCAATTCTTCCTCTGTGGAAATTCAATCCAGGGTAATGATTGTAGGTGGAGGAATTTCCGGTTTAAGTGCAGGATATTATTTATCCAAAGCAGGATTTTCTGATTTCTCTATTTTAGAAATGGAGGAGTCAACCGGAGGAAATTCAAGATTCGGCGAAAATTTTATCAGTAAATATCCCTGGGGCTCCCACTATCTTCCACAACCCACTTCTGAAATGGCGTTTCTCTCCGGCTTTCTGAAAGACGCTGGAATTATTCAGGGAATCAAATCAAATGGAGAATTTGTATTCAACGAAAAATATGTGTGCTTTGATCCGGAAGAAAGATTGTTTATTCACGGTAGGTGGCAGGAGGGGCTTTTCCCGAAGCTTGCGGCATCAAACGAAGTCCTGAAAGAAAAAGAAAAATTTGACTCGCTAATGAATAGTTGGAGAAAAAAAATCGGGAGAGACGGCAAAAGAGCATTCATGATTCCCGTTGATTTTTCGTCCAGAGACCCGGAATTTCTGAAATTGGATAAAATCAATTTCGCTCAGTATTTAGAAAGCGAAGGGTTTCATACCAAAGAACTTTTTTGGTTTGCCGAGTATGCAACCCGCGATGATTACGGATCGAGTCTCGCAAATACTTCTGCTTGGGCAGGGATCCATTACTATGCGTCAAGGCCAGTCGACCCTAAAGGAGAAGAATTTCCGACTCTAACCTGGCCGGAAGGAAACGGATTTCTCGCAACTAAACTGAAATCTTTTATTACGGGGAAAATTCAAACCGGCGAAACGGTATATAAGATATTTAGAGAAGATTCAAAATGGAAAATCTTTTCGTTCAACAAAAGCACAGGACAGTCCAGTCAATATTCCTGCAACTCCTTGATCTACGCACTTCCGCAATTCACTCGTAAGTATATATTGAACGACAATCCTTACCACAACGATTTCGTTTATTCACCCTGGATGGTTGCAAATCTTACTGTAGACACTGTCCCCGAAGGAAAGGGCGCCCCACCAGCCTGGGACAATGTACTCTTCAACAGCCCTTCCTTGGGTTATATAGTTTCGACTCATCAAAGTTTCAGATACCAGGAAAAAAAATCCGTTCTAACCTACTATCTTCCATTTCCTGATGATGACACTTTGGCAACCAAACGGAAACTGGAAAAAGAAACTTGGGACGGATGGAAAAAAATAATTCTGAAAGACTTGAAAAAATGCCACAGAAACATTGAATCAATCGTGCAAAATATTGACGTAATGATTCATGCACACGCAATGATCCGGCCTACCGTAAATTTTATTTGGGGAAAAGCGAGAGAAAAAGCATTGGAGTCGATCGACTCTCTTCATTTTGCTCATAGCGACCTGAGCGGAATTTCCATTTTCGAAGAAGCTCATTATAGAGGATTTGCTGCAGCACAGAAAATACTGAAGTCAGTAATAAAGTAATGAAAAAATCCAAATGGATAGTCTCTGCCAAATTCGATTTGCTATTCTTCACAAGCCCCGGAATCATAGCCCTATTTGCTGTAATTCTATTCTCTGATTGGGATTCCATGCACAGTAAGATGAACCCGATCATATGGGCTGTTCTTGTTTTGGGTTTTGATGTGGCGCATGTATACTCGACATTATATAGAAGTTATTGGAACAGAGAAGAATTTGCAAAAAACAAAACCGTATTTCTGATCACTCCTTTTCTTTGTTATTTTGCTGGAGTCTTGTTTTATTCTTTTGGAAAACTAATTTTCTGGAAAGCCGCAGCCTATCTTGCAGTTTTCCATTTCATGCGCCAGCAATTCGGTTTTATGGCGATATACCGGAAAAAAAATAATCCCGATTCGGGGGATCTTCCTTTTTATCTGGATAAGTATGCGGTATATTTTTTTACATTGATACCGGTTGCGTATTGGCACTTCACCGAGCAAAAAAGAGAATTCTCCTGGTTTATCGAAAATGATTTCTTCTTTTTTAAAAATCAATCGGTTGCAGATATTCTTTTGGTGTTACTCGCCTTATATTTTTTTGTGTGGATTTTCGCTCACATTTACACTTATTTAAAGAAGAAATTCTTTGACCTAGGGAAATTTTTGTTTTTGCTATCCACTGCAATTACTTGGTATTTTGGCATAGTTTATTTTAACTCTGACCTGATTTTTACTGCAACCAATGTCCTGTCTCATGGAATTCCATATATCGCCCTGATTTGGGTGTACATCCGGAAATCAGGAGACACCGATTACATACTTCTGGGAAATCTACAAAAAAAAACTTATGTCCTTTTCTCCATGTTTGCGTTATCGCTTTTTCTTTTGACCTACTTCGAAGAATTTCTCTGGGATATTTTTATCTGGAAAGACCATCCTTCGATTTTCGGAAATTGGGATTTCATTCCTTCCGTTTCTGCTGAAATTCAAACTTTTTTAGTGCCTGCGCTTTTCCTCCCTCAAGTTACACATTATGTCCTAGATGGTTTTATTTGGAAATTCGATGAAAGGAGTCCAAAATTGGCTGTCTCTCTCGGCCTGGATTACACCAAAAACAAAACCGAATCGATATAATCCCTTTTTGTGGACATAAAAATGAGCGCCGAAAATTATGCAAATAACCATATACAATTATCATGAACCGTCCAAAAGAAAAAATCTCTTTCAGCGTATATGCTAAATCTCCCCAAGTAATCGATGAAATCCTAAAGGGAGCGAGAAGCGCAGAAGAGGAAGACAGAATCTACCAACCCCACATCACATCCGAACTTTACAAAGCCGTCGATTACTTGAACTACGGCCAATCAAAATCCAGGCTTTTTATCGTAGAGTTTGATGCGAATGACGAAGAACTTATCAATACAATTACCAAAGTCCATGAAGACCCTTGGTTACACGGAACGGTTATGGTCGTAATTTCTTCAAAATTATCCAAACTGGAAATGGATCAATTGCTAAAATTCGGAGTAATCGACTTTATTGGGGTCAATGAAATTAAATACAAATTTCCCACCGTTATAAAAATCGTAACTGCAAATACTGAAATTTTTGAATCTCAGCAATTTATTGCAGAGCATTCCACTCAGAAAAAAGGGACAATTACGATTAAGAATAACCTGTCCCTTGTACCAAAGGCTACAAATATTATTTTGAATTTCTGTTATGCGGTAGGATTCAGAAACCTGGATACTTATTCTAAAATTTCGATTTGCCTCCACGAAATGATTACGAATGCAATTGAGCATGGAAATTGCGAAATCGGTTACAACCTGAAAACAAATATCATAAACCAGAATCTCAATATCGTTGATATCGTCAAAGAACGTGCTTCGCTTCCTGAAAACACGGAAAAAAGAGTGAGGGTTCGTTACAATATCAACAGTAAAAGAGCAGTGATTACTGTGGCTGACGAAGGCCGGGGGTTTAATTCGACAGATATACCCAACCCGCTAAACGAGGAGAACGTTTTCATGGTTCATGGAAGGGGAATTATGATGACACGAACTTTCGTAGATCAAATGTCCTACAACGCCAAAGGAAATAAAGTCCGCCTGGTTTTTCACAATGAATCTGACATACTCAGACGAGAAAGCGACCTCCAACACCTTACCTCCGAACCGGTTCTTCATTTAAAAGCCGGAGATACACTGTTCGAAGACAGTTCAGAAAGCGATTACTTCTACTACATTTTAAGCGGTAAATTGGGAGTGTATGTGAATAACCGGCAAGTTGCCATTTCAACCCCGGAAGACATGTTCGTTGGAGAAATGGCATTTTTACACCATAATAAACGGACTGGTACGGTAAAAGCCCTTTCTGGCACCAAACTTTTGCCAATTTCCAGAAATGGATTCATAGACATGATAAAAAAATACCCTTATGCAGGGATTTTTTTGGCCAGACTTCTCACAAAACGGCTTGCGGAAAAAAACCGAGAACCTGTATAAAAAGGAAAAAGAACTTAAACACGCATAAATTTTCGTGGACAAGCTGCCTTTTTGTGTTACTATGACAAAAAAGGTGTTAGGATCGAGATGATTATAGTAGAAGGCATAGATCATATCAATATTGCGGTTACGGACTTGGAGGCTTCGGCGAAGTTTTATTCCGATTTATTTGATTTTGAAGTATTAAACGACCGCGAAAGTGATTCTTTAACCATGACTCTTGATCCGATTAAGATTCGATTGATTAAGACAGCAAAAGTTCAAAATCAACTTTCGGGGCTTGGATTACCGACTTTAAGTTTTACTATGGACATAGACGATTTCACCGAGGCTATTAATGAAATCGAAGCAAAGGGAATCAAAATAGAAAAAGGACCCGAAGGAATTGACGGAGGGGAATCCTTACTCTTTGCTGATCCGAACGGAAATCTAATCGAGATATACTACCAGGAATAGTAGATAATACCTTCACGCCAGTTTGTCTACAAAAGCTCCTCTAATTTTATAGAAATCCGTCGCTTGAGTAAAATTCACGGCTTTTGAGGAGCGTTCGCTTTTATTTTGTAAAGAATTCACATTCATATCCCCGCCAATCACTCCAATCTCGCGGGGGATCTTCTTGGATTCAAGGAGGTTCAGTGGATCTTGAACCTTTCCTCCCAAATTTGGACCTGATACGATTTTCATACGACCCTCCTTTGCTTTGTTATTACTCTGCCACAAAACCCTTTTCAAGGCTTTTTTCGAACAAGTAAATGACGTTTTTATTGAATATTATTTATTTTTTCAAATAAAGACTTTCTGCAGTTGTTCCACTTGAAAAAATTTATTGATTGATTTGCAGATTGTCAAGCAGAATCTGATCAAATCTGCTTGACTTGAAGATTTTAAGTCAATAAATCCTGAACCTATGAGTGCTGCGTCTAAAAAAGAAGAATTAGAACTCCAAAAAATCGGTATTTTCAAAAAGGGATTTCCGGCATTCCTTGAGATGATGAATTTGTTAATCACCGGAATGACTTCATTTTTGACTTCCGGACAAATTCCAGAGCAAAGCAAAAAAGAACTTTTTCCGATCAGAAAAACTATTGATACGGAGCTTCAAAACATTCAGCAGGTTACCCGAAAAATTTTACTGGAAATCGATCCAAAGCACCTTGAACCGATTGCGAGAAAAGATTTCTATTCTTTCTTCCCAAACGGGAATCAGGATTCTCAGATGCTCGACTTCATCATATTCTTCAAAACTTTCGAGTATTTCCGTGAGTACTATCTAGTTACAGAAAAAAGCTGGAATTTAATCAGGAATTCCGTATTCGAAACTAACTTTACGGATAAGAATTTCAAAACCGAACAACTGATTACCTATCGAATTCTTCCAGCCATGGACAGATTGGAAGCCTTAAGGACTGCCCTTGCACGAATGGCTCGGTTACTCGCTATAAATGAAGCAAATAGAATTTTTGAGTCAAAAGTAGCATTAAAACCCTCCTACAATAAAGAGACCAGCTACAAACTATCCGGTCTCTTCCAGATGAATCTTGAAGAGCAGGGCAATTATGATGTGATCGGTGATCTGGATTTAGGAAAAGAAACCGAAAAGCGATCTGAAAAATCCGGCATTCCAACAGGAAATTCTTCGGGAAAAATTCAGGAAAAAAAGCCCGAACATAAATCCGCTGCGAACTTTTTGAATGCCGGCGGCAAAATGACCTGGAATAACAATTCACATTATTGCATTCATTACGAAACGCAGAAAGCCGAAGAGGAGAGGCAGCTTTTTGCAAACACGATAAAGGCCGATACGCATATAGGAGCAGAAGAAGAAAGACTAAAATCCGATTTCATTAGAACAATAAGTTCAAAAGATTTCAAGACCAGGCCTAAAGATCTGATAGAGCAGGAATACATGAAGTTTCTGGAACAGTACTTTATTTTTTGCATGGACATCACCACTATGAGTATAGGAATTCACCCTCAATTGAAAAATATTTTTATTTTCCATTTAGGCCCTTCGCATTTCTACACCCTTGTGAAAAAGTTTCTTGTCGAAGCAAATACTGGATTTCTTCATGTGAGATCTTCCGATGGAAAAAAAGTTACAAAAATAATTCCGGGTGAGTTGATAAAAAAAGAAGTTTTGCACTTTTGGGAAAATACGATTTTGCCCAAGATAGGCGAAGAAAAAAATAATCTAACCACTCTGAAAAAAATTATCGAAAAGGTTGAATCCAGATACAAAGAAGTTTCACTTCAGGCGATAGAAATGTATGACAAGCTTCCGATTGATGTGAAAGCTTCAAAACCCCGCGTTGCAATATTTAGAGAAAAAATGAGCGAATGGATGGGCGCAACCAATATCATAGTTTTCAAAAGATTTTTAAAAGCCGAATTGTGATTTAATCAGTTATGGGTAATCGTGCAATTGCCACTTATCCCGGTAACAAAATATTGAGCAGTGTACGGCCCCGTCAGCGATATGGAAATGGGATTTGTTGTGTAGGTTTCCTGCGTGGGAACACAACTGGAAGTAAAATATCTGACGATTATGCCGGTAAAATAATTGTCACAAGAAATCGAGATCGTATTCGATCCACTATTCAAGTAGGACTTAAAAGCCTTTGTTCCGGATGTTGAGTATTCCACTGTTGTAGTTTTGCCGTATTCTACTAAGGTTTCATCCCCATGAACCCCCGAGTATGGAGTGTAGCAATCGATATAAAAATCATTTGTGGCGCAAAAAGTTCCGCTACGCTTATCGTAACTCGAACAACTGCCACCCTTATTCACTATCGAGAAAATTCCGGAAGTTGCGCCTGTGGGAACTGAGGTGCGCAGCTCTGTCGTTGAAGCATAAGTCACAGTTGCGGCTGTTCCATTAAACGTGACAGTATTATCGGTCAGAGAAGCTATAAAGCCTCGTCCTTTTACGATGACCTCAGTCGCAGAATAAGTTTCTCCCGAAATTGACTGGGAGGGTGAACCCCTTTGTGCCGACATCGAAGTAATAAATGGCGAAACATAACTTTCAGCAAGAAGCGACACTAAATAATCATTATTGGATTTTGATTTTGTGCAGAATGCTGAGAGGCAAAACACTCCCGCAATCAAAAATGATTTTTTCCCTGCGCTCAGAACATCCATGTACTTTTTTTAATCCATTTATAGCAAATTGCAACTATTTAATTTCCGGAGACAGGTAAATTTTAATATCTTCCGTGTCTATTTTTTCCAAATTTAATTCCAAAGCTTGTCCTAAAAAAAATTGTTTCGCATATTTCTTCGACACAAACGAAAAGTCATTCGGCAGAATTAATTCGCTCTCATCCGTAAAATGCCGGAAATTAACGACTCCTTCAACGGGAGGAGAATCCAGTTCAACAAAAATGCTTTGCGGTCGAATGCCTGTAATGACTCCTTTAAATTTTTTGATTCCGGTCGATTCCAGATAACGGCAGGTTTTTAATTTCACAATATCTCTTTCCGCATCGGCAGCAATTCTTTCCTTTTCCGAACACTGTTGTCCCATGATTCCGATTTCCTCTTCCGAATAGGGAGGTTCTTCCGATTTCAAAACAGAGTCCAAAACTCTATGAACTACCAGATCAGGATACCTTCTTATCGGTGATGTAAAATGACAATAATCCTGAAATCCAAGACCCCAGTGGCCGATTGCTTGCCCGTCATAGTACGCCTGCATGAAACTTCTCAATAGAAAATAATTAAATATTTTTTCGGATGGATGATTCGAAACTTCTTTTAAAGCGCTTTCTATTTCCTTGTAGCTTGAATTTTTTATAACATGCTTAAAGCCGTACAACTTCAGAAACAAATTCAGGGTCTCCAACTTGTCCTCGTCCATCGGTTCGTGAATTCTGTACAATGCAGGAACTTTCTTCTGCCGCAAAAATTCCGCAACTTTGATATTGGCTGATAGCATAAGTTCTTCTATTAAAATATGACTTCGCAGGCGGACTTTTTCTTTTATTTCGGATATTGCATTTTCCAAGCCCATCAGTATCGCATTCTCTTTCAGATTCAGATCGATTCTACCGGATTTTATTCGGTCGCTTCGCAAAGCATCCGTAAATTTCAGAACCTTCACAAACCAATCATCACTCTCGCCTTTGGAAATCCTTTCTTCGGCTTCTTCATAGGTAAAACGCTTATCAACATTGATTACACTCTTGTAAAACTTTGCCGAATGAATTTTTCCGTTCAGGTCTCCTTCCATCTCTACGGTAAATGCCAGCCGATTTTTTTGTGCAACTAAGCTACAAAGATTTTCGGACAATTCTGGCGGAAGCATGGGAACAACACGATTCGCCAGATAAACGGACGTTGAGCGATTGTAAGCTTCCTTATCCAGTTCCGAAAAAATTTCTACATAATGGGATACGTCTGCTATATGAACATGGAATGTTACCTTGCCGTCTTTCTCCGAATAACTGATCGCATCATCGAAATCTTTTGCTGTTTCTCCATCGATTGTAACGGCATAAAGTTCTCGTAAGTCAACTCGTTCTTTCCAATCCCTAACCGTCTTCTCGCTTACTTCATCCGGAAATTCTACGGAAATATTTTCGGGAAAATATGCGTCCAAGTCATACTTCATTAAGATTCGAAGAAAATCCTTATCCTCCTTTGTCTCCGATTCAAACCGAACAAAAATCGCTTCGTGTTGATTTTCCTCAAAATGAGTTACATTTTTCAGAGTAACGATTAGAATATCATTCACCGAAATTTTCTCTAAGCTCTCAGAAAGAATGGATTTTGAAGAAATGATTCCTTCCAATTCATCTCCCGGCATATCCAAAAATTTACCGACAATGTATTTCGGTTCGATGGATAAAACTTTCAAGCGATAGAAAGTCCGCCCTCGCTTCAGAATTTTTGAAACAACTCCTTCCAGTTTTCCCTTTCTACCAAATCCAGTCGGTGTGATTTTTACCAGATCTCCATTGATTGAGTTTTCCGTAAATTGCGACGGAACAAATATTTCTGAACCGGATTGCAATTTTACAAATCCGTCTCCCTTTTTAGAAACGGAGATTCTTCCGTGCAAATAAAAAGGGTCCGCAATCCGGTAATTTTTCTTGTCTCTGCGGATTAAATTTTCTCCTTCCAGAAAAGATAAAAAATTTTTTAGAATCAATTCCTTTTCTTTGTTCTTGTCTTTGCTCCGCCTATTGAAATTTTTTTTGTTTTTTCTATCCGTTTCGTGGGTCGCGAATTTTTTTAAGAATTCCGAATGACTCAATTCTTTGCCGGATTTCATTTGCAGGTATTCATAAATCCTGCTGATTAATCTATCTCTCACTTTTTCTTTTCCTTGGCATAAGTGCCTCGCATATAATTCGGTTTTGTGTTTTTATAGTTGAATATTTCATCTGCAAAATTTTTTCCTGAAAAATCTTTTAACAGAAACATCGCCCCCGGAATATCGGAATTCATATCGAATGAATTCTCATACTTTCCATGAACCGAATACATTTCAGAATTGGATTTCCAGTCAGGGAAAATCTCCGAAACTTCTTCTTTTGTAATATCAAAACACCCTTGAAATCCGTTTTGATCAAACTTTCCGGCAAAATATTTATTCTGTCCACCTTCGATTAAAACAATCGAAGGTGAGTTCCTTTCTTCAAAATAGTACCTTGAGTAAAATTCAATGCTGTTAACACCGGCCAGAGGCACTTTCCAAATCTGCGCAAGATTTCGAGCTGTCGCCACACAAATTCTAATTCCGGTAAAAGAACCGGGTCCTTTGCATGCTACAATCAGATCGGGTTTTTCAAAATTGGATTTTTCTAAAGCGATTTCTATTTCTTTAACTAATCGGAAGGAGGATTCTCGGGGAAAATACCCTTTCAAACTAAAAACCGGATTTTCCGGCTTTCCCATATCATATGTCTCAACTATTAACCATTCGTTTGTGGCGTCAAGAAATAATATTTTCATGAATTGCGCCCTTGTATTTCGATAGAACGTTTTTCTTCAGAAATAATTTGAATTTTGACCTCAACCGAGTCTTTTGGAATAAAGTTTTTTGAAACTTCCCACCATTCGATTATTGTAACGCATTGCATGTCAATAATTTCCGGCAGACCAATATCCAACAATTCTTTCTCATCGCTTATTCGAAACAAATCAAAATGAAAAATGCTTTTCCCTGCCAATTTATACTCGTTGAGAAAGCTGTATGTTGGAGAATTTACAATCGAAGTGGAACCCAGACTTTTGCACATATACCTTGTAAATGTCGTCTTTCCTGCTCCCATCTCTCCCGTCAAAAGCACAATTCGATAACCCTTATCCAAGATAAGATTTTTGAGATATTCGACAGGAGCGGTCAATTCGCTTTCGCTGCAATAAAATTTCATGTTACTGAATCACCGTGCACAGACGCATATTTTTACCCATAAAGCTCCAATGCCTTAACTAAGCAAATGATATAACACTCTATACAAGAATTCGACGCCCAGCTCCAAAGGCTGAATTGAAAAATCCTACTGGAAAATTTTTACCAATGTTTGGCAACTGTCTCATTCTACAATAAGAGGTTGTATGTTTTCTGAAGTTCCGCGCCTATACTTTTTAGTAAGGCATGTCCTAATACATTTTCAAAAGCTGGTTTTAGGACACATTCTTAAGATATCCGAGCTAATTTTTCAAGCATTTGCATTCTTGAGTTTTTTAACAGGCAGTACCCCCACATGTCTTTAGGAATGCGAACTTCGGAATACTATATCTCAAACAACGGTCAACTTTACTTTGGCTTTTACACTGCCCTTGTTAGGTGAACAATCGGAATTCATACATCGAACTAAAAGCTACTCTACATCATCATCAAAGATATCGATCGTGGCAAAACCTAAAATAAAGTCCAGAAGTTCGGCTATATTAAAACCAATTCTGACTCCGTAATAAATACCAGCATAAAGCTCAATTTGAAAAAGGTAGGATTTGGAATAACCGTGGGGCTTTGGTTCCCTTTTCGGAAGATACGCACGCATTGCGGGATCATCGATCTTTTTGGAAAGTTCATCAATTATTGCAAATCTTACATCGTCCTTTTTTTCCTTCTTTCTTTCGCGGGTCGGATCGAAGTACAAAGTTAAGTACCGAGTCTTGTGGCTTTTTATATTGTCGCGGTCTTTATTCAATTTTGGCAAACCCTTGTCCATGTCGGCTTTCCCATCGGAATCATACTTCACATCATCTGCATAGAAAGTTTCTCCGCCGAGTAGAAAAAAAGTCAATTGCTGGGATCTATAAAAACCGAACCGCCCGCCTCTTAGTCCGATTCCCGTACCTTTGTCAAGTTTCCCGGGCGAGGTTTCTCCCCCTAAAAAAGCAAATCCAACTGCTGCCGGTCCGATTCTCAAACCTGCTCCAATACCCGGAGTTTCGAATCCGATTGTAAAAATATCCTGAAAATCCTTTCGCCTGTTGTTCCAATAAGTTGCGCAATCCAGAAAGAAAATCGAAAAAAATAGGAAAATAAGAGCCTTAAAAATAATTTGACGCATTGATCAGGGTGTAAATTGCTTAAAAAGCCAATCTATCTAATAAGCATGGAAATTTATATTTTTTATGAAAGCTTTTTTTAAAAGAAAAAACAAATTTGTACGAGAGTTGTATTTGAGGAAAAATGACTGAAGAGAAAATCGAATTGGGCATTGACCCGAAACCGGTAAATGAAACGGAATCCAGGCAAATAGAACTAATCCTGAATTTTCTAAAATACAATAGGGGGCTTTCCTTTAAAAAGATTCGCCTGATCATGCCTCACTTTTATGGAAATGAAAATCAAGTTTCCGACGAAAAAAAATTGCAGAGGGATGTGGAAGAATTAAAAGAGCTAGGGTTTTCAATCAAATACTACAAAAGTCATCTGGAGAATTCTTCGAATCTAGGAAATGTCTACAAATTGGAGTCCGATTCCCTGAATTCCGAAATTTTATTCAGCGCAGATGAGTTGAGGGTCTTGTCGGAAGTTATTCTTGATCGGGCAGAATCCGGGAACTCAGAATATCTATTCTCAATTGCACAGAAAATATTTTCGAGAAATTTGAACTATTTCCCCAGAACAATCAAACCAAAATACGGCGAGGAGTCGGACAGAATAGAAACTTCGGAATCCGCAAGAGAGGAAATTTTTATCAAGTTGATCCAGGCGATTAAGGATAAGACGCCCCTGAAAATTTGGTACAAAAAGCACTCAGGAGCTGAGAATGAGATCCGTGAAATAGAGCCTGTTGAATTGGTAAAAAAAGGAGTCACTGACTACTACATAATCGCGTATGATAGAGAAAAAAGAGAATTCCGAAAATTCATCCTGCCAAAAGTTGAGAAAATTGCCGAGGTGTCTGGCATTTTTATTCATTCTCGAAAGCCGACAAAGGAAGAGCGTAATTTTCATCCATTGGGTTACAAAGTTCATGATCCCCTGAATTTAGATTTGGTCATTGGGATGGATGATTCATGGAAATTAAAGGATTTCTTATCCGACTACCCCTACACGGAGGAAAAAAATCGAATCAGCTTATCAACCACAAACCTGGATGCGTTATGCGATTTCCTATACTCGTCTCCAGAAATTTCGGTCCAAACGGATTCAAAAAAACTTGTTTCAAGCCTCGAACAGTATGTTTCGGAAATCAAAGAGAATTATATGAGTTCGGAGATGATTTCTTGAAACCAAAAACAAAAAAAGTACAAGAAAAATTAAATCTGATCAAAATCCTTTCTTCTAAGAGGCTGACGTTAGACGAACTCGCTGTTTATTCGGGTCATGATAACGTCGCTACATTAAAAAAAGTCCTTGCGGAACTCTACATGATCGGCTCATTTCCCTACTCACCGGGAGACTACATCGACATTGACTTTGACGGGAATACCGTTGGAATTCTTCTGCCGATCAAAGTCGATTCCAGCATTAGAATGAATGCTTTTGAATGGGTTGAATTGCGCGACATCATCGAGGCCGAATTAAAAGAAGAGAGAGACGAAATCAGAAAGAAAAATCTTCTGAACATTAAAGAAAAAATAAGAAAAGCAATACCGTATTCGGAGTTTGAGCCGAGGCAAGAGATAAAGGGCAAAATTCAAAGCGCGATAAACAGCGGATTAAAAATTACCTTCCATTATCTTTCTAGAAAAGGCGATAACCCGGAAGAAAGAAATGTCGATCCTCTTTTCATAATCGAAGAGAACTCAGGATATTTAGCCGGTTTTTGCAATCTTAGAAATGATTACAGAATTTTTCGGTTTGAGTCAATTTCCAATTTAAAAATCTCGACGAAAAAGATAGAAGGCAAGCGAAAAAATTCCGGGTTCAATTTTATTCAAGAGTTGAGAGCGAGGTCGGAATCTACAAGAAATTCTTCCGAAGAAGCGGAAATACTTTTTCTACCTGAGATTGAATTTAATTTGAGTCAAAAAATCAATTTTAAAGTCGTTGATAAAAATGTAAGGATCGGCAATAGGATTTTCATCCGCGCCGTTACGAATGTGATAGAAAAAAATTGGTTCAAAGATACTATCACATCTTTTGGAAAAAATACAATCGTTGTCAGACCCGACTCAATAAGATCAGAAATCCTTTCCGAACTGAAAAGCTTTTCATTTCCAGAGTTGATATGATATCTCCTGCAAAGATCAATCTGGGTTTGAAGATTCTATACAAAAGGCCTGACGGTTATCATGAGCTGAACAGTATATTTTTAAAAATCAATTGGGGTGATGAAATTTCTTTTCAGAGAATCGAAAAAGGAAAATTCGAATTGGTCTCGGAAAATCTTCTCCCACCGGAAAAAAAAGATTTGTATGACTCAGTTTCGGAAAAAGGCGACATCAAAAAAAATATTTTGCATAAGGCATTTGTTGCGGCTTGCAAACTCTCAAATGAAGTTAGTGGAGTGAGGGTGAACATTGTAAAAAAAATTCCCCTTGGAGGAGGGCTTGGAGGGGGCAGTAGTAATGCAGGTATGCTGTTAAATTATATTTTTCAGAAAACGACTTATGAAAATTCGCAAAAATTAAATACACTGGCCTCAACTATCGGAGCTGATGTGCCTTTTTTTCTGAAAGGCAAGCATTCACTTGTGTCCGGAACAGGAGAAGTCTTAAGCGACATAGTAATTTCCAAAGGGATTGGTATTTTAGCCATCCCGCCAGTAGCTATTAATACAAAAGAAGCGTTCGCTTATCTCAAAAAACCTTTACAGGCAGAGGTCGATTTAAAAGAATGGAAATTCCTGCAAGAAAAAGACCGAATTTCATTGAAAAATGGTGATTGGGCATCTCTTTTTGGCAGGTTTGAAAACGATTTTGAAGAGTTTGCTTTTAGAAATTTTCCTATTCTTAGCGAAATAAAATCGAATTTTCTTAAATACGGCGCATCTTTTGCGTCAATGACCGGAAGCGGGTCCTGTATATATGGGCTTGTCGGTGAAAAGAAACTTCGAGAAAATATTTTTAATGAGATGCAGAGCAGATTTCCGATGTGCAAATTCGAATATTTTAGTTTTTAAACTGGGCTGTCGCCAAGTGGTAAGGCAGCTGGTTTTGGTCCAGCCATTCCCAGGTTCGATCCCTGGCAGCCCAGCCAGTTAAGTGTTGGATAATCATTTAAAATGAATACAAAAGAGAATGTTTCAGCGGTAGTATTAGCTGCCGGAAAGGGCACGAGAATGAAGAGCGATTCTCCTAAGGTTGCAATTAAACTTCAGGGGAAACCTTTAATTTGCCATGTTGTCGAAAACCTCAATCAAGCTGGAATTTCAGATATCACAATTATAGTCGGTTATAAAAAAGAAGAAGTGATGAGCCTTTGCTCTTCTTATCCGAACGTCAAATTTGCCGTTCAGGAAGAGCAGTTAGGCACAGGTCATGCGCTACTCTGTGCTGAAAAAAATTTTTCAAATTATCACGGAAGCCTAATCGTAGCTTGCGGAGATGTTCCCTTGATTTCTTCAAATACATTTCAATCCTTGATTCAAATTCATTCAAAAAATGGAAACGCAACTACTGTTTTGAGTGCAGAGCTGGATAATCCTTTCGGTTATGGAAGGATTGTACGTGATGCGTCAGGCGCCATCCTCGAGATAGTCGAGGAAAAAGATGCGAATTCCGAACAGAAACAGATTTCGGAAATAAATACAGGCACTTACTGTTTTAATTCCCCAGAAGTATTTTCTTATCTCAAAAAAATAGGTAAAGAAAACGCGCAGGGAGAATATTATCTTCCTGACCTTATCAAACTGTACAATAGAGAAGGGAAATCTTCCGGAGCTGTTAAGCTGCAAAATTCATTCGAAAGCCACGGCGTCAATTCTCCAGAAGATCTGGAAAGAATTCAAGCATATTTGGACAATCAAAGGCCAAGGAATTAGTATGAGTAAAGACATCGCATTATTTTCTGGAAATTCAAACAAGCCGCTTGCGGAAAAAATCTGCTCGCACTTGAAAATTCCAAACGGCAAAATCATCGTAAAAAAGTTTTCTGACGGCGAAGTCTCAATCAAGATTGAAGAGAACGTAAGAGGCCGTGATGTATTTGTAGTTCAATCCGTAAGCAACCCTGCAAATGACCATTTAATGGAGTTGATTCTTATTATTGATGCTCTTCGAAGAGCTTCAGCCAGAAGAATTTCTGCCGTAATCCCATATTATGGATATGGAAGGCAGGACAGAAAAGTTGAGCCGAGAGTCCCAATTTCTGCAAGAGTCATCGCAGACCTCATCCAGACAGTCGGGCCAAACCGGGTACTGACGATGGATCTCCATGCAGATCAGATTCAGGGTTTTTTCCATATTCCCGTTGATCATTTATTTTTTGCACCTGTTCTCGTAGAATATATTCTGGAGAAAAAAATAGAGGATTTGGTTATCGTGTCGCCTGATTCGGGTGGAGCAGAGCGCGCTAGATTTTTGGGAAAAAAAGTAAATGGAAGCCTTGCTATCATCGATAAGCGAAGGCCACAAGCAAACGAGTCCGAAGTCATGAATGTAATTGGAGAGATTAAAGGCAAGAATTGTCTGATTTTGGACGATATGATCGATACTGCAGGGACAATCTGCAAGGCCGCGAATGCCCTCCTTGACGGGGGAGCTCGTTCGGTTATGTGTTGCGCTACTCATGGAGTTCTTTCCGGAGAAGCTATCAAGCGTTTGAATTCTGTAAAGTTTGAAGAGATTGTTCTTTCGGATACGATTCTAATTCCTGAGAATAAAAAAATTGAAAATTTAAAAGTACTTTCCGTAGCTCCGCTTTTCGCGAAGGCTATTGAAATTATTCACCACGAGCAATCAATCAGTTCACTATTTTTGTAATAAATTTAAGGATAATAAATATGAGTAAATTAACGATAAAAGCTATCAAGAAAACCGAAACCGGAAAAAACGCAAACAATAGGCTTAGAGTAGCCGGAAGAGTCCCCGTAAATATTATTGGGGGCGGAAAATCAATTCCTGCCAGCATGCTGGAAACTGAATTAGATCATCTACTTGCTGCAGGTATTCGTCAGGCTACGTTGTTTGACCTGGATCTTGAAGGAGCGAATTCCAGCGTTTATGTTAAGGAAATACAGAGATTTCCCGGTACAAGCAAAGTTCGTCACATCGACTTTTTCAGAGTCACCCCAGGCAAAAAAGTTGTAACAAAAGTATCCGTGATTACAACTGGAACAGCGAAAGGGTCAAAGTCAGGAGGCCAGTTTGAGCATTTGATTCATGAATTAAAGGTGAAAACAACCCCTGAAGATATGAAGGACACGATTACTCTGGATGTAACTGATCTCGAAATAGGCGACAGCATTAAAGTCAGCCAGTTAAAAGTTCCCGCTAGCTGGGAGATTTTAATCAATGGCGATCCAATTGTTACTTCAGTGAATGTCACCAGAGCCTTAATCGCTGCGGAAAAGACTGAGACAAAGGGTGAGGCAGGTAAAGGTGCCGCAGCTGCTCCGGCAGCAGCAGATAAGGGCGCGGCAAAAGCTCCTGCAGCGGCTGCAAAGAAAAAGTAATTCTGGAGATCTATGTTGCCAACAAAACCGCCGGCAAACATTAAACTTATCGTAGGCCTGGGAAATCCGGGAGATAAGTATAATAATAACCGTGCAAATATTGGTTTCAAAATTCTGGATGTGATCGCAAGCAATATTGGGCTTGAGATTAAAACCAAAAAAAAGAAGTCCATGATCGGCAGGGGTTTTTTTGAGGGAGATGAAGTAGTCCTCTTGAAACCCCAGACTTTCAGCAATCTCTCTGGCGAGTCTGTTTTATACATAGCTTCGTTTCTGAAAATCAAAGTCCAAGATATTGTCGTAATTCATGAGGATTACACATTAAGCTTAGGACAGATCGTTATTGAAAAAGGTGGTTCGGATTACGGACATGCCGGGATAGCTTCGGTTTCTCAATCTTTGCGATCGCCGAATTTTATTAAAATCCGGATCGGAATTCGGAATGCTCAGTTCAAAACCGGAGAACACGAAAAGTTCCTGAAAGAAGACTTTCATCCGATGGAAAATTTAAAATTAATCGATATTATCAACGATGCTGAAGCAGCAATCAGATCTATCAGCCTTGGTGATATTGACGAAGTAATTGAAAAATATAAGCTCTAAAATCGGAACATCCCCGAATAATAACTTGCCATCCTTTTCATAATCGGTAAGGTTATCCTTGTAGTTTGAAAATCCGACATTTCCGGGCTAAAAAAATATCTGTGCCGGTCTAACTACTGGAGTTATTACATGAACAAAAATATTAAAAATGTGATCCTAACACTTTCCATTGTTTTATTAATTCTGGCGTTTTGGTACAGGCCGGAAAGAATGGACGCAAGAGTGTCAGAGATTTCCTATTCGGATTTCCTGAATATGTTGGAGCCTGTCGATGGCAAGAAGCCGATCGGTAAAATCGTTCAGTCCGAAGGCAAAAATAAAAAGCAACTGGTCATAGAAAAAGAGATCATCGAAGGGTGGTACATTCCTGAAAATTCTAAAGACAACAAACCCAAACAATTTCGGACCAATGTCGCTCCAATCAACTCGGAAATTTTAGCAAAATTACGAAAGTCGAACTATTCTTTTCAGGCCAAATCACCTGAGGATAATAAGTTTCTGAATGCGTTAAGCTCAATCATTCCGTGGATACTCGCATTTGGAATCATCTGGTTTATCATGATGCGTCAGTTGCAATCCACCGGCAACAGGGCATTCTCCTTTGGAAAGAGCAAAGCCAAGTTGAATATGGATCCAAAAGTTAAGGTGACTTTCGGTGATGTTGCCGGATGCGAGGAAGCAAAGCAGGAATTGGCTGAAATGATTGATTTTTTGAAAGACCCGAAAAAGTTTCAATCGATCGGTGCTAGAATTCCAACAGGAGTACTTCTGGTGGGCCCTCCCGGAACCGGAAAAACGTTATTGGCAAAAGCAGTAGCAGGAGAAGCTGGTGTACCTTTTTTTAGCATATCTGGATCCGACTTCGTGGAAATGTTTGTCGGAGTTGGAGCTTCGCGAGTCAGGGATCTTTTTGAACAGGGCAAAAAAAATGCACCTTGTATTATTTTTATCGACGAGATTGATGCGGTGGGAAGGTTAAGAGGGGCCGGTTTGGGTGGAGGCCACGATGAAAGGGAGCAGACTCTAAATCAAATGCTCGTCGAGATGGATGGATTCGAAGAGAATGACGGCGTGATAGTAATTGCCGCAACAAATAGATCCGATGTTCTTGATCCAGCGCTTTTGAGGCCGGGGAGATTCGACCGACAAGTGGTGGTGGATTTGCCTGATGTAAACGGCAGAGAAGAAATTCTAAAAGTTCACGTTAAAAAAGTTCCTCTTACGTCCGATATTTCTTTGAATTCTATTGCGCGAGGAACCCCCGGATTTACAGGAGCCGATCTTGCAAACCTGATCAATGAAGCTGCATTGCTTGCTGCAAGAGGAAATAAAAAACGTGTAACTCAGGAAGATTTGGAAAGTGCAAGGGATAAAGTAATGATGGGGCCGGAAAGAAAATCGTTTTTTATTTCCGAAAAAGAAAAGGAAGTCATTGCTTACCACGAAGCTGGACATGCAATACTCGCAACTCTTTTGTCATTTACTGAACCTGTGCATAAAGTAACGATTATTCCGAGAGGTCGTGCGCTGGGATTGACCCAATCTCTTCCTTCTGAAGAGAAACATATCCATCCGAAAAATTATTGGTTGGATCAAATCGTTATGTCGATGGGGGGTTACATTGCGGAAGAGTTTAAATTCGGAAACCCTTCAACCGGTTCCAGCAATGATATTCAGCACGCTACAAATGTTGCCCGCAAAATGGTTTGTGAGTGGGGAATGTCCGATAAGCTCGGTACGATTAATTACAGTGGTGGAAATGAGAACGTATTTTTAGCAAGGGACATGTCGCATCCAAGCAAGTTCTACAGCGAACATTTTGCGGCAATGATAGACGAAGAAGTGAAGAATATCGTCCAGTCAAGTCTCAATAAAGGGCGAGAATTGATAAAGAAAAATATCAAAAAGCTGGACCAGTTAGCAAAGGCTTTATTGGTTCAGGAAACGATTAATGCTGAAGAATTGAATACGATACTTTCTTCAACTTCTGAAAATACTGGGCCGAAGAAAAAAGTAGAAAAGCTTAAAAATGAACCTGAAAATCTAAATCCAGTAACCGTTATTACTTGATTTTTTTGAAGGATTCAGTGCAGTGCAGGAAAATTTAGAGGATGAGGATTTACTATCGGATCTGGTGGTTGAACCGGCAACACCATCCGATAAACTCAAAAGCTTTTTAGTTACGGTTGGCAATGCTCCAAAAATTGAGGCGTTTGTTTCGGATGCGGCAGAGGCTCTTTCTCTACATATAAAATTCTCAAAATTCCTTAGGGAGTTTCTCAGTAATAGATCGCTATCGCGTGATGCCGGGTTCTTTGTCCAAAAGCATGAGTATGAACTTTTCTCGCCGATAAAAGAAATAGAAGATAGCTACGAGAGTCTGATTTCTGTTCTTTCCAGGAAAACAATTCAGAGGGAGATAGAAAGAAAGCATAATGAATTTTTTCCATCGGAACCTATAAAAGAACATAAAAAGGAATTCTGCAGAGTAAAAATTTGCTTTGAGTATATTTCTTCCTTTTTGAAAATATCCATTCCGGCGTGGATGATTTTTGAATCCAGATTAAAAGAATTAAAGCAAAATCCTGAAACAGCCCTCCTTGAAGAGAAAATTAAAGAAGGAATCTTGAATAAAATCAAGATTTTGAATCAGGCTACAGAAGAATTTCTTTCAAAACTCGGATCACATTTTCATTGCGAAATTACCGGAACAGGTGATGCGTTTCATCACAAGTTGATGAGTAACCTAATTTATAAATCGGAAGAGAATTATAACTTATTCACTCTATTTAATGTGAAAGAACACCAGCAGGTTGAAATGCCGGAAAAGAAAACGGATACGAAGAATAGTTATTCACCCGTTACTCACAACGCAATAACAAGTTATAAAACACGATTAATTGGAACAAAAGAATGGAACAGAAATGATTCGTACATTTTGGAAATCAAACAGAGTGACTTAAAAAAGGAATACGAAAAATTTGATTCGTCCAGTTTTGTTGCGCTAAAACCCGGAGAATTCGATGTTTCTCCGACACTTGCTTCAGCGATGGTTCGAAAAAATTCCGGACATTCCCAGCGGCAGAAATTTGAACAAATCATCAGAACTCTTTTTGAATTCATAACATCTAGTTTGATAGAAAAAGATTTTCCAAAGGCAACGGATGATTCTCTTGTATTTTTGTATCACATCGGTCCTAATGTGATTTACAATATTATATTTGATGATATGACCCGCAGAAATTTTGGGCATATCTACTATGTTGAAAAGAATTCCCTTGTGAAAATATTTCCTGAACATATTGTGAAGTACCTTCTGATTGGATACTGGAACGAAACTTTCATGGAAATGACTCCGGCCAGAGCAGATTCCTATATTCACTTTTCGAAAGGCGTACAGTTTGTAAGAAATTATTACAAAGCGTTATATGATCAGGGTGCTGCCACTAGAAAGGGACTCATCAATGAGATTCAAGACATTGATGACTATATGAAGGAAAATTCGGGAAAATTTTTCGGTTACAGAAGAATCCAGGCATTCAGAAGATTTGTGCCAAGTTCAATTTTTGGCGATCTACCGGAAAATAGCTCATTCTCAAAGATTTAAGAAAAAACTTCTTTCTTGCCCATGTAAACTTCTGCTAAATTCTGCTTGATTCTTACATCAATTTCAAAAAATTGGAAGTCTCACAGGGCCTATAGCTCAGTCGGTTAGAGCGGCAGACTCATAATCTGCGGGTCGAAGGTTCGAGTCCTTCTGGGCCCAAAAAATTTCCTCAATCAAACAAGATCCAGGACTCGAAGCGGGCCGAGCGGCCGATGTGAGCGACCCATAGGGAGCGAAACATTGGAAAATTCGACAGGAAGTCGAATTTAGCGAACGAGACGCCGGAACAAACCTAGCCCTTGCGAATGCAAGAGCTGGAAACCGAGCTTAAGTGATGGCGAATCCTTCTGGACAAATATTCTCGCTATCAAGACAAGAATCAATTGACTTTTCGCAAATACTAATTAATGTAATATTACAAATATGGATTTGATTGAAGTAAGAATTTCAGATATCTCCTTGACAAATGTGGGATTTGCAGTATTTCTAAAGCCGAAAGATATTCCCGACGCAAAAGTTGTGCCCATTTTCATCGGCCCGCTGGAAACGCACTCGATAACTTCTGTCTTGGAAGGGGTAACCCCACCTCGTCCGATGACCCATGACTTACTCATGCAAATTGTTCAATCTGTTGGAACCCAGATTGTAAAAATAACTATCGATGAGATTATTGATAATACTTTTTTTGCAAAAATTTACCTCAGAAAAGATGAAGAGATTTTAATTCTGGATGCAAGGCCTTCAGATTCAATTGCTATCGCGCTTCGAGCAGGGTCTCCGATGTATATTACCCAGAATGTTCTGAATGAAGCAGGGATTGTAATGAAAGAGGACATGACATCAGAAAAGATTCAGGAAGTTGATAAACCAACTACCCCGAAAACTAGACTACAGATTCTTGAAGAAACCTTGTCGAACGCTATCAAATCCGAAGACTATGAGACAGCAGCAAAAATCCGGGATCAAATCAAAAAAATAATAGAAAGCTCCTGATTTTTCTCAGTATTTAAAAAGAGTAATACTGATTACCGATCAAGAAAACTTCTTTGTTAATTTACAGACCTATTTTAGAATGTCTAAAAAAGGAGTGTTGTATGGAAAAAATTATTCAAGACGTTGTAAATGCGGGAATCGCCGTATTCAAAAATGGAGAAAGCGGGTTAAAGAATTCAATTGCTGACCTTGAGAAGCTTTTCAATGATATGAAATCGAAAGGTGAGGCCGATCAATCCGAGCAAGCAGTAAAAATCAGAGAGCTGCTAAATAAAACTGTTCGTGATGCAAAAGAAGTGCTTAACAAAGCAGATTCTAATTATAAAGAAGTCCTCGGAAATCTTCAAACAAATTTCGATACGATTTCTAAGCAAATTGAAACAGCAATTCCCCCACAAGTTAAAACAACTTTGCAAACAGGTTTGGATGAATTAAAAAAATTAATGAACCAAATCAAAAAATAATTTCTTAATCACAAGCAGGGCACGCTAGCCCTGCTTCAAAGGTTTAATCTAGTCGAATTTTGAAAGCATCATCAAACACAGTTTCCAATTCAAGCAAAAATAAAGTAATACTTTTTCTAATTGTTTTTCTGGATATGATGGGATTCTCTATTATATTTCCGATTTTTCCGGAAATATTGAAATTTTTCAATTCGCGGGGAAATGATTTCACTCTGGAAATATTTCTCAAACTCGCTTACTATATAGCACCATCGCATGACGCAGTCGTCATCACAGTTTTACTTGGTGGAATCTCAGGCAGTATTTATTCTTTTCTACAATTCATATTTGCTCCACTGTGGGGGAAGATCTCGGATACGGTTGGTCGAAAACCGGTCTTGATTTTTACATCTATCGGAAATTTTCTAGGATATGCAATTTGGCTATTTTCGGGAAATTTCACAATGTTCGTATTGTCGAGGCTTGTAACCGGATCGATGGGAGGAAATATTTCCGTGGCATCCGCTTCAATGGCTGATAGCACATCCATTCAGGATCGTGCAAAAGGTATGGGAATGATCGGCGCAGGCATCGGACTTGGATTTATTTTCGGGCCACCCATCGGTGGATTTCTTTCCAGATATGAAATATCTCATTTCTCTCCCTGGCTGGTTTCCATCTTCACAGTATTTCCATTCTCGGCTTTTTTTTCCGTCTTTGTTGCAGGGCTAAATCTTATTTTACTGATATTTTTGTTTCAGGAAACTTACCAAAAGGGAGCAAAGCAAAACAAAAAAATTCATCCTTTTCTTGAAGTCACTGACATCAGGAATCTCAAACTTATGGTAATTGCGCTTATTTATTTTCTATTCATGTTCTCTTTTTCAGGATTTGAATTTGTCTTGAATTTTTTTCTAAGCGGAGCCTATCAATTTACTCCGAGCCAAATCGGCCTTACCTTTGTTTTTATCGGGTTTATCATTATAATTATTCAGGGTGGGGTCATTCGACGAATTTCAGGAAAAGTTTCCGAGACAAATATCTGCCTATTTGGCGCAGTAGCGTTAATTGTCGGCTTCACAGTTCTTTTGAATCTCAAAACCATCGAATTCGCATTTCTGGGATTTGCTTTTTTGGCAGTCGGAAGCGCTTTTTTGAATCCTGGATTTACTTCACTGGCATCGGTTAACGCAAGTCAGGATGAGCAGGGAAAAAGTCTGGGCGTGATTCGAAGTTTTGGTTCTCTTGCAAGAGCCATTTCGCCAATATCGTTTTGTTTGATATATTTCTTAAACGATGCGTATTTTAGTTTCATGGTTTCTTTTTCGATCACTCTTCTGTTTTTTGTTTTGCTTTTGATTATGAAAAAAGCAAGTCAAGGGCCGGTGAGGCCATAGCTGGAATAGATTTCCGTTATTTTGCTATTCTTGTGGACCAGTGCGACCTGCCACCTCTCAGAAATCAGAAAGCCTTTGCTCTTTTCCAAATCACAGTAAACGTAATCCAGATTTTTATGATCGAGAAACTCTCCGTTGATTTGTTCTGTGCAAGTAAAACCTGCTTTCTCCATTTTTGCTTTAGCGACAGAAATGTCCGATTCAGGTGGAATAAACCGAAATAGTTCTTGTCTGTTTTCGCTAGGATTTCCAGTCAATTTGATCATCATATCCCGATTTCCGCAAAACAACATAAATAAGCAGGGTAGATAAATTCGAAGGTTCTTAAACATGAATCATCATTTGTATCCACCTGCTGATTTTTAATTTGAAATTATTATTGTCTAATCTTTTTTAGTTTTATGCTTTTAGTCGAACGATTTGTTTTGATAGTACCCAAAAAAATCAAGAATCAAATCAGATATTTCATCAGATTAATAAAAGACATCCGGAAAGGCTACATTTTTCATTTTGCATCACCGGGAAAAAGGCAATCCAAAAACCAATTTCCATTTAATTCTCAGATTACGATTCAGCAGAAAATTTTTCCCGGCCATTTGTCCGAAAATAAAGTTCACAACATGAAAATTGCAACGTCCAGAATCTCCAATGTCCCGATTTATTCGCAAGAGATTTTTTCTTTTTTTAATTTTGTGGGAGATCCTACATTTCAGAAGGGATATAAAACCGGCAGGACTCTAGTAAATGGGAGTCTTGATGAGAGCATCGGAGGGGGACTTTGTCAATTGGCTGGATTAATTTTTCATCTTGCTCTTGAATCCGGGATGGAAATTTTAGAAAGACATAATCACTCTATCGACATATATACCGAAGAGACGAGATATACTCCATTGGGTTTGGACGCAGCTGTCTCATACTTGCAAAAGGATTTGCGTTTCAGGAACTGCTATAATTTCCCAGTTTGCCTGACTTTTGAGGTGAGTGAAAAATTTCTTGCCGGTACTATTTTGTCGCCACAAAAAATTCCAAAATTCTCCTTTTACATTGAAAGTGAGAGTTTTGGAGATATTAAAAAAGTCAGTTTGTATCGAAAGCTTTTTGAGAATCCTTCCGAAACGGAGCATCTCGGCACTTCTATTTACAGGAACAGTTTGTAAGAAAGCACTTGATGATTCAAAAAATAATTCACTCTTATAAAAACCCCTTTTTCTGGGGAGTCTTTTCGATTTCGTCTATCGCATTTATTTCTACGCTTTCTTTTCTATCTAAGTCCGAGTTTGCTTTTGGCCTGGATGGGTACTATTATGCAGCTCAAGTGAAGTCGTATGTAGAGAAAGGAAGATTTTTTATGCCGGACTTTTCTCTGGCACTATACTTTCTAGTCCTTCTTTCAAAACTCGGCAATGATATTGTTTTAACTAATAAGATCGGTGTTTCGATTATTTTTTCTACAATTTCTATTCCGGCCTATTTTCTTGGAAGAAGAATTTCTGATAGATTCGGAGGAATTTTTCTATCGGCATTTGTACTAAGCAATTCGCTGATATTTTACTGCGCAATAGAATTTGTAAAAAATCTTTTCGGAATTTTATTTCTCTTATTCTTTCTGGGTGAATATGTCATCGTATTAAGAGACGAATTTGATAAGCGAAGAATTGCGGCATTATTTTTGTTTGCTGTATTGTCCCTACTTTCCCACAAATTAACGGGAGTCATTTGTCTACTTTTCTTATTTCTAATTGCACTATTTCATTTCAAAAAAATTCCTACTTTATGGAGAGCGGTATTTATCTCCGGCCTTCTATTGGCTGTTGTGCTTTCCTATTTATTTGCGTTATTGAATGTGTTCGATTTCAATCGGTTTGCCGGCCTGGATTTTGCTAGCCCGCAAATTACTTCTGTCTCCTATTGGAAAGAAATTCAGCCGGCTTCGAATATATATATTTTTGAAATTTTACTGTTTGCAATTAGTCCCGTACTTGTGATTTTACTTTGGCCTGCATCCGATCGGTACCAGAAGAAACTTATTCTTTCGTTTTTGTTATTGTACTTCATATCGAACTTTCCTTTCTTGAAATTTGAAGGGAAAGATGCAGCATTCAGGTTATATATGCTTGTATTTATACCTTCGGGATTATTGATTCTACTGGCAATAAAAAACTTTCCTCGCAAGGTTCTTGTGGCAGTCTCCATATTGGTTCTAGCATTTTTGCTTCCATCTCGAGACTTTCATAAAAATCGCACAAAGATAAATTATGCCGAATTCCGTGATCTCCTGCCGAAAATTACAGTGCCGCCTAACGCACTATTAATCGCACATCCGGGATTTGACTTCTTCTACTGTTTTACTGCAAGAAAGGATGCCTTCAGGTTTTTACCCGAGCCAAAGCACGAAGGCAGGCCCATTTACAGGCTAGTTTTTGGAATTGATAGGGGCTATATTTCTAAAAACAAGCTTTATACGGAAGATATAGTTTTCTTGAATGAGAATTATACTTTGATGAAGGAAGATAGCTGGCAGAAAATCCACAATAGTATGCCAAAAAAAATGTTCGAGGCATACAATAACTGGCGAAATCCGTACACATCCCGCCCGAATTTTTTGAAGCAAAAAAATAAATAGTCAGCCTTTAGGCTTTTCCTCTGGGGTTGTGATTATTTCTGGAGGATTCTGATGTGTGTTTTCATTTTTTTCATCCGGTAATTTTTCAAGTGTTCCCGGATTGTTTTGATTAGCCTCCGATTCGTCATGGAAAAATTCTTTATCGCTCATTCCCGCGAAAGAACTTTGAGCAAAATTTGCCCAAACAGATCCGGCATTGCTCGCACCACTTGCATTAAATGGAACTCCCATGTCGTGGCCGATCCACACAACGGTTACATTTTTGGGAACCAAGCCCACAAACCAGACATCGTGAACGCCTTCTGCGCCGGAAAATTTCTTGCGAATGATTTCATCGGTTTGCACCGTTCCGGATTTTCCAGCAACTGGAAAGGTTAGAAAGTCCCCTGTCTTGTTGCGTCTTTTACTCACCCAATCGGCGGTTCCATCCTCCTCAAACACGGACTCCATTAAATGGATGATTGATTTGCATGTTGATTTCGAAAAAACTTGTTCCTTTCGTGAGGAAGAAATATCTTCCCACAAAATTTCCCCGGATTTTTTTTCGATCTTGAGAATTAACTTCGGGGTAATGGAACTTCCTCCATTGGCTATGGATGAATATAGAAGCGCAAGTTCTAACGGAGTGAGTTCTGCAGAACCCAGAGCAATCGTTAGATTATTTGGAAACCTTCCAGTGTAATCCATAAAATCCAGTCCCAGAGCAAGGCCTAGATACGACTTAAATTTTCCGATTCCAAGATCGTTCAGAATTTTTACTGCAACCGTATTTACGGATTGAGCAATTGCCTGTTTTAAAAAAATTTTCCCCTTGTAACCTTTGTACCAGTTTCTTGGAGAATATCCGCTGATTTGAATTGGTTCATCGACTACAGTCGAGCTTTCATCGAGAATTTTTTCTTCAATTGCGGCTGCATATAAAAATCCTTTTAATGCGGAACCCGGTTGACGTTTCATTGTTGTAATTCTATTAATCTGGCCGCCCGAATCGTTGACCGTATAACCACCGACGGCAGCTTTAATGAAGCCCTCATTCGGATCTATCGATACTAAAACTCCATTTAATCCGGATTCAAGTTGTTTCAATTCTTTTGTATTGGGACTAGATTTCTTATTGAATTTTGCCCGGATTTTTTCAATTCCTCTTCTTATTGCTGAGGTTGCGTTAGCCTGCTTCTTTGGGTCGATTGAAGTGAAGATTTGTATGCCACCTTCATTTATTACATCTTCTGGAAAATTTTTTCGTAGGAAATTGATCGCATATTCATTTACATCCGGAGCAGAGTTTAACCTGAAGTATCTGCTCGCTCCGTACAATCCTATTGTTCCAGAAGAAAATTCTTTTTCTCCGGACTTCACTCCATAAGAAGTTTTGAACTCATTTATAATTTTTTTCTTTTCACTACTTTTCAAATGAGAATCTCTGATAAGAGTTTCAATAACCAGATCTTGTTTTTTCAGAGCTGTGACAATATCATTCAAGGGGCTGTATCTTGCGGGAGAAGGAAAAATTCCAACGATCATCGAGGCTTCCGCTGCAGTTAAAGTCCAGGGAGGCTTTCGAAAATAGAACCAACTCGCTTCTTCTGCTCCTATCCTGCCTTCACCCATATAGATTTTATTCAGGTAGAGACAAAGGATTTCATCTTTGTTGTACAATTCTTCAATTAAGAAAGCAGTATAAGTCTCGTAGATTTTCCGTAAAATTGCGGGAGTAGATCGCACAGTGAAGAGATTTCTTCCTAGTTGTTGCGTGATCGTTCCTGCGCCTTCCCGGATGTTTAATGAAAGAACATTTCTTAACGCGGCGCGGAAAATACCTCTGAATGAAACTCCTTTATGTTTGTAAAAATCCCTGTCCTCGGATGAAACGGTGGCTTTTTTTAACCAGTTCATCCTAGAGCAATTGTTCAATGAGATACGGGATATTCTTTCCGGAATATACTCTCCCAGCAAGTGTTTGCCTGATCCGTATATTTTGATAGTTGGTTTTTCCTGAAAGCCTCCAGTTCCTTCCATCCATAGCCGGTAATTTCTTAAAGAGGATTCAATGGAGACTTTATCCAGAGTGTATTGAATGTAAACTCCACCAAACATTAAGGCCATTATCAGGGTGAAAGATATGCTCGAATATAGAAATACCTTCTTCCAGCGCGGTTTTATAAATACGATTAAGCCTTCCAGGGAAAAAGCTATCTTTACCAGGGTAGCTTTTAAGATTTCCGAAATCTGAGAAATTTTTTGTTTTAGCAAAATATCTTATTCGTGGTAGCTTATGCCTTCGGAACCGGAAACAGTCCAGATTGCTTTGTCAGCAGGATGAATCGATACCTGGTTAACTTTATTGCTTGCAAGGCCATTTTCCTTTTTGTAGGTAACCCAGGAAGCTCCGTTATCCAGTGAAATGTTCAGACCGTTGTCCGTGGCTACAATTACTTTGCCGGATTGATCCGCTAGAATGGAATTCACATTCGTTTTCCCCCCAATTCCAGTCCAGGTTTCAAGTTTTGAAATATTGGATTTATTCAGGCCCTTGTCGGATCCTGCATAAATATCTCCGTTAGGCGAAACCGCAATACTATAGACCTGCTCTCCCATATTCGGAGAATTTTCACCTAATTTTTTCCACTCTTTTTTTGTGCCGCCAAAAACGCCTTTAAATTCAGAAAAGCCAAACAAGCCCTTATCGGTTCCGGCAAAAATTTTTCCATCTTTGGAAATCGAAATCGAAAAGATTTTCTGTTTTAGATCGCCCTCAGCCACGGTCCATGTCGCTCCTTGATCTTTTGTGAGTGCTATTCCGCTTCTTGTGGCCGCATAAACTACGTTAGACGCAATTGCAATGTCATAAACTTCATTGGAAGGAAGGCCCTGAGAAGTCGTGAATTGTGTCCAGGAACCTCCATTATTGGAAGTTTTCCAGACCCCACCTTTTGAGTCTCCACCACCTGCTATCCAAATTGTCTTTCCATCAGTGATGATTTTGTTGATTGTAGCCAGATTTATTCCTAGAACTTGTGGTGTAATTTTTCTCCAGGTTTTTCCTTTATCAGAGCTAAGGTAAATCACTCCATTTTCGGTCCCCGCGAGTACATCTCCGGTTGTTGTAATGCTGATCCCGGAAAATTTATTGCCGGTTCCGGGATTTAGATATTTCCATTTGAGGCCACTTTCCAGATTTACTTCAAATGTTACGTAAGCCCCAAATACCCAGCCGGTTTTGTTTTTCGGTAATTTAATTTTGTACCAGTAGTCAGTATATTCTTCGATCGTAGATTGATTGACCGATCTTTCAATTGCTTCCAGAATATCCCCTCTTTTGACTTTGGTCACTTCGGTTCCACCCTGAGATGCAATATTGCGAACAATTAGAGATCCGGCTGTTACTTTAATCTGTCCTGGCTGAAAAGACGTTTCAGAGGAAATTGCAAAAGCAAAAAATATCGATAAGATTAGAAAGTTTTTTTTCATTGTGTCCTCGCGAAAAAATCGAAACTAATCAGAATTTTTCATCTGGCATTATTATCGTCCAGCCAAATTTTCCATCTTGCTACGTCAATTGGGCAATTTTGGAGTTACGATATTGAATTCTCTCAATTTGCGGTAGAGGGTTCTCTCTGAAATTCCAAGTAGAACTGCTGATTTGTTTCTATTCCAGTTTGTGTATTCCAGATTTTTCTGAATGATTTCTTTTTCATAAGTGGACAATTTAATTCCGGGGATTATTCCTAAATTCAGATTTTCCGTAATTTTGTTCGGCACAAAAAACTCGGGAGGAATATCTTTCTCGCCAAGAATACTGCCACTGGAAAATAAGACCGCTCTTTGAACAAAATTTTCGAGTTCCCGGACATTTCCCGGCCAGTGGTAATTGTACAAAAAATTCTCGAAAACCTTGTCTGCTGATTCAATTTTCTTTTTATGGTGTTGCGAAAATTTCGAAATGAAATGGTTCACGAAAGATGCGATATCATCCTTTCTATTGCGTAAGGCAGGAATGGATATTTTTATCCGGTTCATTTTGAAATATAGGTCTTCCCGAAATTTTTTTTCAACCACCAATGATTCTACCGTTCCATTTGAGAAAAAAATAAATTTCAGGTTTTGGAAAGATTCTTCGTTACTCTCGAACCAACGAAGAAGTAATGTCTGCGATTCTATATTTAGTTTTTCGATTCCGTCGATAAAAAGATAAACGGAATACTCTTGTAAGCTCGTTGAAAAAATTTTCCCATTTGAAAAATCAAATAGAAGCGATCCGTCTAGTTTGATTTTTTTTTTCGAGCCTTCCAGTTTTGAAAAAAGAAAGTCTGCATAACTGTCTTTTCCTGTTCCGGATTCTCCTTCAATCAGAACCGACAATTTATTCTGTGCGATCTGCTCGAGTAACTCCCTCGCTTTGACCGATTCTTTTGATTTTCCGAATATCACTTGTTCGTCTGGCATTGATAAATTTGTCATTTAATGAAGTTTATAAAACTCCTACTCAATAAAACTACTTAACCTCATAAACCTTCCCTTTCAAAAAACATTTCAGTGGAGTTCCATCCCCATGCCTGAAATGCTCACTGATTTCCTTCGTCGAGTAAGTGAGCATCGAAGGAGCAATTCCTGGGTTGATCGAGGTTTGGCTGGGAAGGTTTGAAAAACCGAAAGAGCTATTTTTGTCTTTCACAAATGTCGTTTTCAATGTTATTTCTTTTCCGGCCAATTCTTCACCGGCTTCCGAAATTTTTACCCACATGGAAGTATTTCCGGATTGAATTAGAATTTTTTTATGCCCGGATAAATCATTTGCTCTTTTGTTTTCCAAAATATTGTGCACAACGGATTTTATGTTGTTTCCGATTTTTCCCTTTTCCAAAATTTTTTTCTGATAAACTAATTCGTATATCTCAGCCATATTTCCATAATTTGGAAATGCGGTTTTCGAAAAAACCTGCGAAGCAGGAATCTGAACCTTTTCAGTCGAGTCAAAATCTCTCTCGGCCTCTTCAAATCCATCACCCTGAAATATTTTCTGTCCGTTTATGAAAATTGTCTTTAGTCCTTCGGGAGTGCCTATTTTTTGGTAGTGGGTTATGTATTGCAGGCCTTTTCCGCTTTTTCGTCCGGCTTTTTTATAAATTTCGAATGAAGCACTGTCAAAATAGGAACCGGTAATTAAGTAAACCTCATAGTCCAATCGAGTTAGTGAAGATACAACTTCAGAAAAATCAAATCCCGTAGTGTTTGGTTTTGCGCCTGTCGCAATTATCATTTTTTTCTTTCGATTTTTATTTTTGCCAAGGCCTTCCATCGAATGCAGGATTGCATCTTTGACATCTTCTAGGAAAATTTTTTCTTTGCGAAAATTTATGAGCGCATCCATTGCTTCTTTGTTTCCATGCGACGGATGAATGAACCTGGGATTTCTTCGGGAGGGAAAAATCAGACCGAGATGAATATTGGATGAATTTGCAATTTCGGAGATGACGCTTTGCAAATTTTCCCGCTCTGAAGTAAATGAAGGCGATGGATCAATCAGAAATATAATTTCTTCATTGTTCTGTTCATCAGGAATTTGAGAATTTTTTTTCTCCGGCAAAAATCTTAGAGTTTTTTGGATGTGCTTTTCAAAGGAAGTGAAAAATCGATCCCGGATTATGCTTTCCTTTTGACTGACGAATTTCCCTTTACAATTATAAACTCTTGAATGGATTACAGTCGAATCCGCAATTTCTACTTCGCTTAAAAACAAATAATCGGTTTCCAGTTCGTTGCATTTATTCGACAAAAAAAATTTGGAGTAGTTGGGATTAGCCGTGATAGCATCCCTTTTAAATTTGCGCACATCGATCAGAAAATTCTCATCCGCATAAAAAGCCGATAATTCTGCCAGAGAGTATTCACTTACATTTTTTATCCTCGCATTCCTTGATGAATCCATTCTAAGGATTACAGGAAGAAAAGCAATTTCCGAAGCAAAGGCATCGAA
This sequence comes from uncultured Leptospiraceae bacterium, assembly GCA_964436695.1. Lineage (GTDB taxonomy): Bacteria > Spirochaetota > Leptospiria > Leptospirales > Leptospiraceae > JABWCC01. Next base: position 65,537 of record CAYTEA010000020.1, read on the forward strand.
TGGTATAAAAAGGCTAATGATTGAAAAAAGATAAATCAATGTTGCGACCAAAATGTCAGATCTTTCTCCTGAATGCACACTACGTAGATTTCGGCCTGTCTTTTTGATTTGCTTTTGCCCTGAAAATCTTATAAAGCTCCCTGTATTACAGTTTCATGAGGATTTAGATAGCAGTGAGCGCCACCGAAATCGGAAGTCAAAAAATTTACCAACATTGCTCTTTCGGCGCATTTTTCAACCGCAGATCTTTTGTAATACCTATCATCTTGAATATTTGCCAGCCTGTTTGCCAAAATGGAGTTCCCGGATATCCCGCCGGAAGCCGCTGATCCTATAATTGCTCGCTCTAAAATAAGCTGCTTTGCCTCCCTGCCGCTAATGGTATCGGGCGTAATATCGGCTCTATCCATCATCACGCAATTCAATGCGGGTAGAAAAAGCAAAAGAAAATAAAGTTGTTTCATATTTTAAATCTCATGGCGCTTCATGCTGATTCCTTGCAAGCAAAGAATGTGGTGATGCAAAAAACAGGCTAAAAGGCAAATAAACTTCAATTTTTCCCAAAAAATCCTATTGCAAGAGCGCCCCTCTTTCAATAAATTTGATGCTAGCTTGAGAACACCGGAGAGGCAAGTCAATCGCATTTTTCCATTTAAGTGAACCCCAATTTAACACTTGATATTAGAAAAATTAAAAATTACCGGAAAATTATGTTTTTTTAACATTATTTTGCCGTAATTTGGAAAATATTTTTTTCCAAATCAAAATAAGTACTTTCAAAAAATATTGAACGGTGCTATTGTGGCACTTAACTCTTAAATTATAAGGAGAAATTAATGAAGAAGAGTCTTCTGATTTTAATGGTCGGTATTATCGGCTACATAGGTTGCGGTAGCGCTGACACCGGTCAAAGAGATGCTACTACTACAGGCGATGGCGGTTGGATTTTTGAAGGATGGGGAGGACCACCTGAAGTAAGAGCTGACAAAAAAACACCTAAAGACACAGCTCCAAAAGATTGGTACTACATGAAGTATCCGGCTAGGGCATCTGCAAAAGCTGTTGCTAAAAAAAGCCAGGCTATGATGCAGTCAACCTGCCGTGAAGCAGCAAGATTACAAGGTGCTAACGACGTAGTTAAAAAGATGGTCGGTGAATCCATCGAAGGTGCATCTGGAGTATCTGATGGTGAATCTACAGGTTCTGTAATCGTATCACAAAGCGCTGGTGTTGTTAAAGGCGTTGGTGCATATGACTGCAAAGCAACCGGTCCAGGTTCAGATCCTAAAGATGTTTCAAAAGACAACTGGGAAGAATGCCAGTGTGTTATCTATGCTAAATTTGAGGGTGGAAAAGACGCTCTAGTTGCTAAAGCGAAAGCTATCGAAACTAAGTAATCCCCTCTTTTAATATGCAAAACAACCCTGAAAGCAATTTTAGGGTTGTTTTTTTTGTGAAAGCCTTTTTTTATTGTAAGAAAAATTCGAATCTATCTTTTATCTCGTGCTATTAAGCTGTACCCTGCTGGTACAACCACTAGAGTAAGTGCTGTTGAAATCAACATTCCTCCGATCACTGCAATGGCCATAGGCATTCTGGATTCTGCCCCAGGGCCAATTGCGAGCGCAGGTGGTATAGCAGCTGCAATTGTGGAAATCGACGTCATCAAAATTGCCCGGAGCCTTTTTGGGCTGGCAGTTTGTATGGCTTCATTCACCGGGACACCTTTCTCAACAAGTTGATTTGTAAAATCTACGAGCAGAATCGAATTCTTTTTCACAAGGCCCATAAGCAACAACAGCGCTATGAAGCTGTATATATTCAGAGAATAATTAAAAACCCAAAGCGCAAAAATCGCACCGGAAAAACTAAAAGGCAAAGCTAAGAGAACTAAAGCAGGAAGAGAATAACTATTGAACTGACTTGCAAGAATCATATAAGCGACCGCTATGCCCAAGAATAATGCCACATACAGAGACCGAAATGAATCCGACATTGCCTGCGAGGAGCCAGTGGGAGTTGCTGTATATCCTTTGGGCAATATTTTTAATGCCAATTTCATTGCTTCATCGATTGCTTGTTTTTGTCCGGTTTTGGGCGATGGATTTGCAAAAATGCTTATCGCTCTTTCGCGGTTTTTTCTAGTGATAGTCGGAAGTGTAATTTTCTCTTCTAGCCCCACCAGAGAAGATACTGAAACCAGCTCCCCCCTTTGATTTCGGACATTCAAGTTTTTGATTTGTTCGGGCCTCTCTCTTTCATCGGATTTTAAGCGAACGCGTATATCGTATCTATGCCCCCCATCCGTAAATTGTCCAACCTTCACACCTCCAATCATTGCCTCCAGAGATTTACCGATTGCCTCGACATTTACGCTAAAGTTGGCAGCGGCTTCACGATTTGGATAGACTAGAACTTCGGGGACACCTGCTTGAAAACTCGAATCTACGTCTGTAAAGAATTGAGAAGATTTCATTTCACTTTTGATTTTTTCAGAAATATCTGCAAGCACATCCCAATTTGGCCCTTGGATGCTTAACTCGACCGGATAACCTCTGGATGCAGTGAAACCTCTCGTCGATAAATCCTGTATGGACACTTTCAGTTCCGGAGAAATTGCCTGAAGTTTTTTCCGAAGCACACTTGAGAATTCGTTTTGCGTTAGTCTGCGTCCGGATTCTCTTTTCGGCCTTTCTTTGGGGCCTTTCATAGTTACAAAGAAATTCACCAGATTTGCCTGTCCTCCTTGCATTCCACCTACGCTTGAAAATACCCGCAGCACTTCTCCCTCTGCAAGCATTGCCGTTTCGCATTGTTTTGCTATTTCATCCATATAAGCCACTGACGAACCAACTTTTCCCTGCAACCTCACTAGTAATCTGCTTTGATCCATTGAAGGAACAAATTCTTTCTTGAGTGGAAAAAATGACAATATGGAAAGAATGAATAATAGTAATGAACCCAGAATAACCGTTAGGCGATATCGCAAGCAAATACCTAGAATTTTGGAATATATTTCGTCGCACAAATGAAGAATGTCTGAAATCTTACTCGCCCATTTTCCGGTATGGGCAGAGATTTCCAGATATTTTGAAGCGCGCATCGGAGTCAGAGTTAAAGCTTCCAGAAGGGAGAGCAAAACAGCTGCGGAGATAATTACACCGAATTGGAAAAAATATCTTCCGATAACGCCTTTCATGAATACTACAGGAAGAAATATTGCCACAATCGAAAGCGTTGTTGCAAGCGCGGCAAATGTTATTTGCCTCGCTCCCCTTCTTGCTGCATTAACCTGATCAGCGCCATTTTCACGATGCCTGACAATATTTTCCAGTACCATTATCGCATCATCCACCACGATCCCAATTGCAAGAGATAATGCCAAAAGAGTAAATGTGTTTAGAGTGAACCCAAATATATCCATTACTAAAAAACTTCCAATAATCGATGTAGGGATTGAAAGTAGAATGTTCCAGGTTGCTGACCAGCTTCCCAGAAAAAGAAAGCATACGAACGCGGTTGTGAAGATAGATAGAATTAGAATAAATTCGAGCTCGCCGATTGATTCTTCAATGAATAGAGTTGAGTCAAATGAAATTTGAAGAGCAAAACCCGGTGGCAGTTGGGAATTTAGCCGCTTCACTTTTTCTTTTACGGCTTTTGCAACCTGGACTGCGTTAGTTCCTCTCTGCTTTAGTATTCCAAGCCCCACTGCAGGCTTTCCATTTAGCCGGGAAATTCTTTTCAGATCTTCCAGTCCATCTTCGATAAGAGCAACATCTTTCAGGAATATCGATTTTCCAAGGATAGGCGCTCCTCCCCGGGAAGGGATTCGGATTTTCGAAAAAGACTTGACAGTGTCTACTTCTCCCATTGAACGAACACTTTTTTGCGTTGAGGAATTTTCGATTAACCCTGCTGGATCTTCAATGTGTTCTTTCCGTATAGCATTGATCACATCTTCAACGGTCAATTCGAGTTTGGTGAGTTTTTTCCCGTCAACCCAGATTCGGAGATTCCTGTCCGCGAATCCTCCCATGTAGATTTGACTAACGCCTTCAACGGTAGAAAATTGATTCTTCAAAATGTCGCGAACATAAACCATCAAATCCCTTTTGGGGCCGTCGTACGTTACAGCTACGAACATAATAGGCGTATCTTCGGGGTTTGATTTTGTTATAATCGGAGGATCTAACGTTGCGGGCAAAACTTTCTGAGCCTGAGCAACTCTGGTCTGAACCTCCTGTAATGCCGCATCGACATTTCTGGAAAGTTCTAGTTCAATCTGAATATTCGCCTGACCGTACCCGGAATTTGAATTGATCTGAACAACTCCTTCTACGGAAAGAAGATTGTCCTCGAGAAGATCGACGACGTTAGTTTCCATGACCTCCGGAGAGGCTCCGGGCATAACCAACTGAATATTGATTATGGGAAAATCGACGTCTGGCATTTGGGATATTCCAAGCTTTTGAAATGATATCGCTCCGAATAGAATTACGCCCCAAAAAAGCATCCAAGCAAAAGCGGGTCTTTTAATGGATAGGTCGGCCAGGGTCATTTTTTCTTCTCATTATTTGTGATCCCTTCGGATTTCCAGTTTTTTGCTCCAGAGGGAAGTTCTCCCGTAACAATTCCCAAAAGGACCCGATTCAATTTGTTTTGTAGAAAGGCGCGATCGTAACTCTCCCGCGCTTGAGCAAGGCTTGTCAATGAATTTAAGAGTTCCAGTGAATTTACGATTTTGTTTCGGAAATCTTTTTGCATAAGTCTGTGGCTTTTCTCGGCAGAATCGAGTGCTACCTTGTATGCTTCGACTTCGTTTATTCCGGTGCGATAGGCGGAATAGGTGCGACGGATTTCTTCAACTCCGGATCGAATGGTATTTTTCAGAAAGAGCTCGGCCTCTTTTTTAATGGAGCTTGCTTCAGAGATTGCGAAAATGGTTCTCCCTCCGGAAAATAGCGGAAGTTCAAAGACGAATTGCGCAAAAACACTGCTCTTTGTATTCCCCTGAGCAATGTTGTATTGCGCGTCAATAAAAACATTCGGCAAAAGCCCCCCTTTTGCTGCCATGACCTTTTCGTTTGCCAATCCCAGAGATGCTTTTGCAGTTCTCACATCTACTCGGTCTTCCAGTTTATCGATTGCTTCATCCAAACTAAAGTCAGGCTCTTTTATCATTACATCGTCCTTTAATTTCGGGTCGGCGTTTGCTACATTGCACAAAAAAGAAATTTTTTCCTTCCCAGCTTTAATTTGCTGTTGAATGGAAAAAATTTCAGCTTCATAGGTTGCCAGTCTAGCCTGTATGCTTGCGAGTTCCGAATTTCTAGCCTGCCCTAGATTCACCCTTCTTTTATATTCGCTGATCAGTTCTTTTGTAAGCTTTTGAATTTCATACTTATGTAGAAGAGATTTCTCCAAAAGCAGAATGGTATAGTAAGCCTGAGAGAGATCGGTTAACAGTAGCATTGCTTCCTGACTCATCTCGAGTTTTCTGACACGTATTTCAGATTTTGCGGTTACATAGGCTGAATATTCAGAAAGCCCCGTAAAGATCGGAACGTGCAATACCAACCGTTGTCCTGATCGAAGTGTCGGAGGTAAACTGGATCCGGTGCTTCCCGTTGAACTCAATAACGGTAAATATGCTGAAGGAACGCCGGCAACAGAATATGCCAACTGCTTATTTCTCTCGCTTTCTTGTCTATCTGCAGGGTTCGGATAAAACTCACTTTTTTGATTGCGGTAAGACAAAGTAGGTAAAAACATACTGAATGCTAGGCCCTTTTTCGCTTCCGCCTGTCGCACTTTCTCATAACGTATTGCGAGCTTATCGCTTGATTCCACTGCCAGCGCGTAGAGATCGAATAGATTCCATTCCGGCTTTTTGCGGGCTTCTCTCAACAATTCGGAGCTTACTCCGGAAACTTCCGCCAGAGAGGGCTCGACAATTCCATCTCCAGTAACAATAGGTGCTGAAGCGCACGACACAAGAAATAGAAGTACGAAAAGAAATGAATTTTTCATACACCATGCCCGAAAAAAAATTCGAAAGAGTTTTTTAGATCAGGAAATTGCATCGGATATATCGAAGTGGATGTGAATATAGACTTTGCAAATAAGGGCCCTCGTGAATTTTAGAGACCCCTTCATTTTCATCAGGATTTATTCGTGACACTCTAATTATGCTCTGAATATTGCTGAAATAGTCAAGTAGGAAAATGAATAAGAGCACAATTGATCACTATTCGTTAAAGTAGCCTGCTCCACCGATAAAAATTGTTTGCATTTCGACTTAAGCGCGTAGCCTTTGTCCTATGCTTCCACTACTCACTGTATTGCTCTGCCTGGTCATTTATTTTTTAGGCTATAGATTTTATTCAAAATTTCTTTCGGAAAAAATATTTTCACTAGCAGGAAAAGAAGTTAAGACTCCTGCACATCTTCATCGGGATGATTTGGACTATATCCCGACCAAACCTTCGATTTTGTTTGGACACCACTATGCTTCAATTGCGGGACTGGCACCGATTTTAGGCCCTGCTGTCGCGGTCATTTGGGGATGGTTTCCGGCGATGATCTGGGTTGTGCTAGGAGGAATTTTTATCGGATGCGTTCATGATCTGGGTGCGTTAGTTGTATCTGTCCGGTCTGATGGAAAATCAATAGGCCAGGTTGCCGAAGACCTTCTCGGCCACAGGGCAAGAAGTTTGTTTCATGCGATAATATTTTTTCTGGTTTCTCTTGCAATGGGAGTTTTTGTCCTAGTACTCGCGGGATTATTTTCCGCACCTTCAAAATCAGAAAATTTCAATCCTCAAACCGTAATTGAAAAACAAATCACAGTCGGTGAAGTGAAAGAACTCCACGATGCCGGAGAAATTCAAACCGCTTCCAAACCAAAAATTGAATTGCGAAGTAATTTCCCGGAATCTGTGATTCCTACAGTCGCTCTGATGATTCTCGCTATAATCGTTGGTTTTCTGCATTATAAAAAAGGGATTGATTTAAAGCCTCTCACGATCGCCAGTTTCTTTCTGACTCTAGTAGTTGTGTATATCGGAATGTATGACCCTTTTTTGACCTGGACTGGTTTGAATGACAGTGCCCGGTCCCCTTCGGCTGATAGCTGGAAAATTTATTTACTTGCCTATGCTTTTATTGCTTCAGTTACACCTGTTTGGTTGCTTCTTCAAAGCCGTGATTACATAAATTCGTTTTTACTGTATCTCGGCATCGTTTTGATATTTTTTGGATACTTTAAAGGAGCGGTCACTGGGAATTTTCCTCAGTTCAATGCAGAAGCTTTCAGGTCAGAATCCATCGGGCTAGATCTCATTCCATTTGTTTTCATAACGATTGCATGTGGAGCCGTATCCGGTTTTCATTCTCTTGTAAGTTCGGGGACTACTGCAAAACAAATCGATGTTGAAAAAGATGCGCGTGTGATTGGTTATGGAGGAATGATCGGTGAGTCGCTATTGGGACTAACGTCCGTGATTGCATGTACTGTCGGATTTAATTCTGCGGCAGAATGGAATTCATACTACAAATCCTGGTCAGGAATTCAAGGACTTGCTCCACAGGTCGGTGCTTATATTTACGGGACAGGAAGATTCTTGGCCGAGCTTGGAATTCCAGAAAATTTTGCACAAGGGTTTATCGCGCTAATCGTAGTGAGTTTTGCTTTAACTTCTCTGGATTCTGCAACAAGATTATTGAGATACAACATCGAAGAAATTGCAGAATCGACTAGGTCTCAGTTTCTGAAAAAATATATCGCAAACCGTTATTCTGCGAGTTTTCTCGCATGCTTGTCAATTGCAGTTTTTGCATTCATGAAAATAGAGCAAAATGGACAGTGGAAACCGGCAGGGCTTGCTCTCTGGAAAGTTTTTGGAACGACAAATCAACTGCTTGCAGGCCTTGCATTACTGGTTGTAGTGATCTACTTGTACAAGTCCAGAAGACCTACAATCTATGTCCTTGGCCCGATGATTTTTGTCCTGATTGTAACATTCTGGGCAATGGTTGATAACTTTTTTGAATTCCTAATCGGAAAGACTCCTAGCCTGTTACTTGCAGGAGTCGGAGGAATTTTAATATTTCTCACCGTGTGGCTAGTTATAGAAGGGCTGATTACTTTTTTTCGGCTGCGAAAAACCTTAAAGTAATTACTTCAATAAATCTCCCGGGTTTGCATTCTTATGCGGAACAAAAAGCGAAAGGGTATCCTCTTTGCCTGAGGCCAGAAGCATTGCTTCCGAAATACCGAATTTCATTTTGCGAGGTTCCAGATTTGCTACAACAACTACTTTCATTCCGACAAGTTCTTCTGGCTTGTATGCCGATTTGATTCCGGCAAAAACATTTTTGATTCCCTTCTCTCCCAGGTCGACCTTTACGTTTACAAGTTTGTCTGCCCCTTCCACATTAGAAGCTTCTTTTATCAGTCCGACTCTGAGCTCTACTTTTGCAAGATCGTTGATCCCAATGAGGCCAGATTCTTCTTTTTCAGTTTTTGCAGCGGCCGGTGCAGGTTGTGTTTGTTTGCTTTCCTCTATCATAGTCTGTATTGCCTTCTCATCCACTCTTTGGGTTAATATTTCATATTTTCCAATTCTTCTATTCTCTATACTTTTTGAAATTTCCTGAAAAGAAATTTCGCTTTCATCGTTCAGAAATGAAAAAACTTTTTTAGAAATTTCCGGTAAAACCGGATTCAAGTAAATTGCAATAACCCTCGCGCAATTCAGTGCGTTAGTTACCACCTCTCTGGCCTCTGCCGGATTTGTTTTTACGAGATTCCAAGGAGTTTTGTCATTAATATATTTATTGACCAGGTCTCCAGCCTTGGCAATTTCCTTCATCACTTTGGAATAATTTTTTTCCAAATAACTTGAACGAATTTCGCTCTCTTTCTCCTGCACTTCTTTCAGGATAGCTCGGCCTTCATCATTCAGATTACCGAGTGTACGGTCTAATTTATCCAAGATAGATGTCCCTACCCTGGACAGGATATTTACAAAATTTCCGACAAGATCGGAATTTACCTTTTGAGTAAAGTCTTCAAAATTCAGATCCAGGTCTTCCAGTCCGTTTGAAAGTTTGCCTGCAAGATAGAATCTTAGATGCTCAGGATTCATATGCTTCAGATATGTACTGCCTTTAATAAAAGTTCCGCGGGATTTGGACATCTTTTCGCCGTTTACTGTCAGGAACCCGTGGACGTTAACTGCGCTCGGTGTTTTATAATTTGCACCCATGAGCATTGCCGGCCAAAACAGAGCATGAAAATACAAAATATCTTTTCCTACAAAATGAATAATCTGTCCTTCACCGGTTTTCCAGAATGAGTCGAATTTGCTCTTGTCCTTTGAAAAATAATTTCCAGATGAAGCCATATAACCAATGGGAGCATCCATCCAGACATAGAAATATTTATCTTTTTCACCAGGAATTTCAAAACCAAAGTAAGGGCCGTCACGTGAAATATCCCACTCCTGGAGTCCTTGATGAAACCATTCCAGCAATTTATTTTTAACCCCTTCGTGAACGTGTTTTTCATCTTGAATCCAATCCAGAAGTTCATTCTGAAAATCCTGGAGTTTGAAAAACAAGTGAGTGGAATTTTTTAAAACCGGCGGATTTGAACAAATTGCGCATTTGGAATCCAAGAGGTCACGAGGCGTGTAATTTGAGCCACAAACTTCACAACCGTCTCCGTACTGGTCTTTTGCGTTGCACTTTGGGCATGTTCCTCTGATAAATCTATCAGGAAGAAACATTTTATCGTGTTCACAATAGCTTTGCTGGATGTCCCGTTTCGCAATATGTCCGTTTGCTTTTAATTTATTGTAAATATCTTCTGAGTAAAACTTGTTTTCCGGCGAATTGGTTGAATAATAATTATCGTATTCAATTAAAAAACCGGTCAAGTCGGCATAGTGCTCTTTTTGAATTCGGGCTACCAGTTCTTCGGGAGTGATACCATCTTTTCTTGCGGCAAGCATCACTGGGGTTCCGTGAGTATCGTCTGCGCAAAAGAAATAGCATTCGTTACCAATGGACTTCTGGAATCGAACCCAGACATCTGCCTGAATTGCCTCCAGTAAATGGCCTAAATGGATCGGGCCGTTTGCATAAGGAAGAGCTGTTGTGACTAGGAATTTTTGTTTCATAAGCTACAAAATACATAAAAATTTTCTTTGCGAATTTTTGCCATTCCGAATATAACTAATTATTTTGAAAATCTGCAAGCCTAACTGGAAACCAAAGAAGCCGATTTCGGAAATGTTCGTGCAAATAGAAAAAATCTGCAATGTTGTATCCAAAATTAGAGGCTCGGAAAATATACAATTGT
>CAYTEA010000021.1:0-74423 GCA_964436695.1 uncultured Leptospiraceae bacterium
TCAATACAATATATCTATATACTTCTTCTTGGCTTCGAGGTGCTCTTTGATCGTTTTTGAAAAATAGTGTGATCCGTCCGGCTTTAAGAGAAAAAACAAATACCCTTCATCTTTCGGATTGAATGCAGCTTCGATTGCAGGAATTCCGGGATTGGAAATCGGCCCTGGAGGATACCCTTTGTTCCTGTAGGTATTGTACGGTGACTCACGCTCCAGATCTTTTTCAAACAGCCGCTTCTTTGGTTTATCAAAAAGATACTGAACTGTCGCACAACTTTCCAGGTTTATATCCTCCCGGATCCGCTTTAAAAATACTCCTGCCATCATCGGCCTTTCTTCTTTTCGTTTTGCCTCTCTTTCTACAATCGAAGCCAGAATTACTTTTTGGTGAAGGTCTTCAGGAGAAAGATTTTTTGCCTTCTCGATTTTTTCGAGATTCAAGAAAAATCTTTTCAAAAGCATTTCGACAATTCTATCCGGTGGAAAATTGTATGGTACAGAGTAGGTTTCAGGAAATAAATATCCTTCTGTTGTGCTTGCCGGAATTTTGTATTTATCCAGAATCTCTTTATCGGCGGCCGCCATTAGAAATGCGTTACGCGACGGCACAATTTTCTTTTCGGCCAGAAGGTCTCCGATTTGCCTGTTATTGTAGCCTTCAGGAATTGTAAAATGGATTAGTTTGACTTTCCCTTTTACCAGAATCTCCAAAATTTTCCTGGAACTCATTCCATCGTTAATTTCGTAGAGTCCTTGCTTGATTTTATTCGTATTCCCGGTAAATTTCAGAAGGAGTTGAAAATATACAGAAGATTTAATCAGCCCGTGAGAACTGAGTTCACGAATGATTTTGGAAGAAGAGTCTCCCGGCCCCACAAATAAATCATATTTTTTTTCGCCGTGGCCTGCGGCTCCTCCTTTGATTTCATCGAAAACGAAAATTCCAATTCCGGAGGATAAAACTAGTATTAATAGAACAATGATGGAAATTTTAAGAAATTTTTTTTTAGATTTTGTAGCCATAGAATTGTCTTTTTTCAATTCTTCCATTTAGAAAATTTTAATCAAACGAAAAAAATCAATTTTCTTCGACAGCATATTCCTGAAATAGGCTTTTTTGGTTCCCTTCTTCAACAATCTGAAATTCAATCGGGTATTTGCCTGTGAAGCAGGCTTTGCAAAAACCTTTGCTTTGATGAGTGGCGACCGATTTGTTGAGCGAATCAATCGATAAGTAGGCAAGGCTGTCCACCCGCAAGTATTTCTGAATTTCCTCAATCTTATGGGTTGCCGCGATCAGTTCGCTGTGAGTCGGAATGTCTATGCCGTAATAGCACGGAGAAGTGGTCGGAGGGGCTGAAACCCTGAAATGGATCTCCTTTGCGCCTGCCTGTCTGATCATTTTTACGATTTTTCGGCTGGTAGTGCCTCTCATGATCGAGTCGTCTACGATAACCACGCGCTTATCTGCAATTACTTCCCTTACGATATTGTATTTGATTTTTGCTCCAAAATCGCGGATTTTCTGATCCGGCTCAATGAAGGTTCTGCCAATATAGTGAGACCGGATTAAACCCGTTCGAAATGGAATCCCGGATTCTTCCGCATACCCCTGAGCCGCGACAACAGCGCTGTCCGGAACAGGGATCACCACATCGGCTTCTACCGGCATTTCCCTTGCCAGCAAGGCTCCGAGCGATTTACGGATTTTATAAACAGATTCTCCGAAAATATAAGAGTCGGGCCTTGCGAAATAAATATATTCAAAAATGCAAAGGCTATGGCCCCTCTCGGTAAAAGGAAAATATGACCTCATTCCCAAATGATCCACTACAATCATTTCGCCTGGTTCTACGTCCCGGATATATTCCGTATCCGTAATATCAAACGCACAGGTTTCCGAGGCGAAAACAATTGATCCGTCGCTTCTTTTTCCCATGACCAGAGGGCGAAACCCGTTCGGATCACGAACTGCAATCAGATTTTTATTTGTCAGTACAAGCAGGGAATATGCACCCTGAACTACTTTTAGAGCATCAGAGAGAGCCACAATCGGGTCTTTTGATCTGGACTTTGCCATCAGGTGAACAATCACTTCCGAATCAATCGTAGTTTGGAATATGCTTCCTTGTTTTTCCAGTTCTTTCCGGATATCCCAGGAATTCACCAGATTCCCGTTATGGGCTAGGGCAACCCCACCGAGATGGGACTCAACCCTCAAAGGCTGGGCATTTCTCAAAAAACTCGCCCCAGTGGTGGAATATCTATTGTGCCCGATAGCCGAATACCCTTCCAGTTCTTTCATTTTGGATTCGGTAAATACGGATGCTACAAGCCCCATTCCGGCATATCTGTAGAGGTGCACCCCATCCGTTGTAACAATTCCGGAAGATTCCTGCCCTCTGTGCTGTAAGGAATACAGCCCAAGATAAGTAAAATTCGCAGCTTCAGGGCTGTTAAAAATTCCGAATACGGCACACTCGTCTTTTGGTTTGTCTTCTAACAGGTATCCTGTACTTTTGGCAGATATGTGCGAAATGTCTTGATTTCTCATGTAAACAAGCCGGATATGGATAATCTTTCAATCATTACTTTTCATGCAAATCAATTCTAATTATAATCTCATCGAGACCAAAAAGAACTTAGAGCTTTTTTTGGTAGGTTTGGGCAAATCCGGGACAATCTCTATTGACACGGAATCCTCAGGTTATTATTCCTATTTTTCGAAAGTTTGCCTGATCCAAGTTACCTCCAACGGAAGGAACTATATTTTAGACCCACTGCTGGGATACAATATTGAGGCACTCGGAGAAATCTTTGAGAGCAAATCTTTCCTGAAAATTTTTCATTCTGCCTCGGACGATATCAAAGCCCTGAAAAGAGATTTCGGTTTTTCTTTCCAGAATATTGCAGACACCATGTATAGCTCAAAGCTTCTAGGCCTGGAGCACAATTCCCTGAATTATCTGGTTGAACGGTACCACAATGTAAAACTTTCCAAGGTAGAGCAAAAATCCAATTGGGAAAAAAGACCATTGCAAAAAGCCCAGTTAACCTACGCTGTCCTGGATACTGCGTATCTGGAGTCGATCTGGGAAAATATGAAATCGGATCTTTCAAAAAAAAATCTATTTGATGAAGCCCATTCCGAATTCGAAAAAATCGCCAAAGAAGAATTAAAAATCAAAGATGCGACTCCGATTCAGTGGCATAAGTTTCCGAATATTTTTGATTATTCTCCAATGGAAAGAAGAAACATTTTAGATATCTTGGAGTTTCGGGAAGAAAAAGCAAAGAAATTAAACCGCGCTCCGTTCAGAGTCATCAATAATGAAACTATTGCAAAGATACTTAAACTGAAAAGCGATAAGGAAGCTATTCTCCGTATTGCGGGAATTAAGGACGGCACGGAAATTCTTAGAATATTTTCAGAGCCTGCCGGTGGCCCATTGGAAAAATCCGATGTCCCAAGGGATATTCCGGATTTGTCCAATGAAGAAGAAAGAATCTTTCAGTTATTAAAAACCTGGAGAGCCAAGTTGATGAAAACAAGAAACATGGATCATACTATGGCGCCGTCCAATAAAAACCTGATTTTGATTTCTAAAAAAGTTCCGAAGACTGCCGAAGAGATCGATGCATTGGGAATATTTTCCGAATGGAAGCTTGTGCGTTATACGCCATCACTTCTTGCGGCAATAAACGAGATGCCCTACGATAACCTTATCCGGGAACTGCCCGCTCTCCCGCGAAAAGAAAAATAATTCACTTGGATAAGGACTTCCTGAAAATTCAGAAGGGGCTTCGCTCTATAACCGCTCCGGATCCCATTCAGGATAATCAAAAGTTATCTTCAGTTGTGTTCCCGATTTTCAAGGACTCCGAGGGAAGGCTTTCCTTGATTCTCACAAAAAGGAGCGAAAAGCTAAGAAACCATGCAGGGCAAATTTCATTTCCCGGAGGTGTGTATTCTACATTGGATAAAAATCTCAACGAAACAGCACTCAGAGAGTGGGAAGAAGAAACAGGTGAGAGTCGGGAATCAATAGAGGTCTTGGGAAAATACACGGAGATAAAAACCAGAACAGGATATCACATCGTACCTTTTGTAGGAATTTACACAGGAAGTTTTCAATTTCATCCGAACGAGGAAGTTGATTTTTTATTCACGATGAATTTCTCGGAATTTCAGAATATTCCATTTTACATGACCGAGTACATGACAAACCCTCAAAAGCTCATTTACTATTTTCACTACGATGCCGGACTGATCTGGGGAGCTACATGCGAAATGATTGTACGATTTCTAAGAGACTTTTTAGGCTTTGACAGAATTCCGGAAAATGTTTGTCCCAATATTCAGAGTCCGCCATTTTTTATTCCACCGGGAATGAAATCTTCGCCGGATCCAGCAAAAAAATATAATATTTATTTTCGGAATCCTTCAGCTCCAAAAAATAAGAACCTAGATTCTTGTTAAAAAGAATTGAGAGAAGTTGATACATTTTTCCTTCCAGCCTCGCCCGAATATAAACACTACTTCGATCAGCCTTCAAAATTAAGATTTTCATTTCTTTTAGTTCATCTCCGATCAAAATGAGTTCGCTCAATATTCTGGGAAAATCTGCTCGTTCCAATGGCTTGCAATCGATCGCCGGTTGAATTGCTGTGAAAATAAATGTGGATTTTGTCGCGCAAACTTCCAATTGTGAAGGAGGTAAAATCATCTCGACCCCTGAATCCCATTTGTCCCAGAACGGCCTTAAGTTCTGAGAATAAATATTCGGACTAATGCAAATAAAAACCAGAGCAATACTGAAATGAAGTCTTGCCCCAAAGAAGTTCGAATAATTTCCGTTAATGCATTTCATTTGCTATCCGCTTTAAAAAAGGATTATCGTCTTTCTCTAATAGAATTTTGATTGCAGGCAAAACCGGCCTTAGATTTTTCAAGGATTTTTCAGTGCAATACATTGAGAGAATTTCGTCTGATTCGTTTTCAACTTTTATCGGCGAGGTCAATAGCCCGCACCCTTCAGATTTTTTCCCGGATGCAATCAGAGTTTTTGCGGCCTCAGCCAAGCCTCTGTCTTTTCGAGCGTAAGAAGAACTCATCAGAAAATATCTTGCACTCAGCTTCATTTGCTTCTTATTTCTGAATGTCATTCCCTTCAAATACAAGAGGTCGGATTTGCGGTTCAGCGATAACGGTTCACCGGCTCCAAGCATATCGAGTTCTGCGTCAGCCTCCTCGGCTCCGGACTTCACCAGAAAAGCGGCTTTCAAAAATGGATCGGAAGCCGGATATGACTCGAAGATTTTTTGAAGAGTGTTATAATCTTTTAAATTCATCTTCAAGGAAAAAATGAATCGGAATAATTTTTTGTTTTGCTCTGCACCTAGGATTTGGGTTAACCGGTTTATCGAATTTTCTCCACGCTGAACGGATAGATAAATAACATTCGACAAAAATGAAGAGCTTACACCCATATCATCGCTCATCCTTTGAACTAACGTCTCAATTTTTTTATTTCCCGCAAACTCGTTTCCGTATTTTTGACGAAGTAAAATCGCTTCCTCGCTTTTCCCGAACTTTAAATATAGAAACCTCAATCGACTAACGCTTGTCTTTAACACCTGCCTGTCCGGCTTTATTGAAAGCACTTTTTCATAGAGGGGAATCGAAAGAATCGGAGATATTTTTTCGACACGGTATGCTTCTTCATAATATGATAGCGCATCTCTCGAATACACGGAATTCCAAGAGACTAAACCGAAATACAAGACCCCTAAGATATGGATTTTCTTCATATCAAAAAATACTTTTCAGTATTTCCTTTTTCGCTGATTTGGAATGCTTCAAATGGCAGACTTTCCGGGGAATTCCATTGGACGAAAAAATCTCAGAAACTGTGTTGATGCAAGTATCTGAAGCCAGCTCTCCGGATTCTTTGCAGATTTTGTGATAGGTTGCTCTCTTGGAAAAATGAAAATTTTCTTTCGGCATCAAATTCAGTTCCTCGATTTTCTTTCCGATTTTTCCCCAAAGTGGAGCCGCAAATACTGCTCCCATTCCACGGCTTCCCATTCCATATGACTGGTCGTCAAAACCCACCCATACGGCCATTGCAAAATTCGGCCTTGTACCGATAAACCAGGCATCCTTGTAATCGTTTGTCGTGCCGGTCTTTCCCGCAATCTCACTTCTGATTCCGGTCGATCGAAAACCACTCGCATTTGCGCTTGATTTCATGATACTTACAATTACCTCGGATGCGTCAGGCGATATCACTGTCCTCTCTTGTGGAATTTTCAGATGAAATTCATCCTTATTCTCGCCCGTATAAATAACTTTTCCGGAATTGTCCAGAATTCTTTTTACTAGAACCGGGCGGATAATTTTACCGTCATTTGAAAATGCTCCGAATGCAATCGCCATTTCAAGTGGAGAAATTTCCAGAGTCCCGAGCGAAACCGACAAATCATTTCTGAATCGCCTCTCTTTTTCTTTCGCATCCGGGAAAAAGAACAGAGAATAATACTTGTCGATTTTTTCTGACCCGAGCCTTTCAGCAACCTGAACGGCTGCGGTATTTTTTGATCGAATGAGCGCTTCTCTGACACTGATCTCTCCGTCATAGGTCAATCCAATATTGTCAGGCGCCCAGTTTTTCTGGCCTTTCATCCCCCGAAATAAAATTGGAGCGTCCAAAACTCTTGTCCCCGGATGAACCACACCAGAATCGATTGCAGCCGCATAAAGAATCGGCTTGATTGTCGACCCGGTTTGTCTCCTCATCTGAATTGCCCGGTTAAACTGATTTTGGGAGGAAAATTCGTACCCTCCGTGAAAAAATAGGATTTCGCCTGACGTAGGGTTGACACCAATTACGGCTGCCTGCAAGTCATTCGCGGTGGTTTCGGCGGAATTATCCCTGACTTTCTCTCCTCCAACGATCTTAGTTTTTGTAACGTATTTATTGGAGGTAAGGTTATTTAAATGAGACTTCACTATATCGTCTAACGCATCCTGGATTTCCACATTCAGGGTTGTCTCAATCGTATACCCGCCCTGCTCGTATATATTGATGGTAGGGTCAACAGATTTTAATATATCGCGTACATGCTCGGTAACGTATGGCGCCCTGTCCAACCTAGTGCTGAAAACTGTATCCGACGGCTTTTTTTTCAAAGAAGTATAAATCTGATTGATTTCTGTCTCCTGAAAATCCGAAATAATTCCTTTGCTCATCAATAAAGACGAAATAGATTTTAGCCTCAATCTGGAGACATCCGGATTTTTCAGTGGAGAATACTTTCCGGGAGCGGATGCAAGGGAGGCAAGAAGAATCATTTCATTTCTGGAAAGTTCGCGCGCACCCTTTTCGAAATAAAATTTTGCAGCGTCTTCAAACCCAAAAGCGCCATGCCCAAGGTACACCTGGTTCATGTATGCTTCCAGTATCTGGTCTTTTGTCAATGTTAACTCAAGAGCAAATGCGACATGCGCTTCTCTGATTTTTCGAAAAATACTTTTTTTCCGATCATTAATTAAGATTCTTGCGAGCTGTTGAGTGATTGTTGATGCTCCCTGTTTGTATTCGAAAGACAATACGTTAACCGCAGTTGCTCTGAGAATTGATAGGATATCAACCCCGACGTGCGAATAAAATCCATTGTCCTCGATTCGCAGGATAATTTTTTTCAACATTTCCGGATATTCGGTTATTTTTAATGAACTGGTTCTCTTCTGAAAAATTTCTGAAACTACTTTCCCATTTGAATCCAGGATTTTAGACGGTTTGTTTTTGTTCAGCTCTGTTAAGAGAACGTTGATCTCCGATTTGTAATGCATTACCTCAAGAATATTCCAGGCAAAAAACAAAAAAACGAGAATCGACGGAATAAACAAAAGGAGTTTTTTTCTATCAAATCCGGATTTTTTTTCTTCAAGCCTTACTTTGATCGAACGAACAAACGGTTGAGGAAGGCTGAATGATTTTCTTTTAAATGCAGGCGACCACTTGATTTGTCTGAATTCGGTCAGCTTCCCTTTTAGAAATTCTAAGACTTTACCGGCGCTTGGAGTCTTTTCTCGAATTGTGAAATTCTTTTTCGAATTGTTTTGAAAATTGAAAATTTCCTTTTTCTCAAGTTTTTCCGGAACGGGAATCTCAGATTGGAAAACTTTTTCTACTTCCTGAATTTCTTCACCGTAGAGAAAATTTCCATTGCTGACCTTTACTTTGGTTGGAGTCTCGCAATAAAAACACGTAATTTTATAAATTCCATCTTCAGGAAATTGAATGGAAATCTTCGATTTCTTTTGGCAGGCAGTACACAAGAAAATAGTTTCGGTTTCTCTGAAAATGGCAGTATTCATACATCTCTCCATTTCTAGTATCGGAGAAATTGGAAAATTTAAACATGCAAGAAAATTTACAAAATTCGGCTTTGTGTATGATCCAAGAACCAGAAACCTGATAATTTAGCGCATTATCGGCATTGCACAAATACTAAACCGCTGCGTAAATTTCCAACGACTCTATCTTGACCTTTTTTTTACGCTCCGCTAGAGCAAACCTTATCTTCGCTCCGTCTGTGTCGCTTGATATTTTAGTGGTAAACATCAACCGGGATTTTAAAGTCTTTAATCGACAAAGATTAAGGTTGCGTGTATTGAATGCACCAGAGCAAATGCAGCTGCCCTTACTACCACCCAAGTGCTGAGCTACAAGTAAGGGGTTTCAGTTTAAACAAAGGCACTTCACTAGCAGAAAAGATTCGAGAAAATTTTCCAATAGGATGCTTATGAATTCTCCTGCATAGACCTGAGCATCCAAGCCGTTTTTTCGTGGATGTTCAGTCTTTGAGTCAAAAGATCCAGTGTGGCCTGGTCGTTTGCGGATTCTGCGGATTTTAGAATATTCCTTGCGGTTTTAATTACGGCTTCGTTTCCTTTGACTAGGTTATTGATCATTGAACTTGCATTAGGCACATCCTTGTCGTCCTCTATGCTCGTAAGCTTTGTCAGGTTTGAGTAACCAGTCGGTGCGAAAAATCCGAGTGAGCGAATTCTTTCAGCGATAATGTCGATTGAATTCCAAAGCTCGGTGTATTGCTCCATGAACATCAGATGAAGAGTGTTGAACATGGGGCCCGTTACGTTCCAGTGGTACCCGTGGGTTTTGTGGTAAAGTGTGTATGTGTCTGCTAGAAGTTTGGACAATCCGTCCGAAATTTCTTTTCGATTGCTATCTGGAATTCCTATGTCTATTTTACTCATGATTTTATCTCCTACGAATGTAATCTTGCAGATTAGACATGAGAAAATCAATTAAAAATCATTCATGTAAGACCCTGAAATAATTCCGTAATTTCGAAAATCGGATTTGTGAATTTTTTTAGTAAAGGAATTTTTTCCGATTTGGCCAGATTTTCCAGAAGCGCTGAATAAATCCGGATCAATTGTTTTGTCCGACTGGAATTTTTTGAATTGTCATATATCCAAAATAGAATTAGCGACATGAGAATTAACCATAACAGAAATGCAACACTGTCCAGTTTCGATTTATCTTTCAGGCATTTTGTACGGATTAGGATTGCTTTGTGAATGTCGAGGGTTCGCTCCCGGATTCTTCCGGTGTCCTTGCCGAAGGGAGATAAAGAATTATTTTTTGATCCGAATTGATTTGCTATTACATGAAGCAAACCCTTGTATTCTTCGAGGGATTTGATCTGAAGCAGAAAATAATCCTGAAGAAGTTCGGAAAATTCTTCCTTGGGTTTCCAATTGCCTTGAATTTCATCGTGAATTCGAATTTGCGTTCTTTCGTAAAATTCGAGAACGATTTCTTCTTTGGATCCGAAGTAGTAATATGCCGCACCAAGTGCGAGATCGGCCTTTTCTGCAATATCGCGCATAGTCGTTTTTTCGAAACCCTTTTTTTGAAACAGTTTCAAGGCAGTTTTTAGGATATATTCTTTTGTTTGATCTTTCTTTTTCATAAATATTCTTTTAACCGGTTATCTCTTCTTTTTACTTCGTTTGCATACCGGCGCCCTAGGTTTGGTGCGTTTTCTTTCACCCATTGGGTAAAATGCGTTTTTCCAGTAGGCTTGGAATTTGTGAACAATAGGTTACGCATAAGCCCTTCGATTTCCGGCCATGTAACGAGTTCATCTTTTGTAAATAAACCTAGTAATTTTGAAGCGAGAAAACCTGTGAATGGCGAAACAGGAATGATTTTTTTGTGCAGTCCCAGTTCTCTGTTCATGATTTCAACCAACTCCCTAAATGTGAATGTTTCCGGCCCGATTGCATCCAGAATTGAATTGCCCCTTTCTTCCGATTTTGCTACTGCTAATTCGGCAAGATCATCCACATAAATCGGTTGCAGTTTATAATTCCCGTCTCCGAATATTCCGAAAACTGGTAGCTTTCGAAGACACCAGGCGATGTTATTAATCAATATATCTTCTTTTCCGAAAAGAACCGTTGGGCGCAAAATCGAATAGGACATTCCGGATTGAACAAGCGCATCCTCTAAAATAGCCTTACCGGAAAAATATTCCAAGTCGCTGTTTTTATCCGGGTTAGTAATGCTTATGTGAATGATTTTTCTCACCTTGGCGATTTTCGCACATTCAAAAAGAATAAGAGTATTTTCTACGGCTTCCGAATGAACAAAGCGCTTGTGATTGAATCTGACCCAATACGTGTTGTAAAGAACATCGCACCCTTTTAATGAGGTTACGAGCCTGGATTTGTCATTGAAGCAAAGTGGCAGGGCCTCAATGGAATTATTCAGTGAATGCTTTCGTTTGGGAGAGTTGGTGAGGGTCTTAACGATCTTTCCTTGTTCGATTAATCTTTTTGCGATATACCCTCCGGAATAGCCGAAAGCCCCGGTTACAATTTGAGTTTCCTTTGTTTTCATTCCATCCTCCGATTTGAACATGTTCAGAATATCTGGAAACGAAAAATTGTCAAGTAATTTTTGAACGTGTTCAAAAATTAAAAAATTCTCAATACAGATTTGTCTATTTTTGGGCCGACGCCCTTTACATCGACCTTGTACATTTCGACGCAGATGATCGGATACTGGTTAAATGGGCATGGCGTCCGTATGATTGAAAATACGCAAGCATCCACTCCGTATTTGAAAGGTTTCTTGGGAGGGGGTAAAAAATAACCGGGAAAATTTTTGCATTCGTCCTGCTTGTAAAGGGTTGCAGCGACAATTTCGTTCAAACTTTTTTCCTGGGAAATTTCTTTGGATTGGTCCGCGCAGAATGTAATGAATAGAAATGGTAGAACCAGAATTTTCATGATCAAAACCTCATTTGATAGAAGACCGGCATAAAATGGGTTTCTTGTTGGGACTTGTTAAAATTAGGATCCGGCTTATAGGACTTTATCTGCGCGAGACCTAAAATAAAATTCCACCAGAAGTGCAAGGCAATCGAAGGCCCCAGATCATAACCGGATGAATAATGAAGATAAGCAAGATAAAACCCAAAAAGTGTACGTCCCAAAAATCCCTCCTTTGCATCGGCATTTCCAGCATGTGCGGCCGAAAAAATAATTCCTGACAGACCCCCACCAATCAATGGACCATAAGATTGCATCAGAGAATAGTTCAAGTATCCTCGAAAGAATGCTTCTTCGCCGATTGCTGGGCTGATTCCGGTTATGAATGCCCCACCAACCAGAGAACCGTCACTTACAAGACTCGGTGGCGCAAGTATTTTGTGAGTTGAAGAAGCGGTTAGAGCGGACAGTCCGAGAATGGCGATAGGCAAAACTATTTTCAAATCTGTTAAATAAGTCGGCTTGAATGGCGCCAAGAGAAGTTCTTCTATTTTTTCATCCTTTCGTAATTCGCCGAGGCCACCGGCATCACGGAATCCGGAATAAATGGAGTAAAGCATTACACTTAATGTCGGGTTGTTCAGGATGTCACTGTAAAAAGTGCTTCGCGAAGTTCTGGTATATTCCCCGTATTTCAGAAGCGGATTGATTTCATAAAATTTCCCCTCTTTGTAAAGTCTTAAATCGCGTTGATACGGGGTCTCTGTAAAAAAAGGAAGTTCGCGGTAGAGTAAATTATTTCTGTCAAACTGGTCGGCGACTAACGTCCTGCCGATTTCAAATTTTACTTCTCTGTCCTCATATTCGATGTAGTCCGGCTGTTTCATAAAGTGGGATTGAAGGCCTGAAAGCGTATAGAACAGCCCGAACTGAAAAACTCCCGAACCCTGATTTCCAATATACGCCTGCCCGAGTCCTGGCACGATTCCAAGGAAAGCCACAAAGTGAGGGCTTGCATTTTTTCTTTTGAATGAGATGGTCTTGCTTTCATCCTCTAATGGGGGTTTGACCGGCTCTTCAATAGGGGCATTGCCTTGAGCGTTCAGAAAATTCATCCCTTGAAAGATGACCCATCCAATAAAGAATATTCCGGCTACCCGGAAATTGTCTCGGAGCAACATCAGGAAATTTTTAAAAAAGGCTTGTTCTTGCGGGCTTTTCAATTGTATTTATTTTTCCAGGAAATCTTCTTCCTGCACTTTTACTTATTTTAGAAATTAATTACCAGCATTTTTAGCATTAAAAAATTAAAATCAGTGACAGAAATTCAATTTGATTTTATGTTAATTCAGTTACAAATGGTTTTAAGGATTTATTCTACATAATGGTTCTACAATATTTAAAGCTGATGCGGATTCACCAATGGATAAAAAACTCCATTCTTTTTGCGGGGCTTATTTTTGGAAAAAAACTTTCCGATCCTGATGCAGTCCTGCATAGTATTTTGGCTTTTTTGACATTTTCGCTTGTTGCAAGCTGTCAGTATGTCATTAACGATTATATTGACCGAAAAGAAGACGCTGCCCATCCTGAGAAGAT
This sequence comes from uncultured Leptospiraceae bacterium, assembly GCA_964436695.1. Taxonomy (GTDB): domain Bacteria; phylum Spirochaetota; class Leptospiria; order Leptospirales; family Leptospiraceae; genus JABWCC01. The sequence goes on from CAYTEA010000021.1 coordinate 12,914, forward strand.
GCACAGGCCTCTCGCATCCGGCAAATTGGATCCGGGATTTGCGCTCATTATCACCGGGATAATTTTACCGCTGAGCCTTGTGCTTTCTTATAAACTAAGCCCGGTTTTCTTTTTTATAATATTATTCTACTTCTTTTTTAACCTGGCCTATAGCAAATTTCTGAAGCATGTCGTAATCCTGGACGTTATGAGCATTAGTATCGGGTTTGTGTTGCGTGCGATTTCCGGAGCGGTCGTCGTTAAAGTTAGTTTTTCATCGTGGCTACTTCTTTGCACTTTCATGCTTTCTCTTTTCTGGGGTTTTAGTAAAAGAAGGGGGGAATTGATTTATCTCCAGAAAGATGCGAAATCTCACAGAAAAATTTTGGAGGAATACTCTACAAGCTTTTTGGATTTGATGATGGCAATCGTTGCATCCATGACTCTGATGAGTTATGTGATGTACACCCTAAGCGCCTCGACTGCAGTAAATCTAGGAACTGATAAACTTGTTTATACGATCCCGGTTGTAGTTTATGCAATTTTCAGGAGCTTGTATATTATCTACATAAAAAACATGGGGCACAATCCGAGTAAGGCAATTCTGACCGACACAAGTGTTCTTCTATCCGGTGCCGTCTGGCTTCTCATGATAACTTTTTTAATGTATGCGAAGTTCGATTTTAATTTTCAACTTCACCAATGAAAAAAGAAAACCTTCTTAAATTTGGCGGATATATTTTCCTGTTTCTCGTTATCTCTCTTGCGATTTCTTTTTTTCGCGGAGGGTCAAAAGTCAATTCGAGTCACCTGAAAGAGATTAGAGGAGAAGAAGCTTTAAAATTCGAAAATTCCGGCAATCAGATCAAAGTTCTGTATTTCTGGGCAACCTGGTGTGGAGTTTGCAAAGTCAATCTACCTTTTATAAAATCCAATTACTCTTTTTTCAAAGACAAGATCTATTTTCTATCGATTGAGGAAGGTCAATCCAGAGAAGAGCTGGAAAAATATATCCAGATGAACGAAATCAATTTTCCCGTTGTCCAAGGCTCACCGGCAGTTATGAATAATTTCGATGTATCCGGCTTTCCGACAACGCTATTTATCAATGGAAAAAATCAGGTCGTATTTTCCGATTCGGGAATTGTGAATCCGGTTAGTTTTTATCTGCGAATTATTTGGTTGCAATTATTTTAATTTTGCCGATAAATTGATTTAGGAGTGTGTAAAAAAAACAACTCTTAAATCGAATGAGATTCTTTATCCTTTCACTTCTGGTTGCCGTAAATTTAAACGCTCAGAATTTAAAAAAGTATATCGTTTCCCTGAAAGACATAGAAGCGGAATTCGGATTTCAAATCGAAGTTCGAAATGATTTGCAAAGTACTGTGCTGCGAAAAAAATTTAAAACAAATCGCTTTGAGATAGAAGTTCCTAATGGAGATTTTAAGTTCCGTTTTGGGATCATCGGGAAGAGTGGAGAAGTTTATCAGTGGTCAAATTGGAGTTCGCTTACCGATGACCAGTTTGCTGGAATTTTCCTTGTGCCGAAATTACTCGAACCAGAGCAAAATAATTCGTTGGATTTGTCATACGTGGATTCGATCGAGTTTAAATGGACGAATATTGATAAAGCAGTTTCCTATAATTTTGAAATTTATCAAAACAACAGGTTCGGTGAGACATTGGTTTATCACACTGAAATTTCCAAAAACTCACTAATACTTGAGAATTTTGATTCTTTGGCAGAGGGAAAATTTACATGGCAGGTTACAGCGAATTTTCCAAAAGAAAGCGGGATTAAAAATGTTTACAATTCCAAGAGGAAATCATTTTTTATCCACCTTTCCAGGCCCGTTCAATTTTTTTCGCCGGAGGATATTATTATTTTGTCCCCCAAAAATCATTTTCTGGAACGTTGATTATTTTTTAGATACTGCTTTCTTTCGGCAATAAGTACACTTTGTATTTTTCAGCCATTTTCTTCAATTGTTCCATGGGTATGGAGTGTATATTTTTTCCTTCGTGCCTATTTTCAACGGTTACTACGAAAATACGGTAATTGTATTTTGACGCGAGTTTGAAATATGGTTCTATTTCCCAATCGATACTAAAAGTGTTGTCCAAAAAAACTTTGCTGATTTTGGATTTCATGGCCGACTCTGTTTTCTCTTCGCACTGCCGGTATGCAAGATGGTTTTGTTTATAGTCGAAATTGTATTCGCCTGTTTTGTTGTCAGTAAAGAAGTCGTCGACGGAGAATACCGGGTATTTCCCTTCTTCACTCAATATCTTTGCAAGTGTAGATTTACCGCTACCAGGGAGTCCACGTAAAAGGATTAAAGAGTCTTTAATTTCGTTTTCCATTTTATCTCTTTGACTCAAGGAATAGATTCCCCTTTTTGTGAAAATCGTTATTCTTGAAAAAATAAGAAATCGAGACAGGCAATTACTTCAATTGCCTGGGTTTTAGAAATCTAATGGATGGACTTGTTAGTTCAGGATTTGGGAATCCAGATATTTCCCGATGCAGCTTTTTCCCTTTGACAATCTTTTCCAGGTTCTTCAATTCACCAAATTGCAAAGCACCGCCGACACATGTTTCGACGCACACAGGAATTTCTCCATTATCCTGCCTGGCTTTGCAAAAGTCACACTTGGAAACTTTTCTGTCCAATCTTTTTTGAGGCGCTCCGTAGGGGCATGCGCCAATGCACCTATCGCATCCATTGCATGTTGCCGATTCTATGTAAACGATTCCGTCTTTTTCCCGTTTGTGAATCGCATTTACCGGACAGACTTTCATGCAGGCAGGGTCTTTGCAATGATTGCAAGCAATCGAAAGATTGTACTGAAATGTCTCCGGAAACTTGCCGGATTCGAAACTAGTAATCTGTCTCCAGTTTACAAAAGGCGATGAATTGTTGTGAATCTGGCAAGAAACTCTACAGGAATTACACCCGATACATTTATCGACGTCCAGCAAGAATCCAATTTGTTTCATCTGTATTTCCTTTTCCAATTGAGATTATTTTTTTCACTATGGCAACTAACGCATTTTTGGTTGTAAAGAAATTTTTTATTCTCATTGGAAAATTCAGAAACAAAGTTTTCTTTCCCTGCATTTTCGTGACAATAAATACATTCTATTTTTAGTTTTTCGAATTTGTAATGAATTTCATGGGGATTTTTTTCATTTTTATTATTTTTTGGATCAAAAATCTTTTTAGAGTGGCAAGAGATGCAGGTTTCGTTTTTGATCTGATCCAAAGGCAGAATGGGATGCCCGGCGAATGAACCTTGAGTGGAGCTTTTTGAAAAATCAATGTAGATTTCCTGTCCTGTAGTCTCCGGTGAAAAATATACTTTTTCTTTCTCTGAACAGTCAGGCAATATTAACGTTAGAGCGAAAATCAATGGAAACCATGAGGTGAGTTTTTTTTGAAAATAGAGAGTAAATTGAATTGAGAAATACGTCAGAGACGCCAATGCAATTCTGGAGAAAATACCTGCGACACTTTCAAACGTAGTAAATCTCGTAAATACTGCTGTTAAAATTGTTTCAATTTCCATTGCGCCAACGGGGAATCTGTTCGTAATCAATCCTGCAATAGACCAGATTAGAGTACAGAAGGTTGTGAAGTAAAAATATCCGGAAAAATATTTTCTTGAATTGACAATCAGAATCGTAGTAAACATCGCTACTGCGAAGTCCAATGCAGGAAAACCAAAAAAATAAAATTCAATCAAAATGATTATGGCTGCTTTGATCAAATTTTTTTTGTTAAGTTTTGTTTCTTGGAACCAAAGCGCCCACGCTGGAAAAAAAGGAACTCTGACAATTCTGAAAAAAATTTCCAGAGTTACCGGAACCAATATACTTTTAATAAAAAGAATAAATTCTTTTGTCGAAGGCTTCATATTTTTTCGATCCTTACTTTTGTATCATTGTAGGTAGCATTTCCGCCTAACGGATCAGTTCCATTGTCTATGATCTTATTTGCGTTGACACCTCTTCCATTACATATATTGGAATATGCCGTATGACCAAAATGATGGCTCATTGCAATCGTATCCGGTCGTATGCTTTCAGAAATCTTTACTCTGGCTTTAATTTTTCCCTTTTTGGATTCAATCATGATATTTTCACCGTTTAAAACGCCGACCATTGATGCAGTTGCCGGGTGGATATAAACCGGATTAAAGGTTTTGATCCCGGCGAGATATGGATTTTCCCCAGTTGCAGATTGAGTATGAAATGGAAGTTTGTATGTAACGAAATTGAATGGAAACTTTTCATCTTCCTTACTGTTCCATTTCTGAAATTTTGGCTCAGGTGAAAAACCCGAGTAAGAAAGGACGCTGGATACAAGCTCGATTTTACCGGACGCTGTTTTGAATCCGTTTTGCAAAAGTTTTCCTGGTTTCAGTTCTTCCTCTGTGTAAGATATAAATCCTTTTTGTTTAAGTTCCTCATAGGATATTCCGCCGTCTTTGAGTTGAAGTTTCAAAAAATCTTCATAAGTTTGAAATGGAAATTCTTTGGTGAGCCCCATTTTTTTTGCCAATGCGATAATTATCTCCTGACTGGGCTTTGATTCCAACCTCGGTTGAATCACAGGTTGCCTGAGGGCAATTTTTGCACCATGGGGCAACCAGATATCCAGGCCTTCCAGGTATGTTGATGCGGGTAAAATGATATCCGCATATTGAGTCGTCTCGGTCATGAAGGCATCCATTGAAACAATTAGCTCCAACTTTTCGAACGCACGGATTAATTTGTCTCCCTCAGGCAGCGAATATACGGGATTTACTGCGTTAAAAATCATTGCTTTCAAAGGATATGGTTTCTCATTTAAAATGTGAAAAGGGACGTTATGCGATAGACCGAAAAAAGCGGCCGGGTTTTCCGGTTTTAATCCGACGGGCAATGCAATTTTATCTGCGGAAGATTTGTCTATTCTTGCCAATCCCGGCATTTTGATTTCCGGTTCAATTTCTCCGAATTTAAAAGGAGGATAGCCCATGAGCATAACTCCTCCCTTTGTATCGATACTTCCTAGAAGCGCATTCAGAATTTCTGAAATCCTCATTCCGTCAGTAGCATCTTTGTGCGTTATGAGGCCTCTACCTGGAACGATGACTGTTTTTCGAGAAGAAATTATTTCAGCTGTTTCAATGAATGATTTTTCGGATATTCCGGAGGCTTCAATAACTTTTCCGATCGTAAACTGTTTCAGATATCGCCTGATTTTATTGAATCCAAATGCATGTTTACTAACGTATTCTGAATCGTATTTGTTATTTTGAATTAGCCAATTTGAAAGCCCCGCAAGAAATATTCCGTCGGTCCCCGGAATGATTGGAAGCCAGATATCCGATCTTGCCGCAGTTTCAGACATCCTTGGATCCAGGGTAATCAGTCTTGCCCCCTTTTCTCTTGCTTCCATGATTTTTCTTGTTGAATACACCATCTCCTTTGCCGCAAATGGATTTACTCCTACAAATACAATACATTCTGCATTTGGGTAGTCATAATTCTGTCTTGCAATTCCAGAAGTCAACGCAGAGCCGATCAGTTGACTCGAATTGCATGTAGACACATGGCTGATATAATTCGGAGAGCCAATTGAATAGATAAACCGCTTGAAAATATCCGGCCTGTCCATATTTACATTTTGCCAAAGAGCGACACTTTTGTCTCCGAAATCTTTTCGTATCTTTTGAATGGACTCCGAAATAACGCCTAACGCACGATCCCAGCTTACCTTTTTCCATTTACCTTCGCCCCGTTTTCCGGCCCGGATAAGCGGATAACCTAGTCTTTCCGGGTGAATGGATTTATAAATTCCTGCGTGGCCTTTAGCGCATAACTTCCCGTGATTTATCGGGCTTGCGGGATTTCCTCTCAGATGAAGAATTTTGTCATTTTCATAAGTTGCCAGAACCGAACATCCTAGATAGCACATATTGCAAGTTGTAACGATTGTTTTTTGTTTATTCGGCCTAGTTACTCCAGCTATTTGCAAACTATGCCCTGACAGGTTCTTGCCGGACGTAGTTATGGCGAGTCCTGCAAGAGTTCCAACTTTAATAAAATCTTTTCTTGTGAATTTCATATTCATAGCCATCCTAAATTGTTGTATAATACAACAATAAAATAAAAAAATTTACAGGCAACATCTGTCCCCGCATAAACCACCGATCGCACTTACATAAAGACGTAACGAACTCTTGATTTCTTCAAGCTTTCGCCTTGGAACTCTCTCACCGATATTTTGGATATTCTTGGCTAAGCAGTCCCAATAAAAACCGTAAGCACCTTCACCCGCCCTGGTGATAAAAAGCTGAAAAGCACGCGGGTCCGATGGGGACGCTTTTTTCTGGAGAAATTTTTTTTTGATGAGAGGCTGGATGAGGCGCGTAGTCGTGCTTTTTTCAACTGCCAAAAGATCGTGAAGCTTTGAAAGTTCCAGCCCCTTTCCGTTTTCTCGGACAAAATCAAGTATAGTGAATTGCTGAAAAGTTAATCCTCCACAATGAATATTCTCCTGTTGGAAAAGCCTGCTTACCCTTGAAAGGTCACGGGAAAGCCGGAATATTTCTTTCAATTCGTTATCGGAAAGAATCATATTGTTGTATTATACAACAATTGTATTTTTTGTCAACAAATTTTTAAAAATGGATTACAAAAAAAATATTCTGGAAAATCTAGAGTTATTGGAGACTTACAATGACGGAAGCTACTATTAAAGCGTTGAACGGAATGCGGGATTTAGCCATGATAAAATGGTACGTAATTCCGCTTATCGCATTTGTTTTTTACATATACACTTCGGAGATAAAAAAGGCCAGAGAGTCGGGCAACTGGAATGCGATATTTTCCGGACTCACAATTTTCGGCGTTGACTTTTTTAATGAAACCTGGAACGGCTGGGTAATGGTTTTGACAAAGCGGTCTGCATTTTGGACTGCACCGGGGGATACGGCGCTCCGAACGATGATCGGTTGGAATATCGAGATCATGATGATGTTTTTCATTTTAGGAATCGTTTTCTACAATAGTCTTTCCAAATCCACCGAAGAAAAGATCTTAGGCTTTTCGGAAAAATGGGTGCTGGCTGTTGTTTACTCTGCAATATGCGTACTTGTAGAAATTTTTTTGAATCTCGGCGGGCATCTTGTATGGGAATATCCGTTCTGGAATAGAAGCTTCGGCGGGATATGGCTGATTTTTCTTTTGGGATATTTTCATTTTTTCGTTTTTGCGATCGTCATGATTAATTTAAAAACGATTTCCGGTAAATTAAAAATGCTCGCAATCGTTTACACTGTCCCAATCCTTATGAATATATTCGGATTCGGGATAATGGGCTGGAACTATTGATCCAGGAAAAGACAAAAAGCGAGTCGATCCTGAATGATGTGATCTCAGAAATACAGTCGATTTCCGAAGGGGGGAAATGGTTTTTGTCTTCCTCCCGCCTTACTGAATTACTGGAGATCAGAAAAGAAATTTTTTATAGGCTTGCCTATTCTACGAAAAATTCTCTTTTGAATTACGATGTATTGAAAGGATTTCACGAAGCCGATTGCGAAGTGCTCTGTAGATTTCTAGCCAACTTTCTGGGTCTGGAGGATGTCGAGAGTGCCTTTCAAAGAGGAGGAATTTATTTCTCAAAAAGTGCGTTAGACGAAATATCTGATTATTTTGTACGATACCTGATCGCAAGTATTGAAAACCACAAATTGGACAAGGAACTGATCATGCTTCTTGCTTCGGCGACTCTGAATTTTGACGATGCTTTTGATTCATACCTTGATGATAAATTTGACAGAGAGGTGATGATTGGCAGATATGTCGGCTACTATACCGAAATCAGGCACATCGATACTTCCTATGGCGCGGAAACTTTTCTGAAAAAATTTCTTTTTACCCTTTTTTCCGAAAGGAAAATTGACTTTCAAAAAATTACCAGAGAAACGAAGCACAGAGCCTATTACGAACTTTATGGCAGGGAAATACATTTCAGCGCCCACAGCAACGAAACTCTGTTACTTTTGAAATTTTTTCAATTGGATGAAAATTCTTCGCGCGCCGAGCTCAGAAAAAGATACAAGGAGCTTCTGAAAAAATATCATCCGGATCTGAATAAATCCGGACTAGAGAAAACGAAAGAAATTATCGAAAAATACAAAAAGCTTTCAACTCTCCTAAAATAAAGCAAGCCTGAAATCAACCCGTTTCATTCAATATAATTCTTTACATGAAATTCGGTACTTTTATGTTGAATCGTACGGAGATGAATTATGCTATTGTTAAATCCAAAAAATCCTGATTACAACGACATGGATGAAAAATCCAAGAATCTTTTAAAAAAAACTATCGAATTTTTTGAGACTAAGGGTTTAAAAAAATTAAAGCACGACGACCACGAAAGAGTTTGGTACCAAGACTTTGCAGATTTTATTAAAAAAGAAAAAATCTTTGCCACTCTCATGACTCCCAAAGGCTATGGTGCGAGTGATTCCAGATGGGATTCATATAGAAATTGCATGTTTAGCGAGATTACCGGTTTTTATGGCCTTGCATACTGGTATATATGGCAAGTGTCCATGCTAGGCCTTGGGCCAATCTGGATTTCTAAAAATGAAAAAATCAAAAACAAAGCAGCGAAACTTCTGGAAGAAGGAGGAATATTCGCTTTTGGCCTTTCTGAAAAAGAACACGGAGCCGATCTAATTTCCAGCGATATGATGGTTTACCCCAAAGGAGACGGACGTTATACGGCAAACGGTGATAAATATTACATCGGGAACGCAAACAAAGCAGCTCTGGTATCCACATTCGGAAAAGTTGAAGGATCGGGTGACTTTATGTTTTTTGCAGTGGAGTCCACTCACAAAAATTATGAGTGCATTCAAAACGTAACCAACTCACAAAATTATGTAGGCGAATACGCATTGCACAATTATCCTCTCACGGAAGATGACGTCCTATCGCGCGGGCGTGATGCATGGGATGCCTCTCTGGCGACTATCGCATTTTGTAAATACAATCTTGGATGGGCTTCGATTGGAATGAGTACTCATGCTTTTTATGAAGCGATGAATCACGCGGCAAACAGGAATATTTTCAACCAGCACGTAACGGATTTTCCTCACATTCAGAAATTATTTGTCGAGGCATATTCAAGACTCGTGTCCATGAGGCTTTTTACTCTTCGGTCATCGGACTACATGAGAAACGCTTCTGCGGACGATAGGCGATATCTGTTATTCAATCCGATGGTAAAAGTAAAGGTCACGATGCAAGGCGAAGAAGTGATAAATTGTATTTGGGATGTGGTTGCCGCAAAAGGTTTTGAAAAGAATATGTTCTTTGAAATGGCTGCAAGGGATATCAGAGCATTGCCCAAATTGGAGGGAACAGCACATATCAATATGATGCTTGTTACGAATTTTATTCAAACTTACCTCTTTGAGCCGAAAGCATATCCGGATCTTCCTCGAAGAAATGATACCGCGGACGACAACTTCCTTTTCAATCAGGGATCAACTACTAAAGGCCTGAAAAAAATTCAGTTTCATGATTACAAAATCGCATACAATAGCGTTGATTCTCCGAATTTGAAAATATTCAAGGAACAGATCGAAGCATTCAAGCATTTCCTGACTGACTCTCCGTTGGATAAAGCCCAAACCAGGGATATTGATTTTATGCTATCGCTCGGAGAAGCGTTTTGCCTGATTCCCTACGGCCAGTTAATCATTGAAAATTCCAAATATGAGAAAGTGGACGCGGATTTATTGGATCAGATTTTTGAATACCTGGTGAAGGATTTCTCAAAATATATTTTGCAGATTTATTCAAAGTCAAGCGCAACACCAAAGCAGATGGAGAATTGTTTGAAGGTTATTCGAAAACCTGCAACGGAGGACGCTCGATTTGAGCGCATTTGGAAAAATCATGTTTACGCCTTGAATGGCAAATATGAGATGAATCCTTAGCTTAAGTTAAGCAGTTTATGGTAAAAGTCAGAAACATAACCAAGCACTACGGCTCAAAAAAAGCCGTAGATAATTTAAGCTTTGAATTAAGAGACGGAGAGATCATCGGGCTTCTGGGACTGAACGGTTCCGGAAAAACGACAACTATCCGAATCTTAACATGCTTCTTGATTCCGAGCGAAGGCGATGTAGTAGTTGATTCTCTGAATATTTTTGATGAGCCGCTCGAAGTGAAAAAGAAAATCGGTTATTTGCCGGAAACTCCTCCTTTGTACGAGGAATTGACAATACGGGAATATCTGGAATTCGTTTCTCAGATCAAAGGAATTCCACAAGAAAAAATTCCTACAGAGATTTCCAGGGTTTCAATAAAGACCAATATTTCGGACAACCTCTCAAATATCATCGGGCACTTATCTCTAGGCTATAGAAAGAGAGTAGGAATTGCGCAGGCTCTTCTCGGCAGCCCTTCTCTAATTATTATGGACGAGCCTATTTCAGGACTTGACCCGAAACAAATTTTGGAGATGCGCAATCTGATTAAAAATCTGAAAGGAGAACATACGGTTCTTATCTCCAGCCATATACTTTCCGAGATTTATAAAACCTGCGACAGATTTTTATTTCTTCATGAGGGAAAGTTGAAAGGAGAATATACTTATACCGAATTGGAAAAGGAAATAGAAAAACTGCCCGGAGCGGATTCCAACTTGGAAGAATTCTTTCTGAGCAAGCTGTAAGGAATACTTATGCAAAATATTAAATGGATTTTTCTGAAAGAAATCAGACTGTTCTTTGGGACATACATGGCTCCGATAGTTCTCGGAGGAACGGCTTTTTTGAATGCCCTGTTTGTTCTGATTTTGAATTTTAACGGAAGGTCAAATTATGCGGATGCTACAATGGTGACTTTTGTCGCGTTCATGTCCACAATCATTGTCGCAATGCTCATTCTTTCCATGAGTAGTATCGTAGAGGAAAAAAACAAAGGCACTTTGGAGCTTTTGTACACTAGCCCAATTACGGATTCTGAGATCGTAATCGGAAAATTTTTATTCGGGGTTTTCGTCTCTTTGATTATAACATTCTTCATAGATGCCCTTTTTCCTCTATTCTTATATTCGTTCTGGAAGGCTCCTCTGTATCTGGTTTTTTCCGGAGCAGTTGGCGTTTTTCTCTTAGGAATATTCACCTACGCCATTGGAATGTTCGGCAGCAGCCTTGGAAAAAATCAAATGATCTCCCTTTTGATTTCGGTATTGGTTGTAATGACGCTTTGGGTAATCGGTTTTTTTTCTCATCTGTTTCAGTCCACAACCAGAACGGTTCTTTTTCACCTGCATATCTTTTCGCATTTTATTAGCTTTGCAAGAGGGGTTCTTCCATTATCCGGAATTGTATTTTTCATCTCAGGTTCTTTTCTTTTTGTGTATCTGACAATCAAGGTACTGGAATCTCGAAGGTGGAGAGGCTAAGATGAATTTGGCAAAAAAAGAAATTTTACTCCCCTATATTTCCGTCGCCTCCCTGTTTATATTTTTTTTATTTGATTCTATGATTCTGAATAAATCCATACGCGGAGCATGGATTTTTCTATCCTTTGTATTGATTTCGTCTGATTTTTTCTATAGCTATGCAAATAGAAAAAGTTTACCCAAAGAGAATAGAAATCAGCGTTTCATTGTTTATGGCCTGGGCATGAGTGCATTTTTACTATACCACCTGCGAGCGCTTTTGGATTTTCCGGTTGCTCCGGGCATTTCGGAAGAGGCCACAAATCTTCCGAGGGTAAGGGATTTTATTCTTGCCCTGGTCGTAATTTTATCTTTCTCTTTTTTGGTATATACGATTCTTCTTGAAAATGCAAGAAGGTCAATGACTTCGTCTAACGCATTAACCGTCAGAAAGTACGGGTTATTGCAGAGTTTTATTTTTAGCTTTCTCATGATCTTACCGGTTTTGATTGGAGTCAATTATATTGCGGTAATGAAAAATTACAACTTCGACCTCACTGCCATAGGGAAATATTCTTTTTCACCCACTACGCGAGCAATATTGAAAAATGTTAAAAAGGAAATCCAGGTTTATGCGTTTTATCCAAGGCACTTGGAATCTTCTGGCCCTGAAAGTTCTTTTGCTTTGAGCGTCATTCGTCCGGATGTGGAAATCGTTTTGGATCAATTGAAAGCGATCAATCCGCTCATTTCCGTAAAATTTATCAACGCAGATGTCGAAACAGATCTCCTCGGAAATATCGGGCAGGCGTCTAACGGATCAATTCTAATTCGGACGTTGAAAGAAACTTCGTTCGGAGGAAGTCCATACGCAGAGCAAAGAATTTATATTCAGGACTCAAGCGAGTTGGAAGACATCGAAAGAAAACTGACTCAGGCAATTCTGAATATTTCCACAACGGAAAAAACAATTTACATGACTACTTCCAACGGAGAAAGATTCGGGATTGGTTTTCAGAGCGTTCCAAACCAGCAGGTTAATAAATTTATTTCCGGATTAAATTTTTTGAATTTTAAAGTGAAACCTCTCGGTGTAGAAGAAAAATGGCCAGCAGAAATCCCAAACGATGCAGATGCAGTTGTTATCATCGGGCCGACAGTGCCATTCTCCAAGGAAGCCAAAGAGGCTCTTCTGAACTATATAACGAACAAAAATGGAAATTTATTTATTACCATCGACCCTGTTGGTGTAGAAAACTTTGAATGGTTATTAGAGAAAGCAAATCTAATTTACAATAGGGAAATTATATCTCAACCAAACGGCAGATACGGAATATTAATCGCTAAGAATTTTGGAAAGCATCCTATTGAAGAAATTCTTGAGAAAAAAAATCTTGGACTAATCTATCCGTATTCAGGAAGCTTTTCCATAAAAGGAAATAAACAACCTCCGAGTTTTGATACAAGCTTAATTCTAGAATCGGGCTTCGACACTTTTATAGATCCGAATGGAAACGGAAAGTTGGATGGAAAAGAGACAAAAGCGAATTTTCATTTGGGATATGCCTTGCAATTAATTAACGATAAGAAAGATGGAAATAAAACGAGCGGCTCCAGGGTAGTGGTATTTTCCGGCACCTCTTGGATTACCGATCAGTATTATTCTCTGAATGTAAATTCGGGTTTTTCAACCAATTCAATGAATTGGATTTTGCAGAGAGAAGTTTTGAGCGGAATAGTTCCCAAAAAAACGGATATTCAAGCGATCAATTTGACGGATAACCAGAAACAGATCGTATGGGTTTTCGGAATGTTCGGATTTCCCGGAGTCATCATTCTTGCAGGATTGGTTGTTGTGCTTATGAGAAAGAAATCGAGAGCTGTATAAATTTTATGAAAAAAATAATAGCCATTGTTCTAGCGTTCACTCTTCTTCTGATTCTTTTTTTGTTCACGGACAAGAAACAGGAGAACCTGAAAGAAGAGACCTTGTGGAAGGAGAATCCGGATAAAATTATTTTTAGCCCGCCGAAGAATGGAAAGGATTTTGGCGAATTTCAGAAGAGTGAGTTGATTTTTGTGCGTTATGCGAATTTTCTAAAGGATTTCGCTTTTTTTACCGTAACAATGCAAGACAAGGAATCGGGAAAGATTGTAGTATATGAATGCGGCTATCATTGCAAAAATCTTTTTACCGAACTTTCAACCCTGAAAATTTTATCTGCCGTTTTCACCGAAGAGGGCTATAGGAAAAATCTGAATATCGGCCTGGATAGTTCTCCCAAGTTATTGCTTTTTAATAGCGATAGGGTCATTAGGGAAATGTTTTTGGGAAATGAATCCTCAAACAGATCGAGAAGATTTTTTGAAACCGATGGGAAAATATACTCTGCGCATCCGTTTATATTTAACAGGTTCAAAGAAGGCATTCGTGCTTTTCGGGAAAATAATGTTTTTGCCATAGGAAATTCCGGAATCAAAAAAATCGAATTTGTTTCCGAGGCGAAAAATGTGAAGATAGATGTCAGCCCGGTAACTGAAAATGGGATCCAGAAAAATTCCTACATCAGGATTTCTCAGAAAAAAATCAATCTGGATCCTGCTCTGGGGGATTCTCTGGATAAAAACCTGAAAAATCTGAAAATCGACCGTTATCCGGATGAACCGAATGGCGAAGGGATATTAGTAGCCGAAGAGCTGGTAAAAGTCAAGGAAGAGAAAAAAATAACGGTTCAGCTTTCGAATAATGCTAAGTTTATATTGAAGATCTATCCGCTAACGAATATCAAAGAAGTAAAGCTGCGCCCGATCATTCGTCAGATTCAGGATGTTACGGAGTCTCCTTCATATATTGCGGAAGAATTTTATAAAAGCATTGAACAAGATTTCGAAAATATTTCCAGTGCGGAAGCTTTCGTGAAGGCATTGCCCAAAAAATAAAAATTCTTAAATGGAAGATTAAGTATGGATAAATATTCAAAAGGTGACTCCTCTCTGACTTTCCCGAAATTCCCTAATGAAAAAGACATGACGGAAACAGAGATATGTCTTGCATGTCATGGGTGCTGCAATTACGTTTCCGTTGAGATTGATAAGCCTTTAAGGAAAGACACAATCGACCATTACATCTGGTATCTGCACCACAAAAATGTGCAAATCTATATAGACAATGAAAACAACTGGAACCTTCTATTTATTTCACAATGTGTTCAATTGAAACCGAACGGAATGTGCAATATCTATGAAACCAGACCGCAGCTTTGCAGGGATTATTCGGCAAAATCATGCTCTCGAACGGGAAAGGATCATCGGTTCTTGTTTGAAACTCCTGAGGCGATGATGGAGTATCTGGAACTGACCAGCCTGAAAAAGAAGAAATCGAAAAAAAAGTAGGCAGCGCCATCTTATGATACCTCCCAATTTATTCCTGGATTTTTCCGGTCATTGGAACGAAAACAACTCTGAATTTATTCGCTTCCTCAAAGCCGGTTTTTGTTTTTTTGTAAACGTATAGATATTGTTCTTCTTTCCCAACCGGTATAACTAACGTCCCTCCGGTCTTTAGCTGCTCTTTCAGTGCGTTAGGAATTTTTTCGGGCGCTGCGGTCACAATAATCACATCGAATGGAGAATTTTCCTTCCAACCGAAATATCCGTCGCCGCACTTCAGGTGAATATTTTTGTAATCGAAATTTTTCAGATTGTCCCTGGACAGGTCGCACAACCCGCTTATGATTTCTATAGAAAAAACCTCTTTTGCAATCTCAGCGAGAATTGCAGTTTGGTATCCACAGCCTGTTCCAATTTCCAAAACTTTTTCCGTACCCTTTAGCGCAAGGAGTTCTGTCATATAAGCAACCATATATGGTTGAGAGATCGTCTGCCCAAAACCGATAGGAACCGGCCGGTCTTCATACGCTAGCCCCCTCTGATTTTTCGGTATAAATAGGTGCCTCGGAATTTTCTGTAGGGCTTCGATTACTTTACGGTCTGTCACTCCCCTCCATTCGATCTGGTATTTGATCATTTTTTCCCGTTCTTTGGCGTAAGAGTCGGTCATTTTGCAGCCTCCCACAAAGATTGTTAGAGATAACCAAATTATCAACTGACGGATCAGGCCTGCCTGAAAATACATAAGAGTTTTTCCTTAAAGTAAATTATACACTGAAAAGCTCATAAAAAAACTCATTTTTCAAAAAAAAATATTTTTATTGGTATATTTTTTACCTTATGGAGTAGGAGAAACATTATGAATCCAATGTCGCAAGAAAGTACTCAGTCTAGCCTGCTTATTCCGGAAAAGTTCCTGGAGGATTTTATGGAAAAGACTGAAAATATTTCACGTGAAGCTTATTTCCATGATTTATTAAAACGCTATAGGGCACTTGTGCTATGGAAAATGTATGCAAAGTCCGATAGAGCAAAAACCCGCTACCAGGAAGAAGGACAAAACTTAGTCAAAAAGAATTTTTATCCCTCCAACGACGATTGGATCGAATTTGGGCTTCTAGCCGCCTGGCTCGGTATCTCCCGGACAGCTCTCTTCACTTGGTTTTTAACCCTGGACATTGCCGGTTGGGATAAAATCCTCTCTGAAAAATTCTTTGACAATGGAGTTCCACCAAATATTACTTCGATTAGGGTGGACAGCTATATTGCAACCAGAAAAACTGTCCGAGCTGATAGGCATATACGGTATAAACAAAGACCATAAGACCCGAAAGATCAAATCAATTCCAGAATTTAGCCGAGCAATTTTTCCGAGATTCCAAATCCCGTACGTTAGACGCTTTGGTACTGACCTCGGAGCAATTCGGGTACGCCCTTGGACTAAACAATTATAGCCTTGGAAACATTCCTCGCAATGAGTAGTAAAATCGTCTAAATTTGTCCGAAATATCGCATTTTATCGGTTTTTTTTAGCATTCTAAATTTTGAGTTTTGCCGAAATTTTAAGTATGGAACACGAAAATACTGAATCAGAACTGAATCCCGAATTATTTGACATGTTGAAAAGAGGCCAGCTCTCCGCCGAAAAAATTCTTACATTAATCGATATAAAGAGAACCGTAGACAGGTTTGCTTCGACAAAATTTACGGATGAGAAGACAATGGAGGAATTGAAAAAAAAATTCGGAGTATATCCGGACATCGTTACTTGGGGAGATTATTTTCAAACAGAAATTGCTTCGCTTTTTTTTCCTATGGAAGACCGGGATTTCCAGAAAATCGCCGATATAGTAAGGTTTGATCTAATTTCTGCCCATTTGATATTCTCAGAAAAACCGGCATACTTTTACGATAAAGTCAGGGGAGATGCTCTGATTTCAAAGTGCTTTGAGGAGGAATTCAGGAACGCCACCGATCAGGAAAATATTCATCTTGAAATTTTATTAGAGTATTTCGAGAATATGGAAATCGGGAAAAAACCACTTTCTTTTTCAGACCGTATATGGTATGAAGGTTTTGATTCCAGAAAGGTTGCGGTATAATGAGTTTAGTAGAACTAGAAACTATCGATGTTAACGAAAAGAAAATTCACGTACTCTATTTGAATAATCGACTTACAAAGAATTCGATGAGCCTGAAAATGGGGCAGGAATTTTCGATGACTCTTGAATCCTTGAAAGAAGTCGAGCCTCGCATTTCCTGTCTCATTATCGCCGGAAAGAATGATATTTTTTCCGGGGGCGGGGATTTGGAGCTTCTAAAGTCCTTCGCCAGCAAGACGGAAGAGGAAAACAAAGAGTTTATGTACAATTTTTATAATATGTTTCTAGGTGTCCGCAAACTTCCCTTTCCGGTGATAGGCGCGATTAACGGCCATGCGATAGGCGCTGCGCTTGCGCTTGCTTTTGCTTGCGATATAAGAATATTTGCGAAAGAAGCAAAGTATTCATTCAACTTTGTCAAGCTGGGAATACATCCAGGAATGGGTTCTTCATACATTGTGGAGGAATTATTCGGCAAGAGCCTGTCAAACGAGTTATTATTTTTGGGGGATACATTTTCAGGAGAATGGGCATTTTCAAGAGGCCTGTGTCTCGATTCGGTTCCCCAGAATGAAGTTATAAAGAGGTCTGTTGAAATTGCAATTTCAATTTCTGAAAGTTCTCCTATGGCTCTGAGATTTCTGAAAGGAAATATCTATGATGATTCTGCTCTACAGGAAGTTTTAAAGAAAGAAGCCGCATCACAGGCCAAAAACTTTTTATCGGAAGACTTTCAGGAAACAATTCGGTCTATTCAGGGAAAAAGAAAGCCCGTATTTATCGGAAACTAAAAATTTTTTCCAGATGTGTCAGGCATCTGAAATTTGAAGTTCCAGATGTTTCATCAGGTATTTACTGTCTGGATATTCTCCTGTTGCTTGAAAAATCAAATCTTTCGGATCGAATATTCTGCCGTTTAGGTGGACTTTCTTTTTTAACCAGTTTAATAGGGTTGATAAATCTCCCTTACTTTTTACGCTTTCCCAGAAGGATTGATTTTCTTTCAGGAAAAAGTGAAATAGTTGCGCCGAGTAAATATTTCCAAGAGCGTAAGTCGGAAAATAGCCGAAAGACCCTCCACTCCAATGAACATCCTGAAGCACTCCTTCCGAATCGTTCTCGATCATTAATCCGAAATAGTCCTTCATTTTCGAATTCCACAAATCCGGAATTTCCTTCACTTTCAAATTGCCGGAAATAAGTTCTCGCTCGATTTCAAACCGGAGAATGACATGCAGATTGTAAGTGACCTGATCCGCTTCAACCCGGATTTTCGTCTTTTCAACAGAACGGATATAATTTATTAGACCAGTAAAATCAAGGTCTTTGGACGTTAGGCGAAATTCATCGAGCATTTTCGGATAAAAATATTCCCAGAATTCTTTTGATCGGCCAATCTGATTTTCCCAGAGTCTGCTCTGAGATTCATGTAATCCAAGCGATACAGAAGAAGTTAAGGGATTCGGGTATTCCGACATTTCTCCTATTCCAAGCTCATAGAGCGAGTGACCGGTTTCGTGCAACACTCCGAATATGGATGACATTGGATCGGATTCTTCATACCTAGTAGTAATCCGTTTATCCATCTTCCCCAGGCTTGTGGAGAATGGGTGCTCGCTCTCATCCAGCCTTGACTTGGAGCCTGAAAGCCCCAAACATTTAGACAGCTTATCGTTAAATGATTTCTGATAGACAGCGTCTATTTTATTTTTAAAAGGGTTCGGATAAGTTCTCGATTTTTCAATCAAAGGGATAAGGGACTTCTTTAGATCTCCGAATAGAGCACCTAACTCTTTCGCTGTTGTTTTGGTTTCATATTCTTCCAGGAGGGCATCGTATCTTTCTTCTTCGTATCCGTACAAATCCCCTATTTCCCTGACAATTTCTACAATTTGAGATAAATTTGGTTCGAATTCCTTAAATTTCTTATTTTTTCTGGCGCTAACCCAAACGTTGTGTGAAATGCTTGTGAGCTTGGAAAGTTTTTCAATAATTTCCGGTGGAATTCTCATTGCCCGGCTTCTGTCCCTTTCCAAAATTTCAAGCTCCCTGAAAAGGATTTTTTCATTTTCCGGTTTCTTTTGATTAATCTCCTCTTTGGCATCTTCTGCGAGTTTTGTGAGTTTTTCGGAGGTGAACATTTCGTGTTGCATTTTTGCCAGAAAAGACATCTGCTCTGCGCGATTTTCGGCAGCATCTTTTGGCATCATGACTTCAAAATCCCAGTGCAAAATGCTTTGGATTTCAGAAATTTTCACAATTTCTCTGTAAAAATTTCTGTATTTTTCAAATTTTTCGAGCATATAAGGACAAAAATAATATTTAAGCGAAAAGTACAATAAGAAAAATGTTGACCTTATTCGGCAAAAAAAAAGAATGATAAACGTCAAACGCGGGCGTGGTGTAACGGTAGCACAGCTGCCTTCCAAGCATCTAGAGTGGGTTCGAGTCCCATCGCCCGCTAATATTCCCCCTCATTACTTCTCGAAAAAGTTTTCCCACTTTTTGTGAAAATACTCTTGACTTTTTCAATCGCATATTTACGATATACATTATGGCGATAAACAAAAAAAATGAGTTCTCGGAAAAATCGAGAGCTTTGGCGGATTTTGCAAAAGCACTTGCTCATCCGGCAAGGATTGAAATACTTCAAACCTTAGCAAAGAAGGATGAGTGCATTTGCGGAGAGATTGTCAAGGTATTGCCGCTCGCTCAGTCGACGGTATCTCAGCATTTGAAGGATTTAATGGAAGCCGGATTGATTTCCGGCGAGATAGGTGGTTTAAGATCCTGCTACTGTATTAACTGGAAAAAAATGGAAGAGCTTCAGAAATTATTGAGCAGCTTTTTGACGAATATTGTTAGACACAAAAATAATTGCTGCTGAACGGAGACAAAAAATGCATACAAATGAATCGATTAAAGAAATTGTCAGAGAAAAATACGGTGAAATTGCAAATCAATCAAAGAAGCAGAATTCGGCTTCTTGTTGCGGAAGTGGCGGTTGCTCAACGATTGATTATTCTATATTCAGTGAGGATTATTCTAAGATTGAGGGATACAATGCAGATGCTGATCTTGGGCTGGGCTGCGGTCTGCCAACTCAATTTGCGGAAATCAGAAAAGGCGATGTTGTAATCGATCTTGGCTCCGGAGCGGGAAATGATGCATTTGTAGCCAGATCAATCGTCGGTGACGAAGGACGTGTCATCGGGATAGATATGACGGAAGAGATGTTAGAAAAAGCAAGATTCAATTCGGAGAAGCTTGGATTTCAAAATGTGGAATTCAGATTTGGTGATATTGAAAAAATGCCTGTCACTTCAAATAAAGCAGATGTCGTGATAAGCAATTGTGTTTTGAACCTTGTTCCGGATAAGCAAAAAGCCTTTTCTGAAATTTATCGAATCCTCAAGCCTGGCGGGCATTTTTGCATTTCGGATATTGTATTATCGGGCGAGCTTCCTGAAAGATTAAAATCGATTGCGGATATATACGCAGGGTGTATTTCAGGTGCTTTACAAAAGGGTGAATACCTGAGCGCAATTCTTGAAAATGGATTTGAGAATGTCTCCATTAAAGAAGAAAAAGTCATTGTAATTCCGAACGAAATCATCAGCCAATATATTTCCGGTGACGATCTTAAAGCTATGAAAGACTCCGATACAAAAATTTTGAGCATTACGGTTTATGGCGACAAACCAGCTATGAACGGGGGTTGTGGTAGCAAAGGGTCAGGCTGCTGTTAGCGGAAATAATGCCCAATTACTTTTTTTCGCAGGATATTTTTTTGAGACGGTTTTCAAAATAAAATTTAAAAAACTGCATAAAAATACTTTTTGATTCAGATTTTTTTACCTTAAGAAATGAAGGAGAGAAATGATGAATCCGGAAAAAATTGAAACTACACAATCAAGCTTACTCATCCCGGAAAAATTTCTGGATGTATTTTTTGAAAAAGCTGAGGAAATTTCAAGAGAGGAATATTTTCACCGTCTTCTTTTGCGGTATCGGCCACTTGTTCTATGGAAAACATTCGCTAAGTCAGGCAAAGCAAAAACGTCCTATCAAGACGAAGGGCAGAATTTAGTCAAACCCAGCCTCTGCGCGTTTATCCAGCCCATCAAAGATGGGCTGCGGCAGAGGCTGGGTATCCTTCAAATGCCGACTGGATCGAATTTGGCCTCCTCGCAAACTGGCTTGGGATTTCCCGTACAGCCCTTTTTACTCTATTTTTAATCCTAGACCTTGCTGGCTGGGACAAATTCCTCCGTGAGAAATTCTTCGACAATGGAGTTCCACCCAACATTACGGCGATTAGGGTGGGGAGTTACATTGCAAGGAGGAAAACAGTTCGCGCGGATAGGCATATACGATATAAGAAAAGGCTGTAAAAAGAAAACAGAAGGACAGGCAGTAAAAAACCGAATTAAAAAAATTCTGTCAGCACTGAATACGCTCTATTTCTCTTGATTCGAATCCAAGAATTCTATCGAAAGAAAGGTTGCATCATCTTGCATTTTGTTTTTGTTCAAAAATAATTTCAATTCACTCATGACAATTTCCGGAATTTTTTCGAGTTTTTCTTGTCGGGAAAGTAAATTGTAAAGTCTTTGTTCTCCGAATACTGCGCCATCGGAATTGAATTGTTCGAAGGCTCCGTCCGAAAAAAGAAAAAGCCTGTCCTCCTTTTTAAAACTGTAACTTTTTGCACTATACTCCGATTCTTTGAGCATTCCGCCTAACTTCCCCGTTTTGGGTAATAATATATTTTTACCGTTCTGAATAAAAAGTTGGTCGGGATGGCCCGCAGAAGTATAGGAAAAAGTTTGAAAGTTTAGATCAATGTCTATGATAAAGCAGGAAAAAAATGAATTTAAAGACCGGTATTTATTATAGAATTCCCTATTTAGAATTTCAAGTAATTCTGCCGGGTCTTTGATTATCCACTTTAAGCCTTCATATTCCCCTTTAATTGCAATGGTAATCAGAGCTCCCTGAACTCCGTGGCCAGTTGCATCAGCCAGTAAAATTCTGAATACATTTTTTTCCACTTCATTCACGTCAAAAAAATCTCCCCCGACCTCCGACATTGGGGAGTATAGAGAATGGATTTTTACTTTTTCAAGTCTATCCAGGCCGGTGGGCAGAATATTAGTTTGAATTTTTTTTGCAACTGTCAGATCTTTTTTGATTAGTAATAAGGAATCGTGAAGTTTCTCCGTCCTTTCTCTAACTTTATTTTCAAGTTCGGCAGCATGGGCTTTTGTTTTCTCCAGAATCGCCATAAATCTTCTGTTTAAGATCACAATCAGAGAAAAAATAAATAGAGCAGCACCCCATTGAGTAATTCCATCAAATGCAGTATTCGTATATATTGCTCTTAGTACATCGATAATTACCGTTGCAATATAACAAATTGCCCCAATGGAAAAAATTCGAGTTTCTACATTGCCCTTCCATGCGTGGTAGGAAATTCTGCAGAAGTGCACAGCGACTGAAAAAAGAAGTAAAATCTGAAAAATCGGTAGGGTCGATTCGAGGTGAACAATTCCAAAAAATGATATCGCTAGGCTTACTATTGCAAAAATAAAATGAGTAAGAATCAATTTTCTTGTAATGGAAAAAATCCCCTGCCCGATCATTTCTTCCGTAAAGGATATGATTGAAACGGGCAGTAAGAATAAGGAAGAATACATCATGTAAGGCCAAAGTAGTGGGCTGTCCAGATAAATTCTAGACAGCGGATTTACTATTGAAATTAGATAGACTCCGGAGAAAAAAACGAACGTAGAAAATGATAAAATAATTTTCTGGGATTTCTGATATACAAAGATCAGAAATGTTAAAAGCCCGACTGTGATGTAAAAACAACCGATAATGAAGAAGGTCAGTTCTTTTTTTACAAGTGTGTGAAACAAATTTCCGTATGAACCGATTTTCGCGGTATGAAATCCGATGTTGTGCGATGTGGAATACATTCTAACGTAAAGGTATTTTGCATTTCTGTCCGGCAGTGGAATGAACTTTGCCTCCCATCCTTTCCAACTTCCCTTCCCGATTTCTCCGAAAGAATAGAGTTGAAAATCGTCCAGATATATCTCGCATGATTTGCTCAGGTCAAAAAATAAATGCGCATCGGGGATATTTTTTATGTCGGGGAATTTTTTCCTGAACCACGCAATTGTGGAATTATTTTTTCCGTCGGGGTTGTTGGGCTTTTCTATTTTTTTCCAAGCTTCCCATTTTTCCAAATCTGAAGGCTTGTTGCTCTGATTGAAATTTCCGGAATTTGTTTCATAAAGGAATTCCCAATCCTTTGAAATATCAATTATGCTTGCTGGCTCTTGCCCAAAAATGCTAGTCCCGAGGAAATGCAATGAAATGCAGAAAATAAAAATTGATTGGTTCATGATTTGATTTTAATTAATCTCTCAGGCATGCGAATTGGTATTTTCCAGAACCTAGTATCATCTTGAATTAGGTAAAGATTTACTTCTACAATCGGTGGTTTCGGTTTCTTTGTCCAGGTAAAATCTGGCTTTGAAAGATTAATGTTCAATTTCAGGTCGAAACTTCCCGGAAAATCCAAGATACTTATGTCACAAGAATAGTCTCAGCAAATAACAAAAACTGCTCTTGGCTTTCAGACTTTCAAGCAATTACCGATGTTTAATCAAAATTGAATTGCAAATGTCGGGCCGACGAGCCAATACGAATATTTTCCAGTGATTCTTTCTGCATATTCATAGTAAGCGGATAACCCAACATTCTTATGGAAGAAAAAAGTAAAAAATGCGCGAACCGTCCAAAGATTACTAGTAAGGTTTCTGTAAACATTTGCCCTTAGCTGAATAAAATAGTGAAAGTCCAAAAATACATTTACGCCAACAATATTCTGATAGTATTTCCGTAAATTTCTTGCGCCACCGGGATAAAGAATATTTGAATTGGATTCATCTTCAATACTACGTGCCATTTGGAATGGACTAAAAAGTTCAGCACTTGGAGAAAGAACTTTTCCTGTACCGTAAGAAACGTTACTGGTTACTTCCTCATAAAAGTATGAGTAGAAGGGTGTTATATGCCAATGTTGAATGGGTAGCTTGATCTTTAAACCGACCTTAGGAAAAGGGTTTACTACTTTACTGGTTGCATGAACATAACTCGCATAGATTACGGAATTTTTTGTTGGTTCATATGCCGCGAAATCTTTTATTGTGGTATCAATAAAACCAGTGAAATAGCCGATACCAAGAGTTGGCACAAATTGAGTTCTATTCTCCCAGGCATATTGAATATAATTTAAGGAACCGCTAAAATCAGATCGAGTTCTGTCTGAAACTTGACTCGCATTTCCGGCTGTTTGATAAGGGGTATCATTGTACTTAAAATTCACCGTAATGTAGCTCCAGTTTCCTTTTACAATCCCAACTTCAAGCCCCCCTCCTGTCCCATGCCCTTGCAACTCCCTTTCTCCTCTTAGTAGGCTAAATGCGTTAGGCGAAATTTGACTCCCTTGAAAATAGGGGAACCTATATGGAAACTCAATAGTGCTGTTTAGTCCTCCAGTAACAGGAGTAGCCATAATCAAAAATTTTTCCGGATCATACATTTTCTTGTTTTCACTAACTGAACTTTCTTGGCTTCCCTGTCCAGTTAGTATTGAAGGGAGAATCAGTAGTTTAAAAAGAAGAAGCGCAATTGCTATTGTCCTTTGATTGGGAATATGTTTCTTTCTTGAAATTAAGTCATCTTTCATTTTGAGGCTTTCGAGTCGCAAAAAGCGAAAATATGGTTCCTACAACTAAAATAGCGAAGGTAAGGCTCATCTCGAATGCGTATTCTTTCGGTTTTAGCCAAATCTCGCTTATGAAATTCCACCTTCCCAGCACCTCAACAAAATTCCAGAATATTATTACAGTCGGAATTGCATAACGCACTGCATAATTCATTTGTGAAATTTTTATTAGATTAAAAAATAAGTAGATAGACCAGGCTAAAGAACCAATGGCAATAATAAAGGTAAATGGGTGTCTATCTCCAAAGAAATTTTTATCGTAGGCAAAAAGTAACAATAAATAAAAAGCCCAGAGGATTGTGATGAATTCGAGGAAAGTTACAAGTGCGATATTTTTATTTTCTCTCTGAATTCCAAACCAACTATTTAAATTCAATTTTTTTTGAATCCAGGTAAAAAAAGGGCAACCCGTTCTGATGCCAAAAGTATAGTAAATCATCACAAAAGCCAAAAAACCAATCGAAGAAGGCATGATCAAATATTCCGGTTTAGTTACGACCTCCCCGTTTTCTTTCAGTGCTTCCACACCAAACCGATTTGAAAAATATACAAAAGAAAACTCTATCCATCCAGTCCAAAAAAATAAACCGGAGAACAAACCTAGGATTGTAGCTTTCATCTCGCTTTTTGCTCGAATCCCCCGGATTAACAAAAAGATGCCAAGAAATCCTAGGAACAGGGCTGCGTGGAAAACATATTTGCTCCCAAATAATTTTTCCATTAGGATCATAGATGTATGCCCCAGAGGCATCAAAAGTAGCACAATGCAAAAGGCTAAAATTCCTACAAATGGTTTCTTTTTCAATATTGTGGTCATAAATACTCAGCCTATTTTTAACGAAAATGAGAATCAATATCAATATGACCATGCAAGAGACTATGTATTTTTTGCAAAGTCTTTTCTCTCCTATTTTGCGCTCAGGTTAAGAAAAATACTCTTCACTTCCTCCAGCCACATTGCAAACAATAAGTCGGCAACAATCGCTTTGGCATGCTTAGAACGTGCTCTTAGATCGAACTCACTCTTTCCAATAAAATTCGTTTCAACTCCTCGAGATCCTGCGGACTGTCAACGGAAAGTGCGGCTTGTTTTGTAACGAAGATTCCAATATTATATCCTGCCTGAATGGCCCGAAGTTGCTCCAAAGACTCGGATTTTTCCCAGTCGCTTTCCGGCAAGGAGTTGTATCCTAGCAGAAAATCCTTTTCGTATGCATATATCCCCAGATGCCTATAGACTTCTGCTTCTTTCTTAAACTGCGAGGGTATTAAGGATCTCGAAAAATATAAGGCCTTTCCGTTTTTATCAAAAACGACTTTGACCCTGTTCGGATCTTGGTATTCAGATTTGTCAGAAATTAAAATTGCAGCACTAGTCATTTCCCACTTGGGATTTTCTTTTTTTAATTCTGCAACCCCATCAATCAGTGACGGCTCAATTGCAGGCTCATCTCCTTGGATGTTCACAACTATATCCGCATCTACCTGTTTTGCGACTTCGATAATTCTATCCGTTCCAGATTCGTGATTTTTATCCGTCATGAAAACCTGGCCGCCGAATTTCAAAACTTCGTTCTCGATTCTTTCATCGTCCGTTGCAACGATTACCTCACTCAAAATTTTTGATTTTCTGGAATTTATGTAAGTCCATTCAATCATCGTTTTATTTCCGATCATCGCAAGCGGCTTTCCGGGAAACCTAGTGCTCCCGTATCTGGCTGGAATAATTCCTACGACTTTTTTCATTTGCATTTTCCTTGAAATATTACATACTTCTTCTGTATTTTCCGCCGAATTCGTACATTGCAGAAGTGATTTGCCCGAGACTTGCATACTTAACTGTTTCCATCAATTCCTTAAAAATATTTCCTCCACTCAATGCGACCACTTTCAGGGATTTTAAAGCATTTTCGCATTTGTCTTTGTTTCTGAAATGGAAATCGCCTAACGTATCCAACTGCTGCTTTTTTTCTGCGTCGGAAGACCTGATTAACTCTATCTGCCGGTCATTCGCATTATTGGGAGCCAGGAAAGTATTTACCCCGATGATCTTGAATTCTCCGGAATGCTTCAATGTTTCATAATGGATGGATTCATCCTGTATCTTGCCTCTTTGGTACATTGTCTCCATTGCACCGAGAACCCCGCCCCGTTCTGAAATTCTTTCGAACTCGGCAAGAACGGCTTCCTCGACAAGATCAGTCAGCTCGTCGATGATAAATGAACCTTGAATCGGATTGTGGTTCTTATTCAGGCCGAGTTCTTCGTTGATAATCAACTGTATTGCCATTGCACGGCGGACAGACTCTTCCGTAGGAGTCGTGATGGCTTCATCGTATGCGTTAGTGTGCAGACTATTGGTGTTGTCATAGATGGCGTATAACGCCTGTAAGGTAGTGCGGATGTCATTGAAATCGATCTCCTGCGCGTGAAGCGATCTCCCACTGGTTTGAATATGGTACTTCAATTTCTGGGATCTCTCGTTCGCTCCGTATTTATTTTTCATAGTAATTGCCCAGATTCTTCTCGCAACTCTGCCCATCACTGAATATTCAGGATCAAGACCATTGGAAAAGAAAAATGATAAATTGGGGGCAAAGTCATCTATTTTCATTCCGCGAGCAAGATAATATTCCACGTAGGTAAATGCGTTGGAAAGAGTAAACGCCAGTTGGGAAATCGGATTCGCTCCGGCTTCTGCGATGTGGTAACCGGAGATAGAGACAGAATAGAAATTTCTAATTTTCTCACGGACAAAATATTCCTGGATGTCTCCCATCATTCTTAATGCAAAATCCGTAGAGAAAATGCACGTATTTTGAGCCTGGTCCTCTTTCAGAATATCCGCTTGAACAGTTCCTCTTATGTTTTGAAGAGTTTGTTTTTTAATTTTCTCATAAATTTCTTTGTCGAGAATTTCAGAAGATGGAACTCCCAAAAAAAGGAGCCCGCTTCCATCATGATTTTCCGGAAGTGCGCCTTCATATCTCGGCCTGGCAATTAATCTGCACTTCAAATAGTCCTGGATTATTTTCTCAGTTTCGGC
Organism: uncultured Leptospiraceae bacterium; assembly: GCA_964436695.1. Classification (GTDB taxonomy): domain Bacteria; phylum Spirochaetota; class Leptospiria; order Leptospirales; family Leptospiraceae; genus JABWCC01. The sequence continues at coordinate 40,697 of CAYTEA010000021.1, forward strand.
TAACGTTCCAATTGCGCGAACGTATTTCTCGGCCTCAAAATCTATCGCGGCATTGAAGAAGAATGCAAGCATAACCGGAGCGGGTCCGTTGATCGTCATGGATACAGAGGTCGAAGGCGCACATAGGTCAAATCCGGAATACAATTTTTTTGCATCGTCCAGAGTGGGAACGGATACTCCCGAATTTCCGATTTTTCCAAAATTATCTGCCTCCAATTGCGGGTCTTCTCCATACAAAGTTACCGAGTCAAAAGCAGTGGAAAGTCTGGATGCCGCTTGCCCTTTTGTCAGAAGGTGAAATCTTCTGTTCGTTCTTTCCGGAGTGCCCTCCCCCGCAAACATTCTGGTAGGCGCTTCGTCAGCTTTTCGAAATGGAAACACTCCGGCAGTGAATGGAAAATTTCCCGGAAGGTTTTCTTTATATTTATAGTTTAATAATTCCGGATAGGAGATGTAATCCGGTAGGCTCACAAGTGGTATTGATAATTCAGATAGAGAAGTATAATGCAACTTCTGCCTGATTTCTTTTTCTCTTACCTTATATGTAAAATATTCCTGCCTATAGCTCCTCTTTAGCGCTGGCCAGTTTTCGAGCCAGAGCCTATCTTCTTTTGGGAGTTCATTTTCAAGCCTTTCGATTTCCATTTGCAGCTCAAATCTTTCGGAATTTTCAGAGAGAAATGAATGCGTTAGGCGATAAGCTTGAATCTTCTGGGCTAACTCCTTGTATTCTTCTAGGCGTAAGTAGTATTTTTTAATGGCTGAAACAATATCGGAAAGATAATTAACATTTGAAGCGGGAATCAGCGAACCGGAAGCCGATTCTTTCTGCGAAAGAGTTTCATTCTCCAGAAAATTCAGATTGAAATCAAATTGTTCTTTCAGCTTTAACACTAAGTTTTCGTAAAGAAGATTGACTCCCGGGTCATTAAAACTGCTTGCAATGGTTCCAAAAACCGGCATTTCATCCTGAGGAAGATGAAAGAGATTCTGATTTCTCTGGTATTGTTTGCGGACTTCTCTTAACGCATCGCTAGAACCCTTACGGTCAAATTTATTTATCACGACAATATTTGCGCATTCCAACATTTCGATTTTTTCCAACTGGCTCGGCGCTCCGAAATCGGAAGTCATTACATAAATCGTAAAATTACAGTGGGACACGATCTCTGCATCCGATTGTCCGATTCCAGATGTCTCAATGATTATCAAATCGAATCCGGCTTTTTTCAGGACGTCCAGGGTGTCGTCTAACGCCTCCGAGATTCCTCCTTTTTCACCCCGAGTTGCGAGGGAGTGAAGGTAGATTTTATCGGAGTACACTGAGTTCATCCGGATTCTGTCTCCGAGCAACGCTCCCCCGGTTTTTTTCTTGGATGGATCGATGCACAGAATGCCGATTTGCAATTCTACATTCGCAGAGGCCAGTCTTCTGACAAGTTCGTCGGTCAAGGAGCTTTTTCCAGCCCCCCCGGTTCCGGTAATCCCGATAACCAGTGACTTAACTGTTTGAGTGTCGTCTATCGTTTTATTCCTTTGCTTTTTGCTATGATTTTCAGAGTAGGAGATAGCTTTGCTGATCTGCCTGAAATTTTTTTTGTCAAGCTTTGATAAATTCACGGACTCGTCAGAAATGGAAAAGTCACTCAGTTCCAGCATTTGATCAATCATTCCCTGCAAGCCGATTTTCATTCCGTCTTCCGGAGAATAGATTTTCGTAACACCGTACTGCTCTAATTCCCGAATTTCCACAGGGGTAATAACTCCCCCTCCTCCACCGAAAACTTTCACATGCTTGAGGTCATTTTTGCGCAACAGGTCAATTAGATATTTGAAGTATTCGACATGCCCGCCTTGATAAGAACTTATCGCAATTCCCTGAACGTCCTCCTGCAAAGCTGAGAACACAACTTCTTTAACCGATCTGTTGTGACCAAGGTGTATAACTTCGGCGCCACTACGTTGAAGCATTCGCCTAATGATGTTAATAGATACGTCATGTCCGTCGTAAAGCGATGCAGCCGTAACAAAACGGACTTTATTTTTGGGAGAGTAGTTTGTTGAATTTTTCATTTTAGTATGATCTCAAAATCCCTGGTATTTCATTTGTTTTTTTGCTTTTACAATCCCTTTAATGATATAATCCATCCTATTTTTCTGGCAACTACTATTGAATTGGCTGCTAACCGTTGTTCAAAAAAACATTTTAGGCGGATGTTCTTGGGAAAACAAAACTTGACATTATTTTGCAAAACGGTTTTCATTGCTGTAAAATAAAAGGAGAAGCAAATGAAAAAATCAATTTTTTTTGGAATCGTAATTATTGCCCTTGCGGCAGTAAATTGTAAAAAAACCGTAACCGCCACTTGCTCGGATTCACCTAAAAGCTTGAAGCTGCAAAACGAGAAAGGATTTGTGGTGAATTGCCCGGCTAATTGCACTACTGCATCAATCTGGGGAACTGATACCTATACTACGGATTCTTCCATTTGTCTCGCGGCTATTCACACAGGCACGATTCAAAGAGACAAAGGAGGAAAAGTGAATGTTTCCATTATTGCCGGACTGCCAACCTATGCAGGATCTGAAAAAAATGGAGTGACAACAAATTCCTGGAACAGTTACGAAGCAAGTTTTACTGTAAAATAATTTTTCGAATAAGCTAAGAAAAACCAGCCCTTGAGATTTTTCAAGGGTTGTTTTTTTAAGAGTGAAAATTTACCTCATTATTTTTTCAGAATTGAGCTTGCAGCCCGCCGTAAAAAAAACGCGGACGAATCGGGTTGTAGGTTTGCTCAAATTTATCGAAAATATTTTCTACTCCCGCAAATAAAGAAATTCTTTCTTCAAAAAATTTCTTTTCCGCACGAAAGTGAACTAATGGAAACGGAGCTCCATAAATTACTTTTTCTTTCTCTGATTGAGTGTTGTTTTCGCTTTCAATTAATGCCGTGCTGTTTCCGGCAAATGCATTCGTATCGGAATAGTATGGCCTTTTCCCAATATACTTTCCTCTCAATGTGAATTCCCAGCCGAGCGGGAGATTCAAATAAATATTCCAGGTTCCTTGCAATTTTGCTCTCCCTTCAAGCGGCCGGTCCTTAGTCAAATCTTTCGATTCTAGATAATTAACTCCCCATTCCGTAGAAATGTATTTCCAAATTCGAATTCGTGCACCGGTTTCCACTCCTTGTGTGAATGCGCTATTGATATTGGTCAATTGAAATGTCGCAAAATCGGAAGAGCCAGTAGAATAATTGTATTGAATCAAATCTTCAATTGAATTTCGAAAAAGGCTTATGGAAAAATTTATTTTTTTGGTTATCGCATATTCCACATCAAAATGGAAAGAGCGCGATTTTTCAGGTTTCAATTTTGGATTACCTTCAACAACGTAACCGACTCCGGAATTTTCAAATCTCAAATACAATTCTTGAAAAGTAGGGGGCCGAAATCCATTGCCAATACTAAATCTCATCATAAAATCCGAAGTAAAATCAATACGAGTGCTTAATTTTGGAGTGACTTGTCCTCCGAATTGAGAATCCAGGTCATACCTTACTCCAGGTACGAGTTGAATCGGGAATCGGAATAATTCGGTTTTCCATTCATCTTGCAAGAATCCCGCTTTTCGTGTGCGGTATGCGTATCGATTTCTCAATCGGTCTGTTTCCAGTTCATTGGAAAAAGACTCCACGCCAACAGATACTCTGTGTGCGTTAGCAATTTCATGATCCCACTGAACTGTGCCTTGTGATGATTTCTCGTTCGTAAGTTCTTTGGTATCTAGTTCGTTAGAATTTCTTTGATCTAGCTTGTATTTATTTTCAAATCGCGCAATATTTCCTCGAAAAGATATGAGATTATTTTTTCCGTAATGGTATTCTAGGGAGGATATCCCCGTAAAGTCGTTCGTGGAATTTGTCCTGTCAAAAACACCCCCGGAGGGTAGAGAGATTACGCCGGTTTGTTCTCTGGCTAAATAGATTATTCCAGACTTGAATTTCAAATCCCCATCAGGATTTAGAGTTAAATTGATTCCCAGATTATTATCCCGAAAAGCATTTCCGGTTGTGGATGGATTAGACGGATCGATATCATAACTTGGAGACTGGTTGTAACCCCCAGTCAAAGAAAGGGCCATTACGGAATTGCGCATGCCTACATCTGCAATTAAATTTTTCTCTCCGGTAGTACCAAACTGGGTTTTTCTGCCATTTCCGTACGTTGTGCGAAACAGGTATGATTCGGGTTTTTCAGATTGCTTTGTGATTATGTTGATCACTCCTCCGATTGCATCGGCGCCATACAATGCGGAAGAGGCTCCTTTAACTATTTCAACCCTCTCAATATTTTGAACCTTGAACCGAGTTAAATCAATTGTATTATTTAGTCTTCCCGCAACTCTCTGGCCATCTATTAAAATCAGGACATACTTAGAGTCCATTCCTAATAATTGAATCTGAGAACCACCTAATTGGGATGGGTTTACATTAATCCCTAAAGCAGTATCCAACACTTCTCCCAGATTTCTCGCGCCGGATTGTTCGATTTTCTTTCGAGAGATGACTTCAGTGGCAACAGGCGAATCCTTCCATCGTCTTTCCCCCCGCGATCCTGTTACTACAATTCCACTTTTATTATCGTGCTCCTCAAATGGATCTTTTGGTTTATCTTTTTTTTCCGGCTTCCCATTTTTCTTGGGGCTTTCGGTTTTTGTTTGTGCGATTGCGACAAAGGAAAAAATATGCATTAGAAAAAAAAAGAGAATAATTAATCTAATCACTTATACTCTTCCATTGAAAACTAGGATAGCCCGAAGTACCAGCTGAGCTATAGTAACCCAAAACAACCAAAGCAAAGTATTTGTTCGAATCCCCGCCCGATCGAATAATATAGACTAGATTCTTTGAAGTTAAATTTCCTATCGTGTAATTATACCAATTGGATAAGAGACTATTCCCGACAAATTCGACCCCCGTGCCTCCAACACCCTGGCCGGATACAACTGAATCAATCGTAAACTGGTTGTCTGCGCATCCGTGAGTAGAAAGTTTTGAAAGGGCAACTTCTTTTAGTGAACTAAAAATTGACTGACAAGCTCCACCTTTCCCCAATTCATTTGTTTTTCCGCTATTTGTAGAAATTTTATAACGGTTGAAAGCAATATCCCAGCCGGTCTCTGCCGAACGAGAAGCCGGTATTTGCACATTTTGACTAAAGCTGAAGTACACATGAAAATCCGTATGTGTCGCATTGATTTGGGTGATATACGAACCATCTGCTTGGCGAGTGGAATAAATTACTTTGTCTAAGGTATTCGGGTCGGAGGCCTTAATCGTATTTTCAATCCATTCTTTTGCAAAAATCTCTTGTTCTGAGATGCTTTTATGTTCTCTTGCACAATTGAAAATGAGAAAAATAAAAACACCCCTGAACAAATGTCTCATTGGATAGTATTAAGAACCTGTAACTGTATAGGTTACTTTGGCGCTCTGCCCTTTGCTAGGGATTGCGTAAAAGAAGTAGTAAAATGTTCCGGTCTTTGTAAAAGTCAGGGTAGATGTGCCATCAATTTTATGTGAGGACGTAAATTCACTGTTGGAATCCGAATAATTTCCAGTGAGCGTATAACTACTACCAATCGAGGATGCAGTTGTAAGAGGGCATGATGAGGATTCATACACGATGCCATAGGCCTTTCCTGTGATTTTTACCGCAGTTCCAATTGAGTTGACCTTGATTTTTAAGGCAGCGTTTTCATGTATAACCACCGGAATTGTACCGATGGAGGAAATAGTTCCAGTTGAAGAAGTCGAGGTGCTGGTCAAATCTGTAACGAAAGTAAATGTTGTTTTTCCACTTGTGGTAACTTGGCAATCTCCTGACCGTCCACTACTAATAGCTACGAGAGCAAGAATGCTGGAATCGTCCGATTTTTTATTTTTGCAATTTATGGCTACTAGCCCTAGCAAAAGGATTAGGGAAACTTTGGAGAGAGTCTTGATTCTTTTCATTTTTATTCCTAAAAATAGTATTTAGTGCAAATGAGAATCACTCTCATATTCAGTCAAGACGTTTTTTAGAAAAAAGCAGAGATTCTATTTATGTCACAATACAGTTGTAACCCTTCTGGGTTTTCCTCTTCTTTCTCGGTTGTGTGCCAAAAAATATACTCTCTTTTCCAATTGCTCCGTAAGTTCCTTTGCGCACTTTTTTTCATGTCCCTTGGGAAATTCTTCCGGATTGATCGGCATTCCGATATTGTAGGTGATTTTTGTCTTAAAAGCTTGCCCGGATAGAAAAGCTTTTGGTTCAGACATCCTCCAGGCTCCATTTATTCCGGATGGAATGATCGGAACCTGGGCACGGATTGCAATCTTTGCCGCCAGTGCTTTGAATGGCGCAATAATTCCGGTTTCCGACCTGGTGCCCTCCGGATAAATGGAAAGAATTTCACCCGATTTTACAAGGGAGACCATGTAGTTTTCAAGCTCTTCGTAATAGGCTACAGCCGCTTTTGCCCCGGAGCCTTCCCCATGATGGCCACGAATAATCGGCATACTACCCCATTTTTGAAGTTGGTTAGAGTATACATTTCCTAGAACGTTGAGCAGATTTTCAATCTGAGGGCGAAGCATTGCAAGTGGAAAGGATTGAAACGGTGAATTTGGATTGTTGACATATTCTATAATCGTGTCTTGGGGCCGGAAAATTTCATATTTGCCTAAAAAAATTATTTTCCGAGGAGAGTATATCCCTTGTACAGGGATATCCAGCATATCCGTGTGGTTGCAAATGATTACAGCTCCCCCGGTTTTCGGAATGAACTCGGTTCCTGTTACTGCGATATTATAAATCAGCTCCAGGAGCGTTTTCAGCGCTATTACAGGCGCTTCGCGAGGGATTGTAAATAGCTTCAGTGTATTTTCAACTTCTTGCCAAGTATCGTTCTGTTCGTTCATAAACTTGCCTTTCTCGCTATAGTTTTATTAAAACAAACAAAAATCAAGACGTTTTACCAAAATTTATCGAATTTGGAGAAAGGAAAAAAGGATTTCCCATTTAATGACAGAATAAAAAAGATTTCATAAATGGAATATAAAACACTGTTGAATAATGAGATTTTATTTGGGAATTCGATACTGGAATGGATCCCCCATCCGGAAGGTATTTTCGGAAGTATTTTTAAGGCGATTTCTGTATTTTGCCATTATACCGGAGGGATAACGTTTTTTGTATTCCTGCTTCCTTTTGTTTACCTTTGCTATTCGAAAAAGCTCGGAATTAAATTGGGTGTGGCGATTTTAAGTTCCGGGATAATCAACGGGCTTGCGAAATTTTATTTTGAAAGTCCCAGGCCATCCGGTTTGCCACCGGAGAGATTTTTTGACCTGATAAGCGCGGCAGAAGAAAAAGCCTTTGGTTTCCCATCCGGGCATGCCCATGTGGCAATTCTTCTTTGGGGAATCCTATTTCTGCATTTTCAAAACCGCATGTTGAAAAGCTTTTCTTTCTTTATGATCCTTGCAGTTCCTTTCAGCCGGATGTATATGGGAGTTCATTATCCGGGAGATGTTATCGGGGGATTTTTGATGGGGCTTGTGTCTCTTTTTATCATTGAGGGACTTTTTCGATTCTCGCCGGATTTTCCTTCATTGGGGTTAGTGAATAAAGAAAGACAGGCTTCTTTGAGCAGGTCTATTTCACTTGCGTTAGTTGCAATCACTTTGCCGATTACCCTGGTTTCCAGAGACCCAATGACAGAAATTCACAGCCACTCTCTGAATTCGGTCATATCCGCTGGAGGATCAATTGCCGGATTTTTCTCTGGGATTTTATATTTAAAATACAAGTTTGGAGAAAACTACTTTCTCTGGGGTCATGTCAAAAGCATATCGTCTTTTCTAGTCAGGGCTTCTTTTATATCCCTGGGAATTTTTCTTTTTTATTTTTTGTTAGGAGCGCTTTCCAAAAAATATTTTCATGACGATGTGCTCACAAGATACGTTAGGTATTTTCTGCTGAATTTTTTTCTGGTCTGTATAATTCCTTATTTACTTCACAAACTGGCAGACGGAAGATTCATGCGTACTTAAGAAAAAATGAATTTTGCCTCGCTTAAAGCCGGTTTTCTTACGATGACAAAATCAGGATTTTTCAAGTCCTCGATTTTTGTCGCAGTGTCGAAAGTATTTTCGTCTCTGTGCAATCTGATTTTCATGATTTATGCAGTGAACCTTCTAACAAAATCCGAAAATGGCCACTTTCAATATTACCTCGGGTTTATTCCTGTAATTCTCGCAATAACCGAATTCGGACTGCCTTCGGCTCTTGTGAAATTTCTAGCACCCGCAACGGAAAACAAAAAAGCGATAGGGATTATTCTATCATCGTCGCTTTTGATCAAAACGATTTCTTTTTTGTTTCTACTATTTCTGGGTGGTATATTTTTTCTGACATTTTCCGAAGACCCACTGGTCATTTTTATCCTTGTAGTAGGCGGACTCGGAACTTCCTTTTTAAGTTACTTTGAAAGCATATTCATTTCTTTCGGAGCCTATACAGCTCTTGCTATCTGGAATCCCCTTGGGAATCTGATTCGTCTAACGGCTCTTTATCTGATGAATTATTTCTCCGACAGCGCTCTGGGCTATATCGACATACTTTCCATATTTTCTCTCAGTCCGATTTTTATTCTTGCGCTTTTCTTTTTTGTGTTCGACAGAAATAAATTAAAATGGGGAGCAACAAAGGAAGAAATACTAAAAGGAACAAAGGAACTCGCTCTATTCAACTCATGGGCATTTCTTGCCTCAATTTTTGCGATTGTATCGGACAGACTGGAAATATTTTTTATTAGCAGGTACCACCCTCCGGAAACGATTGCAGTATACGGAACTGCTCTTCAATTATTTAGCGGCTTTGGTATTATCCTTTCCACCCTGAATTCAGTGATTTATCCGGGATTAGCAAGGCTAGTGGACTCCGACGATTTCAAGCATTATCTTTTGAAGGCCGCAACCGGAACTTTTATTCTGGCGATTCTTTTATTCCCTGGTTTCTTTTTGGCAGAATGGATATTGACTCTACTATTTGCGGGAAAATATACGGACTCGATCATAGTATTTAAGATCCTCTATCCAAACTATCTGATGCAGCTAGTGTTTGCCCCTTTCGGGATTGCATTATTCGCAATGGGCAAGCCGAAAATTCTCGCAATCCTCGCTTTCATCCGGCTTCTTGCAGGTGTGATTTTGGATAATCTTCTAATCCCAGAGTTTGGAGTAGTAGGCGCAAGTCTTTCTTTTTTTCTCGGACAAATTATTTCCTGGTTGGTTCTCACAGGCTACTTCTGGGCGACCTTCTGGAGATAGGGAGGGCGAGGAATCGGCAATAAAAAGTCACTGTCTACTTTCTAAATTTTAGAGAGGGCCGCTTCCAAGTCTTTCAGAAGGTCACTAACGTCCTCAATACCTACCGATAAACGGATCACTCGGTCGTTGATTCCGACTTTTTCGCGATGAACCGGGTCCATGCCCGCGTGGGTCATCGTCGCAGGATGGCAGATCAGCGATTCGATTCCACCCAGAGATTCTGCAACGGAGAATACTTCTACTGCGCGTAAGATTATGTTTACTTCCTCTACCGAGCCTTTCACTTCGAACGACATCATTGAGCCGAAGCCTTTTTGTTGTTTTTTTGCTAGCGCGTGATGAGGGTGGGATTCCAGTCCGGGGAAATTTACTTTTTTCACCTTTGAATGGCCTTCCAGGAATTTTGCAATCTGTATCGCATTTTCTTCATGTTGCTTCATCCTCGGAAATAGAGTCTTAATTCCACGGAGCACAAGCCATGCATCAAATGGTGCTTCACTCAGACCGAGGTTGTTCACCAAGTCGTGAATTTTGTCGGCATATTCTTGCGTTTTTGTGATGATGATTCCGCCTACAACGTCGCTATGCCCATTCAAATATTTCGTTGTCGAATGGACGATGATATCGGCGCCCAACTCGAAAGGTTTTTGGAAAACCGGTGACAGAAAAGTATTGTCAACAATGGAAAGAGCTTTATGCGCGTGAGCTATTTCGCTTAACGCACGAACGTCCACAATATTTAAGAGTGGGTTACTGGGGGTCTCTATCCAGATCGCTTTTGTATTCGGCTTGATAGATTTTTTGACCTCTTCGAGATTTTGCATATTTACAAAAGTTACGTGCAGGTTGAATGCGGAATCAAAATGCCGCAAAAGCCTTTCTGTTCCACCATAGCAATCATCTGTGCATAGTACATGGTCGCCAGACTTGAACAAATTCAAAACGGCCGTGATGGCCGCCATTCCGGTTGCTACAGCTCGCGCAGAAATTCCTCCCTCCAGAGCTGCAAGATTTTCTTCTAAGGCACGCCTCGTTGGATTTGCAGTTCTGGTGTAGTCATACCCTTTGGTTACCCCCACGTCTTCGAAACGAAAGGTGGATGTCTGGTAAATCGGAGTTATTACGCTATTGAATGTTGTGTCCTTTGCTACTCCAGAATGAATGGCTGATGTTTGAGGTTTCATGGCAAAAATCCTAATTAAATTATTTCATAAGTCCTTTTAGAACAAATCTGTAAAGACAGGCTTCAGGTCAAACCTTTCTGGAGGCCGAATAGTGCACCGAAAAATCCTGGTGTTATTTCTTCGTATTGGCTATCGCTTCTTTCAGGCTGAGTTTTCCTTCATAGATTGCCTTGCCTGTAATGATTCCGTAGAGTGGGGTTTTCTCGTTGATGGAAGCCAGGTCAATAATATCTTTTATGGATGATATCCCCCCAGAGGCAATCAACTGAAAATTGAATCTGGACAGAATCTGTTTGTAGGATTCGAAATTTGGGCCGCTCATCGTTCCGTCCTGGGCAATATCAGTGTAAATGATCTGGGTTACACCCTGAGTAGAAAGCCTATTCATTAGATCATTGTAGTGAATTTTAGAGTCTTCTTGCCATCCGCTGATTTTTACGATTCCATCTTTTGCATCCACTCCGACTACTATTTTCTCCGGTCCAAACAGCTTTAAAGCTTCGTCTATAAACTCAGGATTTGTGACTGCCGCGGTTCCAATTATGAATCGGTTCATTCCCATCGAATCATAAAATTTAATTTTCTCGATATCGCGGATTCCTCCTCCGATTTCAATTTTTGCGTTAGACGCCTTTCGAATTTTTTTGATCGATTCCTGATTTACGTTATTTTCGTTTCTAGCTCCGTTTAGATCTACCAGATGAATCAGTTCTGCTCCTCCATTTTCGAAAATCCGAACTAATTCCCAAGGCTCTTTACTATAAACGGTTTTCTGATTGTAGTCGCCCTTAAAAAGCCTAACTGCTTCATTGTCATATAAATCAATAGCTGGAATTATTATCATGGATTTGCGATCCTTACAAAGTTTTGCAAAATTTTTAATCCTTCCTTGTCGGATTTTTCAGGGTGAAATTGTGTTCCGAAAATATTTCCTTTTCCAACAACGACCGGAAAACTTTCTTCGTAATAGGAACAAGTCGCGAGTATTGCTCCATCTTCCACACCGGTAGGACGATAGGAATGGATGAAATACATATACGAATGATCGGGGATTCCTTCAAGCAGAGAAGATTTTTTTGTAGGACTAATATGTATTTTGTTCCAGCCCATGTGAGGAACTTTGTAGTTTTTCCCTTTGAATCGTTTTACGTTTCCTTTAATCCATCCGAATCCGGGAACAATCCTGTCTCTAATTGCCGATTCTTCCGAGCTTTCAAACAAAATCTGAAAACCAATACAGATCCCAAACAGGGGCTTGCCGAAATAAACGTATTCGTCTAACGCTTCTTTCATCCTAGTTTCTCTGAGATTGGCCATTGCTTTTTCAAATGCGCCGTCTCCAGGAAGAACTACACCTGACGCATTTTTTAGCTCATCGGGGTCAGTTATCAGCTTAAAGTCCTTCGTAAATAGTGAAATGGCTTTCAAGCAGGAGTGAATATTCCCCATTCCAAAATCTATTACTGCGATCATTCTAGCATTCCTTTGGTAGAAGGAATTTCTTTCGAATTCGGATCCAGCTCTATCGCCTGACGCATTGCCCTTCCAAGCCCTTTAAACATCGCCTCGTGGATGTGGTGCCTGTTTTCACCGTAATGGATAAGTATGTGCAGGTTCATTTTTGCATTCAGCGCAAATTTTTGCATGAACTCCAGGCTGAGTTCGCTGTCGTAGATTCCGAATTTTCCATCCAATTTAGGGCCGGTGTATTTAAAGAAATATCTTCCCCCCAGGTCAACGGCAACGGTAGCTAGAACCTCATCCATCGTTATCGTGAAATGCCCGTATCTGTTGATTCCGGCCTTATTGCCCAATTGACTGTGAATCATATTCCCGAATAAAATCGCAGTGTCTTCTACGCTGTGGTGGCAATCGATACCGATGTCTCCGCGGAGAAATAGATCCATGTCCATCATTCCGTGTTTTGCGATATGCGAAAGCATGTGTTCAAAGAACGGGATCTCCGTGTCGAATTTGTAATTCCCTTTCCCTCTGATGTTCAGTGAAAGCCTAATTTCGGTTTCGGATGTTTTTCTTTCCTGAGTCTGCATTTCTCTGTTATCCACGATTTTTATCATTTTATTATCCGGGTTTTGCAAGTATCAGGAAAAATATTTCTCTGTCGAAAAATCAATTTTGAAGCCCTGAATATTTTAATATTTTATCCCGATTAGAAATCAAGTGATAAATTTCGGAAGATAGAAAGACTTTTGGATAACTGAAAATTGTGTGAATAATCACTTGCAATATTATCAATATAAATGGCCTATTACTATTGCAGTAAATTTTGAAGGTATTATGGCTATAGAATTATTTCCAAATGACATTAGAGAGAAATTCGAGATTCATGAGTGGAAACATGCTTCTGCCATTCTAAAAAATGATTTTCCGACCGAATGGAATGAACTAATTGAACTGCTTCAAATGTTTCGATTCAAGAAAACCTGGATTGAGGTCGGAGGCGGGCGAAAATCAAAAGTCTCTGAAGCCATTGATTCTTTTTTGTATAAAAAAGGCTGGATTGAAAAAGAATTTAAAACGGCCGTAAGAGTTGATGATAGCGAATTGTCTAGCCCTACCCATAAAGTAGATTGTTACAAAAATAGAATAGCCTTAGAAGTAGAATGGAATAACAAAGATCCGTTTTTTGACCGGGATTTAAATAATTTTCGATTACTTTTTGACTTAAGAGCTATTAGCATCGGAATAATAATTACTCGTTGCGATGAGCTTCAAGAAATTTTCGAGTCACTCGATCGAGGCAGTTCATTTGGTGCATCTACGACCCATATGTCAAAACTACTCCCAAGAATCGAAGGTGGAAGTGGAGCGGGTTGTCCAATACTTGTTATTGGAATCACAAAGGAATGTTATGATGAAGATAATTGATAATTTATCTGTCCGCAAAAATAGAATTAATGCCGCTGCTGATTTTATTTCTGAATTTCAGGGGAAAAAATTCAAAACAATCCTAGCAGATCCACCTTGGAGATTTCAAAATCGCACGGGGAAAATGGCCCCTGAACATAAAAGATTGAATCGCTATTCTACTTTGGACCTAGGAGAAATTAAGGAAATTCCCGTGGCACTCGTTTCAGAAGAACAAAGCCATTTATACCTTTGGGTTCCGAATGCTTTGCTGCTCGAAGGACTTGAGGTTATGAAAGCCTGGGGTTTCCAATATAAGACCAATATTATTTGGCATAAAATTCGAAAAGATGGAGGCCCGGATGGACGGGGTGTCGGATTCTATTTCAGAAACACAACAGAAATTATTTTGTTTGGCATCAGAGGACATTTGAGAACATTAAAGCCCGGAAGAAGCCAGGTTAATATTATTAAGACGCAGAAACAAGAGCATTCACGAAAACCGGATGCGCTCTACGATCTAATTGAAGATTGCAGCCCAGGTCCATTTTTGGAATTATTCGCAAGAGGCACTAGAAAAGGTTGGAAATCATTTGGGAATCAAGCGCAAGACTATCAAATGAATTGGAAAACTTATAAGCATAATAGTAAGAAAAAAACTGAAGGTAAAGTAATAGGCTTATTCGAGTAAGAACGTTATGCGCTCTTCGCCGCAGAGACTCATTTGCCTTTTTGATTAACTCAATAAATCCCCAAGAGACTCCAGCGCATACACCATTAAAGGGCTTCCGATTAATTTTGCGGCTTTCAACGCGCCTTTCGCCGCATCGGAATAAAATTCACTGTTTTCATCGTAGTAATGATAGCCCGCATTGATAAAAGCCCTGTATGCGTCAGGCGCTTTCTTTTTGGCAAGTAAAGAGTTGCCAGCGTCGAGCCATAATTCGCTACAGTCTTCTTCTTTCGCTTCTCTTGTGATTGCTTCCAATTCCGGCCGTCCCTGTCCCCGGTCGGATTCGGAAATATACTGACAGGCTTCAAGTCTTGCATTATCTTCTGAAAGTAAATCATAATTTTCACTATCAGACGTATCAAAATCAAAATCCAGCCCATTGGCTCTGGACATGCGGAAAATAAAATCATTAAAATATTTTTCTGATGTTGCCACTTTCCAGGCCGCGTCAAAAGCTTCTTCTCCCCCTTTTGATTGCGCCAGAAACAGAAGCTCCCACGCTGGTGTCACAAAAGGATGCTTTTTCAAATAAGCCTTCCAGCTCTTGATTGCGTTTTCGTCTTCGACATACACTTTTTTGTAGATATTGAGAAATTCTACGAACCAGGTTAAACCTTCTGCCTGACTGTATAGGAAGAATCGGGAGAATTCTTCCTCCCCGTCTTCACCAAGGCCTTCCAGAAATTTTATAAAATTTTTTGCCTGGGATTCATCTCCTAAAATTTTTGCGAGAGAGAGAATTTCTTTCTTGGTTTCCAGAATTTCTTCCTTGTCTTCGTATATGTAAGATCCGGACCTGATTCCTCCTGCCATAGCAGAAGCAGCCAATAAAGAAATGTTCGAAGAGACGATAGTTGCTTCTCCGCCATTATGCGAGAAACTAAGAACAGGCCATTCTTCGGGTTCTTTTCCGATAATGGGCGTTAGTCCCAATGAATCTCCGCTGGAAGTTCCTGCAATCGGGAGAAATCCGAAAGCGCCGAAATTGTTCGCAGGTTCTTCGAAGTCTCCGGTATAAACTCCGTAAATTCTGAGATCAGGCAAAATATCTTGCCCGTCAAATTTACTCAAAAGAGATTTGAAGATGCTCTCTGGTTTTTTGAAATCAATCATACCGGACTCCAATATTTATTTATATACCAACTTATTTTTGTTCGAGCTTCAAGAGGTTCAAGTTATTTTTATCAAAAATCAATTCATAAGTTTGAAAAAATCGTTCTTTGGTATGAATATTCTCTATGCGTGTTTTTGCTGTCGCTGCAATTGTTTTTTCGTTTAAAACAGCAAACCAGTCATTTGAAGCGAGAGTAAATGGGAGCCTCTCACTTTTTGATTTTCTGTAATCAGCGATATTACTGTAAATTTTTAATCTTAGTTCTGCTCCGGTCAATTTTCTGAATGGTGGAAATTGCTCTTCGAGATCTTTAACAGGCAGGAAATAAACTTTTTCCACTACTCTTTCGTCGCTGAATATTCTTTTGAATCTGGGATAACCGTAATATAAACTTTCCTCATCTTCATACAATATTTCCCAGTTTCCGACCAATGCCTTTCGCGGTTTATTCTTCATTCGGCGATCAAAAAATTCATTGACGTCCGATTTAATAGCATGCCCGGCCTTCGCATACTTTTGCACTTCATTCACGGAAATCTCAGAACTGCGGCAGCAAAAGACCGATATAAAAGACAGGAAAATAAAATATCTCACTAATTACTCCGGAAGAATAGCGAATTTAATAAACAAAACACTATACTAAAATTTATACACTCTTTTTTTCGTGCAAAAAAAATATTTGATTTGCTAAAATTTCTTTTCTTAAAATATGAATAGATTTTGCAATTCAAAGGAGATAAGATGGAAATTCAAAAAGTAAACGTAATTGGAGCCGGTGCTTACGGTTCTGCTCTTGCAATTCATATTGCAAGAAAAGGGATCCCAGTTACAATTTGGGCCTACGAAAAAGAAGTTGCGGATGAAATTAATTCGAAACATACAAATTCCATTTTTCTCCCCGGCTTTGAGTTTCCGGCAAATCTAAAATCGACTAATAACCTAGAAGAATGCGTTACCTCTGCAGATGCGATTTTAAGTGTTATGCCAACACCACATATTGCAAAATCCATGGCGAGTATAGTCGGGTTTCTGAAAAAGAAGATCCCTCTGGTCAGTTGCTCCAAGGGGATCGAGAATGAATCCCTCGAAGTCCCATCGGAAATTATTGAAAGAACTCTTTCTCATGAATACCATCCGTACCTAGCTTATCTTTCCGGGCCATCATTTGCAAAAGAAGTTGCTGCCGGCCTTCCGACCGCAGTGACTATTGCGGCCGATAACGAGGAGCTCGCCGCAGGAATTCAGAAAGTTCTTTCTGACAAGCGCTTCCGCTGTTATACGTCAACCGACATCATTGGGGTTGAACTTTGCGGGGCATTAAAGAATGTAATTGCAATTGCCGCCGGGACGTCAGACGGTCTCGGTTTTGGTTATAACACGAGAGCGGCTATTATTACCAGAGGGCTGAACGAAATCACAAGAATCGTAACAAAGAAAGGTGGTAGCCCAATCACTATGCTAGGACTTGCGGGAATGGGAGACCTTGTGCTTACCTGTACTGGAGAATTGTCCAGAAACAGAACGGTAGGCTTTCGATTGGGAAAGGGAGAAAAACTGAAGGATATTCTGAATACAAAAACAGTTGCAGAGGGCGTGTTAACTTCGAAAAGCGCTCACAATTTGGCAAGAAAAATCGGAGTAGAGACTCCCATCATCGATCAGGTCTACAAAGTTCTTTACGAAGACAAGGACCCCAAAGACGCTGTTGAAGAATTGATGACAAGAGAGTTGAAGTCCGAGTCCGCTTAATTCTCGTTGCGCATTCAGGAGATTTTTTGTAAAAGCCAGTCTTGATTTTTCGATGGCAGAGCAGACGAACAATAGGCGCATTTCAGAGAGTCGTCTTCCGGGAGTGACCCTCCACAATAGGGACAAGAATGCTCTGCAATTCCAAAATTATTTTTAGTTGCTCTTTTGAGAATAAGAGTAATCACTGTCTTGATATTTTGTGGGCCTTCATTCGGCTTTAAAGATGCGCTCCAAAATATTTCAATTTCGCTTTCCAGAAAATCCTTTTCTTCGGTCACTTTTTTAAGTTCAACTAGTCCCACTGCCGGTTGAGAAAAATACTTTTTGTCAAATTTTGCAGCACTGATATAAACCGATGTCGCATCACGTATTAATGGGTTTTTACTTCCGGATACCATAGCGTCAATCCATCTCCAGAAAATTGCAGAAGCCCTGTCTTCGATGATCTGTTTGGAAATAAATGGTAGTATCTTTGCGGCACTTTCAAGTCCTGGAATATTTGCATGACTCGTCTGTTTTCCCCACTCGTCAGCCTGTGTTATTTCAGAAAGCACCCAGTCGTATTCGGAAGAATTATAAATGGTTCCGCAATTTGCGCATTTATTACTTTGTGAAATGTTTTCGACAATTCCTCCACAATTCGGGCAATGTCCGCTGAGAATTCCTATTTTTGTTTTTGCATTTACTCTTCTGACAAAACTCCAATACTCCTTGTAGCCTATTTTTTGTTGCGCGGAGACTTTTCTTTTTCGCTCCTCATCCGACATGGACATGGGTAAATTCATATCCTTTGCCCGGCCTTGAATTAGAACATGTAGCACATGGAATCCATTGTCCTGGTCAACGGATTGAATCTTCAGCGGGTGAATTTCCCAGTCAGCCATAACATTGACTAAACCTTCTTTTTTCAAAAGGCTTAATTGGACTCTAAACCGATTGTAGATTCCGGAGGACACAGAACTTCTCGACCTGCTTAAATCTCCGGAAAGCCAGTCCGTCGTAAGTTGAATGCCGGTATTTCTAACTCTTTTCAAAAATCCGGAAGCGTTGAATTCCGGGTCGGATAATTTTTCTTTGATGTCTTTTTCAGCGCGCTCATTTTCTTCCTGCGCTCTTTTTGAATCTGCTTCACTCTGTAATATCCTTGCCCTCTCAGCCTGAATCATTGACCTCTTCTTATTTCTCCTGATTAAAAATATTGTAAGGCCGATAACAAACGCAAAAAAAAGAGTAAACAATACATTGAACGCATGCACGTTATACGCTCTTCCGAGAGCCAAACGCAATTTAGATGAATAGGGAAAAGGCTGAATCACGGAATCCGTACTAAGCCTAACGTCAAAAATTATTGTATACATTTCATCAATTCTGGGGACTTTTACTTTTAAATTTCCATCGGAATAGAGAAAACGGATTTTTTCTTTGCTACTCGAATAAATCAAAGGCTCGCTGTAACTGGAAGAGTAAGTAAACATGCCATTCCATACGGAAATCGCAGATTCTTGAATCTTCCATTCGTTCGGAAAAATTACATCCAGTTCGACAGGACCCTGGTATTTGCCAAATGGATGGTGAGGAATTCCGAATCGAATTAGTCTCCCTGCCGGTGTTTCGTTGCAAGAGCCAAAGGTTTTGTATTTCAGGCTGTATTCAGCTTCAGAATTTATTTCCGGGTGATCCATCTGGACATACATTGATTTACTAAAATGCATTTTATCCAATTCAGCCGGGCCGGTCATTTCATAATGAAATAGTTCATTTTTGAAATTTTCACCTTCAAAAATCGGGTTAAAATAATTAAATGCCAAGACCGGTTTTTCCGGAATATCCAGATTTTTATGATAAATTTTTTCCTCAACAAATGATGATCCGTCGGTTTTGTACGAAATTTTTATGGATCGCCTGGAAATATAATCGGATTGGGTAAATATCGATATTGGAGTAAGGCTTTCGTCTAACGCTTCATAGGGAATTGTTATCAGGATTTCGGGGATTTTACTGGACTTCGATTTTTTCCTTGCTAATATTTTCCCTTTTATTCCCTCGGCCGTCTTATTGTGAATTATGGAGAAATCTTTTCCGTCTATTTTGTATGAAAAATTCTCAGTTGGAACCCTGATCTCAAAATCTCCCCCCGAAATTCCATCGTAATCGTTAGCGTTAACAGGGAGTAGTGGCCATCTATAATGTATAGATTTTTCCCGGGTAGGAACCTTTTCATCCGATAGTTTTTCAAATAAATTCTTTTTATATGCGCTATATTCAAACCAAACGAGCTTGTCTTCCTGCTGTGGAGTTTCAAACCTGTATTCCTTGGATGGCTCGTAAAAGTTTCCTTCAAAAGAAAAATCTGATTCATCTATCTTCTGGATAGATTCACCCGATTGAAAATTCAAATAAGAAACCGGTTGATAGGCTGTTGTATTACCCCAGCGAAAAGGAAGAAGGTGACGCACAAATTGATTTTTTGATTTTTCTGCAATTGTCAAACCAATTGTTTCCTTAATAAAAAGCCCTGTATCTTTTTTGATTTCCATTGCAAGAGAGTATTTTTTCATTTTTTGAGGAAATGTTTCCGGAGTTAAAATTGCCTTATATCTTACGAGATATGCATCCGCAGAATCGGAATTCTCTTTGTAGGATCGATTTGAATTGGGTCTTGTCGTTGTAGAAGAATATGACTTCGGAGGAGTGTACGAATAAGGTTTTGAAGTTGTCGAACTGGAGTTGCTTCTGTAACTGGAAGAACTACTACGGTTGCTGGAAGAACTGCTTCTTGAAGAAGAACTTGATGATGAGGATCTGTAAGTTTGACCTCCGCCTGGGCGGGCATTGCTTTCTTGATCGAATAAAAGTATAATGATCAAGAAGTATAGAGAAAAGCGTTTGCGTATCATGGTTACCTTTAAAATGAAATATTCAAATCGAATTGCACTCTTCTTCCTTCTCGTTGATAATCAAAAGGATAGTTATTATTTTTAATCAAGGTCTGATGAGTATTTAGAAGATTGGAAACAAAAAAACCGAACTGCATTTCTTCTTTTAGTTTATAGATTATTCTTGTGTTTACATTCGTCCATGAGGGGACATTCTTTGGCCGGTAGTTTGGGAATTTATTTTGATAAGAAATAAGTTCGCCTGTCGCAGGATCGATTGGTCCGATTCCGGTTAACGTATCAACCTGGCCCAAATCGCTCGTTTTCCGGTAAACCTGTCCTTGACGCTCAACCGATAAGGATGCTGAGATTTTCTGAAAGTTTGCTCTTACACCTACATTGTATCGTCTCGAAGGAGCCCACGTCATTTGCTTTTTATCTTCAGAGATTGTTTTATCCTGAATGAGTTCATTTTGCCTTTCCATGTAGGTAGCATTGGCAAATCCGGAAAATTCTTTGTAATGAAAAAGTATTTCACCTTCAGCCCCGTGAGTAACCAAAGTATAAATATTCGTACTTAAGTTATTATTCTGGACGCTGTAGGCAATCTGATTTTCAAATCTTGTTCGAAAATAATTTCCTCTGATATTTATATACTGATTGAGCAGGTAATCCAATCCCACCTCGCTCGTCTGGATGATTTCTGGCTTCAACTTTCTTGGATTGGATGCGAGTGAAAAAGTATTCGCTCCAAATAGCTCCGTAATCGATGGCTCTCGAAACGCCCTACCACCCATGAGTTTTAGATTCAGATTTTTTGTGATGAACACAACGGCCCCGAGTCTTGGGCTTGTTCTTCTAAAAATTCTTTTTTCATTCGTAATTAAAGGAGGCCCGACAAACTGGTCATAAGGCTTTTCTATTGTTATGCCTGTATCTGCCGCATATTTCTGGTCAATCCCTCGAAATTTTGTTACGGTTTCGTCATAACGCACACCAGCAGTCAATTCAAGCTTGTTATACAATATTTTACCGGATACTATTTGGCCGAAGGCAGCTCCTTTATCCACGGGCTTTTTCTTAATCCATTCTAACCAAGGGCCCTGTTTTGCGAAAGCATTCTCTTCATACGGTGGATAATAATTGACCGGGTCACTAAGGTTAATATTGCTGAAGTGTTCCTTGTCTCCGTCATACTTAAATCTATTGCCTTCCACTCCGGCGAGAATACTTCCTCCATTCCCGAAAAGATACGTTAGCTGTCCTCTTAAGAAAACATCTTTTGCGCCAGTCTTCAGATACTCCGTCACTCCCCCCGGATAAAACCATTCGTAGGCTCCGTTTTCTGCATATCTCGTATTCCAATCGATAGACCTTTCTTGATATCGCATAACGTATTCGTGAATCAGTTTCTCAGTAATATTTTTTGAATACTTTATTGTTGCGATTTGTCTTGATTCAGACATTGTTTCTTGAGAATCCGGTATCCTCCAAAGCCATCCATGGCCAGATTGATAATTCCAGTAATTGCGATGATACTGTATTGAGAGACCTTTTAATGCCCCCTCGCCTTCAAGTTTTGTAAATAAATAACTGGAGTCTCTTGTGTCCCGAACCGGAAATTTCTGAGCGAGGCCGAATTCATCCGTTCGACCGGAACCATCCCTATCCATATAATTATTTCCCTTTGTCTTATAAACATTGTAGCTAGCAACAAAGGAGAAAAGTTTTCCGGTATTCCCTGCAAGCACATCGTAAATTTGAGTTCCCCCATCTCCGGCGCGAAGTCTTGTCTTAAACCCACCCTTCAAATCAGATCCGGAAAAAGTGTTTAAAGATATTACACCGTTTGTAGCATTTGAGCCATAGAGAGCTGATCCCGGGCCTCGAATTATCTCCAGGGATTTTATCATATTTAATGGGGTTATTTCCCATGTGTAAGCACTGCCATAAAGATTGTCGTTGAATTGAACTCCATCTACCAGCATTAGAAGGTGATTGTTATTCCAGCCTTCAAAAATGCCTCTTCCACTAACGGTTCTCCGATCATAATCTTGGGAAGGCGCAAAACCTGGGAGCTGATATAGTATGTCGTTCAAACTGATTCTTCCGTAATCAAGAATTTCTTTGTCCGAAATCACTGACACAATATTCGGAGCCTCGCTTGTTTTTTTCTCCGTCTTTGTTGATGAATAGGTTACTTGACTCTGCAATATATTGAATACTTGCTTGGCTGCTTCTTCCTCGGCGGCCTTTCCTGATGATATAGGAAACTTTTTCTCCCGGCCAATTTTGGATGAAAGGACGAATTCATTTATATTATCCCTTCGTTCCTGTCGTTTCCAATTATTTAAAATAAGAATAGATAGTCGCTTCGAGACAGTTTGAATTCTAACAGAATCCGATTCTTTTGATTCCTCCGAATCTAATTTTATTCCTTTCAGTTCAGAAATTTCGTCCGTGATATTCAATGCGTCCACCATCGTTCCGCTTTCAGGATTATAAATCTGCACGAATAGTTGAAGATTTTCGTTTTCGCTGATTTTTTTGTAATAGCCGTCCACAAGAAAATGGCAATTAAGTTTTTTTGTCGATTCGATTCTTGAGTCTATTGTCACACCTTGAATTTTTTGAACAATAATTTTTTTTGCGGAAAGACCCTGAGAAAGCATTGAATAAATCGCTGAACTCAATTTAGTATTTTCCGCAGAGTCAAAATTGGAAAATTCCGTTAGACAAATTAATTTTGATTTTTCCGGATCAGTTTTTTCCTGAGCAACCAGAGTCTTTGAATAGATAAAAGCAAATGCAAATAGAATAACAATCCCAGTAGCTTTGTTTTGAACCAGCAAAAATAGATTTTGGAAATTGTATTTTTTCATTTTAAAAACTCGCTCTCAGATCGATCATGTAACGTCTTGATTCGCGTAAATAATCAAAAGGATAACTCGCTCTTTGGACTAAATACTGCGTACTATTCAGAGCGTTGGATGCAAATAAACCGAGGGAAACATTCTCATAGAGTTTAACTTCAAAACGGAAGTTTACATTTGTCCAAGGTTCAACTCTCTGAGTGCGATACAGAGGGTATTTGTAAGGATCAGAATAAGTATTTTCTTGTAATAATCCGGTAAGAGGATCCACGGCACCGAGATCACTTTTTTTTCTAGCAACTTGTCCCTGCCTCTGGACGGAAATGCTTCCGGAAAAAATTCCTGAAGATCCTGATATTCCAAAATTTGCAGAACTCGCTGGGGCCGTAGTTACTTCATTAGGATGCTTGGAAACACTTGGTTTTAAATTGTCATCCAGAAATCGGAAAAATCTGGAATAGTTTGCAAAGGCCGAAATATTTTTGAAAGAGAATAATATTTCAGTTTCCACTCCTTTTGTGCCAAGTGTATATGCATTTATGATTGTGTTGGATGTATCGCTATAGTCGATCATATTTTCTGTACGTGTAAGAAAACCGTTCATCCTCAAATTAATATATTTATTTGCAAACCAATCGGTGCCTGCTTCGTAGGTCTTGATTACCTCCGGATTGATTTTTCTTGGATTATTGGAGCCTCCGACATATGTGTTTACGCCGTACAATTCACCAGCAGAAGGTTCTCGAAATGCGCGGCCCACCATGAGCTTAAAAGTGAGCCGATCCGTTGCAAAGAAAACAACACCTAGCCTTGGACTAGTTTTGCGATAAACTTTTTTTTCATTTGTAATGTAGGGAGGGCCTAGATACTTAGTTGGAATATTTGCAGAAGACTCCTCTTGTGTATAAGGGTCAATATAATTGTAAGTCGGGATTCCAAGTAAATCTTTATTGGGAATATCAATACCTCTGAAATGCATCACGGATTCGTCATAACGTATTCCAAGTGTAAATTCCAATTTTTTCTCAATGATTTTTCCGGACGTAACTTGACCAAATGTCGCGATTTTATTTATAGGCCTATCCACAATCCAATCCATATATGGCCCCAGAGGTTTATTCATATTTCCAGAAAAATACTCACCAGACCCGAGAAGATTCATGTCAATGTTGGAACTATGTTCGGTGTCGCCCTGATACGTCATGCGCGTTGCCTCAACACCGGCAACGATTGTTCCACCATTATCGAAGAGATAAGTTAATTGCCCACGTCCGAATAAACTATCCAGACCTGTTATCAAGTTCTCAGTTACTCCTGATGGATAATTATTCGGGTCATTTGGATATAAGCGAGTGTTGTATTTCCATTTGCCGGGAGAATATTTTAATACATACTCGTGGGACAATTTATCGGTTATCTTATTGGAATATTTTATTAGTGCAATGTCCCTGCTTTCCGAATTCTGGTCTTTGAAATCCGGAACATTTTGGAGCCAGCCATTAAAGGTTTCGTATCTCCAGTTTTGCCGATTGTATTGAATGGAAAAACCCTTCAAAACCCCTTCTCCTTCCAGCTTCAGCATTAATGAATAATTATTTCTTTCATCTCTGTGGGTGAACCGTTTCAAGTAACCAAAATCGTCTATTCTGCCGGAACCGTCATAATGGTTAACGTTATTTCCATTGGTTTCATAAGAATTCATGCTTACTACGTAGGAAAAAAGATCCCCTGTGTTTCCGGTAAGTATATCATATATTCGAGTGCCGGAATCGCCCATTCGTGCACGAAGACGAATCTCTCCCTTAATATCTTTTCCTGAATAAGTGTTGAGTGAGACTACTCCATACATTGCATTGGATCCATACAATGCCGATCCGGGGCCGCGAATGACCTCGACTGATTTTACCATATTCAAAGGCGTTAGTTCCCATGTCAGTGCCGAACCGTAAAAATTCTCATTGAATTGTACTCCATCTTGCAGCATGAGTAAATGATTATTGTTCCAACCTTCATAAACTCCCCTTGCAGAAACAGTTCTTCTTTCGTTGATTTGCGAAGGTGCAAACCCCGGAAGCTGATATAGTATGTCGTTTAGGCTGACACGGCCGTAGTCGATGATTTCTTTTTGGGAGATGACAGATACGATATTCGGAGCTTCACTTGTTTTTTTCTCAGTTTTTGTGGATGAAAAAGTTACCTGACTCTGCATAATATTAAAAACTTGCTTGGCAGCTTCTTCTTCCGCTTCTTTACCGGAAGAAACCGGAAATTTTCTTGCGCTGGAAATTTTTGAGGACAGGATAAAATCATTAATGTTATCCCGTTTTTCCTGTAGTTTCTTATTATTCAAAAGCATAATAGAAATTCTTTTGGCAAAATTCTCAACACGCTTGGTGTCTTTTTCTTTTGATTCTTCCGGATCTAATTTAATCCCTTTTAACTCAGAGTATTCATCGGTAATGTTGAAAGCGTCAATAACTAGACCTGTCTTGGGATCATAGATTTGGGCATATAGCTGAACATTTTCCTCCTCTGAGATTTTTTTATAAAGGCCATCCACAAGAAAATAACAACTTTCTTTTTTTGATAAATCAATCTTTTGAGCAATGGATTTTCCAACGACTTTCTTTACGATGAATTTTTTATCAATTAAAGTCCTTTGGAGAACTGTTTCAACTAACGCAGTTAATTTCGCGTTTACAGGGGATTCAAAATTTTCAAATTCAGATAGACAGAGTAGGTTTTCTTTTTTGGATTCAGTTGTTTCCTGAGCAAGATTTGCACTGGCAAGAAAAGTCAGTAGAATGCCTAACGCAAAAATTTTTCGCATAACAGACAGGTATTTTATCAAGCTCCCAAAAAGGGGCAAGCAAAAAATTCAATTTCGTTAAAAGGGAATTTAAAATGTGATCATTTTGAACGAGTCTAAAAATAGAAGCCTTGGCTTAAATTAGAAAGTTGAAACGCTGACTAAAATGACTCATCGATAAAACATATTGCCCGTGAATACGTTAGATAATTGCCTTGCATCTTTTTGCAGTAAAAAGACAGCTTTGGGGCCGTTGAGCGAATTTACCTTGTCGTTTAACGTATCATAACTTAATTTCGGTGAGTAATGCTTACTTTTGCAAAAAATAGACGCCTTTGAGCTAAAGTCCACTTATCCGGATTGCGAAGAGCTAAATTAATGTAAGATTTACTCATGGACAGGAGCTTACGGGATCCATCGTACTTGAAGGGATTTTTGCTCCCTCCTGGCAATGGCTTTATGAATCTCTAAATGCTGAATTCAGAAGCACGATTGGCTGGAATTCAGAATTAGGCCTACTTGGTACTATTTGGATTGTTTCGGATGGAAATTTTCTCTCTTTTTTTTGAAAATCCTCCGGTTTTACGTTTTTTTTCTGTGTGAACTTCACTTTTTTTTACCTGAATGTTTAGAGGAAAATATGCAGCCATCAGAATATCCAAGAACACAGTCGAGTCTTTTGATTCCGGAAAAATTTCTGGCCGACTATCTATTGAAGACAAAAAGAATTTCTCGCGAGGGTTATTTTCATCTAGTATTATGGAAATACCGAGGACTTCTTTTGGACGGGATTTTGCCCCGACCGAACAAGATCAAAAAAGCCTATCAAGAAGAAGGGCAAAATCTAAAGAAATTGAATTTCCTTCCCTCGAATTCAGACTGGGTCGAGTTGGGGATTCTCTCAAACTGGCTCGGGATTTCCCGTACAGCGCTTTTTACCTGGCTTCTGATGATGGATTTGTCTGATTTTGACCCAATTCTCCGCGAGAAATTTTATGAATCTGGAGTTCCAAGCACTTTCACTACAATGTTACTGAAAAATCTGCTCACGCGAAGGAAAACGATCATCTG
The DNA here is from genome assembly GCA_964436695.1 of uncultured Leptospiraceae bacterium. Taxonomy (GTDB): domain Bacteria; phylum Spirochaetota; class Leptospiria; order Leptospirales; family Leptospiraceae; genus JABWCC01. The sequence continues at coordinate 67,351 of CAYTEA010000021.1, forward strand.
GAGAAGGAAAATCTATTACAAAACGAGGGAGTAGCTTGCAAGCGGGCATACACTAAAAGTAAAAACAGATTTCCTTCAAAAAAAACACCGTTAGTTTTTGACACTGTAGTGTCATTATTATGTTAAAGCACAGATTTCGATCGTGAGACAATCCTGAGTACCAAGATTTTTGATTTAGAATAATTATCAAAATACTTGCTATTATTGCTTTTTTTTATATCATTGGCAAAAATTTATCTTGAAGAATATTCTTGCCCTTTACAAATAGGCAGGACGCTCTCGTCGTGAGATGAGGCTACAATAAATTTTGGAGATTAATAATAATGAGAACAAAACAAATTAAATTCGGTTCACTTGTTGTATTGGCGGCATTTTTTGCAGCAAGTTGTTCAAACAAAACGAGTTCAGGAAATGACACAACGATGCTGATTCTGCTTCTTCGTAAGTGCAGGAACTATGCTTACACTTCATCATTTTCTGCATCCGGTGTATCAATTTCACAGACCTGCTCCTATGCTTCTAACTCTTTTACCTGTACGGGTTCTGGATTTACAACGACAGCAACCTATACAAGTGTGGATGATTTTATTGCAGAAAAAGATCTTGGAATAACGAAGGCTAAGAGCATAACTACCAGCGTTAGCGGTTACACTTCTTCATCGACTAACTATACTTACGATAGTTCCGGAAGACTTTCTGGTTTTACAGCAGGCACATTTTATCAAAGCTATAGCAACTATGATTCCAAGGGTCGTCCAAAATCATATACTTATGGCTACACTACATCTTCTTCCACGGCAACTGGAACACTGACGTATGATGATTCTGCTAGAACAGTTACGGATTCTTGGGGAACGTCAACCGTATATTCTATTATTTATACCTATGATACTGACGGAAACCTTAGCTCACTGGTTTACAAAACCGGAAGTACAACCACTTACAGTTACACGTACACAACCTCTTCAACAAAACAGCAGTGTAACATTTTGTAGGGATCCCTTAATATCAAGTCTATTTGCCTGAAGTTTCCTTCAGGCAAATTTTTTCGTAAAAGCCAAGGCCTTAGAGCCTGCTTGAAAAATGATCGCCGAGTAACCTGCTTCATGCGCTCAGGTGTGGGTATATTGAAGTGAATTTCGAGACAGGTTTTTAGTTTTTTCGAGTGCCGACCTGTTACTTCATTTTCATCAGGATGATTTTATTTCCGATTTCCGGAGATTGATCGATATAGAAATGATTGCTGAGACTTCTGAGAAGTAGAATTCCCAGTCCGTCTTCGCGATAGTCATTCATGTCAGCGGATTTCATTTTTTCCAGGTTGGCTTTAATTCCGAAGTCGCGAATTCTGATTTCTATTTTTTCGCGGAATATTTTGACTTCGATGAATATCGGTTTGTCGTGTTTGTTCAGATAGGAGTGTTTGATTACGTTTACAAGGGCTTCTCCAACTATCAATTTTACATCGAAGGCGTCAGGCAGTGAAAATCCGTTTTCTTTTGCCAGGTTGAATACGAAATTTCTGGCAATAGCAACATATTTCGGATTGGAAGGAATTTGCAGCCTGATTACATTCGAATAATCGACCGGCTTTACATTTTTATTCTCTTTCATTTCAATAATGCATTATCATCGATTACAAGCGATAGCGATTGTAGCGACCGTAGGGTCGGACACTGAGTAGTCGCCATTCATCGATCAAGAATTTTATTTAATCCTCAACGGGCGACGTATCGAAGTGTCAGACCGTAGCGAAGCGAAGTCGCAAAAAGCGCGGTCATCCCGCACCCAGCTCCTCAGCTTCAATATCTTGAGGGGCTGAGTGCGGGGGAATCGCCACAATTTTTCAGAAAAACCATTGTGTAATTTCGCTTAACCCCTAGGGTGAAATTTCTTGTGGACTTCTTTCAAAGTCTTATTTGCCATGTGGGTATAAATTTGTGTCGTAGAAATATCAATATGCCCCAAAAGTTCCTGAACCGACCGAAGGTCTGCATGGTTTTCGAGAAGATGGGTCGCAAAAGAATGCCTCAGCGTATGAGGAGTGACTTTCTTTTTGATTCCGGTTCTTGTGATATACAAATTCAAAAGCCTCCAAACCGATTTTCTGTTTATGAACGACCCTTTTTTTGAAACAAAAAGAAATTCGCTGGAGCGTCCTTTTAGAATTACCGTGCGACTTTTTGTAAGATAGGAATTTAGAATTCTAAGGGAATGTTCGCCGAACGGCACGAGTCTTTGCCTTCCGCCTTTCCCTTCGACCGTGAGATACATTTGTGCCATATCCACGTCGCTCATTTTCAGGTTGCAGGCTTCGGAAATGCGCAGTCCGGAAGAATAGAGTAGTTCGAAAATGCATTTGTCTCGGAGTTCATGAATATTGTCTTCGTTGATTTTGGAGAAAAGCTCATCAATCTCATCGCGGGTGAGGTGGTCTGGGATGGCTCGGAGCACTTCCGGAGTCTCTATCTTTTCCGTTGGGTTTATATCAACTTGCTTCTCTTCCCTCAAAAATTTGTAGAACTGGCGGATTGCGACAACTTCACGAGCCAGTGTTTTTGCGGAGATTTTTCTATCTTTTTCCTCCATCAAAAATTTCATAATATCATTTGCCTGAACTTCCAGAAGGTCGATATGCCTTTTGTCCAGGTAGGTTTTGAATTTGTTTAAGTCGTAGCCGTAGGAAAATATGGAATTATCGCTCAAACCCTTTTCCACGGAAAGATATTCTTGAAAGTTTTCTAGCAATTTACCTTGAGAAGCGCCCAATTTTTATTCTCTCTTTTCACTCTAATTTACTACAAGATTCGGACATTTTTCTCATTTTGACTCACCATTTTTTTAATGACTTGGTTTGAATTGAAAAAAAAGAATAAGTTAAAATGAAAAAAAATAAAATATTTTTGTGCTTAAATTTTCAAAAGTCTCCGACTAGGGCATCTCTATTCTTGTTTCTGCCTCTGCTTTTGAATTGTACAGACGAAAAAATCCTTGCGGAAAAAGCATCAGAAAAGGAAAAATCCGGAAAAAAAACGGAAGCTCTTTATGATTATTCCCTGGTATTGAAAAAAAATCCGAATTCGCCTGTTGCCAATAAAAGAACAGGTTTTCTACTGGCAGAGTCTCCATTGTCATTCGGAGTTGCGATTTTCCACTTGGAGAAGGCAAAAAAATATCTTCCCGAAGATAGGGAGGTCAATCTGAAATTATTTGACCTGTATCTAATTGTTGATGAACTGAAACGGGCAGAGGAAATCTTGGATGAATTGAGAGAAACGATCGATACAGACACTTCCTTATTTCTGGGGAACCTTGTTTTATGTCACAAGGGGGAAATCCGCGCAAAAGAATTTCCTGCAAAGTTCAAAAATTCCATTTCCTTGGGAGAATTGTCACAGATGCATTCTTTCATTTCCTGTAGACAAAAACTCGGAATCAAATCTGAAAGCGAAAAATGAAGAGTATATTTCTAAAAACTTTTGCAATCCTTTTTTTGGCTCTTGTTCTTTGCGAGATTACTCTCAGGATTATCAAGCCTGCCTCTCTCGAATTGTACTGGATTCAGAAATCCTACCACAAACTGGATCCGGAGTATTTTGTTGACCTGGAACCGGACGTAAAGGTGAGGGTGAAACATTTCATGAATTTTTACGACATCATTTTTTCTACGAACGAAATGGGGTTTCGGGCAACGGACAAAATTGACAACTCAATTCCACAGATCGGGTGTATTGGAGATTCCGTGACGATGGGATTCGGTGTGAATGATGAAGAAACATTTTGTTACAAGCTCAATCGTTTTAAAAATTCCGAAGGGTTGGTTCACCAATCCGTTAACCTTGGCACTGACGCGTACGGGCCTACTGCGATTTCACTGAAGTTGAAAAAATATCTTCCTAAGTTGAACTTAAAGCTTCTGTTTTATTTTCCAAGCACTGGGGACGATATTGACGAGAGAGTTTTTGAAGAAAGAAAAACGAATAGGCTCGCCCGTTTTATTTTTACTTTTCAGTTTCTTGCGACGAAACATTCCTACCTCGCGCTTGCATTAAAGATTTCGCAAGAGCAGCTAACGTACCGGACGATAGAGACTTTTGTATGGCCGGTTCAGAAATTTTTCAGGACAATGAAATGCAAATCAGGAAGCCTTCCCTCCGACGAGTGCAAAAATATATTTCTTCCGGAAGGAAAGATCGATATTGTTTCGGAGTTTTTAGTTTCCAGGCCTTCTCCAAAGGACGAGCCTCCGGTATTTCCGGGGAGCGAATGCGCTTCCAAAATGAATGAGTTCCAGATTCCCGACAAGATGATGCGTTCGGTCGATAATATTATAGCCCAAGCCCAAGACCGGGGAATCAAACTAGTGATGGTGCTCGCTCCAATTGACATTGAGACGGCTTACTGTTCCCAGCGCGGGAAGCTACACAGATATTATGAATACCTCACTACTTTGAAAAAAATTTTGAGTGAGAGAAAAATTGACTATATTGATTTGAATGAAAAAACAAGCCTAATGGTGGACTCGAAAGGAAGGATGAATCCAAGGCCGTATTATATCGTTGGAGACGGGCATTATACTAAATCCGGGAATGAATGGGTTGCCAAAATCCTTCTGGAAAAAGCGAAAGAGGTTTTGAAATAGATGCTATTCAATTCCCTTCACTTCTACGTATTTGCTTTTGTTGTAATTCCACTATTTTTTTTGTTTGAGAAAAAAGGGCAGAAAAGGCTTCTCCTTTGGGCATCGTTTTATTTTTATGCATGTCTTAAAATCGCATTTGTCCCGATTCTTCTTGCATCTTTCATTGCAACTTATCTCACCTCGTTTAAAATCGAGGATTCGAAACCCGGACCAGGCAAAAAACTCTGGCTGTCGGTTTCTCTTTTTGTAAATCTGGGGATTCTTTGTTTTTTTAAGTACACGGATTTTCTCAGATCGATTTCGCATGACGTTAGGCTTTTACTTGGGTTTCATGACAATCTTGCTTTTGAGCCGGTCGGGTTAATTCTTCCGCTCGGAATTTCCTTTTACACATTTCAGGCTATTGCGTATTCGATAGATATTTACAGAGGGCAGATTAAACCGGAGAAGAGCTTTTCGGATTTTTCTCTGTTTCTTTTGTTCTTTCCTCAGCTTGTCGCCGGCCCGATCATGAGGGCTTCCGTTCTCATTCCGCAAATTCACACAAAAAAATATTTCTCGAAAGAAAATCTTCTCGCAGGCTTACCAATTGTTGCATTCGGAATTTTCAAGAAAACGATTATTGCAGATCCGATTTCCGACCTGATCAGTCCGTTATACTCAAGCCCTGCGGATTTTCACTGGTCTTCATTGCTCCTTGCGGATTATTTATTTTCGATTCAAATATATTGTGATTTTGCCGGGTATTCAGATATCGCGATTGGAATCGGCAAGATCATGGGGTTTGATATTCCCATTAACTTTCACAGGCCGTTTCTCTCAAAATCGGTTACTGAGGTCTGGCAAAGATGGCATATCTCGCTATCGACTTGGCTTCGGGATTATGTTTATATTCCTCTCGGAGGAAACCGAGTGAGCATTGGTAGAAATTACTTCAATGTTTTTTTCACGATGGTGGTTGGAGGAATCTGGCATGGGGCAGCTTGGACTTTTGCAATATGGGGAACTATTCACGGAGTTTTTATTACAATTGAAAAATTTGTAAATGAGAGAGGGTTTGGAAAATATTTTGCGGTCATTCCGAAGCCGATCAAGATCTTGTATTCATTTCAGGCGTTTGTGGTTGGCGCGCATTTTTTCCGTTCTAGCTCCGTCGAAAATGCAATGGTTTCCGCAAAAAGAATCTTCACACAGGCCGATGGACAGCACATTCTGCCTGGACTGTCGGTGATCCTTCCGGTTCTGATTCTGATTTTGTTTGAGATATTTGAAGAAGAGAAAGTCGAGATTTTACCGAATAACAAATTCTCGGATATTATGAAGTATTCGGTGATGGCTATGATTTTTCTGGTTGCGGGAATGATTTACACCGTAACGGTAAGCCCGCAATTTTACTACTTTCAATTTTAGAAGTCTAATTTTAGGAGAAAAAATATGGTAAATAAAGTCGTAATTATTGGAAGCGGGCCGGCAGGTCATACTGCGGCTATTTATGCCGCAAGAGCAAATCTCAATCCGGTTTTATTCGAAGGTTTCATGGCAGGAGGAATTGCGGCAGGCGGGCAATTAACCACCACTACAGAGATCGAAAATTTCCCAGGGTTTCCGGATGGAATTGACGGAACCGAACTGACTCAGCTTTTTCGGAAGCAATCCGAAAAATACGGAACAGTTATTAAAACGGAGACTGTGACTAAGGTGGATTTCAAGTCTTATCCATTCAAAATATTTACAGATGAGGTTTTTGTGGAAGCGAAAAGCATAATCATTGCGACAGGCGCAACAGCCAAGAGAATGGATATTAAGGGAGAGCACGAATTCTGGCAAAGAGGAATATCAGCGTGTGCGGTATGCGATGGTGCCCTACCTATTTACAGAAATAAGGAACTAGCAGTAATCGGTGGTGGAGATTCGGCAGTGGAAGAAGCTACTCATTTGACCAAGTTCGGAAAAAAGGTTTATCTGATTCATAGGCGCGATAAACTCAGGGCAAGCCAGATAATGCAGAAAAAAGCCCAAACAAATCCGAAGATCGAGCTAGTATGGAACTCCACTGTGGAAGAAGCGAAGGGAGATGCCGAAGGTCTGAAGGAAATAACGTTATGTGACACTGTAACAGGACAGAAGAAAAATTTGGCAGTCGGTGGGTTGTTCTATGCAATCGGCCACAAGCCGAATACGGAAATTTTTCAGAATATTCTGGAATTGGATGAAGTAGGTTACATCAAAACAAAACCAGGCACTACTAAGACAAGTATTGAAGGGGTTTTTGCTGCCGGTGATGTTCAGGATAAGGTTTACAGGCAGGCAATCACTGCTGCAGGTTCAGGTTGCATGGCGGCTTTGGAAGCAGAGCGTTGGTTGGAAGAGAAGGAGCTTGCCTAACTTTTTCTTAGCATCTGGCCGACTGTTCTTTCCTGGGTTAAATAAC
>CAYTEA010000022.1:0-70092 GCA_964436695.1 uncultured Leptospiraceae bacterium
AAGGTTCGCGCGGATTCTTTCTTTTTTCTCCAGGCTCAGCATATCTTCGAATTTGGCGGCAAAAAAAAGTTCTGTCAAGATTTATTTTTTGGATGGAGTTTTGGAGAATTCATAGAAATTGGCGGCGAAGATAAAATCAGCGAATGCAGATTTCCATCGGATCATTGACTTTTTTTTATCAGCGCAGGCAAATAATGGGTTTGCATTGATAATGCAATGGAGCATTGATTCAAATTATTCATGACCCTCCTTTTAGCAATACCAGACCGTGACTCATAAAACTGTTTCTGATAGGTTGAAAAAAACAGATTCCCGGATCTGCTCTATTCGCTTTATTCAAAAATCAGATTCAGGCCTTCCAGTTCCAGAATTTTCAGGGCATTGCTGGATTTTACGATACCCTCTTTGATTTTGTAGTCGAAACTCATCATTCCGTTTTCGATAATTTCGCTGAAATGATAAAAGCGAATGTTACTAACGCTTTTTGCGAGGTCAATATCGTGTGTTGTGACGAAGCTAATTGCTCGGCTATTCTGCAATTTTTTCAAAATAGCTTTTGAGGCAATGAGCCTCTCCCTGGAATTTGTACCTTTCAACAATTCATCCAGAAGGACTAAAGATCTTTTATCCTTTTCAAGATTTTTCAGAATCGAAGCCATTTTTTTCACTTCGGCGTAAAAAAAAGAAATTCCATCAACGAGCGAATCTTCATTTCTAATGCTCGTGAGAATCTGAACTGGAGGTAGGCTGAAAGATTCTGCCGGAACCGAGCTTCCGCATAACGCCAAAACGCAATTGATTCCTATCGTTCTCAGGTAAGTCGTTTTTCCGGACATATTCGAACCGGTGATCAAGTCGATTTCCCCCAAATGGATTTCTGTAAGATCGTTTTTTACTCTTTTGCCTTTTGGAATTAAAGGGTGAGCGATATTTTTTGCGGAAATAGAATCCAGAGAATCGGAAATTTGTGGAAAAATATTTTCCGGATTGTGGAAATGAAAATGAGCAAACGGGATAATCGAATCGAAAAAAATGATTTCATTCGACCAGATGTTCAAAAAATCTGAATATTTTCTCTGCCATGAACTCAAATGATTGAGCACCCAAAAATCCCACAAAAATAGAATGTTCAGCAAGAAGTGAGCAGATGGAGAGTGAACAACGGACATTCGATTCATGATCTTAGAAAGTCTCCGGAAAGATTTTCTCATCGTTGGCTCGTCGTCATATTCATGCGGCATAATATCCAGAGCTTTCTTTTTCCGAACTAGAAAAATCAGAACTTTTTCGATTGATTCTACTTTTTCGAAAATACCGTGGTAGGGTTGAAATGAATTTAAAATTTTTGATCGGTAAATTACGAATAACACAAATTGAAGAAAAAACAAAGTAGAAGTGAAAAAAGAAAAGTCAAACAGGAAGTTGATTGCAAGAGAAAAAAATGACAAGGTGAACAAAATCTTGAAGCCTATCCGCAAAATTTTCCGGCTTTCGAAAAATTGGGGAACTTTTTTGTTTAGTTCTGAGAGGTCGATTTTCGAAAAATTCTGTCCATTTCTGGATTCTTCCCAAAGCCTCATGTATTTCAAGGTCGCTTTTTTGTCTCCGGTGAATTTTTTGATAATCCCCTGCCTTTCCAGAATTTCAGATGCGCTTTCTTCTTTTGCATTAAGTAGAATTTCAGATAACTTTTTCTCGCCTTCAAGAGTTTCCGTAGTATCCAGATAGGCCAATAGTCCATCTTTGCCAAGAATATCCAGGTCTTTCTGGTAGATACAAACCGGAATTGGTTTCTGCTCCATGCCGCGTCCCAGTTCCTTCAAATTCAGATTGGCTCTAAATACTTCCTTTGCGATTACTCTGGAATAGGACGTTAGGCGCTTTCCATATCCTTTCAGCTTTTGAAACTTGATTACAAAGTAGGTAAACAGGCAGATAAGAGGAAGTAATCCTGCCTGATAATAGGAATTTTCGGTTCTGGAAAAATACAATATAGAAATGTAGCAAACGATAGAAATAAATAGCCCCAGCCTGATTCCAGAGATTTTTCTCTGCGCTTGATTGAGTCCTTGTTTTTTATTGTGAAGTTTTTCTTTTCTTCTTTCCAGAAGAGCTTCCGGATTGAAGGCATTCATCTATATGCTGCGTTTTCGTAATTCTCTGTTTCCCTTTTGTAAATCTCAAGATCGAGAACTTTGACGAGACTGATATAATCCTTCATTATCCAACTGTCTACGAGCTTGCCTTTTTCACGGCCTTTGATTTTGTCCAGATACACATATCCGAAAAGATCTGTTCCGTAATCGTAACCTACGAATCTTCCCTGGCGCTTTCCGGTGTTGTTAATGAGACGAATTTTCATGTGCTTTTATGCACATATTTTTCCATTAAAAAAAAAGTACAAGATTTTTTTTTCGCTAAAGGATTTTTTTATTCGAACGATAGTACTATTGGGAGTAAAAGAAGCTCTTCACGGATGAGGACTTCTCTAAAATAAAAAGCCGCACGGAGGCACGCACATGTATTACGAGGAAATGAATCCTGAACTAAAAAGTTCATTTTTAAAAATACGTTCAAACTCAGCTAATTTAGTGGACGAATCGCAATTGCCGGTATTTGGCTTAAAAGCCAGAAATCTACTGGACGAAAAGCAAATGAACAAACTCGCCAGAATTAGAGAAAAGCACCTTTCACAAAAATCGCAAAGGGACCAGTTTTTCAAAGACTAACCTAAGGGCAGGTTCTATTTATTTTTTGCCGGATAGCACCTGGAGTTTTTTTGTTTATATGCCTCCAGGAGCTTTTGGTAATCAATTACACCCTCGTCGGTTACAAGGTCTCTTCTGATGTAATGATTTCCATCTTCGTAGAGATTGCTGATTGAATCGCACTCATCGATATCTTCATTAAGATATTTTTTTTTGCAAACCGGAAGGAGAAGTATTGCCAGCCCGAAAAGACTACTTTTTATCAGCAGGTTTTGTATCTTTTTCCGGTTTATTTTCATCACTCTTGGTTTCAGTCTTTTTCTCCGTTGAAGGTTGCGGAGACTTCTCATTTGGAGAATTTTTTTCCGATTGCTCAGGAGCCTTTTTTTCTCCGTAACGAATAGAGATCATCTTCTTGACTTCTTCTCTGTCTTTTTCTCTAGCCTTATCTCTGTTCGCGGAGATATGTTCCAGAGAGTCGTCGTAGTCTTTTATAAATTCAGCAGGAATATAATCATCGTCGATCAAAAGATTCTTAGCTAATCTCTCTTTTGTAGAAAGGTATCGGTTTTTGTCTTTATTGATCGTATGATGAATCATTAAAAAATGGAAAACGGAATTGCGGTAAAAAGAAATGCTATCGCATGGATTGGATGTGAGAAATTCCTCTGCAACTGCTCCGGTTTGCAGGGCGTTGTTCATGTGGGCTTCCAGAACCGATCCCAAATTGGTTGAACTTCCTTCTTCCGGGGTCATTTTTCTCTCAATTGCTATCTTGGATGCATCTCTTGCCAGTTTTGAATAAACGGCCTTGTATTTTTCCGTAACCGCTTTGCATTCTTCTTTGATTTCTCTCGCATTTTGTTCGAATTTTTTTCTTGCGGCCAAAAACTGACGCTCCTGAAAAGAAGCCGAAGCATCCACATAGCCAGTCATCAATTTATTGAATTTTTCGGCGCTTCCTTGATTGAGCATAGCGACTCTTAATTTTGAAAGATTTCTATAATTGGATTTTTTTAATCCTTCACTTGCGTCAGTCGGGTCAATGGTTACATCGCCGGATTCATGCTTCATCGGCTTGGAGTCTGTCGCCTGCTCTTTAGGCTGATCCTTTTTTTCGTTTGAAGATTCCGTTTTATCCTGTGCAAAAATTAGGAACGGCAAAAGTAAGAGAAGTATTACATATGTTTTCATAGTATATGTATTAAATCGGTATTATTTATCGAAGTAAAGGAATTTTTTTTGTTAATATTAAAATCCGGATCACCCAGAAGGATCCAAATTTTCCAGGATCTCGGTTTAGTTTTTCAGATACAACCCTCTTCGGTTGATGAATCGATTCTACCGAATGAGCACTATATGGCCTATCTCCGGAGAATTACGGAAGCCAAGCTGGATAAAATGAATGCGACATATTCCGATACTTGCGTAGCATCGGACACAATTGTGGTTCTGGACGATAAAATATTTCCGAAACCGCTAAATTTTGAAAATGCAAGAAATACTTTGGAGGCACTGAACGGAAAAGTTCATTCTGTTTATTCTAGCTTCGGTATCTTCAAGCATGGGGAATACTTTTTTGATTTCGACACCACCCTTGTTGAATTCAAAAACTGGTCAATTGGAGAGATTGAGAATTATATCGAAAAGTTCACCCCATTTGATAAGGCTGGCTCTTATGGAGTTCAGGACATTGAAGGCCCTGTCTTGAAATTTCAGGGGTCATATACGAATGTATTGGGATTTCCCCTCCGTGCATTTTACAAATACAGCTTGCTTTGGCTTGAGTATTTGAATTAAAATATTATTTTCTGATTTCGCCCGGAGGCGGGAAGACCAGATTCTTGTTCATCAACTCCACGCTGAGGTTCAAATAGGCCTTTGCTTTTCTGTGAGAAGGCTCACACAATAATCTGCTAATCTTGCACATCTTGTTCTCTTCGAAAGGTTCGTTTACTGTAAAATTGATTTGGTTGGCACCATCAGCGCCCTGGAATAGAAATAAATTATCTTCTATCCACCCAAAAACATTTCCGTAGGCGAAATACCCTGACTTGGAAATCTTGGGAGAAAGAAGATCCCGCCCCATTACGGAAAAATAACATTCCTTTCCGACAGCCCCAAGAATTGTGGGAATTACATCCAGTTGGGAGGAAATGTCTTTTTTCAATTCCGGCTTATACTTTCCTGGCGCATAAATCAAAAATGGAATATTTCTATCTTCGTAATAGCTCAAATACCTGTGGTGCGCATGATCCGCCACGAAGAAAAAAATGGTATCCTCGAAGTAATCGGATTTTCTTGCCTTCTCCATGAAGTCATTTACGGCCCAGTCCGCATAATGATACACATTCAGGTATTCGAAATCGCGGGTTTTTTCGTCGAATCTCTGGAATTTTTTTTCGGGAACTCTATAGGGATAATGAGTAGACAGTGTAAGCACAACTGCCAGAAAAGGCTCGTCTTTTTTAAACTTTGAAATTTCATTGTGCAGGACATCGAATACGTCACCATCGTCATAACCCCACGCGCCCAGCTTGTATTTGTTCATTGAATCTATCTGCCCTTTGCCGAATAAGGTATCGAATCCCCATCTGGGCAAAAGAAAATTTTTATTGTCGAAGGAGAGGTCGCCACCTGTTGCGAATAACGTCTTGTATCCCATTGCTTTGAATATGTTGCCTAGCCCGGAAAAATTCCCCATGACCTGTGATGTTCTTACTGCTGTCAGCCCTGGCCTGTCGGGTATTCCGGCGAGTAGCGACATCATCCCGTTTGTTGTCCGTCCGCCGGTTGCAAAAAATTTGCTGAAAAACACCCCTTTTTTTGAGAGATTGTTGAAGTTAGGCGCAACCTCTTTCCCGTCGATAAGCCCGTCAGAAATCGGTTTCAGAAATTTCCCAGTCCAGTTTTCCAGAATGACTAAAACAACGTTAGGCGCTCTTTTCTTGTTTGTTTCGGTGAGTTTCCGGAGGATAGGGTATTTCGTGCTGATGAATTCCGCTCCTTCATATTTGATTTCTTCCCTGACGATCAGGGCAGCTTCTTCTATCCTCATCTGCTGGGACTTCGGGATTGTCTGGCCTTTCAGATCGGCCATGGTTGTGAATATCGCATTCAGTCCGAGATTATTGATGAAGTTATTTCCGGAAATGATTGCGTTGCTAGCCCGGATTGGACTGATCTGAACTCCTCCGCGAATGGCAACGATGATAAACACAACGATTGCCACAAATTCTACGGCTCCGATGATGATGGGTTTTTCGTTATACCTGTATGGGCTGAATTTTAAGAACAAATACGTCGATACCGGCAGAAAAATCAAAAGAAGAATAATCGTGGAAATAAAAGGAACCGTGTTATTTTCCAAAGCGGATTTCAAAATCACTCCCATGTCTTTGCCGATGAAAACAAATCCTTCATAACCGATATGCTTGTTTGCATTTTCGTAATACAGAATGTCGGCTATTGAGTGAACGATTACCCAGATGAAAATCAGAATTGGGGTATAGCCCCAGACAAAACGAAAAATAGAAACCTTGTTCAGAAAATTCAGGGATGACAATAGTAAAAATGGACCGAGCAAAATCGCGATTACGGATAAATCAAAACGAAACCCGACTAAAAATGCCGTGAGAATTTCGTAGATAGTCGCATTATCCACCCTGTAAAAATACGTGAAAAGAAAAATCAGCCTGTAAATGAATAAAAAAGAAATATATAAAAGCGTGTAAAAAAGGAAAAGCTTTAGATTGGAATATTTTTCTTTCAAGTCAATTTTCATATAATCCATATTTGAAAAGATTCCAACTTTTGCAAGGGAATATGAGAAGGCGTCCATTTGTGAATACCGGAATTTAGCTTCCATTCAGGGGCCGAATAAACAACATAGTCCGCCTAGCTCCCGGAGATTTTTCTGGACAATCCGGGCGATTGCATTTTACTTGATCCTAATGGTCTTTTCAATTCTTCTTACCTTTCTCATGGTCGGTTCCCTGTATTATTGTATTCAAAAGGGCTATTGCGAATTTAAATTCAGATCGATTCGAAATTCTCTGCAGAAGGCAATTACTCCCCCTACCGGAACAGAGTCAGTATTGATGATTGTTTTTTTTGTCTCCATGCTCCTACTCCCGTTATTTTGGGGATTGGCGTTCTTTTTGAAAACGGATGGAAATGTGATTGTTGTGCTGATTTTTATGGCCTGGTGTTATAACTGGATCAAGCACATTTTTTTTAATGAGACTGAGGGGTAGTTTGAATAATTTCGCCTTTGCCCACAGGCATTGGAGTAAAAAGAGACATATGTTTGCACAAAACCGAAAACGATTTCAAGGGTTTTGCGCAAAAATCCGCTAATTTTCATTATTGAAAGACTTGGCTTTGCAATCGGCCTATAAAATCTGGTAAATAATTCAAGTTTAGTACAATAAAATCAAGGGGCAATTTTAAATGAAGGTCATAGTTTTAGTTAAACAGGTGCCTGACACCGAGACAAGTATAAAACTGGGCGATAAATCTATTAATGAAGCCGGAATTAAATGGATTATCTCGCCATACGATGAGTTTGCAATCGAAGAAGGAATCAAAATCCGCGAAAAAAGTGGAGGAGAAGTTATTGCAGTTTCCGTCGGTCCGGATAGAACACAGGAAGTGTTAAGAACCGCATTCGCTATGGGTGTAGACAAAGCCGTGCACATCAAAGTGGACGCTTATAACACGTTTGATTCTACTTACACTTCTGAATTGATCGCAAATTTTGCAAAATCAGAAAATGCAGATGTGATAATTGGCGGAAGACAGTCGATTGATTCTGACAGTTCTCAAGTTACCGTACAGGTAGCGGAAAGACTGGGCATTCCTCACATCATTCTGGCCTTAAAACTGGAATTTGATGGCGGCAAAGTCAAGGCAACTAGAGAAGTGGAAGGTGGTACAGCTACCGTTGAAACAGCAACTCCTGTTGTAATAACAGCGCAAAAAGGATTGAATGAGCCTAGATACCCTTCGTTGAAAGGAATCATGTCCGCAAAGAAAAAGCCTATCGATGTAAAACAGGCTTCAGATCTTGGCGTCGGCGCGAGCAAAATCGAAGTAGTATCTCTTGAGCCTCCTCCACCAAGAATTCCAGGAAGAAAACTAGAAGCTCCCGATGCTTCAGGTTTTGCAAAACAACTAGTGAAAGCGCTTAGAGAAGAAGCGAAAGTTATCTAACAAGGGGAATGTAAAATTATGGGAAATGTATTAGTAGTCGGAGAAATCAAAGACGGCGCATTGAAAAAAATTTCGAAAGAACTTGCTTCTTCCGGAAAGCGTATCGCAGAAGCCCTTGGCGGTCAGGTTGAAGTTCTGTTAATCGGCGACGGTGCGGAAAAATTCGCCGGAGAGCTGGGAGCAGTTGGCGCGGACAAAGTGATAACAGCCAAAGCAGGAGAATTTTCTGCGGAGGGTTATGCAAATATCATCAGCGCAGTAGTAGGCGAAAAAAAGCCTTCTGTAGTTTTGATGCCACACACAGGTTACGGAAAGGATTATTCCCCTAGAGTTGCAATAAAGACCGGTTCAGGCATAATTGCCGATGTAGTCGGCTTAACGGTAGATGGTGGAAAAGTGATCGGCAAAAAACCGATTTATTCCGGAAAAGCTTACGCAAATTTCAAAGTAACCTCTGATGTTCAGATGTTTACAGTCAGGCCGAATTCCCAGGAAGTCCTTCAAAAAGCAGGCGCAGGCGCGACTGAAGCTTCAAGCGCTGGAGCAGGTGATGTAAAAGTCAAGAATGTAAGCGCTGATCTTTCAGGTGGAAGTAAGGTTCAATTGGCTGAAGCATCTATCGTAGTTTCCGGTGGGCGTGGAATGAAAGGGCCTGAGAATTTTCCAATGCTTCAACAGCTTTGCGATTTGTTGGGAGCGGCTCTCGGAGCTTCCCGCGCGGCTGTAGATGCAGGTTGGATTTCTCATACCCACCAGGTTGGCCAGACTGGAAAGACCGTATCTCCGAATTGCTACATAGCATGCGGGATTTCCGGTTCTATTCAGCACATGGCAGGTATGGGATCTTCGAAATATATCGTAGCAATCAATAAAGATCCGGATGCTCCGATTTTTAAGGTTTCAACCTACGGTGTAGTAGCGGATTTGTTTGATGTAGTTCCTGCTCTCACCTCTGAGTTTAAAGCCGCTCTCGGATAAAACAAACATCAGTGAGCATTCCAAAAGCGAGGTCAAAAGCCTCGCTTTTTCTGTTTTTAACATTTAAAAAACAAAAAAAATTGTGTTTTGATTTTGAGATATTTTTTTCCATTGTATTCAGTGTTTGTTTTGATCGGAGTTGTATGATTAAATTTCTCTCTATTGCTATTTTATCTTTTCTATCCGTTTATCACCCCGTTTTTTCCGAACCAAGAGATGAACTGAATGCGTTTATTTCCTCCATGAATAGTTTTGAAACCATCCGCGCGAATATTACCATTAATGGAACTACATCCGGCGTTTTATCTTACAAAAGGCCGAACCAAATGCACATTAAACTGTCTGATGGAAGGGTGATATCCGCCAACGGAAGAACTCTTTGGATTTATTCTCCCGCAAGTGCTGTTGCCGGAAAGCAAGACCTTCGTGGAACAGGAGGGGGAATTTCCGGGCTTCTGTCCGGGTATGAGGATGTTCATAGCACGGGCAAAGTTTTCAGGCTAAAATCAACCAGCAAGGCATACGAAGAGATTATTGTGAGTGTGGGTCCGAATAATATTCTCAAAGCTATGCGATTAAAGCCGCAAGGAAAAACGGATTATACCGATATTAGTTTTAGTGCCGTGCAGACAAATATTGGTTTGGCTTCCAATTTATTTAATTTTCACCCTCCGGCAAATGCTCAAATAGTAGAAAATCCTTTTAATCAGAGGCAATAGACTTGGCTCCCCAATCGAGGACTGACGCACATAAAATATTTGCAAATCTATATAGAAAACCCCGTGCGCCGGAACATCAGCAGAAAATCGATGAGATACTTACGAGATCCAATGATGTTTTTATCCGGATCGACCTTATAAAGAAAGCAGACGATGAGTTTTTTAAGTCCAAAGGTGGCAGTGAAGCCGAGGAGGAAAAACCTTCAGAAAAAAAATCACAAGCCAAAACTCAATCGAAAAAAACTGCAAAAGAGGACAATAAGCCCTCCGGTGGCGGGGGATTCTTAAGTGCGATTTTTGGCGGGAATGCCGCGCTTTCGAAGTTTGCAAAAGATACGGGTGCGATTGAGCTAGGTATTTTCGGAAGAAAGCCTACAATCTCGAATGCAGTAGAGGAAATTTTCAGGGGCCTACGAGAAGACCAGATCATTTCTACAATTCAAGCGCTCAAACTCTGCGAGCAGCAGGGCTGGAGATACTGGACTCCTTTGGTCTATAATATAGTGAATAACTACAATCGATTTTTTAATGCGTTTATCGGCCTTGATAGTTTGTTTATCGACGAAATTTCCGCAGAAACATTTTTAAACAGATCGACGAAAATGCAGATGTATTATGCAAGAATACTTGGACGTCCGGATTCCAGGGATATTATTTTAACCAACGTTCCCACACTCGTAAAGATGGATGAAAAACTGGCGCCAAAGCTGGAATCTATTCTTACCGGTCTGGATTACGGATTGTCTTTGGAGGATCAGAAGCCAACTTTGAGCGATGCGATATGCGCCTTCCATATAGTGATGACTAAAAGGCTTGTGACCTGGGATGAGGTCGTGAAGGGATTCAATGTTGCACCGATAGATGAATTAAAGTTCAAGGGCTCTCCTGAAGTCACTAAAGAAGTCGAAATGGCAATGGCTAAATTAGTTGAAGAAATTAAAACCGGTACGTATAGAAAAAAAGAGCTTCTAAATCTTAAATCCCGTTATTTTAAAATTGATGATACCGGAAAATTGAATTTCGATTTTTTAACAGCTATCATAGATGATTATATTGGACATCACTATCCAGAAGGGATGCAGACAGATTCCTTAAAGTCATCTTTCAAATCAATACCGCATAAATTACTTCATTTGCTTGTCCGCGATTTCCAATCAGTATATATCGGTTTAATTGAAGGTTACATAAAAGTAGAGGAAGGCATGCAAACAAAGGATGTTTTAATTGCTCAAAGCGGTTTATTCCTTCCCGAAATTGAAAAAATTAATATGTTAATTCGTGCTATTGACGGTTTCAACAAAAAATATCCCAGCTTTCAATATTCATTTCAGTTGATGAGTGAAAAGATGGCAAAGGGAGCTCAGGACCAAATTGAGAGCGCTTTGTTGAAACTTTTAAGCGGCGCCGGTGAAATTTTTGGAAAATTCGCTCAGAAATTAAATATCATCGTGGAAAATCATTTGCTCGCGCAGGAATATGAGAGAAACGGCCAGTTGAATGAAAAAATATTAGTCACAAGAGAAAGGCCGATCGAGGACGTGAAAATATTGCACAGGTTTATTCCTTTCTACAATACTAGACTGGTAGTCCAAAACAGGATTGGCGGAAAGACTCTTGAAGAAGTTTTTATGGAGATGACAAAATTGCTCTTCAATTATGCCGTAATATACAAAGACGCCAGCACGACTCAAAAGCTAACCGCACATAAAAAAATTGAAGCCGACCTTACTCGAGCCAAAACCGAGTATGAAAGGCTCGCGGGAAAACCTTTTGAATTGGAATCGGAAAATCGCGAATGAGAATTTTATCTGGAATCCAACCTTCAGGCAAGTTGCATATTGGAAATTATTTTTCCATGATGAAGAAAATGATAGAATACCAATCTGAATCCGATTTATTCTGCTTCATCGCAAATCTGCATTCCTTAACCACTTTCAAAGACAGGAAAAACATCGAAGAGCATACTTTCGATGCGGTTTGCGATTTTCTTGCACTGGGTATAGATCCGGTGAAATCAACTTTTTGGATACAGTCGGACGTACCTTTGGTCACGGAGCTTACCTGGTATTTAAGCATGTGCATTACCGTAAACCAACTTTCTCTGGCGCATTCTTTTAAGGATAAAACAGCAAAGGGCGTGAATCCTTCTTGCGGATTGTTCAACTATCCGGTCTTAATGGCAGCTGATATTCTTGCTTTCAATTCAGATAGGGTTCCCGTAGGGAAAGACCAGAAGCAGCACTTGGAATTTGCGCGCGATATCGGAATGAGATTCAATCAGGAATTCGGAGAGACGTTTAAAATTCCCGAACCGGAAATTGATGAATTCACAGCTGTTGTTCCGGGAACAGACGGCCAGAAAATGTCAAAGTCCTACGGGAATACAATCAACATTTTTGATTCAGAAGAAAAATTAAAAAAATCCGTAATGTCAATCGTTTCTGATTCTGCGGGAATTGATGAGGCAAAAGATCCTGAGAGAAGTGTCATCTTTTCCATCTATTCGCTTTTTTTAAATCCGAGTGAAGAGGAAGAATTGCGCGATCGTTTTTTAACTCCGGGGCTTAGATACGGGGATGTCAAGAAAGAGTTGTTCTCGAAAATACTGGATTATTTTTCACCATTTCGGAATAAAAGAGAGTCATTTGTGAAAGATAAAAATCTGGTTAAGGAAATGCTCTTAACAGGCGCTCGAAAAGCAACTGAAGCCGCATTGCCACAACTGGAAGCTGCAAGAAAATATTTAGGCTTAAAAGGACATCTCTAATTCATGAAAAATTTCTACTTTCGTTTTCGGAAATTCAAGGAAACGAAAAAATTCAATCTGTTTTGTTATGTCTGGGTAGCTTTTTTTTCCACTCTGTCTTTTGCGCCGTATCACCTAACGCATTTCGTTTGGATTGCTCCATTTGGATTATTCTGGCTGGAAGATAAATACATTGGGCAATACAAAAAACTTTTTCTGCACGGAGTTATTGTTGCCTTATTTTTTTGCACATTTTCTTTTTTTTGGATAAATCATCTTTTGATGGTATTCGGTGATTTTCCTTTTTTTCTGGCCTATCCGATTTTTCTTGTCTATGCAGCAGTATTCAATTTAAAATTTCCTTTTTTTCTGATAATTTTTTCTTATTTCACGAGAAAACTCGGCAAGCACCAGACATGGGTTGCCGGCCTCACAGCCCTCGCGTCCGAATTTTTTACTTTTCAATTATTTCCTTGGTACTGGGGAAATTTAGCAGCGGGAAATCTGATACTTGCGCAGACAGCGGAATATGCTAGCGCTTACGGCTTGACATTTTTGGTGTTCATCATATCTTTTAGCATCTACAGCATAAATTTTTTGAGACTGAAAAGTTTATTCAGTCATAAATCAAAACGGGTTTTGTATTTGAAATACCTGTCTTTACCGGCTTTGGTTTTATTTTTTTTCATCGGGTCGGGTTCTTTACTCTACCATAAGTGGTCAAGTGTGGAACCCAAATTTCAGAAACATGTATTAATGATCCAACCTGACGCTCCCCTGGAGTTTCGAGACGGGCGTTCTGTTAAGGAAACCATGGAAAATCTGATGCTTAGAATTGAAGATTTAACAGCAAAAGGCTCAGCAGAAAAAAAACCGGACATTGTAGTTCTTCCTGAATCCGGAGTTCCGTTTTTCTCCGCAAATAGAATTCCAGCTACGACGATGTTTCGGCCGTCCTATTGGGAAAGATTTGACGCATTGATTTTTCTTATTTCACAAAAATACAAAGCGAATGTTTTCTTTAACGAAATTGATGCTAGCTTTGCCGGTGGCGAAATGAATCAACAGTCCCTTCGCTATCATAACAGTTCGGTATTGTATGATTCGAATGGGTTGAGGGGAGAGCACTACAGAAAATCCTATTTACTCGCATTTGGTGAATACATTCCATTCGGCGAGACATTCGAGTTTTTGTATGACCTGGTTCCGCAAGTTGGAAGATTCATCCCCGGAGAAAGGCAAAATCTCATAACGTATTTTACATCAAAAAATCCAGATAAACCATTTTCGAAAAAACATATCAGTTGGCAGGAAACGGCCACCTTGGATATGAATTCTCTTCGAGCTTATTACAAAGAAAATACAGCACCCGTGGAAAGAGCCGGAAAATTTCTTCCCCTCATCTGTTATGAGGTAATTATTCCTGAATTTGTAAGAAAATTCGTTCAACTGGAGGACCCGGATTTTATTTTGAATGTCACCAATGATAAGTGGTATGGGAAGTCCGTCGAAACTTTTGAACATCTCGAACTAGCGAGATTGCGTTCGATAGAACTGAGACGCTGGATGGTTCGCTCTACAAACTCAGGGACCTCTGTTTTTGTGGATCATCTCGGACGCATCGTGGATAATAAATTTACGGGACAGGAAACAAGCGAATATTATTCGAAAACAATCGATATCATTAAGGCCCCACCGACTTTTTACGCTCTTCACGGGAATTTGATATTATGGGTGCTTCTATCAATCGCTTCAATTTATTACCTGCACGCTGTCTACATTTCGAAAAGAATGTATTAAAAACAGAAATCGAACGATAATAGAATTAGAACGTTACTGGATGATAGTCTATGAAAATAAATCGATCGGATTTTTTAAAAACACTTTCTCTTCTCTCGCTTGCTTCAATCACGAAAAAGGTTCAATCGGAAGGAAATCTTTCCCCGAAGAATAATTCTCCTAAGCAAAAAGAAAAAAGCTCCGCAGCGATCGTCGGTGGAGGTCTTTCAGGCTTGTATTCTGCATATCTTTTGAACAGGGTTGGCATGAAAACTACGATTATCGAAGGAGGAAATCGTTTCGGTGGAAGGATTTTTTCTTATAGAGAAGATGCGAATTTTATAGGAGAGCTTGGTGGTGAATGGATATCAACTGGCCACCGGAATCTCCTCGGACTCATCAAAGAATTGGAGTTAACCACAGTATCGCATAACGTACAGAAGGAAATTGTCTACGGCGCAGACAAAAAACCTCATGAATTTAGCCAGGATTCAAAAGCAATCCTGAAAAAGATTTTCGGAATGCACCGGAATATGCCTATCAGACAGAAGCAAGGCCTTGACAAAGCGGATATTTACAACTACCTGAAATATCAGGGAGTGAAAAGCGGGGATCTGGGTTACCTTGAGATGAAATACAGGACTAGATACGGAGAAAGTATCAGAAATCTTTCTGCAGACAGATCACTTGCCGATTTCGTGAATTTCGAATTTGATCCCGAAACCGTGTTCAGAGTTCGAGGAGGAAATGAATCAATTATTGAAAAGCTTGTCGCAAAGCTGGATAATTCTGAAAAAATTTTGAACGACCCGGTAACGGAAATTGATCAATCCGGTGGCAACGTAAAAGTTACGACCAAATCCGGTAGAATAATAGAATCGGACATTTGTATTATTTCAATTCCTCCGGCATTAATCTCTGAAATAAAGTGGACACCGGATATTCCTAAGGAAAAAAAACTCGCTTCAATTCTTGTGAAAGGCGGAAGAGCAACTAAGCTGCTCATTCAGACAAAAGGAAAAAACCTTGGCGATGGAGAAATTTATTACATGAATGCTCCAGTGCAAAAAGTTTATTTTGCAGAAGCTGATTCGAAGGAAATTAATCTTTTGAATGGGTTGAGTGTCGGAGATTTTTCAGAAATTTTCTCCGAAGACAGTCAGGAATATTTTAAGGAATTGATTACTCTTTCCATGAGAAGGTATTCCCTCGAAGAGGCTTTCGAAATTGAGAAAGTCAATCTAAAAGTTTGGCAGAATGAGCCGTTAATCCGGGGGGCCTTTTCTGTTTTTCCTCCGGGTTCTTTTGACGCGCGAGAAAATCTGCAAAAGCCGTTTAACAGAGTTTTTTTTGCGGGTGAATCTCTTTCTCCAAATAGCGGTTCGATGAATTCAGCAGTCGCTTCTGCCATCCAGGCAGTGAATCAGATTTGAATTGAGCTGAATGGAATGAAAAAAGATCAATAGGGAGTTGAAGCAAGAAATTGACCATTCGTTACAAAATAATTTGGTAAGCTTTTTCAATCCAAAGGTTCAATTTGTGTGCCTCCAAAGTCAGACTTTAAAATATATTGTGCTGATGACGGGATGAGAAAAAATATTCAATAGCTGTGCACAAAAAATTCAAAGGGATTACCGAGATGAAACTAAAAAATTCTCTCAAAGCTCCGACACTCAGCTGGCCTGCCCGCCAAGAAAAGGAAGTAGAGTTTGTTTTCTGAAAGAACAAAGAGCTTTCTATTGCTGAAATGATTTCACTATTTTCGAAGTATCATATCCTAAACTTCCGCACATCTTAACTAATTGTTTGTATTCCTCTTCGGTAAGGCTCGGAGTTCTCGACATTATCCACACATAATCCCTCGCGCTTCGAGCAATTATTGTTTTTGAGTAATTCGCATCAAGGTAAGCAATCAAATATTCTGCTTTAATTGGCCAGATAAATTGCATTCCCCAAATCGCATTTGAGGGATCAAGCACGAATCCCTTTGGACGATAGACCTTTTCTTCCCCCGAAAAACTTCCTTCCCGAAAAGTGAAGGTAGTGGCGATTGTTCCATCTTTCTCCAGCGAATAAGACTCCACGGGAGAGTATGCTGATTTTTCAATAAACGTTGGGATGTTTGCAATGACATACCATTTCCCCATAAACTTGGGCAGATCGACGTAGGAGACTGTTTGCATTTTTTGATTTGTCGAACATTGAATTAAAACATTTGACAAAATAGCTACAGTGAATATTCTGAATCGTTTCATTTGTTCTCTCCATTTCCCGGCCTTCCGTTCGGATATTCAAATTTGATTTTTGCGCGGAATTTTTTTCCCATGACATCGTTTACATTTGTAATTCCTTCGTAGGTTTCTAATCTCCGTGTTTCCAGTGAATATTCTAAGTCTATCCCCGTTGTAATTAAACGTAGAATGGGATTCTCAGGAGCTATTTTCATTTTCAAATAATTGAAATTATTTCTTTTCACAATGCCCTCCTTGGTGATAATAAAGCGGTAATAATCCAGATGCTCAGGAACTGCAAAATTCGTTCTAAGAGTTTCTCCTTTTAAAATTTTGTCCCAGTTTTTTCTGATGTAATTGTCAAAGCCTGCATCAGCCACAAAGCTCTTTTCTTTTGGCAAAAGTGTCATTTTCATAGGTGAATCGCTTGACTCTTTGAATTTTAGCTCTGTTCCCTGAGAAGAAAACGCAATTGATTCGAAATAGCCTGTCCTTTTGTCAAAATACTCAAATTCTGGTGTGATAGAATTTTTTGTAAAATCCAGTTTCTTTTGAGCAATCAGTTTTCCTTCTGAGTCAAGGTAACTAACTTCCGAAGAAATTTGGATTCCGGATTTCCAGACTTCCTTATGCTTTTCTGTATACAAAAATTTGCCCGTTTTCAGGTCAAATGCACGCGAGAAGAATTCAACGTTTGTAATCTCGAATGCAAATAATTGACTGCAGAAAAAACCAAAAAAAATGATGATTATTTGAATTGTTTTCATAAACAATCTCCCTATTTTCTTTTTTCATAACCGAATCCTCCAAACCTGATTTTGAGATTTGGGAATCTTTTTTTAATTCTATTTTCAAATGACAAAATTAACTTTTTTTCTTTTGGCATAGTAATGCTGACATATATTGTTTTGTATTTTCCTGCAGTCAGTTCTCGTATCAGCTCCTTCTCCGGAAGCATACCGCAAAAGCGTGTCGATTTATTTTCATAAACTAACTTTGTGTAAAATAGCATTGCGCCTAGTGTGTGTTCATCGCCTGGAAAGGAAACCACTAGGTATTCCGGGGCGCTTGAAGAGATATGTTGAGTCAAGGAATCAGTTAAGAATAGAGTAAACCAATTGGAAAAGGTATGTTCATCCGCTACAGATAAATGATTTTCTTCCCAGCCTCGTCCCACTAAAACAAGGGAGTCACTCAATCGGTGAATCCATGTTTGAAAATCTTCATTGGATTTTTTCTGAAGAAATTTCTTAAGATAATTAAAGTTGGAACCTGAAATAGCTTTAAAAAATGATTTTTCTATTTTGCTGATATCAGAATTGAATGTTTGCTGAAGAAGCTCTTCACGATCCATCTGAACAATTTTTTTCAAGGATGTGCCTTGGTTCAATAGAGTTTTGATTGTGTTTAATACATGAAAATCCTCATTCGAATAGTACCAATACCCATTGCCGGCAAGTCTGGGATTTAAAAAATTAAACCGTTCCTGCCATTTTCTGATTCGAGCCGGTGAAAATCCTGTCATTTGAGATAGATCCTTAATCAAGTATTCCAAAATAAGCCTCCTCAATACATTAGACGCGATCTTTCAAAAATTGTCAAAGCTTTTATAAAAACATTTGACAAAATTTTTAAATAAAATATTTTGGAATCGATCTAAAAATGAGAGGCGAGAATGAAAAGAAAAGTCGCTATAATTGGAAGCGGGATATCAGCCCTGGGGGCAGTATGGAGCCTGAAAAATGATTATGAAGTAACGATTTTTGAAAAGGATCAAAGACTAGGTGGCCATACAAATACCGTTGAAGCAATAGAACCCTTTGGAAAACTAAGTATAGACACTGGATTCATCGTATATAACACCAAGACCTACCCAAATCTAACAAAAATGTTTGAAGACTGCCAGGTTGAGACTGAGTGGAGCGATATGTCCTTTAGCTATCAAAATATTCATGAAGGATTGGAGTGGGCGGGAAATAATTTAAATAGCATTTTCGGGCAGAGAAAAAATTTAGTCTCTCCGAAATTCTGGAAGTTCATACATGATATTCTCAGTTTCAAAAAAATTGCACTCAGGGAATTGGACAATCCTTCTGGATATACGTTAGGAGAATTTCTAAATCGAAGCAATTTTTCCGATTCTTTTGCAAAGGCTTACATTCTTCCAATGGGTTCTGCAATCTGGTCGATGCCGGAGAATGATATGCTGAAATTCCCCGCTCTCACTTTTTTAGAATTTTTTTCTAACCATGGCCTCTTGGGGCCAAATGACCATCTGAAATGGAGAACAGTGAAGAATGGTGCAAAAAATTATATCCATGCTATTATAAAAAAATATTTACCGCAATTGAAACTGAATGCGAATATTCTCGCTATTGAAAGGTCTGAAAAGAAAGTTCTGGTTCGAACGGCGGACAATATAGAAGAATTTGATGCGGCTATCCTTGCAACTCATGCGGATGTGTCTCTAAAACTTATCGCAAATCCGACTGACAAAGAGAAAAGACTCCTCTCTAAGTTTAGGTACCAAAAAAATAAAGCCGTTTTGCATTCTGATACCAGCCTTTTACCAAAAAGAAAACGCTGCTATGCATCATGGAATTACAGAGCCGATTCCATTATTGGCAAAACTTCGGTGGCATATTATATGAACCGTTTGCAGAATTTGCAAACAAAAAATGATTATATTTTATCTTTAAATGAATTCGCAAGAATTGATGAATCGAAGATTCATTACAAGGTGACTTATGAACACCCTATTTTTGACCAGGAGTCCTTTCGTGCTCAAACGGAACTGGAGAGCTTGAATAATACTGGGCCGATATTTTTTAGCGGAAGTTATTTTAAATACGGTTTTCATGAGGATGGCCTAACGTCCGCATTAAATGCTGCAAGGAGAATGAAAAATGTCTTCGGCGATGTATGAAGGAGTAATTTCCCATAGTCGGAAATTTCCTGTGAAGAATTCATTTGTGTATCCGATGTTTATTTTTTCGATTGATCTGTCTAAATTGGATGATTTAAGAAATTTAAGAATGTTGAAACTAAATCGGCCGGGGATTTATAGCCTTAGAGACCGAGATCATCTTAAATTTGTCTCTGAAAAAGAGAATCCTTACGAATCTCTTTATGATCGAATGAAGCTTTTTTTAAAAAGGGAACAAGGACTCGAAAATATTTCTAAAATTATTTTGGTTACCAATTTGAGGATTTTCGGTTATGTTTTTAATCCTGTTTCGTTTTACTATATTTTTCAAAAGGAAAAAGGAGAGGATACCCTCAAGTCCGTGCTTTGTGAAGTGAATAATACTTTTGGGGAGCAGAAAGCATATTTTATTGAGAATTACAAGACTCCCCCCGCTCTAAAAAAATTTTTCTATATTTCTCCATTTATCTCACCTGAAGGAGAGTTTCATTTTCAATTCAATGAATTGAATGAAAAACTTTATATTGAAATAGAAGCCATTGAGGAAGAGCAATTGACTTTAAGGGCGATAGTCAGTGGAAAGAGGAAAGATTTAACGGACACAAGACTCTTTATCTATTTATTGAAACTTCCATTTTATACTCTCCAAGTTATTTTTTTAATCCACTGGCAAGCATTAAAGCTCTATTTGAAAAAAGTGCCATTCTTCACAAAAAAGGAATCGGATTTATTAATAAAGGATAAAATTCAAGGAGAAATTCTATGAAAAGCAACTTAACTTCTGATCTGGACGTGAAAAGCAATCACCATTTTTCCAAGTGGTTGATTTTATATTACCTGAAAAAATCCAAGAAGGGAGCCTTGAAGATGAATTTTCCAGATGGCACATCTATCCGGATTGGAAATACAAAATCGAAGCCGGTGGAAATGAAAATAAATCATGATAGGTTTTTTCAGAAGGCTCTTCTGGCCGGTGAGATTGGTTTTGGAGAAGCCTTTGTGGATAATGATTGGGACAGCGAGGATTTGCAGGGGGTTATTGGGTGGTTTCTCGAAAATTCAAAAGATCTTGGAACATCTTCCGGGGCCGGTAAAACTCTTGCGGTATACAACTTGCTTGGGGCTTTGAACATGATTCAGCATAAACTTAACAGGAATACGAAAAAGAACAGTAAGAGAAATATTTCTTTGCACTACGATATTTCTAATAGATTTTATTCTTTGATGCTGGATAAAACTATGACTTATTCTAGCGGGGTTTTCTCCAAAAGCGATTCTCTGGAAGAATCTCAGATTCGAAAGTATGACCTCATTTGCAAAAAATTGCAACTGCAGAAACACCACAGGGTTCTTGAAATCGGTTGTGGGTGGGGGGGATTTTCTAAATATGCCGCAACGAAATATGGCTGTAAAATCGATGCTGTTACGATTTCCAGAGAGCAGTTTGTATATGCGAAAGGCCTGATTGAGAAAAATGGGCTTGAAAATCAAATCAATCTGCAATTTAAAGACTATCGAGAACTTAAAGGAAAATATGACAGGATTGTATCCATTGAAATGGCAGAAGCGTTAGGCGCTCAGTATGTTGATCTATTCTTTTCCGTTTGTAATCAATTATTGAATGATGACGGCCTAATGCTTATGCAATGCATTACTATGGCTGATCCTTATTTTGAAAGATATGTTCGAGGAACGGACTGGATTCAGAAATATATTTTTCCCGGAGGATGTCTTTTATCTCACAGGCAAATCCTAAATAGCCTTCAGAAAACCGGGGACTTAATGGTTTGGGATGCGGAAAGCTTTGGGCCTGATTATGCAAAAACTCTGAGTATATGGAAGAGCAATTTCCTTAAGAATCTCGATAAAGTAAAAAATCTCGGTTTAGAAGAAGAGTTTATTCGGAAATGGATTTACTATCTTACAATTTGCGAGGTTAGTTTTGAAAAAAGATTTACGAACGTTATGCACTTTCTCATTTCAAGGCCAATGAATCCAAATCTTAACACAAGGCTTTCTGGTCAGAATGAGAGAATAGGAAAATTAGAGGAGAGTTATATATGATTATTTTCTTACGAATATTATTTTCATTCATTTTTGTCACAATGGTGGTTGCCACTATCGATACTTCAATGAAAAGAAGTTTATTTGTGGATCTGCCTAGGCTTTTGGATGAACCTTGGGTTGTAATGACACTGTTTGATGCCTACTTTGGATTCCTAACTTTTTATATATGGGTCTTCTATAAGGAAAGTTCCGTCGTGGGTAAAACGGTCTGGTTTTTTCTTATTATGCTTCTTGGAAATATTGTGATGTCCATCTATGTTTTGATTCAGCTCTTCAAGATCAAATCAAATGAAGACGTAGCAAAGGTACTGTTAAGATGAATGGTTTTCTTCATAAAAGACTAATTGCTCCACTGATCGAACAGCTTAAGCAAGGAGTTACACCCGAAAGGATTGCTTTGAGCATTGCCTTTGGTTCTATGGTCGGAATTTTTCCTGTGATTGGTCTGACCAGTATCCTTTGCGGGTTAATCGGATTTTCGTTCCGGTTAAATCCTGTAGCAATCCAAGTCATCAATTATGCAGTCTATCCGGTCCAGATACTTTTACTCGTGCCTTTTGTGAGATTCGGAGAATATCTGACAAACTCAAATCCCTTTCCAATCTCGCCAAAAGCGATTTATGAAATGCTTCAAATTGGATTACTTGAAACAATCCAGTATTTCTGGAATGCGACTATGCATGGTATTTTGGGCTGGTTGGTTTTCACTTTGCCGTGTTTCTTTGTGATCTATTTTATTTCGGTGCCAATAATGATGAAAACAAAAGAAAAATACGTTCACATTAAATCGAAGCGGAAGGAGAAATAATATGGAATTTGTAATAAAAAGAATTCTAGTCGGATGGTTTTTGGCTTTTCTGTTCATGACGATCTTATGGGTCATCGGGCGAAAAATAAGAAATTATGCGATAGTAGATGTAGGCTGGGGGCTTTGCATCTCTCTTTTGTCCACAGTGTTTTTTATTCTTTCAGAAGGAAACGAAATTCGAGGAGGAATTCTGCTAGGGATGATTTTACTCTGGGGAATTCGCTTGTCCATCTTTTTGCTTTTCACTAGAATCCTCAAAGGGCATAAAGATAAACGTTATGCGACATTCATGGAAGATTACGGAAAAGAGGCAGACAGGAAATTCTTTACGAATATTTTTCAATTGCAAGCTTTCTTGGCATTAGTATTAGCTTCTCCTTTTTTAGCCTCTTTTCAGGATAGTCGCGGATCCATCGAATTATTGGAAATCTCCGGATTGATTTTGTTTTTCATTTCGATAACAGGAGAAACGGTATGTGACATTCAGCTCTATCATTTCAAAAAGAACAAAGCCAATTCTGGAAAAGTCTGCCAAGTCGGATTCTGGAATTATTCAAGGCACCCAAACTACTTTTTTGAATGGCTGATCTGGGTTTCTTTTAGCCTCTATTCAGTTAGTTCGCCTTTTGGTTATTTCACAATTCTTTCCCCCATTCTGATGTATATTTTTTTGAACCAAGTATCAGGAGTGAAGCTTTCTGAAAAATATTCTTTAGAGTCGAAACATGAAATATATAGCAATTACCAAAAAACTACGAGCGCATTTTTTATATGGTTTAAAAAGGAGAATATATGATATTTCAGTTGATCGAGAAAAATTTAATTGGAGATTTTTTCTTGCGGATAGGAATTCGATATTTGCTAAAAAAGCGATTACAGGAAATTCGTTTTTCCGATATAGAAAAAGAAATGGAGTCAAAAATAAGTTTTGTGAATGATTTAAAAAAAATGCCGATTGCCCTTCATGCCGATGATGCAAATGAACAGCATTACGAAGTGCCATCCGATTTTTTTCAACTTGTTTTGGGAAATAATCTGAAATACAGTTCTGGGATATGGCCGGATGGAACGAATGCGTTAGACGAATCAGAAGAAAAGATGCTTGAATTAACATGTAAACGCGCCCAGATCGGAGATGGAATGAAAATACTGGACCTCGGTTGCGGGTGGGGGTCTTTGACTTTTTTTATCGCAAAGAAATACCCTAATTCTAAAATCACTAGCGTTTCAAATTCAGCTACTCAAAAAGCTTTTATTGATTCTTTAGCGAAAAAGAAAAAGCTAACGAATATAAAAGTCATCACAAAGGATATGAACGATTTCAATGTTAAAGAAAAATACGATAGAATTGTTTCTATCGAAATGCTTGAGCATATGAAAAATTACGAATCTTTATTTCGAAAGATTTCTTCCTTTTTGAAACCAAAAGGTCTTTTCTTTGTTCATATTTTTGTTCATAAACAATTTCCATATCATTTTGAAATAAAAGATGAAACGGACTGGATGGCAAAGTATTTTTTTACAGGTGGGATGATGCCCTCATCGGATTTATTTTATCACTTTCAAGATGATCTGAAAATTAAAAATCAATGGATCGTGAATGGAAAAAATTACTCGAATACCTGCGAAGCCTGGCTTAACAATCTGGATGGAAATCAAAAAGAAATCATGCAAATCTTTGAAGATACTTATGGAAAGAAAAACTCTACCAAATGGTTTGTTTATTGGCGGATTTTTTTTCTTGCTTGCAGTGAATTATTCAAATTTAATCGAGGGCAGGAATGGTTCGTTTCCCATTATCTTTTCGGGAAGTGATTGACGTAAAGGGGAAACGAACTTGCCCGCCATACTTTTTGCCTGGACTGGGCTAATGTTAAAAATAAACGCTTTTTTCCATTTCCATATTCTAAGAAAAAATATTCCTTCCGACTGTTAATCATTGAATAACAAACTGAACTTCTGTTCTTCGAAACAGAGCTTTGAGGTTTCATTGTTTTAAGCAATCCGATCTGCCGACGAACTCGTATTTACCAAAAATTCGTTTACCTAACTGTTTAGGATCAGATCGACTTCATCCGCATTTGTTTTCAGGTCTTTGCAATGTTTCCTAAACAAATCCGACATAGAGGTAATGTGAAAAACCGGATGGTCGTTTTGTCCGGATTTTTCCAGCTCTTTTCTTTCCTGCTCAATTCCATCGATGTGTATCCATGAGTCAAATCTAGTCCCCTCCTTCGTTTCCAATTCAACGGCTATGAAATATTCGAAATCACCGAATTGCTTAAGAAACACTTTGAAATTTTCCGCAGGGGTTTTCAGCAATTTATCCCGGAATTTGTGGGACTCGGATGGATAATTGTCCGGTGGGTTCAGGCTGTAGTATCTGTTCAGGACTTCGATTATCCTCAGGAAGTCATCCTTTCTTTCCAATAGTTCCTGCCAATTCGTACCTTGCGGAGGATTGTTTTTTATTTTATTATACTTTTTTCTCATAAATTTCTCCTGTATCATTTATACATACAGGTAAAAAAAAGTTTAGTAATAGGGAAATTTTTTAGGTTTTAAGAATAAACGGAGTTCTGAAAACTAACAAAAACGAGAGGAAAGAGGAAAAAATTAGAATTTTTTTCAGTTGGTTTCCGGCCGAGGCCTAGAATTCCATTATTCAAAACCGAACTGGAAAGTTGCTTGAATCACCCGATGTTTTCTAAATAAGTAACAAATAGGAGAAGAGTATGAGCAAAATTAAAGTTAAAACACCATTGGTAGAACTCGATGGAGATGAAATGACCAGAGTGATCTGGAAGGAAATCAAGGATAGATTTATTCTTCCTTATCTGGATATTCAGCTGGACTATTATGACCTGTCGGTCACCTTCAGGGATAAAACCGATGATAAAGTTACTGTGGATTCGGCGAACGCAATTGTTAAATACGGTGTCGGGGTAAAATGCGCCACAATTACGCCTAACGCAGACAGAGTAAAAGAATATTCACTAAAAAAAGAATGGCCTTCGCCTAACGGAACAATCCGTTCGATTTTGGATGGAACGGTTTTCCGGAAACCGATCATTGTGAACAATATTCCTGCGGCAGTTAAGTCCTGGAAGAAACCGATCATTATTGGAAGGCATGCTTACGGCGATATTTACAAGAATACCGAACTTGTAATTGACGAACCGGGAAAGGCTGAAATCGTTTTTACAAATTCCTCCGGCGCAGAAAAATCAAGAGTGACAATTCAGGATTTCAAGAGTCCCGGTGTCGTAATGGGGATGCACAATATCGACAAGTCAATCGAGAGTTTTGCAAAGGCCTGCTTCAATTATGCGTTGTCGGAAAAAGTGAATATTTGGTTTGCAACCAAAGATACGATCTCCAAAAAATACCATGCAAAATTCAGAAAGATTTTTGATGACATGGCGATTGCCAAAAAACCGGATTTGGAGAAAGCCAAAATTGATTACAGTTATTTTCTAATCGATGATGCAGTTGCGCAAATTATGAAACACGAAGGCGGGATGCTCTGGGCCCTCATGAATTATGACGGGGACGTTATGAGCGACATGGTTGCTTCCGGTTTTGGTTCACTGGGGCTGATGACGAGTGTTCTGGTTTCTCCTGATGGAAAATTCGAATACGAAGCGGCTCACGGAACCGTAACCCGCCACTACCGCAAATACCAGAAAGGTGAGACAACTTCTACGAATTCCGTTGCTTCTATTTTTGCTTGGACTGGGGCGATTGCAAAAAGAGGAGAGTTAGATGGAACTCCAGAAGTTACAAAATTTGCTCAAAACCTGGAAAAAGCAGTTCTGGACACGATTGAATCCGGAGAGATGACAAAGGACCTGGTTCTATTGACCACGAGTAGCAATAAAAAAGAACTGGATACTTTCCAATTTATGCAAGCAGTAGAAGGCAGATTAAAAAAGTTGATGTAAAAAAATGACGCCGGTGGGAAAAACTGCTACCGGCTAATCATTTATTTTTAAGGCGGCTCCCATATTCTCAAATGGAAACTGCCATGAGATAAATGTAGTAATCGTCCAATTTGATTCTAATTATGACTTTACTGAAAAAAAATTCCCCGGCAACAATGGTTGGCATCGGATTTACGACCCTGATGTCCATCAGTTTTTATTTTACAATTATAAAGCAAACAGACACCGATTCGAAATACCCTTACAAATTAAAATTGTACTATTCCAAAATAGACGGAATCCGGGAGGGTACGGAAGTTTACCTGAATGGAATTCAGTTCGGAATGGTTGAGGGATTCAAATATATTCCTGCCAGCGAAGTTCCGGATAAAAAATTTTTGGAACCGGGGAAAAACACTGCCATTGAAGTTTTGCTGAAGACTGCGGAGCCTTTAACCTTGTGGAATAATTACCAGATCAGATTCAAAAATGTAACGATGTTTTCCGGTAGAACGATTGAGATTGATCCAGGTTTTTTCGAGGGGGAGGCATCGACCTATTTTCAACCTAGTTTTCGAAAGGGTGGAAAGATTCCTGATTTTTCACCTTCGGCAAATTATTACGATGATTTCTTTGCGGCTTCGGCCAGATTGATTGAAGATAACCGGCCGGGACTTCGGGCCTCGGTGAAAAGCCTGACTGAGATTTCAAACAAATTGCAATACGGTAACGGAACTCTTCCACAGATAATCAACAACGACATTGTTTATGATGCGTTAGTCGAAACATCGACAGATATGAATATTCTCGGCAAGGAGTTCAGAAGATACCAGGAATCCATCCGGGAAGTGAATACAATTCCTATTCCATTTTCGATTAATATTTATCGAAGACAGACTTCAATTGGAAAAATTTCTGATAAACTTTATAACACTTCACCGAAAAATAGTACATCAAAGTATTTCTATCCGGAAGGTAAAAAATGAAAGTCGCAGTTATACACGATTGGCTAACAGGAATGAGGGGTGGTGAAAAGGTTCTGGAGTCCATCCTGAAAATTTACCCGGATGCGGAAATTTTCACCCTGTTTTACATAAAGGGAAAATTAAGCCCGTTAATTGAAAACAGAAAAATTCACACTGCATTTACGGATCGCCTTCCGTTTCGAGAATCCAAATACAGGTATTATCTTCCTCTTTTTCCGACTGCCATAGAAACTTTTGACCTTCGGGGGTTTGACCTGGTTATTTCGAGTTCCCACTGTGTTGCAAAAGGAATCATCCCTCCACCGGATTCGACTCACATATCCTATATTCATTCACCCATGCGTTATGTATGGGATATGTACTATGAATATTTTCCCGAAAAGAAAGGACTAAAGCACTTTTTGACCCAGCTCATTTCCAATTACCTTCGTTCATGGGACGTTACCTCTGCTCATAGAGTGGAGCATTATATCTGTAATTCGGAATTCGTTGCAAAGCGAGTGAGAAAATATTACTCGAGAGAATCTTCAATTATTCATCCTCCCTGTTTGGAATCCGGGGTGAAAGTTGTGAACGAAAAAAAAGAGGACTATTACCTGATCGTTTCCGCTTTTGCCCCCTACAAAAGAATCGATCTTGCAATCGAGTCCTTCCGGTTAACCGGAAAAAAGCTGATTATAATTGGGGGCGGGCAAGACGAAATTAGCCTCAAAAAAAATACCCCCAAAAACATTACCTTTCTCTCCGGAATCTCAAAAGTGGAAATAGAGGAATATTACAAGAGAGCAAAAGGATTTATTTTCCCCGGATTGGAGGATTTTGGGATAACTCCGGTTGAAGCCCAGAGATTTTGCACTCCGGTTATTGCGTATGGAAGAGGTGGGGCTCTGGAAACTGTGGTGGAAAATAGGACAGGAGTCTTCTTTAAGAGCCAAAATATAGGGGATTTAAACACTGCGATTCTGGAATCGGAGAAAATTCGGTACAAACCGGAGGATTTTCAGAAGAATATTGAAAGGTTTACCGAAGAAAAATTCATAAATGAAATGAAAAATACGGTCGATGAAGTACTTAGGGGAAATATAAGTTTTGATCGTAGTTCACAGACTAAACAAAAGCGAAGTCGTAATCAACGCTAGCCAAATTGAATCGTTAGAGTCAACCCCTGATACGGTAATCGTTCTGATAAACGATAAGAAGTATGTGGTTCGCGAAACCATATCCGAGGTCATAGATAAGGTAATCGAATACAAAAGAAAGATATTTCAATTTCCTTTTAAAGAAACGGAAAAAGGAGATAATGGGTAATTTATGGATATAGCAACAATCATTGGTTTGGCCTTTGGATTGACAGTATTGATTATGGGGACTATAACCGCGGGTTTAAATCCTATGGCAATCTTGGATATCCCCTCTATCTTGATTACATTCGGTGGTGGTATCGCGGCAACAGTTATCTCGACTTCATGGTCCAATACGATGAACATTGTAAACGTTACGAAGAAAGCATTCGTAGAGCCGAAGTTTGACATACCTGGACTTATTACTACACTTGTGTCTTTCTCTGAGAAAGCTAGGAGAGAAGGCCTTCTCGCGCTTGAAGATGATGTTGCAGAACTTCCGGATGAATTCCTCCGTAAGGGAATCCAGCTTGTGGTGGATGGAACAGATCCTGAATTGGTCAGAAATATCATGGAAACGGAAATGTCTAATATTGCATCGAGGCATTCTTCGGGAAGGGGCTGGTGGGATGCGTTAGGAGGCCTTGCTCCCGGATTCGGGATGTTGGGGACTCTGGTCGGATTAATCGGTATGTTGAAGAACATGGGTTCGGGAGATTCGAACGCAATCGGTATCGGTATGGCTGCCGCTCTCATTACTACGCTTTATGGGTCTTTTATTTCCAATCTTCTTGCTATTCCTATGGTAAAAAAGCTGATGATGAGAAGCGAAGACGAGCTTTCTATGAAGCAGATCATGATCGAAGGAACCTTGTCTATTCAATCAGGAGATAATCCGAGGATCGTAAAAGAAAAGCTTTCCAGTTTCCTTTCTCCTTCCGAGAGGGGCGCTTTAAAGGATGATGAGAAATAGGTCTTTATAAATGGCAAAACAGCAAAAGTGTCCGGAATGCATTCAGAAAGTGGCAGAGTACATGCTTACCTATGGAGATATGGTTACTCTTCTCCTGTGCTTTTTTATTATGTTGTATACCACGGGTAAAACTAACGCACGGGAGATGCAGATAATCCTGTCCGTATTCAAATCCACTACCGGATTTTTTGACGGAGGCCAGACTTTATCCAAAGGAACGCTTGAAGAATTCGGTATGAATATCGAATCACTTCCTTCTCAGACTAGAGGAAAGGCTCTATCAAAAGCAAAAAGAACTGCTACGGAATTATTCAAGCCGGAAATCCGCGCGGGAAAAGTCAGAGTCTCTGAGGACGAACGAGGCCTGGTAATATCTCTTGCGGGAGCGGATTATTTTGATCCAGGCTCTGCGGTTTTGACACCCGCAATTAAAGAGACATTAAAAAAGGCATCAGGCCTTATGAAGGAACTCGAAAGATTCGTCAGGGTCGAAGGGCATAGTGACGAAGACGCGGTTCTTCCGGGAATCAACCCTGGACGGGAAGAAAGAATTTATATCAACAACTGGGATCTTGCTGGTGCAAGGGCGATCAATTCTACCGTGTATCTCATCAACATCGGAAAATTGGATCCAAGTTGGTTTCAAGCAGTTAGCTTTGGCTCATACAGGCCGATGATTGTAGAAGATCCGGGAAGTCCGGAAGCAAAAGCTTACAACAGAAGAATCGATATTGTAATTTTAACCGAGAGGTCAGTGAAAAGAAAAACCTCGGAAAGTAAATTCGGGCTGCCCAAAAGTAAAATCCCGAATACGGAAACTACAACAGAGGAAGAATAGGAGAAAAATATGGGTGACGCAGAAATAGAAGAGGAAGGTAGTGCCCCGGCCGCCGAAGCACCCGGCACTTCGCCGATTATCAAATGGCTGTTGTATATCGCTGGAGCCATATTCGGTATTATTATTGTGGTCGTTATTGCTATGTTTGTTGCTCAGAGAACAGCGACGAGCGTATTCAAGCAGCAGAAAAATATCGCACTTGTAAAAGCACCTCCTCCGCTTGATGTATTCAGATTTACGGATGAATTTCGTATCAATACTGCTGATGTCGGGGAATCGCACTTTATCAAGCTGAAACTTTCTTTCGGTTATGATAAAGGCCAGGCTGCGCTTGGAGGGGAGCTTGCGGAAAGAATGCCGCAAATGCAGAACATTATCAACCTGATCATCTCCAGAAAAACAAAAGAGGATTTGAGAACCGTTGTTCAGCAATTGGATTTAAGGGAAGAGATAAAAGCTCACATCAACCATATCCTGACGAATGGAAAAATCAAAGAGGTATATTTCCAGGAGTTTATTATCAACTAAGAGACTAATTTTTATCCAATTTGGAAAATATTTCTCCTAACAGGATTTTTGTAGATGCCTTACTTTCAGTTTTTTTGTCGGCATAGTCGGATAAAAAAACTGGAAGCTCTTTGTTTCTGACCATATAAGCGGTTATTTTTTTCTTTAGCTGGACACTTTGGGTGGTCGTCAACTGAAAATGGCCGGTGAGTTTTTCGCATAGGGAAGTAATTGCCCCAGCGGAAAATTCTTTTTTTGAATGATCCAGTTTTTCCAAGTAATTTTCAATTGCTTCCAAATTTTTTTTCATGAGGTTTTGGACAAATTCTCTGGTGATCCTTTCCTTTTCCATATAGTCTGAGAGTATCTTGATTATATGGATGCGGTCGGGCTTTACAAAAAATGAAGCCGCTTCAAAAAAACCAGAAGCCTCCATGTCGACTAACGTATTTTTTTCGAAAATCGATTTGTCGAATACGGGAATGTCCGATGTTGTAATCGCTGCTTCAGTGAAAGGATTGTCGGACATGTCCGGATAGTAGTCCTTTCCGGTTGAAATATCCGTTATTTTGTGGATAAGAAAAATATTTCCGATGGATTTCCCAGCGTCATTTGATCCACAGATTCCGATGTTCAGAGAGACATCGTCTGGCTTGGCATTGTTTTTTAAAAGAAGCATCGTGGTGCCGATAGCCGAATTGATTTTGCCGATTCCCGTGATTACCAGTTTCACCTGTCCGTTCGAATAAATCGAAAATTTGCCGGGAAATTCTTCTTCTTTTAAATTGAATTTCTCTATGATCGGAATGGCTTCGGATCTTAGGGCAATGGAAATAAAAATCATTTGCAAACGAGCGTCAGTTCATTCCATAAATCATTTCATAGATGATTTTTGTCCCAAGTTTCAAATTCTCGATCGTTATGCTTTCATTTTTTCCGTGAATTCCGTCTATTTCATCCGAGGTCATGATTGCAGGAATCAATCCGTAGCATTTTAAACCGATTCTTCGAAGGTAATTTGAATCGGTGGTTCCGGGTGATAGGAAAGGGGTAACTACCGTTCCAGGCTCATTTTTCATTGCCACGGCAGCCAGGATCTGAAAAAGCTTCCCGTCAATATCAGAAACAGTTGGAGGTTCCTGGATTAGAACCTCGATTTGAATGTCGCGGTCTTTAGAAAGAGCTTGAATCTTGCTTAAGTACACTTCTGGTGTCATGCCAGGAAGAAGTCTGACATCTATGACAGCTTCTGCTCTATCTGTAATTACATTTGGCCCGGCTTTTTCGGTATTCAAGGACGTTATGCTCCTTGTGTTGGAGGTCATTGCCCTTAAGTGGCGGTTGCCTGTGATAATCCCGCTAAGAATAGCTCGAACGATAGGGTTCTTTGCCCGTTTCAGGAAAAATGAATTTGGGAAGGAGCTTGCAACTCCCATTTGGTGAAAAAACTTAGATGTTTCATCTGTTATCGTAACTCCGGTTTCCATGTTTTGCAAATCCAAAAGGAATTTCATAAGTTCCAGTGTCGCATAACGTGGGTAAGGAGTGCTTCCATGCCCTGAGATTCCTTTAGAAATGATTTTCAACCATAAAATCCCTTTTTCCGCATATTGGAGATTGAAAACTTTGGAACCTTTGATTGCTACATCTTTTGTGCCGACTCCACCTTCATTCAGAACGTATTCATAGCCCTTGAAAATTTCGGGGTGTTTTTCCACCAGAAATTTTGCTCCATATGCGCTTCTGGATTCTTCATCTGCAATGGCAAGAAACATCAATTTTCTTTTCAACTTTAGATTTGATTTTTTGATTTGGATAAACGCATGCAGCTGCATCACGGCCATGCCTTTCATGTCAACAGCGCCCCTACCGTGAATCCTTCCATTGACGTTAGTTCCGGAAAACGGATGCAGATTCCACTCTTTCGGATTGGCCTCAACTACATCGACATGGTTGGTGAGAATAATCCCGCCAATGTCGGACGTGCCTGGAAGTTCCGCAATTAGATTGGTTCTGTCAGGTTTACCGGGATATTCGATTAGTCTCGATGAGATTCCTTCACGTGAAAGAATTTTTTGCAAATAGATGCAGGCTTCTCTTTCACGGCCTCTGACTGATTGAATTTTCAAGAAACCCTGAAGGTCGTTCGCGGCAATTCCGGAAATTTGATTCCAGTCGATATTTTCTTTTGGTGTCGGGTAGGAACCTTCTTTTGCAATTTGAATTTCAGTTTCGAAGTTCAGTACAACGTAGAGGATCAGAACGCACAGTAAAGTTAGGAACAAGAGGGATATTTTTCTTATCATATGATTATTGTAGTAACAATTACTGAAAAGAAAAAAGACAAGTATATTTTCAGTCATTCTAGTCGAAAAAATTTTGAGAGAAAATGTACAACGGCTTCAGGCTAGTTTTAATTTTTGAAAATCAATAAAATTACAAAATGTGGAAATTTCCTTGCTTTGGAACCGTTGTTCCGTGAAAATATCCCTTAAAAGGTTTTTGCATCTGCATTATGAATTTTAAAAAATTTCTCATTTTAGTTATAGGCATATATTTAGCTATTTTTCTGATTCTTCCTCAAACAGAATATCAGCCAGCAGATCCTGGAATTAAAATTATTCAAATCAAGGATTTTATTAGATCCGGTTATTCCAACTTTGTTGCGTATTACCCGGCAAGAGAACTTGATAGCGAACTCAAATTTTTTCCGGTCAGGCCTCCTTTTGCATATATTGTTTCAGATAATCCTTATTATGTATTTCCTTACTTTGTTACAATCCTGCTGACTCCATTTTACCTTGCGGGGGGCGTTTTCGCTCTGAATTTTCTTAGTTTGATTCTTGGGATAGTGACACTTTATTTTATCTACAAAATTTCCATCGTTATCGGAATGACGGATAAATTTCGAAAGGCGATGTTGATTTTTTCTGCGTTTGGTTCGTCTTTGAGCATATCAGCTTTCATGTTTGGTGAAGGAATTCACGCAACTTTACTTGTTACGATGTCAGTTTTTTTTATTTTGAGGGCGAAAAAATTCAATGAAAATTCTTTTTGGTTTTTTCTGTCCGGATGTCTCGCTGGGTTTTCTGTTTTTCTAAGGATAGAATTGGCTCTATTTTGTTTCCTTTTTCTTGCCGGAATAATCCTCTTCCGAATGTATTCAAATCGATTCAATATCCTTCTGTTAGTCATTGGTTTATTAATTCCCGCAATTCTATTAATTTATGCCAATTATAAAGTTACCGGAAATATTTTCGGGTTGCGGGGGATAGAGTTCATTGAAAAATCCGGAACTACATATCCTGTCCAAAAAAGATTTTTCAATTTACTTAAAGCGTTAGTGGTGACCGAGAAAGGTTTGGGACTTTTTACGGCATGGCCGGTTTTTTTGTACCTAATTCCGTTCTTTATGACAATGAAAAAAACCAAAGTCTCCAGAGAAATTTTATTTCTCCTATTTATTTCCTTAAGTTTTACTCTTTCGGTTCCTTTTCTTGTAAAAAATGACGATGGGTCTATTTTTGGACCGCGCTTTACGACAACTCTTCAGCCCATGTTAATCCTCTCAGTTTTTTATTCCATTGATTTACTTTCAGGAGATGGTCGTTTTTCAAAATTAATTTCTTATTTGTAGTTTGTTGTGTCCTACTCGGTTATTCTAGTATTTTTCGGGTATATCGGTTTGTTTTTATTTCTGAAGAATTCAGAGCGAACAAGTTTGGAAATGGACAAAAATATTTCCGGGAAGTTGATTATCTTGAGAAATGAAGATTTATATAGTTTGGTATTTCCATCTTTCCCTAATAAATATATTGTTACAATTGAGGAAAAGGAAGCTCTTTTTAGTTTCATCCAGAAGCATTCAAATGAGTTGCCGGAAAATATATCCATTATTTCTTTTTTCCCCAATGGAAGTGCGGATTTGAATATTCCTTCGGGATTTCAATATGAATTTACAGGCACGTATTCAAGAAATGGGATATTGATTCGTAATATGAATCAATATCCCAGGGAAAAGTAATTTTTTATTTTTCCGTAATATTTTTTCAGGCTATTGAGGTTTCTAAAAAAATTGTAGAATCCATAAGCAAATTTTAAAAAATGATATTCATGAAGAAATACAGGTTAACTGACCAAAAAAGTATTCTCGGGGCGCTAACCAAACTTAAGGACAAGGCCCTCCAATCTCCCACAAATAATAAACAATACACAATCATTAGTATTTCAGGCGAAAAGGATATTTTTTTAATGGAGTATCGAGTTAGTTGGTCTAAAATTTTGAATCCGCAAAAGGAAAAAGAGTATCCAAAAATTTAATGATTTTGTTTGATAAAAAAATGAATATTTTTAAAAAGATTATATATATTTTCGCGTTTTCATTTTCCTCCTTAGTGTTTCACAATGCCTGTAAACAGGAAAAAATTGAGATTCGTCCAGATAACACAGCTCTTCTTGTAGTAGATATACAAATTGGCTTAAATCCCGGTGTTCCTCCGATAAAAGTTACAAACGAAAAACTTCCGGAACTAAAGGACATAGTCATTCCGGATGATTATAAAAAATTAGGTGCAACTCCGGAGGATGTTCTGGCTGCAATGAAATTTTCAAGGGATGTTACATTACCGAATGCCAAAAAAGTAGTAGCATTCTTTAAAAGCAAAAACATCCCCGTGATTTATCTTAGATGGGGCAGTTTAGAGTCCTCGGCTCTTGATATGGAACCTAAAGCCCGGAAATATCATCAAATGGCTTTGGGACCTGACCCCAAAAAATGGGGGATATTCAATACTGCTGTCAATCCGGAATTGAAAGCAATTGAACCTGGAATTGAGGTCGTAAAAACCGGACATGACGGATTCACTTCCTCCAATCTCGACTATGTTCTAAAAAATTTGAATGTCAAAAATCTCTTCATGATAGGAGGGCACACCAATGCATGTTTCTTTGCAGCCGCTCAAAGTGCAAAAAAAAGAAAATACACAGTAATCGCAATCGAAGATGCAACATGGGACGCTCTCGAATCAACAAGGATCTCTGGCATCAAGAAAGCCAAAGTTGATCTAATAATGAACACGAGTCAGTTATTTACAAAAGAATTTAATTTAAATTGAGTTTTCTATAGTATCTGAATAAAAATCCCGTTTGTTCAATTTTTGATTTTACAGTTATGTCGCAATATTTATATAAGGTTGTATGGATCCTTTTTTTAGTAAGATATCTGAAGGATATTCAATAGAGAGTGAATACGTCATAAGCGAAAGTGTTTATGGAAATTTTTTAAATGCTTTTCAAGATACAAGCCCCATCCATGTTGAGGATCAATACGCTAAAAAGCATGGTTACAAAGAAAAGGTAATGCACGGAAATATACTTAATGGTTTTATTTCTCATTTTGTCGGAGTGAAATTCCCGGGAGAACAATCTTTAATGCAATCTTTGTCCATTCAATATAAAAATCCTTCCTATATGAATGATTTGATTCGAATTGTAGCAGAGGTGTCCCAAATTACTGAGTCCGTGCGGGTTGTAATATTAAAAATGGAACTGATTAACATTACGCAGAATAAAATTGCCGCGACCGCAAAAGTTCAAGTGGGAATAAGAGAATGAAAATTCTGGTAACGGGGGGAAGTTCCGGAATTGGCAGAGCAATCGTAGAATGCCTCGCTACTAGTGAAAATGAAATTACATTTACTTATAATAAACATAATGATGCCATTGTTCATTCTGAAAAAATCCCAATTGTAAAAGTTCAATTTGATCTTAATTCACCGGAATCTGTCGGAGAAATTTCAAAGATAATCCTAAACTCGGATTTCGACGCCCTGATTAACAATTCTTGCACTATTCCAGCCCGGGAAAGTTTTTTAAAACTAAGTCCTTTAGATTTCATGGAATATGTATCATCAAATCTAAATTCAGCGCTCTCTCTCTCTCAGGCTTTTGCAAAATCAGTAAAAGCAAGAAAAGCAAAAGGCTCGATTGTTAATATACTCAGTTCCTACACACTAGGAATGCCGCCGGCGCAACTTTCAACTTATGTAACTTTAAAATGTGCTCTCCTAGGTCTGACAAGATCCATGGCTGTTGAATTATTGCAATATGGTATACGAGTCAATGCGATATCACCTTCTATGACGAAAACAAATTTCATTTCAAACATAGACGAAAGAATGATTGAGATGATAGAAGGATCGCTGCCGATTAAACGTCTTGCAATGCCGGAAGAAATTGCCGACCTTGTGAAGTTCCTACTTTCACAGGGGGCTTCTTACATTACTGGAGCAAATATCCCGGTAACAGGTGGGGCAATATGTTAAAATATTCTCCGGAATTTTTAGATTATTTTAAACTGTTGAAAGAAATAAAAAATATTACGCTGGAAAAATGCTCCCAAAAAGTTCGCTTAGCTATACTGGCAGATTGTGCAACTCAACAATTTTCTACAATTCTGAAAGTTCTGTTTTTTAAGAATGATATATATGCGGAAATCTACGAGGGTGATTTTGATTCCATTGAACTTGAAGTTTTTTCTCCAACATCAAATCTTTACACCTTTGATCCCGATGTTATCATAATATTCAATTCAACTCAAAAACTCAAGCAAATGTATTATAATATGGGAGATAACAAGTCAGGATTTCTCGAAAATTTAATTCAAAAAACTAATTCTATTTGGGATACACTTCTAAATAAAAGAAACTTCAAAATTATCCAAAGTTCTATTGTTATACCTAATGAAAATTTATTTGGAAATTTTGACTGCAAAGTGGATTCGTCTCTTTATTCAATAGCCAGTTCATTCAACCAGCTACTATTTAAAAAATCTCAGGATTACAAAACAGTTTTTATTAATGATGTTGATAGACTGGCATCATTTTACGGAAGAAAAAACTGGTTTAATGACACGCTTTGGGTTCATAGCAAGACTCCCTGTTCCCTGGAATACTTGCCCTATTTGGCGCAGAATTTACTGGATATCTATTTATCTTCTGTC
This sequence comes from uncultured Leptospiraceae bacterium, assembly GCA_964436695.1. GTDB lineage: Bacteria > Spirochaetota > Leptospiria > Leptospirales > Leptospiraceae > JABWCC01. The sequence goes on from CAYTEA010000022.1 coordinate 37,525, forward strand.
GGAGCAACTGTGAAATGTTTAGTTCTAGACCTTGATAATACTCTTTGGGGTGGTGTCATCGGAGACGATGGACTGGAGGGAATTGCATTAGGGCATTTGGGGGAAGGTGAAGCGTTTTACGAAATTCAGCAATATTTTTTGGAATTGAAGCGTAGAGGGATCATTCTGGCGGTTTGCAGTAAAAATGATTTCGAAAATGCTATAAAACCATTCAGAGAACATCCGGAGATGTGCCTGAAAGAAAATGATATAGCTATTTTTGTTGCAAACTGGAATAACAAAGCTGATAATATCAGGGAGATCAAGGAATCTTTGAATATCGGATTTGATTCCATGGTTTTTATTGATGACAACCCCTACGAAAGAAATCTTGTTCACGAATTTCTTCCGGATGTAATCGTACCCAACCTTCCGGATGACCCTGCAGAATATGTTCGGTACATTTCTGAATTAAATCTGTTTGAAACATCTTTTTTTACTGAAGAGGACAAGCAGAGATCTGAAATGTATAGAGTTGAATTCCAAAGAAAAGATTTAGAAAAATCATTTACCGATATAAACGGTTATTTAAAATCTCTGGATATGGAAATCACAATGAAAAGATTTGATGATTTTAATATCCCTAGGGTTGCACAACTGATCCAAAGAAGCAATCAATTCAACCTCACTACCAAAAGATACAGTGAGGCAGAGTGTATTACATTCATGAATGATTTGCAAAACTGTTTTCCGCAATATATTAAACTCAATGATAAATTTGGTGACTATGGTCTAATTTCCGTACTAATCTTAAAGCTTCTTAAAGATACTATTCAGATAGATACATGGTTAATGAGTTGCAGGGTGTTATCAAGAGGTGTTGAACAATTTGCAATGAATAGGGTTTTCGAATTTGCAGCAGAAAACGCCATCAATACAGTTATAGGTGAATATATTCCTTCATCTAAAAACAACATGGTAAAAGGTTTTTATGAAAAATTTGGATTTATTAAACAAATAGAAGAAACGGATAAAACCATATGGTCACTGGATGTAAACAAATACGTTCCGAAAGAAGTTTTTTTTAAGAAGGCATAGCAATGACAAAAGAAGAAGTAACGGAAAAATTAACCCAATCATTTCGAGATTTATTTGAAGATGATACAATCGTCCTATTCGATGAGATGACAGCGAAAAATATTAAAGGCTGGGATTCTTTAAACCATATCAATCTCATTATTCTTACCGAAAAAAATTTTAAGGTCAAATTTACCACAAAAGAAATTCAAAATTTACCCAATGTTGGGAAATTTATAGAATTGATTTTGAAAAAACTTTCACCATGACTTTTAATTCACTGGAATATTTTTATTTTTTACTCCCTTCAGTGCTGGTGTTTTATTTACTGCCTGAAAAATTCAGAAAATATTTTTTAGTTCTGATTTCCATTGCATTCTATTTTTATTATAGTATTACTTATTCCATTCTTCTCATCGTTATTTCATTTGTAATTTATCTTGCAGCAATCAAAATCAATTTGCACAGAGGGGTAGACTCCACTCAAAAAAAAATTATGTATCTGGGATTTTCAATCCTATTAATCATTTTACTTTTTTTTAAATATTTCCAGATGATAAATAGTATCGTAAATGATCTTTTTTTTCCCAGTAGCTCAAAAGCTCTCCCGCTTTTTTCAACAATCATAGCGCCGTTAGGAATATCGTATTATACCTTTAAACTCTTAAGTTACCTGATTGATACCTACTGGGAAAAAATTGAACCGGAAAAAGATTTTTTCAGTTTTTTTCTCTATATATCTTTTTTCCCTCAGATCACCAGCGGACCGATTCAAAGAGCTGTAAGTTTACTCCCTCAAATAAATCAATTGGAAAAATTCAAACTGATATCAATTGATATTGGCTTGCGATTGATTTTATGGGGATTATTCAAAAAACTCGTAGTTGCAGACAGGATCGGGATTTTTGTTGATCAGATTTATAAGTCCCCTGAGGTTTTCTCGGGTAATTTTATCCTGTATTCTTTTTACCTATACCCGATTCAGCTATATACTGATTTTTCGGGAATCACTGATATTGCAATCGGAAGTGCTAGTCTTTTTGGGTTAAAAACTCCCCAAAATTTCCGACTTCCATTTTATGCCGGAGACATTCAGGAATATTGGAGGAGATGGCATATAACACTAACCGAATGGTTAAGAGATTATATATTCATTCCCCTTAGAATGTCATTTCGAGATTTGGGAAATACCGGCATGGTGTTGAGTATTTTTATTAATATGATTCTAATCGGAATTTGGCACGGGGCAAATTATACTTTTTTGTGTTTCGGATTGGTGCATGGTATTTTCATGTCGGTTTCTTATTTTACTCTTTCATTCAGAAATAAAATTTATTTGAGAATGAAAATCCCGATATCATTCAGAAAGGTAATGGGCTCTATATTTCTTTTTCATATTGTAGCATTTTCCATGATTTTTTTCCGATCAGAGAATATTGATAAATCACTTTTAATTATGAAGGGTTTGTTCCAGAACAGGGAGCTGGCTCTGGAAAATTTTTTGATTTTATTTTATTTAAAAAGTTCTATTTTTATAGTAGGAATATTTTTAATAATAGAATATCTATCAAGGAATTTTTTCACTATGAGTTGGATGTATGAAAAGCCTTTAGAGCCGGAAATAAACCAGCAATTTATTGACTCATTTAAAAAAAATATTCAGAGATTTTTATTCTACGCTTTTCTAATAGTGATGATTCTTGCAGGAGGAGTCTTTAATGGATCTACGTTCATTTATAACCAGTTTTAATTCTAAATTACGCTATTTATTTTTTTCTATCATGTTACTTCCATTTTTCATTATTGTATTTGATACCATATTTTTTCAGATTTTTTTTCTACAATACGATAAACTGAATCAATTGTCCAATATAAACAAGCCCTATGATATTCTGATTATCGGAAGTAGTAATATTTTATGGGCTGTGGATCCAAAGGTAATTGAAACCAACACTGCCAAGAAAACCGGAATGATCTCGCTTGCCGGAGGTGACATCGAATTTAGATATCATGCTCTAAAGGAATATCTTAAAAGAAACAAACTTCGTATTCCGGACAAAATCATAATGCACACCGATAAATACGCATTAAGTAAGGGGCGATATTCGGGAGACTCATACAAGTCCATTCAAGGCTATTATCACAAAGGATTGTTTGTAGATTATCTAGATTCCAAATGGAAAAATGAAAAATCTAAAAATTATCTTCTCAAACGAGTTTTCAAAAGTTATACTCTAAATTCAGAATTTTATTTTATCTTAACTAAATATTTTGATAAAATTCCAATCACAAAATTCCTTGCCCTCTTTTTTAACAATGAAGTCTATGCAGAAGATTCCAGCGCTAAGAAGATAAATATTCTGACTGACAAAGATTCAGTTCAAAAGATTGAAAAATGGAAAAAAGAATACCAAAAAATTGATGAAAGCGAAAAAGTAGATAAGGAATATAGAGAATGGTTTTTGAAAATGATAGAATTAATCAATTCGTATAAAGTAAAGGTAATTTTATTGGAAACCCCTGTTTTTAATATGAACAATACAAGTGATGACGGCTATTCATCCGTAAGGACACTCTATTCGAATGTCCAAAACGAAAGCATTCACTACATAAGAATTAAACCCGAAATATTCGATAATGATATTTCATTTTATTTTGACGCATCCCATTTTAATCCCATCGGAAGAGTGAACTATTCGGTAGAATTAGTTAAAATTTTACAGAACATGGATAGGCAAAAAATTCATTACAAAGGTAAATTGAATTGAAAAAAATTATCATAACATTTATAATTCTGTTAATCTGCATTTTTTATTCTATATCGCTTACTCCATCAGGCCTTGTTCAAGATGGGGTTTACAAATATAATCAACTTTTGGATTATGAAGCAAATCAAAAAGCTGGCTTTCATAGATTTTTTGCAGATGCTGAAATAGATCCCAATTTTGATTATGAGATTTATCCGGAATATTTCGGACATAAAATCGGTGGAAAATTTTTTGTAACATTCCCTTGGTTTTGGGTTTATCTAAACTATTATCTCTTTAAATTGCTAGGATTTGCAGGGCTTTTTTTAATTCCGGCATTGTCTGGAATACTATCCATTTTTGCATTAAAAGTTTTATTAGAAAAATTAGAAACAAATTCAGATTTGATCTTATTCACGATATATTTTTATGTTCTATCTTCTTCTCTTTTAATCTATTCTACGTGGTATTATGAGGCAACTTTGTGCAACCTCTTGTTATTTTTGTTTTTGATCTTAAACTTGGATACAAGTCTAAAATCTTGGCTGCTATTGAAAAATCGATTTCATTTCTATAGGAATAATATCCTCCTAATATTTCTTTCCCTTTCTTTTTTAGCGGGGTTAATCTTGCTTAGGACGGAAGTCTTCTCTCTTGCAACAATGCTCTTTTTTATGACCAGGTTTTTGCATGGGAAAAGGACATTCGAACAGACATTAAAGCTGGGACTATACATAATCATACCGGTTTCAATTTATATATTCTTTAATTTGAAATTCTATGGAAAACCAATGGACTTGAGATTTTATCAAACGAGTCAATTTTCTTTATTTGATAGATTTTGGAGAATTCTCGAATACCTGTTTTTCTCAAAGCACAGTCTTATTTTATATATACCAATATCGTTCTTTAGTTTTTATTATTTGATTAAAGTGAAAGAAAAAAGGAATGTTAATTGGATGTTCCTGATATCTGTTTGGTTATTTATTATCATTATTCCATTTTTAGCGCCGCAGCAACAAGGAAGTGACATTAGTCCGAGATATTATTTTCCGATAATACCTTTTTTAGCCTATTTTTCAATGAAAGCAATTGAGGAATATTTTCCGAAAAGAATTAATCTTTTGCAGAAATATACATTGATCCATTCAGGAATTATCATTCTCTTAACTGTTATCATAACAGCATTTACAAGCAGATATTCAAATAAACTCTACAAAACGGCTCAGCCATATTTTGGAAAATACAATGTGATATATCCGAAATTACCCGCTCATATTCTATTTAAGGACACAAAACAAATGTTTTATGCTCCGAATACTTCGCATGAAATAGATTCATTAATCGAGAAATTACAAAGTGGGAAGAGAAATGATTCGAGGCTATTTATTTATAAAAATATTAGCATGTCAACTCCTTTGGAACAATACAGAAAAAAATACAAAATTCTATATGAAGACAAGGATGTTGTGGTTCTTGATTTACCAATTAAATGAAGTTCTCATTCTTCTTGCTCATGCCAATGTAAGGCAATCTGCTGTGGTGTTATTGAGGTTTCTAAAAAAATTGTAGAATCCATAAGCAAATTTTAAAAAATGATATTCATGAAGAAATACAGGTTAACTGACCAAAAAAGTATTCTCGGGGCGCTAACCAAACTTAAGGACAAGGCCCTCCAATCTCCCACAAATAATAAACAATACACAATCATTAGTATTTCAGGCGAAAAGGATATTCTGAATTCGGTGAATATCATCATAAAATCCCTGGAAGGTGAGATCGGAAAACCGCAGTCCTTGGTTTGTATATTAAAGGAAAACAAGGCTGAACTTCGCATCAAGCCCGTAAACCCATATCAGGATGATCTATACTCGGTTTCGGAGCTAATCATTGAACCTTTGGAGAGGTCTGCTGCTCGGGCATCTATCAAAAATGTGAATGTCTGGAATATACACGTTGCTCATCATGTTGACCTGACCATGGTTCTTTCAATTTATGGGAAGACGTCCATTATTACTCAGACAATTAATCGGTTTCAGATGATGCTAGAGCATACTTTAAATCAATACGGGTACTTTATCACAAAAGCAAATATCGGTTTTTTTTATGCTTCTGAATCGGCTCTCATTGATAGTCTGGGGGATGCAAAGTCTCCATTTTTTATCCGTGATTCTTATCAAAAGAAATTTTATACGGAAAGGTCTTTTTTTAATCCAATCGGAAGATTGAAGGATCGAGAGCTTGATTCTCTTTTGAATTCATTTCTGTATGAAAATATAAAATCAATTTTGATCATTCCGTTTTATGGCGGAGAAAATGCGTTAGTTGGTTATGTTGAACTCCAGAGTAATCTGCCGAATCTGGGAAGCAATGTGCTTCAGAACGAAATTGAATCTCCGAATGGGATTGGCGTGTTAGTGAGTTTTCTTGAAGCGAGGCTGGAAGAATTTACCTATGAGTTAGAATTGTCCTATGTGAAAGAATGGAAGTTAGTTTCCGAGAGGGAAGGAATCGTGGACATCAGTCAGGATGGCCGTGGGATAGGGTTATTTTTTGCGTCCGATAAAGTCTCTCCTCTATTGATTGTCGGGTCAAAGATAAACTTCACGATTCAGATCAATTCCGTAAATTACGAATTTTTCGGCAGTATTCGAAATATTAAAAAAGGCAAAAATCCGGGAGACGGAACAGTGGTCGGAGTAAAAATTTATACTTGCAATATCCCGGAGGGAATACCACTTCTCTCTGCTTATGCAGTCCAACTGATAGGAAAGACAATTTAGGGGAATATTTTGAGAAAGATACGGTTCACAAAAATGGAAGGTATAGGCAATGACTATGTCTATATCGATGCAACAAAAGATAACATCCGGCTCTCACCGGAGCAGATTCAATTTCTATCGAATAGGAATTTCGGAGTTGGAAGTGATGGAGTCATTTTTATTAGAAGTTCGTCAATTGCAGATTTTCAGATGGATATGTACAACTCTGACGGTTCATCATCGGAAATGTGCGGTAATGGCATCCGCTGTGTCGGAAAATTTATTTATGACAAAAGGCTGACGAAAAGCCTGAACCCTAAGATTGAAACCGGGAAGGGAATACTTGAGCTGGATCTCAAATTGGGAGAAGGTGGCAAAGTTGATTTTGTAACTGTTGATATGGGTGCTCCTATTCTTGTGCCTTCTAAGATTCCGGTAAAATGGCCGGACGAAAACCCGATTATTGAGAAAGAGCTTTCTATTAACGGAAAAAAGTTTTTTTTTACGGCAGTCAGTATGGGCAATCCTCACGCCGTGATTTTTGTGGAGGATTCTGATAATTTTCCGGTTGCAGAAATCGGCCCGATTATCGAAAACCATTCTTTTTTTCCAAAAAGGACAAATGTGGAATTTGTAACAATCCGAGGGAAGAATCATTTGTACCAGAGGACCTGGGAAAGGGGTGCCGGAGAAACCTTGGCTTGCGGAACTGGTGCGTGTGCCGTAACTGTGGCAGGATTTTTGACAAACAGATCTGGCAGAAAAGTTCGGGTTGATTTACGTGGAGGAACCCTCGAAATCGAGTGGAAAGAATCCGGGAATGTGATAATGAGAGGGCCGGCTAAAGAAGTCTTTTCAGGAGAGGTCGAATTAAATTAAAAGCTGTCCTCGAGTGGAGGAGAGTCTAATTTCCAAATGAAGATATAGCCTCCTCTTCATTTTTGCAGACTTCCAGGTGTTGTTCCATTCCAGTGAGTTTGAATACTTTTGCTACACTTCCGGTAATGTTAATTACTTTTAATCCGCCATGGTATTTTTTTAATCTGTACATTCCCGTAACTAGAGTCCCTATGCCGGAGGAATCGATAAAAGGAACTTTACCCAGGTCAACGATCACTTGGAATTTTTCTTCCTTAATCATCTTGTCCAAGCAGTCTTTCAGCTCTTTTGCATTGTAAAGATCTACCTCGCCGGTAATGTCGATAATTTGGACTGTTCTATTTTCTCTTGTATTAATTTCCATAGCCGAACTTTAAACTAAATATAGATTATCAAATCCTGAATAGGTGGCAAACACATTTCTTCTGGAAGTATCTCTATAAGAAAAAAAATTAAAATTTTGCAAATATTCCAAGGGTTATTTCTGATTCCGCCATTTTGTCGCCTATCTGGCTTTTCCTGGATAATGGGGTATAATCGAATATTAGTCCGCGTGATACGGAACCACTATCGTAGAAGTAGGCAGTATCGGCGATATTGAGTAAATATATAAGCAGGGCTCCCAGTAGATAAGAATTCCTCATCTTTCTGTGCCTGTCAACGGCCTCCCTCTGGGCTTCAAAGGAGAGGTTATAGATATAGGCGCTGGCCGGATTCAAAAGTATTGCCGAAGAAGGAGTTGGGACATAATAGGGCGAGTTTAGATTATTAAAATCTCGGGCTGCATTTCTGTATTCTCTATTTTTTTCGTAGGCTCCGAAAATAGAAATGGCAAGAATTGAAGGGTAAACAATTGCAGGAACAGTCCGATTTTCTTTATACTGGCCCCAACCGGGAAGCACCATAGAGCGCAAGACCAGTTGGGTTCTGGAATATGGAGTAGCCTGCTGCTTTTTTTGATCCTCTTCTTCCTGCTTTTTTTTCAGTGCATCTTCTGCCAGTTTTTTGTCTGTTGCGGATTTATTTTTATCGAGAAGTTTTTGCTCTTCTTCTTGCTTGATTCTTTGCGCTTCTTTTGCATCGATATTTTTGTAAATCACTTTCAGAATTGCATTTTTAGAAAATTTCTGTACCTTCCCATCGTCTGCTTTAATTGTGATTTCTTTGGAGTTCTGCTCGATGACCTTTGCAGTTATAATGTTTCCATTTTTTAATAAAATTGTTTCAGAAAAAAGATTGTTCGCATAAAAAACAGAAAGCAACAATATGAAGCTGGAAAAATAATTCATATATGCAGTTTTGGCATTCCAAAAAAAAGTGTAAAGGTTTTTTTGTACGAGCAAAATCTGAATTTTGGTATTGAAAACAAAATTGCCCATTTTACATTCTGAAAATGCCGAATTTGGGATCTTCAGTCGGTTTATTTTCCACAGCAGAAAGAGCAATTCCCAAAGCCTGCCTAGTTTCTTTTGGATCCAGAATTCCATCATCCCAGAGTCTTGCAGAACTGTAAATGCACGAAGATTTTTTTTCGTAATCAGAAAGAATCGGCTTCTTAAAGTTTTCTCTTTCTTCGTCGGAGAGTTCCTTTTTTTCCTTTGCCAATTGATCGATTTTTACGGTCAAGAGTACGTTAGCTGCCTGCTCGCCTCCCATAACGGAGATTCTCGAATTCGGCCACATCCATAAAAATCGAGGGCCGTAAGCTCTTCCGCACATTCCATAATTCCCCGCGCCGTAAGAACCACCGATCACCACTGAGAATTTTGGAACGACGGATGTCGAAACAGCCGTAACCATTTTTGCGCCATCTTTTGCAATTCCCCCGTTCTCATATTTTTTTCCGACCATAAATCCGGTGATATTTTGCAGAAATAACAAAGGAATTTTTCTGTGATTGCAAAGTTCTATGAAGTGCGCTGCCTTTAGCGCGCTTTCAGAAAATAGGACTCCGTTATTTGCTATGATTCCGATCGGCTTTCCATAAATATTTGCAAAGCCAGTCACCAGAGTCGTTGCGTACAATTTTTTGAATTCATGGAATCGGGAGCCATCTACTATTCTTGCGATGATTTCTTTTACGTCATAGGCTTTTCTTATGTCTTTACTTATGATTCCGTAAATTTCGTCGGCCGGATATAATGGGTCTTCGTAAGTGTACATTATCTCTTTTTTCTTACGGTTCAGATTGGCAACAATGGATCTGGTGATCAATATTGCGTGTTCATCATTTTCTGCCAGATGATCCGATACGCCACTCAGCCTGCAATGAACATCGGCTCCTCCTAATTCTTCCGGTGTAACAATTTCGCCTGTCGCAGCCTTCACTAGAGGAGGGCCGCCCAGAAATATCGTTCCGTTTCCTTTTACGATAACTGACTCATCGCTCATTGCAGGAATGTAAGCGCCTCCTGCCGTACAGCTTCCCATCACTACCGAGATCTGGGGAATTCCCAGAGAAGACATATTTGCCTGATTGAAAAAAATTCTGCCGAAGTGTTCCTTGTCCGGAAAAACTTCATCCTGCATCGGAAGAAAAGCTCCACCAGAATCCACGAGGTATATACAAGGAAGATTATTTTCCAGCGCAATTTCCTGGGCGCGCAGATGTTTTTTCACTGTCAAGGGGTAATATGTTCCACCCTTTACAGTTGCGTCATTCGCAACTATGATACATTCCACCCCTGAAATTTTTCCGATGCCGGTTACGATTCCGGCTGACGCAACATTGTCGGAATATACTCCTTCTGCTGCTAATGGGGACAGTTCCAAAAAAGGAGTATTGTTATCGATTAGAGATTGAATTCTTTCGCGAGCTGTGAGTTTTCCCCGTTCTTTATGTTTTCCGACGAGTTTTTCGCCACCTCCGTTTCTAGCAATATCGATTAGTTTCTTGATATTTCGGACTTTGCTTGAGAGGTCATCGTAATTTTCCTTGTATTCAGACGAGTTTGTTGAAATTTTAGATTGAATGATTTCCATATAGCCTCTATTTTTTTTCTCTTTTCGAAAATGCTTTAACCAGAATATCGATTTTCTCTGAGCATTCCAAGGGATAGTCTTCCATCAGAAAATGTTTGCCAGGAATCAGATTGCAGAAACCTAAGCGCATCACTTGTTTGATGTGCTCGATTTCATGCAGTCCGATAACGTTATTGTTCTCACCGGCAATGATTTGTCGCCCACCGATCATTTTTTTTATTCCGTTTTCCATGTCGCGTTGAGCATGAATTGTCAGATCAACCGATTGGCAGATTTTGATGAAATTTTTCCTGCAAACCCCGTTGAACAATAAAAACGCGTAGTCCTTTGCCGTTTCTTTATTGATCGGCTTCGTTTTGGAAACAAATCTGAAATTGAATAATAATCTTAGCGTAAAAGAATTTAAAAACAGAGAAAAAATATTTCCTAGAAATGGAATTTTCAAAATTGAGACAGGAAAATACAATCTGAAATTCTTCAAATTCAAAAATGAATTTATGATGGTCAATGATTTTACTTTTTCGGGGTGGTCATTCAATAACAAAAATGAAATCGGGCCGGCATAATCATGGGCGACAATGTGAACTTTTTCATCTGTAATTTTTTCCAGAAACTGGAACAAGAATTTTGCAAAATACCTGTGGGAGTAGGGCGTTTTGGGAGATTCGGAAAATCCGAGTCCCGGAAAATCCGGTGCAATTACTCTATATTTTTCCGAAAGGATGGGAATCAGTTTGCGGTATTCATACGATGTCCCGAAAAAGCCGTGGAGAAGTACAACGATTTCTCCCTGGCCTTTGTCTATGGTGAAAATATTTAATCCGTCTGCTTCAACAAACCTGCCATTTTTTTGATGTAAATTTACCGTGTCGCTCATGAGAAAATGTTAAACGATTTCGTATAGATTTCTTATCAGCGATTCTTCTTCTTCGCTTAAGGTTCTATCTCTTCTTGCCATGATTTTTTTCGTGTCGTTCAGGAAATAATCCAGTCTGTATTTTTCGCTTCCACCTGCCCAACTGAATGCCCTTGTGTAGCCTTCGACTCTGGGAGTGGTTACGTTACAACCCATATCAATCACGGAGCCGGTATTCAGCATAACACCAATCGCTATTTTGGAAAAATCTCCGATGATGGATCCGAATTTAATGGTTCCGGTATTGATCTTGTCCGAACCGGATGGAATTTTTACTGCCCCGTAATTATTTTTCAGGTCACTGGTTGTAGACAGTGCTCCCAAATTCACCCAGTTTGATACATAGGAATGCCCCACAAAGCCTTCGTGGTGCTTGTTGGAAAAATTCCCAAAAATGGAATTCTCGACTTCCCCACCGATTTTGCAGGTATTGCCGATTATCGCCCCTCCGGTAATTCTTGCTCCATCGATTTGTGCGTTAGGCGAAACATATATAGGGCCTTCCAGAAAAGAAAAAGAAGTTATGGTGACTCCTTTGTCGATGATCACCGGGCCGGATGTTAAGTCAAAAACCACATTCGGGTAAACATTCGCTGTCGGATGAATATACAAATGCTTTTTTTTTCCGACAACTTGAAACTGCTCCGATTTGATTTTTATTTTATTGTTCCATTTTTTAATGTCTTTGGATAATTCCAGATCTTCCTCTATTTGTTTACTGATTTGGCGAATCAGTTCCCAGGGAAGAAAGCCTTGCGGCTGAATTTCCAAATCTATTTTCTGATTATCATATAGTTTGAAAAAATTATTTCGGGAGAGGAATGATTTTGCAAAAAACGGATTGTCGTGAGAAAAATAAAACTCCGCATCTGGAAATTTTCTCGTCAGGCGTTGAAGAGTCGAGTAAATACCTGTTTGAATTTCGCAGAATGATCTGGTTCTTGTGGGAACCTCAAGGCCCTGTGGAATATTTTTTTCATTTATAAGAATCGCTTCAACTTTCGATTTCATTCCACCGTTACCGACTTCGCTAAATTCCTAGGCTGATCCGGTGTGCAGCCTCTTTTTACGGCTACAAAATAGGACAGTAGCTGCAAAGGAATTACAGTAAGAAGAGGGCTCAGGATTTCGCTACATTGCGGAATTTCAAAGGTATAATCCGAAAGTCTTCTGGCTTCAGTATCTCCTTCGGTTACGATTGAAATGACTTTTCCGGATCGGGCCTTTATTTCCTGAATATTCGAAAGCATTTTCGGATATATCTCGGACTGAATTGCGATACATACTACCGGAACTTCGTTGGTAATGAGGGCTATCGGCCCGTGTTTCAATTCGCCACCGGCATATCCGGACGCATGTATGTAAGAAATTTCTTTCAGCTTCAAGGCGCCTTCCAGAGCAACCGGGTGGTTATAGGTTCTTCCCAGAAAAACGAAGTCTTTCGTGTTCACAAAATCATCTGCCCATTTTTCGATAATTGATGCGTGGCTGAGAATAGTTTCCATTTTTGCCGGCAGAAGTCTGATCTCGTCCAGAAGAGCCTTTTTCTCTGCGTCCGTTGTTATCCATTTAATGTGGCTGACGTATAGAGAAAGCAGGAAAAGATGAATCACCTGTGCCGTAAAGGCTTTTGTACTGGCTACTCCGATTTCGGGGCCTGCAAGCATATCGATGAATGCGTCGGACTCCCTTGCGATTGTGGAGTTGATGCTGTTCACAAGAGAAATGACTTTTACGAATTTGGCTTTTGCTTCATGGATGCCGGCTAACGTATCTGCCGTTTCTCCGGATTGAGAGATTGCAATTACCATTGTATCCCCTTCAACCACCGGGTTACGGTACACGAATTCGGAAGACATTTCCGTATCGGTCTGAATTCTGGTGTACTGCTCGAGGTAATGTTTGCCTATCATTCCGGAGTGAAGGCTCGTTCCAGCCGCTTGAATCACAAACCTTGTTACTTTCGAAAGTATTTCTTTTGAAATCTGGAATTCAGGAAAATGAAGGTCGTAGCCACCATTCAGGCGTTTTTCTATAATCTTCCGGAAAATGGCGGGCTGCTCGTAAATTTCCTTGAGCATGTAGTGAGGGTAGCCACTTTTATCTACTTCCTCCCATTTGATTTCTTGTTTTTTGAAATCAGGTTGGATTTCATTTCCTTCAAAATCAAATAGAGTCAAAGAATCTTTCGTAAAAAACCCCCATTCTTTTTTATTCAGGTAGTGAACCTCGCGCGAATTGCGAATCAGGGCAGATACATCGGATGCCAGGAAATATTCGCCTTTTCCCTTTCCCAATAAAAGAGGAGCACCGTCCTGAGCAAAATATACTCTTTCCGGTTCCTTGTCAAAAATAGCCGCAATTGCCCATTTTCCTTCGATTGTTTTGAACAGATTCAAAAAAGCTTCTTTAATCGATTTCCCGGATTTGATCTCTTCTTCCAGGATGTGCGGGATAATTTCCGTATCCGTGTCGCTATGAAATACATGCCCCTTGGTGTGAAGTTGATTCTTTAGCTTTTGGTAATTTTCAATAATTCCATTATGAACAATCGCGATAGATGATTTTGTGTCGGTGTGGGGATGAGCATTTATCCAGGAAGGCTCACCGTGCGTTGCCCACCTTGTATGGCCGATTCCAATGTTTCCGAAAACAGGCCTTTCTTTCAGTATTGCTTCGAGAGCCTTGATCTTTCCCTTTTCTTTCCGAATCTCTATCTCGCCATTTTCGATCGCAGCGATTCCCGCAGAGTCATACCCCCGGTATTCCAAACAAGCGAGTCCTACAAGTAGAACGGACTCAATATTCTTATTTCCAGCGTATCCCACAATTCCACACATATTATTTTTCCGAAATTTCTCTTGCTTTTTCTAAAATTTTTTTGAGATCATCTGAGGACTTTGCTTCAGCGATCACCCGTATAATTGGTTCAGTATTTGAAGACCGGACATGCACCCAGGAGGATGAAAATTCCATTCTGAGACCGTCCCTTTCATCCACTGTTTTTGGAGAGAAAGATTCTTTGAACTTTTCGAATAAGTTCCGAATTTCCCACCCGGAAGAAGAAAAACTGGTTTTATCCATGTAGAGTTTTGGCAGAGAGTCCATCACTTGATCAATTTTCCTGTTGTCCTTTGCTAGCATATTCAAAATGTGCGCAATACCGGACATAGAATCTCTGCCAAAAGAACTGATTTTGGGATCGATTACCCCTCCGTTGCCTTCTCCACCGAAAAATGCTTTCTCTTTTACCATCATCTCCACTACATTGGCTTCTCCGACTTTCGAACGGAGTAGTTTTTTCCCGTGTTTATCTAAGATATCTTCTATTAAGAAACTGGTCGACAGGTTGACTACAACTTTTCCATTCTTTGGTGGTCTATCTATAACGGATAAAATGCTCAAAGGCAGGGTATATTCTTCCGAAATTGCTCCATTTTTGGGAGTAAGAACCACTAGGCGGTCCGCATCCGGGTCAAGAGCAAATCCGATATCGCAACCGGATGATTTCATTTTTCTGGAAGTCCCTTCAAGAGCTTTAGGAGTTGGCTCCGGCGGCCTAGAGAATTTTCCTGTCGGTTCACAGTTGAGTTTTACAACCTTGCAGCCCAGTCTTTCCAGAAGGGCAGGGACAACGATACTTCCTCCTGCATTTACCGCATCTAGCAAAACTTTGAACTTCTTTTTTCGGATTTTCTGGACATCGACTTGCTTTAGAACCGATTCGATGTGCAGGTCAATGTATTCTCTGCTATCCTGAAATAATTTCGAATCCGGTAGAAAAAATGGCTTTGGATTTGGATTTTTTTCAAGAATGGAAAGAAATTCATCCAGTTGTTTCTGGCTGTAAAAAAATCCTTTGCTACCGATTAACTTAAATGCATTCCACTGAATCGGATTGTGGGATGCGCTGACCATGACTCCGCCACCACTTTTGGTTTCCTTAACTACTGACTTTACAGTAGGAGTTGGCACAATGCCTAGATCGATTACATTTTTGCCGAGGGATAACAAAACGCCTTCCAGAATGGATTGAATAAATCGTCCGCTTGGACGGCCGTCTAATCCAATCACTGCGGTTTTGGAATCTACGCACTGAGCAAATGCTTTTGAATATAAGAATATTGCTTCCAGATCCAATCCTTCGGGAATAACTCCGCGAATTCCGGAAATAGAAATCATTAGGTTTTTGTTATTTTTTGGGATATTCAATGTTTATCCATTTTGAGATGCATTCAGAAATTTTGCAATTCAAGAAGCCTAAGGGACTTAAAAAAATGGGCGATGACAGGATTGAACTGCCGACATCCTGCTTGTAAGGCAGGCGCTCTCCCAGCTGAGCTAATCGCCCTTACTCTTTTGACTTAATTGTGAACAAGCCAATTCTGTCCAGTCTTTTCCTGGCTTAAACTGGATTTTGAATTTTTCTTCAGAAGTTTTTACTTTTTTCTGGATTGGGTCCCAGACATTTCTCTCTTTTTTGTGGATGCGGCAAAAAGAGCCAAAGCCTCTGATTTGAATGGATTCTCCGGACGCAATTTTTCCTTTTAGTATTTCCAGAAACGAATCTACGGAGTCTTCAACGGTGGGTAGAGGGATACCATTTTTCTCAGAAATTTCTTTGCAAATAGAGAGTTTGGTTATCCCCAAAGAATTATTTTATCGAACTGATTCTTTTTGCCATCCGGCTTTTATTTCTACTGGCATTTTTTTTATGAAGAATATTTATTTTTGCTGCTTTGTCCAGAACAGAAGTATATTTTATAAAAAGCTTTGCTGCTTCTTCCTTCTTTCCGTCTTTGATGCAGGTAAGAATATTCCTTGCATAGGTTCTAATTGTAGATTTTTTTTGAGAATTCCGGGCTTTTCTTGTTTCGGATCTTCTTTTGTCTTTTTTGGATGATTTTAAATTTGCCAACTTTTCCTCGCAGTCTTAGACCAATTATTCAATGCAAAAAAATGTAGTATAGGAGTCAAGCTTTTGAAATTCACTTTTTTTTGAAAAAAATCTTTTTTTTTCGACATTTTTTTACCTGTACTTGCGTGGAAACGGATTATACAATATTAGTTACATTGGATAGGAATTTGGGAGAAATAATTCAAAAGGAAGGGCTGGCTATATCCGACCTCCTCACGAGGGCGGTTTATTTTGTCTCTAAGGATGAGGTTTTTTCCTGGGCAGGAGCAGAAGAAACGGTTGATGAGAGGTGTTCTCTCTCAAAAAATCTGTATTCGGAGCTAAATGAACTTGCCAAATTTCGGGGGGAATATGTCAATTTAATCGCAGGACAGCTGGTTTTTGAATACTATCTAAAGTCTATTCATTATGCAAACTCCTAAACCGAATTATATCAAAATCGACTCTATTGAGGATCTGGATTTAACCAAAATCTCTATCGCGCAACTGAGTAATAAGTATATCGATAAGAACGAAAATCGATATGCCCTGAGGTTCAACATGGAGACTAGAAAAATTGAACTAATCCGGGTTCAGATCAAATCATCCAAAACTCCTGTGCCGGAAAAAGCAAAATCAGCCGATGAAAAGATTCCCAAAATTGAAGAACTCCCTAAGTCGAAAACCCGTTCTCTGGATGAAATTATGGCAGAAAAATTGTCTGAACAGGATAAGAAAATAGAAATCCAGGAGGATGTTCAGGCTTTAGAAGAAGAGGCAGATCCGGTTCCGGATTCCGAGGATGTCGGCCTGCATGAATTTGATTTGAGTATCGATTCAAAGCAGGATTCCTCAGCCCCCATAACTGATGAGTCGTCGGGATCGGAGCAGAATTTTGTTATGGTTGAAAGAAATTTCTTGGCTGAAATTTTGAAGGAATTCGAAAAAAACAAAGAACGGATTTCTGCAATGCTCAATAATCTCAAAAATTCAAAAATATTCGATATGACAGGTGATCCTTCAGAAAACAAAAATATCATCGGCAATCTATCCAGGGAAATCGATGTGGAAGTTTT
Organism: uncultured Leptospiraceae bacterium; assembly: GCA_964436695.1. Lineage (GTDB taxonomy): Bacteria > Spirochaetota > Leptospiria > Leptospirales > Leptospiraceae > JABWCC01. Next base: position 54,840 of record CAYTEA010000022.1, read on the forward strand.
TCAGAATATGGACAAAATCATAAATTTTTATAAAGAGCTTACGTCTTATCCTCGGCCGGCTGGATATTATTCATCCAAATACGACAAAACAAGGAAAGACATTTTGGCAAAAATTGCAAACGACAAAGAAGTTATGGCTCTGATTATCCGGTGGGAAATGCAGGATTTGCTACTTCCCATGCACCAGAAGCTGAAAAAATTGATGCTGGATATTCTGGGAATCATGAATACAAAAACGGAAAGTCATTTGAAACAAATACAGTTCAAGGAACAGCAGATGTTTACGGATGCCAAAAATGCAGCCATCTTCATGTCGCAGGACATAGATTCTGTTTTAGTCAGGATCAATCAGTGGAAAAACAAAGGATCAATTTGATGGCAGAACTGGACCCGATTGAAATCAAAAAAATTTTAGAGAAGTTGAGAGCCGATTATTCATCCTTTTCCAAGGAGAATCCTTCGATTTTCAAATCCCTTCCATTCGAAGAACGTTACACGCAAGTATTAAAGGCTAAAGGAAATATTACGAATTTTTTAAAAGATGAAATTGATTTTTTTGAAAAACTAAAAAGTAAGCATAATGAGATGAAAGCCAAGAAAGATGCTCTGAAAGGCGATACTCTAAACCGGATTATGGATGATATCGACCAGCGTCTCCAAAAATACCCCAGAAATGATTTTCATCCTCTCGCAAAAAAAGAAATGAAATATTTTTACGGAGCACTAATGGATTTTGTGAATGCCGAAATCCCGGCATTGAATGCAATTTTTCGTGGAACTCCTGAGATGAGTTTATTCCGGGAAGTGATTTCCAATATTGAAAGATTCGGTTTTTCCCGAAAAGGCCTGCCTTCTGTCGGTATCAATGAGCATATCAAATCTCTCTTAGACGCAAACGGAAATAGTTCCAAAATGGATAGAGATGCTCAGATGATTTTGAAAGAAGTATCGATGAATCTGAAAAACTTACTGACGATTTTAAGTGATTGTCTTGACAAGAAAAGAATTAGCCCTACGTTTGTTGTGCAAATCAGTGAGAAAGATTCTCCTGTTGCTTTTCCAATTTTTAATGGAAAAACATCTCTGGCTGTTGTAGAAAAGGTAATGGCCAAGGCAAGAGAAATTATCGAAGATTTTAGAATGGATTCGATAGTTGGATTGAAAAAATAGGGCAGTTGCGGTGCGCTACTTTAGTGCTTGCTCTAAATTTTCGTGAATAACTACAAAATCAGTCAATCCTACAATATCCATGACCTTTCTGAAATGTGAATTAAGGCCGGCAAATTCTATCTTGCCTTGAGATTCAGATGCTTTGGAGATCAAGCTGATTAGTGTTGCGATTCCTGCTGAGTTTATGTAAGATGTTTTTTCGAAATTAATAACAACTTTCTTTTTTTTATGATCTGGGATTGATGAGTATGAGCCTACGATTTCTTCATCCGCTTCCGAAGTAATTTCCCCTGAAATATGAATTACCGGAAAGATTTCACCTTCAGCATCAACATTAATTTTAAAATCTTCTACCATTTTCTGTTACTCTACTTTTTGCCGACTGTAAGTCAATCTAAAATACCCATATTTTCTTAAATATTTGAAACAAAGAAGACAAAAGCTGAATTTTTTCTTTGCTCTTGCCTTCTTTGACAATTGAACAAATTATTTAGTTGTGAGATATTTTACAAATTTTGCAATTTCTTTTAAGTTATCTGCTCCTAGACTCTTGTAAGAAACCATGCCTGAACCTGGAATTCCATTGTTCAGCGTCTTCAGAATTCCTTCTTCGGTATTGCCATTTTTCCACTCAGCTACCGGAGCCTTAAAGTTTCTTGGTTTTGGATTTAAAGATGCGGCAGCTGGCCCATCACCCATTCCATTGTCCCCGTGACAAGATGCGCAATTCATCGCATACTGATCTTTTCCTTTTTGCAGTGCTGGGTCAAGAGGGGCTTCGTTTGCCGCAGGCGCAGAAGCTTGATCTGCTTTTTTCTCGGATTTTCCGCAATTCAGCGTAAAGATTAGAGCCGCAGCTATAGTTAGCGCGACTGCCGATTTTTGAAATTTCATAAATGAACTACTCCTTTTTGTTTTGCGACAATTCTTTAAGAGTCCCTATTTTTTGAATAGTAGATTTTTAGTTAATTTTTATCAGGAAATTAATTTTCATTTGCTAAAAAACTGTTTTCATACTGAATTCTTTTTTTAAATTCGATATTCTGATGAAGCCCATTTTTGTAGTTATCGCAAAATTTATCTTATTTACGGCTATTTATTATCTAAGCGGAATATTGAGCCTGGTGTATGGATTGAACCACGGGAATGTAACGCCCATCTGGCTTCCATCAGGTGTTGCTCTCGGAATACTTTTCGCATTCGGTTGGAAATTTTTTCCATTTATATTCACTGGTTCATTCCTCTTAACCATTGGAATCTTTCCGGTTTGGGGGCAATTTCTGATTTCCTTTGGGAATTGCATGGAAGCGTTGTTTGGATACTATTTCATAACAAGATTTTCCGGTAAAGAACGCTTATTTCGTACGGTAGGCGGAACCGTTACATTCATGCTTTTTAATGTCATTATAGCTCCATTCTTTAGTTCTTTAATGGGTAGTGCTGTCATATATTTTTCGGGATTTAAGCCTCACGATGCTATTATTCGATCCTTTTATGCATGGTTGGCAGGGGACTCACTTGCCATTTTAATTCTGGCTCCATTATTTTTTATGATAGATAAAAATGCCTTAATGGTTTTTCAAACAAAAATCTTTCGTGGCATTGAGTTTATTTGTGTGAATGCAGTCATTTCAGTTTTGTCATACTTTATCTTTTCAGGTAAAATCCCTTATCCATATTTTCTTTTACCATTTCTTGTGTTCGCAATCTATAGGTTTGGGTTTAGAGGGGTTCCCTTTTTTGCTTCCGTAATTTTATTGACTGCTGCAATGCAAATTGACCTCATTCCCCCACCATTCAAATCAAAAACGGGTTATGCAGAAACATTTCTAAACATTCAACTGTTTATGGTTATATTAACTAGTACTGGGTTTCTTTTTGCGGCTGTTTTGAATGAAAGGGTGCAGGCGCTTCAAGAAATAACAAAAAATTGGGAGCTTTATAAAAGTTTAGCGGATAACTATCCTGGAGTTGTTGTTGTTTATGATAAGGATCTGGTGTGTAAGATTGTAGCCGGACAAGGAATTATCGGAAATTCAAATTTCTATTTAAATAAAAAAGCCTCTGAATTTATTCCTAATGAAGATTTGAAGAAATATATTCCTTATTGGGAAAGGGCGTTTCAGGGAGAGAAGGTATCGTATAACGCAAGTTTTCAGGCAAATTATTATCAAGCGTTCTGTTCTCCATTGCATGATGGAAGTAAGAAGGTCAATGAAATCATGATAATTTCCCAAGACATTACTGACCTGAAAAAAACCGAGAATGCGTTACGCGAAAGCGAGGAAAAATATCGGCAGATGTTCCAGAATAATCCGGCGATTAAGTGGGTATTGGATTCTGCCACTGGTGATTTTCTCGAAGTAAATGATGCGGCCGTGGATTTTTACGGGTATTCTAGGGAAGAATTTCGAAAAATAAAAATTTGGGACATCAATCTGCTTTCAACCGAACAAATTTTCAGAAGGATGAAAGAGTCCATGCGTCACCCGCAATTCTATCAATTTCAACACCGGCTGAAATCAGGCAAGATACGAAGCGTTGAAGTTTATACAGGGCCGGTTGTGATTCACGGAAAAACTTATATTCACTCTATCATTCAAGATATTACAGAAAAGAAATACATTGAAGAAGAACTTCGGAAACTGAATCAAACCTTAGAGAAAAAAGTGGAAGATAGAACTCAGGATCTGGTGGTAGCAAATAAGGAGCTGGAGTCATTCAGCTACTCGATCTCGCATGATTTACGAGCTCCGTTGCGCGCAATTTCCGGTTTTACTCAAATGTTCCTCGAGGATTATGAGAAGGAAATTAATCCGGCGGGGAAAAAAATCCTAAGCAAGGTGGTTCAAGCGACTGAAAAAATGAACAGTATGATTGCAGCGCTATTGGACTTTTCAAAAATTATCAGGTCACCGGCCGATAAAAAAGAAGTTCCGCTTTCGAATATTGCCAAATCGATTATTGTCGAATTGACGGAAGAAAACCGGGGACTGGATATAAGGTTTCAGGTGGAAGAAAATCTAAGAGTCTTCGCCGATGAATTTCTGATGAGAATCGTCATGCGGAATTTACTAGAGAATGCCGTTAAGTATTCGGCCAAAAATGAATTCGTAGAAATCAAATTCGGAAAAGTAGAAATGAATGGCAAAGAAGTTTTTTTTGTCAGGGATCAGGGAGCCGGTTTTGATATGGCTTATGCGGATAAATTATTCAACGTATTTCAGCGATTGCATTCCTTTGCTGAATTTGAAGGAGTAGGGGTCGGGCTGGCTACTGTTCAGAGAATAATCAAACGGCACGACGGGGAAATTTGGGTAGATAGCTCTCCCGGAAAAGGCGCGACATTTTATTTTACGATTCCTTGAATTCATATACAAGATTGAATACACCGGTTGAGTTTTTTGAAAAAATCGGGAATTTTTCTTTATGCATAAAAAGGGACGATAAAACCTTCGGAAGTTTCGGAACTAAATTCCGACGACTTGGCGGACTGCTCTGCCACCTGAAAACGAAAAAGATCCATTCCGTTTTTTTGTCCGGCAGCCCTCACTCGAATTTTGTTTCCAGCGCAAGTTATATTTTTCATTCGGAGGGGTTTCATGTAAGCGCTGCCCACATTTCTAAAGATCCGAAAATTCGAACCGCCAATTCGATATTGTCAAATAGGTTTGCTGATAAAATATACATATGCAGAGATCAATTGGATTTGGAGGATTGCAAGGCCGATTTTCAAAACGCTTATCCGGATGGGTTTGTAATTCCCAAATTCGGCTTGAATGTACATTGTTTTGAAAGCCTTTCGGGCCTTTGGGAAGAAATCAATTCGTTGGACAATGAATTTGGTTATGTTTTTCTTGATATAGGATCAGGCCTGACATTTCTTTCAGCTCTTAAGCATCTTTCAGTCAATAAGAAGATTTTCGGAGTCGCAATCGGGAATAAGAAAGACAAACTGGAGATTGAGCTTGCAAATCTGGCAGACGAATTCGGATTGGACATGACCCGATATTACGAAATATTAATTCCTGCGATTTCGCCTAACTTCTCATCCCGAAATTCTAAACTCGAAAGTTACATTCGGGAAGTTTGGGCTTCAAAAAAAATTCCCCTGGAGCCTATTTATTCAGCCAAAACGCTTTTCACCATAATCAAATATATAGAAGAAAAGAATTTGGAGGGCAAGGGAATCTATATTCATCAGGGCGGGCTTTTGAGTCACTTGAGATATTTTTCTGAATAGCAAAAATGGGTGTTATCCTCAAAAAAACAAAAGACTAAAAGCCTTGGGTTTAAAATTATGGAATCTATGAAAACGATGTTTGAAAAAATCTGGGAAGACCATCTGGTAACAGCAGACGAAGGTTCTTCTATTTTATACATTGACCGCCATCTTGTTCATGAAGTGACAAGCCCGCAGGCTTTTGAAAGTCTGCGCATGTCAAAAAGAAAGGTCAGAAGGCCGGAAGCAACTTTTTCAACTATGGATCATAACGTTTCCACCAAGACGAGAGACCTGACTTCTGCGGATCCCATTTCTTTGAAACAAATGCAAACTCTGATGGAGAATTGCAAATCCAACGGCATAAAAATTTTCGATCTCAATGACCCCGATCAGGGCATTGTCCATGTGATTGCTCCGGAACTGGGAATGACTCAACCCGGTATGACCATTGTGTGCGGGGATTCTCACACATCTACTCACGGTGCTTTTGGCGCTCTAGCTTTTGGAATAGGAACGAGTGAAGTGGAGCATGTTCTCGCGACTCAGACACTACAACAGAAAAAACCCAAAACAATGGAGATCCGGATCGATGGAAATCTTTCTCCTCACGTAACCGCGAAAGATATCGTCCTTGCTATCATAGGAAAAATCGGAACCGATGGTGCGACGGGTTATGTTATTGAATTTACCGGAAGCGCGATACGTAATTTGTCAATGGAAGGAAGAATGACTGTTTGCAATATGGCGATAGAAGCCGGAGCAAGGGCGGGCTTGATTTCGCCGGACGATACTACTATTGCTTACATGAAAGGTAGGGATTATGCGCCAAAAGGAAATTATTGGGAAGAGGCCGTGAAAAAATGGAAATCTTACGCTACTGATCCCGGCGCGAAGTTTGACAAGACCGTAACTCTCGAAGGCGATAAAATTGCTCCAATGGTTACCTGGGGGACTTCTCCCGGCCAGGTAATGTCAGTCGCAGAAACTGTGCCGTCTCCCGATTTCTTTTCTGATAATGTTGCAAGAACGAGTGCGCATAACGCACTGCAATATATGGATTTAAAGCCCGGAATGAAAATGACCGATGTGACATTGAACAAGGTATTTATCGGGTCTTGCACGAACTCCAGAATCGAAGACCTTCGAATTGTAGCAGAAACGGTCAAAGGAAAAAAAGTTTCCAAATCCGTGAACGCGATCATTGTTCCCGGTTCGGGAAGAGTGAAGAGGCAAGCTGAAAAAGAAGGCCTGGATAAAATATTTGTTGAGGCGGGATTTGAATGGAGAAATCCGGGATGTTCAATGTGCCTTGCAATGAATGATGATGTGCTAAGCCCAGGAGACAGATGCGCATCGACAAGCAATCGGAACTTTGAGGGGCGCCAAGGCAAAGGTGGCAGGACTCATCTAGTTAGTCCGGCAATGGCCGCCGCCGCCGCTATTGAAGGAAAATTCGTGGATATCAGGAGTTGGAAATGAAGGCTTTTACCGAACACGAAGGATTATGCGCGGTATTGGATCGGGCAAATGTAGACACTGACCAGATTATCCCGAAACAGTTTCTAAAAAAAATAGAACGATCCGGGTTTGGTCAGCACTTATTTCACGATTGGAGATTTTTGGATGATGCCGGAACAAAACCGAATCCGGAATTTTCCCTGAATCAGGAAAGATACAAAGGCGCGACAGTTCTCTTAACCCGGGATAATTTTGGGTGTGGTTCATCCAGAGAGCACGCTCCCTGGGCACTGGAGGACTACGGTTTTCGGGTGATTATTGCGCCTTCTTATGCGGATATATTTTTCAACAATTGTTTCAAAAACGGAATGCTTCCGGTTGTATTGAGTTCCAAATCCGTGGATGAACTTTTCCTGGAAGTGGTTTCAATGCCGGGCGCAAAAATTAAAGTGGATCTGAAATCTCAAAAGCTTTATTCTCCTACGGGAAAGGAGTATTCATTTGAGGTTGACCCATTTCGTAAAGACTGTCTTTACAGGGGACTAGACGATATCGGTCTGACAATGATTCACGAAAAAGAGATTAATGAATTTGAAGAAAAGCAAAAAAAGTCTCAACCTTGGTTGTATGAAAAAATTTAATTTGAGGAAAAATTATGAAAAAATTGCTGGTTTTGTTTGTATTATTCAGTGTGGGTTCAATGTTTGCTGAGGCATCCGATTTAGTTATTAAGGATGTAAAAAAAGGAACCGGTAAGGAAGCCTTAAAAGGAAATGTTGTCCTTGTCCACTATTCGGGCTATTTGACCAACGGGACAAAATTCGATAGTTCCGTTGACAGAGGCAAACCGTTTTCTTTCGTGCTTGGAACCGGTGAAGTAATCAAGGGTTGGGATAAAGGGGTTGCAGGTATGAGAGAGGGTGGCAAACGCAAACTCACTATTCCCCCGTACATGGGTTATGGTGAAAGAGGAGCGCCACCGGTGATTCCGCCTAACGCAACTCTTGTTTTTGACGTGGAGCTTTTAAAAGTAAACTAAATTGTTCGATCAGATTTCCAAATCAATTGATGAGTTCGGGAATAGTTTCCTTTCGGCTCTGAATAATATTCAGGGTTTTTTTGGGAAAGATCTCTCCATTGCAGTTCCGGTTAAAGAAAATATTTTTCAAGCAATCGGAAATACCCCACTCGTGAAAATCAACAGTATCGGAAATCATATCAAGGGCGCAAATTTTTATCTCAAAAGTGAATTTCTGAATCCGACAGGAAGCGTAAAAGACAGGACTGCATACGGGTTAGTTAAGGATTTTGAGAAAAGGGGAATCCTGAAAGAAGGCTCGAATATTATCGATAGTTCGGGTGGAAATCTTTCAGTAAGCCTAGCTTGGATCGGAAGGACGTTAGGTTACAGTGTAACGTCGTATGTGACTAAGAATACTCGGAAATCTATTTTGAAGAAGCTGGAATTTTATGGAGCGAATGTTTTATTCATTCCAGATACCGATGCCGAATCACCCGATAAGATACGCCAGTTCATTCAGAATAAAATTTCCTCAAAACCAAATTCTGTCTGGCTGGATCAATATGTCAACATGATCAATCCGAATATCCACATGAAATTTACCGGAGCGGAAATTTTTAGAGATCTTGCCGGTGACGTAGACGCGTTCGTATCCGGCGTGGATTCCGGTGGAGTTATCTCCGGGGTAGGGAGATTTTTAAAATCCCAGAAAGAAGCAGCAAAAATTATTGCCGCTTTTTCTTCCGATTCAAAAATATTTTCTTACACTGCTTCGAAATCCGGAAGGGTAGAGAGCGCAAAATTGAAAACTAGGCTGCCGGAAACTTTTGACACGAAATTAATCACCAGTTCTTATTATATCACTCTTGAAGATTGTAATTTTTATCAGCAAGAGTTGTCGTCCAAAGAAGGGATTTACGCAGGAGTGACCACTGGGCTGAATCTGGCTGCTGCGGTTAAATTTGCCGAGGATTTATCTTCTAATTTGGATCCTGGAGAAATGAATATCGTCGTGATGGCTCCGGATAGGATGGACACAACTTTTGACGCTTGATCAGAAATCTTTTTCGCCAAGTTGTAAGTAAACTTGCCAGTTTTTTTTCCCGAGTCCATTCCAGGACAGATCATCTCTGTCAAAATCCGGTTCGAATTTCTGTTGTTCGGGTTTTTTATTTTTTTCATATTCTTCAAATCTGGATCGATCGGCGAAAGCGTTTAGCAAAGATAGCCCGATTGAACCAAGCCCTACGAAAGCCGTGCCATTCGCGGTTTTTTGGAATTTTCGAACTGTAGCGAATATATAGGTAAGAGCAAGGGCAAAAGGAAGAGTCATGAAAAAAATAATTTCAAATCGCCTAGCTTTGGTTTCAGTATAAGGCTCTCTTTTTTCAAATGCTTCCCTTTGCTTTTTCTGGCGCTCTCTTCTAATTTTTGCTTCCTGCTGATTTTTTCTCATGTTTTCATAATTGACTTCTCCGGTTGCCGGATTAATTATCGAGGATTGCCGTTTTTGAATTACTTGGGGAGAATTCTGTGAATTGAATTGCTGTAACTGTGAAGTATTGCGAATGTTTCCGGGCAGCGGCAACATAATCAGTGGATCAATGGGCATTTGAGGGTTCTTTGGATTTACTAGAGCCGGCTTATTCGTTTTCGGTGGAAGTGTATAATCTTTGTAGTAATCATAATCTTTCCCAACACCTTCTCCACCCTGATAATTTTTAAGGTTAAAATCGTAAGGGTCATAAAAATCATCTCTCACTTGGGAATGAATTGAAAATTGGAAAAATAAAAATATTAGGCAGCAAGTAAAAAGTTTTGTTTGAAAATTCGTTTTCTTCATTTCATTATTTTTCATTTCATGGTCTATCATCTAGAAAATTCTTCAATCTCAATACAATCAATCTCCGACTTTTTCCAAAAGAAGATAGCTCTGGATTTTCCCGATTCCTTTGACTTCGACAGAACCTCTGTCACTGAATTGGAATTTATCTTTAATCAAAAAGTATGTGGAATTTGAAATTTGAATTTTACCGGGAAGGCCATGGGATTCCATTCTTGACGCGGTATTGACTGAGTCTCCCCATAAATCGTAAATAAACTTTTTCTTCCCGATAACGCCCGCGACCGCGTTGCCGGAATTGATTCCAATTCGAAGTTCCAGGTTCACATTATTCTTCTTGCTGTAGTCTTTCACTACTTCCAACATATCCAGTGCAAAGTTGGCAACTTTCTCAGCATGGTTTTCATCCGGTTCAGGTAATCCTCCGACGACCATATAAGCATCCCCGATCGTTTTGATTTTTTCCAAACCGTATTTTTCAACGAGGTCATCAAAAGAAGAAAATATATTGTTTAATAATTTCACGATCGAATCAGCGGTCATTTTTCTTGAGAGTTCGCTGAAGCCGACTATGTCGGAAAAAAGAACTGTACAGTTTTCAAATCTTTCTGCAATCGAATCCGAATTTTCTCTGAGCTTTTTGATTACGGATGCAGGAAGAATATTTAAAAGAAGCCTTTCGGATTTTTCTTGTTCCAACTGAGTCGCGAGCTCTGATTTTTGAAAAATCGAATTGATATAAACCGCTAATGTGAATAGAAGGATGCCGAATAAAATATCCATTACAGTTTTTCGGGCTTCAATGGTGCTTGGATCGGTAGGAATAATCGGCTGGACGTGATTGTAAAATATTTCCAACGAGCTATAAGCAAGAAAAGTAAAAGCGGCAAATCCTATTTTCCAGTTTCTTTCCTGCCGAGGGAAAATAAAAAATATAACAAATCCTTCCGCTAATAGAAATAATTGTGCTTTGGTCTCGGTACCCTGCAATATTACAAGAAAAGAGATATATGCGATGGAAAGTACAGTAACGTAAATTCTTGCAAAAAGCAATTTGCCGATTGCATTAAAATACACCGTTAATGGTACCAGAAAAATATAGGAAATGACGATGAATTTGAAAATTACCTGCATGTCAAAGAACAGGAAAGTTAAAAAATTGATGAATGTAAATACGGCGATAAGAATTGAGAGTCCGTTGACTAGAACTATGTGTTTATGTTCTGCGTAGTCCCTTGCGTAGAAAATTCCCTTATAGGCGAGAGTATTCCATAAAATTTGTAACATTTTTTGCCTCTTTGGACCGGTAAATTCATCAGAATTGCAAAATACTGATTTGAACTTTTGACTTCCCGCTTTTCCTGAAAAACCCCTAGAAGTCAAAAAAAAGACATCAGAGTCCAATTGAATCTTATTCATTCATGCTAGCTGTCAGTTGCAATATCTTTTTTAATTTTTAAAAAGGCTTTATTGAAGCGAAAAAATGGTTGCTTTGCAGGAATTGAATACCAGATTTATTTTATGATGACCCTTCTCCCGGAAATTTATTCTTGTAAAACAAAAGAAGAAATGCTAAAGCAAATAACCGATGTACATAATGCAATTGTGAATTTTTATCGCGAAATCCCGGACAATGCTTTTCAGAAGAATGCTATTCCTGACGGCTGGTCGGTTAAGAAAAATATGAAACATATTATCAGTTCCAATTACTTATTTGCGCGCTACATTGGACTGCCGAGATTTTTTATAAAACTACTTGGAAAACCAGATAGTCCCCAGAAGGCAATTGATAAAATTTCCCCTACGAATCGGCCATCCATCAAAGACTATGGAAAGTATACAGAAAGGGAAGTTTATAAACTCGGATTGAAAGAAAAACTTCTACAAGACATTACGGAATCTTCAGAAAAGCTGAAAAAAGCAGTGCAAAAGAGAACCGAGGAAGAGCTGGACGATCTTTCCGGACTTTTTTGGGGTATGAATCTTCGTACTTTTGTTCTTTTTATTCTAAAACACAATGTTCATCATTCTAATGTAGCGAGAGCCAGGTTGGAAAACAAATAAGAGCGCATTTAAAAATTATTCAGTTAATATTTTAGAACGCGCTCTAAGTTTTTTAGTGCACAATTGAAGTTTACGAGCAATTTTTATTTTGCGATTTTAAACTTTTTTCCATCTCCTCTTAGCTCGATTTGAATTTTAGAATTACTGTCTTTTACAAGAAGCTCTTTTTCTGCAACCAGCCGCGATTCGCCTTTCTCAAAATTTCCAGAAGAATCTTCCGATTCATTCAGGTAGAATTCGATTTTGTTTTGGCCCGGAATCAAAAGATAAGTAGGGATATGAAATTCGCTTTCAAACTTGTCAGATGAGATTTTTTTCGGGTCAATATAAAACTCATCCAAGTAAATCGAGTTGGAATATACTTTCAGAAAGAAATGTTTTTCCCCATATTCGGATTTTGCGTCTTCAATTTTTACATCAAGTTTAACCGTATCCGGAATATCCTTGGAACTCTCCTGTGCTTTCACAAATTTTACAGTACATTCGACTTTTTCCTGAGTGTCGCGCGGAGGAAGTTTTTTGTGAATGTTGGCAGCAAGAATTTCTTCAACTGCAAACTTTTTTTTGTTTTTCAAGACAACTGTCTTGCCGTGAAAATCTGATCCGTCCCATTCAAAAATCAGTAAATCAATTTCTTTAACCGGAAATTGTGAGTAGTATTCTTTTCCAGCTTCCTTTGCTCCAATGATATCCAGAAAACTCATCGGCCTGGTTTGCGGTTCAAGAGCTTTAAGGGAATAATTTACCTTTACTACCCAGGATTTAGCGATTGATCCGATGTTCTTGAATGAAACAGACTCCGGTTTCAATCCTGAAATTTTTTGGATATCGGCTTGATTGAGAATAGCAAGGTCCTTTTCTTTAGGCTCCCCGGCAGCTAGTTTGCCGTTTAAGGAAGAGAAATGCACCATTCCTACCGTCATTTGGCCGACTTCCTTTTTGTCGCGGAACAAATACAATGTCTGCCCGGGGCGAAATGCCGCAGGTGAGACATGACGTACGGTTACATTTTTTGTTGCCGGGTTAAAATCTTTGACCTCGCCAAAATCAACACCGAATAAGGATGCTGAAAAGAAAAATAACATAACCAGAGCGAATTTTTTCAAAGTTTGCACCCCACATCCAGGCATTGTCTTGCCGCATCAGCCGCAGATGTGCCAGGGTATTGTTCAATAATCATTTTAAATATTTCCTTGCTCTTTTCAGTATTTCCCGCAGCTTGATAACCGAAAGCAATTCCTGTGTAGGCTTCTGTCAGGATTTCATAATCCGGGCGTCTTTTGATTACTTCTTCAAGAATTTTTCGTCCTTTCTCAAAATTTTTGAGATAGATCTGGGTGATAAAACCCTCTCGGTACATCGCATAGGCGCTCATTCTATGTCGCGGATAGCGTTTGTAAAATTCCTGGTAGCTTGTGATGGCTTCCTGATATTTTCCTTGACCTTCTAGTGAGCCTCCGGACTGAAATGCTGTCAAGTCGATAGAGGGCATTTTCACGAGAGGGATTTTTGTTGTCTCCATGGCTTTAATTTCCACTTCCTGACTCATCGTGTCCCTGTCTTCATGCTTGAAAACAAGAGTATATTTACCCTTGGGCATGTCTTCTACGGTTTTCGGGCAAAGACCGATTTCATCAAGGCGAGAACCCTGTTCTTTGTTTTCGAGAAATATGGATACTCCTGAAGGCTCGCAGGCTTCAATGGAAAGTTTTCCGTTTACATGAAAAACTTCTTCGTTTGTTTTTGCGGCGACTTCTTCCATCGCGACCGCCAACTGTTTTTCGTCTTCCCATTCGATCATCGAAGTAACAATCGGAAGCCCTGTCTTAACATTAATGATCTGGTAGCTCAGTATTCTGTCGGAATTATAAACTTTCAGCGATCCGGCCAAATAGTGCGTTATGCCCCTTGCTTCAAAAAGAGGAGCGTTAGTTTCAACCAGTCCGCTCATTGCAAGCCTTTTCTCATTCATAATATCTGCAATTCTTGAATTTTCAACGATTTGAAACTTGCCTTTATTTTTGAAGGCGGTAGTCAGGACAGAATCCAAAATATTTCCGATGGGAACTTTTTGTGCGGCCTCATTTGCGGCTTTGATTTTGTAAATCGCGATTCGAAATCCGCCCTCTCCTTGTTTTTCTTGGTCTTCAAATGAAGTTTCGCTTGCACCTATTGCCTTAAGTTTGTCGCTGAGTTCTGAAGCGAGATCCGCAATTAGGTTATCCTGATTTTTACCGGTGATGCTTCCGGAATACAAAACCGCGTAGGTTTTCTGGCTTACTGCGCGAAGATTAAAAATATAACCTTCTGTATGCTTATGAATATCCCCGAATACGAGGATATTCAGCATTTTCATTTCAGCATTGTTCTCGTCGCATTTAACGATTCCTGCTTTGCATTGAGCGATTTGTTCCCAAGCCACTTTGAAAGCGTCTCTGTCCCGGATAGTCACTGCTTTTTGTTTTTGCAACTCAGACTGAAGCGCGTTGGACAATTTCTCTTGATCCAGGCCGGTGTCATGGGTCTTGATAACAGTCACTCCTGCGGTTATCGAGAAAATATTAGTTGCTGCAAAGAAAGAAAGTAGTAAAATTGTGAAATATAAATTTGAAAGCCTGAATATTTTTTTCATGTTAAATTTTTCAGCCAGAGTTTGACTGCCTCCACATCATCTCCATAGGGGTTAAGTTCTAGGTATTTCTCGTAGTATTTTTTCGCATCGGCTTTGTTTCCAGATTTCTCGGAAAGAATTCCCGCGCTTTTATAGGTTTCGGCAATAGAAGGCCCTTTCTCTATCGCCTGCTCAAGAGTTTTTATCGCATCGCCGGAATTCCCTTTTCTATCCAGTGTAACTGCCAAATTCAGATAAGCGTTAATGCTTTCTGGATTTGTATCCAAAACTTTTCTAAAATGCTTTTCTGCATCGGGGAGATTTTTCTTAAAAAGCTGGAGGTTTCCCATCAGGTAATTTGCCCGGCCGTAATTCGAGTCTCGTCCGAGAACTTCCTGGAGGACTATTTCAGCTTCACCGATTTTTCTTTCGTATAGATAAATTTCTGCGATGGAAGCTAAGGCCTTCTTATCGGTTGGATTTAGTCTTTTTGCATCACGAGCAACCTGCAGCGCTTTTTTGAAATCGCCTTTTTCGCAAAGTAATTCCGAAGCGTCTCCCCAAAGGTGAGCTTTTTCGTTTTCATCAGCAGCTTTTTCTGCTTTTGCCATAACTTCGGCAATTTTTTGATTGATCTCCGATTTCTGGATCCCTGCCGAGTTCGGATCGTATTTTTGTTTGCAATACCCGAATGCAGTTATCGCAAGAACTAAAATGAATATTTTTCTCATTATTAATCTCCCTTCAAAAAAATTCCAAAAATCAATTCCCGTAAATGAATGCTGAGAATCCTTTTTCTACTTTCCCCTCTTTTATTTTTACTTTTACATTTGTGTGCATTACTTGAGTAATCGTTCCTTT
>CAYTEA010000023.1:0-64967 GCA_964436695.1 uncultured Leptospiraceae bacterium
CTTCGTAGACAAGTTTATCGGGGATGCCATTATGGGATCATAAGTGAAACAGGGTTTTATACTTTACAAGACCATCGCACAACCGTTAAATCAAACCAATATTTTCTCTACTATTTTTTTTAAACTCTTATCCTTAGTATAAATCTTTGCGTTTGAAATTTGTGCACTGGCGATGAGATGTGCGTCAATCCATCCGATTCCTGTCCCGGGTAGTGAATGTTTTTGAATAAAATAAATCACTTCATCATGAGTTGCTTCTGTGATTTTAAAAAAATGGGAGAGCTCCTGCAGAAATTTTTCTTTATTTTTGATTGTTCCTAAATATAATTCGCCAATAATGAATGGATGTGTTAAAATTTCTGAATTATTGAGATGATCTACCAATATCGGATCAGTTTTATGCAGATGATCTATCCAAACAGAGGTGTCAACAAGAATCTTCAACTGTTACGTTTTCTTTTGGGAGCTTTTGCTTTCGGATCGCTTCCACCAAGTAGGATTAACCTTTCTTTGGATTTTTCACGGATGAGTGCCTTCAAACCTTCCTGCACCAGCCGCGTTTTCTCTTTGATTCCGGAATAAGTTATTGCTTCCTTTAAAAGTTCTTCAGAAATGTAAAGTGATGTTTTCATAAGGTAATAATCGCCCTATACATAAGGTACGTCAAGTAGTATATATCCTTTAAAGCACCAGTGAATTCATTTACGGCTTGCTGAAAAATTTTACGCCTATAAAAATTTTACGATTGGATTCCTATAAAGCCTTTTCACCATTACTCTAAGATGAACTACGGTGCAATCAAATTAATTCTGGAAAAACCTGTTCTGAAAATTTTTAGAATGGAAAATCCGGCGCTTTTAATCAGTTTCTTATTTGCAGAATTCAAAGTCAAAAATGATCCCACCATCAGGGAAGATGTACTCTCAGAAAGATTGGATTTTCATATACTGGAAATCAAAAAGAACCACCAGAGAGATTCATTGCCGGAGAAAAATTCCACAGAAATTCTGACGCATTGGGCAAATCTGGACTTCTTTCGAAAATATTATGCAAACTCCTCTGATATTCCATTTTACGAATTGACTCCCTCTTCAGAAAAAATTCTGAATTACATTCTGGATTTGGATAAAAAAGAATTTGTAGGGACTGAATCCAGATTACTGAAGATATTCGAGATACTAAAAGAAATCGCTTATCGGTCTTCAAACGATCCGGATATCAGAATTCATGAACTGGAAAAAAGAAAAAGTCTGATTGAATCGGAAATAGCCGAGATCAAATCGGGAAATTTAAAAAGATTCACAAGCACCCAGTTGAAAGAAAGATATTTCGATCTTTTTGATACGTCAAGAAGGCTGCTATCTGATTTCAGGGAAGTGGAATACAATTTCAGGGAGATTGATTCTCTGGTCAGAACACAAATCGAAGAGGCTCTTCAAAATCGCGGAAAAATCCTGGATCTATTTTTTGAAAGGGAAGATTTTCTTTTTGAAACGGATCAAGGTCGCAGTTTTATAGCATTCTTTGAATTTCTAATGTCGGAAGAAAAGCAAACCGAGCTTAGCGACCTGATCGGACTCATGCAATCATTGCCGGAAATCGTCGAAATAGAAAAAAATACCGATGCAGGAACTTTCGACCGGAATCATTTTTTCCGCAAACTAAAATTTTATATGATGAATGAATGCCAAAAAGTGAATAAAACAAATTTTAGAATAAGCGATGGATTGCGAAGATCTATTGCCTCCAAAAAATTTCTGGAAAATAAAAGACTTAGCGAGATCATTTCCGAAATCAAAATTCAAGCGATCCGATTGAAAGACAATTCAGTTGTAAAAGATTTGAGCTTTGAAATTGACGGAAAGCCGGATATCAACCTCATCATGGAAAGGCCAATTTTTTCACCTCCCCAATCTGTTTCTTTAAACGATCTACCCTATGAGGCAGGGGATGATTCGAGTTACACCAAAATAGACCTAGCGTCTCTTTACGATCAGATCTACATTGATAAAGAAAAATTGAAGGATCATGTCAAAGACTGTCTTCGCTATGAGACACAGGTTTCACTGGGAAAGATATTTGAGCAATTTCCGACTGAAAACGGTTTATTGGATGTTGTTGGATATTTTTCGCTGACCACGGATGGAATCGCCCATTTTTTTGATGACGCAAAAAAAGAAACAATTGTTGTTTTCAGCAGGGAAACCGGCAAAAAATATAGAATTACAGTCCCCAGTTTGGTTTTTATTAAAGATGAATGAACAAAATAAAGTGCTCCCGTATGCAAACGCCATCATCCGGTTGCTTCAAGGAATTGTATACAATGAGGATAAGGAATGGAATGAACTGATTTCCAATTTGGAAGAAGTCGAGAATCACTTTTTTGGACTTGGACTGAAAGTTTATCTGGATGAATCCGAGGGTTATTGTTTCGTTCGACAAATGGATTTCACTGATGAAACGATCCAACCGCTCCGGCTTGTGAAAAAAATCCAGTTGAGTTATCAAAATTCTATTCTTTGCGTTTTGCTTCGGGAAAAACTATTGGAGTTTGATGCGGCCTCAAGTGAATCCGGTAGACTCGTCTTAACCAGAGACGAAATCAAAGAACTCATTCGGAATTTTCTACCGAGCGAATCAAATGAAGCGAGAATTTCGGACAAAATGGAGGCAAGCATAAATAAATTGGTGGAATATGGTTTTTTAAGAGAAATGAACCAAAAGAAAGACAGGCTGGAAGTAAAGAGAATCCTGAGAGCCGTAATTGATGCAGAGAAGTTAGGTGAAATCAAAACGAGACTTTCCCAATATGCAGAAAATCAGTAAGGAAATGAATTTTGAATTTGCCAGCGACGATGCCCAAACCGGTTATCGGTTGGACAGAATGGAAGTGCTGAATTGGGGAACTTTTGACAACCAGATCTGGAAAATTGAACCGAATGGTTTTAATTCGCTGTTAACGGGCGACATCGGATCGGGAAAATCAACGCTTGTGGATGCGATCACTACGCTGCTTGTTCAGCACAATCGCATAACGTATAACAAAGCGGCCGGCGCTGAGGGCAAAGAAAGAAAGTTGTATGATTATATCCGGGGTGCTTACGCAAAACTGAAAGGAGAAGAGGATTCCAGTGCCAAGGCGCAATTTCTGAGGGATAAGAATTCTTATACGGTCCTTCTTGCTTCCTTTCACAACACCGGTTATAGCGATCGTTACATATTAGCCCAAGTGTTCTGGCTGAAAAATGACGAGGTGGATAAATTTTTTATTCTCGCAGATTCTGATCTCACTATCAAGGATCATTTTACTTCATTTGGATCCGATATTTCCGATCTGAAAAAAAGATTAAAAAAAATCGCCGGAGTCGAACTACTGGACTCATTCAAAGAATACTCCCTGAAATTTCGTTCCCGTTTCGGAATCCTGTCAGACAGGGCCTTGGAGCTATTCTATCAGACCGTTTCGCTAAAGTCCGTGAATAATTTGAATGAGTTTATCCGTGAAAATATGCTTGAAAAGCATGACGAAGAGATAAGCTCTTCCATTGACGAACTGAAAAAGAATTTCGAAGACTTGAATCTTTCGCATGAAGAAATTCAAAAAGCGAGAAAACAGATTGAGGATATTTCTCCGATCATCTCCATTTCCGCAGAATATGAAAATGTTTTTTTGGAACTGGAAGAGTTAAGAAATATACAAGAATCAATACCATCTTTTTTTGCGGAACAGAAAATTCTCTTACTGACAAATGAAGTTTCTAAAAAAGAAACGGAAATAAAAAGACTGCAATCGGGAATTGATGAATCGGAAAAAGAAATTTCAGATCTCAGGGAATCTGAAACGCGTTTGTCTTTCCAGATCCAGAATTTAAGCGAATCCCGCGAAATCGATCGGTTGAATTCAGAACTGAAGAGATTGGAGGAAAGAAAAAACTTCAAAAGAAGAGAAGCTGAAAGATATAACGGGTTTGCCGAATTTTTAAATCTTCCTAAATTTCCGGAAATCGACGAAAATTCATTTCATGCCTCGGCGGAAAATATGAAAAAGCGGTTGATTGTTGAAGAAAAACAGCATGGGGAAATAAAAGAAGACCTACAGAAAAATAAAATCGCTCTGAAAAATAATCAGGATAAAATCACAATCGCGCGTGAAGAACTCATCTCACTGAAAAGTCGGAAATCTCTGATACCGAGCGAAAACTTAAAAATCAGAAAGATGGTTCTTGATAATTTAAATCTGAATGAGGAAGAAATTCCTTTTGTCGGGGAATTGCTGAAAGTAAAAGACAGAAAATGGGAAGGAGCGATAGAGAAAGTTCTGCATAACTTCGCCCTGAGCATGTTGGTGCCGAATAACGCGTATGAACAATTCAGCAGATTTATCAACGATAACAATTTGCGCGCAAGAGTCGTGTATTATCGCATAACGTCCATAAAACACAGAAAAGAAATACAAAACGTTGAAAATCCGCTTATCCAAAAAATGGAAATCAAATCGGACACGCAGTTCTATGATTGGCTAGAATCGGAATTGAAAGATGCATATAACTACTCCTGTGCTGAAAACATTTCCGATTTCCAGAAACAGCAGAAAGCTATTACAAAAGAAGGCCAGATAAAGTTCAATCAATCGAGACATGAAAAAGACGATAGGCGAAATATCGATGACAGATCGAATTATGTTCTGGGCTGGAACAATAAGGAAAAAATTTCCAGCTTAGAGAAAGATCTTGATGTACTGGAAAAAGAAGAAATCGTTTTAAAAGAAAAGATCCGATTCGCTGAAAACGCAGAGGCAAGAGTTGCAAAAATAATAGAAATGATCGGCAAACTTTTTGAAGTCACTAACTTTCACGATTTGAACTGGAAAAAAGAGGCTACGGAAATAGAAGAAACCAAAGCGAAGATAAAAGAAATCGAATCTTCTTCGGACAAACTGGAAAGCCTGAATAAACAACTCGTCGAGACAAAAAATTCATTGGCCGAAAAAGAATCGCTTAAATCTTTCAAACTCAGTGAACTCGGCGCATGCAATTCGGATCTAACTCGATTTCAAAAAGAATTATCCGAAAATACGGAACTATTAGAATTGATCAGTCCGGAAAACAGGGGTTTGTTTTTCCCAAAGATCACAGAATCCTTGGGTGATGTCCTTATAAATTTAGACTCGATTGAAAAAATTGCGAGAGATTTAAGCAATAAAGTCAGCCAATTGAAAAACGAGAAGGGCAAACTGAAAGAAAGTTTGACCGGGAAACTTACCGGTAAAATGCAAAAATTTAAAGATGCCTATCAGGTAGAAACCAGCGAATTTGACGCAGGAATAGAATCTATTTCTGAATTCAAGAAACTATTTTCCAGATTAAAAGATGAGGACTTGCCTAGATTTGAAGAAAAATTCAAGACAAAATTGAACAGAGATGTAATTAACGGAATTTTACTTTTTAAAAGCACATTGGAAAATAAAGCCGAAGATGTAAAAGAAAAAATTGGTAAAATCAATTTATCATTGCATGAAATCGAATATAATAAAGGAACATATATCGCCCTGAATTGCGAAAGAAACCAAGATGACGAAATCGCAAAGTTTAAAATAAGCTTAAAAAACTGCGGAGATGACGTAGCCGGAAAATCAGAACTTTACAACGAAGAAAAATTTAAACAGGTAAAGGCAATCATTGATCGTTTTGCCAGTGGGCAGGAGGTCGATAGAAAATGGACTGCAAAAGTTACTGATGTTTCGTTCTGGTTTGTTTTTTCTGCAACGGAAAAATTTATTTCGGATGACTCTGAAAAGGAATCTTACAGTGGGTCATCAGGAAAATCGGGAGGGCAGAAGGAAAAGCTCGCTTACACTGTTTTAGCCTCGGCACTTGCTTACCAATTCGGACTCGAATGGAACGAAATAAAGTCGAAAACATTCAGGTTTGTCGTTATCGATGAAGCATTTGGCCGCGGGTCGGATGAAAGCACGAGATACGGGCTGGAGTTGTTCAAAAAATTAAACTTGCAGCTACTCATCGTTACTCCTTTACAGAAAATTCACGTCATAGAAGAGTATATCAATGCCTGTCATCTGGTGCTGAATAAAGAGGGCAAAAATTCCACAGTAAAGAATCTCTCCATCGAAGAATATATAGAACAAAAAGAAAATTTTCATAAAAAATGAAAAGCCTTGAAGAAATCCGGAAATTTTCGCTGAATAAATACAAAGAATTCTTAGTAAGCCATTTTACCGGAAAAGATTTTTTCCCATTGAAATTCAGCCAGTTTGGAAAATACAAACCATCAGAAATCGCAAAAAATTTTTCCACAATCAACGACGATATTCTCGAATTGAAAAAAAACTCAAAAGAGAAGCTGGGATTCGGTTATGAAATCGAATGGGAAATGAACAATCACAGAAATTCCGGGAAGAATCAATTCCCGAAATCAATCTATTTTTCTAATCAAATCGATTATTTGAAATTTATAGCAAAAGAAAAAGAATTTTCAATTTTACAAGAAGACTCGAAACGATTATTTGAAGTTTTTCCCGAATTGCAATCTTGGATTTTGCAAAATCCAATGAGACTTGTTTCCATTTCGGATGACCTGGAAGATATAATTTCAGTTTGTAATTTCTTAAAAGAGAATCCGAAGCCAAATCTATACGTTAGAGAATTGCCGATTGCGGGGATTGATACTAAGTTCATAGAAAAAAATTCCAGTATTCTAAAACAATTTTTGGATCGCATTTTGGATGCATCCAATATACTTTCTTCGGAAGACAATTTCGAAAAGAGATACTTTTTGAAAACAAAATCCAACCTGGTTCGGTTTAGAATTTTATCCAAACAAGGTTTTTCTATGTTTCCGGGATCGATTCGGGATATAAGCCTCCCATTTGAAGAATTTCTGAGTCTGGATTTTTTCGGTGTAAAAGTATTTATCACGGAAAATCTGACCAATTTTTTATCCTTCCCCGCTATGGAAAATGCGATTATCATTTACGGGGAGGGTTATTCTGTAATCAATTTGAAAGCCTTAAACAATCTGCAAGACCTGGAGATTTATTACTGGGGCGACATTGATCTGCGCGGATTTGATATATTGTCAAAATTCAGAGAATATTTTCCGAATACAAAATCATTTCTAATGGATGCTTTCACATACGAGACATTTTCGCATCTTTCAGTGAATGTGGAAACAGAAGCAACCCCATCCGGTTTGAAAAATCTAACGATTGAAGAATCCGAGTTATTTGATTTTCTAACAAAAGTTCAAAACGGGAATCGACTGGAGCAAGAAAGAATCCCATTTGACTACATCCAAAATAAATTGGAAAAAATATAGCGCAGCATATCCATTTTCTGAATATTTTTTTCTTTAATAAAATTCCCCGATTTGATAAAATACCTTTCAGGAATAGAATGTTTCAAAAAAACACCGTACAAGATCTGATTACTGGGATTACCAAAAAAGAAAGACGTTTCTTAGCCAAGGCAATCACATTAATCGAAAGCATGAATGAAAACGATAAAATCCTGGCTGATGCTTTGCTTTCAGGACTCATTGCACTTTCAAAAAATGCGATTCGGATTGGAATTAGCGGATCGCCCGGAGTTGGGAAGTCCACGTTTATCGAGAATTTTGGCCTTTTTTTGATTTCACTGGGGAAAAAAGTTGCCGTGCTTGCAGTGGACCCCAGTTCTCCTCTCACCGGCGGAAGTATTCTGGGAGACAAAACCAGAATGTTGAATTTATCAAATCACCCGGATTCATTTATTCGGCCTTCGCCATCCGGAGGCAGCCTTGGAGGGGTAGCGCGCAAAACTAAAGATGCGATTTCCCTTTGTGAAGCTTTTGGATTTGATATAATTCTTGTGGAAACCGTCGGTGTCGGACAATCGGAAGTTGCAGTTTGTGGAATTACCGATATTTTTTTACTCCTACTGCAACCCGGCGCCGGGGATGAGCTTCAAGGAATCAAAAAAGGGATTATGGAAATTGCAGACATTGTCATAGTCAATAAAGCGGACGGTAAAAATAAAGTTACCGCAGAGATAGCAAAATCGGAAGTCGAAGCTGCTTTATCATTCTCTCATCCAAAAAATTCATTTTGGAAAACCCCTGTTCAGCTAGTAAGCGCGCTTGAAAAATCCGGGCTTGAGGACCTTTGGTCGCGAATACAAGATTTTTTTGAAAAATCAGGAGATTCAATTCTAGCCAATCGGCAAAAGCAGAATGAAAAATGGCTTTGGGTTTCTCTGGAAGAATCCATTTTGGAAAAAATTTCCGATATTCGAAATTCAGAGGAGTCAGCAAAAATTCTGACCCTTCTAAATTCGAAAAAGATTTCCTTCCAGAAAGCGTTGGAGGAGGCACAAATTCTCCTCAAAGTCAAGTTATGACCTGTAAGAATTCAATGGACTTGATTCCCGACCCCTCTCAAAAAAGGTTGATTATTCCGGAACAAACAGTTCAGCGGCATGATGTTCCGAACCCAGAAAGTTTCATACGAAAATTTATTTAATAAGTTTAGTCTTGACTGAACTTATTAAAAGAAAAATATGGCAAAAACGCGTCAAAGTATTATATGAAGAAAAGAAATAATACCCTAAAATCGGCTACCTTCACTCCCGAAGAAATGGAATTCATCGAAAAAAGTAGCGTTACATACGAAAAAAAAATCGGAATCCCTAGAATTGCCGGAAAAATCATCGGTTTTCTTTTAATCTCCGACCCTCCAGAACAGAATTTAAGCGAAATCCAGAAAGCGCTAAAAGTAAGCAAGGGTTCCGTCAGCACTATGATTCGGATAATCGAGAAAATCGGTTTTATCGAAAAGATCACCCTTCCAGGGAAAAGAACCGCTTTTTTCAGAATGGCTTCCCTAAACGAAGATTTTCTACGTAATTCAATCGATGACAACAGGGAATTCAGAAAATTAATGGAATCCGGGCTGAAGGCTACCAAGAAAAAGCCTTCTCACCTGCAAGTTAGAGTGAAAGAATGGCATAGTTTTTACAAGTTTGCTGAAGAGAAGTTTCCAAATCTCTTCCGGGAATGGTTAAAAAAAAGAAAAGGAATTAAGAAAAATCAATAAGTTTAGTCTTGACTGAACATATTGATAGATAAAAATGGGTCAGGAATGGAAGAGTTTATGAAAATGAAAGGTTTAGTTGCTTTTGTATTTGTGATTGCTTTTTGGAATTGCGCCAGTTCAAGCGCGGGAATTGCGACAAGCAATATCCCGATTTCAAATAAGAAATACAAGGTTGTATCTCCTGTTGAAGAGCAGTTGACATGGTATACTTTTGATATAGGGATAATCGGTTTGCCGTTTAAAAAACCGCCGGTCGATGAAATGGTTTCCAGGATCTTAAAAGAGAAAAATGCCGACGCCTTGGTGAATATTCGATACTGGTCTGATAAAGCCATTATTTTTTTCATTACTAGAAGCCGTTTCGGACTTAACGCAGAAGCTGTAAAATTTGAGGAAGAACCACCCGCCAATGAGAAAAAAAAGCGTTAGCCTATTCGCGATTGCCCTGTTCATCGGTTGCATGGGCGGGGGTTCAATTAGAGACCTGTCTTTAAGCCCGGCAGCGACAATCATACGCACCGACAATTATAAAATTCTCGGGAAATCAGAAGGGCAGTCTTCGAGTTTTTTTTTGTTCAATCTTTTCCCGGTTACAAATCCTATGAATATAGAATACGCGCTAAGTCAGGCAGTCCAGAAAATTCCCGGCGGGCAGTCTATGGTAAACATCAGGATTTGGCATGAGACTCAGTATTTTTTCCCGCTTGGAAGAGTCCACACTGTAAATGTTGAAGGGGATGTGGTTAGCTTTGATTCTTCAATTGATCCGGAAAAAATTCAACTGAAAGACCCTAAAAAACAAAAATCACCGGATGAGGGAATAAAAGTCGGAGGAGAAAAACCTCCCACCGGCGGAATTACTGTAGGGGGCAAGAAATAGAACATGAGATTTCTAGCTCTGATTATCTTTCTATCCGCCACATTCTGGAATTGCTCGATAGATAATACTGTCAACTCATTTGATGCGCAAAGCCAGGTCAATGCGGCTGTAAAATTCAAAGTGGACAAGTGCAATGAGGATGAAAAGAAAAACAATCCTTCTTCCACAATAACTTACTACCCTCCACAGCCGTGGTTATATGTCGTGAATGATCCGATTAGAAGAAATCTCGATCTTTGCACGATCGCAATCACAAAATCAGAATGTCCATTTCTGAATTATCCATTGATCTGTTTGTTTATTTACCAAAAGAAAGAGGCGGGAAAACTCCCGAATATAATATTCAATGAAATTATTAAAATCAAAATCAAATAAATCGTTTCCGAATGCCAAATTTCGTAGCGCCGGTTTCTATTTCATTGCAATTCTTTTTTTTCTCCTATCAACTGAGGCTTTCGCAGTCTCCTTTCGTGCAAGGCTTTACAGCCAAGTTAATGGAAAAGGAGAAGGCCCTTTTGCGGTGATGATTTTTGAAACAAAGAAGTTCTATCAAGCAAACGCGGACGGCTATTTTGATGCAGAAGTTCCGACTCCGGGAACCTATACATTCCGTATACTTCGTCCTTCAGGTATGCAAGAATTAAAGAAATCCGTGACTCTGGAAGATGAGCTAGTAACGATTTATACTGATAAAAAAGAAATTCCGAAAGGGGCAATTCAGGTAACAGGTGACAAGGAAAAAACCGTCGTGTCACGATACAAAGTACGTTATGACGAAATCCAGAGAATGCCAGGGACTTTTGGTGAGCCTCTAAAAGGTCTTGAAACATTGCCTGGAATCACTCCAAATCCAGGTGTTGGCCCTGGAGCAAATAATCTAATTGTTAGAGGCGCAGACCCTGACTGGAATACTTACCTCTACGACGATCTTCCCATTCTCTATCCATTTCACTGGGATGGACTAACGTCCGTTATACATGGGAATCTGATAAAGTCGATTGACCTTTATACCGGAGCATTCCCTTCCAATTACAATAATGCGTTAGGAGGTGTTATCGAAATTGAAACAGTGGATAAGGTGGAGAAAAGAAACGGTTCTTCAAAGGTGTCTCTTTGGAATGCAAATGCAATGTACCAAACTCCAATCTTTGATGGCAAAGGCTATATGGCAGTTGCAACTCAGGTCGGGTATCTCGATAAAACAATAGGGGCGGCAGGCCTTGTTCCAGAAGGAATCAGGCTTCCGCGATTTACAGACTCACAAATGAAATTCGTCTACAATATAGACCCTCAAAATCAGCTATCCTTCACATTTCTCCATGCAAAAGACGATTTTGCCGCAAGTATCGAACCGAAATACCAAGATGACCCTACAAATTCTTTACAAGCATACTCCGGAGCGAAAATTTCAGCAGGCCAGGGTTTTAGAACAATGGCGTTAAGGCATGTGTGGACTCCTGGAACCAACTTTACGAATCGACTTACACTTATAAATTTTGAGCCATTTATTGATAGTAACTTTACTTTCGGTCAATACAAAAGTATTTTAACCGCAAAGGTACCCTATACGGGGATCCGACAGGATGCATCCTGGGATCTTTTGAGTTTCTTAAAAGTTGAATTTGGAACCGAAGCAAGGGTAGTGGCTGCGCGTGCTGGAGGAGATGGACTACGACAAAAAGATCCAACTAATTCGTCGCCAAATCCCTACGACACAAAAAACCCTGCGTTCGAAAAATATCCGATCAATGTCCGGACCTCAACTCAATATTACAACTCATACCTAACTCTAAAATTCAAAGTAGGACACTTTGAATTCACCCCGGGAGCCAGATATGATTATGTATACGCTATAAAACAAGGTGCCTTGGGTCCTAGAGGAACCGTGTCTTACAAATTTGAGGGAATTGGGAAGGGTCTGACACTATTTGGAGGAGGAGGAGATTACAATAGATTCAATTATTTCTCCCCCGCATTCAATAAAGAATCCGGAAATCCGGATATCGAGTTTGAAAAAGCAAGGAAATTGAGCGCCGGCGTTGAGCAACAGTTAACTTCGGAATGGATGGTTAAGGGTGAAGTTTTCAAAAATGAATTTTACAATTTAATAGTCGATGACCCCTATATATCAGACCCTATAGGTTTGAATCCGGATAAGGCGCAATGGGTCACAAAGCCCATAGTTAGAAACCGGCCAAGAAATTATTCAAACCGTGGCAATGGATGGTCTCATGGCTATGAATTCTTGATAAAAAAAACCAACAAGCAGGGAAGCAGGGATTGGTTTGGTTGGATCTCTTATACCTGGACCCAATCTTTCCGAAATAATAATCTTTATCAACAATATGAAGGGGACAATACGGTTTATTCTGCGGCTGAAAAAAGAGTTCTTACTTCTTATTATAATAATTCAAAAGAAACCATAGCTACCTTCGATAGAACCCATGTGATAAATGTAATCTATGGGTGGAGAGTGTCCGAAGAATGGCAGGTTGGTGGCCGCTGGACATACCTCACCCAGAGACCAATAGACCCGGTAGTGGGTGACGATGGAGGACAATTTTCGAATCCGGCAAACAATCAGATTTATTGGAATCCAAAATATTCCAACAATCCCAACACTGCCGAGTACAAAAATTCGAGAAGGCTAAAACCTTACCATAGATTGGATTTTCGGATTGATAAATTCTATAATTATGAGTGGGGATATCTTAGTATTTATTTTGAGATCATCAATATCTATATGAGAAAAAATGTGGACGGTGAAAATTTCGATCCAACAAGGCCTTATTCCCGAACTAATCCATCTCAAGCCGCTTCATTCGGAACCCTTGAGGTAGGGAAAACCATCATCCCGTTTTTTAATATTGGTATGGAGGCAAAATTTTGAGAAAAGCCATTCTATTCTTTTTAATTCTAATCACTCAATATT
Source organism: uncultured Leptospiraceae bacterium (assembly GCA_964436695.1). Lineage (GTDB taxonomy): Bacteria > Spirochaetota > Leptospiria > Leptospirales > Leptospiraceae > JABWCC01. Next base: position 12,901 of record CAYTEA010000023.1, read on the forward strand.
GTAAAACCGAAGGCCCGGAATACGACGAGAAATATAAAACCTGGACTTTGCTGAATTACTTTGTGCTAACTCTGCCAGATGCTCAAGCTGCTTGTGTTAACTCTTACAAAACTGCTGAGACCTGCTTGAAAAGCGCTAGCGAATTTCCACTATCTCCTTATACTGTAAATGAAACCACTCTTATCACGATTATTAGTGGTTCGTCTTCCAATGCGACATATTCGTCCTATTGCTCTTCATTACTAGCCCAAACTAGTTTCAAGAACTATACCGAAAGGGCAAAAGAATGCGTAATGAACTGCAATAAAACTTTCTGGCAAGATCGAATCGATAAATCACTATGCACGGAAAAATTCACCACCCAGCTAACAGCTTCGGCTACGGATAATACCTCTTGTTACACAGAATGTTTAAAAACTACGAATAATAATTATTGAGGTTTAATGAAGCGGGTAAATTTTGTGAAATGTGCGAGAAAATTGAACCAAACAAGAAAAAGAATGGTCGTAAAATTCGAATTTATTTAAAGGATATAAAATGGAAACATTAGTAGATTTAGGGGAAATAGCAGTTTTTATAGTAATGCTGCTCGCAAGCATTATTGCAGTAGCGGTAGGTATTGAAAGGACCGTAGTTTTTAGACGGAACACAAAAGACAGCGATTCAATCATGAAAAGCGTAATCCCAAAAATCCGAAGTAAGGATATTCAGGGCGCTGAAGAAATCGTCAAAGCGTCATCGCATAACGTATATTCTCGCTTTGCAGATTTCTCTTTGGAACACTATAAGGCCGGACATGACGGGCTTTCCGAGCTTATGGCAGGAAAAGTCATTGAAGAAAAAATCGAGCTTGAAAAAAGGCTCCCGATTTTGAATACTCTTGGGAATAACGCTCCATTCATCGGGCTTTTAGGAACCGTATTCGGAGTAATTAAAGCCTTCCACGGCCTGGGAACCATGGGAAATGCAGGTTCTGAAGTAGTGATGAGAAGTATTTCCACGGCGTTACTCGCAACTGCCGCAGGTCTTTTTGTGGCAATCCCAGTCGTTATGGTAAATAACTATTTTTCCAGAAAAGTGAAAGTGATCTTACAAACTCTGGAGATTTTATCGAACGAATTTTTGGCTAGTCATTCGAATTCCAAAAAAATGGGAGCGTAGTTTAAATTTATGGCAATGCAATCCGGATCAGGCGAAGAAGAAATCGGAAATATTAACATCACCCCTATGGTAGATATTATTTTGGTATTGCTTGTGATTTTTATGGTCACTGCGAATTTCCTGAAAAAAGAATCCATCAATATCAATCTCCCGAAAGTCGGCGCTGCCGATCCAAACGTTGCGCAATCCGTTCAGGTTGCATTAACCAAAGATGGGAAAATTCTTTTGGAAGGACAGGAAGTGAACGAGCAAAAACTTAGTGCAACTCTGACCAGAGATTCCAAATACAGGCCGAATATGAGGGTGACACTTTCAGCGGATGAAAGGCTCACCTACGGAACGATAGCGAAATTGATGGGAATTATCAGAAAATCCGGGGTAAGCAGAATTGCCTTGTCAGTAAAGAAATGACAACTCTACAACTAACGCACAGTTCGAAAATTCAGGTCATCCTGAATAAAATCCGGAAAGCCGATTTATTCAAGCTATGTCTGACTATTTCATTTATTCTTCACATAACTGGATTTTTTTCGTATTATATCGCAACCTTGCCTACTGAAATCAGTTCTGATGATATAAAAACCGAAAACATGGATATTGATTTTAATGAAATCCCCCCAGAACTCATCGGCGGGACATCTAGCCCGGCCCCTGTTGAAAAGCAGGAATGGGTGGAGGGTAAAAATAAAAATGCTGACGATCCGAGCGATGAAGACATCAACCCAAACGCAGTTTCCGGAAATGGAACGGATAAAGACGGATATTTATTTTCTTACAATGGCGACAAGCAACCCACACCAATTATCGATTTTGATTTGAAGCAATTTTTCCCAGCTGCAGCAAAGGCAGCAAATATTACCAGTAAAACTGTGGTTGTCTTAATCCAAGTAGAAGAAAACGGAAAGTTGACAAGCGCAAAAGTTGTTTCCGGAAAAGCTGGATATGGTTTCGATGAGGCCGCAATTAAGATCGTAAACATGGCAAGATTCTCGCCCGGTTATCTGGCCGGAAAGCCGGTGAGAATGAGCCACAGACTTCCAATTAGTTTTGTACTTGACGATTGAAGTTCAAACGAATTTCCTAAGCTTAGTCTAACAGATAGGTCAAACCTGAAAGTAACGCGCCCGCAATTACTGATTTCTTGGAAAAATAGATTTCTGAAAATCCAATAAAATCACCATTTTCAAGCATAGCTTGGAATGAGGGGAGCTGAAAAGAAGGTTCATTAGCCGATTTTTTAAGGTGGGGTCTTGGAAATTCAATTAAACAATAAATTCGATTTGTCCAGTCCAAATAATACGGCCCGAAGCCGAAAATTCTCCAATGTTATTTTCGCATATGAACATATTCGGGGCTTGGAAATGGATTTATTTAGGCTTAGGCTTAAAGCAATAAATGCAAGAATTTTAGCAATTAGCACAGGAGGGAAGGGGGCAGCGGGATTTGGTGTCGTTGCAGAGGCAATTTTACCTTTTAGCAACAGGATGGAATCTTTATGCCAAAAGTTAATCGACCTATGTAGAAACGTGCTAAAACTCTCCAGTTTAAACGTAAAGGATTCCAGAAATGAGCAAATTCTCAAGAAAACCCAAGAGAAAGCAAGAAAAATCAACGTCCCTCAAGAGCATTCATTTCACCTAAATGAGAGTATTGCAAATGTGGAAAATGAATTGTCCCGTCTTATATCCAAAATTGAAGAGGAAATCAAAAGTATCCGTTTCGAAATTCAGAAGGCTCTCAGGCTCTGCCTTGACGGGCAGATGATATCGATCCAGATAAAAATTGAAAGCACATACGTTAGCCAAAATATTTCAGATTTTAAAACTGCCGCGAGCGCGTTTAGCGAATCGTTAGAAAATATTCAATCAGCAATTCGTACAATTCAAAAGGATTGGTAATTTTTTGTGAAAAACTTTACTTATTTTTACAGCAATGGAAATCACAAATGGGGCGTTGTGAGTAGGGACCCGGAAAAACCGGATTTTCTGATCGATACAAACGAGTATCTTATTTGCGACAACGATAAGGCTCTAATAACCGATCCTGGGGGAAGTGAAATTTTTCCTGAAGTATTTTCAGCAATTTCTAAGGAAATGAACCCTTATGGAATTGAAGCAATTTTTTCTTCCCATCAAGACCCGGACGTTATTTCTTCTTTATCCCTCTGGCTTGAAGTAAATAAAAATATTAAATGCTACGTTAGTTGGCTTTGGAGTTCTTTTATCCTTCATTTCGGGGGAGACAAAGATAATTTTATCATACTGGAAGACGAAGGCAGAGAAATTTCCATAGGCTCCACTAAACTGAATGTTATCCCGGCTCATTACCTTCATTCACCGGGAAATTTTAATTTATACGATGGTTCAGCAAAAATTTTGTTCAGTGGTGATATTGGAGCGGCCCTTCTTCCCACCGACTACAAAGATCTTTTTGTAAAAAATTTTGACGACCACATCCGGTATATGGAAGGGTTTCACAGAAGATGGATGCCCTCAGAGGAAGCAAAGATTTTGTGGTGCGAGAAAATTTCAAAACTTCCGATCGATATGCTTTGCCCGCAGCACGGAGCCATATTTAAAGGCGAAGATGTTTCTCGTTTTATTAATTGGTTCTCCGAATTAAAAGTAGGTTCTGGAAATATTCAAATTAAATGAATTCGGTGATAGAAAAAATTATTTTCCGAAAATTTTTTATTTACAAATCTTTTTTCCCGGCCTAGGATTTGAATCAAGGATTGGCAGAATAGGATAGAATATATGTCTGAAATAAGACAAAATCTAATCACACGAGACTGGGTCATCATTTCTACCGAAAGAGCCAAAAGGCCCCACGAATTTGCGGCCAAGAAACCGGAGATTTTGGAAATTCCAGTTTATAAACCAGACTGTCCATTCTGCCCAGGGAATGACCACCTTTGCACTAAGGAAATTATGAGCATTCGGGATAAAGACAAATGGAAAGTTAAAATCGTGCCGAATAAATTCCCGGCGCTTTCTCCGGACGGGGATAGGCTGAGATGGCAAACTGGAATACATACTACTGTTAGTGGATTCGGAGTCCATGATGTGATTATCGAAACAACAAAGCACAATTCCATTACCGGGTTACTTCCAGTCGAAGAAATCAGCGATTTACTTTTAGCTTTTAAGTTGCGTTATGCGCAAATCGCAAAAGATAGAAGAATCGAAACGATTACGATTTTCAAGAATCACGGAGAATCTGCCGGAAGTTCGCTCGAACACCCTCATTGCCAGATCGCTGCAACTCCGGTTGTGCCTTTTCAATTCCGCGCAAGAATTCAGGATGTGATGAGATATTTTGACGATAATGGGGATTGCATTTTTTGCAGAACCCTTCTGGACGAAATTTCCTTCGGTACTAGAATCATTGCTGAAAATCCGAACTTCTTGGCTTTCGTTCCGTATGCCGCTCTCACCCCATTTCACATTTGGATTTTTCCGCGGGAGCACAATTCATCATTTGAAGACATATCCGAATCCGAAATTGCAGACCTTGCAGCAATTATGAAAATCGTTTTGAGCAAGCTCTTCTACGGATTACACAATCCTGATTACAATTTTAATATTCGATCATCCCCACTCGCAGAACGTCAGACGAAATACTACCACTGGTACATGTCCATTATTCCGAAAATCGTAAAGCAGGCTGGATTTGAACAGGGAAGCGGGATGTATATCAATCCCTCAATTCCTGAAGAAAGCGCAGAATTTTTGAAAAAAGTAATAATCCCGGATTAAATGAATTTTAATCCGATTTTATTTTTTCCCTCATCCGTCGGTTTGACCCAAACGACTTTTGCCATTTTATTTTGAAAATTTAAACTATTCTGATCATGAAAAACGATATTTAGAACTTCATCAACTGTGTGGTGCTCACTCGTGACAAAACAAAGTCCATCCAGACTCACATCAAAGGTTTGGCATAAGTGGAACTCGCCACCGGATTTATTTTCTTGGGCGCTCCCGGCAATCGAGTAAGAAATATTCCAATTCACTTCTATCCGGATTTTATTTCTTCTATCGTTACCGTAAATGCAAATCTGGTCTTTTCCATTGGCTTTTGACATATACATGGCCTTATCGGCTTTGATAAAAAGCTCATCTTTATTTTCTGTGTCTTTAGGATAACAAGAAATTCCGCAACTAAAAGAAATGCATTCATCGTGAAACCTTTCTTTTTTTAATTCCTCTTGAATTCGATGCATCACGATAAAAGAATTTTCCGCAGTAGAGTCCGGCATAATGATCACAAACTCTTCACCTCCGTACCGGCAAACAATATCCTCTCGCCTGAGAGTTTTTTTGATTATCGATGCAACTGTTTTTAAAACAGTATCGCCTTCTAGATGCCCGTAAGCATCATTGAAATGCTTAAAATTATCAATGTCCAGAACACAAAGGGAGATCACTCCTTTTCTTCTTCTCGCACGATTTATTTCATTTTGGATAATCTCTTCGTAGTATCTTCTATTGAAAACGCCAGTAAGCACGTCCAAGAGCGCGCTCTTCAGAGTGTTTTCATAGATTTTGATTTCGATGATTTTCGGGTTGGCAAGTTTTTTGTTTTCACTGATGAAATAATTCAGCATAGCTGCTCTGAAACTAAAGTGCGTTCCGAGCAGGCGAGAGCAGGAATTTCTGTGCTCAATGATTTTATTCCAGCACTCTTTTGCGGATTCTTCCGAACTCATTTCAATACTTGCCAAAACCCTGAATAATTCCGTATAAATTTCTTTTTCTTGATTTTGGTCGCTTAGATTCCCTAGTTTGCTGATAATAAAATCCTCGTTATCCGGATCTTCATCCAAAATCCCGATGATTTCTTTTTCTATAACGCTCAAATCAAGCTTATCATCAAAATCAAACTGCTTTTTTATTGGCAACATTTTTAGAATTTCTTCTTCTCTAAAATAAGATATTTTAATTGGAGTTTTATCCGAATTATTATTTTCTATTAATGAATCTGAATACAGAAAAATACTTTTTCGCAAATTCTTTTCTATTTGGCTGTTGAAATCTTTATACTAATATAATCAAAATCTGTCGTCAAGATTCCTTCCAGACATTTTTCATGTCAACTGAATTTGATTTTTTTAGAATTCTTTTTCTTGCAAATTCTGGCAATTAGTTTTATTCTAACAATAATAGATTATATAATGGACGAACCATGAAAAAAATTTTAATTGGAATGATTCTCTTTCTAGCCCTCTCTGCTAGTGCAATCCCTACACCGCCGGAATTTGAAGAATTGGTAAAAAACTCCGACTTTATCGCGAAGTCTAAATTAACGAATGTGAGACAGAACAAACTTGGAAAAAATACGGTATCTGTCGGCGCTGAAGCGGAGATTTTGAAACTGTACAAAACAAACGGAAAGATGCCGAACAAGTTAAGTCTGGCGTTTATCATTTTCCCGGAGTATTTCGGGAAATGGCTACGGGAAGCCCCGCCGGAAGGAGAATATATTATTTTTTACATCAAGAAAAAAGTGAAAGATAGTTCAGGAAAAGAAGGAGAAGTCATTTCGCTTTATGAACCGCATCCTTTTGCCTTCAAGGAATATTCTGAAGAAACTGAAAAGAAAATATTGAATTTAATTAAATAAACAAACGGAGGAAACAAAATGAAACGAATTTTAGCACTTGCAACTTTATTTACATGGTCGGTAATCCAGGCACAAGGATTTGACCCAAAATCCATCAAGACAGGATTAAAACCGGATTCACCTGCGCTTGCTTCTTCACTGAAAGAGGCAAATCCGAATCGGGCAAGACACAGAGACTTATCCTCAAAAGTCGATCTGTCCGAGTATATGCCCCCGGTTGGGAACCAGGGCCCTCAAGGTAGTTGTGTCGCCTGGTCAACTGCGTATGCAACAAAATCATACCAGGAATATCTGGAGCGAAAAGGAAAAGTTTCTTCCTGGAAACTCAGCACAGACGATAAGGCCCCGAATTACAATGCGATATTTTCCCCTGCGTTTATTTACAACCAGATCAATGGGGGAAGAGACGACGGTTCTTCTATTTCTGATGCAATGAGTCTTGTAGTTGACAAGGGAGTTCCAATCTGGAACGCCATGCCCTACAATTCCAAAGATTTCAAATCCCAGCCTTCATCCAATGCACTGAAAATTGCCAGCCAATACAAGGCAAAAGAATTCATGAGAGTGAGATATAACGAACCGGATGAAATTAAAGCTCAATTGTCGAAAGGAAGGCCGGTTGTAGTAGGGATTCTAATTTATGAAAATTTTTACAATTTGAAAGGAAAAGAAGTTTATAACAAAGCTGGAGGCGCTCCACTCGGAGGGCATGCGATTACAATCGTAGGCTATAACGACTCGGATAAGACTTTTAAATTCATCAACTCCTGGTCAGAACAATGGGGCGACAAGGGATATGGTTATATTGATTACAAATGGTTTTCCAGAGTTTGTCAAGCGGCTTATGTAATGATCGATGAAATCGATCCGAATATCACAACAGATTCAACAACCGAAAAAAACCCTGAAACAACAGCCCAGAATGATAAACCAGGCCAGGAAGACGAGCCACAGGACTTGGCTCCACCCGAAGAAATTCAGGCAAGCAATGGAATATATTCCAAAAAAATCGTTCTGACCTGGAGCAAAGTGACGGGCGCAGTAGGTTACGAAATTTACAGACAAGGAGCAGGCGATTCAAAGTATTCCAAAATAGGATTATCCCAGTCCACTACTTTTGAGGACTCCGGAGTGAACAATGAAATCTCTTACAACTACAAAATTGCGACCGTCGGAGAATACAAAATTTCAGAGCCGAGCGACGGTTATGCGGTAGGTTTTGCAAAAGACGTCAAATCCGAAATCCCTCCAAAAATCGTAGGCCTAGTCGCAACCAGCGGGAAATACTATGATAGAATTGCGCTGGAATGGGAGCCTCTAGAAGATGTCACTGGATATCAAGTGTTCAAATGGAATAGCTCTACGAAATCCTATAAATCCGTGGGAAAAACGGAGAAACCTTATTTCGAAGATACTACCGCACGAAAAAACGGAGGGAGTGAAACCTATACCGTTGCCGGATTGAATAAAAATGTTACTGGATTGATTTCCGATGCTGCAATAGGAAAAACTTCAGTAGTTACTAAACCGGCCCCACCAGAGCAACTGGAAGCATCCAGAGGGCTTTACAAAGACAAAGTTGTCCTAAAATGGAAAAAAGTAGCCGGTGCTGCACAATACATTGTCTACAGATACACAAAAGGAAAAAACAAGTGGGAGAGACTAAATGGCGTTACGGACGAAATGTTTGAAGATACTAAAGCCTCAAGCACCAAGTCTTACTATTCTGTTGCTGCTGTAAACAAAGAAGGAATGTGGAGCAATTTTTCAGGTTATGCGTTAGGCTTCACTGATCCGAAATCCAAACGCGCGGGGCTTCGTCTTGAACCACCAAAAGACTTAAAAGCAAACCTCGATAAAAAAGCAAAAACCGTAAAGCTAACCTGGAAAAGTGTAGAGAAAACCAGCGAGTACAGTATCTGGCAGAAAAAACAGGGTGAATCCGACTGGTCCCCATTCAAAACTGTAACGGGAAAAGAAACGGCATACAGTTTTCCGATTCCTGCAGACAACACACTTTTCCTTTATACTGTTACATCCAAACCTGAACTCGGAGAAGAAAGCGAGAAATCAAATCTTGCAAGCGTAGTTTTTTCGATCCCAAAACCACATGCAAAGAAAAGAGCTTTTGGTGGAGACTCCAAGCTTGAAAAGTTTAAAGGAACATGGACTGCAATGCAATGGGACGGGAAATCTCAGGTTAAAAACGTAGTCATTGAAATTGAACCTACTGACGACAATACCGGTTACAATATCAAAGTTGACAAGAAGAAAACTTTTTCCGGCAAATATGTTCAAGACTCACCCGTCCTGGACGTTGACGGAAAGTTAAAAGTAAAACTTTCAGAAAACGAAGACGCATTAACAGTAGAAATGCAAGACAAGTCAATCGTCAATGAAAAAGGCGAACTTTCTTTCCTGAAAGAATAATTCCTTCCAATAGCATAGCCTGACTGCCTTCATCTGGAAGTCAGGCTATGAGTATGAAGACACCGGATATGGAAAATTCGCCTAACTTCAGATTGTTTCAAAAATTTTTCCCGAAATTGCGGGGATTTCAAATCACACTGGAAAATGCATGAGAATACGATTCACCGGAAAATATCTCAGTCAGAAACGGATCGAATTTTCTTGCAAAAGTTGATGTAAAATTTTTATCGAAAAAGTCAAAAGTGATTCAGAATTTGATTTAATTTCTTAAAACCTGAAAAATCCCCATTATCCCAAATGGGATATAACATCCAAATTAAAAAATTCCGGTTTTGCAAAAAAAAGATTGCTTCTTTTCAAAGAAAACACAAATTAGATAAAATTTAGTCTTGGAAGGAGAATAAAATTGAAGAAACAATCAATTCTCGCTTTTTTAATCCTGGCAACCGCATTTCTCGCAAATTGCTCTTCAGCTCCGGATTTGAAAGCGTTCAACAAAAACTTGAGTTATCTGGCAAGTGAAGCGAAGCAAATGGCAAAAACAGGAAGGCCTGAAGAAGCCGCAAAAATTATGGCTCTCATTTACCAGTTACATCCGGATGATCCTATAGTTAAAGAAATCCTCGCATCTTTAACTCCTGAACAACGTGAAGCAATCTCTGAAAGTTCTCTATTGGGATTCAACAAAGCAAAAAGGGCAAAAGTTGAACCTTCTACTTTAGAAAGAGTTTTATGGTATCTTCCGGATAGAATTTTTGATATAATTGATATGTTTACAATAGAAATCAATGTTGGCTATCAAATTGGTGCCGGTGTTTGGGCAACGAGGGCTGTACAAGTTGTAGCTTACACAGGTGCTACAATAGGAGGGGGATTTTATCAGAAGAAACAATATGGTTATCGGGCGGAAGCATCTTTCGAGTTGATGATCGGGCCTGTCGGAGTTTCTGCTGTAAGTGGAATTAGAGCTGGAACTGGAGGAATTGATTATACATCCAGAAGTACATTCCTTCACACCCCTGGAAAACCAATTTATCAGGAATATAGAGATTATTGGGCAATTGGCGCCAAGGTGGGAATATTTGTAATTGGTCTTGAATTTGAAGTCCACCCTCTGGAAATATTTGATTTTCTTGCAGGAATCATTCTATTTGACCCGATGGGAGATGATTATGCAACTACCAGAGCATTGCAGTTCTCAAGTGATCAAAAAAAGAATCTTAATTCCTCTTTAGATACCTTGGGAAAATTGGGTGAGAAAGGTATTGAAGACTATAAAAAGCAATTCTCAAAACTGGAAATCGAGGAAACGAATGTAGCTCCTCCGTCAAACCAACCGATTGGTGATGCAAAAGGGAAAGATAAAAAAAAGAAGTAATTCACAAGTAATATGGAAGGGCAGTGCTTTTCTGCCTTTCCAAATCCTTCATGAACCTATTTAAAAAAATTCTATTAAGCACAATAAGTATATTGGTTTTTCAAGACTGCCTATACACCAGGATTGCCAATCAATTTGAAAAATCACTTCAGGAGAACAGGCCTGAAAAAATCAGGTTGATGTTTTTAATAAAAGGAAATGCCTGTGTTGAGATTTGTTCTTCAAAGGACAAATCTCCTGTTTGTATTGGGAAGCCTGAAAATTCGTGCAAGAACTATGCATTCGGGTGGTACCCGGTAGAATTTTCCAGAGATGAAAAATATTTTCTGAATTCCAGCTTCTATCCTCCAAAAAAAATTAAATTAATTCAGAATCTTCCTCCTCTATTGCTAAGGAAATATGGTGAAAACATTCACTCGAAACTGCAATACGTTCCAGTCCAGTCGATAGAAGAAATTGCAAAGTCTTATCCGAAAGGAAAATTCAAAAATGCACTTATTGTTAAATTAAAAGATTTCGGGCGTGATACACACTGGTCTGGAATTGTTTCATTCGCCACACTTTTATTGTTTCCCGGTTTTTATGAAGAGTATATAGATATGGAAATTAATTTTTTTGACAATGATGGAAAATTTACCAAAATTGATTCCAATCTTCCTTATTTAAAACACTGGATGGGCTGGATATTTTTCTTGTGGGGGCCGATTGCATCTGCAAAAGAAAAAGACCTGATAACCGATTCGATTGAAGCATTGATCAGGAAATAAATCTATTTGCAATTTTTTGAACTACCGGATACAGAATAACCAAGCCCACTCCAAGAGAACAGGATGCTGCGAAAATATATCTTGTGTAAAAAAAGGGCAACCCTAAATTACACCTTTTAAAGGGAAAATCACGTTGAAGTTAACTTTTCAAAAATTTTATCTAAAATCCGAGTCGTATCTATTTGCACTGATTGCAATTTTCTATTTTAGTTTTCTTTTATTCCAATTTCCCTATCTACCCGATCAGGACGCATATTTCCATATTAAAATAAGCGAAATGATTATGCAGAATGGCTGGCTCATAGATAAACTTCCCTGGATGACTCAGTCAATTATGGCTGACAAATACGTAGACTACCATCTCCTGTTTCAGGTTTTGCAAATTCCTTCTATTGCAGTCTTCAAAGACCTGATTCTTGCCAGTAAACTTTCTAATATTACATTTATGGCTTTCAGCACATTTTCTTTCAACTTCCTGATGAAATACCTGAAGGTAAAATCCAGATGGTTCTGGTTTCTTCTGTTCCTGATTGCATCTCCGATTTTCACAGGAAGGCTTCTTTACGGACGCGGAGCGACTCTATTTGTAGGAATATTTTTTATTTACATCTATCTGTTTCTATCGAAGCGCAACTGGCAATTGTTCGTTTTATCTTTTATAATCATGTGGACATATCCTGCATTTCTGGTGCTTCTTGCATTTCTTTTCTTTTACAACGCGACATGCTATCTGAATAATTCAGAAATATCCTGGAAGGCTACTGTCGGCTCTGTTCTCGGTTTGATTTCGGGTATGATCATCCATCCTTCTTTCCCGAATCAATTTTATGGATTCTGGCTTGAAGTATTCGGAAGATTTTTTCATCCCGTTGGGCTTGAAGGCACGGGGGAGTGGTCCAGTCCTAACGCACAAATTATGATTCCAGGAATCATAATTCCTGTAATTTTATTTATGCCGATAGCTATTCAGGCAGATTATGCCGTTCTAAAGATCAGTCCGGAACATGCAAGAGCAATCGAAAGCCTGATTCAGCTCGAAAGAAGCGGGGAAAAAAGCCTGAAAGAAGTCTATCGCAACGAAAAATACATCGTATTTCAATTTAAGAATATTTATAAAAAATAGCTTCATTTTTTCTAATGATACTAATGCTGCACGAAAATTCAAACCTAATCTTTATAAGCCGGACACTTTAGATTTTGCATACGAATTTTCCGAATTCTTAGCCTCCCAACCAAAATAAAAATTTCTGCTATACAAAATGTAATGTGAGGCAAAAAATATGCAATTGTGAGAATTTTTTTACATAATTGCATGTATTGTCAAAAATTTATTTACTTTATCTTTTTCTTAACTTTGGCTTTCATTGCTTCCTGCAAGGAGAGCAAGAAAAGCGCATCCCTAAAATCAGATTGTAAACCACCAATCCAGAACGTTACAGAAGTCAACCTTTCAAATCATTGTCCTAGTGGATTTAGCAAAAAATCAGATGGGAATTGTTATTATAATCTTTCCTACCTAAAGTCCAACGATTCCTACAGTGGGCTTCGGAAAAAATTGAAAATCGCAAAAGACGGGCTCTCACCAAAAAAAATCGATCTAGGAAGGACTCTATTTTTCGATCCTATACTATCCGGTGACAATTCTATTTCTTGCGCTCATTGCCACCACCCAGCGTTCGGTTTAAGTGATGGCAGGGATCTTTCGATGGGTGCCGGTGGTTGTGGAATCGGTCCGGAAAGAACAGGTGGTCAAGTCGTTCCAAGGTCATCTCCGAGTATTTGGAATGTAGCTTTTTATGACCTACTATTCTGGGACGGGAGAGCGGCAACTTTGGAAGACCAGGCGCTAGGCCCTCTATTCTCTCCTATCGAAATGAACGCAAATAAAGAAGATGTTGAAAAAAAAATCAACTCGAATCCGGTTTATGCCAAGCTATTCAGCGAGGCCTTTGGAATGAACTTGACAAATCAAATTTCGGTCCATCATGTTGCATCGGCTATTGCCGACTTCGAAAGGACGTTAGTTTCCTTTGACAGCAAATTCGACAAATATGTTTGGGGAGACACAAAAGCGTTTAATGAAGAAGAACTAAGAGGTTTTAACGTTTATAGGTCTTTTCTGACTCGTTGTTCCGAATGTCATCCTCCTCCGTTATTTACCACAAACCAAACAGCCATCATCGGAGCGCCGGATAATGCAAATCTGAAAACCGACCTCGGAAGGGAGGCTTTAACTGGCCAGAAATCGCTTCGAGGCGATTTTAAAATTCCTGGATTGCGAAATATCGCTCAAACATCGCCTTACATGCACTCTGGCGCTCTACCCAACCTGGAAGAAGTTGTGAACTTTTACAACAAAGGTGGTGGAAGAGAAAACTACAAAAAACTGGATATCAACTGGCATATTCGCGAGATAGATCTCAGAGAAGATGAAAAAAAAGCTTTAGTAGCATTTCTGAAAACCCTAACAGACGAAACGAATCTCCCTAAAATTCCGGATAAGGTTCCATCCGGTTTAAAAATTGCAAAAATAGAAAATTCTAAGATCGCAAATAATACCGGAAAACAAGGAGAAGGTAAATGAAAATCAAGAAATTTCCCATCAACCAAATTAGTTTTTTGTTGGCGTTCATGTTTTGTGTTCAGCCATATTTTGCAATAGAGATTGAAGTTAAAGAAGGACAGTCGATTCAAAAGGCAGTAGATTCTGCAAATCCGGGCGACACGATTCGGGTTTTTCCGGGAATCTACCACGAATTTGTCTATGTTGATAAGCCAAACATAAAACTGATCGGGATAATTCAAAATGGGAAGTGGCCGAGGTTGGAAGGCAGAAATAAACTCAACGACGGGATCATCGCCTCCGGGTCAGGGTTTTATGTGGAAGGATTTCATATTTCAAATTATCGAGCGAATGGTGTAATGACTCAAGCTGCCAACGATGTCACAATCCGAAAACTAATGATTGACCATACGGGAATTTACGGGATCTACCCAACTCTTGGAACAAATATTGTGATCGAAGATACTGTGAGTTGGGGGATAGCGGACGCGGCGATCTATGTTGGAATGTGCAAAAATACGGACGTTAGGCGAAATGAAGTGTTCGAAAATGTTTCCGGAATCGAAATAGAAAATTCCTCAAATATTTTAGTTGAGGATAATACGGTTTATAACAATACAGCCGGGATACTCGTGTTTACTTTACCCGGACTCCCTACAAAAAATAGCAAAAACATCATCGTACGCAACAATATCGTTTTCGAAAACAATCACAAGAATTTTGCCGCAAAAGGTGCAATTGTGGGAAGTGTGCCTCCCGGGGTTGGGCTAATGGTTTTATCGTCCGATCAGGTGATTGTCGAAAGAAATATTATCCGCAGAAATAGTCTTGCAGGAATTGTGGTCGCGGATAAAAGCGCATTGCCACCTTCTAAAAAGCCGGACCCCGATGCAGACCCGGCACCGGACGACTTAAAAATTTTAGATAATTTGTTCTATGAAAACGGAACTAGAAACTGGAGCAATACCTGGACTTGGATTCAATTCATTCTGAAAGTGATCTTTGAGGGCGGGACTCCACCCAGCACCGATGATGGGAAAGGTGGAGATGGGGGAGGAATTTTCCCCAAAGGAAAAGATATTATTGCAGTCGGGGGTGGGGAGAACAATTGCGTCTTGGTTCCTGATTCCGTAACCTCGCAAGGAATCGAAAAATGGGGAAGGTGCAAAGATACCTCAACTCAGCAAATCGCAACAACTCTCGGACAGAAAATTCCGGAAGGACCTGTGAAAAATGTAGGAGCTCAGGTGTATGCCGCAATTTGTTCAGGTTGCCATGCGTTAGGCGTTACAAGGATCGGGCCTCCTGTTGTAGAAATACAGGCAAAATATGCGAACAATCCGACTGCGATTGTGAAATACGCATCCGAGCCGATGAAAGTCAGACAAGGATTTCCTGACATGCCTTCGCAAAAATATCTCGGAGTTGAAAAACTTTCTCTGGTTGCAAAGCATATTTTACAAATGAAATAAAAACCTGCCCTCAAGCGGCGCTATTTTTATTTTGTTTTCATTGAATTCGGTTGTCCTGTGTTCGCAAGAGTTGCTCTCCAAAGTGTGCTTCTTTCCGGATAAAGGATTTTTCTTTCCCCGGTTGCAACGGTTATCGGCAGGTTTGTAAATACATTATTCCAAATCCCGACGACCATTCCGGTTTTGCCGGCCATCCCGGCATGAACCGCGTTTTGCGCCAAGAAACCGCAAAAGACAGAATCTTCGGAATTCGCTGGAATACTTCGAATAATATAACTTGGATCAATGTATTTCAAATTAATGGGAATGTTTTCTTTCTTGAAAAACTTATTAATTTCATCCTTCATAAATACTCCAATGTCGCTTAACTTCTTATTTCCGGATGCATCAGTGCCTGTAGAATTTTCAAAGAATTTCTGTCCAGCTCCCTCAGCGACTACAATGACCGCGTGACCTCTTTTCAGAATTCTCTCCCTCAAAACGGGAAAAAATGCCCCATGGCCTTCGAGGTCAAAATCCTGTTCAGGAATTAAAACAAAATTCACGTCCCTCGATGCAAGAGCCGCGTTTACTGCAATGAAACCCGAATGACGCCCCATAAGTTTCACTAGCCCTATCCCATTCGGCGCGCCTTTCGCCTCAACATGCGCAGAATCAATGGCGTCTATCGCCTTGGAAAAAGCTGTTGAAAAACCGAAAGTCTTCTGGATCATGTTGATATCATTATCAATGGTTTTCGGAATGCCAATTACGGAAACCGTCTCATTCCTCTTTTTCAATTCCTCATGGATGGCTTGAGCGCCTCTAAGAGTTCCGTCTCCCCCAATGCAAAATAAAATTTTCACCCCGTAAAGCGAAATGAAATCTACCATGTCCTCTACATTTTGATTCCCCCTAGAAGAGGAAAGAAAAGAGCCTCCTTCTTTATTAATTTTGGAAACTATGTCTGGTGTAAGTTCTATCGGTTTATGCCCAAATTTTTTCACCAACCCCTCATATCCGTATTGAAAACCGAGAATCCTCGGCACTTTGTACCGGTAGTGGAGTTCCATCACCAAACCCTGAATTACGTTATTGATCCCGGGACATAAACCCCCACAGGTAACGATTCCGGCAGTTACCATTTTGGGATCAAAAAAAATTTTTTCGTATGGCCCGGATTGCTCAAAAAATATCGGATCGGATTGAAGCTGGGAAAGTTCCTGAGGAGATTCATACACGGCCCGAAATAATACGGAAGCGCTTTCCTTTGTATAAAACTCATAGCCGGCAGGATTGGGAATTTTGCACTCCCCAAAATTTTCGATCGTATATTTCATGAATTCGTCCTCTTTTTTGGCTCTATTCCGTCAAGTTTGTGGAATATGTAAACCTGTTTTTTTTAGTAGATTTTTTTTCGAGAACCCTGTACAATTGGTTTTCGGAGCTGAGATTTCAGAAAATTAAAGTTGAAAACGTCTATTTTAAGAAAGGTAATACTTTGTGCAGGTTTTTTAACAGCGTGGTCCGTGATCAATTCACAGGACATTGTTTTCAATGATATTGGTTTTTTCAAGGATCCTTATTTTAATTTTTCCATGTGGACTCCGTCATATAAGCTCGATCAAAAGGATTCAAATTTTCAGGCGATCTCCATCCCGTTTAAATTTCCTGCAGAAGCTGCTCTATCTCCAGAATTAAACAGATTGAATCATCAGCCATTGGGGATCAGAAACGCAGCCGAAATACCCGTTTCCATTTTCTCACTCAATCAATTTTCCATCGCTGACTATGTTTACGGGTCTACAAACATTAAAGCCGTTACCTATGAAGAAAACCAATTTTCACAAGGCAGTTACACACGAAAAGACCTCTACACCCGAATGCCTGCCCTATGGCAGAATAACTCATCGCCTTTTGTAAATACAAAGCCAGGCGCAGTATTCATGGTTTTGAAAAAAAATATGGGATTGAATTTTGACCTGTCCATTAGATTGATAGGAAACCAATCCGGCCATGTCGCGGCTGAATCTCTGGGAACCGGTCTCAAATTTTCCTATAGGCTTGCAAATAACGTATTCAAACATTTCGAAAATTCCGGCTTCAATGTATTTCTGGGACTTTCCGGCTTGCAGAGACTTGACGATAGAACCTTGGCATTTCTGCGTCAGGAATCGACCACACAAAATGGAAAAGGGAGATCCATGTTTTTTAATCCGGGGTTTTCCTTCACAACTCGAAATATGATTCTAGAAGGAACTGTTCAATTGCCTGTTTATCAGCACACAAGCATCGGCGATCTGGATACTCTCTGGAAATATGAATACCAGGGAAGACTCGGCATGAAGTGGTATCTTCCGGAATTTATAAAGCCTTAACTTAGATCATTAAATTTCTTCGCCGGGCCCGGGGACATAGAATGTTTCCTCGGCGCTAATAATCATCCCAGTTCTGGAATCAATGATTCTGCAGTTTATATCAACGCCTTGGCCGCTATGACTGATTGTTCCCATTACGATGGCGTCTAACTTCAAAATCTCTCCGATTTTTTTTGCTAGCGAAATATCGATTGCCCCGTTCAGAGTAATTTGATTGTCTTGGAGAATTTTTTCAAACATGAGCCTGTCGAATATTTTCAGGTTGCCTTTTTTCACTAACTCCGTCGTAACTTTTTCAGCAATCACTCTCCCTAATTTATGCGGTTTCCCATTCGTAAGCGTAAACGAAAGCACAATTAGCTGGAGTGGCGGATTTCTGGAAGAATTTTTCGAAAGAGTCTCTGCAATTTTTTCCATTGGAGAAGGGGGGTTCGGGTCAATATAAGCAAGAGATGTTCTTTTTTTGTCTCCGAGACAACTGAAAAGAAATATAAAGATAAATAAAATATGCAGTTTCATAAAATAGGAATTCGTTTGTTTTTTTCGTATACAAAATATTTACTGCTTTATCTTTTCAGGTCAAGATAAATTTGTATTTTGAAATCTGATTATGGGAAATTTTTTAAACAGGCCAAAAGCAGCCTTTCTTAGCTTGTTATTCTTAACCTCTACTACAGCAGTTTCAATTGTTTGTCTTGCCTGGATTTATCACAAAAAACTGGAAACGTTAGACACTATTTCCAAAACTTACAACAATTTAATCAATCTTGAGAAAATTAACCTTGGCCTTCATCAGGCAAATAGCCAGAAAAACGGGTTTGTTCTCACGGGCTTTGAATATTATCTAGACTCATATAAAAAGACGGTTCAAGAAATTCCCGCTAAAATAGATACATTCAAGACAACAAATTCTACTGATGGGAATGGTAGCAAAAACTCATTAACATCCCTCGAATTTATAGTTGAGCAAAATATTTATGGAATGGACAGTGTCTTGAAAAACAGAGAGGCCTCCGGCCTGGAAGGCTTAAAATACACGGCTTACTTGGGAAAAGAATCCGGCACATTTAAAGAATTCGAATCGAAAAAAGTAATATTCAAAAAGGCAGAGAAAAACACTATTCAGGAAAAAATGATAATTCTAACAAGATGGAACATTCTTTTTTTTGCAGCAAGCATTCTATCTATCGCTTTAATTCTTGCAGAACTATTTTTGATATATATGATTAGGAGAAAATGGAAAAGTATACAGGCGATATAGGGCTTTTAAGAAAGCGCTCGGTAATCATTACGGGAGCAAGTAGCGGAATCGGGAAAGGACTGGCGTTTGAATTCGCAAGACGCGGCTACAACCTCGGCCTTGCTTCCCGGAATGCCCAGAAACTAAGTGAGGTCAAAGCAATTCTGGAGAACCGGTTCCCCGGCATTCTTGTTTCATTCGCGGAATTGGACGTTATGCGATACAGTAATGTAGCGGAAACCATCGTATCACTTGACGACAGCCTACAGAACACAACGGAAATTCTTGTGGCAAATTCGGGAATAGCAGGCTCTCAACTATCCGGGGTGGGGCGCTTTGAAGACAATCGAAAAGTTATCGAAACCAATCTACTGGGTGCAATGGCTGCAATCGATGCTGGGTTGAACATTTTCAGAAGGCGCAAAAAAGGGACAGTAGTAGGCATCTCTTCGGTTGCCGGATTTCGAGGGTTTGCAGGAAGCGCAGCTTATTGCTCGTCAAAAGCAGGCCTATCGACATATCTTGAAGCTTTAAGAGGGGAAGTTAGGCGACACGGAATTCATGTCTGTTCCATCCATCCCGGTTTTATCGACACTCCGATCAAAAATAAAAAAAGGGCATTTGAAATATCAGTGGAAAAAGGCTCGAAATTAATAGCTGAGGCCATTATCAAACGAAAAAATGAATCAACTATTCCCTGGTTTCCCTGGGCTCTAGCAGGCTTTATTATGCGAAGAATCCCCGGATTTATCTGGGCAAGGATATCATCCAAATGAAAAAGAAAGTGCTCTTTGTGTGCCTTGGGAATATTTGCAGGTCGCCCGCTGCAGAAGGGGCATTCCGCCACATAGTAAAATCCAAAAAGCTAGATCATCTATTCGAAATAGACTCTTGCGGTACAGCAGGTTATCACATCGGGGAACTTCCCCATTCCACCACAAGACAAGTTGCGCTTAAAAGAGGGATCCGGCTTGAGCATAGATGCAGAAAATTCGAAACTGCCGATTTCGAGAAATTTGACTTTATAATGGTTATGGATGATTCAAACCACAAAGATGTCCTGTCAAAAGCAACTAACGCATCTCATATGAATAAAGTAATGAAGTTCAGGAAATTCGACAAGTTTGTAAATGGTTCACCGGATGTCCCTGATCCTTATTACGGAGGCCTTGATGGTTTTGAAGAGGTGCAGGATATCGTAATTCGTTCTTCGGAAGGGCTTTTGGAATGGATACTGAAAGAATCACAAGAATTTTCAAGCAAATAGACAAATTCCGGAATATCGATAAAGGCGAAATTCAAATTTCGAGCGGGCTCTCCTCGCTGTGCAGAGTCAGAGCGGACGGAAAAGAATATTGTTTAAAGAGCGTTATATCGAAAGAAATGGGAGACTCGGAATTAGACGGCCTAAATGCCCTCAGAGAAATGACGCCTAACGTCCCCGAAGCATTCGGTACGGCACATGACAAGAATGAATATTTCATTATTCTTGAGTATATCGAAAATACGACGCTAAACAAGCCTGGCCCCATCTATGAAACGATGCGATCTGTTTACTCTTGCAAAGGGGGCTACTGGGGATGGCGCAAAGATAATTTTGTAGGAACACTACCGCAAAAGAACTCCCCTCATAAGGATTTTATTTCCTACTTCATGCGGGACAGGATTGAGCCTCTGCTTCGCCTAACGCACGAAAATGATTTATTGGAGCGCTCGCTAAAAGATGACATTCTGTCATTGATTTATAAAAAATCGGCTGACTGGAGCCTGGGAAAAATCACTCCCAGACTGATCCATGGCGACCTTTGGTCAGGCAATCTGCTTCAGGCAAAAAACGGAAAGGTTTATTTGATAGACCCGTCTGTTTCTTTCGGCCACCCTGAACAGGATTTCGCAATGTCATTACTTTTCGGTGGTGTCCATTCCGGATGGATCGAACCAATCGCAGAAGAATTGCAATTGGAAAACGGTTTTTCAGAAAGAGTCCCTTTCTGGCAAATTTACCCCCTACTAGTTCACGTGAGATTATTCGGAGGAGGTTACATCGAATCTTTAAAGCGAGCGGTACATTATTACTGATCTAAAGCAAATAAGTCATTGATAACATATTCTTAGATCGAATTTGTATGAAAATAGTATTGTAAGATAAAGCCGTTTGGAGAGATTAGAAAATTAAAATATGAAAAAAGCGTTAATACTATCCGGTGGAGGGGCCAGGGGAGCATACCAGGCAGGAGTATACAAATACCTAGAAGAAAACGATTTTATTCCCGACATAATATGCGGAACATCCGTTGGGGCAATCAATGCAACAGCAATCGGGTGCGGAATGGATTATAAAAAATTAATTGAATTATGGAAATCGATCGAAGTCGGAAAAGTTCTGCAATATTCCATCTGGCACAATATACTGGATATTTTTTTCCATCGCTTTTCTCCACTAGCCGATACAACCCCATTAAAGCACCTGATGTATCAGGAACTCGATTTCAGAAAGTTAAGAAAAAATAAACAGGAAATTATCATCACTGCCGTAAATATTCTTACCTCAGAACTTGTCTTTTTTGGCAACAAGGACATTGATATTGAACACGTTATGGCCTCATCCGCTATACCCCTTTTTTTCCCGTGGCAATATGTTGATGGAATGCCACATTGGGATGGAGGGCTGATGGCAAACACTCCGTTACTCCCTGCGATCGAAAGAGAAGCAAAAGATATCATAGTTGTCCTTTTGTCTCCGGTAGGGGGAGTTCATATGAACCTTCCCAAGTCAAGGGTCGAATCACTGGAAAGAATTTTTGAATTATCGCTTATCGGTTCTTACCAAACTATCAGATCTGATTTGAGTTACGACAAAAGTTCGTTGAAAAAAAATGGTGCGTTAGGCTCAATGCTAGACTTTTTCAAATCCCGGCCAGATGTAAGAATCCGGTCAGTTGGCCCCAAAAATTCACTCGGCATGAAAAGTATATTGAATTTTAGTCTTGTTCAGGCTGATTATCTAATTCAAAGAGGATATGAGGACGCCAAAGAGCAACTCGGTAAATTATAATGGAAAGACTGACTTCCAAGAATGGCTTTTTTACAGATTCAAAGGGAAGTATTTTTTTCCTGAGAGGGGTAAATTTTTCAGGGAGCGCGAAGGTTCCTTATACTCCTGATGGAACAACTCATTATGACCAGAGTGAAAGTTTCCACAATCACAGAGATGTCTCCTTTGTTGGTAGGCCAGTGCCTGAAGAGGAGGCCGAAGAGCATTTCAGAAGATTAAAAAAATGGGGCTTTAATTTTTTAAGATTTCTGATTACATGGGAAGCGATCGAACACAAAGGCCCGGGAAAATACGATGATGCCTACATAAATTACATCGCCAGAATGGTGGAGCTGGCTGGCAAATTCGGTTTCTATTTATTCATTGATCCGCACCAGGATGTCTGGTCAAGATTTACCGGAGGAGACGGAGCGCCTGGCTGGACGTTAGAGTCGGTCGGGATGGATATTTCCAAATTCAAAAATTCCGATCTCACAATCGTACACCACGAATTGGGAAAGAAATACCCCAAAATGGTCTGGCCTCTAAATTACCAGAAATACCCGACAGCAACCATGTTCACGCTGTTTTTCGGTGGGAAAATATTTGCTCCCAATTTAAAGATAGAAAATAGAAATGTTCAGGACTATCTTCAGGATCACTATATACAATCCATAGTTCGCCTGGCAAAAAAACTATCAAAATTCAAGAATGTAGTCGGTTTCGACTCACTAAATGAGCCACACCCCGGATTTATCGCTCGGAAAAATCTGGGAGAATTCGGAGGAGTAGGCTTTGGAATGCAGACAGCGTCCACTCCTTTTCAGGAAATGTATATGTCAGAAGGAATGTCGTCTAACGTTTATACTAGGCTAATGTTCGGCACTCTTGGCATTCCATTCAAAAAAATCTCTTTGAATTCCAAAAGAGTTTCAATATGGCGCGAAAGAAACGGTTGCATTTGGAGAAAACACGGAGTTTGGGAACTGGACCCGAATGGAGCGCCAATGCTCTTGAAGCCAGATTATTTTTATAAGGTTAACGGTAAGAAAGTTGAGTTTTTTGATGATTTCATGAAACCTTTTATCCTTAAATTTAAAACAGCGGTTCAAAAATCCCAAAAAGGTTTTTTCGTTTTTATTGAAAGCGACCCCAGTAAACTGGAACTCAACTGGTCAGAAAGAGATAAGCCAGGTTATGCGCCAGTCGTTAATGCAACACATTGGTACAATATAGTATTGCTTTACACGAAAAAATATTTTGATTGGATAGGCGTTCATACTTTTCGAGAAAAGTTGGCTTTCGGAAAAAATAAGACAAATGAGGTTTACTCCGACTCGATTAGGATGATTCGTGAAATGTCCAAAAAGTCGATGATGAATTGCCCTACTGTCATTGGAGAAACCGGAGTCCCCATGGACTTGAACAACAGAATTGCATTCACAAAGAGGGATTACTCCCTGCACGAAAAGGCGCTAGACGATATTTTAAATGCAGTCGATAAAAATCTGGTGCATGTGACTCTATGGAACTACACCCCCGACAACACTCATAGTTTGGGAGACAGGTGGAATGAAGAAGATCTTTCCATTTACTCAATCGATACCCCTGTGAATATTGATCCGGACGGTGGAAGGGGAGTAAGGGCTTTTTCGAGGCCATATCCAGTAAAAACAAACGGAGAACCGTTAGCAATCCAATTCGAAATGGAAAAAAGCCTTTTTAAATATTCCTTTAGAGTAAACCCAAAAGAAGAAGGCCGGTGCGAAATCTATTTGCCTCCGGTTCATTACGAGAAAGGATTCAAAGTTCTGCTTAGCTCAGGCGCTTATACTTATTCGAAGGATGAGAACCGAATTTACTTCAAGGGCAGCAAAGGAAATGAGCATTACGGAATTACAATTCTGCCTGAAAAATGACTTTTCAATCGTGTAATGGAAATAAATTCTGTATTCAAAGACTTATTTAGAGGATAAATCAAAATGAAAAATTTTCTATTTTTAATCGCAGCTATGGCCTTAGTTCTGGCCATGAATTGTAAGGGAAGTTCTGTAAGCTCCGCAGAATGCGAACCGATCGTAAACAAACTATTTGAAAATGTTTCAAAAGAGTTAGCAAAGGAAAAACCGGAAGAAGCAGAAAAAATTTCCATGCTGAAAGCAACTCTACTCCCAACGATTCAAAAAGAGTGCATGTCTGGAAAATACAATCTGGATTGCCTTGGAAAAGCAAATAATATTGCTGCATTACAAGCCTGCAAAAAATAATTTTTCGCAAGTCAGGGGTTAGGTAAAAATTTAATGCCTCTCGGATAATTGAGAGCCTGGCAAATTTTCCTAATCCCTTTCTTATTCCAGTATATAAAATCCTTTCGAATCCGTATAGCAGCCGTGCTCTCTGAAAACTTCGTTTTCTAAAAATCTAATTCTTTGCGCATAGCTTTCTTTTTTTCGAATACATTTCAGGCAAATATCAAACCGGATAGCCCATTCACATTCTTCAATTCGGTAAATAGGGAATACTCTGAGAAGCGGCTTTGACTCCTCTTCAGCGCCAAGATTTAATCCAAATAAAAAAACTATTACAAAAAAGTAATTCATGACTTCATTACCTGAAAAGCCGAACTATTGAGGCTGGTATTTTTTGTAGTATTTAGACATCACAAATCGCATGAAAGGGTGGTAGCAGTCTTTAGAAATATGCCCGCCGTCTGCAAAACTATTGCAGTAGTACTCGGCTGTATTGTCCATATCCAGAATTTCAAAGTTGTAACTGCCAACAAGTTTTCCTGTTTTTTCTTCCCATGTTTTCACGAACGTAGAATTCTTTAATTTCTTTTGCATCGGCAACGAACTTTGGGGCCATACAATCAAGAGTGGGATTTTTTCATTCGAAATTCGTCTAAGTATTGTTTCAAAAAAATAGTATTGCATTTCAGATTCCCGGTAACCGGAAAAAAGCCAGTCAATCGTTCTCTGACTAGTTGCTTCCAATACTCCAAAATCTTTTTCAACATAATTTTCAATCGGGGATAAAGCATTCCCTTTATTGTCCAACAGGAATTTTCTGGTTGTCTTTCCCATTTCCGCAATCGCAAGAAATCGAGGATCACTTAATCGTTTTACGGCTACCTCCAGGTGAGGTTTGTTTTTGCTGACACCAAAAAGTGTCTTCCCAAGATAAAAACTGATATTATCTTTTCCGAAAGCAGTTGCATATTTTAGAACGAAAGGCAAATCAAAGCTATAAGTGAGATTCGAACCGCGAAAAACTTTTGAACTCTCATTGAACTGATTCGGATCTGTCTCCAGCAATACTAGATCCGGCCTGACCCCGCTATCCAAAATTTTTTCCAGATAATAAAGATAGTATGCGGGAGTCGTAACCGCAGAAGAAAAATTATATATATCCCAATCAGGGTAAAAATCTGCAAGGTCTTTCGCATCAAAGTACAAAAGCCGCGAAGACCCGAGGACGATCATCAATTTTCTTTTCTTCGACGCATTTTCCTTTACGAGAATCTGCAACAATTCTTTTTTGGTTTCATAATAAATATAAGTGAAATCACTCTTTAAGTAGGATTTCACACTTTCCAAAAAAAATATCTTATCAAAAAGAAAAATCGCAATAAATAAGAAAATTGGATACAATAGAAATTTATTTTTTTTCATGTGCGTTTGCAAACTCTATAATTTTCGGGTATATAAAAAGATCAAAGTCTTTGTTTACTCTTGTCTCGCCCTTAGTATTATAATGAATTGATTCGGAAAATAACTCGTAAGGGTAGTCATTCTCCGGGAATTTTAAGTAAATTGCATTCTCACTCTTACGGACTTCCTCGGCAATTGCTTTGGATACCGATTGGTAAAATGGAGTGCTATTCAAACCGACTGCATGAGGAACGTCCAGAACCACAACAGGAAGACCTTCCTCTTTGCAAAATTCCAAAAAGTCTCTCAGTGGTTCGATTACATACTCCGTTTTTTGCATTGCGGCCAAATAGGGCTTCATACTATCAGCGGAAGATGCGCCCTCAGGTGCAAGAAAAAATGTCCCTAAATTAATCTGCCCGTTTGTTTTATTCACCATTGATTCAATTAAAATATTTCTTTCAACATTCGGAAGTTTTAGGTTTCTGATCTGATGAAGTTTCACTCCGGATAAAAATTTTTCAATTCCTTCCCGATGTTTTACTGATAATAAAAGGTTAGGCACAGATTCTTTCATGATAAAAAAAAGTTCTTTCCCTTGATACTGTTCAAAATTCTCGGAAACAGAAAATAGATTCAATAACCGGTGTTTGTACTGCCCCCAAAGAACTCTGTCCGAATGAAATGAAAAACTTTTCGACACTTGCAACTGTTCCGGATCGGCAGCCCAAATTACCGCCTTTGGCTTAGGATGATTTTTCAAATACTTCTTCAGATAAAATTTGAAGTACCTCGGGCCCGCAGCAGGAAGGCTGAAATTATACATGGAATAATCATTTACTCCTGCTTGCCTCTTTTTTCCAAAAATGGAAAGAGACCTGCTGTCTCCGTACATTACAAAATCATAACTTACATTCTTATTTTCAGCAACCCGTTTTTTGTATGTAGTAAAGAACGACCCACCTCCATCAATATAATGCAAGTTAGGAATCAAATGCAGGCCTACTTCAAATAGAATTGCAATTAGTATCACAAGATACAACGCCGGAGCTTTTTTAAAATACGAAATAAATAAATTCATTTTTATTAAAATTCCCCAGTATTAGTATGGAATAGAACATCGCAAAATAAATCAATGTCCTGACTCCGACATTTAGTTTGAAAATCGAAAATTCATCATCGTTTCGATATTGATGAACCTCTATGAGAATCAAAAGAATAACCACCTTGAATACTTTTTCGAATAGAGCCGGGTCGATCAGGCCAAATCCAAAAAACAGTTTTTTCAGAAGAAGAAAAGATACTGAAACCTCCGGCGCCCGGAAAAATACCGCAGAGATTGCGAATAATCCAACAGTAAAAAACATTTTCGTAATCAATTTGAAAACAAAGATTGGCTTAATATTATCACCGGGAAGTCTTGGAATGTACGGATGAATAATCCTGTAAACACTTGTAAGAATTCCTCCGTAAAGCCCCCAAAGCACAAAATGCCAGCTTGCGCCGTGCCATAAGCCCGAAACAAAAAATGTAACAATATTATTTACGTGCTGCCGAAACGCACTGACCTTACTCCCACCGAGAGAATAATACAGATAATCTCGAAGCCATGTCATAAACGAAATATGCCATCGCTTCCAAAGATCAACTACGTTCGTTGAAAACAGAGGAAGATTAAAATTTCGCATCAACTCAAAACCCATAAATTTGGAAAGACCCCTAGCTATATCAGAGTAGCCCGAAAAATCCCCATATATCTGAAAGAAAAATGCCCAGCAGGCAATAAATACCTCGAAGCCGGTTGCGCTTGGATTTGAAAAAACGGGATCAACAAAATAGGAAAGATTGTCGGCAACGAATACCTTTTTAAAAAAACCTAATAGGCAAAGGAACGCACCTTTTTTCAATTCTTCAAAATGAATCGTTCTTTCGGCAAGCACCTGAGGGAGTAGTCTGGTCGCACGCTCAATCGGCCCTGCAACAAGCTGAGGAAAAAAGGAAACAAATAAAGCAAAGTCAAAAAAATTACGGACGGGTTTCAATTCACCCCGATATACATCTATCGTGTAGGACATGGTCTGAAAGGTATAAAAAGATATTCCAAGCGGGAGCGCGTAATTCAAAAGTACTGGATTTACGCTGAATCCAAGGCCGCCTAACGCATCTTTCGCGCTAACAACGAAGAAATTGTAATACTTGAAAAAGCCCAGAATTCCCAAATTGGAACAGACACTCAACGCCAGATACAGCTTCTTTTTCCCCGAATTTCCTTCGGAATTCTCGATCCCTATCGAAGCAACATAGTCTATTACGCTCGAAATGAATAGCAATAGCAGATAACGCACATCCCAGTATCCGTAAAAAAAATAACTCGCTGCTAATAAAAGGAAATTCTGGATTTTGTGGTTCGATTTGAGATAAAGAAAGTAGACGATTGGGAAAAATACTAAAAAATCTAGGGAATTAAAAATCATCGCTGAAAGTAAATTATGCCTGTATTAGCAAATATAAAACTTGCTATTCGGGAATACAAGAGATATATACCGCGGAAAAGAAAATTTTCGTGAAGCAAAATAAATTGCTTCACGAAGAAAAATTTAAGCGGCTACCATGGTAGACTTTCTTCTTTTCTTAAGAGCGGCAAACCATTCATCCGCTTCTTTTTTGTAAACTACCAGCTTTTTCAGATAATCCCTTTTCTCAGGATCAAGAATTTCTCTGGCTTCTTTAATGATTTCTTCAATTATTTTCACATGAAATGTATAATAACTCGTAAAAAGATTGTAAAATTTATCGTCAGACATTTCCCACGGCCTGGAAATAATATCCTGGAAAAAATTCTCCAACTCTTTGAAATCAGTATCGTGATCTCTTTCGTAGTGAGTATTGATAATCGCTACGTTGTCTGTAATATCCGTTAACTGCTGAAAATAAGGTTCTAATTCTGGGAAATCCAAAGACCATTACCTTCCTAAAAAATTGCTTCAATTGCCATGATTTTTAAGGGGCTTGAATGTTCAACTTCTTTTTAGGAGGAACAATCCCATTCCATTTTTTCAGAAACTCCTTTAATTTCTCAACCTGATAATCCCAACCAGCTTTGGCGCCTTCAATCCAACTATCGTATTTTTCGGAAACAGGGAACCCTGAGTTTATTAATTCCAACTTTGTATTTTGGCCATCTTCTAAAAAATTCAATTTCAGTTCGATGTCCCCCGCAGGATGGTCCAACCATTTTAGAGCAATACTTTTCCCCGGCTCTATGGATTTGTAAATCCCGTTCGTAGTGAATTCGCCTTCATTGCCGAAATTCCACCCCCAGGAAAATTTTTCTCCAACGATTGGACGACCTGTCACCTTATCTGCGAGCCATTGAATCAAAACTTCATTCACTGTAACAGCATTCCAAACTCTATCAATAGCGTAGGGTATGGAATAAACTAATTTTAACTCTCTTGTATTCATATATTCAATGGAAATCTTTATACAATTTCTTGAAAAGAATTTTCTCTAATTGAGCTGGAGCGAAAAGCCTCATCCATTTTACAAAAATTCCCGATCTGTCCATAGTGACTAGCCTCGAATCCGGATCCTCGACAGCTTTTATCATTTCTAAGGCAACCTCTTCGGGAGTTTTGATTCTGCCCTTGTGCTGGCTTTCGTCTAACGTATTCCCTTTGGCGTCTAGGCCGGAAGTTCTGAGATTGGTCTTAGTGTACGGGGGGCAAAAAATTATCGACCGAACCCCGTCTTCCATTAACTCAATTCTCAAAGATTCAAAAACCGCATGTAGTGAGGACTTTGAAGAGGAATATGCCGACCTCCCAGGAATACCATACAACCCGGAGACGGTTGAAGTCGTAATGATGGCACCCTTCGCTGCTTTTATCAAAGGCAATAACAGCATAGTCAGATGAATAGTCCCGAAAAAATTTATATCGAACGTTTTCCGAAAAACTTCTATCGTGGTCTCGTCAAATCTGCCGTGTGTCGTTATCCCTGCATTATTAAACAATACATCCAGGTTCTTCGTTCTGGCAAATACTTCCTTTTTCAATTCAAACAAATCCTTATCTGAACTTATATCGCAGCGAATTGGAATAATTTCAGCATTGCTCTTCTGAATAACTGGTAAGTCTCTCGCGACGGCAAATATTCTGCAAGGGAACTTAGAAAGCTCCTGAGCTACCGCAAGGCCTATCCCGCTTGAAGCCCCGGTGATTAGAATTGTTTTACTCGTCCAAAATTGAGGTTTCATTTTTTCTATTTCCGATAGGCAATTTTGAATTAGTCATTGTATTCTTACAAGTCGTTTTTTTTTCGAGATACTACTCAATCACTGCATTTTTTTCTTTTTATTCGCTATTTTTCTTACCTGCTATTATATGAAGACAATTCTAATACCAAATTCACATTCCACTATTACACATTATCGCGCCATCAGCCGAACCACATCTGCTTTCGGTATCCCTGAGGAATTCGAAAAAATTCTGAAAACAAAAATTATTCAACATGAAGGTTTAAGGAATTATTTATTTTTTCTTCTCAATCGCTACCGGCCTATTCTTTATTCTGGAAAATTTCCTACCGGAAACGGAGTCAAAACGAGATACCAGGAGGAAGGCCAAAATTTAATTTATTTTAACTTCAAGCCTTTTAATGGTGATTGGATCGAATTACGCCTTGTTGCATTTTCTTATGGTGTCTCCATGACTCAATTTTTCGTATATTTACTAAAACTGGATTCTTCTGAACTAGAAAAAATCTTTGCACAGGCAAATGGGGGAAAAGTACCAACAACTTTTTTGAAGCGCCCCATCAAATTGGTAGTATCTTTAGAGAGATTGAGGGGTGTAAAGCGATTAAGAATAAAATTCGGGAAACAAAAATATGAAATTGACGAGAGCGATCCAGAACACTACTCGATGAAGTGGACTGAAGACGAATAAGAAAAAATATTTGATGAAAAAGAAACCGCTACTTTTGATAACCATATACTTATGGTTAAGGTATTTTTACTAGCTTGTTTTATTTTGCTATTTGTGGGTCAAATCCAGGCAATCGACATTCCGATTCAAATTTTAAAGGCTTCGGAGATCTATCGTCTTGAGAGGGAAAAAATTAAAACTTATCGAGTAGAACAAGAAATTATCACGAAAACTACCGACAGAATCACTTCTGAAACCCACACAGAAAAGAGAAGACAGTCAGGATTCTTTGTTTCTCCGAATAAATACTATTTCGTAATCAAAGAAAAAAATGTAAACGGCGTCAACCAGGAAGTTTACGGGAATTTCGAAAAGGCGGAAAGAACAAAAAATGACTGGTTATCAAAAACCGGGTTGGTACTCTTCCGATTTCAAGTGATTTCCGATCAGGATGATCTGATAAAATATTCAGTTACGCCTAAAAACAAAAATTCGGAAAACAGTGAAATGGGGGAGATATGGCTAGATCTGAAAAATAGCCGGATTAAGAAAATCATACAAAAGCCAACCAAATTGAAGAAGGGAATTAAAAGCTATAGACTAGAATTGGATTTTGAGGATAATTTTGAATTTCAGGAACCTACCGCATCAACGTTAGAAGTAGTGATACAGCAAGATGGAATCCACAAGGAAATCAAAGTGCAGGCAAAATTCCGATCATATGAATTCAATATATTGGTTCCTTCATCCTTACTCAAACAATAAAGGCATCTAAAGATCAGCTTCAGGCAAAATACTACTCTCTAAAAATCTTGACATCAGTGTTCGATTACAGAAACTAGAATCATGGCTCGAAGACAACTTACCTTACGACTTATATCCTATATCACGAGCCGGATCAATTCAACAGACGATTTAAAAGAACTTCTCGGAAATATCATGGATACCACTCGGGAAGTCCTAAATACGGAAGGCTGTTCATTGTTGTTGTATGACAAAGAATCGGATTCATTAATTTTCAAGGTTGCAAAAGGGGACAAGGGGGATAATCTTTCCGAGCTCAAAGTCCCCCGTGGAAAGGGAATTGCAGGTTATGTTCTGGAGACCTTGGAACCTGTGATCGTAAATGATGCGGAAAACGATTCCAGAATTTATAGAAGCATTGATGAAGAAGTGGGCTTTAAAACTAAAAATCTGATTTGCGTTCCAATGATTGCGCAAGGCGAAATTCAGGGAGTTCTGGAGGCTGTAAATTCCATAGACCGGCGCATGTTTGATGAAAAAGACATTCGACTGTTGAGGTATCTTTCCGATCTTGCGGCTATTGCAATCCGGAATAGAATCTTGATTGATGAATTGAAATCCCGTGTCGGAGAGTTGAATTGTTTATTTCAGATTAGTCAGGCTCTTTCGACAATTTCCAACCTGGATGAATTTCTCGACCTCGCCGTAAAAACGATTTCCGATGTATTGTCCGTAACCCGCGTGTCGATTGTATTCAAAGATCCCAATTCGGATTTCTACAAAGTTTCAAAATCTTCTGGATTTTCTTTGGATGAAGAGTCCTCAGTTATTTCATCCTCATCCAGCATTGTTGCAAAAGTATTAAAAACAGGAGACCCGATTCTTGTAGAGAATACGGATCTATCCGACTTCGAATATTCGAGACCGGAAAATTATCAGACAAAATCTTTTCTTTCCGTTCCAATCAGAAATGATACAGAGGTCATCGGAGTGCTCAGTGTTGCAGACAAGAAATCGAAACAGGTTTTCGACCTTATGGATATGCGGGTTGTTTCAACAATTTCCAATCAGATTTCCGAAGCGTATAACGCACTACTTGTTAGAACCCAAAATGAAAAGCTTGCTGCTATCAGCCGCGACATGCAGATTGCTTCGGAAATTCAAAAATACTCTCTGCCGAATATTCCGAAAAAAGTAGGTGATCTCGAAATTGAAACATTTTACGAGGCTTCCAAAGACATAGGCGGAGATTTTTACGATTTAATTTATCACAATCCTGAAGAAGTCTCCATTCTTATAGCGGACGTTTCCGGAAAGGGAATTCCCGCAGCATTGTTTATGGAGTTTTCGAAAACTATCGTTGCGCAAGAGACAGCGCGGTGCACTTCAACAAGTGAGAGTCTGGCAAATGCAAATCGTCTGGTTCGTGAGAGATCCGGATATTTTATGTTTGTTACGCTCATGCTGATCAGGATAAATTCGAAAGAGAAAAAAATTCTCTATTCCAGTGCCGGGCATAACAGACAATTTCTGTATAGATGCAATGAAAAAAAAGTGGAATTACTCTCCGGAAAAGGAACACCTCTGGGAGTCGGAGATTCTGTTTTCTCCGAACATGTAGTGAATTATTCTCCTGGTGATTTGATTTTGCTTTATACCGACGGAATATCCGAAACCGAAGATGAATCCGGAGAAATGTACGGAGAGGAAAGACTGATCAGTTTGATCGAAGCAAACGGAGACCTTCCTATCGGAGAATTAAAAAAAATCATTCGTTCTACAACTCAAAGATTTCAAGGAAAAGCCGAAACCCATGATGATTATACATTCTTATTGATGAGATTAAAATGAAAGTTTCTTGTTTTCGGTACCATGCTCGAAATTTCTGGTAATTAACATCATTTTGGTAGAAACAGGTTTATAAATATGAAAGTAAAAGTCGGAATCTTGGGTGCAACCGGATCGGTTGGACAGAGGTTTGTTCAACTCTTAGAAAATCACGAGTATTTTGAAGTAGTTTCACTCGCAGCTTCTGAGAAAAGCGCTGGGAAAACATACCAGGAAGTAATGGCATCCAGATGGAAGGTTTCATCTGATATTCCGGATTATGCAAAAAAGATCAAGATTGTGCTGCCTAAACCGTCAGAAACTCCTGATGTTGCGATCGTATTTTCAGGCCTTGACAGCGACATCGCAGGCGAAGTGGAAACCGAATATGCAAACGCTGGAGTTCTGGTAATCTCAAATTCAAAAAACCATAGATATGACAAAGATGTGCCGATATTATCTGCTGAAGTAAATTCTGATCATTTAAAAGCCTTGGACTTTCAGAAAACCAAAGGGAAAATCATTACAAATTCAAATTGCACCATAATGGGAGCAACGATAACTTTGAAGCCGTTGTATGACAAATTCGGGATCGATTCAGTTTTTTTTGTTTCGATGCAAGCAATTTCAGGGGCAGGGTATCCGGGAGTGCCGACAATGGACATATTGGGGAATGTGATTCCTTACATATCCGGAGAAGAGGAAAAGGTTCAGCTGGAACCGCTAAAGTGTCTAGGGAAAATCGAAAATGGACAAATCGTAAATGCCGATTTCAAAATTTCGGCGCACTGCAATAGAGTTCCTGTTTTTGACGGCCACACAGTTTGCGTTTCCATAAAATTAAAATCCAAAACCACGGAAGCGGAAATCAAGAAGCTCTGGGAGGAATTTGCGGGAGAACCTCAAAAATTGAATCTCCCATCGGCACCAAAGAAAGCGATCGTATATCGAGATGAAGCGGACAGGCCCCAGCCGAGACTGGACTTAAATACGGGAGCCGGGATGACAACCGTTGTTGGTAGACTACGGCCAGATCCGATTTTTGACTATAAATATGTTTGCTTGAGCCACAATACAATTCGGGGAGCAGCGGGAGCCGCAATTCTCAACGCTGAACTGGCTTATCAGAAAGGAATAGTCAAAGCAAAATAGAGCATGCTACGGCATGCAAAAATCGCATTGAGGCGACTTTTTGCACAACCCAGCGCAAAAATCTGCCGAAAATAGTATATATACTCATGCCTATTCAAGACTACAATTTGCGCTTGAATGGAGCCGGTAAAAAATTATCATGCTAGACAGCAATTTACAAGAACTAAGAGTTCTGGATTATCCGACTGCACTGCAAGTTGTGCAAGGCCTGGAATCTAGAGGCGATTTTCAGTACAAAGGTGTACATAAGGTATTCCTTCTCGCCTCTGAAATGGCTGACAAATACCTATCGAACAGAATTTTGCCCACTGCGGATCAGCTGGCAAGGGATGTCGGGATTGAAAAATCCAAAATTGAACTTTTTATCAAAGAACTCTGCCTGAAATACAATCCCCCCATTTTCAAAATGATTTCCGCAGTTGAATTTGATCCGACCTCACAAGATACATCAGGCGAAATTTCGTCGTTTGTAAAACGCAAGGTCGTATTCTGCCGTCCGTCGCACCTGGATTCGGGTTCAGCCCATAGATATGTAAACTTCGTAAATGAAGTTAGCGTCAACGCGATAAAAAAATGGATCACTACCCAAAGAAAGCCCAAACCTTTAGAAAAAATGCAGGAAATTATTTTTGCAAAAATCGAATCTAACAAGCTTACAGAGACCTATGCGTCATACGAAATCGGAAGTTTATTCAGTAACCCCTACGATGCAACCAAAGAGATGAAAGAAGTAACGATCAACATAAACTTGAAGCCGATTTTGAAAGATCTTGTGGACGGGAAACAACTGTTTTTTTTCAGAAATGACAATGCAATAAAAGCAGGAAGCAAATCAGTGTTCCTATACAATAACAAAGAAGAAATCTTTAACCGGATGGGCGTTTATTCCGAATTTCTCAAAACGAGAATTATTCCGGATCTGCAAAAAATTGGAGTCATTGGGGATTTGTCAAAAGAAGAGAAAGAAGACTTTGCAACACTTGGCAATCTTGCAATTCCTTATTTGAACGACTCTTACGGAGATCAAAAAACAATAGTTCAGGAGCTATTGATCCTCTCGGATTTTTATAAGAGCTACCTAGATGAAAAAGAAAAGAAAGAGAAAAAGGAAAAGCTGCAGGAAATCATTTCTGCGCTGGAAAATGCGGGCAAGATTGTTGATGTTGAACAGATAAAAATCAAAGGCGAACCTATCGACAGGAATATGGTTGCCGCAATTTCTTCACATGAGAATATTTTATTCACTGAATACGCCGACAAGGGCAGGGAATATTTTGAATACGTCCTTCACAAGAATTGTGTCCCTCAGGCAATCGCAATAGCAAAAAGAACCTACAATTCTACGAAAAACGACACGGAAATCAGAATCCTTTCCAGAATGAATGTAATGGATCTCGCGGACGCAGAACTTAAAAGAGAATTCGAAGAACTGGAATCCAGAAGCTTTTTTAATTATCTTCCGATTTTCACGAGAATATGGAGAAGTTTATTCGGCCTGTTCAAGGTAAGTAAGCAGGAAAAAGAGCAAATCAAAGCAAAACAAGAAGTTCTGCAGAGACAGAGAATCGCATCCGGTAAAGTCAAAAAAATGGAGAAAGAAAAAGCGAAAATCGTAGAAAGCCGGATGAAAAAGGAAGATGGGGAAGAGTTGGATGAGATGGAAGAATCTTCAACAATTTCGGAAAATCTTGTGGAAAATTCTACCGAGGGGGAGAATGATTCACCTATGAACACTGATCAGGAACGGCAGGTAAAAGAAACTCTACAAAAAATAGTGGATTTATTGGATAATGCTTGGAATGCAGGCGAATATCCGGACAGAACCTATCTATTGCAAAAACTGGGATCTTCTATGACAGAAGATGCTTTTGTTATGTTCTTAAAAAAGCATTCGCATAAGGAAATTTATTCCTATCAGATCAAATCAAAAGCAAATCCGGATAAATACCCCTGGCCGATTTTAATATCGCGGCATTATTTAAAACGATTCGGGAAAAAACTTTTGGACAAGGCAAAAATAGCCTCCGACGAACAGAGAAGTAGCCTGATGCCGAATCAGGAAAAATTTGATTTGTCAAGTTCTCTGGAAGAATTTCTGGAAAGAGTTCTTCCAAAAATATAATACGATTTTATCTAAGAAACTGAAGGGGTGTGTTAATGGAAGGGAGAACTATTTTCCGAAAAACAAAAATCATCTGCACAATCGGGCCGGCTACTTCGAGCGCTGAGATGATCAAAAAACTTGCCGAAGCTGGAATGAATATCGCAAGGCTCAATATGTCTCACGGGAATCATGAGTTCCATGGAAATATAATCAAGAAGATCAAAAACCTGAACAGGGACCTGAAATATCCCATAGCGATTTTGATGGATACTCAAGGGCCGGAAATCAGAACCGGTGAGGTGCATACGGAGCTGGATTTGAAAGTCGGAGAGAAATTCACATTCCATATTATTCCCGGAAAGGAGACGGAAGAAACCTCCGTGTACGTGAATTACAATGATATTGTAAAGGATTTGAAAATCGGCGATAGAGTTACCGTGGACAACGGGCTAATCAATTTGAAAGTTCTAGAAATCAAGGAGAATGAACTGGTTTGCGAAGTAGTGGATGGAGGCAAACTCGGAAGCCGCAAACATATCAATCTCCCTGGAATCCGGGTGAATATGCCATCAATCACTTCAAAGGATTATAAGGATATTTTATTTGGCCTGACGGAAGACATCGACTTCATAGCTCTGTCCTTTGTTCGCTCTCCGGAAGACGTATTGCAATTAAGAAAGATCATCGAAGAAAATAACGCACACGCACAAATTATTGCAAAAATTGAAGACCAGGAAGGCGTGAAAAACTTCAAAGAAATTATTGCCGTTGCGGATGGGGTCATGGTTGCTAGAGGAGATCTTGGCGTCGAAGTGGAAATGGAAGAGCTTCCGATCATTCAAAGAAAAATTATCAAGGAATGCGCTCTTGCAGGAAAACGAGTAATTGTGGCTACTCACTTATTGGAGAGTATGATTCATAATCCTTCTCCCACACGAGCTGAGGTTACCGATGTTGCAAACGCAGTGTACGAAGAAGCCGATGCAATCATGTTGTCGGGTGAAACAGCTTCAGGAAAATATCCTGTAAGATGTGTCGAGATGCTCCATAAAATTGCATTGCGAACCGAGCAATCCGGGGGAGTAGGGTATGTGCAAGGAAAGACTCCAGTTTCCAAAAAAGAAGAACTGGCACGATCTGCGGCTAGGCTCGCAGATTCTATTTCTGCTCCGGCGATAATCGTAATTACTAGAAGAGGAACGACTGCGCATAACGTCACAAATTTTCATCCTGCATTTCCGGCAATACACGCTTTTACAAACATGACCTCCGTCAGAAGAAAACTCTGGTTAAACCGTGGAGTCCTTCCGTATAGAATTGATTTTTCAAACGATCCCGAAAAAACTATCGCACTTGCAATTGAGACACTTAAGAGAAACAATATGGTGCTTAGCGGAGATCAGGTTGTAATCTTGTCCGATATTATAGCAGGCACGGATAGGGTAGACACTATCCAGATCCGAGACGTGAAATAAAGTCTTCAATTTTCTTAGTCAAACCGAACTCCTCCAGAATTCCTGCAAGAGCTTTCGTATAATTGATTTTTGAATTCAGTCTTTCCACATCCAGTTTTAAATTCTGCCTTTGGATATGCAAAAGCATTCTCAATTCCGACAATGTCATGTCCTCCGGAGATTTTTCAAAGTAGTCATTCTCTCCTTCGAAAGGATTTAGAGGGATATTTCTAAACATTTTGCAACTAAAGAATCCTGTTGAATTTTCGAGCTACCAAACCAAATACCAAAATCAAAAATCCGCAATAAACAACACCCATTGTCAAACTCGCCAGAATTGGGTCATTTTGATACAGCTTGAGGAAAAACAGAAATAAACTGGCAGAGAAAAAGAATAAAGCCCCAAAAGTCGCAATTGCCAAAATAAATATCAGGAAGAATAGAACTAACGTATCCTTCAGTTTCTGGCGTAAAACTTTCCCGCTATATATCAGTAGAGTTTCGAAATACTCTATGATCTGGTCGAACACTCGAAGGATGTGGCCGAGCAGGGTATTTTTTCTTTTCTGTTTTTGATTGTGCGGAGGTAATTCTCCGTTGGGACGTTTTTGTTTCGGCAATT
Organism: uncultured Leptospiraceae bacterium; assembly: GCA_964436695.1. GTDB lineage: Bacteria > Spirochaetota > Leptospiria > Leptospirales > Leptospiraceae > JABWCC01. The sequence goes on from CAYTEA010000023.1 coordinate 51,409, forward strand.
ACTTTCTTCTGATTAACATCCCTATAATCACCCCAAGCCCGACACCGACGGATAGCCCGATGAGTGCAGATTTTTGAGGATTTTCTTTGATATACTCTCCAGCGCTATCGATGACTTGTTTTGCTTTCTCGCCGGCTTCTCCACCAAATTGCTTGATTCTTTCTTTTAAATCAGATACCTGTTCCAAATATTTCTCCCTCGCTCTATCTTTGATTAACTTTGCTTCGTGCTGTCTTGTCTTAACCTCAGAGGCAAACTCCTCCGGATTTTCCTTCTTGCTCATACAATTGCTATATTTTCAAAAAAATCAAACCAATGCAAGGAAAATTCTTGCCTGGCTGATTTTTTTCTGGCAAACAAGAAAATTTCTCAAAAACTCAAAGGCCGGGCCGATGACTAAAAAACTAAAAGTACAATATCTTTTTGTCTTTGTCATTGAATAGCCATCCGAAGAGATAAGAAAACGAAAAATTCAAAGTTACATCTGGGGTTGTCTTGTGTGAAAAATCTTCCGAAAAGCTCAGAGCAAATAGAGTCTTCTCAGAGGTGGAATATTTAAAGCCCATAGAAAACAGAGATGCAGAGGAGTCCAAATTTTTTTGTGAAGATTTATAATTGCTAGTGGAGTCATTAAGTTGAACTAGAAATGATAATTTCTCTGACCATTTATAGGATATCGCATAAACTCTGGTTATTACAAAAGGCCTGACTTTTACGTTCTGGGTATGAACGGTTTTTCCGGTTGAAATATAATAGAAATTTCCGTAAAGACTGAAATCCCCGATGATTTTTCTCAATAAAATCCCGACTCCACCGTCAATTTTCCCATTCCCCATCAAATACTTGTGGTTGCCGGTTGGAAGCTCAACTATAGGTGAGATAGACAAAAGAGGAGAATTCGCGCTCTCCTCCAGAATTTTCCATTTCAAATTAACAATCATATCTCCAAAATCCGCTCTGGGCTTTGTATCTGTGTGAACATCTCCATAATCCATAATTTTGTCCCGAAATGCATAATTTCTTACAAATTCTCTACCCGCATTCGAAAATCCAAAAGTATGGTGGTAGTTTTGAATTGCCTGATCCGCAATCCCTCTGCTATAGTAAAAAAATGGCTGCTCTATCCCGATTCCCAATTTGTCTGTTAAACCAAACTGAAAATTCGCAGCCGTACGGGTAACTTCCATATCCATATTCACCTGGGTTCTGAAAGTATCCCCTCCATTCTGGAATATATTGGACTGGATAAAGTCTCCCCTGAATAGAATTTCTCCTTTTTTGAGCGTAGAAGGAGAAGCAGGGGTCGGAAATAAAAAAATCAGAACTGGTGGGTAAGTATTTTTGACTTCTAGCGGCCCTTTCTCTATCGAAAAAACAGATTTCGAATAAAAAAAGAAAAGAAATGGAATCAGTGAATAAAATTTTCGCATTCTGATTATTTTTCGATTACATTTTTCCCAAAGAATCAACTAAAATTCCGAATTTTTCAGTTTTGAGTAAAATCTCTTCTGAAGAATTCGACACTACAAATAGAAAATCATGAATCTTAAGTTCAGAATATCTATCGTCTGTGAAAAATTGATCAAAATCCGAATCATTTTCCTCGATTTTCAAAAAAATAAATTTTTTCTGATTTTTTCTGACCTCTTCATCACGGTCAAAGGATTTTTCCAACTCTTTGCACTCCGAACATTTGGATTTTTGGAAAAATAGTATGATTTTTTTGTTTTCGGATTGCGCAGTTTTCAAAACTTTCTCTTTTTCTCTGAACCATTGGATGGAGTTTTTTTCGGATTGCCCACAATTTATCTGAAAAAAAAATAAAAACAAAATCAAGACGAGTGAATTTATGAAAAAATATTTTCGTGATTCAAGAAATTTTAGGTTCATCCTGTCAAAATTTCTTTCCTTGAAGATTTTTTCCCCGAAAAATCTGAATTTTAGCTTTTTTTTCAAAAAAATTTCAGGAAATGGAAAAAAAAAGCCCTTAAAAGATTTATTATGTTGACTTTTTAGTTCGATATATCTCACAGTCAAATTTCAAATTTATTTTTTTTGGAGGCGAAAGGACCAACATTCATGAATGGACTTGGAAAGCACGTAATTGCAGAACTTTACGACTGCGACAAAGAAATTATCAATAATCAGGAACTCATTGAAGATGTAATGCTGGAATCGGTTGAGCTTTCCGGAGCAACTATTGAGAAATCTATTTTCCACAAATTCAGCCCTCACGGGATTACCGGGGTAGTGGTCGTTTCCGAATCTCATTTCGCTATCCACACATGGCCAGAGTACGGCTATTCCGCAGTCGATATCTTTACCTGCGGAGATTTAATCGATAATTATAAGGCCTTAGATAACCTGAAAACGAAATTATATGCCAAAAGCCTCTCCGTAGTTGAAATGAAACGGGGTTTACTAGATTTAGGCGTGGAACTCCCCCATAAACCGGGGTTAAGGAAACCTCAGTCACCGGTAATATCGATATGAATTTCATAGTAAAAGAAGAAAAAGAGGAACCGGGCGGTCTCCTCTCCTCAACCAAAAGAAAAATCCAGAGATTCTCTGCGAGTTTACTCACAGACACCTTCTTAGGGACCTTGAGCAAAGGTCTCGCTGGGACTATAGGGAAACAACTTTCTTTCAGAAAGAATTTCCTGTCAAAATTGAGATATTTGCCGGCCTACTATCTCTCGAACCACCTCCTGGGTTTGAATTATGCGGCAGAAAACCAATTTTTGTCTATGGAGAAAGCCATTGAAACTAAAAAATAAAAATGCAGTTGCTTCACAATTTTCCTATGTTTCTAAAAAACTGGATTTAGTCGAATTGCCTGTGAATGAATTCACTCTTGTTGCTGCAGGTGAAATTCAAAAAGGTGAAACCGTTGCTGTCTGGGGTGGAAAAGTTATCCACAGAAACGAACTTCCTGATATGATAGAGCAGGGAACAACCCACCAGATCAGCGAGGATTTGTATCTTTTCAGCCCTGTTCACGATGACGGCCCAGATGCTATAAACCTGATTAAACACAGTTCCAATCCGAACTGCGGATTTAACGGCCAGATTGCGCTGGTTGCAATGAGAACGATTGCAGAAGGGGAAGAAATCACCTACGACCCATTGATGAACCGTAGTTTTGCAAATAAAAAAAGCGGATATGCAAAAGAAAGCCTGCGCGAGAAATACAATGGATATTTCTCGGACTACATCCAGCGCAAAATCGACACAGAACCTGCTTTACGAGTCCTTCCAAAGTTCGAGAATGGGGCTTGGGGAATGCTTACAAGCATTGACCTGGAAAAATGCGATGGAGCTTTGATTCGCGATGCTGAAGCAATCCGGAAATATGTTTACCAGCTCTGCGATCTTATCGAAATGAAAAGATTTGGAGAGTGCCACGTAGTTCATTTCGGAGAAGACGAAAGAGTCGCGGGGTATTCTATGTTTCAGCTCATCGAAACTTCCTGCATTTCTGCTCATTTCGCAAACGAAACCAATACATCTTACATTGACATTTTTTCTTGTAAGGCGTATGACCCGAAAGTCGCCTCTGAATTTACAAAGAAGTATTTCAAAGGCGGAAATATGCGGTTGACGGTTACAAACAGATACTAGTCTGAGAAAAAAGAAACGCTATGAATATTCCGGTGCTAATTGCCAATATCTTAGCGTTTCTTGCATTTCTAATTCATTCCTATTTCGGGGACAAGGATTTGCAAACTCTGGAACCTTCCTCGGAGGAAATTCCCAAAAAAAGAGAAGTATGGACTATGATCCGGTGCGGCTGGCATTGGATTTCGTTTGACCTCCTCTTCGCTTCCATTGGCCTTGCAATTATCAATTTTACAGACGTGCTTGCAAATGAAAAACAACTATTGCAAATACTCGCCACCTACTTTCTGGGCTATTCCATAGTCTGGATAGTTGTAATTTTATTTTCGAAAAAATTCCCGAATCCATTTGTCAAACTTGGACAATGGATTCTTCTATCGATTATTGGTGGGCTAATCTATCTTGGCACAGTTTAGGGTTCCATGAATATCGAAACACCGTACTACCTCATCGATGAAAATAAGCTCTTGAAAAATTTGGAAAAGATTGCTTCTTTGCGTGAAAGAACCGGAGCAAAGTCCGTTCTCGCGCTAAAATGTTTTTCTACATGGTCCGTTTTCGACCTGATGAAACAATACATGGACGGAACGACTTCTAGTTCTTTGTATGAAGCAAAACTCGGAGCGGAAAAATTCGGAAAAGAAGTTCATGCTTACAGCGTTGCCTGGTCGGAAGATGAAATTCTTGCCGTGAAGGATTTTTCCTCGAAAATTATTTTTAATTCTCTTTCTCAGCTGAATCGCTTTTTGCCTCTCATTGGAAAAATTCCCGTGGGAATCCGAATCAATCCGGGCGTTAGTCACTCTGATTTCGATTTGGCAAATCCAGCAAGAAAATTTTCCAGGCTTGGCGTCTCCGATAAAGAAGAGGTGGAAAAAGTCAGCTCGTTAATTTCCGGAGCAATGTTTCATTGCAATTGCGACAATGATAATTTTGAAAGTTTTGAAAACATTCTGGATCACATTTCCTCGGAATACGAATCAATTCTCCACAAACTGGAATGGGTCAGCCTTGGTGGGGGAATTTATTTTACTAAGGATAGTTATCCATTTGACGATTTTTGCGAGAAGGTTGCTGAATTTTCCAAACGGTTTGCAGTGCAGGTATATTTTGAACCCGGTGAAACTGCAATCACAATGTCGGGATACCTAGTCACTAAAATTCTAGACATTGTCCACAATGAAATTGACATAGCAATCGTGGACTCGGCTGTTGAAACACACATGCTAGATCTCATCATATACAATTTGAGCGCCAAAATGGAATTACCGAAAAATGGAAATTTCCAATACATGATCGCAGGGCGGACATGCCTTGCAGGAGATGTTTTCGGGACTTACAACTTTTCTAAAGAACTGAAAGTAGGGGACAATATAACATTTGCGGACGCTGCCGGATATACTATGGTCAAGAAAAACTGGTTCAATGGCGTGCGAATGCCCTCGATTGCAGTGAAGCGGCTGGATGGGAAAACTGAATTAGTCAAAAGTTTCCGTTACGAAGATTTTCTGAATAGCCTGGGCTGATGGGAGTTCCCACAAAAACCTAGGGTCAGGAACTCGTCTGGAAAGTGGTCGCTTGAGTAATCCGGCCCTTGCATATTTATCCAGCGCATACGGAGCCTAAACTATGGCAGCATTGGGCATACCGAGGCGATTTTTCTATAAAAATCAATTTTTTATATATTGCACCAAAATTCACACAAACTAAATTCTGTAAAAATCATCCCTGGGCGTTTGTTCGGATGTCTTCGGATACAAAGACAGAAAAACCAATGAAAATAAGGGTTTCATGTCTTCACATCCGAACACAACCCCTATCTAACCCGAAGTAAACCCCTTTGACATCCTTACTTTTACAAGAAAAAATTGTTTTTTCGGCTGATTCAGGAAAAAAACAGCCTTAAAATCAGAAAAGCGAAGTCCCCTTCGGTGAAAAACTTCCCATTTCTAGATTTTTTGTCCTGCCAGGACGATATACTATAAAGTGAAGGTATATGGGAGAAAAATATGAAAAACTATGATGACTTTACAAATCTTTATTCGTTATCAAAAACACTTCGGTTTGAGCTGAAGCCGATTGGAAAGACCTTGGAACATATCCAGAAAAAAGGACTTCTCAAAGAAGACGAAACCCGAGCTGAAGATTACAAAACCGTCAAGAAAATAATTGATAGATACCATAGAGAATTTATTGAACTGGCGTTTGAATCGGCTTATCAATACAAACCCAAGAAAACGGAGTCTTCTTTTCAGAACACGACGGAAGCAATTGTCAAATCCTATTCAGAACACTATTATAAAAAGGAAAAATCTGATAAGGATAAGAAAGCACTAGAGGCGATCTCTGCCAAGATGAGAAAAGAAATTGTTTCTTGTTTCAAGGGAGCATATAGCGAAGAAGTAAAAGAAAAGTTTACCAATTTATTCAAAAAAGAATTAATCAAGGAAGACTTGCTCAACTTTTGCGAATCATCCGAGAAAGAGGTGATAGAAAAGTTTAGCGATTTCACAACCTATTTCAAAGGCTTCCATGAAAATAGAGAAAATATGTATTCTGATGAGGAAAAAGCAACTGCCATCTCAAATCGAATTGTTCACGAGAACCTGCCTAAGTTTTTGGACAATCTGAAAATAATTAAAATGATCCATGAGAACCACAAAGACTTTCCGTGGAATAATTTAGAGTCCAATTTGAAAAAAATGAATCAGTCATTGAAGCTGAAAAACTATTTTTCAGAAGAAGGATTTGTGCTTACTTTCAACCAGAAAGGAATTGACCGTTACAATTTGATTCTAGGCGGACTGTCTTTGGACTCAGGCGAAAAAATCCAAGGACTCAATGAACTTATCAATTTGCACAGACAAAAAAAAGGATTGGATCGAAAACAAATTCCTAACCTAAAAGAACTGTATAAACAAATTCTGAGTGATAGAGTGAAGTTTTCTTTTGTTCCAGAAAATTTTAAATCCTCAGATTCTCTTTTAGAATCAATTGAAGAATTTCACAAAGAAGTGATTTTATCTAAAGTTGAAGTGGATGATAAAATAAATTCATTCCTAGAAGCAATCCAAAATACTCTGAAAGAATTAAAAGAGCATGACTTACAAAAGATTTATATTTCCAATGAACTGGGGCTAACGGGTATTTCCAATCATCTGTTTGGAGAATGGTCAAAGATCAAATCTGCTCTTAACTATTACTATGACGAAAAAATTGCAGATAAGAAGGACAAGGAAAAGCAAACTAAGAAATATGAAATAGGCAAAGAACATTGGATCAAGAAAGACTACTATTCCATCGGGGAATTGAATGAGGCGATACAACTTTATGCAAAACATTCAGAGGAAGATTTTAAGGCTGTGGGCATTGATTCATATTTTTCCAAGTTTATTACCAAAGACGAAAACAAATCAGATTTGGAAATCTTTGCGAATATAGAAAAAAGATATTCTGAAGTAAAGACGCTCTTGGAAGAAGTATATCCCAAAGAAAAAAATCTCAAATCAGATAAGGTGAGTATTGAGAAAATAAAAAATTATCTGGACTCTATTAAAATTTTGCAAAACTTTCTCAAACCACTCACTCCCAAGAAAATTCAGGATGAAAAAGACTTAGGTTTTTACAATGAGTTAGAAACTTATTTAGAATCTTTACGTTCATTTAACGGCCTCTACAACAAGGTCAGAAATTATTTAACCGGGAAAGATTATTCAGAAGAAAAGTTCAAGCTGAATTTTAAAAACTCAACGTTACTTGATGGATGGGACGAGAATAAAGAAACAGCAAATTTAAGCATTATCTTCAAAGAAAATGATTTGTATTATCTCGGAATCATGGATAAGGAGAACAACAAAACTTTTGAGGAAATTCCGAAGATTAAATCTGGCGAAAAAACAATCCAGAAAATGGTATATAAACTTTTACCAGGCCCAAATAAAATGCTTCCTAAAGTTTTTTTTTCCGAGAAAGGACTTTCCATTTACAAACCTTCAGAGAATATCTTAGATTTGTATGGAAATGGAGAATTCAAGCAAGGAGATAGTTTTAACCAGAAAAGCCTTCACTCTCTTATTAATTTTTATAAAGACTCATTGGCCGTCCATAAAGATTGGCAAGTTTTTAATTTTCAATTTGAGCAAACTTCCAATTATAAAGATATTTCTAAATTTTACAGAGAAGTGGAGAATCAAGGTTATATACTGAGCTTCACACCCATCTCGAAAACTTACATAGATAATCTGGTTGAAGAAGGAAAACTCTATCTTTTTCAAATCTACAATAAAGATTTTTCTCAGAATAAGAAAAAGGCCGGCAAGCCCAATTTGCATACCATTTATTTCAAAACTCTATTTGATAAAGAGAATTTGAAAGATGTGGTTGTAAAGCTGAACGGACAGGCAGAAGTATTCTATCGAAAAAAATCCATTAACTATTCTGAAAAGGAACTAAAAGACGGGCATCATGCGAAAGAGCTAAAGAATAAATTTGCCTATCCAATTATCAAGGACAGAAGATTTTCCGAAGATAAATTTCATTTTCATTTTCCTATCACATTGAATTTCAAATCGGGAGAAATTAGACAGTTCAATGCCAAGGTTAATGAGTTTCTCAAAAGAAACAAGGATGTGAAAATTATAGGAATTGATCGGGGCGAAAGGCATCTTCTGTATATTTCTCTCATTGATCAGAATGGAAAAATCATTCAACAAGAATCTTTGAATTTGCTTCAAAATGATAAAGCATTTCAAGCTGTGGATTACAAGGATAAACTCCAAAAGAAGGAAATAGAAAGAGATCAAGCCCGCAAATCATGGGGAACTGTAGAAAATATCAAAGAATTAAAGGAAGGCTATCTTTCGCAAGTGGTTCATAAAATTTCCAAGATGATGATTGAACATAAAGCGATTGTAGTAATGGAAGATTTGAATTTTGGATTTAAGAGGGGCAGGCAAAAAGTAGAAAGACAGGTCTATCAAAAATTTGAAAAAATGCTTATCGAGAAATTAAACTTCTTAGTCTTTAAGGATCGAAAGGACAGCGAAGCTGGTGGAATTTTGAAAGCCTATCAACTTACAGATGAGTTTGTTAGCTTTGAAAAAATGGGAAAGCAATCTGGATTTTTATTTTATGTTCCCGCATGGAATACAAGCAAGATCGATCCCAAAACTGGATTTGTAAATTTTTTGCATTTGAATTATGAAAACGTAAAACAGGCAAAAGAGTTATTAGGCAAGTTCGACAGCATTCAATTCAACAAAAAAAAGGACTGGTTTGAGTTCCAAGTCAGCACAGATCATTTTTTCGCCAAAGAAAATGCGCCTGATTCTAGAACATGGATTCTATGTTCTACGAATGTTCCAAGATACTATAGTAGCAAAACTGCAAATGGTTCCATCAGCACTAACGAAATCAATGTGAATGAAAAGCTAAAAGATTTATTCAAAGAATTTGGTTATGAGGATGAAAAAGAACTAAAAAATAAAATTTTAGAAAAAGATACTAAAGAGTTTTTGAGCACTCTGATTTTTTATTTAAAAGTCTTGACTTCACTCAGACAGAACAATGGAAAAACAGGGAAAGAAGAAAAGGATTTTATTCTTTCTCCAGTAACCGATGCAAAAGGAAATTTCTTTAATTCATTAGAGGCTGAATCTAATGAACCGAAAGATGCAGATGCCAATGGAGCCTATCATATTGCTCTTAAAGGCCTTATGAATTTACAAGTACTGAACGAAACAAATATTGAAGAATTAGGTAAACCTAACTGGAAAATTAAGAATAAAGACTGGCTGAACTTTGTTTGGAATTTTAATTCCTAAATGGAACCTTATATTCCGATCTCGTTTCTGAACGACTTTATTTTCTGTCCCAGATCCATTTACTTTCATCAGGTACATGGAAGCTTGGGGCAGGAAATGCTTCACGAAAATGCGCAAACGGCAGGCCGTGCCGCGCATGAAGCAATTGATGAAGGGCGCTACTCTACACGAAAAAACGTTCTCATGGGGATGGAAATTTATTGTGAAAAATACAATATTTGCGGCAAATTGGACATTTTTGATATAGATCAAAAAAAGCTCACGGAGAGAAAAAATCATATTGTAAAGATTTATGACGGGTACGTGTTTCAGGTTTATGCCCAGTACTATGCGTTAGTCGAAATGGGGTATGAAGTCAGAAATATCGTAATACACGATATGACGCATAATAATAATTATCCGATTGCTTTGCCGGAAGATGACCCTGAAATGCAGGAAAAATTTGAAATTTTAATCGAAAAGATAAATGATTTCAATTTGAGCCGAACGGATTTTCAACCCAACAAGGAGAAATGCAAAAGATGTATTTACTCTCATCTTTGCGACTATAGCCTATGCTAAGCCTTCCCGATTTCAAGGAAAAAAGCGTCATAGTATCCGTTGCAAACGACGGACAGTCTGTTTCATTCAAAAATGACAATCTCATTGTAAAGGATTCGGAAGGAAATACTCTGATCCAGCATTCTTGCTACAGAATTTTTTCTTTGTGGATCATTGGAAGCACTACTTTAACCTCAGGGATTTTACAAAGGTCAAAAAAATTCGGATTCTCCATTTATTTATTTTCTTATGGAATAAAACTATTGGGAGTATGGAATTCTTCTGCCGAGGGAAATTTTTTACTTCGGGAGAAACAGTACCAATTTCAAAATTTGGAGCTAGCCTGGCATTTAGTGAAAAACAAAATTTCCAATCAGATATTTTTACTAAAAGATATTCGGGGAAAAACTTTAGATCAGAAGACAAGCATTTCCGATCTGGAAAAATATTCTAGCACAGAGATGAAAGAATTTGATTTAAAAACAATTCTTGGGATGGAGGGGATTTCCTCGAAAGTATTTTTCAAGACATGGTTTGGAGAATTTGATTGGAAAGGCCGAAAACCAAGAGCTAAATTTGACATCACGAATGTTTTATTGGACATTGGATATACGTATCTATTTAACTTCATGGAAGGGATGCTCAACCTTTACGGGTTTGATGTTTTTAGGGGAGTGTATCACCAGAATTTTTATCAGAGGAAATCGCTTGTGTGCGACATTGTGGAGCCGTTTCGGTGTATCATCGACAAAAAAATCAAAAATGCATACGGGCTAGGGCAAATCAGGGAAAAAGATTTCACATACTCTAAAGGGCAGTATTTTTTGAGAATAGAAGAGAACAAAAAGTATACGGGCTGGATACTCCATGAAATCATGAAATATAAGGAGGAAATTTTTCTTTACACCCAGAATTACTATAGGGCATTCATGCGAAATAAACCGATTTCGGAGTATCCTTTTTTTAATCTGAAAGAAGTTTGAAGTTTTACTGCAGTCTTGTTTTTGTCGATAAATGAATTAGTTAATATGCTTCTCATTTCTTATGACATAAGCAATACAAAACTCCGAACGAAATTCTCAAAATACTTGCAAAAATACGGGGAAAGATTACAATATTCCGTGTTTGAAATCAAAAATAGCGAACGGGTTCTTGGAAATATTGAAACCCAGATCAAACATTATTTTGAACAAAGATTTTCAGAGGATGACAGCATCATGATTTTTCACATGAGCCCTTCCTGCAAAATTACCAGATATGGGTATGCCAAAAACCAGGAATCGGACGTGCTGATTTTCTAATTTGCAAACCTCGGTCTGAATGCCAAAATCTGTGAAAAAACGAAGGATTTAATGAAAATTTGCTTAAAAAATAGTCAAAATTCAAGAAAAAACCTTGCAAAATCCTCCAAAACCTGTCTAAATTGCAAAATACCTCTCTAAGAGAGGGTAAGAATTTCTACTGTTGTAGATATGCAATGCTCGTGAATTATTAATTCCTCTAAGAGAGGGTAAGAATTTCTACTGTTGTAGATGGCAATATCCGGACGTTTTTCTAAAATCTCTAAGAGAGGGTAAGAATTTCTACTGTTGTAGATTTCTACAACGTCTCCGTTTGTCATAACTCTAAGAGAGGGTAAGAATTTCTACTGTTGTAGATCTCGGAGTTGGTAACTAAATTCCCGAACTCTAAGAGAGGGTAAGAATTTCTACTGTTGTAGATAATAATCCTCCGAGTCCTGATCCAAGCTCTAAGAGAGGGTAAGAATTTCTACTGTTGTAGATATCAAGCGAATGAAGAAATTTTAAATTCTCTAAGAGAGGGTAAGAATTTCTACTGTTGTAGATTTTACTTGTGTCATAGTCATACCTTACTCTAAGAGAGGGTAAGAATTTCTACTGTTGTAGATCTGCCGAAGGCAGGTAATTTCCAGCGCTCTAAGAGAGGGTAAGAATTTCTACTGTTGTAGATGCAATCAGAACATTTTGATTGTAGAAACTCTAAGAGAGGGTAAGAATTTCTACTGTTGTAGATAACATCATTCAGCAGTTTACTTACTTCCTCTAAGAGAGGGTAAGAATTTCTACTGTTGTAGATGTATATTTAGATGTCATATTTTAATTTCTCTAAGAGAGGGTAAGAATTTCTACTGTTGTAGATTCTATCTTTATGTTCAGATATAAATTCCTCTAAGAGAGGGTAAGAATTTCTACTGTTGTAGATTCGACCTGCGTTTTGAGGGCGAAAAACTCTAAGAGAGGGTAAGAATTTCTACTGTTGTAGATATGGGGGCACTGTTCGCCGCAGCAGGACTCTAAGAGAGGGTAAGAATTTCTACTGTTGTAGATCGGGCACACCATCCAAATCAAATGTCTCTAAGAGAGGGTAAGAATTTCTACTGTTGTAGATAAGTCTATTATCGCATTACAATTCATTCTCTAAGAGAGGGTAAGAATTTCTACTGTTGTAGATATAGAAATATTATTCAGGGAGATTATACTCTAAGAGAGGGTAAGAATTTCTACTGTTGTAGATTGCAAATTTCAACCATCGTAAATATCTCTAAGAGAGGGTAAGAATTTCTACTGTTGTAGATTGTTATAAATCCATCCGAGTTGAAATCTCTAAGAGAGGGTAAGAATTTCTACTGTTGTAGATGAATCTAACAAGGGGCAGTTGGTGGTCCTCTAAGAGAGGGTAAGAATTTCTACTGTTGTAGATCAATTACACAATTTTAATGCTTCATCCTCTAAGAGAGGGTAAGAATTTCTACTGTTGTAGATTCGCGATTGGGATAAAAGAGATATTGGCTCTAAGAGAGGGTAAGAATTTCTACTGTTGTAGATATTATACCGATGGGGAGTTTGTAGACTCTAAGAGAGGGTAAGAATTTCTACTGTTGTAGATAAACCAAATACCGTTGAAGTCCAAATCTCTAAGAGAGGGTAAGAATTTCTACTGTTGTAGATTCGTAACCTGTAAAATTATTTGATTTCTCTAAGAGAGGGTAAAAATTTCTACTGTTGTAGATAATACAAATAGGAATAGAAAATGAAACCTCTAAGAGAGGGTAAAAATTTCTACCTTTCAATCATAATCTGAACTGACAGAAATAAAGGTAACAGGACAATTTCTGAAATCAACACAAAGAATTTTTTCCCAAATAGAAGACCTTAAATTAATTGTCAATTAACGAAGTACAATAATAACTCCAACAGGAGAAGAACATGCAAGTATTTCAAATAAGAAAAACAACAGATTCGGATGAGAACCTCGCTTTTTCGATTCCAACAGAACAAAAAAACTGTACTGTTGAGGTAGTGGTTGTGATTTCTCCGGAACGGGCTCGTTCAACTGAAGAAAATGAATAAAACTGATATGAGCGCTAAAGCTGTCACACAGAGATTAATCCGTCTTTCTCAACTCCGAAAATTAAGTTTATCTCTAAAAAAAGCAGGAGAAAATGCCGGTTAAAAAAATTCCAGATATTCAAAAATGAAAACAATTCATTGCATGGATTCTACTTAGAGCCGGTCTCAAAACTTGCTTGTACTTAAATTAGAAAGTTTTGATATGTTC
>CAYTEA010000024.1:0-62830 GCA_964436695.1 uncultured Leptospiraceae bacterium
GAAAATCTCTGTATATATTCGACAATTGGAAACGATATCTCACCAAAATGTATAAAAGAGAAAAAGTAATTCGGAAACTACCTTCGGGCAAAAATTCTTCTTCAACCATTCTTTAAATATAAAATTATGGCTTGACCGTTTTATTCGCTTTATTAAAAAAAGTAATCTGCATCAGCCAGTTCTTGCAGAAGCACTTGAGGAGAGTTTAATGAAAAAGTTGATTTTGATTTTAATTGTGACTATGTTTACGCTACCTGTTTTTGCGGGAAGTGTAGGATCCGACTGTACGTTTAAAGGGAAAAAAATGTATGGAAAAGTTCAGTTCGTTACATCCTTTCCGGATATAAAGGTTCAGGTGGTGACTAGTTTTCCAGATTTAAAGGTGCAAAAAGTATCTTCTTTTCCCGACAGCTGCGGAAAGTGGCAGGAAGTTACATCTTTTCCTGATATAAAGGTTGAAATTGTTACGTCTTTTCCGGATGTGAAAATTCAATACGTTAATTCTTTTCCAGGACTTTAAAAATTAAATAAGATTTTTTACTTTATCCAAAGTCCACTCAGGCATTTCGAATGGAAAAAAATGAGTCGCCTCATTTAATTCTGTTATGGTGGATTTTGGATTTCCTTTTGTAATTTTTTTCGCAGTCCAGGGCGGGCAGACTTCAAATTTTTTCGGATAAATCAAATGAGTTTCTGTCGTAATTTTTGAAAAGTTAAGCAAAGTCGAGAAATTTGACATGTTGAATATCCTAGCTTCGATTTCTGGATCACAGCATAACTCAATTTCTGAGTTTATTTCTCTAAAGCAAGATCGCAGATAGTCTTCAAAGATGCGGTCATTCCAGTTAGAAAAAGCTGGAAATTTTTTGAAAGCTCTCCTGACCACTTCGATATTTTTAAAGACTCTTCTTCTTTTCTTAGCATTTTTCGCAAGTGGGCCACCAAAAATCTTTACATACGTAATTCTGAAAAAATCTAGAACAACCGGATCGAACGCAATAATTTTTGAAAAGTGCTCCGGTTGTTTTGAGGCCGATAGCAACAAAGAAGCCCCACCAAGGGAATGGCCAATTCCAAAAATATTCGTTAAGGATTCGTGCCGGATTAGGGCAAGAATCTGGTCCCTGAAATAATACCAATCGTAGAATCGTAATGAGTGCTCAGATTTACCGTGCCCTGTAAAATCTAGCCCAATTACTCTGAATTTTTTTGTCAGCTCTTCCAGAATATACAAATAACACTCGGAGCTATAACCATTTGCATGAGTCAAAAGAACTGTTTTTTCAAATTTTCCCCCAAAATCCATGTATGATAGGGTATGGGAGTCAAAAACAAAAGATTTACGTTCCATAAATATAAGCTTATTTTACAAGGAAATTCGTCGATAATTTTCAAAGTGCAATTTTTGGACGTTACTCGGAACAAATTATTTAAAAACCTCTTGCGTTCTAAGAACGAAAGAAAGTAAAATACATTTTCGTATCATATAAAGGGGTGATTTAAAATGAATAGCTCGCATGAAAAACTTTGGAAGCTTCTGGATAGAGAGCAAAATACCGACGCAAGTTCTCTCGAAAAATCTTTTGCGCATCATCTAGAATACACTGTCGGAAGACATAAAAATAACACCGAAAAGGAAGATATTTACAAAGCTCTGAGCTATACGGTAAGAGATATAATGATCGACCGGTTAAATGAAACTCAATTGAAATACAGGGAAGAAAATCCCAAAAGAATTTATTATTTGTCTCTCGAATTCTTAATCGGTAGAACCCTTTGCAATTCATTAATTAATCTTGGGTTGTATGACGTTATGCAAAAAGTGATGAATGATATTGGGTATGATCTTACCGAGATTCTGGAGTTTGAACCGGATGCAGGGCTCGGAAATGGAGGCCTTGGAAGACTGGCTGCGTGCTTTCTGGATTCAATGGCTACTTTGAATCTTCCCGGATATGGTTACGGAATCCGTTATGAATATGGCATTTTCAATCAACAGATGCATAACGGATACCAAATCGAAAAACCGGATCATTGGCTGGGTGATTTGAATCCTTGGGAAATGGTTCGCCCCGAGGTTCATTTTCCTGTTCATTATTACGGTCATGTTGAAACCAGAGTTGATGCAACAGGCGAAATGATTTCCGTTTGGGTCCCAGGAGAAACTGTCCTTGCGGTAGCGCATGATTATCCGGTTCCGGGTTACAATACGAATACAGTGAATGATCTGAGACTTTGGTCTGCTAGATCGTCAGAAGAATTTAATCTGGATTATTTTAACCACGGAGATTACCTGAAAGCCGTTGAGGACAAGCAAAGAACGGAAAATATTTCGAAAGTGCTCTATCCGAACGACACAACTCAACAAGGAAAAATTCTCCGTCTCAAGCAGCAATATTTTATGGTTGCGTCTAGCTTGCTAGATATAATCAAAAGGTACAAAAGAAAAAATTACAACTTTGATAATTTTACAAAAGAAGTCGCGATTCAATTAAATGATACCCACCCGAGTATCGCAATTCCCGAAATGATGAGAATTCTTGTTGATATTGAAAAAATGTATTGGGACACAGCATGGGAAATTGTGCAGAATGTTTTTGCTTATACGAATCATACCGTTCTTCCGGAGGCGTTGGAGGTTTGGAGTGTAAGCCTGATTGGTGAACTTCTACCGAGACACCTCGAAATAATTTATGAGATCAATCGCAGATTTCTGGATCAGGTTAAGGCGACTGGAAAGTTTTCGAATGAAGAAATTTCCCGGCTTTCTATCATTCAGGAAGGAGAAGACCGAAAAGTCAGAATGTCGAATTTAGCTATTGTCGGAAGTCATAAAGTGAATGGAGTTGCAGAGCTTCATTCCGAGTTGCTGAAAACTATGGTTTTTCCTGCTTTCTATAAACTCTCACCGGAGAAGTTTAACAACAAGACAAACGGAATTACTCAAAGGCGCTGGTTGATTCAGGCGAACCCTCTGCTTGCCGATTTGATTCATTCAAAAATAGGAAGTTCATTTGCAACCGATCTCTATGCCCTGAAAGAACTTGCAAACTATGCCGAGGATAAAGATTTTGCAAGAAGCTGGCGCGATGTGAAGCGTGAAAATAAAAAACGTTTAGCAAAAATCATTCTTGCGGAAACAGGAGTTGAGGTTGACATCAATTCAATGTTTGATGTTCAGGTGAAAAGATTCCACGAATACAAGCGACAGTTGCTGAACGTGCTTGGCATCATTGGAGAGTTTATCAAGATTAAAGAAAATCCAAGAAACGAAGTCGTTCCTCGAACGATTATCTTTGGCGGAAAGGCTGCTCCAGGGTACTACATGGCGAAACTTATTATCAAATTGATAACCTCGGTTGCAAATGCGGTTAACAATGACCCCGATGTAAACGGAAGAATCCGGGTTGTTTTCTTACCCAATTATAGAGTTTCCCTTGCAGAGAAAATTTTTCCGGCATCGGATCTTTCCGAACAAATTTCTACGGCGGGCACGGAAGCAAGCGGGACCGGAAACATGAAATTTGCCCTCAATGGAGCTTTAACCATAGGCACTCTGGATGGTGCAAATATTGAAATTATGGAAGAGGTCGGAGAAGACAATATCTACATTTTCGGCTTAAAGACTCCTGAAGTTCTGGAGCTGAAGAGAAAGGGTTATAAACCTCAGGATTACGCAGAGAGTAATCATGAGATCAAAAAGATTTTAACTCTCATTCGGGAGAATTTCTTTTGCCAAGATCATCACGATTTATTTAAATCTATCCATGATAGCTTGTATTACACGGACACATATCTACTCCTTGCAGACTACCAGATGTATTTTGACTGTCAGCAAAGAGTATCTGCTGATTTCAAAAACGAGAATCTGTGGGTAAAAAAATCGATAATGAATGTTGCGCGAATGGGGAAATTTTCTACCGATAGAACGATTACGGAATATGCCAAAGATATCTGGAATATTAAGCCTGTTCAGGTGAAACCTCCCAAGACAACATTTACGTTTAAGTAAGAACGATAGAGAAAAGATTTATTTTTGAGCAGCTTCGCAGAAAACAAAAAGATACTTCAAGATAATCTTGCATGTTTGGATGAAGAAACTCGGAGAAAAATCCAGGATTCTCCGGATATCGGAAATTTAATTTCATCGAAATCCGGAGAGCCGAATCTAGTAATAGACAATATCTATTTTCACAGCAGGTATAATCCTTCCACTGAAGCCTCTAGGCTTGTATCTAGGTTCCTGGATGAGAAAGACGATCGAATTTTGATTTTTTTTGGAGCAGGTTTGGGTTACGCGGTTCGGGAGGCGCTGAAAAATCCGGCCTTAAAAATATTTTGGCTGGAAGCCTTCGCGGGAATAGTAAAATCAGGGTTATCGCTAGCGGATTATTCCTATGCTCTGAATGACAGGCGTTTGACTATATTAATAAAGCCGCTTCAAGAAGATGCGCTTTTTTCTTCATTTAAAGGAATATCAAATCTGCCGGTAAGTTTTATTCCGCATCGAGAGAGTTTTTTATGGAAAGAGCCGGAATATGCCGAGTTTAAGTTTATATGCGAATCTTTTTTTAGAAAAAAAGACGTTAACATTGCCACATTAAGCAGATTTGAAAAAATCTGGACCAGGAATATTTTGCAAAATCTCCCTGATTTATTGCACCTCTCCCCTATCTCCAGAGTTTTTGGAATTTCGCATGACGTCCCGATAGTGGTGGCAGGTGCCGGGCCAAGCCTTTTCTATGATCTGGAGAATCTGAAAAGATTCCGCAATGAATTTCTGTTGATATCTGTGGACACGGCGCTGCATGTTCTGACGAATTCAGGAATTGATCCGGATTTGATTTACTCCGTCGATCCGCAGGCTTTGAATAGCTCTTATCTGGAGGGATATGACGGCGAAGGAAAGATTGTTTTTGACCCAACTTCCAGTTATCACACTTTGCGTCTTTCGGAAAAGATTAAGCAAGGCTTTTTTACCTCTTCTCCGTTTCCCCTAACAAAGATCATTTCGGAAATATCCATCGAAGATGTCGGAGATATTCCATTTGGAGGATCGGTGTCGACTAACGCAGTAAGTCTTGCAGGATTGATGCAAGGTCCGCAGGTCTTTTTTGTCGGACAGGACCTGGCATTTACGGAAGGTTATGCCCACTGTAGAGGCGCTGTTTTGGAGGAGAGGCTGAATTTTAAGGAGACTCGATATTTCAGGCGCGAGATGCACAATTTCAGGCAGATCAATGCTTTGGCCAAAAAAAGAGTCTCCGGTTACGATGGAAAAAACCATACAACCAATGAGAAAATGCTGATCTTTAAAAAATGGTTCGAGGATGCATCACCAAATAGAAATTGGATAAACCTTACATCTTCCGGGAGCAAACTGGAGGGAATACCTCAGGGGAAGTTTGAGGATTATTTTGAACCGGGGAGAAATTTTGTCAGGGTTGAAAAGATTCGTGCGCATTTACGTTCAATTGCAGGAAAAGGAAAAGAGTGTGTCAGCCTTCACGACTTGAAGAATAAAATCAAAAAGATAGTTGAAAATCTTTCTGAATTCGAGAAGCTTTTGGTGCGAGGAAGTATTTTAAGCAAAAAGATTTATGAGTCGGTGGGGCGTGAGGAAGTTAGTCATGCAAAAATTCAGTCAGCGTTAAAGGAGATGGATGCGATAGACGAAGAGGTTTCGTCCAAAAAGAATTTGAATGAAATTATAGGTACGGCAGTTCAACGGGTTATATTGATGATAACAGAAGATTACGATATAAAACTGAATCTAGAGGAGAAAAAAAATCCTAGGCTGCAAATTGCAAAAAAGAGCCTGCTTTTGTACGAAGGACTCTTGGATGCTTGCAGGCTGACAAAAATTCAACTGAAAAAGGTTCTATACCGAATTGAATTATGAACTTTTTTTCTGCGTTTTGGCTAGATTTCTACAAAACTGAAATTTTTTGAGTGATCTTTCTTTTTCTCATCAGCATATTTCTCGTTTTCGATCTTAATTTTTGAATTGCTGCTTTCTTTTTCACTTTTTGCCCCACACCCACACTTTCCGCAGTTTTCACACATTTGCTTCTCCTTTTTGAACCTGAGAATCAGTCTCAAATAAAGGAAAAAATAGTCAACTCTTTTTTGAACTCTGCAAAATTTTATTGCCTCACAGGAAAGTATATCTAGGCTGAACAGATTTCAGAGTTTCTTGGAGGAAAAATGAAAAAATCGATAGTTTGTTTAATGATTCTCGGAGCGGCTGTATGTAAGCCGAAAAAGTCTCCGGAAGAAAGAATGGCTGAGCTTGTTCCGAAAGTGATCGACGTAACCTGCAATATGATGATTGATTGCGGCAAAAAGGAGTTGTCGAATATTCCTGAAAATATGAGAAATTTAATTCCTGATTACATGCAATCAAAAGAAAAATGCGTAGTCTTTTTTACAGAAAAGCAAAAGCAGTCGGAGAAAAATTCAGCTTCAAAAGATCAGAAAAAAATCACAGAAGAGGAAATTCAAGCAGCAGAGACTTGTATCAAAGGGATGGCGACTGTTAAATGCGAGACAATAAAAACCGGGCAAGGGTTAGCATCAATTCCCGGTTGCAGCGCCCTGCAAAAGATAATGCAATAGATTACGCCTAACGCATAAAGATGCGTTATTTGTTCTCAGTGTATTTCTTGTAGAAATTTATCAACTGCTCGTCTGCTTTTTTGGGGCGGGCTTTATCTACCGAGACGATCAAGAATTTACCGTGCATGGACATCATCAACTCCTTCGTTTTTTCATTAAATGTGTCCTGACGCATGTGTACCCATATCTTGTCAATTCGGTCTACCCATGTATTGATTTTTAATTTCGCTCCAGCTGGAATTTCTTTGTTGAAGTGAAACGTTCCCCCCATATAGAACATTGTGGAGTTTTGCTTCCGAATGAAATCTAAAGTTATTCCGAGCTTAGATGTGAAATCCCAGCGCGCTTCTTCAAGGACTCTCCAGTAGGATGCGCCGGGCAGCACTCCCAATATATTTCGTTCCGAAAAATTTGGTATATAGGATGAGGAAACCTGGGAACATCCACCGGAGAATTTCTTTATTTTTTCAAATGCAAATTCGGGTTTTTCTGATTGATTTTCGAACAGGTTTACTTTTTTATTTTTTTTTCTAGGCTCAAATAAAAATTCGATGTGGCAGGCTGTCTTTGCAGAATTTACATTCGATATTAGAGTAGAGTAGTGCAGCTTTCCATCAGATTGCGGATACAATTTGGTTTTGGATAATATTTCCGCTCCCATCGGTTGTTGCTCGGTGAAGCTCACAAAACACTTTACTGGCCTGAATGAAATTTCTTCATCGAGAAGCCTGTCAATCGGCCAACCAAACTCAGATAGCAAAAGTATCCTTCCGGTTTCTGCAAAGTTCTCATAGATAGTATTATTCACATGCCTTTGAGTGTCCAGATCACTGAATCTTGTCGTATTTTTATAAGTATTTTCCACCGTTGTTGTCTCCACTTTCTTATTTTGATTTATCATGAAAAAAAAAATCATTCCAGATACCTTTCTGCCAGAAAAAAAACTTCATCACGCAAATAATCAATAAAGGCCTTGTCATTACTCATAACAAAAGTTATCAAAGCACCTTCATACATCAGCATAATCTTCTTTGATAATTCCGGTACTCTGGTTGCGGAGAACTTTTTTCTCTTATAGATACTTTTTTTCAGATACTGACTCAAAACCCTGTTCCAGGACGACAGGAATGAGTTTAATTGGCTCCGGAATTCGGAACTATTCTGAACGGAAAAATTTGCTATCGGACAACCATTATAATTTTTTTTCTTTATTTCGCGCTTTAGAAGAGATATCCAAAGATTCCAAAACGATTCGAAATCCGTATGCCTTGCGCTCAGATTTTGGATAAATGTAAGGTAGTAGTCTTCTTTTTCTTTCAGATATAGTTTTCCTATATCGGTTTTATCCCGAAAATACCTGTAATAGCTTTTTTTATATGCCTTTGATTTTTTCAGAATATCGTTAACGCCGGTCGCATTATATCCTTTTTTATAAAAAAGATCAAAAGCTGCCCCAGCAATGCGCATTCGCGGATTTTGTCGCTGAGTTTTTCTCATATTCACCAGAAAATTAGAGTAGACCAATAAGTCTACTCAAATAATATAGACATAGTCTACAAGGGGAAATATGAGCAATACTATCAAGACTGACGAATATATTGAAATATTGAAAGAGATGCTAAAAGGCTGGACTGAAAGCGATCCGGAGAAGACCGCTGAGTAATATGACCAGGATTTGGAATATATCGATCCGAATGTCCGCGGAGGGATTTCCGGCCGCAATAAATTTATTGCTTATCTGAGAGTGCTTTTTAATAGATGGCCTGTTCAGGAGTGGGCTTGCAAAGAAGTATTTCCCCATTCAAATCCGGGACAATTTTCAATTAGATACGATTTTCGTTTTGCTAATCCGGCTCTCGGTAAGGAAATTAAAGGCGAGGGAATGGATTATATCGAATTCAAGAATGATAAGATTATTAAAAATTACGTTTATTTGAATGCTGATTTGTGGAGAAACTGGATAAAGACGGTCTAGATGAGGGCAGTGTTTTATTCAAGAAAGCAAAACACAGTACTTCACAGTTCAAGTATTTTGGTATCTTCGGGAGAATTATAATTTCGAAAATATGACTCAATGTTGCTGTCGCTTTCCAAAAAAAATGTTTTGTTGTTTTCCAAAATATTCATAACAGAGTGGGAATCGGTGCGAAGCGCTGCAAACTGTAATTCAACTTTTTTCAGGCCATTTGAAGTGTATATTCCGCATAACGGTTCAATTCTTCCTTTATTTTTGAAAATATAAAAATCAAAGCCACTATGATTTTTGTAAGCATTAAGCAATAGTGTAATGGCATCGCTTTGCATTGAAATCATGTCACAGGCTAAAATGAATAAATCATTTTGGCTATATTCTCTGTGAGTACTCAATATCCCCTTTAGGGGCCCTTTTACTGAAAATGAATCCAAAACCAGATCCTCTATTCGGAAAAATTTTTCGTAGTGGACCAATTGATTCTGGTTAATGGAAAGCACGACTTTTCCAAAAAATTCCATTAGTATTTCACGGCAATGTTCTGCCCAGTGTTTTCCGCGGATTTTTAAAATACCCTTATCTTTTCCCATTCGGCTGGAAAGGCCCCCGCATAGGACAACGCCCAAAAGTTCTTTGTGAACTGTTACGCTGATTGGTGAAATTTCGTTCGGGTTAAGTATTTTCTTCTCCATTCTGCAGAATTTTATCGATTCAAGATTAATGAAAATAATCTCGTAGGCTTTTGAGCAATCAAGAATTTGCTCGTATATAAAATTTACTTTTCTAGATTGACTATCATAAGCGGAGATTGGCCGAGCCGAGAATCATTTGAACGAATTTATCGAAAAGATTTCAAGTTCTTTCCTTGAGAAAATTAGAAATGTAACGGAACCATCGGGTCGGGAAAGCAGGTCGAATATGAGCCGGATAGAATGAAATTGATTTCAAGAGCAATACTCACAGCCGTATTTGTGGCTATGCTATCTTTGTTAATTGTGAATTGTTATAGTGATAACCATATAAAAGGCTTTGAATTAAATCAGAGAATCCAAGCTTTAATAGAAGCTAAAGCCACTCAATGTGGAAATCGGCCGGCATATCCTTTATTTTTTACAAGAGAAGCAAGTCCGGCCGAGGTAGAGAAATGTGAAACTGATATGATAAACAAGACCTGCCCTTTTAATTCATACCCCTGGAGTTGTGTGAGAATATTTTGAAGAATCGAATTTTATTTTGCTTTTTATTTATCTGCATTTTCGCCGAAATATTCGCAGAGCCGAATAAAATTTCCGGTTCTATTCAGATAATCGATCGCTCCACGAATTTGCCAAAAGCAGAAACTCCGGTAGTTATCAAAGAGGCAGGAAAGTATTATACGACGGATTCAAATGGTATAGTCAAGTTTCAAGTTCCAAAACCCGGTTTTTATACTTTCCGGATTGTTTTTGGCAGCAAAGTCGAGGTTCGTCAAAAAGAGATTACCTATGAGGGGCAGCGCATAACGTTCTTTCTGGGGGAGGCAGCGGAAAAAGGCGGGATAGAGGTTTATGGGGAAAAGGATAAGACTAAACTTTCCCGTTACACTTTACAGCAAGATGAGATTCGGAGACTTCCCGGAGTATCGGGAGATTCTCTGAAAGCAATTCAGACTTTGCCGGGAGTTTCGCCGGGTATTCCAATCGGTTTGGGGCCTAGTTCATTTTCCAACATATCCATTACTGGCCAGCCATACCGCAACAGCGACAGGGGAGATATTGTTTTCAGGGGAGCCGGCACTAGGGCAAATCAATACTACTTCGATGGATTTCTTGTGAGCTACCCGTTTCATTTAGGAAATCAGTCATCGGTTTTTAATAATAGCATCATTAAATCTTTCGACATTTATTCCGGAGCATATTCGGCGAAGTATGGGTATGCGACCGGAGGAATTATCAATATCGAAGGGAAAAACGAAGTTAAGAAAAATGGAGCTATTGTCAACATTAACATGTTTTTATCGGATGCAATGGTAGAGGCAAAACTTTCTGACAATGTCTACATGGTCGCAGCCACAAGAAAATCATATCCAAATATAACTTTGCTAAAACTTTATCCTGAAGGTATTCCGCCTAACGCAAAATATGCAAGTTATGATGACTTTCAGTTTAAGACCGGATGGGATATTGCGCCTGGCCATAAAATTCTCGTGGCGACTTTCGGTGCCAGAGATATCCAGAAATACACTAAAGCTGTCGCAGAATTTGAAAACCAGAATTATGGAGAACCTGATCCTCGGCCCCCTATCGGGTTGGATCGAAGATTCCGGACGGATGGGTTCAGGTATACTTACCAACCTTCCAGTAGAATTCAGAATACGATTAGTATTTCCAGAAATCATTTTCAGGAGTTTTTCGAGGTGAAATTTTCAAATCCTCTTACGGCTGAAAATATTTTCGGCCTCCAAAATGTTACTACGCAAACGATCGTTTATGCGGAAGAAATACTGAGCATCGAATTATTGAAAAATATTTTGCGGGTAGAAACCGGAGGGACTTACAGGGAGCGAGCGATTTCTCTCAAAGCGGAAAATATTTCCCAACAAAATTCTGAATTCACAAAAGTGTTTAATGATTTATTGGAGTCTAACCCTATTTTCAGAGCTTTGATTGATGGAGATAAGGCAAAGTCGAAGGAGACAGGCGCGTTTATCGAGTTTAACTTTGAGTACAAAGGTTTCAAGATTGTACCGGGTGTTCGATCGGATTATTATAATCTTGCAGGACAAAAAAGAGTGAGTCCGAGGCTGACATCCTCATATACTTTCGAGTCAACGAAGACTACATTTATCGGAGGAGCAAGCATTCATCATAACGCACCACCGAGTATTGAACAGATTTCTTCGAGGGTCGGAAACCAAGGTTTAAAAATGGAAAGAGCAGAGCATTTGGCGGCCGGAATAAACCAGGAAATCGGCAGTGAATGGTTATTTAAACTGGAAGGATTCAGGAATATTTTTTCCGATCTTGTAGTATCGGACAATAATATTCAAAACCCATTTGCATTAAATGATGAGCCTAGAGACATTATTCAAAAAACAAATTCGGTAATTAAAAACCCTTTGGTTGCAAAACCACTTTACTATTCGAACTCCGGAACCGGGTTTTCAGAAGGAGTTGAGTTACTACTGAAGAAAAACAAAAAGCCGTCCGAGAGTGGCTGGTTCGGATGGATATCCTATACGAATTCAATTACGAGAAGGAATAATCATCAGGCAAGGTATGAGAGTAGCGAAATCACAAAAAGGAATGCCGCAAATTCTTCACGAAAACTTCTCGCACAAACCAAAATCGGGACTAACTATTTGAATTATTACGATGATAACAACCTTGAACTGATTTACGATAACGATAGGACCGAATTGTACGATCTTGACAGAACTCACATTTTGAATATGATATTTGGATGGAAGATCAACCCGGAATGGCAGATTGGTGGAAGATTTAGGTATGCAACTAACGTCCCAATTACTCCTATCAATGGATCTACAAGACTGAGCCAGGCATCCACTTACGGATTGAACCTTTATATTCCGGAATATTCGAAAGACTATAATTCGGAAAGACTCATGCCCATTCATCAGCTTGACATTCGAATCGACAAGTTTTTTAATTTTGAATGGGGTTTCCTTAATGCGTATGTTGAGTTTGTGAATCTATATGGCAAAAGAAATGCGATCAGCGAACAGTTTCAAAATACAAAACCATACGTAAACGGATCAAATCCTACTCCATCATACGACACTACAAATTCTCCTTACATTCAAAGCCCTATAAGAGGGGGACATTTAGTCTACCTTCCTTTGGTAAATTTCGGATTAGAGGCAAAATTTTGAAGACACGGACGAGCCTGCTTCTATCGATCGTAGCAGTTGTTTTCTCTGCGATTGTGTTTTTTGCCGAATGCAAAGGGAATGAAGACGACTTTCGAGAAAGGGAAAATAATTACAAGGCTACGCTGACCTATTTGATTAAAATTCGAGCAGAAGGAAATTGTTTGCGTTCGGAAAAAAAGGATAACGGTAAATCCGTTCTGTATTGTGATCGAAGGCCTATGGGATTATGCAATGCCGGTGATATGATTTATACAAGCGGCGACAGGACTTTTAGATTATGGGAGATTTCTGATATCAATAAAAAGACTTCGGATTGCGCGACATTCATTCTACAGGCAGGGTTATCATCGGAGAGCGTAACGACTGATTCTGAAGAAAGCACAATTCTTTCCAACAATTCGTACAAGGCTGTAGCGAAATGTGAGGACACTGGATTGGCAACGGATTACAGTACGCTGTTTACCAGCGCTGAACTGACTTTCATAATTTCGACCATTGGGAAAATTGCAATTAAGGCAGAAGCTGCAAGCATTTCAACTGCGAGTTCAAGCCTTCAGTCAAAAGGGAAAAGCTGTTTGGATGTTATTCTGAAGGATGAAACTACCGGGAGCGTTAGCGAAGATAAAAAAAAGGTCTTGGAGAATCTCCGAACCGGAGCAAAGAAAACTAATGTAAACTGCACTTTGGGCGATTCAACCTCTTCCAGCAAATGTCCTGATACGGTTGACGCTTTTTAAAGTAGACAGAGACTACTTTACGTCGAGCGTTTTCATAAAAAGATTCCATTCATCGTCAGCTTCGCTTTTTTTCTCAACAGGAAAGCTCAAAGAAAAAAAGAGTCCTTTGTTTTTTCTGAGAAAGTATTTTTCTTTTACTGCGATATTTTTCTTTTCACCGGATTCGGTGACATTTTTGAAGGTAGATTCGTAATAGTTTCCGATTCTCTCTCTTTTAAATTCAATTTCACGGATTCTGTTCTTGGTCAAACCTCTTCTCAAATCCCACAATAGATAGTAATTATCTTTTGTGTAGATCAGATTCGAGAAGTGAAATGTCATTCCCACAAAAAAAATTAATCTTTCCTCGCGAGGATTCAAGAGATCCTTTGCGGATTTTTTTAGTTCCTCCTCAAAACTGCCTTTTTTGTCGGCAGGCTGTGGATTTCTTTTTACTAAGCGAAGGAATTTCCAGGAAAAGTCGGCTTCTTTGCCGGATATTTCATCCTCACTTTCTGGAAAATTATAACGAAAATCTTTTCCGATCTGAAATCTGAAAGAATATGGCTCGCTCTCAACAAATAAAACCTCGCTGGTATTTTCCTTTTCCGGAATAAAGCACCCATAAGGGTCTGTTAGGATTGCTATTTTTTCTTCTTTGTGGCTGAATCTTGCTAACAAGGAGTTCAGCATTTTTGTCGAGGCTTCGTAGTTCTTTAATTTTTCAGAAATGTTATTTTTTATCATTAACCTGTTGCATAGATTTATTCCTTTCAGCAAGCGCACTGATTGAACA
The DNA here is from genome assembly GCA_964436695.1 of uncultured Leptospiraceae bacterium. Lineage (GTDB taxonomy): Bacteria > Spirochaetota > Leptospiria > Leptospirales > Leptospiraceae > JABWCC01. The sequence continues at coordinate 13,974 of CAYTEA010000024.1, forward strand.
TAGTTTCCGTTTTCAGCCAGAACCTCACTTTCCGATAAATGAACATCCAACTGTCTGTAGTCAGGAAAAGAGTCTCTGTACAGATCGTTCAAAATAAACTGAATGCTTCCATCCCATTTGATTTTGTATTCTCTTCCGAAGATGTCGTTATTTAGAAAAAAGTGTTTCCGTTTTGTGATTATGTTAGACAATCGATTGTAAAATTTTTCTTCTTCGTCTGAAATATCGTTTATCCACGGTCTTTGCAAAAGAGGATCGAGTTTTTGGGAAAAAATCGCTAGTGGGATTAGGAGTAGCATTGCCCAAAAAAATCTATTGATTTTGCATTACCCCATTTTGTCTTTTTTCCAGGTGGGTCATGACAGAGTGCAGTAAAATCAAGATTGCAGAAATTAGTGCAATTCCTAAAACTGATTTCTGCCAAGTAATAAAAATTTTTCCATTGGTAACAACTCTTTCCGATTTAGTTTCCTCTGGAACAAAAGGCGTGCCTCCTGATACTTGGAATTTTACTTCTCCATTGATTTTTGGATAAGTTACTTTGAAGGCTTTCATTCCTTTGGGGATTCCGTTATCGATTGATACCAATTCCGCAGAGCCTTGAATTTTTAGCTGAATATCCTGGGGTTTCAAAAAAACGACAAGGCCTTTTTTGCTCTGCTCGAAAAGCATTTTATCATCAAATTCAATATCAGCAAGATTTTTAGCCGGAATGGAATACGTTATTTGTAACTCGCTTGCCCCAGGCAAAATAGCTCGATCCAGAATGCGGCCATTTTTTCCTTGATTCAGAGACAGGGGAATTCCCATTTTAGAATCGTTTTGATTAAGCTGGCCGAATATTTCATTTGCAGACTTGGGAACGTAAATTTCCAGATAGTTGTCCGGATTGAAAAAACTCAACGGTGGATTGGATGTATTTGTAAACAGATATACTTTGTTTACGATTACTTCGTCTTTTGTTCTGACTATCTGTATCAGGCTTCTGATGTCCGTAGAACTCATGTCTTTTGTTGAGTTAAAAACGGTAACTTCATGGACCTTGTCCTGAAATTCAACGGAGGGAGGAACCATTTTGTTGTAATTCACCCCCATAAATTTCGCTTGAATCATAAGAGGGGTTTGGCCCGAAACAGCAATTTTCGGAAAAGTAAATTTTCCCTGAATATTCTTGCTTTCTGCAAGCACCTTCATTCCGCCATCTAACTCGATAATTTTCAAAGTCTCCGCAATTCCCGGCTTCCCGGTCGTGCCGTTTTTTATCGTGACCGTAATGTCTTTTTCGATTCCGAAAATCCGGAATGAAACGAAAATGATTGACAGAAAAAATAGTTTGAAAATAAAATTCTTCAAATTGACTTAGTGAAGCAGTTTCAACTAACGCACTACTGTAACACTGCAGGGAGCGTGATGAACTACTCTGTCCGAAACAGATCCGACTAGGAAGCGGGCGAACGCGGAATTTCCTCTGCTCCCGATCACGATCATGTCGATTTTTTCTCTTGTGGCGACCTCACAGATTTTCTCAGCAGGATAACCCTCTTCAACCAAGCGTTTATATTTGATATGCGAAGAGTCTAGAACCGTGTGAACTTTTTCCAGTCTTTGGTCGGAGACCCACTTTACCCGGTTTGCGCCTGCAGGAGGATTATCGTAGTAACCAGGCAGTGGCCCGAATTCTTCTACTACTTCGAGTACGAATATTTCCGCTTTTGCAGCTTTCGCAATAGCAATTCCCATCTCCAGAGCTTTTTTAGAGCTGGAAGATCCATCAATCGGTATCAAAACTTTTTTTATATGCCTTTCCATGGAAATATTTTTGCAAGGCGAACTTTCTTGTAAACAAACAAAATACAGTTTTGTAGAAGATTTTATTGAAATTTGCCACCCTCGATTTTTTTTGTTATAGTGATATAAATTTTATCAATGCTATTGCGAGAGCCCGGTTCGCGAGCGAAGCTCAAGGGCTGGGCTCTCCCTTATAGTAAAATTGATTGGAGAAAAATATGAGACCTTTTAAAGTATTGGGAATTCAGCAGGTTGCTATCGGTGGAGAAAATAAAGACCGTCTATCGAATTTCTGGGTTGGAATTATGGGGCTTACAAAAGTCGGGCAGTTCAGAAGCGAGAAGGAAAATGTGGACGAGGATATTGTGCGAATCGGGGAAGGGCCATACTCAGTTGAAGTAGATTTAATGATGCCGATTGACCCGAACAAAAGTCCGAAAGTTCATGATCCCAAATTAAATCATATCGGTTTGTGGATTGACGATCTGCGGAAATGTGTAGATTATCTGACTGAAAAAAAAGTTCGTTTTACTCCCGGCGGGATTCGCAAAGGGGCTGCCGGATACGATGTTTGTTTTATTCATCCGAAAGGAAACGAAGAGCTTCCATTTTGCGGTGAAGGAGTTTTGATCGAATTGATTCAGGCTCCAAAAGAAGTGATCGAAGCATACGAAAAGATTAAATGAAAGATATCCAAAATCAGACAAGACCGATCCTTGTTGCAATTACAACAAACCTAATCATTGCAATTTCGAAAGGGGTCGGCTTCATATTCAGCGGCTCTTCTGCGCTTTTGTCTGAGGCCATTCATTCCGTTGCCGATGTTATGAATCAGGCATTGCTGTATATCGGAATCAGAAGGGGAGAAAAAGAAGAGAACGAAATTTTTCAATACGGATATTCTCAGGAAAGATTTTTCTGGAATTTGATTTCCGCTATGGGAGTTTTTATTCTTGGGTGTGGAGTCACGATTTACCATGGAGTTCACGATCTTCTGTCCAATGAACCGAAGAGCAGCGGCTCAGAAATCCTCATCATTGAGATCATTCTGTTGATTTCTTTTTTGGCAGAGGGATATTCATTTTTTGTCGTGTTAAAAGAAATCCGTGGCCAAGCGAACACCAGAAGAAAAAAATTCTTCAAATACCTGAAGGAATCTCTGGATCCTTCCATCAGCGCCGTGTTCTGGGAAGACTCCGCGGCTCTTCTGGGTATTCTTCTCGCGTTTGTGGGAATTGGGCTTAGCCATTTGACCGGCAATGATTCTTTCGACGCAATTGCTTCCATACTCATTGGCCTTTTGATGGGTTGGATTGCATTTCATCTGGCCTCCGAAAATAAAAAATTTTTATTGGATCGCTCTATTCCCGAATATGAGTTGAATAATATTTTGTCCGAGTTGCAGAAAAAGCCCGGAATAATGGAGATTAAAGATATCAAGAGCGTTGTTCTCGGACCCAATCGATTGAAGCTCAGCGCGAAAATCCAGTTCGATCATAAACTATTGGCGGAAAAATTGAGCAAAGAATTGATTGCAAAATTGAAAAGAAATAAATCAAAGTTGAATAACAAAGGTGAGCTGGAAAATCTTTTGGAAGAATATAATAAAAAGTTTCTTGCCAATGCTTCGAAAGAAATTGAGAAAATAGAAAAAAAACTTCAGGATACAAATCCAGAATTAAAGCATATTGATTTTAGAATTTAGATAGCTGGAAATAACGAAGTGCTGGCAGTTTTTCTTTCGTCAAAACATAATGAACTCAGCAAGGCCTTCCTCTAATAACTTTATTTACATGCTCCAAAAGCTCGCGGTGAGTACATTTCTCTTGAATGGCTTTTTTTTCCAAATCCTTGCGGTCGCTGGAATGTTCGACGGATAAAAGACACCTGTAATGTGTCCATGAAAGTTCAGTCTGAAGCGAATCCAATTTATACATCTGAAAAAATTTTCGCATATATCTAAGATTTCTTTCAGTGAACCCTTTCCCGAATTTGCGGTTTAGGTCCTTCGATAATTGCGCAAGAACGCGATCCCCGTATCCAGCCCTCTCTTTATTCCCCTGTTCGACTTTCACAATTCTCTCTCCGATTTTCCAATTCGAAAAAAGCGAGGCTTTATTCCAATTTACTCTTTTTCCCGGTCGTTTCGATACGCAATGCTACTCAACGACCGGAAAGCTTTACCTTCCAACAATAGACTGAATTACGAAAAGATCCGGTAATTGAGTAGACTCGAAGAGGCGTATCGAAATGCCGGACGCTGAGTAACTTTCTATAATAGCAAAACCCGGTCGCTGAGCGTAATCGAAGCGACAAGTATAACTATTTCTTATTGAAGCGATTAAAAAACCGATGTAGCATCCAATCTTCAACTTCCTTTTTCGAACGACATCAATCTAAAGAGAACTAATTGTTTATCAAATTGAGAGGAATCCCCCGAAACCCAACCGGAAGACGTTAGGCGACAGCGGGCTCAAAGCCCACCGTCCAATTTTCAGATTACTCGTCTGCGAGATTTCCGACTTTGTATTTTTTCATTAACTCGTCAGCAACGTTTCTCGGAACAGGAGCGTATCTGGAAAATTCCATCGAGAATTCCGCTTTACCCTGTGTGGATGAACGAAGGACAGTCGAGTAACCGAACATATCTCCGAGAGGTACTTCTGCTTCTATCTTGCAATAAGCATCAACTTCACTTGTAGCAAGAATCATTCCTCTTCTTTGATTTAAGCTTCCTAGAATTGCTCCCTGGAATTCGGTTGGCCCTTCTACTTCTACTTTCATGATTGGTTCCAGAATAATCGGAGCAGCTTTTGAGAAACCTTGGCGGAAACCGTATCTAGCGCCGATCTGGAATGCCATATCCGATGAATCCACATCGTGGTACGAACCATCATTGATGACAGCTCGAACACCGATGATCGGGAATCCGATCAGAGAACCGCGATCGAGGCAACTTCTGAAACCTTTGTCACAAGACCCAATGAATTCTTTTGGAATGGTTCCTCCGACGATTTTATCCACAAATTCGTAGTCTTTGCCTTCTTCGAGGGCGATTGGCTCCACATAACCTGCAACACGGGAGAATTGTCCCTGACCTCCCGTCTGTTTTTTGTGGGTGTAATCAAATGTAGCTTTTTGGGTGATCGTTTCGCGGTAAGCGACCTGAGGAGCTCCGGTAACGAGATCCACATTGTATTCGCGTTTCATCCTTTCGACATACACTTCCAGGTGGAGTTCCCCCATTCCCTTGATGATAGTTTGTCCGGATTCTTTATCGATTTCGGTGTGGAATGTAGGATCTTCCTTCGTGAAACGGTTTAACGCTTTTGCAAGATTTGGCAACTGCTTGGAGTCTTTACACTCAATCGTGAGTGAAATCACCGGAGCCGGCACATACATGGAGGTCATGGAATATTTTACTTTGCCGTCTGTGAAGGTGTCGCCTGACGCACAGTCAATACCGAATAACGCAACAATATCCCCTGCTTCTGCGCTACTTATCTCTTCCATATCGTCCGAATGCATTCGAACAAGCCGACCAACGCTGTGCTTTTTGTTATTGGAAGAATTGTAAATCGTCATACCCTTGGAGAGCTTTCCTTGATAAACACGAACATAAGTTAGTTGCCCGTATCGTCCGTCTTCCAGTTTGAATCCAAGGCATACCAATGGAAGATCAGGGTTTGATTCCAAAATCACTTCTTTTTCATTATCATTTAGATCAAGAGCCTTATTCGTAACTTCTGTCGGATTCGCAAGATAATCCGTTACACCATCCAGAAGTTTTTGCACTCCTTTATTTTTGTAAGCAGAGCCCATAAAAACAGGAGTTAATTTGAGAGTTAAGACACCTTCTCGGATTGCTGCTTTGATTTGAGCTTCGGTAGGCTCGCCTTCCAAAAGCGCTTCGGTCAATTCGTCGGAAAACAGAGAAACAGCATCCAGCATTTCCTCTCTTTTCTTTTGAGCTTCTGCTTTCAGGTTTTCAGGAATTTCTTTTTCTACGACTTCTTTTCCATTCGGGCCCTCAAAATAGCATGCTTTCATGGAGACTAAATCGATAATTCCCTCATGAGCGCCTTCAACACCGATTGGAATTTGAACGGCGACGGCGTTGTGTTTCAGTTTTTCTCTTAGCTGATCGATTACCCTGTATGGATTTGCTCCGGTTCTATCGAGCTTATTGATAAATGCGACACGGGGAACACTGTAACGTCTCATCTGACGGTCTACCGTAATTGATTGTGACTGAACACCGGAAACCCCGCACAATACCAGAATCGCCCCGTCAAGAACTCGCAGCGATCTTTCCACTTCAATTGTAAAATCAACGTGTCCCGGAGTATCAATAATATTGATTGTGTGTCCCTTCCATTGGCAATAGGTAGCCGCAGACTGGATGGTAATACCCCTTTCTCTTTCGAGTTCCATACTATCCATCTTGGCTCCGACTCCGTCTTTGCCGCGGACGTCATGAATTGCGTGAATTCTTTGTGTATAAAATAAAATTCTTTCTGTTAATGTAGTCTTCCCTGAGTCGATGTGCGCTGAAATCCCGATATTACGGGTTTTTGCCATTTTTTCGCTAATTGTCTTTATGCTCATTGTAGCCTCTGAATAAATCTAATGTCTAAAATGACCACGTTTTCAAACCAATCCATAAGGTCAATAATAGGAAATAGCAAAAATCGGGATTTAGAAAGCGAACTATTGCTGCTCATTAAATATTTTTCTTCTGGGCTTCACTCACAATTCCAGACTAAATCCAAAATTGATTTGTCTGTAAGGACCTGGTTGAATACCTTCAGGAAGCCTAGTGGATATGTATTTTCTATCCTGCAAATTTTTTCCATTGATAAATATGGCCCATTTCTTTTCCGGATGTTTAAATCCGAATGAAGCATTTACAAGTCCATATTCGCTGATTACTCCATTAGTTCCGCTTGCATTGGATCGAATGTTCAGATAATTTAGATTTGTTTGGTCGTTTGCGGACATTGCATCATACCAATAAACTGTCTTCGTATTTTCAAGGTCGTGGTACTGCTTTGAAAAATACTGATACTCTACCCTAGAGTAAAATCCAGCTGGCAAAGAGAAACTTATGCCAAGGACATGAACCTCTCTGGAAACATACGGTAAATAATTTCCATTGGTATCTTGGTGTTGTCGAATATCCGGATTGCCAGCTTGCCAAGCTTTCAAATTATATGTATATTGATTTGATTTTGCATTGTTAAGGGAGGAATTCATTTCAAAGACCAACTTGAATGGTTTGTTCAAAAATGTTCCAAGATCAAATGCAAAAGTTAATTCAACTCCCTTATGAGTCGATTTTCCTGCATTGACGGGCCTTGATCCCAGGTTCCCCCCAGCGGCAGATGAATTTACAATTTGATCCTGGAAATCTAAGAAATACCCGGCAACTTGAGTGTAGAAATAATCAGTGGCATCACCTCTCACCCCTGCCTCATAATTCCAAGAAGTTTCCGATTTTAAACTTAAATCGTTTGCAGTTGGGCTGATCGCAGACTCATATCTCGGTGGAGCAAATCCTCTGTGCGCTCCGGAAAACAATGTTAAATTTTCCAGAATATCGTAAGTCATTCCAAAGCCGGGCAATGCAATGTGGGTTCTACTTTTTCCCTCTTGATCTACCTGAACGGAAGCGCCGGACGAAGTATAACTCAATTCGTCGAAATTTTGTTGTCTTCTTTTGATTAACCTAGATTGGTGAATGGCCTCATACCTGATTCCGGGAATGATTGAAAATTTATCAGTTAAAAGGATTCTATTCTGAATCCAGAATGAACTTGCTTTTGCCTGTCTGTATTCGTCATCCCTTAGTGTTCCCGATTTGGATAATGAGTACGGGCTGGAAAAAGTTTTGTAACCTGCGTTAAGATTATTCAGATTATTAGGGATTGCATAGTCTGGAGTATCTACACCGGATAGTAATTGCACAAATGCCTGATCATAGTGGTATCTCATTCCGAAATCAAGCTCGTTCTTAATGTCTCCGACTTTGAAATCCCCTTGCAGCCTTGATTCAATTCCTGCTGTCTGGTATTTTCTGTCTCGGTGAGTCGCAGTATTTCTCATCCATAGACTATCGCCTGGGCGATCCGTAAATGGTTCTCCATCAAGCATTGTTAGAGTTGTAGTCGGTGGCTGCTCATTCACTTTTGTATTACGAGTATAATCCTGTCTTGCCCAGTTTCGGGTTGTAGTATATCCATATACTTTTGTAACTAGTTTCCAATTTTCTGTGAATTTCCATTCATGGCCCAGTGAAAGAGACATTCTTTCAATCAGCCTTCTATCCTGCTCTGCCGGATTGAATTTACTTCCATTTTTTGAGAAAGTTCCGGGTTGGTTCAGTTTGTTTTCAGATGAAGGAAGGTAAGGATTGTAAATTGTTTTTTTCGTTCCATAACCATTAAACATACCGGATGTTAAACCCACATACGTCACACTCGCCTCTTGGTGGTGATACCCCATTTTCGTAGTAAGGGCATGCTTTTCATTCAGTTGCGTGCTGGATTTGAAATTAAATTCATTGACCCGAAAAGACTGGTGTTGCCTGAATCCCTCCCCTTGCTTTCGGAGAACGTTTACATCTACTCCTGTATTTCCAAATGTGCCGCCGAATCCGGTGTATGAGGATAAATATCCATTCTCCCCTCCCATTGTGGTAGTGTAGAAAATGGGAGTTTTGGGTGGCCTTTTCGTGATCAGATTTACAACCCCTCCAATAGTAGAAGGGCCGAATAAAATTGAGCCTGACCCTTTCACAACTTCAACTCTCTCCATTCTTTCGATCGATGGAGTGTAATACATTTCGGGCTCACCGTATGGATTCAGTGACACTGGAACTCCATCTTCAAGAATGAGAACTTTCCTGGAAACCTCGTTGGATACGCCCCTAAATCCAAGGTTCATCGTCAAACCTATCGGATCCTGATAACGGATCGCTACACCGGGAACTTTTTTCATGGCTTCCATTCCATCCATTGGTTTTGTTTCCTCTAAATATTTTTTATCGAGGATAATAGCCGAGCCAGGTATTCTTTTTAATTCCTTTTTACTTTCGCCAATGACTTGGATCTGAGCGCTTTGCCATTTTTTTTCTTTCGTGGCAGACTCCTTTGTTTCGTTTTTTTCAATACTATCCTTACTTTCCGAGGCCTCCTTTGTTCTATTTTGTCCATTTTCTTGGGCCATTAACGAAAAGCTTACGGCAAGGATTAGGGGTATTGCGCGATAAAGTTGCATAATGATTTTTCCACCTTTGTTTCAAGGTTTTTTTCACTGAAAAATCCGTCAATATGATTTTGAGATTCAGAATCATTTGTAGCCTTCAAGCAAATTTCCCATAAAAATATTTTTTTTCAATAAGATAAAACGAGCCGAACAGTTAGGCTGGAAGTTGTAAGTTTAAATTTTGCTGGATCGAATTTTGGCGGGCCTGTGCGACTCGTAGCGTTATTTGAAATCGAATAGCCTTCCCCAGGGTGAGGATAAGGAAGCCATTTCATATCCATTCTGCCATTTTCATTTTCATCATGAACAACGACAATTGCATATTCGCCAAATGCTAGATTATTAAAATTTGTGACGACAGTAGGACTGGGTAGAATCTTTACGATTCTCAGGGCTTTTTCATTTGCCGGGAATCCTTCCGGTGTATGAAACAAGGATACCTGAATTTTCCCTGGCCTAGATGCGTCAATATTGGAAATTTCAACGCGGATCATGCCTTGACTTTCTGCCCGCAAATTACCGAAGATATCCATTGCACTGGCAAGTAGGAAAATGCTTGGATAACTTAGTAGTAAAGGGAATATTTTTTGCAATGTATGTTTCGCTCAAATTGGCATAGCAGATAACTAATGCCTCAAATTTCTGTTTTCTTTCCTGTCCGTTTTTTCATTTTCTCATTTGTTTGATTAGATTTGCAAACGCGAGAACAGAAACCACGACATCATCAATCCATCCAACAACTGGAACGTCCGGGATCAGATCTATGGGAGATATGTCATAAATGATTGCGATGATGACGATAGCAATTGCCAGTAGCTTTTTAAAACCGCCCGGTTTTTTTTTATCGGATGATTTCCCGTCTTCGATTTTTGGTGTGGGGTTAATTTCTTTTTCCAAGCTGCCTCTCCGAATGCTTTTTCTCAGTTTTATATTCGAGATTGAATTTTTGAAACAAATTTTTTATATCTAGAAAATATTTTAACCATTTCGGAAACAAACAACTAATTGATCGAGTCTCGGGTAGGAACGGGAGATTTTTTATCACATTTTTTTTTATCTTCGATTGAAAATAAGCAAGGCAAAAGGTAAGGATTATTTGCATTAGTTCTTCCGTCGATTAAAAATAAAGAACATCTCTCGGACTTTTCGTTATTTACAGTATTATGACAAATATGTCTCTCGGATTCGCAACTAAAATAGCTTAGCATTAAGGCTGTCACAAGACAAATTCGTTTTATATAGAAGAGTATATTCACGGGAATTTTCCTATTAGGTTTTCGAGTTTTAAAAATGTCAACTGGAATTCCATGAATTTGGTATGATAAAGTAGCTTGATTAGAAAAAACCCCTGAGGAAAAATGAAAAAATGTTTCCTGAAAATACCAGACTTTATCGATGGAGCGAGGCATGAGCGAACAAGTTACAAATTCTGAGTTGCATGAAGAGATTCAAAATTTGAATGCATTGGTAGAAGCGTTCTCTTTATTAAATTCTTCTATCGATCTCGAAACCGTTCTATTAAACACTCTGAGCAAAGCTACCGAGTTAATGAATGCGGACATTAGTTCGATAGCTCTGTTGAACGATGAAAAAACCCATCTTGTATTTCTTGAGTCAACGGATCCTAATTTTGACAAGTTGAAAAATCTTCAGGTTCCAATCGGACAGGGTATTGCGGGTAACGTAGCCTTGACGGGAGTAACGGTTCGTGTTGATGATGTAAAAAATGATCCGAGGTTTTATGGAAAGATCGATCAGGCAATGAATCAAAGAACGATGAGCTATCTTTGTGTTCCTTTGATTGCGGATAACGCAATTATCGGAACTGCCCAGATTATGAATAAAAAAGACGGGACATCTTTCACCGAGAGAGATGAGAAATTGATGGTAGGCTTTTCCAAGCAGGCCGCTCTTGCGATAAGTAATGCGAAACTGCACGGTATTATGCTGAAGCAGAAAGCGATTGATTCCGAACTGAAAGTCTGCCGGGAGATTCAGCAAAAATTGTATCCCGCAAAGACTCCTCAACTGGAGGGTTATGAACTTTACGGTTCGTCCATTCCTTCTCGTGAAGTTGGTGGGGACTATTTTGCATTCATAACACGAGTGGATGAATCAATGGACGTTGTGGTGGCTGACGTTTCAGGAAAAGGAATATCTGCAGCTATGATGGTTTCCGAACTCCACAGCGGACTGCAAATTCTCTCCATGCAAAGTTTACAACTGGATACTATGGGGAGAATCCTGAATGATCATCTCGTTGACAGCCTAATTTTGGGAAAATTCATCACACTTTTCGCAGGAAGGCTTCGTCCAGATTACAGCTTGATTGAATACATTGTGGCAGGGCATCCCCCTCCTTTCATCATTAGCCGGGATGGAAATGTCAGGCAGTTAGAGATGACCGGAAAGGTTCTGGGCTTAATGAAAGGGGGGCTGACAAAAAGCAAAATCCACATTAAGCCGGGTGAGCTTTTTTTTGCTTTTTCTGATGGTTATAGTGAGTCACAAAATCGAAATTTTAACGAATTTGGAGATGATGCGTTAATTGAGATCATAAAGGGAAACTTTGATGCCCCCCTTGAACAAATTGCTGAAAAAATCAACCAGGCAGTATATGAATTTGAAGATGGACAACCTGCCCATGACGATAAAACACTCTTGATGTTTAGAAAATTGTAACTAGAGTAGATATTGCTTTAAATTCAAATCTGGACGGGATAATTCGATTTCATGCAAAGCTCTCTTGACAGAGTTTTGGCAATTGTTAAGAAGGTCTCTTAGGAGAAATTATATGCTGAAAAAGAAATCCAGCCGTATAGCAGTTATTGTAATTGTTTTGTTTGTTGCCATTTTTTCTTATGTTCCCTGGTATTTTTCCTCTCTGGTTTTTTATCCTCCGGTAAATTGCACCAAAGACCATCATGTTTTTTGCACAAATCCATCCGAGCTCGGATTGGAATATCAAGATATAAATTTTACGACATCTGACGATGTAAAACTAAAAGGCTGGTACGTTCCTGTAAAGGATTCAGATAAAGGAATTTTATTTGTTCACGGGCACGGTGGTGCGAAAACCGAAGGCTTGCGTTTTGCCAAAGCGCTTCATACCGCAGGATATAATCTATTTTTCATCGATTTGAGGAGAAACCACGGAAGATTTGCATCTATGGGTTATTATGAACCGAGAGACGCAAAAGCTGCAATTGACTTTCTTCTTAATGAGAAAAAATTGAGAACTGTAGGTATCTTCGGATTTTCCATGGGAGCAGCAACGAGCATCATCACGATGGCCGATGATCAAAGAATTAAAGCAGGGCTTTTCAGCAGCGGCTATTCCAGCGCATTGGATGTCTTATCGGAGGCCGCAAAAAGAGATTATGGAATTCCCCATTTCCCTTTAATTCCACTAGTAAAACTGTATATTAACGTTCGGGGAAATATGGATATCGAGAGTGTTCGTCCTGTGGATAAAATCGGAAGCATTTCGCCAAGGCCGATTGCTATTTTTCATTGCGACAAAGACAATTATGTGGACTCTTCGCATGCAGGAAAACTTTTCATGAAAGCAAATGAACCAAAAGAAAAATGGATTCCAGTTTGCAATAAACATGAAAGAATTTGGAACTTCTATCCTGAGGAAGCTGACAAACGCGCTGTGCAGTTCTTCCAGAGGAATTTGAAGTAGCAAGCCCCAAAAAAACGTTTGTTGTATTTCCAGTTCCTTGTAGGTGGCAGAAGCTGTCACCTGCGAAAAAGGACAAGATGCACCCGATACCAAACTCAGCAAACGACATAATCTAAGTTGTCACGGTAACTCTAAACTAAACTCTAATGGTGCATTTGAAAAGCAGTGCACTATGTCGTATAACGGTTATACGTTAGGCGGAATTGAATTCGGTAAAAATCCGTAAAAATGACAATATATGTAGTTTATTGAAAAAAATTCTCGTCCAGCCAATTTATAGCGACTTTTGCTTGATTTTAAAAAGTGAAGGTTGAAAAAGTTGATAATTTCATCCGGCTTAAAAAGGGATTTTTCAGATACTAGAAGCTCTGATTTGGCTGAAATGAGAATAGCAAAATAAAAAAGAAGCGACGATTAAAGGAGAAAAATATGGAGAAAATGAATTTAAAAGTTGAGCAAAGTGAGAAGCAGGTAGATATGCGATTTTATACTGCAACGGATATTGCCAGAATGTTTTCGGTTGTAAAGGAAAATTATTTGCACCAGATTTGGCTGAAACTTCTTTTTGCATACGGGCTGACTTTGAGCGAATTGGTGAATATTCGGGTGCGTGATATTGATTTTGATGATCATAAGATCAAAATTATTTCCAGTAAAAAAATGCGGCACCGGATTCTTCCTCTGCCGAAGTGTTTGGTTGGTGAACTGAAGCGGGAATCGAGTCATAAATTGCCGGAGGATCTTCTTTTTAGGGGAAGGGCCAAGGAAGGAAAAGTGCATCTTCGAACGATTCAGAAAATATTCGAAAAATTGCAACACCATACCGGGATGGATGTGAGTGTGTCAAAAATTCGAAGGACAGCAGCGATACATCTGTTGCAAAGCGGATGGGAAGAGAAGAGTATTACCCAACTTTTGGGACATTCTCATTTGCGGACGACCCGAAAACTTATCGGAAATTGCCAGAAAGCCAATTTCAAGACAAATTTCCCGATTGATGAGATATTCGAAAATGCTGCTTAAAAATGTTGACGGAAAATATTGAATTTTTACCATTGGAAATATCTTTTTGCACAGGAATACTGGGAGATTTAATTGGAAATTAAAACCAAAAAAATCGGAAAACACACTCTAGTCCGCTTAAACGGAAGATTGGATATTACACAGGCCGATGAAGTAGAGTCACAATTGGCAAACGATGTTCAATCCGGGGAAGGGGACATAATTATAAACCTAGAGTCTATTTCCTATATATCATCTTCCGGAATAAGGATTTTTGTGGGAATGGTTCGCGAACTGGAAAAGCAGAAAAGAAAGCTAAAACTTTGCGCAATCACTCCACCGGTTAAAAAAGTCTTTGATGTGGTAGAGTTATTGGATCTGTTTGATGTCTACGAAACTGAGGGTGAAGCGGTTGCTTCGCTCTCAAAATAGCATATTCTTTCGCTATTCCTCATTTCTGTAATTTTTCTCGCGCTCAACTATTTATTTGGCAATTCGATTCCTCCGATCTGGCCTGATGAAGTTTTATTTTTTAGTCCGGCCTTTGAATTTCATTCAACCGGCGTTTTAAAAACAGAAGTTTTAAACGGCTTGATTCCCGGTATGGAAAAGGCCACACTCTGGATGCCTCCAGCTTATATGCTCTTTCTTTCGGCTGTTTTCCAATTTTTTCAGCCTGATATACTGACAGCTAGGATGGCCAGTTCTTCGGTCGCCTTGGCTTCCGGTTTCCTGTTATTTAAATTTCTGGAACAATGGAAAATTTCGCTCAAGACTAGAATTTTTATCATCGCTTTACTCTTGTCGGATTTTCTTTTTATCAAGACCACCCACTCATCCAGAATGGAGTCTTTGTGTTTATTTTTTGCTTTAGCAGGATTTACGACTTCAGGAAAGCCCACAATCGGGAAATCCGAATCAATGCTCCGAATAGTTTTAACAGGGTTGTTTCTTGCATTGTCATTTTTATCACATCCGTTTGGAGCGGTTTATGGAATTATATCTCTCTATCCATTTTACCAGAAAAAAATTCTGAACGCAAAAAGCCTGTTGTATCTTGCAGTCGGATTTGCCATTCCGTTATTACTGTGGATCAATTATATTTACCCGAATTACGATTTGTTCCGTTTGCAGTTCGGAGCGCAGTTCTCGAGAAAATCCGAATTGTTTACTACATTTTCCCAGTTCACCAAAATAAAAATCATTCTTTCTTCTTTTCGTTTTCCAATCGCTCGATTTTGCGTATTTCTCCTGCTGATCGCCGGTTTATTTTTCTATCGGAAAAAATTTAGATCCGAATACAATGGCCTGTTTCAATTCTCTCTTATTTGGCTGATATTCATTTCTATATTTTTATATCTATCATCGGAATCGTGGTACGTAGTTTATCTGATGCCCCCGGTGGTAATTCTCACGGGTTTGTTTTTTGAAAGAAAAGATTTGTTTTCTCGGTTGATTACTTTCGCATCCATCGGTTTGAATGCCGCGATTTTAATCTGGATAATTTTACAGAATTTTCTGATACTTCGGACTCCCGAAAAAACGAATGAATTCTTTGCTCTCATTGATAAGGAATTGCAAAATAAAAATCGCATATATATTCAATCGATCCCGGATCCGTATTTTTATTTAAAGAAAAAACACCCTGAAAAGATTTATCTTGAATTTATGCCGGGGGAATTGTCTTTGTCTCCGGAAAATTTTCAGGAAACTATAAAAAAGCAGGATGCATTTTTATTTTATAACGAAGAATTGATTAATAGTTACATTAAAAAATACCTTGAGCAAAATGCAGAGAAATTCGAAAGGAAAATAATAAAAGTAGATACTGGTAATGAGAAAGAGCTAAAACTAGAAACATATCTTTACCTGAAAAAGTAGAATTATGAATAACACAATTGATCGTAGAATCGGATTTCTTTTTTTGCTAACCGGAGTTATCATTTCTGTTTCATCGTGTTACAAATCAAAGGACGATTCACTTTCTGCGACTGCGCTTTCACTTTTGAATCCGAAAGCCCGGCAAGTGAATATTGTCGGTGATTCATTGTCTCAAAGGTCTGACGGATTTTCTCTTTCTGTGAAGCTTGGTTCTCTGTATTCAGTGAAAGATTTTTCCGTATCCGGCAGAACGCAGGTAGATTGGATTTCCGACATAAGCAGTGCTATCAATCCGAATCCGGATATTCTGATTATTGAACTTGGCACAAACGATGCAGTGAATGTGCCTAACGCACAATTCTCGACCAACTTGAATGCGCTTATCGGTGAGATTGAGAAAAGAACCGCGGCAAAAATCATTCTGACAGCAATTCCTTTAACCGATGATCCGATTCTTCAGGACAGAATCAGGCAGAATAATCTTTATGTAAAATCTCTGCGCGGCAAATACATTATCGCGGATGTGGAAAAAGAATTCGAAAAAAATAAAAATCTTTTCCGGCTGTATCCGATAAACGATAATATTCACCCGGAGCCAATTGGATACGAGATCATGGGAGAGGTCTATAAGAGTACGCTATTGCAACTCAGCTCTGGACAATAGCGATAGAATGTGTCTGAAAAATGGTGAGGCTACTCAAGCGGCCACTTTTCAGACAGGCATTTACAATTTTCCAATTACTGTGAATTCTCTTTTTCTTCCCACTTTTGATTAACGAATGCTATTAGCAGGATTACCAAACCGATTATCAATAAAAATATCGCTTTGTATAATGTGGATTCACCTGACAAATCGGAAAAAAGTACCTTAAGTGTAGTGGCCACGAGTACTATTGACCCGAATATTCTGAAAACCTTGCTTTTTGTATGGGAACCCCACAAAAACAATACCAGCGAATAGACAATCCACGAGAAAGAGGAGGCAGACTCTACACCGAGAAATTTGTAATCGTAGGCTTTCCAAGTATTTTCAATCTGAATCGTGAGAAGGCCTCCTACTACAATATGGCTTACGATTGCAAGAATTAGTGAATAATCCCCCGGAGGCATCCCGGCAATTTTTATTTTTGTGTCTTTGGATTCTGCGCCCAAATTATCCAGCGAAATGGAGATAAAAAATCCCAGAGAAGCAAGAGCGATCCAAACTAACGCACCCGGATTGATAAAAGGAATATATTTCACTCCAAACCATTCCACCCAATCGACATCCCAGGCATTGCTGAACCAGTATAGAAATACTATCATAAACGCGGCCATGCTGACCAGAATTCCGATTTCTTCTTTAAGAATGTAACTGATATAATACAGAACGGAAACAATAAAAGTCCAGATTAGAGCATTTACCACAAAATTCATTCCCTTCGTAGAGAAAAGTCTTCCAAAGTCTCCTCCAGAAATTGCGATTAATGCCAATCCAATTATTAGGTACAGCATCGGTGGAAGTTTTGACCCTTCGGAAATAAAGTAGATGAGGACCGAGGCGCAAATAAATACAAACCCGACTATGATTAAAGGTATGGCGTATGACGTATGAAATGATCTTAGAATGAATATCGACCAGATTGTGAAGTTTAAGCCGTTCAGTATTCCCAGATAAAGATTGATCCCTTCGAATTTATCTCTTGTTTTCCATGAAGAAAAGATAATTCCAGCCATGTAGACAAGAAAAAAAGACGAGATGTAGAAAAACGGTTTTTCCCAGCTTTCAGGTTTAAAAAAGCTGTAATAGATAAAATAAACTATGAATGTTGCGACAAAGGAAATTAGCCGGATCTCAGTCCAGTTTTTTAAGACACTGAGATAGATGGACACCATATTTAAAATCAATACATAACAAAAGAGTAAAAAGATTTGCTCCGAATTTGCCCGGATGATGATAGGAGTCAATAGCCCCCCGGCCAGACTGATATTCGATAACACTCTCATATCGAATTTGAATCCGACAAAGCACACGATAACCGACAAGGTAATCATGGAAATTAAGAGTGTGTTTGCAGACCATTGAATAGTCGATGCAAAACTGGAGTAGGCGAACGTTGCATAAAGAATTCCGGTTCCTAGCCCGGCAGATATTTCTGCGATTATTTTTTTGTCTTTTTTGTAGAATGAATATCCTATAAAAAGCCCTGTGACTCCCAGCACAAGTCCGAGTGCGATTTTGGCTTCTTCGGGAATCCACCCTTCATCGAAGCCGATTTTTAAGACTGTAAGAAAAGCGAGAAAAATAAATAAAATTCCAACAAGCCCGATCCAATTTTTCTTAATCATATAACCCTCGTATGGCTAGATTTATAAGTTGCAAAGTTAAAATCAAGAACTTGAATATTGAAAAAGTGTTTTTTGTTTTGAAAATGGATCAAAATGGCCGAAAATATATTTTAGCAGGGTTGTATAGGGGGAGTTACAGGAATGTCTAACATAGCATTGATCGGGGCAGGAACAGTTGGGTCAGGGTTGATTCAGATTCTTGAGTCAAATAAAAAGCTGATTCTGGAAAGGTCGGGCGTCGATTTGAATCTTGTTTTGATTTGTGACAAGGACAAGGAGAAAATACAACAAACCACATCCATTCCTGTTACGGACAATTTTGATGAAGTAATCTCTCGAAAGGATATTGAGGTTGTCGTTGAACTTATTGGTGGAACGACAATTGCCTATGAAGTTGTTAAAAAAGCTATTCTGTCAGGGAAGACAGTTGTGACAGCAAACAAAGCGTTGATATCCGATAAAGGCGAGGAATTGTTCCGACTTGCTACTGAGAATGGAGTGGAAATCGGATACGAGGCTTCCGTCGGTGGCGCGATTCCGGTAATTCGAACCGTAAAAACCGGTTTGGTATCCAATCAATTTGAATCGGTTTATGGAATTTTGAACGGGACTACGAACTTTATACTTTCAAAAATGGAAGAGGAAAATCTGGAATATTCGGATGCGTTGAAAAAAGCGCAAGAACTGGGTTTCGCGGAGAAAGATCCAACTTTTGATGTAGAGGGAATTGATGCCGCGCAAAAACTTTCCATTTTAGGCGGGCTTGCATTTGATAAAAAAATTCCGAGTAACAAAATTTTTACGGAGGGAATTTCTAAAATCACAAAAACGGAAATATTATTTGCAAAGCAGTTGGGCTATCGGATTAAGCTCCTTGGAATTTGCAGAAGAAACGGCAATTTACTCGAAGCGCGGGTTCATCCGGTTATGATTCCATTGTCGCACCCTATTGCAAATGTAATGAATGAAATGAATGCGATTTATTTTCAGTCGCAGTTTTCCGGCCCGACGATACTTATGGGAAAAGGAGCGGGTTCTTTGCCGACCGCAAGCGCAGTGATTTCGGATCTGGTGTTTTATTCCTCCCGTATCGGAAAACAGGAGAACAAATTCGAAAAAAATTTATTTCCAGTTGCGGATATGATGAATCCGGAGGAAAGTCTTCTTAGATATTACCTTCGTTTTAATACGGTCGATAAACCCGGAGTGCTGGCTGAGATCGCGCATATTCTCGGAAAAAATAATATTTCGATTTCAACTGTCAGGCAATATGAATCGCAAAGCGAACCGATAGAAGTAATTGTAATAACTCACAAATCAAAGGAGAAGGATATTTTGAAGTCGCTCAGCGAAATAGACATAATGCGCGACATCATCAAAGAGAAAACGATATTAGTCAGACTTCAGGAGTCTCTCTGAAAAGAGTTACGATTTCTCATCACGAATTGTTTGTTCGGGAACATGAAACCGGTAATTTAGAGCATTACGATATTTTTTTTGAAATGGATGGGGGAAATTCTAATTTGCTTACTTATGAGTTAGCAAAAGAGGATTGGGAAAAAATTCAAAAAGGAGAAAGAGTTTATTGCAAAAGAAAGAAAGATCATAGAAAAATCTATCTGGACTTTGAGGGTGAAATTTCTGGCAATAGGGGAATTGTAAAAATCGTATGGAAGGGATTTTATGACGAAAAAAAAAATCCTGAAAGCGGAAAAATTCGAATAAATCTTGATAAATTAACCCTTGTAATAAATTAAAGAGAATAGTACTTTATATGGCGCGAACCGACTTCGAATCTTTTTACTTTGAAACCGATATATCGCATATTGGCGATCTGCCAATAATGGTGGTTTCATTTTGTGGAAAAATTTCAAATAATAATGCGTTCGATATATCGCGGAAAATAAATTTGATTTTCGAAAATAAAATTTACAACCTTATTCTCGATCTATCAACTCTGGAATATATCAACAGCATGGGTGTTGCTCTGCTTTTAACGATAATCCGGACAGTTGACCAGAAAAACGGGAAAGTTGTCATCGGAGGAATAAATCATTTCCTCGAAACTGTGCTCAATCTGATCGAAATTCCGAAAGAAGTCTCGATTTACGAATCTGCAGAAAAAGCCAAAGCTGCATGGTCTTGATTTTTATTTAACCAGATTTCTTTTTCAATTCTATCCAAGAGTTCATCCAGCCCTGTTTTCCTCAAAGCCGAGACATACATGCTGTTTTCTTTGTCTACTGGCAAGTCTTCTAGGCGGGCATCCATCTTGTTGAAAACGTTTATCCTGGGAATATCAATCAAATCCAGTTCTGCTAAAATTTTTTCGACAGCTTGCATCTGGTCTTTGTAGCCGGGATTCGATGCGTCTATTACGTGAAGCAAAAGGTCTGCATCAGATAATTCTTCAAGCGTTGCCTTGAATGCGTTAGACAATTCAGGGGGAAGGTCGTGGATAAATCCCACGGTATCGGAAATAATGATTTCTCTGACCGAAGGAAAACGAATTCTCCGGGTTGTCGGATCCAGGGTTGCAAAGAGTTTATTTTCAGCGATTACTTCGGAATTGGTTAGGGAGTTAAGGAGAGTGGATTTTCCAGCGTTTGTATAGCCGACTATTCCCGCTACGGGAATCTCATTTCTGCCCCTTCTTTTTCTGTTAAGCTCTCTTCTGTTTCTCAGGCTCTTAATTTCATTTTCCAGCCTGTGAATTTTATCTTCTACACGTCTTTTTCCGATTTCAAATTTTGTTTCTCCAGGGCCTCTTCCTCCGATACCGCCGGTCAGTCTGGACATATTATCATCTAGTTCGGATAGCCTACCCTTTAAGTATTTTAATTGAGCAAGTTCTACTTGTAGTTTTCCATCCCTGCTCTTGGCATTTTTTGCAAAAATATCCAGTATGAGCTGGGTTCTATCAATAACTTTTAAGTCGGAAAAGTCCGAGATTTTTTTTGCCTGGGAAGGCGAGAGTTCCAGGTCGAAAACTAGTAATTCAACATCTTGCTGAATTGCTTTCAGAATAATTTCTTGAATTTTTCCTTTTCCCAAAACTGTGCTTGCATCTAACGCGCTTCTTTTTTGTGAAAAAGTATCCACGACATAAATTTCGGCAGTGCGACATAACTCTTTAAGTTCTGCCATCGAGCTTTCCGGGCTTCTGGCAAATTTTCCGTTTAGATATACACCTACAAGGATAGCGCGATTCAATTTCTGCGCGGCTTTCAGGTTATCTCTTCTTTTGGTGAGCGAATTCTCTATCTCTGCAATTTCTGAAAGTACTCCCTCTTTTAATTGTCCTGGGTACTGTTTTTCTATCAGATTCCATAATTTCTCAGAATCCTGGCCTGCATTTATATGGGCAGAATAGTAAAGCTGCGGAAACCCGTTCGGATCGATTGTAATTGCAGTTATATAGTCCAGCCTCAACAAAACCAGGTCGGTCAGGTCATCCATTGTAAGAGATTCACTCTTTAAATGAGTGTGAACAAGGCGAAGGCCTCGCAAGCGGGTTTCCGAGGTCCGAATTCTGTCCAGGTATGGAATTTCGATGGAACTGTCGTTTCCAACAATTACGTGGGTAATATAGCCTTTTCGATCGACCAGAATTCCGATCTGCCTTCGAATTTCAGAGGAAAGTTCGCAGATAGTTTTTGAGAGGTCGGATGAGATAAGAACGTCTTCTTTTAGGCGTTTTTCGGCAAGATTTTTTAATTTTTGGAGCTGTCCTGCCTTCAGCCCACCTAAAATGCCGCTTAACTTACTGATAGTCTCTTACCGATAATATTATATAAGACCATAAATGGATTGAAAATTAAGTCAAGTTTAATATTCATACTATTGCTGGAACTTTTTGGATAAAGGTGGCTTCCTTGAAAACTGCGCGCATTTTAATATTGATCTTCTTTTTTACTTCGACTCTATGGCCGATTGAAAAAGGATATTTTTCGAATAAATTGGACGAAAAAATTTCTTCCGAAACAATAATAACGATTCAGAATTCCTCTGAAAGTCAGAATTTTGACAGGCTGAAAGTGAAAAAAGACGGCGAAGATTCGACCGATGATGACGACGATAACGCAGCGAATAAGAAAGACGATTCGCAGCCCAAGGATGGAAAAGAGACTGACAGCAAAAAAGCGACTCCGGAAACCAAAACTGAAAAGGCAAGAATTGAAGAAGCTAAGAGCCTGATTCTTCGTTATGAATCTCGTGGAAATAGATCCGGCGAAAATGCGATTATCAAGCTTCTTCAAACCCACCCGATTCCCGAAGTGCGTCAGGAAGCCGCAAATTCTCTCGGAAGATTAAGAACAGGTCTGAAAACTTTGCATAGGGCTATCGAGACTGACGGATATTTGGTGCGTCAGGCGGCATACAACTCGATAGCAGGAATCGGATCGCAAAAATCTTTTAAGTATTTCCTCAAAGGGACAAAATCAAAATATCCTGAAATCAGAGCCGCTTCCTACAAAGGCCTTGGAAAACTCCGTTCCGCTATGGGAAGGGAAATCATCATATCGGAAGGGTTAAAATCCGATGATGTAAAAGTTCTTGGCGCTGCTCTCGAAGGCCTCGGATACTATAATGTTGCCGAAGACCGCACAACATTCAAAAAATATCTGGAATCAACTCAGGTAGAATTGGTCATGCAGGCGCTGATCGGTCTAAGCCACCATCGTTCAAAAGAAAGCCTGGATCTGATTTATAAAACTTTAGAGCAGAAGCCTAATCTTGCTCCTTTTATCCGCTATATTGCATTCAGTATCGCAACCAATAATCAGACATTTGGAGCGACTTTAGTTCTCGTGAAACTTTATCTTATGACAAAGGATGAAGATACAAAAAAATATATCGAAAAAGTTTTGGCGTATCGGAAGAATGCCACTGGACGTTATGCGATAATCAAGTCCAATCAAGCGACTCTAAAGCGAAGCCCGCACGCAAGAGGCGATAGAATCATTACTCTTACTAAGGGTGAAATCGTGAAAATTAAAAAAGTCGCGACTAAACTATATAAGGCAAGAATCGGCGGGAAGATTCTGGAAGACTATTACTATCTGGTTCAACTTGCTTATGACGATGGAATTGTGAAGAAGAACTATCTGGAAGGATGGGTTTATGGAGCAAAAATCGAAGTAATTAATATTTCAAAAGTATCCGGATCCTTGTCCAGAGAAAGGGAAACTGACGACGATGAAGACGAGTTGGATAATTCTTCGATAGATAAAAAAGGCAAGGATAAAGACAAGGAAGCCAAAAAAGATGAGGCTGGCGATGAGGATGACTGAAGTCATTTTCAGCGAATTCTTTTAATTCGCGGGCACATTTTTGAAGAAACTTCTTTTAGGGGCGGTTATCAGTGCGTTTGCGATTGGCCTTCTGGCTTACAAGATCGACCTAAGCGAGTTTGAAAAAATCAGGGAAAGGGTGAACTATGTTTATCTTTTCCCTTTTATTGCCGGTGGTATCTTAGGCCTGATTCTTTTTGCCATTCGGTGGTACATTTTTCTGGAAAAAAAAATAAGCTTCAAACATGCTCTCGCTTCTGTTGTATTGGGAGGAGGAGCTAATATGGTTCTTCCTGCTCGGGGTGGTGATATACTCAGAATATATTATTCCAAAACAGAATCAAATATCCAATATCCGACCCTTCTATCAAAAATTTTCATAGAAAAGGTAGTTGATTTTATCACAGTAATATTAATCGGCTTGGTTTCATTTTTTCTTTTGGGAATGAACAATATCGAATCATCTAGTTTTGCAATTTTTACTTTTTCCGGATTTTTGATTTTTGGAATTGTAATCGGGTTATTTTTGCTTCGATATCAAAATGATTTTGTAATTCGAATTTTAATCATTCCATTCCGGATTATTCACAAGGAACTTTTGTTTAATACGAAACTAAAGGAACACATTGTCGAGCTGGGAGAGTTTTTAACAATCAGGACTTTTTTAAGGCCGAGCATAATTACGCTCGTCATGTGGTCATGCGCATATTCACTCGCATACATCGGAATTACAGGCCTTCTGGGAATTCAAATCGCTTATGTAGAAATCCTTTTTATAATGTTCTGCGGGGCAATGGGTGTCGCTGTCCCATCTGCGCCTTCTGGAATAGGGGTTTTTCACGCTTCAATAATCTCCGGTTTTGTTTTACTGGGCAAGGCTTCCGGGGTCGGTTTGGTTTATGCAACAACAATACATATTGCACAATTTATATTGTATGGCGCACTTTCGCTGGTGGTTTATTTGTATTGGACATGGAGGCGAAGGCATCCAAAATCTTAGCCTTGTTTTTCTTTTTTATCAGAAAATACAATTTTCCAAGAGTATATGGTTTATAAATTTGGTAATTACACCCTGAATTTATGGAAGAACGCGTGGAAAATTTGAAAAAAACACCTTTAAATGAAAATCATAGGGCTCTTGGAGCTAAAATGGTGCCTTTTGGTGGTTGGGATATGCCAGTTCAGTATTCCGGTATCATTGCTGAGCATACTTCTACCAGAACCGCAGCTGGACTATTTGATGTTTCTCACATGGGGGAAATCTTTATCGAGGGCAAGCCGGATAGAATTCTTCACCTGTTGGAAAAACTTACCTGCAATTCGATAGCAGCTTTGGAAAATTTCCAGGTTCATTATAATGCGGTTTTGAATAAAGACGGGGGACTTGTAGATGATATTACGGTTTATAAGTTCAACAACGAAAAATATATGATCTGCTCAAATGCCTCAAATTATGAAAATGTATATTCTCACCTAATCAGCTTTCCGCATGAGGTCGTTATTAGAAATGAAAGCCCCCAGTGGCATCAAATAGCGATTCAGGGGCCAAAAGCAAATGAAATATTTTCCAAATATCTCTCGAAGAATCTGGATTATATCAAATATTACAGGTTTGATTTGATTTCATTCAACGGAGAAGATTTGATTGTTTCCAGAACAGGTTACACGGGCGAAGATGGATTTGAAATCTATTCCACCATACCGACCGGAAAAAAAATTTGGGATGAACTATTAGAATTCGGGAAACCGATGGGACTTGTTCCGGTGGGATTGGGGGCTCGCGACACTTTGAGAATTGAAGCAAAATATCCTCTTTACGGACATGAGCTAACAAGCTACAGGACCCCGGTTGAATCAGGAATAGGCTGGATTGTAAAACCGAAAGAGCACGAATTTTTAGGATATGATAAAATCATTCTTCAAAAAAAAGAAGGCCCGGAAGAAAAAATTGTTGGAATCCAGTTGCTGGATCCCGGAGTTCTTAGGGAGAATTATAATGTGTTCGATCTTTCCGGAAATCAGATTGGGAGCGTAACTTCGGGAACATATTCGCCAACTTTAAAGAAAAGTATCGGCATGGCGATTTTGAAAAAAGGATTCTGGCAGGAAAAGACAGAGATTAAGGTGGAAATCAGGTCTGAATTGAAAAGCGCGGTTGTCCACACTGGGAATTTTATTGCCGGAAGTGTAAGAAAAAATTAAGACGAGCCCAGCCCCGGCGTGCGTGCAGGAGCTGGACTAAAAAAAAATGAAACGAGGTTAGAAATGTCAAACGCAAGAGTAATTGATGGATTAAAATATACGGAAAAGCATGAATGGGTGAAGGTCGAAGGCAATACGGCTCTTCTCGGAATTTCCGACTATGCGCAATCTGCGTTAGGCGACATTGTATTTGTGGATCTGCCTAAAGCTGGTAAAAAACTCAAAGCAAAAGATAGCTTTGGAACGATAGAATCCGTAAAGGCGGCTGACGACCTTTACACCCCTATTAGTGGGGAAGTCTCCGAAATAAATTCAGCAATTGCAAAAGACCCATCCATAATCAATAAAGATGCATATTCGGCATGGATGATCAAAGTCGTGAATTTTTCAGCAGATGATCTTGCGAAGTTGATGGATCCTCCGGCTTATAAAGAATATATCAAAAATCTAGAATAATTAAAGGCAGTAAAATGGCTTCACACACATCTAACGTATCGAATCAAAATTTGGATATTGACTCATTTATCAACCGCCATATAGGCTCTAGCCCTGAAGAGATTTCAGAAATGCTGAACTTTCTCGGACTAAAGACCTTGGATGAGCTTGTAGACAGGACAATCCCTGAGGGAATTCGCCTAAAACAAATATTGTCGCTTCCCGATCCAAAAAGTGAATATGATGCGTTAGGCGAGTTGGAAAGTATTATTTCTAAAAATAAAATTTACAGATCTTACATCGGTTTGGGGTATAACGATTGTGTGACACCGGCTGTTATCCGGAGAAATATTATCGAAAATCCCAGTTGGTATACGGCGTATACTCCCTATCAAGCAGAAATTTCACAGGGCAGGATGGAGGCGCTTTTAAACTTCCAGACGATGGTAACCGACTTAACAGGAATGGAAATTGCCAACGCGTCTCTTCTGGATGAAGCGACTTCCTGCGCAGAAGCAATGTCGATGAGTTACTCAATGAAAGATGATTCAAACGGAAATAAATTTTTTGTTTCGGATGAATGCCATCCACAAACCATCGATGTTATCAAGACCAGATCGGAACCGGTTGGAATTGAAGTTGTTGTCGGCGATTGGAAAAAATTTTCCTGTTCAAGGGATTTTTTCGGGATGTTGTTGCAGTATCCGGTTTCTAATGGGGAGATATATGATTATTCAGGTGTTTCGGATAACGCACATAAAAACGGAATACTTGTAACAGTTACGGCAGACCTGTTGAGTCTTACGTTGTTGAAGCCCCCAGCCGAATTTGGCGCGGATATTGCTGTTGGAACAACTCAAAGGTTCGGAGTACCGCTTGGATTCGGTGGGCCTCATGCGGGATATTTTGCAACAAAGGACGAATTTAAGAGACAGATGCCGGGAAGGCTTATCGGGGTTTCTAAAGATTCCTCGGGCAAGCCAGCACTGAGGCTTTCTTTGCAGACCAGAGAACAGCATATCCGCCGCGATAAAGCAACCAGCAATATCTGCACGGCTCAAGTGCTACTTGCGGTAATTTCTTCCATGTATGCGGTATATCACGGACCAAAAGGGTTGAAGAATATCGCCTATCGCATTCACAGGCTCACGGATAGTCTCGCTTCTACATTAACAAGTGCCGGATTTTCAGTAGAGAATAAGTTCTATTTTGATACTATAACTGTAAGTTTGGGAAAAATGGGAGCGTCGGAAATCGTTAAGATTGCTGAGGCAAAGGGGATCAATTTCAGAATTGTCGATAAAAACAGAATTGCAATTGCTTTGGATGAAACCGTAAACGAAGAAAGGCTTTCGGATATTATTGCGATCTTCGCATCAAACGCGAAACTTGTGGAAGTTTCAGGGAATAGGCTTCCAAAAGAGTTAAACAGAACTTCAAACTTTCTGACTCACCCGATTTTCAATTCATATCATACAGAAACAAAATTAGTAAGGTACATCAAAAGGCTTGAGTTAAAGGATATCTCGCTGACTACTTCTATGATTCCTTTAGGCTCCTGTACGATGAAGCTGAATGCTGCGGCTGAAATGCTTCCGATTACCTGGGCTGAATTTGCGAACATACATCCATTTGTGCCGAAAGATCAAGCAAAAGGATACCTTGAAGTGTTCAAGCAACTCGAATCTTTCCTCTCCGCAATTACGGGATTTCCTGCAATTTCTTTACAGCCAAATGCCGGGTCACAAGGGGAATACGCAGGATTATTGGCGATACGCGATTTTCACAAATCGAAAAATGAAATTCACCGGAATGTTTGCTTAATTCCAGTGTCTGCACATGGAACAAATCCGGCCAGCGCAGCTATGGCAGGATTTCGAGTCGTACCTGTTGCGTGTGACGCACTAGGAAACATCGATGTGACCGATCTGAAGGCGAAATCCGAAGAGCACGCAAAGGAACTCGCAGCATTAATGGTTACATATCCTTCAACTCACGGTGTGTTTGAAGAATCTATTATGGAAATCTGTGACACTGTCCACAAACATGGGGGACAGGTTTATATGGATGGTGCGAATATGAATGCTCAGGTCGGATTGTGCAGGCCTGCCGATATCGGCGCAGATGTATGCCATTTGAATTTGCACAAAACATTTGCAATCCCCCATGGTGGTGGCGGGCCTGGAGTCGGGCCGATCGGGGTTGCCGAACATTTAAGACCATTTCTTCCCGGCCATCCTTTAGTGGATAATGGAACCGGGAAAAAAGATAGAACCGTTTCTGCGGCTCCTTGGGGGAGCGCGGGAGTTCTTCCAATTTCATGGATGTATATCCGAATGACTGGTAGTGCAGGGCTTAAGCTTGCTACGAAAATGGCGATTCTTAACGCTAATTACGTAGCAAAACGCTTATCAGATTCGTATCCTCTTCTGTACAAAGGCAAAAATGGTTTAATCGCTCACGAATGCATTATGGATTTCAGGATGTTCAAGTCATCGGCAAAAATTGAAGTGGAAGATGTTGCGAAAAGACTCATGGACTTCGGATTTCATGCTCCAACAATGTCATTTCCCGTTCCCGGAACTTTGATGATCGAGCCGACAGAAAGCGAGTCAAAAGAAGAGCTGGATAGATTTTGCGATGCCTTGATTTCCATAAGGGAAGAAATCAGAAAAATTGAAAATGGGACGTTAGACGAAATAGATAATCCTCTGAAAAATTCCCCGCATACGGCTGAATCGGTAATTTCGGAAAATTGGAATCACAAGTATTCGAGGGAACTCGCTGCTTATCCTTTGCCCTATTTGCGCGCGAATAAATTCTGGCCATCGGTCGGAAGAGTAGACAATGTGTATGGTGACAGGAATCTGGTTTGCACATGCCCATCGATGGAATCGTACCAGTAGAAAAAAAATCGTACGATTTCGCGAATATACTTTTTTCCGGTAGGTGCAACCGGAGTTGTCCGTTCTGCATAGGTAAGACAATTCCGGAAAGTGTCAACATTGATAATCTTAGCCTTTACCCATTGATCAATCAGGATGTTTTTCTATCCAGATTAATTGAGACCGAAACCAGAAATGTCGTTTTTACCGGAACAATTTCAGATCCACAGCTTTACGAATTTGAAATTAGATTGATAGAAGAAATTAAAAAGCAAATTCCTTTTTCCAAAATTTCCCTGCATACAAACGGAGCTTTGGCACAAAAAAAAAATCATGAATTCAATTCTTATGATAAGGCGTGTATTTCATTTCCTTCTTTTGAAAAAAAAACCTATAAGGCAATGATGGGAAGCGAAAATGTTCCAGATCTTGAAAAGATTCTTTCAAAAAGTAAAATCGAAGTAAAAATCTCCGCGATAATTACTGAGCACAACATAAGTGAAATCGATAATTTTTTTTTGCGTCTGAGTTTGCTCGGAATTAAGAGGCTGGTTTTAAGAAAATTATTCGGTGAAAAACGAATCTGGAATCTATTTCAGGGAATTTCTCCCGTGAGATTTTTCCGGAATAATCCGGTATATGATATTGATGGAATGGAAGTTACCTACTGGGATTTTGATGATACTGACTGCAAAAGTTTCAATTTATTCCCGAATGGAGTAATAGGAACTTCTTATCTTTTGACTGAAACGAAGGGTTTTGCCAAAAGATAGGTTTTATAGCCTCTGCTTGTACCGTATATGCCGGTCTGCACGGACTGTTTTTCTTCTTGCGATATAGCTCCCGACCCGAACCACCGTAATGTTTGGTGGAACTCCATTGTCAAAGAATTTTTCAGAGAGGATTTTATCCCAACTGGCAATGTCCAGGGTTAAAAACCAAGTGAAGAGAGCTGTCCGGGAGATACCGAGCCAGGCGGCTAGAATCCCCAATTCTATCCAATCGTCGTTACTGGGACGAAAATTCACTTTGATCAAATTCTGATCTTTATCCTGGTAAGCTGTTTTCGGTTTTTCTGATTTTGGATAAAGCCCACTCAAGACCAGTTCTTTATATCGCTTTAAAAGATTGCAAAAATAATCTTCTCTTGAAATTTCGGTGGTCTTTTCTTCGAATATATCGAAAAACTTTTCCGGGATGAGAAGACTGGACTGGGTAAGTTTTGCATGAATTGGGTTCATTATCATTCCTCACCTCCTCAGGTAAAAAATACCTGCCTGCTACAAAGAAAAAATGGTTTTTTTAGGGATTTTGAAGATAAATTCAGCAAAAAATATCTTTTTTTTCCGAATCTGACATAATTTGCTTTCAGGTAAAGTGAAATCAGCCGAAAGAAATAGTGGAGACTTTTATGTTTACGGATACTTATTTCATGAAAACCCAGAATTTGCTTCATCGCGGAATGAATAATGCCGCTTTGAAAAGGAAAGTGATTTCTGACAATATCGCAAATGTGGATGTGCCGAATTTTAAAAGAAGCGAAGTTTTGTTTGAGGCAAATCTGAAGCGAGCCATCGAATCTGAGAAGATCATGGCTGAAAAAGCTCTTCCGACTCAAATTTCAGATGAAAGGCATATTCAGCTATTCAAACCACTCGACCATAATGAGGTAAAGCCCAAGGTGAATATTGATTATCTCACTACAATGAGGGCGGACGGGAACAATGTAGACATTGAAAAGGAAATGACTGAAGCATCCCATAACCAGATGGCATATACGATTCTTACGGAAAGATTGAATCAGAATTTCAAGCAGTTAAATATAGTCATGAGAATGGCGTAGGAGTAACAAATGGGTTTATTTACATCGATTAACGTTTCAGCAACCGGGCTATCGGCACAACGTCTGAGAATGGACGTTATCTCGAATAATATTGCCAATGCTACAACAACCAGAAATACAAACGGGGACGGGCCATTTAGAAGAGATCGTGTCATAATGACTCCGATCAATTTGAGGACGCGCTGGAAAAGTCCCGCTTATCCTTTTGGAATAGCGCCGGGAGAAGGAAAGGGCGTAAAAGTAATGAAGGTCGAAAAGGATATGAGTCCACTTAGATTGGTTTACGATCCTACTCATCCGGATGCAATTAAGATCGGTGAAAAAAAAGGATATGTAGAAATGCCGAACATAAATATTGTGACTGAAATGACTGATATGATTTCGGCTTCGAGATCCTACGAAGCTAACGTCCAGATGATTAACGGAAGCAAAGCAATGTTTAACAAGGCAATGGAAATAGGAAGGGCTTAATCATGAATATATCATTCAATTCAAATTCTAATCTCTACAATTCAGGGAAACCATATTTGATCGCTCCGATCGGCGATAAAGTATCAGTAAAAGTGAGCGACACCAGACATTATGGAGACAAAGCTTCCATTCAAAGTCCGGATGATGTTGCCGAGAGCTTTGCAAGCGTTCTGAAAAAATCGCTGGAAAGTGTTAATGATCAGCAGGTTGCAGCAGATGAAATGACACAAAAGCTTGTATTTGATCCCAACTCGGTTGATGCGCACGATGTGATGATTGCGGCAGAAAAGGCAAGAATTTCCTTGACCTTTACAAAAACTCTGGCAGACGGATTTATCAGAGCATACAGAGAATTGACTAATCTGAGATAGGGCCGGTCTCTTAAAGATTTTTCTGATAATCCAGAAGTTCTTGTTTTGTATCTTCCCAGATTTTTTTTGTTGTACCAAAGTCTTGAAGGGCATCATCGGATTTTCCATTTCGTAATAATTTTTCGGAATTTGATGCTTTTCTGTGGAGTTCCTCTAATCCAAAATTTGCTGAAACTCCGCTTATTTTGTGGAATTCGGAAATTAGTTCGTTGATTTTTGTCGGTTCCAGATTGCTTATAGTATTCATTCGGGCTTCCAAATCATTCATTACCCCCGAAATCAGATCTTCTAGCCAGTTTTTTTCTTCCGGGCTATCGTCATTCTTAAGTAAATTCAGCCTTTCTTTGTTCACCAGCATTATTTTGAAAAAACCCTTTTGATCAAT
This sequence comes from uncultured Leptospiraceae bacterium, assembly GCA_964436695.1. GTDB lineage: Bacteria > Spirochaetota > Leptospiria > Leptospirales > Leptospiraceae > JABWCC01. The sequence continues at coordinate 45,813 of CAYTEA010000024.1, forward strand.
TTAAAAATTTCGGATACCATTACCGGTTTTACAAGGCAGTCGTTGATTCCGGAGTCCTCAAATCTGCTTTTACTTTCCGGTGAATCATCGGCCGACAGGGCAACAATATAAGGAGAATTCAAATCATTTGTCAATTGTCTGATTTTTGAGGCTGCTTCAAACCCGTCCAATTCTGGCATTTGCAGATCCATTAGTATCAGATCGAACTTAGTTCTTTCTGCCGCCAGAAGAGCCTCTAATCCGTTACTCGCCAAGCTAGAGGAATATCCGAGCTTGCTTAATACTTTCTGAATTAGAATTTGATTTACCAGACTGTCGTCTACTGCAAGGATAGTAAGGGGTATTTCGGTAGCTAGTTTTTCAGGTGTAAATTCAGGTATGCTCAAAGTTGAATTCATTCCGCTTCTTTACATGATAAAAGCAAGAGGAATGAATTCAAACAAAATTTATTTCGAAGTACTTTTGAGCGTATGACTTAAATCATCCGTTCCAGGTATTCTTTACTTGGCAGTTTAACCCACCGTATTTTGTGCATTGTTTAATTGCTTCACTTTTTGCCCCAGCCAGATTTCCAAAGCCGCAAGATGTTCCGATTACTGCAGCCCCACTTGAGTTTTCTCCAAGTGCAATAGCTCCATATCCTTTTCTTTGGCAATCCACGATTTGCTGGCAGTTTGTCCCGCCGTATTCCTGGCATTTATTTAAAGCACACTGATCAACATCAGCTCCGGCATAGCAATAACCGTAACTTGTAGTATCCGGGCAGAAGTAAACAGCAGACTGAGCATATACCCCAACTGCCGTCAAAATTAGTAAAAGCATTCCAACTTTAATTGATTTCATAAATTTTCCTTTTGTGGGTTAAATTAACTGAATTTTCCCTATGAAAAATAAAAGTCAAGAAATTTTGCTATTACCCATTCCATGTATTGGCAACTTTACAATTGACACCACCGTATTTTGTACACTGATTTAAGGCCTCCTTTTTTGCTCCATTTAGGTCGCCAAATCCGCAAGATGTTCCAATGACTGAGATTCCTTCTGCATTTTTTCCGATCGAAATGGCTCCATAACCTATCTTTTCACAATTTACGATTTGCTTGCAATTAGAGCCACCAGCTTCTTGGCATTTGTTCAATGCGCATTGATCCGCATCGGCTCCTTTATAGCAGTAACCGTAATAAGTAGTGTCCGGGCAGAAATAGACAGCAGATTGAGCCCAAGCCTCAAACGCAGCAAACAGAGTAAGAAAGGCAAAAAAAACAGGCCGAAATTGTATCATAAATTTTCTCCGGTGAATATATCGAGTGCAATCTAAATTGAGTGTTTGCGGCTTTTATGGATAGTCAAGAAAATTACTCGGAAAATCATTTCACGGAAATTTTGATTTCCGCCTCCAAATTTGCCCAGGGTAAATTTTTGCTTTTCCTGAAGAATAAGGGAGATTTTAAGACTTCGTAGCTTGGGCTATGTACAAGGTCAAGGATTGCCTCTGGTTTTACAAAAGACCGGCTGGTTTCTCCACTGGACAGTTTGACTTCATTGATTGGAACCCAACCGTAATTTAGTATATAAGCATTGGCGGATTCTGAAATTTTTCCTTTTCCTTTATCATCAATTTTTACGGATAAAGAAGGCCGGACGGGAAAACCATTGGTGAGAAGATTTGAAATCAAGGAAGGGAAGGTTGAATTGTACAGTCGGCCATCGAACAATTTATTCATAAAGAATGTGGCATTTTTACCCTTTGCGGCTTCCGGAAATTTCTGGAAGGGCAGAAGGTCCGCAGTTAGAATTTCTTTTTTTGCAAGATACTCGTCTGTTACGTAGTATCGAATGTTTTGGGTTCTTATGCCAAAACTATATTTTATTGTCTGCTTGCCTATTGAGTCTCCGATTACCAAATCTTTAACCAGGGACCGAATATCGAATTCTGAGGTATTGATTTTAAACTTTTCATCATCTGCTTTTACATTTCTAATTCGTTGGTGCTCGGTTGTAGGAGGGAATAGAATTGCTAATTCCCCACCGGCAATCGAAGGTTCGTTGAGGGAAAATGTAAGTTCTACTTCAATATTAAATTCTTTTTCCAAAGATGCAATGAATCTGTCTGTTTCAATGTAATTGATTCGCTTTGCTTTTTTTTCTTCTTTATCCACGACCCAGAGTTTGGAACCGATGAAAACCAGTCCTCGAATATCTTTGCCAGGTGATTTTATGGAACCTGTAATTTTACCTGTGTCGATATTGTACCGGTAGATATTTCCGTCCGTTGAATCGCTAATCCAGAGACTCTCTCTTCCATAACAAATGTCTTTGGGTTCTGATCTGTCGGAAAAAAATCCTCCGATAATTTGTTCTGTTGCCTTATCATAAATGGCAACCTTGCCGTTTTCGGAATTTAAAATATATAAGATTCCGCCGACGCTTGCTATCCCTCCGATTTTATCAATGGGAATATAAATCCTATCCGTTACCCCACCAGTGTTTGGTTCGACTTTCAAAATCACCCGGCTGGATGCTACGAAAATTCTACCTTCTCTCGGGTCAAAAGTAATGCCTGTAAGTTTTGGAATGTTCAAATTGAAAACTTCCTGCCTTCCGATTTCGTCGATTTTGTACAATGCCCTTCTTTTGGTATCGATATACCAAAAATTTGAGCCGTCAAACGTCAGGCCATAAGGGCTTTCTGAAAGAGTATATTCCTCCACATCTTCCGGGAATATGCCTATCGAAAATGAAAATAGTAAAATCAGAAATAATGGCAGAGTGAAATTTTTCATTTTTGTTTTTCGTCTTATGCAACAGTAAATCTATGGGTAGAAAGGAAAATCAAACGAATTTTTTTGCTAAGACCCGAAAATGAATTTCCAGATATCACCGATAATTGAGGTTCTCTCCATTTCGCTTCCCAGAAAAATCGGAGACGGAATGAAAATAAAAAAAAGGGAAGCCAACATAAAGATTCCCAGCTTTTTTCGGAATGGAGTTAAAGGGAAATTCGGGTCGGGAATAAACGGGTGCTCCACTTTTATCACGAAGTAGATCAATAGTGCCCACACCAGCCAGGAAAAATTCCATAGGCTTAAGAGCATAAATATTAAAAACAAATAGTAAATCCATCCTCTGTATTTTTCACCGAATACGGAATAGATAATGTGCCCTCCGTCCAATTGCCCAAATGGCAGAAGGTTTATTGCAGTGACCAGTAAGCCAACCCAACCAGCTTTTGCAAGAGGATGGATCATTACATCGAACTTTGTAGTATCGAAAGGCCCCAGTATCCATTGGCCGCTGAAGTATGTAAAAATACTGTCACCGAAAAAAATCAGCTCGGATTTATTTTCCAAATTATCAATCGGGACAAGTTGGGAAAGATAGAGACCGATTACCCAGCATGGAACCGAGAGAACGAGGCTCATCAGAGGGCCGCCGACACCAATGTCAAATAGTTTTTCTTTGTCCGGAATTGCTTCCTTGATTCGGATAACTGCTCCCATTGTTCCGATCGGCCCGAATGGGAATGGGATAAAATACGGTAGCGTTGCGCTAATCCCATAAAATCTGGAGGGAATATAGTGCCCCATTTCATGGGAAAAAAGAATAAGGATCAGAGCTACCGAATACGGCCATTCTTTGGAAAAAATTTCCAGAGCGATTTTCAGATCGCCAGTAAATAAGACATAAGGAAGAGCTTCGCGGTAGGTTAAAGAAAAGAAAGTTGCAATGAATAGAAAAATATGCAATAGAGGCCGTTCTTTTCTCACATCACGAGGATTTCTGGCAGTATTGTTTCGTCAATAATATTGATAGTCGATTAAATGCTGAAAAAAGATGGAAAAAATAACTTTATTTCGGAACACTGTTTTCTATGAAATTGTCAATTATCATTCCCTGCTACAACGAAAAAAATACGATTCAAAACATTCTTGAAACGGTAAGAAAAATTCCGTATAAAAATAAAGAAATCATAGTCGTCGATGATTTTTCAAAAGATGGTACAAGAGATATTCTAGAGAAGAAACTTAAAAAGCTGGCGAATAAAATCATTTTTCATGAATTTAATCAAGGGAAGGGGGCCGCGCTAAGAACGGGGTTTCAAGCCGCGACAGGAGATGTTATCATTGTTCAGGATGCAGATCTTGAATACGACCCATTTGAAATTCCGGAAGTGATCGCGCCGATTGCGCAGAATAAAGCGGATGTTGTTTTTGGATCCAGGTTCATGGGTGGGAGGCCACATAGGGTCGTGTACTATTGGCATAGATTGGGAAATTTATTTCTCACGACACTCTCCAATATGTTTACTAATATCAATCTAACTGATATGGAAACCTGCTATAAAGCGTTTCGTTCAGAAGTGATCAAAAATATTCAAATCGAAGAAAACAGATTTGGATTTGAACCGGAAATAACTGCGAAAATAGCCAAAATTCCCAATATAAGGATTTTTGAAGTGGGGATTTCCTATTACGGAAGAACATATGCGGAAGGGAAAAAAATCGGATGGAAGGACGGTTTCAGGGCGCTATGGTGCATACTGAAGTACAACATTTTTCGATAGAACGGTTATCGAGTTAATTGAACCTTGCATACTAATAAGAAAATTATTTCTCGAATTAACGATTTTCTTGCCAGATGGTACTTGTTCATTTCTGTCCTAGCCTTTGGAATTTTCACATCAATCCTTGCCTGTCACATTGTTCTTAATCAAGTCTTCATTACCAACCAGGGCAGGTTCGATAGGATCACAGAACGCATTGGACAGACTATAAATAACCGATTGGATATTCATGGAAGGACGTTACGCGGCATGGCTGGCCTTTTTTATGCGTCAAGGAACGTTAGGCGTAATGATTGGAAGAACTATATAGATGCCCTCAATATCCATTTATACCCAGGAGCATTGGGTTATGGATTTATACGATATGTTCCGCGAAGACATCTTCTTCAATTCCTAAGCAATACTAAAATGGACGGAGCTCCAGACTTTGTGTTGAAAACCAAAGAGAATCACCCAGATCTATTCATCATTGAATACATTGAACCTTATGAAATAAATAATCTGGCTAGAGGGTTAGACATAGGTTCTGAGAAAAAAAGGCGCGAAGCCGCTATTGACTCTGTTAATAGAAATCAAATTATGCTAACGAGGCAAATTACTCTTTTGCAAGATAAGCAAGGGATAGCTGGTTTTTTACTCTTGCAACCGGTATATTTGAAAAATGCATCTATTGTTACCGTTGAAGAAAGGTGGAATTCCCTTATTGGTTGGACCTATTCTCCAATTAGGATCGATGATTTACTTACTGGAATTTCGGAGGAGATGGGAAACGTCGCAGAATTTCTGGTCTTCGAAGAGGTAAGCGATAGAACTTCCGCTATTCTTTTTGATTCCGGAAAAATATTCAAGAATCGTAAAAATGAAAGTATTTCGGAAATAGATTATAAAACCTATTCCTTCACGAAAGAGATTAAAATCCAAAACTCTGGCAGGACTTGGAAAATAAGAACAGTGTCTACACCTGATTTTGAAAAAGGAAGCAATACCGGTATGCCGATTTTTGTGTTGGGGGCTGGTTTATTGATAAGTCTCCTCGTGGCAGGGATACTAGCTTCTATTGCACAAACGAAAGAAAGAGCGCAGGCCTTGGCAGAGCAGATGACTATAAAACTTCAGAGGAGTGAAGAAGAAGCAAGAATTGCTTTTCGTAATTTGTCCAACCAAAAATATGCTCTCGATCAGCACGCCATTGTTGCTATTACGGATGTGGGGGGGAAAATCATTTATGCAAATGATAAATTTTGCGAGATAAGCAAATATTCCAGAGATGAGTTAATTGGGCAAAATCATAGAATTCTAAAATCCGGTTACCATCCTACTGAATTTTTTGAAGAGATGTTCAAAACGATTTCTAACGGTATGGTTTGGAAAGGAGAAATCAAGAATTGCAAAAAAGACGGGAGTTTTTATTGGGTTGCAACGACTATCGTGCCTTTTCGAGATGTTGAAGGAAAAATTTTTGAATACATTTCTATGCGAATCGACATAACTGAATTGAAAGAAATTGAAGAAAAATTAAGAATTGCTAATTTTACAAAGGACAAGTTTTTTAACATAATCGCCCATGATCTCAAAAATCCATTTAACGGGATCTTGGGGCTGACTGAATTATTCTTGTCAGAGGTCAATGACGGGGTGAGCAAAGACCAGCAAATTGAATATTTGACGTTGATTCAATCGGCTGCCAAATCGGCTTTTCAGTTGCTGGAGAATCTTCTTTTGTGGGCAAGAGCCCAAAGTAAACAGATTGAGTTTATTCCAAAGAATATATCTTTTAACTCGATCATAAATGATACTTTGCCACTTCTGTCGGTCAATCTTCTCAAAAAGAAATTGCATATTGATCAGGATTTATCCGAAGACGATTTTGTTTATGCGGATATTTCACTGATTGGTACAGTGGTAAGAAATCTTTTAACGAATGCCATAAAATTTACCCACCCCGGGGGAAGGATTTTGATAAAAACTTCTGTCATTGGGGATTTTCTGAAAGTAGAAATCATTGATTCAGGAGTTGGAATAGAATCGAAAAATATAGAGAAGCTTTTCCATTTGGAAATCAAATTTCAAAAGGCCGGCACTGAGAAGGAGACCGGAACAGGATTGGGCTTGCTAATTTGTAAAGAGTTCATTGAAATGCACGGAGGGAAAATCTGGGCAGAAAGCAAATTTGGTGAGGGGAGTAATTTTATTTTTACTTTACCAAAAGGACAATAAGGAATCCGGCGCAGAAAAAAATATTTACTCTCCGATACAGAATTTGTTTTTAGAGGTTGCTAAAAAAAACTAGTTTTATAAGCAATGAAAAATTCATTCCGAGAATGCCAAAAATCAACTTTTCCAAAAAGGAGAATCGTTTATTCATTTGTTCAAATCCGAATTTCATTTGTTCATTTTGAGCCTGGAATCTCTTTTCAAATTCTCCGAATCCATATTTTATGATTTCATTATTGGATCTGACAACTTCCGCAAGGTTATCCATTCTTTCGCCGAGGATGATAACCCTTTCATTCAATAGATTTATATCTCCCCTTAAGCTAAAGCGGTCTTTTTCCAATGGATTGATGTATTCCATGTAAATATTGTATTTCCATTTATCCGAATTGTCAATCCAATTTTTCAGTAAGGCTTCGCTTGCTTTTCTGGCCTTTTCTTCAGAAACTTTTGCTTCAATTAGGGCATCATAGAGTTCTTGAATCATCTTTTTCTCCTTTTCTATATAGGTAAAAAAAAGTAGAGGATGAAATAAAAAAAAGTGAGTTCATGCATGCTTGGTTAACAAAAATGATTTTTCAAGAAATTTATTTGAAATTACTATAAACTGATGAAGTTCTCGTAAGAAAATTTGCTTGCAGTCGAAAAGCGCGAAATTGCCACTATTCAATTGAACCCGACTCTATTGTAAGCAATGTATATTTGATCCAGGGTTTTGGTTTTAGGACACGTTCTTAGAAAAATTACAAGAAGCATTGGGTCAAATATTTATGTTTATTTCTTTGAGTGTATCAATGAAAAAGCTACAAGAATTCTAAAAAGGAAAAATCGAAATAGAATTGACAATTGTGCGAGCTTTCTCAAGATTCTTCCATGAAAAAATTTGTTACTAAAAGTGCATCTGTTCTCATAGGGCTTGTTTTAGCAGGCCATCTTTTGGGTTTTTTTACCTGGAGAAAAAATATTCCGGTAGAAAGAAATGACCTTATGGAAGTTATTCAGAGGCTAGATACATTGTCCATTCCAATGCCGGGACCATTACAACACACTATCGGAGAGGTCATGAACGGATACAGTTTGGGTATGAGTATTCTACTCCTGATTCTCTCCTTTTCATTCTGGAGTTACCGGCATTTGCAGAAAAACCAAAGATCGTTGTTATCCGGTTGCCTTCTTGCCATTACTCTGGTAAGCTGGTTTCATTTCTTTATTGTTCCATCGATTTTTCTGACCATCGCTGTGTGCCTTGTTTTGTATGATTGGGTAGTTGATCGAGAGTAAGAATTTTTTATTGCCAGTGAAAAATTCCTAAAATCAGAAATTTTCTCTTGCCCGGATTGCTTTAAAAATAGACTAATTTGTATCGGAGAAAAAAATGATTAGAAAATTAAAAATGTTTATCTCAATGGTTCTCATTTTACTGGCCTTATTGTTTTGCCAGAAAAAGGACGACCCTTACAAAGTTCCTGCATTAATTCCAGCACCTGAGGACAATAAACTTACTCAGGAGAGGATAGACCTTGGAAAGAGTTTATATTTTGATCCAAGACTTTCAGGTTCCAACTGGATAAGCTGTGCAACTTGCCACAATCCGGCTCTTGGATTTTCTGATGCTCTTCCAAAGGCAATCGGTCACGGGATGAAAGAACTTGGCAGAAACTCCCCGACAATCTTTAATACGGCATTTCAGAAATCTCAATTTTGGGATGGTCGTGCTGCAACATTGGAAGAGCAAGCAGCCGGTCCAATTCAAGCCCCGGGTGAAATGAACCAGAATGCGGATGAACTCGTGAAAGAATTATCAGCAATCAGTGGTTACAAAGCACTATTTGACAAAGCATATCCGGGTGAAGGCATTACTCTGAAAACAATTACAAAAGCAATCGCAAGCTACGAAAGAACTATTGTTGCGAAGGATTCTTCTTTCGATCGTTGGAGAGCCGGAAACAAAAATGCGATAAGCGAATCTGCAAAGAATGGGTTTACTCTTTTTGAAGGCAAAGCCAGATGCGTTATTTGCCATTCCGGATACAATTTCACCAATAACAATTTCCATAATCTGGGAGTAAAAGATGTAAAACCGGATGAGGGAAGGTTTTCTGTGACAAAAGTGCAAATGAATTTTGGAGCTTTCAAGACCCCGACTCTGAGAAATGTAACTTTGACCGGGCCATATATGCACAATGGAATGTATAAGACCCTTGAAGAGGTTGTGGATCATTATGACAGGGGCGGGGATGACAAAGCCAATCTTGATCCATTGATGAAACCACTTGGGCTAAATGCGCAAGAGAAAAAAGATCTGGTTGAATTTATGAAAAGTCTGACCGATGTCAGACCTATAGTTGTAACCCTCCCGGTTCTTCCCCAATAACATTTTTGTGATCTCATGCCGGTTCGGTCTCATATATCTGAACCGGTGTGGGTCATTAACTCTGATACTGCCTGATCCCGAATAAAGAAAAAAGAATCGTCTTTTTTGGGCTTATCCAGAAAAAAGCGCTATTCGCAATATTTAAAGCCTAGCTGGACGAAAGCAGAAAATTTGTTGGAATGATTTTCGATCTGACAATTTCGAAAGCGATGGGTGGAAAAGATGCGATACCGGAAATCAGGAAGCTGGCTCCAAGGATTCCCGTATTCGTAGCAAACGGTATTCGAGTGAGCACGAGATTGCAAATCCCGGAGATTATGGATTTACCGCTGCCATTTGCAAGCCATTTGACCCTTCCGAATTTGTAGAAATGCTGCGGAAGAATCTGAGCTGATATAAATTTCCCTTGATTCCCTCTTGAACTTTTTTAGAATTAACCGGGAAGGGTGATAAATGACTTATTTCAGGCATATCAGAAATCTGGGCTTTCTACTTTTTATTTTCACATTCTTTCAATGCGCTATATTTCAGAAGTCAGTAAAAATCAAACCGCTGAATTTTGAATATTCATCGATTTCGAAAAACTATTTTACTCCATCCAACGAAAAACCGTTTCCGCTAACAGTTCACAGAGGGCACAACCTTTATAATTCGACAACCAGGGACGGGAATTTTCTTTTTTTTACAACAGACCAGGGCGGGAATTATGACATTTGGTTTAGAGATTTAAAAAGCTCGGTCGTTGCGCCTGTCACAAAGCATCCTGCCCCTGAATACAAGCCTGCCATCAGCCCGGATGGAAAAATGCTGGCCTATGTTACTGAAGAATTTGATTCCGAGGGCGACATTGTTATTCTGAAAATCAATCCATCAAAATGGGTTAGTGAAGTGGTAAAGGGAAACCACCCGGAAATATCCGATTTTCAAGTGATCACCAATCCCGATTATTCTAAAATTGCCGGGAAGGAAAGGACTGTTGATACGGATCCTGCGTTTTCTCCCGATTCGCGTTTTCTGGTATTCTCTAGTGAGAGGTTTACTCCGGGGAAACAAAATCTTGTTCTGGCAGATTTAAAAAATAATAATGCAATGAAACTCTTGACGAAAGATGGGGGGGCATCTCCATTCTGGTCCTTTGACGGCAGGAAAATTCTTTTCCTTTCCTTCAAGGATGATCCACGAGGGGAAATCTATTTTTATGACCTTGCTACTGGCAAGGAAGAACGGCTTACTAATGATACTTACATGGATTTTTCACCTTCACTTTCGTTGGATGGAAGATATTTGTATTACACTTCGATAAGAAAAGATACAAATCAAAACGGGAAGTTAGACGAAAGAGATAACAGTTTTATTGTGAGATTTGACCTTGAACTCAAATCGGAGAGATTGCTTTCTTCGGGCAGGACATCCGTATTTGATACGAAATATTCCCTTTTTAACGGGGGAAGTATAATCTTCTCGGCTTCCCTCCACAATTCGATCAATGTGTATTTTATTCCTGCATCCGGATCTGTTCCCAAGCAGGAAACAATCGATTCTCAATTCGAATATTCTCTTCGTTACCGATCGAAACATTCCTACGAAAGTTTTCTTCTGGCGTTGGATTCGGTTGAACTCTTTTTCGGAAATGATAAATTGTACCCCATTTATAAATCAAAAATCGACCTGATAAAAGCTCAGGATAGTAAAAAATCCGGTAATACGAAAATTGCCGAAGCGATTCTCCGTAAGATGGAAGAAGCAAAAAAGGATCCGAACCTTGCTTTGTCTCATGCTCTGTATATCAGCTATAAATCTGATGAAGAAAATAAAAGCCCGGTTCCACTTTTAAAGAAATATTATCAGCAAGTTAAAAGTAATTTTTCCATCAACAAAGATACAGCCGCAGCTATTTTGAATCATATCGCGGACGGGGAGTTGGAAGCAAAAGATATTTCGTCGGCAATTCAGTCTTACCGGGAATTGTTGTCGGATTATCCGGATTATTTTCTGGCAAAGACGATTCAACGAAAGGTCGGAGCGCTTGAATTTGATGGTGCGTCAGGCGCCATACCGAAAGAGTACATCGAGATAATGAATGACTCTACATCTAGAAAGGAGGATATTCGTCTATTGGAGTCGGACGTAGAAAAAAAAATCGTTCGGCGTCGTTCACCGGATGAAAAAATCTCTATAACGGAAAAAATCATATCTGAAAATAAACTATCAACAGTGTCTCCGATGCTCGAAGCGCTGCTGCTTTATATCAAGGCTATGTCTTTGAATGAAGCAAACAAATTTAAGGAGAGTAATGAAGTAGTGGACAGCTTTCTTGGCCGTGTAGCCGTAGGAAGGCCTCTATTTCTGAAAAGCCATCTTTTGAAATCCAAGAATTTTGAAAGCATGGGAAGTGTAAGCGGTTCATTTGACGAACTCAGGGTTTACTTGGAAAATTATGACCCGGCTCTAGGTGTAGAGTTAAAAGAAGCCGAGATTGAAAAGTCTTTTCGATATTATGAAAATAAAGCCGCAGAACATGAGCGAATCGGTAATCTGAGAGAAGCCGCTCTTCACTATTTCTTTAATACGGAAAATATGTTTTTGTTAAAATCAAAAAATCTATTTCTGGAAACTCTTTATCACGATTATGCGATTTATTATCAAAAGAAAATGATCGAGTCCATCTTTCGGTATGGACAGAAGCTTGCGGAAGATAAACAAAACAGTATTTTGGGAAAACTCAACGTACTCGGCCAGAGTGGGGTTAACGTTGTCGGTAATGTCACGGGGGCTCTTTCAAAAATTACCGATGTGAAGGGCATCCGAAACCTCAAAGCACTGGGAGATTTCAGGGATTTGCAGGGTTATGAAGTCTTGGGCGAAGATGCATTAAAGCTTATCGACTTGCATTTTAAGCAAGGGCTGCCCAGAGCGCGGCCATATCTCTATCTCCCTTCACTTTACGGATATGCGTTTTATCTTATCAATAGAGGAGTGATCTACGAAAATTTTTATAACTCGGTCGGGGCTATGACTAACGCACGCAAGGCGTCCATTTTGGAAGACTTCAAACGAGCCGAATACGAATTGAAATGGATTATTTTTGCAGACCCTACCTTTACTGACGCTTATCAACTATTGGGCTGGCTGTATCAGTATATCGATATCGTAAAGACATCGAAAAATTCCGACGAAGAACTCAGCGATGAAGAATTGTACCGGTCGCAGTATGATAAATTTTTTCCGGAAAAACATTTCGAAGAAAATGTTGAGCTTTACAGGCAGATTCTGGACTTTCTCGGGAATTCTCCGAATAAAAAAGTATTGTCAGATTTGAATTTGAATCTTGCTAACAATTATTTCTTGCTGAATAATTTCCCGCGTGCAAAAGAACATTACGATGCTACCAAGAAGATGGGAAAATTCATAGTTTCCAAAGCTCAATTCGAGAATTATAAGCAGGCAGCCCTCTTCCATTTTAATTTCGGCAAAACCCTGGTTTACCTTTCCGATTTTGAAAGTGCGTTAGTTGAATTGAAGGAAGCAGCCGCAATCTACTACAAACACGAATATTACACTGCATATTCGAAAACAAAAATATCAGGTCAGGAAACAGGTTCATTAAACAATCCGCTCAATGAGGCAAAAAGAAAACTGAGCTTATTGTTTGCTCTGACGGGGCTTGCAGCAATGGAGTCGCTTGGATACAACCAGGCGATAGGATATTATAAAAAAGCTCTTGCGATGAATAGAGAAATACATTATCTCGAAGATTCCAGCCTTTACAATGCGATTGCAATTTGCTACCAGAAGAAAAAAGATTTCAAAAGTTCCGACCGTTATGCGACACTGGCGGAAAAAGCTACCCTTGGAGAAAAAAAAGGAGCATTCAAAAAAATCTCTTCTTTTTCGATATGGAACACTCTCATGCCTGACAGCGTGCGGGTGATTGGAGATGGCAGATTCCCCGGAGCGTTTCCTCCAGAATATCACAATTTACTGGCAAAGGGGATCCAGATAGAAAATGCGCTTGAAAGAAATGAATTCACAAAAGCTTCCAGTTTGTTTGCAAAAAGAAAAAAATTCATTTCAGCGAATGATTTATCGAAGAGTGTTGCGGGAGGAAAAATTCTCGGTTTCACAAATCCGATGGTCGCCACAAGCAGCTATTTGAAAGGCGATTATCTGATCTCCTACAAAAAATTTCTGGAGTCCTTTTATCAGCGAAAAAAAGAAGGCAGAATAAATGATGCTCGGAGATTTTTGAGGGATTCAAGCATCAGTCTTTTCGAAACGATTACTCAAGAATCTAGCACAACTTCAAAGCTAGCACTACTAGACGAATTTACCAATATTTACCTGAATGAGAGAAAGGAATATTTTGACAATTGTAGTGCAAGGCAGGCTTCCGACCAGACATTCAAATCCGAAATCGAAAAAGAAGAGCTTTGTGAAGACGATTTTTACCGGGAGTGGTACAATTATGAATCTCTTCTTGGCCTTTTGTATTTTTATAAAGGCGAGTTGTTGCAGTACAATGGAGAACCATTAAGAGCAAATTATTATTTCGGTCTGAGCTATCCCCATCTGAAAAACCCTTCACAAATTGAAATGGATTTGATCGGACTTTCCGGGGATCCGTTTCCGAGAGAGGAAAGAGTCAGAATTTTAGTCAATCTTGTTAGACTTTACTTTAGATTGGGAGATAAGGAGAACTTTCAAACAAATTTGCAATTTGTGAGAGAGCTTGCATCTAATGGAAATTTCCTGAAGGAACTGATCTATCTAAAGATTCTGGAAGCGGAATTTATCGTAAAATATAAATCCGGTAAATCCTCCTACGATGACGCACTAAGACTAATCAGAGAAGCCGAGTCGATTGTAGAAAACAATCCGGAACTCGTTTTTTCTTTGAATAATAGTCTATTTGAAGATCTTCATAAATTAAAAAATGAAATCCACTTGGCCCAGGGCAAATATACTCAGATGTTTTACTCGAATGAAAAACTCTTGAAGGTCAATTTTTTCAAGAGCGTAATGAATTCAAATCTGGATTTTGAAAATACGAATTTGGCCAAAAACTATTTGGCGCTACAAGGGCTGTTTGAAGAATCTAATTTTGTTGAAAAAAAAATTCAGGCTATGCTGTCTGAAAAAAAACCTGTCGATAGTTTTCTGAACCGGAAAAAAGCAATCCGGGAAAGGATATTCGCTAAGTTAAAATATATTCAAGCAACTTTTACAGAGAAAAAGCATTTTTTTGATCCCATGGCTTTGATAGAGTCTGAGAGCGCGATAAGGCCCCCCAATTCGGGGATTATTTTGCGTTTTATCGATACTGAAAGTCGGTTGATTGCTAACAAAATCACGAATGAAGAAAATACTTTTACTGTTCTCGATAAAAAGGGCGGGAGTTTGGAAAAACTTATTGAGGCTTTTATTTCCAAAGAGGTTCGCGACATTCAAAAAAAATCTCAAATAGTAATCATTCCCGATAAAGAAACTTCAAAGATCGATTTTTCTCAAGCTGTGATAAACGGGAAAAAACTGGGTGAGCAAAAGGAAATCCAATACGCATTCCTGGGTTCGCAGTTGAATCTGAATGAGAAAAAATTGCGGCGAGGGCAAACAAAAAAAACTTTTGCTATCATCAGCAGCAAAAAAATACAACCGGCTATGGGAGAATCCGAGTCCTACGTTGTTTTCAAAAGAAGCAAATTAGGAAATGATAATTTTGTTCCGGATACTATTGATGGGTCTGTCGATTTTTCATTTACTAGAAACTATTTCGGTGAATCCATTTCGGGTTTCATCAATCTGAAAGAAATCTTTGAAAAGAATACCCGGATATCTAAGGTGCTCATAAATAATTTGAAAATATCAAATGCAAATTTCGAAAAGCTAGCATTTGCATCGGAGGTATTTCGTTCTGCTGGAATTGGAAGTGTGTTTTATGTAGATGAAGGCAGTAATAACGCTTTAGTCAGAAAAAAAATTATTTTCAATGATCAATCGGGAATTCATTCCGGGCTAATGTC
This sequence comes from uncultured Leptospiraceae bacterium, assembly GCA_964436695.1. Taxonomy (GTDB): domain Bacteria; phylum Spirochaetota; class Leptospiria; order Leptospirales; family Leptospiraceae; genus JABWCC01. Next base: position 60,985 of record CAYTEA010000024.1, read on the forward strand.
TCTCGTTGCAAGTAGCCAATCGGGAGAAAAAACAGACAAAAGTAAAAATGAGTATATAGAATTTATCAAATCCGGAATACAATTGGAGAAATCCGGAAAACTTCGCGAGGCATTGATTCAATATGAGTCAGGTCTGTATTCACTAGATCAGAAGTTTGAGAAAGAAATTCTGGATTCTGAAATACTCGTTTCTGCAATGAAGGTAAAAATTGCCGGAAGTTTAAAGTCATTCAAAAATTTCGAGAAGCTCTTGGAAAAATACAAAGACAATCCGGAAAAGTCCAAACTCATTTTGTATTCAAGGGCAAAAAGTTGTTTTACCAATTCGATAAAACTGGATTGCACCGGATTTTATGATGAATTTAAAAGCTTTTACTCCGGCTTGAATGAAAAAGAAAATTCCATTTATCTGAAAAATATCTCATTTTTCAGGAATTTGCACCTTGGAGATTTTACAGGTTTTGAAAAAAATCTGAATGATTATCTGAAAGAAAATTCACGAGAGACGAATCCTTTTCTTTATTCTGAAGTTCGCGATTTATTTCAAAAGAATCTCATTAGTAATCCGGACATGTCCAGAGAAATTTCAAGGACAATCCAAAAATTTCCGGAATTGGAAGAGTCCAATACTGCCAAAATTGAGAAGGTTTTTTTGTTCGGGAGGGACTCAGAGGCATTGGATATAAAGGATGATGGAAGCGTTTATTATTTTGCCGTCAAAAAGAATTGGGAGAAATTCGACGCAAAAATGAAACAATTATTTTCCAGTGAAGATAATTTTTCTGAAAGTGTCATCAAAGACTATCGAAGGGACATTTTAAAGACCTATAAAAAACTCGCAACAGGTGGGGACGTAAGGCCCCTGTTTTTAGGCCCTGAAGACATGGAGAATGGAAAGTCTGCGCTTTACTATCTTTCTTCTATCGACCGCAGTATTTTATTTTATATTCTCGCGGAAATGATTCCGAGCCAAGCCAATTCCGAAATCAATTCGCTATTCGACAAGATTATTGAAACCGAAAATCTGTTTGGGAACGTCAGTCGAGTAGAGCAAATGATGATCGTTTGGGCAGAAAATCTTTTGGAAAAGGGCGACTACTCTTCCGCAAAAAAATATATCGAGAGAATTCAGTCAGAAACTCCGATACTACTTGCTTCGCGCGAAAAATATCGAAAATTTATTTATCTGAAGTTCAGATATTCACTTTTGAACAAAGATTTGAAAATGTCTATGGAAGAAATCGCTTTCTTGAAATCCAATCTTCCGGAAAAGTATGCGTTATACGAAACTGCTCAGAAGACGGATGTGAAGAAATTCATCGAATATTTGAATTCAATTGTTGAAAGGAATTACAGAATCCAAATAGAACCCGTTTCGAGAAGAGAACTTGTTCAATTGATTACCTATTTGCAGCACCTTGCGTTCAGGGCAAACAATTCCGAGGTGTTTTTTGACCTTGGGCTTGCGAAAGACAAGATTCGAGGCTGGAACGAAAGAATACTCGGGCAAAACGCGAATTTTGGAAAATTGCCTAAATTCAAAACTGTTTCTTATGAATTGTTTAAAACTCTGCCGAAAAATCAAGCATTACTGAGTGTCTTTGATTTCGGATTGCAGACTTTTTATATCAAATTTCTTAACGGAAAATCCAATGGAGATTTGGCGTTCAAGGATAATCGCCCGATTTACGAGAATCTAGTAGATTACTATAGGAATGTCGCCGAAAACGGGAATGCGATTTTACAAAAAGAATCTATCGAGGAGAGATACAGGAAATCTATTAAGCTGGACAAAAATCGCCTAACGTATCTTTACTTGAGTTCCTATCATTTTAAGGCTCCGCTT
>CAYTEA010000025.1:0-61649 GCA_964436695.1 uncultured Leptospiraceae bacterium
GCGGCAACTTTCAATAGTGAAAGTGAAGGATAGTTGAAGTCATTTGGCTTTTCATAAGAAACAATCCTGAAATTTACTCCAAGTATTTCTTCGCCAAAATTCCCGTGAGACATAATCTCTTCGAATCCATCCCTTATAGGATTGTGGATTTCTTCAGGAACATTTTTTTCAAAAAAAATTGAACGATTCAGATCGTTTGATTTTTCTAAAAAAACTGTTATTTCTCCGCTTTTCTGCATCCCATCTTGAATTGAATGCGTAAAAACGTGCTTTTCTGTCACATTTTTCCATATCTCGTATCTTGCAACTTTTAATTTACCAACGGAAAAAATTTCCCCAATTTTTTTTGCAAGCCTAGAAAGGCCTATTTCAATATGCAGCTCCCCTTGGCCCCAAAGCTCTAGCTGCCCTGTAAATTTCTGAATTTTCGCGCTATATGAATCATCTTCCCATATCAACTCATGTACCGAATTCTGCAATTTTGCTAGGTCTTCTCCGGATACCGGTTCGATTACAACGCCGAATTGCTGCGAGTTCTCACCTTTCGTTCTTGCCCCAAATAAATTTAGGAGTGAAGGAGCTTTAGTGAGGGTTGTACCTTTTGGAATATCTGCCGAAATTACAGCAGCAAATATTCCTCCCTTTTCCGCAGTACCAATCTCTTCGAGATTCATTGCTTTGGGTGAAAAAATCCGTTCCAGTTTTATCCGCTCACTACCATAAAACAAAGCCTCTCCTCTATTCAAATCTTGGAGAGTTTTGAGAAAATATATTTTTCCATAGTCCGGATGAATTTGCTTTTTGAATGCATATACCGATTCATTTTCCCGGCTAGTCGCATTTTCCGAGCTCCAATCCACAAAACAAATGAAATCCAGCAAATCCCCGACCCCGGCTCCAGTTTTTGCGCTTCCAGCCAGAACGGGAAAAAAGGCCCTCAGATGAAATCCATTCTTTAGCCCTTCCATAGCTATTGACTTGATTTTTTCAGGAGACTCCAGAAATTTTTCCGATAGAGAACTATCCCACTCAAGAAACGGGATTAGAATATTCTCGTCCTTTTTCTCTGCTTTTAGGATAGATTCGGTTTTCGCCGCTGCGTCCTTTTTGAAAAAAAATGCCGGATGCAAATTGCTTTTAAATTCAGCTTTTAGCTCAGAGATAATTTTCCGCAAGTCCAGATCGGTGCTGTCTGTTTTATTCAGGAAAAATATGGTTGGAATTTTTTTTTCACTCAATTTTTTCCATAGTATCTCTGTCTGAGACTGAACCTTACTTCTTACATCTACAACGAGGACACCAAGATCGATTACACCCACGATCTCGCTCACCTGCTCATCAAAATCCAGATGCCCTGGAGTATCGATTAGATTAATTTTGAATTTCTCGTTCCGGAAAATTCTGTCGAATTGAACCACTACGGACTGAATGGATATCCCTCTGGAAATTTCTTCCTCCAGAAAATCGGTTTCTGTCGTTCCGCTTTCTATATCCCCGAATGAAGAGATCACGCCCTCCTGAAAAAGTATTCTTTCTGTGAGCGTAGTCTTTCCCGCGTCAATATGAGCAAATATTCCGAAGTTGATGACTCGTTTGGTTTTCATACCGGGATGATGTACTTTTGAATCCTATCCCTACTAACAAAAATGGCTCTGCGAAACAGAGCCACGACAAAAAAAATTTAGAGATGTAAAAAATTCTACCAGCGGTAGTGACTGAAAGCCTTGTTCGCTTCTGCCATTTTCCTGATGTCTTCCTTCTTTTTTATAGAAGCTCCAGTCCCTTTTTGCGCTTCCATAAATTCGCCAGCCAGTTTTGAACTCATGGACTTTTCATTTCGTTCTCTTGAATAACGGATCAGCCATTTGATGCCAAGTGAAAGCCTTCTTTCTGGACGAACTTCAATTGGAACCTGATAGGTGGCTCCACCTACTCTTCTGGATTTCACTTCCACTTCCGGTTTAACATTTTCCAGAGCCTGTGTAAACACCTCGTGCGGATTCCCACCGGTCTTGGCTTGAATTACATCCATTGCGCCGTAAAATAACTTTTCAGCAACGCCCCTTTCACCGGAATACATCAGGCAATTGATGAACTTTGCTACAATTTTATCGTTATATCTGGAGTCAGGTTTAATTTCCCTTGGTTCTGCTTTTCCTCTTCTTCTTGACATAATAACTCCTAAGCCTTAGGCTTTTTCGCTCCGTATTTAGATCTTCCCTTTCTTCTCTTGTCAACGCCAAGAGTATCGAGTGTTCCCCGAATAATGTGATACCGCACCCCGGGTAAATCTTTTACCCTTCCTCCACGAATCATTACGACGTTGTGCTCCTGCAAATTGTGTCCTTCTCCCGGAATATATGCAGTGACTTCAATTCCTGTCGACAATCGAACTCTCGCAACTTTACGCAAAGCCGAATTCGGTTTTTTAGGAGTGAAAGTCATTACCCTAGTACATACACCTCTTCTTTGAGGACATGCCTTTAAAGCAGGGGATTTCGTTTTTTTCTTCTGCCCCTTTCTTCCAAGTCTGATAAGTTGATTAATTGTTGGCATCGAGAACCTTTTTCTGCCGGTTAATTCCGGATATTTTCGTCGTAATTGTCAAACTGTAAAACTGATTAAAAATGTAAAGTCTATTCATCCTCATCTTCCTCATCAATGATCGTTTTGGTCGAAGCTGGAATAATATTTACTGCCCCGGTGTCCTCCGGAACATGGTGTTGAATTTTATCCAGATCTCCGTAGAAATCTTTGTAAACGTCGATTTCTTGGTATTTTTTCATACCTGTTCCAGCAGGAATCATGTGCCCAATAATCACATTTTCTTTTAGTCCAATGAGTTTATCGGTTTTTCCCTTGATTGCCGCATCGGTTAACACCTTTGTTGTTTCCTGAAAAGATGCCGCAGAGAAAAAAGACTCCGTATTCAAAGATGCTTTCGTTAGTCCAAGTAGAACCGGAAGAGACTGGGCTGCGCTTCCACCTTCTTTTTCAACTCTTTGATTTTCTTCTTTGAAGGTAAATTTATCCACCTGTTGCTGAGTAACAAAGGAAGTATCCCCACTGTCGGAGATAATCACTTTTCTGAGCATTTGTCTCACGACTACTTCGATGTGTTTATCATTGATGTGAACACCCTGAAGACGGTAAACTTCCTGGACTTCCTTAACGAGGTAAGCGTATAACGCATCAGGCCCTTTGATTTTTAGAATATCGTGAGGGTCCAGATTTCCATCATCCAACTGATCGCCTTGTTTAACATATTCGCCATTCTGAACCCGAAGCTGCTTGCCGACTGGAATTTGAACTTTTACTTTATCCAGATCCGGATTATCTGGAACAATATAGAATACCCTCTTCTCCTTTACGATCTCGCCCCTGTCTTCGATTTTTCCATCAACCTCCGCGAGTGTCGTTGCATCCTTCGGCCTTCTAGCTTCAAAAAGTTCATCAACTCGAGGAAGCCCCCCGGTAATGTCCCTGGTTTTTTCGGCAACCGAAGGAATCTTGTAGAGAATATCTCCCTCTTTTACTTTGTCCCCATTTTTTAGAACGAGTATTGCGTCGGTCGGAACAATATATTCTTCGCTTCCGACTTGAAGACGAGGCTTCAACTTTTCTCGTTTCTGTTCGATTACCTTGTAAGTAATATTCAAAGTCTTTGCGTCTTCATCTCTGCGTAAATTTTTTCCGACTTCGAGATCGACCCAAGAAACAGTCCCATCCAGATCGGACACGCATAGTTCATTAAACGGATCAAATTCCGCAATTGGTTTATTTGCCTCTACAATATCGTCTTTGTTCACATGAAGAATTGTTCCGATCTTGACAGGAATCACGATCTCTTGGCCGAGAATTTTCAGCCTTGCGGAATCGATTTCGATTTTTCCGCTCATTTCCGCAGTAATCATATCGCCTTTCAGGGAAGTTGCAAAAACCTCGCCTTTGTCAACCATCTGCTCTGCCTGCACTCTTACGTTTTGAAGATCGCCTAACGCATAGTCTGAAATCAAGTGTTGGACGACAATCGAACCTCTACGGCTGAATACTGTCTGGCCGGACGCATTTTTTAACGTCCTACCGTTGATTGAACGGACAACGCTTCGGAAAGATACCTTGTGGTCTTTTTCCTGAATTTTGGCGGACGCAGCTCCACCAATGTGAAAGGTCCGCATAGTAAGCTGAGTTCCAGGCTGCCCGATTGACTGAGCCGCAATAGTTCCAACTGCCTCGCCAATCTCTGCAGGAACTAGCCTTGCCATATCCATACCGTAACAGGTAGTGCAAATTCCATGACGAGACTCACAAGTTAGAGGTGACCTCACGTTGATTTTCACATAACCAAGATTTTCAATTTTCTGTCCGACTGCCCTGGAAATCAGAGTATTTTTTGGAAATACGACTTTTTCAGTCACAGGATCGATAATTTCTTCGGCAGTGTATCTTCCGAATACTCTATCCGCCAAAGAAACGATTACATTTTCCCCTTCTTTTACAGTTCCGAGAGTGATATATTCAGATGTGCCGCAATCGATCTCGTTAATAATAACATCCTGTGAAATATCCACGAGCCTTCTTGTCAGATACCCGGCATCCGCTGTTTTTAGCGCAGTATCCGCCAAACCTTTTCTCGCACCGTGAGTAGAAATAAAAAATTCTAGAATTCCAAGCCCTTCTCGAAAGTTCGAACGAATCGCGAGCTCAATAATTTCACCGGAAGGCTTTGCCATGAGCCCCCTCATTCCAGCCAACTGACGAATCTGAGCCTTTGATCCCCTAGCACCTGACGCAGCCATCACATAGACCGGATTGAATCCACCCCTGTCCTTCTCCAATTCTTTGAACATACTATCCGTAATATGGTCGTTTGCCTTTGTCCATATTTCGATGACTTTTTTCTTTCTTTCCTCGTTTGTAATAATACCTTTCCGGTATTCCATATCCGCTTTTTCTACTTCCTTATTCGCCTCGGAAACCAGAATCGGTTTTTGAGGCGATACCCGGATATCCTCTATCGAAATCGTAGGAGCAAAGATTGTCGCATATTTATAGCCGAGTCTTTTGATCTCGTCAAGCATCACAACTGTCGGGCCAGGGCCGTGAGTATCGTAAATCTCTGCGATAATTTTATTCGTTTCCTTGTCGCCTAACGTCCGATTCACATAGTTGTAACCCTTTGGAAATGCAGTATTGAATATCATTCTGCCAGGGGTCGTTTCAATAATCTTGTCCTGATGCAGAACGCTGATCTTTGCCCGAAGCTCAAGAGATTTTGTGTCCAAAGCATAATTGATTTCATCTAGCCCAGTAAAAAATCTTCCGTGCCCAATTCCATTCTGAATCTCGCTAGTCAGATAATAAATTCCAAGAACTATATCCTGAGTGGGCCCGCAGATAGGATGTCCGTTTGCAGGATTCAGAATATTGTGCGGACTTAACATGAGCATCCAAGTTTCCAACTGTGCTTTCGGGGAGAGTGGAACGTGAATCGCCATCTGGTCTCCGTCAAAATCGGCATTGAACGCATGACATACCAGTGGATGAAGTTTGATTGCTTTCCCTTCTACAAGAATCGGTAAGAAAGCCTGAATTCCCAGTCTATGAAGAGTCGGCGCTCTGTTTAAAAGCACGGGGTGCTCACGAACAACGGTTTCCAAAGCTTCGAATACATCTTTGTCTTCGGCTTCGACTTTTTTCTTCGCGCTTTTGATATTCGGTGCAAGTTCGAGATCTACCAAGCGCTTCATGATAAACGGTTTGAATAATTCAAGAGCCATTTTTTTCGGGAGGCCCATTTGGTGGAATTTCAGTTCAGGGCCAACCACAATCACAGACCGGCCGGAATAATCCACACGCTTGCCAAGTAGGTTTTGACGGAAACGTCCCTGCTTTCCTTTTAACATATCGGAAATCGATTTCAGCGGCCGATTTCCCTTTCCTTTAACGGTTCTCTTTCTTCTTGAGTTGTCGAATAACGCATCGACTGCTTCTTGGAGCATTCTCTTTTCATTTCGAACGATAATCTCCGGAGCTTTCAATGCCAGAAGTCTTTTTAATCTATTATTTCTGTTGATTACCCTTCTGTAAAGGTCGTTTAAGTCCGAGGTTGCAAATCTGCCCCCATCCAATTGAACCATTGGGCGAAGCTCGGGGGGAATTACGGGAAGAATGTCCAGAACCATCCACTCAGGGCGGTTATTTGAATCACGGAATGCTTCGAGTACTTCCAATCTTTTCAATAATCTTTTATCAGAACTTTTGTTTTTATCCTGAATTTTTTGGCGAATGACTCTTGCCTCTGCATCCACATCGATTCTCGCGAGAATTTCCTTGATTGCGTCAGCACCGATACCCGCGATAAACTTATCGCCATATTCGTCCAGATATGTATGGTATTCGTCTTCATCCAAAAGCTCGCCTTTAAGTCGTCCAGAATCTGCAGGGTCAATAATTACGTATTTCTCAAAATACAAAATCGTTTTGAGGGCGTTGATCGTCATATCCAAAAGTAAACCCATTCGAGATGGAACTGACCTGTAGTACCAGATATGGGAAACAGGAGCAGCGAGTTCAATGTGCCCCATCCTCTCTCGTCTGACCTTGGAGTGAGTTACTTCCACTCCACACTTGTCGCATACCACCCCTTTGTAACGAATCGATTTGAATTTTCCGCAATAGCATTCCCAGTCTTTTGTAGTACCGAAAATCTTTTCACAGAATAGCCCTTCTCTTTCAGGTTTCAAGGTTCTATAATTTATAGTCTCCGGTTTTTTTACTTCGCCGTATGACCAGTCCTTGATCCTTTCTGGAGATGCAAGTCGGATTGTAATTGATTCGAAACTTGTGTAATTTCTCATAGTTATTCGTTCTCTATTGTCTCAATTTTGATTTTTTTATTGCTTCTGGTATACTCATCGTCCAAATCCGCAATGTCAACGGTCTTTCCGGTGGTATCCGTAATGATGATGTCTAAGGCAAGACCTCTCAATTCCTGAACTAAGACGTTAAACGACTCAGGAATACCAGGTTTAATGGCATGAATTCCTTTTACGATCGCTTCGTATATTCTCGCCCGTCCAAGCATGTCATCTGACTTGATCGTCAGAAGTTCCTGGAGAGTATTGCTTGCCCCATAAGCCTCAAGCGCCCAAACTTCCATCTCTCCAAGCCTTTGACCTCCGAATTGAGCCTTTCCTCCAAGCGGTTGCTGCGTAACCAGTGAATAAGGCCCGGTAGATCTCGCATGAATCTTGTCATCAACCAAGTGAGCCAGTTTCAAGAGGTAGATGTATCCGCAGAAAACTTCATTGATAAACGGCTCGCCGGTTCTACCATCGAATAACTTGAATTTAGAATTGGAAGGAAGGCCCGCTTCCTTGCAATAATCAGCAACATCAGATTCTGTCGCTCCGTCAAATACAGGAGTTTCAAAATTAATATTCAGTTTTTTCGCAGCAAACCCAAGTTGGGTTTCAAAAATCTGACCCAAGTTCATACGAGACGGAACACCTAATGGATTCAATACTACATCCAGTGGAGTTCCATCTTCCATGTATGGCATATCTTCTTCCGCGAGAACCCGAGCGACAACCCCTTTGTTCCCGTGGCGTCCAGCCATCTTATCCCCGACCAGAAGTTTTCTTTTTCTTGCAACATAAACTTTTACAAGCTCTTCTACACCTGCAGCCAGATCGTCACCCTTCTCTCTGGAGTATCTTTTTATATCGATTACTGTTCCTTCATTTCCATTCGGAAGCCTGAGCGATGAGTCTCTCACTTCTTTTGCTTTCTCACCGAAAATGGAATGCAGAAGTTTGTATTCAGGAGTCAGGTCGGTTTCGCCTTTTGGTGTAACCATTCCCACAAGAATATCTCCTGCTTTTACCTCTGCACCGATCCGAATCACCCCTGTTTCATCGAGGTCGCGAAATGCTTTATCGGATAGATTCGGAATATCGCGGGTAATCTGTTCTTGCCCGAGTTTGGTTTCTCTTGCCTGAATTTCAAATTCTTCGATATGAATCGAAGTGAATACATCATCTTTCACGACTTTTTCGCTGATTAAAATCGCATCCTCGAAGTTGTATCCTTCCCAAGGCATGAATGCAACCAGAACATTTCTTCCTAAAGCAAGATATCCGTCATCTACAGCAGGCCCATCCGCCAGGACGGTTCCTTTCTGCACAAGATTTCCCTCGTCATCAAATTTCTCTCCGTAAACAACCTGCCCTGCAAGCGTTGCGCCTTTGACAACATTGGCCCCTTCTTTTACGGTCGGAGTAAACTCCTTGTCGTCGTTACTGGTAAGATTATAGCTAAACTTATCGCCATCTACCGATGTTAGCTCGATTTTTTCTTTGGTTAGTTTCGTAATTTTGCCGGCTTTTTCTGCCAAGAGACAGGAAACAGAAGGCCTTTGATTAAAACAGGTTCCCTGATTTGTCTTTTTGTATTTCACAAAGGAGTAATGCACGGGATCTTTTGACCCATCTTCTTTTACCAGAACACCTGTCGAATCGACTTTAATTACTACCCCGTCTCTCTTTGCAACAACACAAATTCTGGAATCGTAAGCTGTTCTTCCCTCCATACCGGTTCCGACAAATGGGCATTCCTCTACCAATAATGGAACAGCCTGACGCTGCATGTTTGAACCCATCAAAGCTCGGTTAGCATCATCGTGCTCCAAAAATGGGATTAGAGCCGTCGAAACGGAAACAACCTGCATTGGGGTTAAATCCATATACTGAATTTCACTAGGATTTCTGAAAGGGAAATCCGATCTGTGCCGTGTTGAAATCAGCTTATTTTTGAAATCACCCTTATCGTCTACCTGCGCAGAGGCTTGAGCAATGTAATAGTATTCTTCTTTATCCGCAGTTAAAAACTCAATTTGCTTCTGTGGCTTTCCGCTCTTTACTAGTCTATATGGAGTCTCTAAGAATCCATAATCGTTCACTCTCGCGAAAGATGACATTGAAAGAATCAAACCGATATTCGGTCCCTCTGGAGTTTCAATAGGACACATTCTTCCATAATGACTGTAATGAACGTCACGGACTTCAAATCCCGCTCTGTCTCTGGAAAGACCACCAGGGCCTAACGCATTCAATCGTCTCTTATGGGTAAGTTCTGCAAGAGGATTCGTTTGATCCATAAACTGGGACAACTGTGATGAGCCGAAAAACTCATTGATTACGGCAGTGATTGGTTTAATGGAAATTAAAAGTTGAGGAGTCTGCTGTTCGATTTCCTGGACAGTCATTCTTTCCTTGATAACTCTTTCCATCCTGGTAAAACCAAGTTTAATTTGATTACTCAAGAGTTCACCGATAGAACGAATTCTTCTATTGCCCAGATGGTCTATATCATCAGGATAATAATTTTCAGCTTCGGAGATCAGCATAACTAAATATCTCACTGCTTCTTTGATGTCTTCGGGGCGAAGAACTCTATCCGGACAATTTTTAAAATCTTTCGGATTGTTGAATTCAAACTTACTATTAATTTTGTATCTACCGACTTTTCCCAGATCAAAAGTCTTAGGACTAAAGAATAGCCTCTTCAACTCGGCCTCTGCATTTTCTACAGTGGACGGCTCACCCGGCCTCATAATCATGTGGAATTTTTTTACTGCTTCTTCGTAGTCATTGACCCCGTCTTTTTCCAGGCAGTTGATGATTGTTACATTATCTTTTCCGGCCGGAAATTCGATCAAATCAACTTCCTTGACCTTCATCTCCTTGAGAATATCGATATTATCCTCATTGATTTTTGAGCCTGCCTCGAGCATTACCTCGCCATTTTCGTAATTGATTACATCCGCAATTGATCTCCTTCCAAGAATTTTTTTCAATTCTTTAGGAGCCGCGCCCGCAATTCTCGCTTTGGTAGATGAGTAAAATAACCTCAACACCTCTTCGTTGGTACCTACACCCAGAGCTTTTAAAAGCAGGGTTGCCGGAAATTTCTTTTTTCTATCGATTTTCGCAACAAGGACGCCCTTATTGTCCATTTCGAATTCTAGCCATGACCCTCTGTAAGGAATCACTCTGGCAGAATACAAACTCTTGATAGGGTCGTAAGAAAAGAATATACCGGGAGATCTGTGCAACTGGCTCACGACCACCCTTTCCGCCCCATTGATAATAAATGTTCCCTGCTCGGTCATTATGGGAAGGTCGCCAAGGTAAACAACCTGCTCCCGAATCTCTCCGGTATCCTTTATTATCAGACGAATCACTGCTTTTAGAGGAACTGCGTAGGACGAATCCGTATCTTTACATTCTTGAGGGCCCCTTTTGATGTCCCCAAGAATGTAATGCCCGTATTCCATGATAATATCGTTATTAGGGCTTTCGATCGGAAAAGTTTCGCGGAGTACAGCCTCAAGCCCCTGGTTTTTTCTTTTTGAAGGGTCTTTGACATCAGCCTGGATAAACCAGTCAAAAGATTTTTGTTGAATTTGAATTAGATTTGGGAGGTAGTCTAAGTTGGTAATTTTCCCAAAATTTACCCTTTTTCTTTCAGTGCGTGCACTCATGCCGTGACACTCCTAAGTGTTAAAAAATAATTAAAATAAGACGATAAAACCACTAATACGACGAAAGAATACACTCTATTCGTCGTATCAAAAAAATTGTAAGTGAGTTAATAGTTCCAGACTATTATTTTACTTCGATTGATGCGCCAACAGCTTCAAGTTTTTTCTTGATATCAGCAGCCTCATCCTTTGAAATATTTTCTTTTACTGCCTTACCACCCGCTTCAACCAGGTCTTTTGCTTCTTTCAGGCCAAGACCGGTGATTTCACGAACAACTTTGATCACGTCGATTTTCTTATCTCCGTGAGCTTTCAAAATCACGGTAACCTGAGCAGGCTCTTCTTCAGCAGCTGCTCCACCGCCACCTGCCGCAACTGCCGCAACTGCGACTGGAGCTGCAGCTGAAATACCGAATTTTGTTTCCATTGCCTTCACAAGGTCTGCTGCCTGAACTAATGTAAGATTCCCGATTTGCTCGAGTAAGTTTTCTGTTGATACTGCTGCTGACATTTTTTTCTCCTTAATTTCCCTTTAAAAATGATTACTTATTTTACTTTCCGTTTTTTTCAGCTGTTGCCTGAATTCCTCTTGCAAGTGATGCCATGATCTGGTTAATTCCAACTGCAATAGATCTTGCAGGTGCATTCAATCCTCTAGCAATCTGAGAAAGAAGCTCTTCCTTAGAAGGTAGACCCGCAATATTCTGAACATCCTTGGCATTTAGCACATCTCCGTCAATATAGCCCGCTTTTACAACAAGGCTCTCATGGGTCTTTGAAAACTCTTTACAGACTTTTGCAACTTCGGGCAATTTTACATCGGAAAAAACCGCAGCCAACGGTCCTTTATAGCCCTCACCAAAATCTATATTTTTTTCCTTATGCTTTGAAGACTCTTTCAAGGCACGAAGAAAAAGGTTATTTTTTACGACCTTCATCTCCGACCCAATGGAACGAAATTGCCTGCGCAATGTTTCCATCTGCTCAACGGTCAAACCACTGTAGGAAACCAAAATGAAATTTCCTTTTTCTTCGAGTCTTTCTTTTAAAAACGCTACTTGACTTTTTTTCTCTTCGTTCATAGTTTTCTCTTTTAACTAATCGTATTCACTATTTCTTTAATGTCGACTTTCACGCCATGGCCCATTGTAGCTGAAACTGAAAAAGATTTCAAATACTCACCCTTCGCGTCAGATGGTTTGTCTTTTTGAATTGCCGCAATTACAGACTTCACATTGTCCAAGAGTTTAGAGCTATCAAAAGAAATTTTTCCAACTCCCAAATGAATCACTCCACCCTTATCTGGCCTGTATTCGATTCTTCCACTCTTTAATTCGTTAACAGCTTTTGTAACGTCTGTGGTTACAGTCCCAGCCTTTGGTTTCGGCATAAGCCCCTTTCTACCAAGAACCGGACCAAGCTTACCAACGTCCTTCATCATGTCCGGGGTTGCAACACACGCGTCAAAATCAGTCCATCCGCCGGAAACTTTTTCGATCAAGTCCATGTCTCCGACAAAATCAGCACCCGCAGCTTTTGCTTCATTTTGTTTTTCGCCTTTGCAAAAAACTAACACTCTGACTTTTTTGCCGGTTCCGTGAGGAAGTGAAATTGTCCCCCTCACATTTTGAAGACTTTTGTAATTCACCTTTGTTGCAACTTCGAGACTTCCGTCGAATTTGGAATAGGACGTAGCTTTCGCAAGATCGATCGCTTCCTGCAACGGATAAACCTTTGTTCTATCTACTTTGTCCTTCAGAGCTCTATACTTTTTTCCGCGTTTCATAAATTCCTCTTATTTCACTCCGTCAACTGTCACGCCCATGGACTGGCAAGTACCTGCGATAATTTTTACAGCAGCGTCCAGATCGTTTGCATTTAAATCTTTCATTTTCATTTGTGCTATTTCTTCCAGTTGCTTCCTGGTAATCTTTCCAACTTTAGTCTTGTGCGGTGTTCCGGAACCGGATTCAATCCCGATTGCTTTTTTTACAAGAAGTGCAGCCGGAGGAGATTTTGTAATAAACGTAAAGCTTCGGTCACTGTAAACAGTGATAACGACGGGAAGTTTATACCCAATCTGACTCTGAGTCTTTGCATTGAACTGCTTGCAAAACTCCATAATATTCAATCCAGCCTGGCCTAATGCAGGACCTACCGGTGGAGCCGGATTTGCTTTGCCTGCTTCTACCTGAAGCTTTATCTGTTTAACTACTTTTTTTGCCGCCATCTAAATATTCCTTTTAACTTGCAAAACTATTATTATATAACCTTACTAACTTGAAGATAATCCAATTCTACAGGCGTTGATCGACCAAAAATCTCGACCTTGACTCTGAGTCGACCTTTTTCGGGAAAAATTTCATCTACAACACCACTGAAATTCGCAAACGGGCCATCCACAATCTTTAAATTATCGCCAACATTGAAAAGAAGCCGTGGTTTAACCGGCTCCTCGGACTGAACGTCTCCCATCTCAGCAAAAAGATTTTTGACTTCTTCCAGAGTTAACGCCTCAGGCCCTTTGAGTTTAGGCCCGACAAATGTAGATACAGACGGAAGAGTCTGGATCATAAATTGAAGGTCATCATCCATGTCCATTTCGATAAGAACATAACCGGGCATAATTTTTTTCTTGGATATTTTCTTTTTGCCATTTTTCATTTCGGCAACATCCATCGTAGGTATCTCAATCTGACTGATTCTTCCTGCGAGATTGTTTTGAGCGACTAACTTTTCTATATTCGCCTTCACTTTATTTTCGTGTCCGGAATAAACTTGTAATACATACCATTTGAGTGCCATTTTTTCAGCCGTACCGTCTATATCCCTAATTAACCCGCAAAACTCCACAACCAAGTAAGCGCCCGAAGAAAGATTGAGTCAGTAATAAATAAAAACATTGAGAACACAATAACCGTAAATAAAACCACAAGAGTAGAATTCACTACTTCTTCCCTCGTCGGCCACTGAACCTTTTCTAACTCAACTTTGCATTCTTGCAAAAACGTCTTCAAAATTTCACCTCTTACAGTTTTTACTCTCTGAATCCATTCAGATCCACTTTTTTGGCAGGCCCGGAGAGAATCGAACTCCCACCAAGGACTTTGGAGATCCTAGTTCTACCATTAAACTACAGGCCTGGATCCTTCTTTTAGCCCTCTGCCAGGCTTGAACTGGCGACCCCCTCCTTACCATGGAGGTGCTCTACCGCTGAGCTAAGAGGGCAAAATCACACCTTCTTTTGGCAGGAAATGACCAGAAATTCTCATTATTTTTATACCCCCCTCCGGAGTCAATAATATAACGATAAAGAGACTCAAATATTGAATGAAAGATGACGTTAATAGTCTAATAGAGGAAAAAAAATCCCATGAAGTTAAGCGTAAAAAAGATCCGGGACGGCACTATTTTTGACGGTAGGGTGCTTGACCTCAATGGAAAACTTCTTTTTTCCAACAGAATCGTTTTCGGAAAAGAATTTAGAGAAAAACTGAAGGATAACAATATCGAAGAAATCCTCTACGAACCTGAAATCACCGAGAAAGATGAAAAACTAAAGGAAGAGGAGGCAATCAATCAGATTCTGGAGAATTATCACTCCGGAATGGTTTCCAAAGAGTCCATACGAAATTCCGTCTCCAGCCTCCGGAAAGTAACTTTTGATTTTCTGAGAAGCCAGAACTCAATAGATTTCTACTCGTGTAGATTCGCTGTCAGAGAAATCTACAGAGAAATCCGCCACAACCCATCGGCTATGGTAAACTTACTCGATATCCGTTCACACGATTATTATACCCTTTGCCACTCAATTAATGTCGGAATCATTGCTCTGAATCTTGCAATCAAGATGGGATACCCCGAAAACGAAGTTCAACTAATCGGGCTTGGAGGATTCTTGCACGACATTGGAAAAATCGCAATTCCATCCTCCCTTATCAATAAAACAGGTGTGCTATCCGAAGAGGAAAAAAGAATCATGAAAAGCCATCCCTCTCATTCCAAAAGAATTATGGAGCACGACAAAAATATTAATAAAAGAATCGTCAACATGGCTTATGAGCACCACGAAAGATACGATGGGAAGGGTTACCCAAGAGGCATCTCAGGGGATACGTTAGACGATTACTCTGTAATTGTTGCCCTGGCCGATGTATATGACGCACTGACTACAGTGAGATCATACAAGCCTGCATTTTCCCCGGAAGAATCCATTCAAGTGATCGAAACATATACTGGCACCCACTTTGCTCCAAGAATTGCAGAAAAATTTATCCATGACATTCAATCTTCCATCAATTCAAAAAATCTTTTATCCAAAGGGTTTCTGGTTCTTTTGAACACCGGGGAAGTCGGACAAATAGTTGACATTGGTGAAGACCCACACGGCCCCCAATTTACGGTGAATATATTATCCGATCCTAAGGCAGGGAAACTGAAAAAGCCTTTTACAATTCAATTAATGGAAGATACTGAAAGAAAAATCGAACGACCTTTAAATCCGAAAGATGTTAATCCAGAAAACTTTTCAATCAAACATGAGTTCTGATTTCCAGCCAGTTTTTTCCCCTAAAGTCTTAGTTTATGTCGTATATGCCTATCCGCTCGGACTGTTTTTCTCCTTGCGATGTAGGCTCCCACCCTTACCACCGTAATGTTTGGTGGAACTCCATTGTCGAAGAATTTTTCAGGGAGGATTTTATCCCAACCAGCGATGTCGAGTGTTAAAAACAGGGTGAAGAGAGCCGTACGGGAAATGCCGAGCCAGTTTGCGAGAATACCAAATTCGATCCAATCGTCGTTCTGGGGATAAAAATTCTTTTTGATTAGATTTTGCCCTTCGTCTTGGTAGAGGGTCTTGACTTTGCCCGACTTAGCGAAAGTTTTCCAGAGAACTACAGGACGGTATCGTTTCAGAAGACCGTGGAAATAATCTTCCCGCGAGAGATTTTCTGTCCTTTCCAGAAAATCTTCCAAAAACTTTTCCGGGATGAGTAGGCTGGACTGGGTGCATTCTTGCGAAAGTGGGTTCATCTTTTTTCTCCACTTCTTAAGGTAAAAAAAATGTCACTTAAAGTGAAAAAAATTCGATTTTTGAGAAAATTTTTTCTTTTCAATTCTTACCGTTATAGTTTATTGCCCAATTCATATATAAGGTAAAAATAAGCCTTATAAAAATTACAACTCCCGCATTCTTAAATCCTGAAGTTCCATAATAAAAATCCGATAATTGTATTAATATGCTCCTCAAATTTACCGTATTTTTATTTTCTATTTCATTTGCTTTATTGTCATACAATCCCTGGGAATTAAAAATCACAGAAAGAGTAGTAAATAGAAAGCAGGTCTCAAACATTATTCTGGAAACTAGGAATGACCACTACAGGGTAACCCTTCTAGTAAGCGATAGATTCCCTTATAATTACAAGTCCAAATCCTATCCATTTTATTACAAAATGATAAATGAAAAAAACGCTGTCAAAGCAGCTCAAAAACTAGACAAGTATCTGGATAAAGGCTTTGATATAACTTTACATTTAAAAGGTTCGGAAATATTATCTTTTACATATCATGAACCGTTGGAGTAGTCGCTTTTTTAAATTTCTTCCCGAAATTTTTCTTCCCGAAGAAGATAGGCATATTTTCTCGCCACCGAACTACTCCTCAGATTTAATAAAAAAGGAAATCGAATCCTGGGAATATTTGTACATCAACATTAGTTTCTTCATGCACTTCAGTATCTACGCATGGTTTTTTCTGGAATCCTTCAGAAATGTCCCGCATTTCCCGTTGTTTACGTTAGGCGTTACGGCACTAAATGTTTTCATTTACTTCATTTACCTGAAAAAATTTTCCAGATTTCTGAATCCAATTATTTTTCTGTACAATTTTATCATACTGGCGATTTACCATAGGCTAACCTATCTATCTTATTTTTACGGTTCTAATAATATTGACCTGGTGGTTGCAAGTCTTTCCATAGGGTCAATCATCATTATGTTGCAAGCATTTCGTCTGCGAAAATCTGCAGCATTTTACGTCGGACTCTCCTCGATTTTACTCTATTTCACGACAATAGCAATATTTTACAAAGTTGATGGCTTGACAATCAGTGCCGAGGCCGTTTTGATTCCGATATTTTTTTTCATATTGTCAACAGTGATCGCAACGTTTATTATTTTATCCTCCAATAAAGTCGTTCAAAAATCAAACTATCTTTCATTCCAGAAAGAAGTGATAGATCATGATCTTGGGCTTGCAAAAAAAGTGCAGGATTCTCTCTTCCCCGAAAAAAATGAAATCAATGGGCTCAAATACATAGTCTTCAGAAAAAACCAGCAGGTTGTTGGTGGTGATTTTTTTGACTTTGTTCAGTTGCGGGAAGGAAACGTCGGGGTATTTCTAACGGATGTCGCAGGTCACGGTATATCCTCTGCAATGGTTGCCGCAATTCTGAAAGTGTTGGTATCCAACATGCCTTACCGGTTAAAATTAAATCCAAGCGGCTTTTTAGATTACCTCGATTCAAAATTATATCATGATTTTGGAACTCATCACGCATCGGCAGTCTATATGTTTTTTGATTTTCTGGGAAAACAAGTTTATTATGGAAACGCCGGCCATCCCTACCCGCTTTATTCTGAAAATGGAGAAGAGTTCAAAGAAATTCTCACGGAAGGTTCCATTCTCGGTTATAGAATCAAATCCCCTATAGCTAAGTCGGTAAATTTTCCTATGATTAAAGGGAGCAGATTTTTTCTGTTTACGGACGGCCTTCTCGAAACTGCAAACTCGAAAGGGAATGTTTTGGATATTAACACTTTGATCTCTCTACTAAATCAAAACAGATCTATAAAAGATATTTCCAATTTCCAGGAAGCAATCAAAAGCAAAATTGACTCCTTTTTTCAAGGAGTCAGTTTTTCGGATGATACGATGTATCTGATTCTGGAATTGACCTGATTTTCTAAGAAGGCTTCTTTTTAATTAAAAGTCTTCTTTCGATTTCAAAAATTTTCTCAGGGATTTTTTCCTTTCCCAGTTTTTTCTTGTCATTTTCTTTCAGGAAAAGATCAGCTCCGAATTTTTCATATGCCTCGACTGCACGAATATTTTTCAAACCGATAAACTGAAACTGCACTTCGCCTGCAGCAATTCCGAATTTATTTCCTGCGTCTTCCGTTTTAAGAACTCTGGAAATTGCAGTAACAGTATCACCGGAAATTGCAGGCTGAGTGTGATAGCCTTCCGTATAGCCCAGATCCCAAACCATATTTTCAGAAACATCTCTGGATGCAAGGCCTGCAAGCCAGGCAAATACAAGTCCTCCATAAACGATAGGCTCGCCGCTCATTGCGCCTGACAAAGATTTGGAATACAGACTGTCATAATGCAACGGATGAGTATTCCCAACTCTATAGGTCCAGGGAACATGCTCATCTGTAATCGTTCTTCCATTGGAATGAATATAAACCTGCCCTAATTTGAATGACTCAAAATAAGTTCCATCCCCGGTTGCATCCTTAAAGTCCTTAGGGTACTGCAATGAAGGAAGTTCGATCACAGATTTTATTTCTTTTGGAAAATAAGAATTCGGATTTCCGGCTGACGAATTTCCTTTTGGCTTTCCCTTCGAATGGGAAATCATGATTTTTCTTTCATAATTTAAAACCAGTTGGTTGTTCTGATTCAGGCAGACCGTCCGGACATGAACGATGCCTGGTTTGTCTTCACCTTTGTCATCCACTTTCAAGATTTTTGTTTTTGAAAAAAGCGTATCACCCGGGTAAACAGGAAGCAGAAATTGAACATTGTAGTATCCTAGATTTGCAACCGCTTTCTCGGAATCATTTTGAACCCCCAAAGAAAGAGCAATGTTGAAAATCTGGAGTGGAGACACCAACATATCCTTAAAGCCATGAGCAACCGCATAAGGAGCAGAAAGATATAGCGGATTTGCTTCCATAAATACGGTGGCAAATTCCTGAGCAAACGCCCTGTCGATTGTTAGCGACCTGGGATGAGAAAAAATATCCCCCTCCTTAAATTCGTCCAAAAATTTTCCGTAAGTTTTTTTGATTACTTCGCCCGACTCAAATTTTGTCTGCGGCGCAATTTCTGCAAATGGGGAATATTCAACGTTTGCCATAGGTTTTCCTTTTATTGAATGAATTAATTTCGTTATTTTACGACATACTCATTCAATCAACTGAAATTTCAATCCGTTTGGGCGGCCAATGATTCAGTTGCGAGAATTGGACTTTGAGTTTTTGCTTCTCATTGAAATATTTTAAATGCTGATTTGGTACAAATTTCTTCTGTCTTTGGTTTCTTTGTAAAGCACCATCATTACGTCCATACGATAGATGGAAGACCTTAGGCTAGCCTCGATAAATCTGAGGGCTTTAATCTGGTTATCATAAGATATATGGCTCAATACGGTAGTCTCTACTCTATCCGATCTTTCAAGTACAATCTTGGTATTACTGACAGTTGGAGGCGTGAAAATCATCGTTTTGTTTTCATAAGCATACTCGTAATGAATTCTCTTCTTCTTTGAACCGAGACGAATTTCTTTCACCTTACCTTCTTCAAAACTGAAAGAAATGTATTTGTATAAATTGCTTTCATATCCCTCGTCGTAAACAAACGGAATATCTTCGGTCACAATCGTCTGCTTGTTTTTCAGTTCAGGCCTAAGCACAATCAATTGATCGTGTTTAGCTTCCAAATCTTTCAGGCGAACCTCTATCGATTTTTCCAATTCGTTAATAATTCTGGTCAAAGACTTGGTATACGCGCTTTGCTTGTCCTGAAAAATATCGTTTTCCTTTGAAGCGTCCGGCTCTCTTTTTTGCTGTTGAGACATAACCGGGATAGAAATACAAATCAGTAAAATTGCCAAAATAATTTTCTTTGCCATATCCAAAAACCTTCCGATAATAAAATCTTACCTTATACTATATCGGCTTTTCAAGCAAGAAAATATACTATTCGGAAAAAAATTGCATTACCCGGTGAGATAAAATTTTTCGTATCCATCGTTACGCCTTTCGATCCGAATCTTTTTCTTTTTTTCCAGCCTTTTTACAATTGAGTAAACCAGCGCGAGAGCCGTAGGTAAATGCCCGCCTGAATGGACTTTTTTTCCAATCGCAGCCTCCATCAAATTCAAAAGATCAGAAGGAGACGATTCTGTAAGCCTTCTTACGATCCCTCTTTCCAGAATATCCAGGGTCTTTTTCACCAGATTAATCGACCTTTTCGGATCAATGATCTCTTCACCATGAGCCGGAAGCATTCGAACAATGGGTTCATCCAAAAGCCTGTCAAGTGTAAGTCTGTAATCTTCCAGATCCCCGTCAAATTCCGAATAGATTGCAGTGAGATTGGATATGATCAGATCTCCGGAAAAATATATTCCTTCTTTCCGTAAATAGGGAGTGATGTGATAAATATTATGGCCCGGAGTATATAAAATTTTTATCTCGCGCTCTCCCACAAATACGGAATCCCCCTGCTCCAAGCCAACATCCATTTTTAGAATCGGATCGCCTTTTTTGGTTTCCTTGAATCTGGAAAAAAATTCTTTCCAATATTTTTCCGTCGATTCAATCACAGAATTTCTTTCTTCCGGTTTTTCAAATGCCTTCACAAATAAATCATTCGAAGCGATTCTGAATAAGTCCACACTCTCGATATAATTTCCGATTCCTTCGCTCATTCCTTTTAGTCCGTAATAAACCGCCTTGGGAGCATAGGATTTGAGCACAAGCGAAGCGGAAATATGATCTATATGGTTGTGAGTGTAAATTACTTTCCGAATATCTTTGAGTGAAAGTTTGATTGTTTTGAGAGCGGATTGAAGAACGGGAATAGATTCAATATACCCCGAGTCGATTATGGTAAGCTCTTCTCCCGGAATAATATAAACATTATTCGAAGCATAAAACGGCTGAGGAAGAACGACTTTCAAAATGTCGTTTCCGATATCAACGATTTCCGGAATAATATCTCTTCTGGTAACTTTCAAATTTTCAAGTCTTAGAATCCGTTATCCCCCATCCCCGATTTATGACAATGATAAATCCAGGTTGAACCCAAAATGAAATTTCTATCGGTTGAAATATTTCACCAGAACCACCTGGTTTCCCTTCTCGTTATATTTTACCTCATCAAAAATCTGGTTTGTCATTGCAATTCCCCTGCCGTGGGGAACGTAATCCTCTGCTAATTCTTTCATGTTAGATTTGCGATATTTTCTATGATCGAATCCTTTCCCTTCGTCCGAAATCCGAAAGCCGATTCTTTCGCTGGTAAATGTATATTCGATCAATGTTTTGCGATTTTTGTAGGGTTCCGTATTCTGCCTTTCATGGATCAGGTCAAAATAAGCATCATCCATCATTGCTTGTGTTTTTTCATCAAACGTAATTTCCAGATTCCCGTGTTCGATAGAGTTTATCAGTATTTCCCTAAGACAGGTTCGAATTTCGAATATCTCATTCGCATCACAGTATTTTTTCAAGCCGTTAGTGAGCCGCTTGCTGATGATGTCTGAATTCTGGAGATAGTTATTTATCGAAAAAGTAATTTTCTCGGAAACCATAAATTTATTCAAAATGTCCTCGCTCAATAGAGCTGCAACACCCAGAATTTCCCTTTCCTGGTTGTGCTCTATATACTGGAGGCTTATGTTTACTTCTTTAGGTTCGGGGAAATTCAAATTTCTGAATTCTGCTTGAAAACGCACCAGCTTTTGGCTTTTCCTGAACTCCTCCATTTTCTCAAGAATAAAAACTTTCCGGTAATAATCCGTATTGTCATCGGAATGATAAATCAGGTTCGCAAAATTTTCCCCGACAACATCTGCCGTTTTTATGCCGGTCTGTTTGGTTAATGCGTGATTGATATTTTTGATTTTCCAATCCTCATCCAATACGAAGATAATATCATCCGAACTATTAAAAAGATTTCGGAATCTTTTTTCAGATTCTTCGATTTTCAATTTTGAAAAATGCAGTTCTTCCAGTTTAATTTTTAGATTCAAGGAAAGTTCATTGATTTTATCTGCGAGAGCAAGAGACAACAAAACTACTTCCAGAGACGAACCAATCTGGATCGCCCAGTTGGTAACAAAATTCTTCGGTAAAAATCCCAGCGCAGTCGAATTGTAAAGGAATATCCCGATTAAAAACATTGTCCATGCAAATAAAAAATATCTCGCCGACCGGAAACCTTTGACAAGTGAATAAATCCCGCTCACGAGTAAGAATAGCATTGCAAGAAATGAAAATGTTACGGCAGACTGGGTATTTAACTTGTTGTTGTTGATTATAAACACGAAGAGAGACCCGATTACAGACCAGGCAAGCAGAAAATACAATGCATAATTTAATAGTCTCCAACTTTTCTGGAAACCAAGAAATGATCTGCAAAACATAAGGCCCCAGAAATAAGCAAAGTAAATAAAAAATGGCATGGAAACATTTTCCCACCAGATCGAATTCGGCCAGAGGTATTGAAATGTGAAACCGTTCAGCGAAGCCTGAAATAAAGAATAACTGGCGATATACAGGATATAGTACAAATAATTTACGTTTTTCGTAGAAAGGTAAAGAAACAGGTTGTACAAAAACAAAACCAACATGAACCCGTAATAAATTCCCAGAATCATCTGTTCATTCAGAATCCTGCTATAAAATTCTTTCGGGGTATAAGCATACACGGGAATGGTCATCGCGCTTTTGCTTTTGAACTTGATATAGTACAAAGTATCTTCTGATGATTCGACAGTGATTGGAATGACAAGATCCTTATAGTCGATCGGCCTTTTATCATAGGGGAAGATGTCCCCTCCCCTGAAAAAAGGATCACTGGACTTACCCGCCCGGTAAACTTCTACCAGGTCAAACAAAGGGTAATCGTGCTCCAGATACCACGATTTTATTTTTCCGGAAATATTCCTAACTTTTAGCCTTAGCCAGTAAGTAGATAGTGTAAACCCGAAACTATTGCCTGAAATCGGTTTGAAGTTTTTTTGAAATTCCGGGGATGAGACTTTTTCAAAATCCAGACTCGATGACTCGTCAATATAAACATCCGAAAAGGGAATTAAATCAATTCCTTCCATCTTGCTCTTCAATTCAAAGATTCTCTCTTCACTACTCAGGGTAGCGAAAGGGAGAGCAAGGATAGCCAGAATGAAAATTCGTCGGAACATTTAGTCGGTTAAATATTGCAAAATTGCAAAATTGCAATATTCGATTTTATGAAGATTGTTTTAATCTGGCTTTTATATCAATAATTTTAT
The DNA here is from genome assembly GCA_964436695.1 of uncultured Leptospiraceae bacterium. Taxonomy (GTDB): domain Bacteria; phylum Spirochaetota; class Leptospiria; order Leptospirales; family Leptospiraceae; genus JABWCC01. The sequence goes on from CAYTEA010000025.1 coordinate 22,860, forward strand.
TTTTTATTCTTCGTCAGATTGAAATAAGTTGTTCAGGCTGTCTATCAATGTATCGACTTCTACGCCATATCCCTGACATGCCTGGTCTATCGTTTCCAGATTATTGATTGAGCAATGAGAGCAACCGCCCAGATGGTAACTGGAAAAAACAAGCCCGGCCTCCGGATGAAGAGCTATTGCCTCCCCAACGGTCATATCCTTGTGAAATTTTGGTTGAGTTGCCTGAGTCATTTCATTCTCCGATTATTTAGTACTATACTTTACTTAGACAGTTAAAGTATCATCCTGGTAAGAATCCATAAAAAAAGGAAGTTTTTTTTCGCAATGTTTTTAGAAGAAAAAGGAAATTTTTACATCCGAATCGAGGCATTTTTTGAATCTTCCCACTATTTGTTGAAATACTATCCCGACGGAAAAAACGAAACCTGCCACGGCCACTCCTGGAAAATTGAAATTTTCCTGAGAAGTAACGACAATATTTCTTCAAATGGAATCAGTTTTGATTTTCTGCAAGTAAGGAAAAAACTGGACGAACTCGCGCTTAACCTCGATCATATCGTCATTAATGAACACAGAGACTTTCAAGGCATAAACCCAACGTCGGAAAATATTGCCAGATGGTTTTATTTCCACCTGAAAAAAGAAGCAAAAAATTCAAACGGCCGGATTACGAAAATCGTAGTCCACGAGGGGCCGCACAATCTAGCCTTCTTTGAGCCAGAAAATCATCAATGAAGCAGTGCAGGTCAAAATATATAGAGTTTCAATCGCAAAACTAATCTTTATGGGCCTTGGAAAAATTTTCAGGCCGGATACCAGCGTATGCCCGGAAAATAGAGTCATGGCGCCGACCGACATAAACAAAACAATTCTCGTTTCTCTGGAATTCAGCCCGCCCATGAAAAGTATGACGGCAGAAAGCAATCCTACAAAAGAAATGAAAGCTCCGTATGCCACCCAGCCCAATAGCACTAACCTCAATTGCAATTCTTTTTCTTTCAAAAAAAGGGTTACCGTTGCCCCAACGATAAATTGATGAAACAGCCCCCACAATGCAAGAATAGAACTAATAATTATCATAAGAACTTCTAAAGTCGATACTTCCAATTCCGTACCCTCCTTACTGCCGGTTTCCCTAATTGAAACTTTCACTCGAAATTTATCAGGCTCACTTTTGCGCCTGCCGGGAATCGAACCCGGACCTCAGGTTCCGGAGACCTGCGATCTATCCGTTGAGCTACAGGCGCTCGTAAATAACAATCTCAAAAAATCCGGTTTTTTAGAAAGTCTTTTTATATTTCTCCAGTTCGGCAAAATTTTCATTTAATTTTCTTTATTATTTTCGATAGACAAGTTTTTTCTTTATTTCCAGATAAATCGAAAAAAAGATTGATATTGAATTTTGAGAACCACCTCATGCAATAATAGAAAAAGGAATATTCATTGATTACAAGTAAAACACCACTCTGGACTCCAAGCGATAAGCAGTTCTTCGAATCAAACATGGCGAAATTTACGAAATTCGTAAATGCCCAAACTGGCAGGAACTACGATTCTTACAAAGAATTGTATGAATTTTCTATCAAGGATATCGAAATATTTTGGGATCTGATTTGGAAATTCACCGGGATGAAATCTTCGCAGGCCTATTCGAAAGTTCTGGATGACCCTAAAAAAATGCCAGGCGCAAACTGGTTTTTGGATGCAAAACTGAATTTTGCGGAAAATCTACTTCGTTTCAATAGTGACAAGGTTGCGATTATTTCCAAATCTGAAGACAGGGAAATCCGCCGTATCAGCTACAAAGAATTGAATGAATCCGTAGGAAGGCTTGCGTTTTCGATGCGAAGACTAGGCGTCGTCAAGGAAGACCGAATTTGCGCTTTCATGCCGAATATTCCGGAAACAATCACTGCAATGCTTGCAACCACGAGCATCGGAGCGCTCTGGTCCAGCTCCTCTCCCGACTTCGGAATAGGTGGTGTCGTAGATAGATTCGGGCAGATTGCGCCGAAAATTTTATTTGCCGCAAACGGTTATTATTTTAAAGGAAAAACCGTAAGCTGCATCGAAAAAATTTCCGAGATAGTAAAACAGATTCCATCGATTGAAAAAGTCGTTATCATTCCATTTGCGGAAGGCAATTCTGACATTTCCTCCATTCCAAATTCGGTGATGTACGAAGATTTCTTGCAAAAAGAAAACAAGCCAATCGAGTTCGAACAAGTCTCGGTGAGTCATCCTGTGTACATCATGTATTCTTCTGGAACGACAGGCCTTCCGAAATGTATGGTACAGGGAGCAGGCGTATTGGTTAACCACCTGAAAGAACTGGTACTACATACGGATCTAAAACCGGATGACAGGATTTTTTATTACACTACCTGCGGATGGATGATGTGGAACTGGCTAGTCAGTTCTCTGGCAGTAGGTGCAACAATTATTCTATTCGATGGAAATCCTTTTTATCCGGGGCCGGAAGTGCTCTGGGATTATGCCGAAAAAGAAAGGTTCAACATTTTCGGAACCAGTGCGAGATACCTAACGTCCCTGGAATCGGAGGGAATTCGCCCATCCGAAAAATTTTCCTTAGACAGTTTGAATTCGATCCTTTCCACAGGTTCCGTACTTTCGAAAGAAAATTTTGAATTCGTTTATGAGCATATCAAAAAAGACGTTAGGCTCTCCTCTATTTCCGGAGGAACCGATTTGAACGGTTGCTTTGCCTTGGGCAGTCCTACTCTTCCGGTTTACAAAGGAGAACTACAGTGCAGAGGGCTCGGGATGAATGTGGATGTTTTCGATTCAAACGGCAAAAGTATTCGGGAAGAAAAAGGAGAAATGGTATGCCTGTCTCCTTTTCCGTCGATGCCTCTATTTTTCTGGAACGATAAGGACGGATCGAAATACCAGAAAGCCTATTTTGATGTGTACCCTAACGTATGGAGGCACGGTGATTTTGCCGAAATCACGGACACGGACGGGCTTATCATCTATGGAAGGTCGGATGCGACTCTGAACCCCGGAGGAGTCAGAATCGGCACTTCAGACATTTACAGGCAATTGGAAGGTTTTTCTGAAATCGATGACAGCGTTGTAATAGGGCAAAATTTCCAAAATGACGAAAGAATCGTACTTTTCCTGAAAATGAAGAAAGGATTTCAACTAACGGATGAACTCATTAAAAAAATCAATGACAAGATACGAAAGGAAATCTCGCCAAGGCATATTCCCGCAAAAACCATTCAGGTTCCGGATATTCCCTATACTCTGAATATGAAAAAAGTGGAGATCAGCGTAAAAAGGGCTGTAGCAAACGAACCGATTACGAATACGGACGCGCTCTTAAACCCGGAATGCCTTGAATTCTACAAGAATATTCCGGATTTGCAACCTTAAGAATTCGTTATTTGTTTTTCAGTCGGAATTATTTCAATCTGAAAGCTTGGAGCATGTCCTGACACTTGCTCTAAGACTTCACCCAGCCTGTGCGCGTTTATCCAGCTCATCAAAGATGGGCTGCGGCATAGGCTGAGTGAGGTGTGGCCTAAAACATTTTCAAAAGTTGGTTTTAGGACACCTTCTTATTATTTTCTGAAACGATCAGAATTTCAAATTGAAAAAGGATAGACAAAGCTTTTTTATTTTTTCATTGTATGAAATGAATACTCCGGATTGAATTCCTTGAAATCTTTCCAACATAAAGGCAGGATACATTATGCTCATGAAAAAAGACTCCAACAGAAATTCCATTTATTTAAAAAATTGGAAATTTTTCTCTATGCTTATCATCCTTGCCGTATTCCTCACATGCAGTACAACCGGCGATAAAGACAAATTTTCACTCAAAGATTTTGAAATTGAGGAACTCGAGAAAAAAACAATTCACCAGGATGAAAGTGGCGACTATTTCTATGAAGACTTTCAGAAACTCATTGAAGAACTTCGGGCAAAAGGAATTTCAGAACAAGAGATTGAAAAAATTATTCAGAAGATTTTTCGATCTAGAAATATTCATGGAATCAAGGCGTTAAAAAAGAGAAGCAGTAGCTTACAATATTCCGCAAAGGACAAAAAAACAACAGATAATTCCAGCTCGACAAGCAGTTACAAGGAAACGAATATTCTTCAAAAAGAAAACAAAGGTGCTGTGAAGCCGGAGACAAAACCGGCAAATCAGAATTCTTCCAATTCCAAGGAAGTGAAAAAACCTACTGAAAATTTGGCAAAAAAGGAAGAATCTAAAAAGTCTTCCACGATGGACAACAAAAATTCCATTGCAGATTCCGACCCCAAAAAAAATACATTCGACAAGACAAACGCAATTCTCCACGAACAAACTTCCGGGAAGGAAATAATGATCGTGCGTCCTCCAGCTGAAACCTATCAGTTTGGGATCACTAAAGGGGGCAGGATTGCAAGTTTTCAAACAATTAACGGGCCGGAAAAAGACTATCATTTAGTTCAAAATCCTGCTCCGAATTCGAGCATTTATTATTTTATCTCCGATCGAATCCTTCCCTACATTGACAAAAAATTTAATGTCAAGGAATTGTCAGATGACGTTCTTGAGAAGGAATTTGGAAAAGATGATTTCGTGAAGATGAAGGAGCTGACGAAATCGGCATCTAACCTTCCTCTTGAAATGAAAGGGAAGGGTTATCTAGAAATTCTCGTTTGCAATGCAATATGGAATAAAGATAAAACCAAAGAAATTTTCATAAATCCCAGATTTCTAAAATTAAAAGACCATATTACCGGAGATAAGCTCGGCTTTTCACTATATTATAACTCAAAAGAAAGCCAGGTAGAGATGATTTATTCTGTCGAAGGAGACCTCCACCTTGCTGTTTCCAAAGATGGAGAAAATTTTGAGTACAAGGCGCCAATGGAAACCTTGAATTCACAATTTGTGGAAAGAGATCCATCGATCAGTCCGGATGGAAAAACCATCGTGTTTGCATCTAGCCGGCTATTCAAATCCAGTCTTGCAGGAGCCTCGGTTTTTATTGCATTTAGAAATAGTATTTCCGAACCATTCTCAGAACCTGTTGAAATTCCAGGAACTGCCGACTCAACAGGAGAAATATTTCCGTGCCTGTATTCAAGCAAATACGGCGACTTTATATTCTTCAAGAAAATTAACGGAGTTCAGGGCGAGGGTAAACTCGGTTGGCTCTATAGTATCCAGATTCAGAACAAAAAGCTTTTACCAATAATTCCTTTTAGTCAAGAAAGCGAAATCCCATTCAAATACATGGTAATTTCTTATAATGAAAAAAGAGGGCATAGGTTGATGAGTTCTTTTCCTGTAAACAACTACGACATATTTCGGATGCATTTATCGGATCCCACAAAAGTAATCGTCGATGAAAATGGGAAAATTTCAAAAAAGTAGGATTGTAAATGGAAGTTGAAACTATTGAACTGATAGATATTGAAAAATTTGAGAACAAAACGGTAAAGATTAACGGATGGCTTCACGGGAAAAGAGGCAGTGGAAAAGTTCAATTTCTGATGCTGCGAAATTCTGGCAGAATTATTCAGGCTGTTGCGGAACCAGCCCACATCGGTGAAGAGAAATTTTCCATTCTGAAAAATCTTGGCCAAGAAACATCTTTATCCATAACCGGGAAACTTGTCCGGTCTGAAAAATCAGACCTGGGCTATGAAATTCAATTGGATGATTTTTTTATTTTCTCTAATTCGAAAGATTACCCAATAACCCCAAAAGAGCACGGCCCGGATTTTTTGCACAACCACAGGCATCTTTGGCTTCGCTCAAAAAGACAGCTTTCGATTCTTAAAATAAGGGATGAGCTTTCTTTCGCAATCCGAAAATTTTTTCATGAAAACCATTATACGTTAGTTGACACACCTATACTTACCGGTTCTGTCGGAGAAAGCGCAGGAACTCTTTTTTCTACAGAATATTTTGATCTTGGAAACGCGTATCTTGCCCAAACGGGGCAACTATACCTGGAGACCGCAATTTTTGCCCACAATCGCGCCTATTGTTTCGGGCCGACTTTTCGCGCAGAGAAAAGCAAAACTCGCAGGCATCTCACGGAATTCTGGATGCTGGAAGCAGAGACCGCTTTTCTGAACAACGAAGGAAATCTGAAATTGCAGGAAAATTTCGTAAAAACAGTAGTAAAAGAGGTCATCCGCAATTCAAAGTCTGACCTGGAAATTTTAGACAGAGATATCCCTGCCTTGATTCAATTTATGGAAAAAGATTTTCCAAAAATCGAATATTCCGAGGCAATCGAAATCTTGAAAAGTAAAAATGAAAGAATCGAATGGGGCGAAGACATTAACGCAGAAAGGGAAAATATTCTCACAGGCCATTTCTCATCCGCAGTGTTTATAAAAAATTATCCAAAATCCATAAAAGCATTTTACATGAAAGAAAATCCGGAAAATCCTAGAACGGTTTTATGCGCTGACCTCATCGCCCCGGAAGGAGTCGGAGAAATTATCGGTGGGTCGGAAAGAGAAGAAGACTACCATAAAATTGTACAAAGACTGAATGAGGAAAGACTGAATGTAGGCACATACAATTGGTATCTGGACTTGAGAAAATACGGCTCGGTCCCTCACTCCGGATTCGGCCTGGGCTTGGAAAGGCTCGTGTCGTGGATTTGCGGCCTTCCCCACGTCCGGGAATGCATTCCATATCCAAGGTTGATGGGAAGGCTCGACCCGTAATTCCCAGTTTTTTCCGCAAAAAAAACTCTAAAAAAAAAAAGATTCTCCGATACAAAGAATAGGAGATTTTCTATGACCCCAAACGCACTCCATTCGGAAAAAAACCTTGAGAAAGAGAGCTGGGAATTATTTGAAGTCGGCTCTTATGAAGAAGTAATCTCTCTCGCAAAAAATAATCCCTCCAACGCGCTTTTAGTTCATCTGGGAATTATAGCTCTATTCGAATCAGGTTCGGCAGAAGCAAAAAATATTTCCCGGGTAACAAAAGGCACCTCCGTATTTCTACCTCTAGTCAGCGCCTACGAATTCTATAGCTCAAAAAATCATAAGTCGGCCGTCGAAAAAGTTGCCGAGTATTTCAAATCTCCCAACGCTCCGTTATGCCTGAACATCGCAAATTTTGGTGTAAAGCTTGCTCTCAAAGAAGAAGATTTTCACAGCGCATTATTTATCATCTCCCTATACAAAAAAAGAAAAAAGGAAAATCCTTTTCTGGAAGAAGAAATAGAATCTTTGTATTCACTGAACAGCCACAAAGAAGTAATCGAAGTTTTTCGGGAGAACCTTGCAGTATTAAAAGACAATTCTGATGTTCAATTGAGAGTGGGGCTATCTTTGTTTTCTTTGAACAAATTCAAGGAAGCCGAAGCAATTTTGAGAAACATTCCCGGTTATAATAGCCTTCCGACTTTCGAGGACAAGAAAAAAGAATATTCGAATGTGATAAGCCGAATACCTTCTCTCGAAAAAAGAAAAGATCTGAGCCTGCACGAAATTTCCGAACTCGGTTTCGCATATCTGTTCAGCGAGAATTACCAAAAAGCCGAATCCGTATTTACGAGACTACTTGCCCAGGCCGGCGTATAAGGCTGAGAACCGAATTCAACCGGTATCGCATAACGTACTTTTTAATAAATTCTTCCTGATTTTGATTTTCACCCTTACTGTACCTATCCATCCGACCGAGACAGTCTTCACCTATGATGGTCTCTTGGATCAGGCAAACCGGAATATTCTGGAATTGAGATTCGAAAAAGCAAAAGAAAAACTGGCCCTAGCCGCAAGCATTCAAAAACCTGATTACAAATTCTATTATCTGATGGGTGAAGCTTTCATTGGCCTGAATTATTCTGAAGAGGCGCTTTCCGAATTTAAGAAAAGCTTGGAATTAAACCCGAATCAACCCGGAGTTTTTCTGAGGTGCTCTGAAATCGCCGCCAATTTAAAAAAGCCAAAAGAAGCGTTTAGCTTTTTGCAGGAATATCTCAAATTTCACCCGAACGACAAAAAAGAACTATACAAAATGCTCGTTCTTTCATCCAGACTGGGAATTGACGAAAAGAGAAAATTCATACTAAAAAAGCTAAAAAGCGAGAACCAGTACATATACGATTTGGATGCCATACTAACGCTCATCAAAAAATTAATTTCCGAGAAAAAAATTCCGCAGGCTCTAGCTGAACTGGACAAATATCTACCGAATTTTCCGGATAACGAATCCCTACACAAACTGATTTTGATTGCAACAAAAACAAAAAATCCCCACAACATAGAAAAAATTCTTATCGACTCTGCCGCAATATTCAAATACAATCCAAAATATTCCGTAGATTACGGCTTATTCCTCTTGGAAAAAAATAAATTATTCGAAGCTCTTTCCACATTCAGGAGGGCATTTCTAGTCAGCCTGATGACATCCGGCTTTAACGCAGACGAGGAGATTTTGTATTTTATCAGGCAGGTGTATTTTGAAATGGGGAGGCTACAAGATGCCACTGCAACAAGAGATCTGATCGAAAAAATGAGAAACAAGGAAAACCAATCCCCGGAAGAACTAAAGTCTTTGATCAGCCTACACAACAATAACCGAGAGATCATAGTTTACACTCTTTTTTATTTGTCAGAAAAAGGCCTAAAAAAAGAATACGAAGAAACGAGCGAGCTTTTACAATTTAGAGATAAGCTCATGCAGGACAAGGAATTCATCGATATACTCGGAGCATTTTCTTATGAAAATCTGAGCTTGGAAAAGGAGCGCCCCCTTGAATAAGAAAGTATTGAAAATAAATGAGATTTCGCATAACGCATATAACACCGTAGAGAACCAGCTACGAAAAGTATTAAAGGGAGTAATTGAAAAAAATCCAAACTGGGGATGGGAACAGATATCCCTTCAGGACGTTTATGCCTGCGCGATCAATAGGCTTCCAGCCAACTATACGAAAAAAGGGAAAGAAACCATTAGTCCGATAAAGACCGAAGAAATCGAAAAAGCTGTAAAAATCGCAATGTACAAAATTTCCCAAAATCCCATCCATCTTACAGGGGAAAGAAATCCCAAGTCGGCCGAAAAATAGTTTTGGAATACGGGAAAAATAGCGCACTAATCGAGCTGATAAACCAAAACTGCCCGGACTGGATTCAGAGGCCAGACCCGGATTGGGACAAAATCAGGATTCTGCAAAGTATCATCGATCAGGTTCTTCCTGGTTTATTGAACATCCGGATTCAAGCGCTCGATGATAAAAAGATTATCGGAGTAATCCCCTTTGCTCATTCGACTGCAAACGTTGTCGGTTATATGCACGGAGGTACGATTTATTCTCTTGGAGATACTCTTGCTGGAGCATTTCTTTGGTCAAAAAGCGACGGTTCTCATATCGCAATCACGAGAAAATCCGTAATTCGATATCTGCGGCCTTTGCAATCCGGAAAATTAGAATGCACGGTAGCCGAAACGTCCAGAAACGGCAGAAAAATTTTTCTTAGAGCAGACTACATCAGCGAAAGCGGTCAAAAAATCAGCGAGGTGGAAATGGAATACATTCAGGTCACGTCAAAAACCCAAGATTCCAATATCCAATAAATTAAGGAGGCATCCTTTTCGCATAACGTATCTCATCGGCAGTCAATTTCTCTCTTGCTGCTATCTGTGCGTGCAAAACATTTATATCCGCATCGGATGGGTCGAAACCGGCTGCCATTCTGCTGCGGATTCTACTTTCAAGCACTTCAACCGGACATTCAAAATCGAGAATTGAAAAATCAGCGCTGAATTTTTCAGCCAGTACCTTAAAGGAATCTCTGTGCTCCTTTTTCAAAAATGTTGCATCTACAATGACCGAAAAACCAGCCTCCAAAATCTCTTTCGCATGCTGCAAAAGAATCGAATATATTCCTCCGATTTTTTCCGGTGAATAGATATCAGTGCTATTCTTTAAATTTCGTTTTCTTTCGACATCGGATCTGATCCGGATCGCAGGAATTTCTTCCATCAGGAGCGATGAAGTAAAAGATTTACCGCTCCCGGAAAGCCCGTAGGTAATAGATATTCCGTTTTTTTTTGGTACAGTGAATGTTTTTGCAAGCTCAATGTACAACGAAGGGTCTTTCTTCTGAAGTATGGCTACTTTTGCCCTAACCATCGCCCTGTAGGAAAGATAAAATGTCAATAGCTTCAAACCGGAATAATCCCCGGTGTATTCGAGATAACGATTCAAGATGCGATAGGCGCCTCCGGTGAGCTTTATTTCTTCCATATCCATGATGAGAAAGGCTATCTCACTCATAACATCTATCCATCTGAAATTTTCATTGAATTCGATGCAATCAAACAGAACAGGTTTATTGCCTATGAGCGCAATATTTCCCAAATGAAGGTCACCATGACACTCCCGAACGAATCCATTTTTTTTCCGGAGTAGAATCTCATTTTTCAAGTCATGAAATTTATCTTGCGACCAGAGTTTTATTTCATTTGCAGCTTCGAAAAGTTTAGTATTTTCAAAATGATGAAAATTTTCAAATACAGATTTTTCAACAGTTTCAGGTAGGCCCCAATCTCCTGTAACCGATGAGGGGATATTTCTGTGGAATTTAGCAATCTCAGTTGCCAGCTCATCCAGTGAATCATTTTTCAAAGATTTGGATTCCGCAAGATTATTGAACAAATTCTTTTGGGAAAATTCAATCATCTTCACGGCATAATCGATAATTTTGCCACATCCGTCTATACGCAACTCTTCGTCTATCCGCACTACTTCCAGATAAATTTCGGGAGCCAGGCGTTTGTTAAGACGAAGTTCCTCGTAGCAGAAGAATTTTCTTTTTTCCAAAGTCGAAAAATCAACAAAACCGAAATTTACCGGTTTTTTAATTTTATAAGCATAATCACCTGTTAGAACCACCGTGGATATATGAGTCTCGATAATTTTGACAGGGCCGACCGGATGAGGAAAAATCAACTTTTCCCATTGGCTCATTGATTGCAACCTCTGCATTTTTTTCTGAATCTTTGACTATTGAAAAAATGTAATCGCTTTGAACCGAGATTGTCAAACCAAAATAGAAATTATTCAGCGGATCGCCACGTGAAATTTTTATTTAAAAAATAATTTCCCGCAGTCGCCAAAAGAATTCCAAAAAGGTTACTGAAATAAGTCGCATAATTAGGAAAAAATTCCGGAAAGTTAGTCTGGAAAATCTCCAGAGCCAGTCTCCAGACCGATAGTTGAATGACTAACCCTATCACAGAAATCAGATTAAATTTCAAAAATCCGAAAATATTTTCATAGAGACCGGTCATTTTGAACTCACTGAATGTCCAAAGATTGTTCAAAATGTAATTACTCAAGACGCTTAACTCAAATCCGAAAACTACCGCGATGGAAGGTTTGAAATAGCTTTGATAAACTATTCCGCCACCCTTCAAATTCAAAACTTCCGTAGCGAAATACTGCCCGAATAAATTCACGAAAATTCCGATAATGCCGGTGATTCCGTATTTTACAAAAGTAAGAGATATATATTTTCCAAAACGAATGTCGTATAACGCAATGATGTAGTTATGAATGATTGAAGAAGACATCTTGGTTTCCCCGTGAACTCTTGTTCTGAATACGTAACCGACTTCCTTCGCTTTGATTCCTTTTTTTCTTCCCAGAAATTCCAAGAGTATCTTGAAACCTCTCGGATTGATCTTCGGTGCAACCTCTTCGAACAACTCCCTTCTTAATACAAAAAAACCCGACATCGGATCGCCAACCGGAATAGGCAGAAAGATTTTTGCGAGAAGTGTCGCAGACTTACTCATGATCCGTCGCAAGAAACCCCATTCTCCGTAGCCACCCTCTTCCACAACGCGGCTTCCTACAACCAGGTCATATCCTTTCAGCTCAACCAGCATTTTTGGAAGAATGCTCTCATCGTGCTGCATGTCCGCATCGATAACGCCTAACGCATTTCCTTTGGCAGCCCCCATACCGTCGATTACCGCAGAACTAAGGCCTTTTTTATTAGTGCGCCTGATTACCCGGATTCTTTCATCGGATGCGGCAAGCTTTTTAGCAACTCTCCAGGTTCCATCCGGAGAATCGTCATCCACAACAATGATCTCAAATTCGATTTTATTTTTTTGAAATAAATCCACAAGCCTTGGAATCAGAATGGAAACATTTTCTGACTCGTTATAAGTGGGAACGATTAGGCTTAAATCGATCATCCGGACACTGGAATATTTTTCGCGTTGCAATTGAGAGACCCTTTGATTACAATTGCAGTACCGCCGGATGTTGTCGACGCAGAACTGAGACAAGTTTTATTATCTGTCGTAAAACATTTCGTTGTGGTAACAGTGCTTGTGCAGTTTACGCTATCTGAGGTATAGCATTCAGTGGGTGTCGTCGTTGTCCCGACTCCAGGCGTATAGGTTCCCTGCAAGTTCACATTGATATTGAAAAATTGGATAATTTGAGTGCCTTGATTGGAGTCATCCACGTTCACTCCTTGATTGAGCCATTTAACCGTTCCCTGTTTCCCTGCGATAGTGTCATTAAACAATCCCCCGGTGAAAGTAAAACCCTGCTGTTGATCTATCGCTCCCTGAGTCTGGGTAGTGTCATATATGAATTTAATCGTCAAAATTTCTTTTGTTGTTTTCATTACCAACTGACTTAAGACGGTAAATCTGGTATTGGTTGTCCTGGAAGATGTGGAGGTTGTCGTAGTTGTTGTCCCAGTAGAAGTAGTCGCGGTTGCAGGCGTTGCAGTCCCGCAATTTGGTGTTAAATCCATATCGATTCCATTGTTCAATAAATATGTCTTTGTAGAGTCGACCAAAGGAAGCAAGTCAATATGAACTTCATTTTCATTTTTTGTGCTGCAAAATGTGACGGCAAAAAATACTCCCAAAAATAGAAATTTATTTATACAATTCAGATATCTACCCGGCATGAATTAACCCTGCTCTTGCGTGATAAAAAGTCAATCTAAAATTTTGCACTTAAGATTGCATAATACATCCTTCCGGGGAGCGGGTATCCTACGAAATCTTCGGCTCTTGTATCCGAAAGATTTTTGACTTCAAACGTTGCCATGATTTCTTTACCTACTTTTTCTTTTTGCCTACCTCCAAAGTAATAGGAAAAAAATACATTGTAGATCCACCTTGCAGGCTGATAGTTTACATACTCATTCGTCCTGTCCTTAAAAACGGCTCCGATAAAATGAGCTTCCAAACCGGTCTCAATGTATCGGTTATAAACCGAAACTTTACCGAACCATTCGTGCAAGGGTCGCAATGGAAGGTATTTTCCGTTCAGGTAAGTTACACTGGACATATTGATTGCTTTTTGATATGTATAACTGGACTCGATTTTTATTTTTTTCACAACATCCGCTTTTACAGAAAATTCAAAACCCTTGATCGAAGCAGAATCCACATTTTCAGGGCGAAGAGAAAATTGCGAATTCGGAACAAATAAAATCATGTCTTTGATTTTTTTGGAAAAAAATGACACAGAAGATTTGAAATCAATTTTCTTCGACGAAAAATCCACCACAGGACCGATATCTCCGTTACTACTTTGTTCCGGCTTTAAAGAAGTATTGCCGAGAATTGCACCTCTTTCACCAAATAACTCCAGAAAATCCGGAGCCCTTTTTTCCGATGAAGCATTTCCTTTGACTGAAATTGTGGTATCCTTGTTCTGGAGGAATACGGAAATAAATCCAAGTTTGTAGTTGGTATATCGCATAACGGACTTTCCATCGTCCGGGTTCAGTAAATCGAAAGGCCTGGTATCCTCATTGTTGTATCTATCCGTATAATTTTCCGATGTGACGGAAGGGGTAATAGTCAACCTTTTTTCCAAAAGCCGGATTTCATCCTGCAATTGGATGGTAGAGTGGTTTCTGAATTTTCGAGTTGATTTGTCGATAACATCGTCAAACCTGTTTCTCCTGTCTCTCCTAAAGGTCTCCCGTTCGAAAGAAACGAAAAATCTGAAAACCTGGTAGTAATTCAAAAGGAAATAGGTTGGGATTAAATGAAAACCATACTGCTGAATATCCGCTTTTGAATTCGGTGTTCCACTTGAAAACTCCGACTGGGGATCAAATAAATGGTCTCTCATTCCGGTATAATAAGTCCTGGTTTCGATTTTCAGATTTTCAGCAATAAATTCCGGAGTCTCTGTCCCGACAGATGCGGTATTTCTCGCAAATTCCCGCTCAACTTTTTTTGTCTGCCGGTTTCCCGGCCCCGGAATTCCATTCGTACGATAGGCGAAATCGTTCAAGAAGGTAACGGTCGTTTTTCCCATCTCACCAGAAATATTCCCGCTGAAATTGTAGCGGTCGAACTGGGCGTTTCTTCTTTTATCGTCGAAATCATCCAGTTTATTGAGAATCGGGGTTCCATTATTATTCCGGAATGTAAAATTCTGATCGCTCTTTTCATTCTGCACAAAAACTGAATATTTGATTTTTTCGGAATAGTTAGAATGCGATGCGGATATTTTTCCGGTATTCAAACTTCCTCCGGCAATTGTCAGCCTCGAAATCCGGATTTTTTCATTTTTTCCAATAATCAAATTCACGCTTCCGCCTATCGCAGAAGAACTTAGGCCCGGTGTTGAGCCACTTTTGTACACTTCGATTTTTTCTATATTGTCAAAAGGGAGATCCGACAGATTGATTTCCCCTCCCTGGGAATTGTTGATTGGAACTCCATTTATATAAAATTTCACCTGGTTTGAATTCGACCCCCGAATGGAAAGCGTCGAATAGGAACCAAGCCCTCCAAATTTTTTCACTCGGATCCCGGCCTCTTTTTCCAGAACTTCCGCAAGAGAAGAATACTTGCCTCGAAAGGTTTCGGCAGAAATCACGTTTACGAATGCGGAGGGATCCTGCTTGACAGAACCGGTTTTAGAATCTGTGCCAAAATCAGTGGCCACAACTTCGATTTCTTTTACCCGGACAGGTTCAGCCGTTTTTGCTTGTGCGAAAATATTTCCGGAAATAAACAAAAAAATCAATGCATGAATGATTCTTCCGACAAGGTTTCGAAAAAGGTTACTCTTGATAATGAGACTATCACATAACGTCCTTCGAAATTGAAACAACTGAATGATTTTCAAAAAATAATTCTCCAACCCACGAGAGATTTATTCGTAACCGAGTGTCTGGCTTCCCCAGCTCCTGCGCGCAGGGGCTGGGTTCACAGTTGCGGGACAGCGAAGGAATGGCCGTTAGTCGGGCTTCACCCTCTTCCTCGATACAAGTTAATGTAGATTTTTTAAAATGTCGAATTTATTCAAGCTGTTTACAGAGCATTTTTCAGCAACATGAGTAATTTACAACGGCTATTTTTCGGATTTTTCCATCTAGTAATTCTTTGAATAGAATAAGCTTTTAGAATATTTTTTTATTTCTCATTAATATTCTTTTCCGAAAAACAAAGCTCAAGAAAATACTTTACAGAATAGTTTGAAAATACGTTAATGTTTATTTCGCAGTTATTGGATAATGGAAAATTCTACAAAAAAAACTAACATACCGCTTTGGCTTCAGTCTGTTTTTTATGTGTATCTTGCGATTCTTCCCCTTGCGGCATTTTTATCCCTTTATTTGAATAATTCAAACTGGAACTGGCTCTTGAAATTTCCTCTTATCAAGAACGATATTTCCAGATTTTTTTTTCACTCGTTTTCATTTTTAAGTTTTTTCCTTTCTGGAATTTTCGGACTTATCATTGTTCAAAATACTCCGATGCCTAGCTCTATTCCAGCGGGCATTTATATGCTTCTTGATACGCCCATCCAATTGGTCGTCGCCTATCTTACCGGAACGGATATTTCTCCGGCTGAATTTATACTGGTTGATTTTGCAATTGAAGTGACAGGGGTAGTAATCGGCACTTTCTGGGTTATAATCAAATACAAACCAAATGATGACCTCAAAGTATTTTTCTGGCTGTGTGGTTTTTTTGGTCTACTGATTTTATTGACTTTTCCCGGAGTATTGACAATTTACTGGACAGTGAAAAGTTCCATCAAAGACCAATTAATTTTTTTATTTGCAACAGGATCGTCGATTTTAATGTATGCAAAAGCATTTTCCCGAAGAATTGAGAACGGAAAACAAATGAACGATACCGGTGAAGCACAAACGTTTATGTCAAACCTATCCGCAGTCAGCATGATCTGCCTTTGGATTGTGATGGCTATCGCTTACGGAAGGTTACTATTTATTTAAAGGAGTTTACATGTCGTACGTATTCTATACAGTCCTAAGTCTTGCATTATTCATTTATGGGATAATCCATTTACGCAACTATAAATCATCACACCTGAAGATGGGCTATGTGGAAGTGAATGCCATAATTACAAAACAATACGGATACCATCCTCCAAAGCCCGGTTCCTCAAGCAGGCATTACAGAAGCGTCTTCAAATTTTCTCTAAATGGAACAGAACATGAAGTCGATGTCTACACGAACGGGGGCCCTCCGGATGACGCAGATATCGGAAAGGAAAAAATCATTTTAGTCAATACAAACAACCCGAAAGATGCAATCTTTGCCGATTTTGAAAATCAAAAAAATGTGGCAATTGGAATCATCATTGCATCAATAGCAGGCGTAATCGGCTTTGGGATTATGGCATTCAAAAATTTTACAAAATAGAATTTATCCGTAGACCACAAAAAAAAAGAAATTAAGATAGACCGAAGTTTTTTATCGTTCATTTGAGAGAAGTTCGAAATTTACGCCCTACTATTCCTTCTCTTTTTGACTTAAGAGCAGACAACTCTTTCCATAAACCAGAAGCCCTTCTTTTTTCGTAGCGTCGACATCTTCTTTTTGGCCAAGATATTCGTAAATTGCAATCGCCTTTTTAATCGCAACCAAGGCTCCGCAAGAGTCGCCAGTTTTATGTTTTGCAAGAGAGTAAAAAATCAATACAAGGGCATATCCAGGAGTCAGCTCTAACCCAAGCTCTTCTCTCAACTTTAAGGATTTATTATAAAAGTCCATTGCGCTCAAGTAATCTCCCTGTGATTGCCTGATGGAGCCGGCCTCACTCAGACTGGAAGCAATACCTGCCAATTCAGCTGGACGGCTGTTCGCGAAAATATCCTCAATAGAACTGTCCAGAGAATAGAGTTTCGAGATACTACTTATTATTAAAGCCGCGAATAATATTTTTTTCATTTCCGAATCCCTCTTTCTTAAGAAATGGAATTGCAAATTTCGTGCCATTTCAAAAGGAATCCAGAATTTATTTTCCAATAAATAATTCTGTTGTAAAAAGTAACTGAGAATAATGCTCTAAGATATTTATATGTGACTTTGAACAGGTCATGCTACATACAGGACATTTTGCTAGTATTCTAAGCACCTCTTCCTAGCAAAAAATTTAAACAAAATGTACGATTTATCACCAATCAGGGTATTTGCCTTAATTTTCGCATGTTATGAGAAGATTTTTCTGATATTTGGAGGCCTTTGATGGTATTTATGACCTTACTCCGCAGCCGATTCGGATTTGAATATATCTTTGTTAGCATCCCGGAAATAATTTACAATTTTATCCAGCCCGATTTCCTTTTTTGCAGAAGTTAGAAATACTTTCGATTCTGGATTAATTGATAGTATATTTCTCCTCAGTAATTCGGTGTCCGCTTCAATCGCATCTGCAATATCGATTTTATTTATTACCGCCGCTTGTGTTTTCAAAAACATCTTCGGATATTTTAACGGCTTGTCTTCTCCCTCCGTAACACTGGATACTACAAGATTGATATGAGCGCCAGTATCATTACCGGCAGGGCAGACAAGATTCCCGATATTTTCAATTAGAATGAGATTCAATTCATCCAGAGGCAGTGTCTTCAAAGCGCCAAGAATTACGTTAGACGACAGATGGCAACTCCCGCCGAATAGCTCGGTATTAATCAGCGCAATCGGAACCCCGGTAGGTTGAAGCCTTTCCGCATCGTTTGCGGTCCTGATATCCCCCTCGATCACTCCTGAAGAAAATCCGGCATTCTGCAAAAGTGGAATCAATTTTTTTAAGAGTTCGGTCTTTCCGGCTCCGGGAGAACTCATAAAGTTTACGAGCAGAATTTTTTTTGAGTTCACTATTTTTGCAACTTCCAGAGCAAGAGCCTTATCTTTTGCCATTACATCTTTTACTATTTTAATTTCCAAATTTTTCTCCAATAGTACAGCTTTCCAGAATCAACTCTTCACCGGAAATAATCTCTAAAGAGTTTCCGCAGTCGCATACAAAAACCGGTTCATGGTTCAGTTTTTTTTTCCCGCACTCAGGGCATAGCGTATTTACGGGAATTTTTACGATTTCGAGTTTCGCATTCTTCAAATGCAGATAATCCTTTGATATAACATCAAAATAAAACATGAGGGATTCATTGATTATATTATTCAATTCTCCGATGTGCACGGTAACTTTTTCAATCGGTTCCTTGGAATCTGGAAAACTCTCCAAAACCGAATCCACAATATTCTTTGCTACCTGCATCTCGTGCATCAGCAAATCCTGGGGAGCATATCGTGACCAAGCATATCAAGAATTTTTTTTCCGCCTGTTTTCATATTCAAAATAACCTTTCCCGGATATTCTTTCGTGACTTTGCCAATGCACTTTGCTTCTTTTCCTTCCGGAAAAGCCCTCCAGATCTCCAGGATTTTCTCCGCATCCCTTTCGGGAGCAATTGCCACCAGCTTTCCTTCATTCGCAAGATGAAAGTAGTTGAATCCGAACATTTCGCATAACGCATTCACTTCGGAAGACACGGGGACCGATCTCTCGTCTATTTCCATTCCCAGACTGCTTTCAGACACGAACTCATTCAAAACAGTCCCAAGCCCTCCTCTCGTCGGATCCCTCATAATCCGGATTTCTCCTGAAACATCCATCGATGATCGGGCAAGATTTAGAACAGAACCGCAATCGCTTTGAAGGCTTCCTTCCGAAATTATATCCGGATTTCTCGCAAGAAAAATGCTCATCCCATGATTTCCGACAGGCCCGCTGACCAGTATGGAGTCATTCTCGCACATGCTTTGACGGCCCACCGGCCGGTTTCGGTGGTAACTGCCTATCCCAGATGTGCTGATTACAATTCCGTCTAACGTATTTTTCTCCATTACTTTCGTGTCTCCTGCCGCAATCCGGATATTGCAAGATGCGGCTGATTTCGCAATAGACGAAAGAATTTCGATAAGTTTGCTTTTTTCGAAACCCTCTTCGATGATGAGAGAAAGCGACATACTGTGAGGAATTGCCCCGGCGCTAGCAAGGTCATTTACCGTCCCGCAAACGCATAGAGTTCCGATGTTTCCTCCCGGAAAAAATAATGGCTTGACCGTAAAACTGTCGGCGGTATAAGCAAAAGCCCCGGAATCCAACTTCACCTCAGTCGAATCCCCATCCTCAAAAGGCTGGGATCCGAAAAAAGGCACGAGCATTTCCTCGTAAAATTTCCGCGAAAATTTCCCTCCGTTCCCTTCCTGAATCGTAACTAATTTTTCCAAGGCTTAGGCTCCTGTGTATTGATAATGGGCTGAACATGTTCCTTCATCACTGACCATGCACGGGCCACATGGATTCTCCGGGGTGCAAACCTTTCCGAATAGCTTACATGCGTTAGGCTCCTTTGCTCCGCGGATAATGTCGGCGCAAATACAGCCTTTGTTTTCCTTGGACGGAATCTCCCTGATGAAAAATTTTTTATAAGCGTCAAATCTCTCATAATTCTTTTTGATGCGAAGCCCGCTATTTTTCAACACTCCGAATCCTCTCCAATCCGCATCACACTCTTCAAATACAGAGTACAATATCTCGCTCGCCTTTTTGTTTCCTTCACGATTCACTGCTCTTTTATATTCAATCTGAACTTCGTTTTTCTTCTGCTTGACCTGACACAAAATCTGAAACACTGATTGGACAATATCCAGAGGCTCGAAACCAGAAACAACACAGGGAACGTGAAAATCCCGCGGAATAAAATCGTAGATCCCGGTTCCTGTAATCACGGAAACGTGACCAGGGCAGATCATTCCGTCGAGAGCGATTTCGCCTGACGCAAGTACGACCCGCATTGCTTCAGGCATTGTTTTTAGCGCAGAAAGCACGGAAAAGTTTTTGAGATCCCTCTTCGATGCCTCCAAAAGAACTGCCGCAACTGTCGGGGCTGTAGTTTCAAATCCCACACCGGCCAAAATGATTTCTTTATCCGGATTTGCAATTGCATGGCCGATTGCCTCTATCGCGCTGTAGCAAATTCGAATATCTTTTCCCTTAGCCTTCAAATGATTCAAACTAGTTGCGCTGCCCGGAATCCTCAATAGTTCTCCAAACGTTATTAGGATTAGGTTCGGGTGGTCTTCCACTAGGGACGTTAGTTCATCGATAAAACGAACTGGTGTAACGCACACAGGGCAACCAGGGCCGCTAATCAGCTTCACATTTGAAGGGAGCATGGATTTCAATCCGTATTTGTGGATATTATGCGTGTGCCCTCCGCAAACCTCCATGATTTTGATTTCACGCTCAGGGACAATTCTGCCAATCTCCTCCGCAAAAAATTTAATCCTGTCCTGGTCTCGGTATTCGTCCACGTATTTCATATTAGGATTCCAGTCCCTGGATCTCGTCGAATAGATTTAAAGTAAGCATGGCCTCTTTCTGATCCAGAATTTTAATTGCAAACCCAGTGTGAACAATCAGATAGTCGCCTTCCTTTACCGTATTCACTAGACTGGTATTGACTTTTTTTTTCAGACTCTCGATTTCAACAATCGCTTCATCTTCAGATATTACACTAAACACTTTCAGAGGTACTGCAAGACACATGATTTTCTCCCGGACGTTACGAAATTTCCCACTACAGCCTGGCCGAATGATATCCCCGAGTCATTGCACGGAATTTCGCTGTGGGTAATAACTACGAGCCCATCCGACTCCATTTTATTTTTCAAAAGCGAAAGTAAGATTGAATTCATAAAACAACCCCCGCTCAGTACTACTTTTTTGATACCCGTTTCAAGCGAAAGATTTTTCACTACCTCAGAGAATGCCTCGGCAATTTCTAAATGAACGATATATGCGATTTTTGATCTATCAACCTCAGTATTTTCAAAGGCAAAGCGAATTAGTCTTCTCAAATCGATTTCGCTAAATATTTTTTTCTTCCGCCCGTAAAAAAAGTTTTTGGATTCTTCGAATTTTACCTTTTGAATTTCATAGAGCTTCCGGTTTTCAGAATTCTGTAAAAAATATTTTTTTGCAGCCTCTTCCAAAAGTACGGCAGTCTCACCATCATATGAACTGTAATGGCATATACCTAAAATGGAAGATAGCGCATCAAAAAAACGCCCACAAGAGGAAGTCTCGGCAAAATTGATTTTGTTTTTTATCTGGATAAGTATATTTTTCAAAAGATTCTCAGGAATGATATTTCCATAAAATTTGCAAATTTCTTCCAAGGCTATCCCGCTACTAAAAAGCAAAGACATTGCATACCGAAAAGGTTCTTTCACGGATACATCCCCACCGTAGATCGGATTTTTTTTCAAACCTCCAGCATGGATAAAATTACCATAATCGGCAATTAAAACCTCTCCACCCCAAATACTAGTGTCCGTTCCAAAACCGGTTCCGTCTAACGCAATACCTATAACCGGTTCCTGAATCTGGTTTTCAGCCATGCAGCTCGCAACGTGGGCATGGTGGTGTTGTACCAAAATACTTTTGCATTTATTTTCGGCAGATTTTCGATTCGCGATTTCTTTACTGTAAAAATCCGGGTGCAAATCACTGACTATTATTCCGTTTTGCAAATTAAAATTTTTTCCGGTAGCCTCCAATCTTTTCAGATATTCATTCTGCGCATCGGGATTATCAAGATCCCCACAATAAGGACTTAGAAAAACGTGAGAGCTACGTCCGAAAGCAAAAGTTGATTTTAGGTCTGATCCGGTCGCAAGCAATGTATTTTCAAACTCCGAAAATATTTTTCTGCAATGAGGATAAGCCCCCCTTCCCGGCCGAATAAAATTAAATCCTTCGCCATTTTTCTTCACAACCGTATCATCGATAGAATTTACTATTTTACGATCATGACTTAAAAAAAAATCCAGCGATTTTGAAAATTTTTTCAAAATGGTTTCTTCTTCGTAAATTATCGGGTCTCCGGAAATATTCGCACTGGTCATCACAATCGGAACTTGAATTCTTTGCATCAGAATTTCATGTAAACCGGTGTACGGAAGCAAAAACCCGACCTCATTCAATCCGAAAGTTACGTTATGCGCCACATATATTTTTCGGTCATTCTTCACTATCGTAACCGGAGAAACTCCGGAGATAGTTTGCTTTTCGATATTAGAAACTTTACCAAGAACCCCAAAATAATCTTTTCTTTTCAACATAACTGCTAGCGGTTTTTTCTCACGGTGTTTGATCGTCCTAATTCTCCCGACTACTCCGGCATCGTCAGCCCTTCCGAAAAGATGAAACCCTCCGATTCCTTTGATGATTCCGACCCCCCCGTTTAGAATTTTTTCTGAAATGGATTCTATTAACTCAATCGGATCACGTCGATTAGCAGCATTTCCTTGAAGATCATAAATATTTGGTCCACAGTTTTTACAGCAGATTGTCTGTGCAAAAAACCTCCTGTCTCGCGGATCGCGATATTCCCGCAAACAGGTGTCACATAACGCAAAAGATCCCATTGACGAATTTTTTCTGTCATAGGGAATCGAATATTGGATGGAATATCTCGGCCCGCACTTTGAGCAGGATATGAACGGATGCAAATACCTCCTGTTTTCCGGATTCCACAAATCCACTAGACAATCCTGGCATATACCTTCATCAATTGCCAGAGAAAGCGGCCCGCCAAAATCCTGCCCCGATTCAAGAATGGAAAAATCGCCATATTCATCTTCTAAAATATCGCGGACATTGAAAGTTTCAATCCTTGCAGACTCCAATTCGTTTGATTGAATCTTTGTGCAGAATTCAGTCACAGCTCCGGCGTCACCAGAAATTTCTATGATTACTCCACTGCCGTTATTTTGAACAAATCCTTTCAGGTTTAAGGCAATTGCAAGATTGTAAACAAATGGCCGAAAACCGATTCCTTGAACTTTCCCGGAAATTTCAATTCTAGAGGAACGGTTTGCGATGTTCAAATCCCTAGCGGGTTCTTTTCCTAAAATAAAAAAGGTAGACTCCGACTACTCCTGCGACCAGAGTTAAAAAGAAAATAACCTCATTTACGTGCGGATGGAAATGAAAATCCTCGGTTTCGTGGGCAAATAAATTTGCAGAATAAAAGAATGAGAAAATATAAAATATTTTTAACATAATTTAAAATAAATATCCACCCTCAATTTTCTGCAAGTAGAAATGTCTGAAAGCTTCGCATAACGTCCCAGAAAATGAGAATCCATCTCAAATAAATAAGTTTAACATTAAAATGACAAAATGAGCAACATCAACGAACAATGAATTTTATATTGTTCATTCGTTCCGCATTCTCCTTACAATGTATGAAAAAATAGTCGCAAAGCCATGTCCGGCCATCCGGCGAAGTTCAGGATTCTGCAAAATGGAAACCGAATCGGCTTCCAACCTGTCTAACGAAACGAAGTCCATTTCAAGAAAAATTGCTATGCAGCCGACATTGCAATTCTAAAGTTTTCCTGAAAACACGTCGAGGTCTTTTATGCCGCAATACCGTTCTACAACATCAACCGCAGGCCGCAATATGGCAGGCGCACGCGCCTTATGGCGAGCGACCGGGGTTAAGGACAGCGACTTTGGCAAGCCGATTGTAGCGGTCTGCAATTCTTTTACCCAGTTTGTGCCTGGCCATGTTCACTTAAAAGACGTAGGCCAACTAGTTGCTCGCGAAATCGAACGGGCTGGCGGCATCGCCAAAGAATTTAACACTATTGCTGTCGATGACGGAATCGCAATGGGGCATGATGGAATGCTGTATTCTCTTCCATCACGGGAACTGATTGCAGATTCAGTGGAGTATATGGCGAATGCGCATTGTGCCGATGCACTAGTGTGCATTTCAAACTGCGACAAAATCACCCCGGGCATGCTACTTGCAGCTATGCGGTTGAATATTCCTACCGTATTCGTATCGGGCGGCCCGATGGAAGCCGGAAAAACTCGTTTAGCATTTAATCACAAACTCGACTTGATTGACGCTATGGTAGCTGCAGCCGATAGCCACGTAAGCGACGAAGATGTTGCAGAAATCGAACGTTCCGCCTGCCCAACTTGCGGCTCCTGCTCCGGAATGTTTACTGCCAATTCGATGAATTGTTTGACAGAAGCACTTGGACTATCTCTTCCGGGCAATGGCACTACATTGGCGACTCATTCAGACCGCAAAGAACTTTTCCTTCAGGCAGGCCGCCTGATTGTAGAATTGACGACGCGATATTACAGGCAGGGCGATGAAACCGTTTTACCCCGCAACATAGCCTCGTTCAAAGCCTTTGAGAATGCGATGATGCTCGATATCGCGATGGGTGGATCAACCAATACTGTTTTGCACATTCTGGCTACTGCGCAAGAGGCCGGAGTGAATTTCACGTTAAAGGACATTGATCGCTTATCGCGTAAAGTGCCACAGTTATGCAAGGTCGCACCTTCATCACCAGAGGTTCACTTGGAAGATGTTCATCGGGCTGGTGGGATTTATGCAATCTTGGGCGAACTCGCACGCGCCGGTTTATTGCACACCGACTTGCCTGTTGTGCATTCCAGAACTCTCGGCGATGCATTGAAACAATGGGATGTTGCCGGAAAAGTTACCGATGCTGTACAAACTTTTTTCCGGGCTGGCCCTGCAGGCATTCCGACCCAAACCGCATTCTCTCAATCCACTCGCTTTGACACACTCGACCTGGATCGCGCTAAGGGCATCATTCGTTCTCACTCAAATGCGTTCAGTCAGGAAGGCGGACTCGCGGTACTGTATGGGAACATAGCGCCTAACGGATGCATAGTTAAAACTGCCGGTGTTGATGAAAGCATTTGGGTATTCACCGGCCGAGCGCGTATTTTTGAAAGCCAGGATGCCGCAGTCGATGCCATTCTCGCTGATCAAATTGTGCCAGGTGATATTGTGGTGATTCGTTATGAAGGCCCTCGTGGCGGCCCTGGTATGCAAGAAATGCTCTACCCTACTTCCTATTTAAAATCCAAAGGCCTGGGCAAAGAATGCGCATTATTAACCGATGGCCGTTTTTCCGGAGGCACCTCCGGTTTATCCATTGGCCATGTTTCTCCTGAGGCAGCCGAGGAGGGGCCTATTGCTCTAGTCGAAGAAGGTGACACAATTTACATCAATATTCCAAAGCGAGAAATTACACTACAAGTTACGAATGATATTTTAACAGAGCGCCGGAGAAGACAAGAAGCCAGAGGCACTTTGAGCTGGAAGCCGGTCAAACCCCGTCCGCGTCGTGTCAGCGCAGCACTGCAAGCCTACGCAGCAATGACAACAAGCGCTGATCGAGGGGCAGTGCGGGACGTATCACAATTGACTTAAATTCTTGCTGAAAATCCTGATTTTCAGGTGAAAAAATCGCAAAATCTTTCAGATTTTTGTAATTTTTCCGACAATTGGAACATAACTCCTTAAAAGGACACGCCATGAATAACCTCGAATCCGAAATGATTGAAATGTTGAAGGACCTGAAAGCAAACTACGGAGTAACCGGAGTAAAAGCAGAATTCGAGGCAGAGGGAACGAGAATGGAAGAGCTCATGCGCCTAAAAGAAATTGCCATGCTCTCAGGAGTCGAATTAACTCTGAAAATCGGAGGATGCGAAGCAGTCAGAGATATCCATGACGCAAGACATTTCGGAGTTCAAAATCTGGTCGCGCCAATGATCGAATCTCCATTCGCCCTTCAGAAATATGTAAATTCAATCCAGTCATTTTTTCCAAAGGATGAAGCTTCCAGAATCCGCTTTTTGATAAACATCGAAACAATACACGCATTTAAAAATTTTGATGAAATCTTGGAAAGTCCGTCATTCGATGCGATAGATGGAATCGTTATCGGAAGAGGAGATCTAACCGAATCCCTGGGATTAGACCGCACTCAAGTAAACAGTGAAGAAGTATTCCAAATTACGAATTCAATTCTGAAAAGAACCAAAGAAAAGGGGAAGTCCACAATGATAGGTGGAGGAGTCGGATTAGACTCACTGAATTTTCTCCGAAATTTATCCACTGGAACCCTCGATGGATTTGAAACAAGAAAAGTATGTTTCTCCTGCCCGAAAGCCCTAAACCCCGAAATTGCGGAAGAAGGAATCGAAGGCGCCTTAAAATTCGAACTTGCATGGCTCTCCAACAAAAGCAATTATTACAAAACAATCTCTCTTGAAGATCAGAAAAGAATAGACGCTCTATCTAAAAAACTTCCAAAATCAAACATTGTCGAGATCAGGCGAAAAATTAAAGTTTCCTGACGATCACACATTAGTAGCCGCGCCCGCCGTAAAAGCTTTGATTACTTCGATTGTTATCAGAATCTATTTGCAAAGCAAAAGGTTGAATGGATTTCCGAGAATCTGGTTACTGTAAATTTGCACTATGAAGAAATATTAAGTGAGTGCGCGGCTTGACAAAGTCGCTTTAATAATATGATATTCTTTGCTATAAAATTCTTCATCACAACATTCTCTCTGTTTAATCGAATTAAAAATCACGTCAATAACTCAAATGTAATAGGTTGCAGTCACTGTCCACATTTTTACCGGCATATCTTCTCGATTGCCAAGAGCATGTCTTAAAACTAGATCTGAGACCTCACCCACCTATGGAGGAATGGCCTAAAACATTTTCAAAAAGCTGGTTTAGAACAAGTTCTAAACAAAAAGCATTCGCATCGCATAACGTCCCAGAAAATGAGAATCCATCTCAAATAAATAAGTTTAACATTAAAATGAGTAATTCCTTCATAACTAACAAAATTCGTTTTATTTGCTTGAACGCAGTGCCGGGTAAAATAAAAGTTATTTATGAGCGTTAATTTACTCTGGATGCAAACCGGAGCTTGTAGCGGAGATACAATGGCTTTGTTGTGCGCTGAAAAGCCGGACCTAATCGAATTTTTCAGACAATACCAAATCAACTTATTGTGGCATCCCTCTCTTTCATCGGATTCTCCGGAAGACCTTCAAAAAACGATAGACGACATCCGGAAAGGACGAAAGCAACTGAATATCCTGTGTATCGAAGGAGCAATACTTCACGGCCCGGATAACACAGGAATGTTTGATTCCTTCTGTGGCAGGCCCAAAAAAGAAGTCGTAAAAGAACTCTGCAATAAAGCAAACATAGTTGTTGCAGTAGGAACCTGTTCTTCATTCGGAGGAATCCCTGCGGCTCCACCGAATCCGACAGACGCAACAGGTTTGCAATGGACCAAAGATGAAGAAGGCGGACTTCTCCCCCCAGATTGGAAATCACAAGCAAATTTGCCGGTAATTAATATTCCGGGCTGCCCGACGCACCCAGCTTCCGTCATACAGACGTTAGGCGCATTCCTACAAGGCGTTAATTTGCCCCTCGATCATCTAAATCGTCCTTCAGTTTTCTTCGAAACCATGGTTCACCAGGGATGTACTCGAAACGAATACCACGAATTCGACGTTGAGGACACGGCATTCGGAAGCGCTGCCTGCCTGTATTTCAACCTAGGATGCCAAGGGCCTTTCACTTCTGCAAACTGCAACTCAACTCTCTGGAATGGTAGAAGCTCAAAACCAAGGTCAGGGGTTCCCTGTTTTGGTTGTACGAATCCGAAATTTCCTAGGGAGAAAAATTTGTTTAAAACGGATAAGATAGGCGACATCCCGGTAGAAATGCCCCTGGGCGTCAAGCGCCCCAACTACATGGCATACAAGGGGCTAGCAAAGGCGGCAACTCCACAAAGACTTATAGACAGGGCAAACAAATTATAAGATGGCAAAAAAAATCATTCAAAAAAGTCTAAACCGGGTGGAAGGCGACCTTGAACTGAAAATTGAGGTTGAGGGAAATATCATCACCGACTCCTGGGTAATCGGGACAATGTACCGCGGCTTTGAGCAGATTCTGAAAGGGAGGGACCCGATGGATTCTCTTGTTATTACCCCCAGAATCTGCGGGATTTGCGGAACTGCCCATTTGTATTCAGCAGTTACGGCTCTCGAAAAAATACTCCAGTGCAAAATCGGAATCAATGGAATACGAACCAGAAATATCTGCCTCATGAGTGAAGAGATTCAGAGTGATATACGTCATGCGCTATTGATGTTTACGGTTGACTTCTGCAATTCCTACCACAAGGAAAACAAGCATTATAATGAAGCGTTAGTTGCGTTCGAACCTATGAAGGGAAAATACTATATCGAAGCCATTCAGAACACGAAAAAAATCCTTGAAATAGTGGCAATGATCGGAGGCCAATGGCCCCATTCCTCCTACATGGTTCCGGGAGGAGTTACTTTTTCCCCTAACGAAAAAATATTCATCACGGCATTATCTATCATTGATTCGTTTATTCGATGGGCGGAAGAGTCAATATACGGATGCTCACTGGAAAGATGGCTGGCTGTGAAATCCCTGGCCGACCTGCAAGCCTGGATCAATGAGAAGAAAAGTCATAAGACAAGCGCTGTTGGTTTGTTTATTCGCATGGGAAGGTCTATCGGCCTTCACAAACTGGGAAAAGGCTCCGGAAATCTATTAAGCTACGGAAACTATTTTGACCCGCTTACCTGGCACCCTCCATTCACTTCCAATAATAGATACAGGCCTGCAGGATTCTACAATAAAGAAACAAAATCCATCGAGCCATTCGACGAGCAATACATATTGGAGCATTCCGCATACTCCTGGTATGCTGACACCGGCAAAGGGCTTCACCCGTTCAAAGGGGAGACAATTCCGGAATACAACACTGACTCGAAAAAATATTCCTGGGCAAAAGCCCCGCGCTACAAAGATCAAGTTACAGAAGTCGGTGCGTTAGCCGAACTCGTTATGAGTTCTGACCCGTTGATTACGGATCTTTTCCAGAACGAAGGCTCCAATGCCTGGTCAAGGCAATTTGCTCGCTTCCATAGACCGGCTGTTTCCCTGCTGAAACTGAGAGAAGAGATAAAACAAGTTCTTTCCGATTTTAACGAAAGCTTCTATTTTAAACCGGGAGAACTTGTAGACGGGGATGGTTACGGACTGATTCATGCTGCACGGGGTTCTCTGGGACATTGGTTAAAAGTGCGCAATGGAAAAATATCCCAGTATCAAATCATCACTCCAACTGCATGGAATGCGTCCCCAAGAGACTCAAACGGAATTCGAGGCCACTGGGAGGAATCATTTATCGGAACCGAGTTAAAAGACCCGGAAAATCCGATGGAAT
This sequence comes from uncultured Leptospiraceae bacterium, assembly GCA_964436695.1. Classification (GTDB taxonomy): domain Bacteria; phylum Spirochaetota; class Leptospiria; order Leptospirales; family Leptospiraceae; genus JABWCC01. Next base: position 52,336 of record CAYTEA010000025.1, read on the forward strand.
TGAATCATATAGTCCGTTCGCATGACGCATGTCTAGTATGCACTGTCCACTTTCACGAAACCGGAAAGAGAATAACGTATGGAATCTAATCCTGAACGCTATGAAATTACCGGCTTGACGGAAGTCCGCATCGGGAATGAAGTCAGATGGAAAGGCAAAGCAAAATTCCCTGACTCTCCACGCGGTAAAAGCATGATTATATTTCAGATCAAGGGGGAACTCATAGCAGTCCCATCCAAGTGTCCGCACGAGGGCTACACACTGGATAACGCACATTTTGTCAGCGACTGCGAAGTTGAGTGCATCGCGCACCAAAATGTATACAGCCTCCTTCCGGGAGGGCTTCCCACTTACAAAGTTATCGAAGATGGTGAAACTATTTACGCGGTCAGGCATAATTATTACACTTTATTCAGGAGTAAAAAATGATCGCTGACGTTGATTCAATCCAGGTTGAGGAGCTGATCGAAAAAATCCAGATACTCGAAACAGAGCTGAATATTCTGAACACTGTAAAAACGAATCAGGAACAACAGGTAATCGAAGGTTATGCAAAAATGGATTCTATGCTGTCCGAAATCGAGAGCAAAAGAAACGATCTCCTTATTCAAAATGAGACTATTCGGAAATCCGGTGAATTCATCGAAAGAGTTATTGATACCATGGACGAAATTCTGATCGTTCTATCCACCGACCAAACAATTCTAAAGGTTAACAAAAAATTCCTGCAGATCATGGGATTTTCAGAAGCGGAGGTAATTGAAAAAACTCCGGATTTTTTATTTTCAAAAGAAAGCCTTTCCAAAATCGAAAAACTAAACTCCCCCGATCCTCTGTACAAATCTATAGTCTATCGGATTTTTACTATTAAAAAAAATTTCGAATGGGTAGTCGAACTCATTAGCGCAACCGGAGAAAAACTTCCTCACCTATTTCGAGGCTCTCCACTAACTTCCAGAATCGGAAAAAAAGAGGGCATGGTCTTAGTTGGAGCAGATATCCGCGAGTTGACGAAAATCCAGAAAGACCTGATGGACAGCATGAATCAAGTCAATGAAATGTTAATTAAAATGAATGTTCTTACGGGGAGGATTCAAAAATACGTTCCTGAACAGCTAGTCGAAGTTCTGCTTTCTGATGCGGATATTCACCAAAAAAAAGATTATTCCAGAAAAAAGCTGACGATATTTTTTTCCGACATAGTCGGATTCACAGAAATCTCAGATAAGCTCGATACAGATTTGCTAGCGGAAGTATTAAACGATTACCTGAATGAAATGGTTATCATTGCAAACAAGCACGGAGGAACTATCGATAAGTTCATAGGTGATGCGATTGTAGTTTTTTTTGGAGACCCGGTATCCAAAGGCGAATCAGTAGATGCGATTGCCTGTGTAAATATGGCTTTGGAAATGAAAAACAAAATCGTAGAACTTCGCAATGTCTGGCACGCCAAAGGAATCGATAAATCGCTTGAGGTAAGAATCGGAATAAATACAGGTTTTGTTACTGTTGGAGATTTTGGTTCCGAAAAAAGGAAAGACTACACTATGATTGGCAAAGAAGCAAATATCGCTGCCAGGCTGCAAACTGCTGCCAATCCAGACTCGATTCTTATCTCCGAATCCACGCAAAGTCTAATAAAGCACAAATTCAAAACTGAAGACAAGGGTAAAATTCAGGTAAAAGGAATTTCCGATTCCATGCAAGTTTTCGAATTACACGAAGAGATTTCCCCACATGACCCCGACTGGAAAATCTGAAACGTTAGGCAATCTGAACAAATCCCAAAATATGAAAATCCATATTCTTTGCTACGGTAACGAATATATGGGAGACGATTCTGCCGGAATCATTGTCTACGATTTTTTAAGCAAAAAAAAATTCCCAGAACATGTAAAAATTTTCAATGCCGGAATTTCCGGAAGCCGATCCTTATCTCTTTTTGAAGGAGTAAGACTAGTTTGCATAATCGATGCTATTTCGCCTAACGGATATCCGGGCAAAATTCACTTCAAGAGAAAGAGAGAATTAATTTCGGAGGCAGGAATTCAGCACACTGCCCATGACATGGATTTTTCTACTTTAATCACCCATTTCGAACTCTTAAACCCCAGGAATAAATTCGTGAAAATTATTTTCTTTGGGATTGAAGCAAAAGAAATAACAGGTTTTAAAGAAGGCTGCCACTCCGAAATTTTGAAGTCGTGCGAGCTTTTGTCCGAAAAGATTTCCAGTTACTTCTCGTCCAATTGAACGCGAATGAGTCAGATAGTAATGTCCAGTGCCGACCCGAGCTTTGGCGCATATTCGGCCTTCAAGAACCGGAATGAATTATTTTGAGACTCTTTTAATAACGCCTGTAAAAATTCCTGAGATTTTTCAATCTGAGTTTTATTTCGAAAATTTGCAAGTTCCGCTTCAATCTTACGTTTTTTTTCATTCAGCGCTTCTTTCTTTCGCTCTTCTTTTTTATCCTGAATATCCTTCGGTTCCCTATCTGTATAATATCCTTTATTGTCGAGATTGGAAATTTCCGACTTGACATACTCAAGACGAAAAAGTAGATTTCTCTCTTCCTGAGAAATTTTATTTTTTCCGGATTCTCTAAGGTCGTTCTCGTTTTTTTTGTCGTCCCTTTTATCTAGCTCCAATTCAGGCAATTCGGACTTTTCTTTTGTCGGCTTTTTTTGAGTCGTAGCGGTTGTTTTCCCGCTTACGGCAACCAGCTTTCCGTTCTGAAATTCATAGTCGATCTTCATTTCAATGCTTCTGATTTCAGCATTATCGCGTATGGCTTCATTTCTAAACTCCGCGACATGGTCAAGTTCATGGCCGACTACATGCAGCACGGACATGGAAGCCGGAGAACTTTCCAGTTGCCCGTGTCCGATATACCCAAGAGTCTCGCCAGATATTGAAAGAGGTTGAATTTTCATTCTACTAAAATCATCGTAATATTTTTATTCGAAAATAACAGTCCGATTGGAAAGTTATGTCTTGTTTAAAGAAAAAATTCAGCTTTCTGATGTAGATAGACTGTTTATCAAAGATTGAATCTCATTCAGGAAATCCACGAGACTTGTCATGTTTTCGATTGCATTCGCCTGCTCATTTGCCTGTTGCGATATCTTTGTGACCGCCTGAGTAGTTTCATTTACCGCAGATTCCTGTTCGGTCGTAGCCAATTGAATTCCTCCGGCCTGATCGCTCATTTTCTGAATTGAAGAATTGATTTGGTATTTGTTTTTCTCAAAAGACTCCAGAGACTCGCTTTCCATTTTTCTGATCTTATCCATTTGAACAAATTCAGACACGATTACATTAAAAATTTCCATTACGCTTTTTACGGATTCATGTCCAGTCTTAACTTTTTCCAGCGATAGTTTCACATTCTCAGTAATATTTCGGGTATGACTAGAAGATTTCTGTGCTAACTTCCCAACTTCGTCTGCGACAACGGCAAATCCTTTCCCGGTTTCTCCAGCTCTAGCCGCTTCAATCGCAGCATTCAGTGACAATAAATTTGTTTGATATGCGATTTCTTTCATCACCACAACAACTTTTGAAATTTCATCGGAAGATTTTTTGATTTCATCCATCGAGCTGCGTGTTTCCTCCATCACTGAAATTCCTCGTTCAATGATTGAATTTAATTTTGTAATAATTTCTTCATTGGTGATAATTACTTTCTTCAGATTTCCGAAACGTGTTTCCATTTCTTTATTCAAAGACGTTGCTTCCTGGCTCAATTCCTTCTGCTTCTCTGTTGCCGCGCTGATATTTCTGGAAGCGGCTGCAATTTCCTCCATAGCTGCAGAGGTCTCTTCCGATATCGAAGCCTGCTCCATTGTGGCGCTTCGGAAAGTGTCGATAGTGCCTTTGATCTTTTCTTGGATTTCCGCTAACGTAATTCCGGATTGCTTTAATCCTCTTACGATTTCTTCATTTTTATTGAGGCTTGCAGTAGCTAATTTCTCATTTTCAATGGATTTGATTAAATTTTTACTAGCAACCGAAGAAACCAGATAGGAAATATAGATCGTGCCAAAATAAAATAAGTCAGTGTTCACAATATTTCTGATTGGAATCTCAGTCTGGTCAAACCCGCTTTCTTTCCCCACCAATTTTATATTTCCAAACTGAAACGCAATAACCTCAAAAATAATTTGCGCAAAAAAAAGTACCGCTCCGTTTGCAATTGCAAATTTAATATTAAACCGAAGAGGAATCATCGTTACGAAAATAAAGAGGACAGTAAATAGCACTTTTTCCTTCATAGAATATGCTGCGCCATTCGCATTTAAAAATATCGGAATCATTCTTACAGTGGTAATTAAAAGGGCATCAACGATAGCGGAAAAATAAATGAATTGTATGGTGACTGCCTTTTTTCTGATGAGCGCAATCGATAAGATTGTTGCAATAATATATACGGTAGTTGCAACAGCGTAAGTCCAAACATATGAAGCAGGTTGAGAAAATGAGGCAAGGACGGATGCAACGATAAAAAGAATACACAGCGCAATCCTGACTCTGTTGACGAGGGTTTCGCCTATAAAAATCGTATCCTTTAGTATTTCCGAACTGGTCATGGGTATATACTACATTCATTATCGGTTTTTTAAATCATAAAATTGAAAAATTAAACAGCCATGCTTACCGGACCGGAAATACGAAGTTAAAGAATTCACCGGGAAATTTGACCTGACTTCCTTGTTTCGACCCATTTACCGATGGAGGAAGTCTCTCCAATAATCCAGGCTAGTTTTAAGAAATGCTCCAAAATAGTCCGCGTAAAAATATTTAATTGGACATAATCCCATCCAAAAAAATGAAAATACCCTATTTCATGACGATTTTTCCGATATAATTAAATTTTCAACCAACGAAGAACTTGTCCTAAATCCAGCTTTTGAAAATGTTTATGGAGATGCTCTAAATATAGTTGCAATTGGATCAGAACGTACTGTTTCCATTAAACCAAAAATCCCAGTCAATTTGCCTCGCAAGAACCGATTCAGCAGGGATTATCACATTTCTCAGAGTTTTCTCGGAGGGAAGTAAACCGTTTTCAATGCTGAAACAATTTCTGGGCAGGTTTTTACTTTTCGAGAGAAATTTCCGAAATACAAGGCCGAGATTTTTTCGCCCCTGTAATTTTTCCCCGCACTCCGATTATAAAAACATTTTCAGGAAAATGATTTGTTTCAAGAATCCGAAGTTCCTTGGATACATCAATCTTTCGGATTAGAGAATCTGAAAAATCCAAATTCTTTCTTCCTGCAATCTTTTCAGAAGGAAGGCGCAGCTCTTTATCCACATTAATGGCCTCTTTCAGAAAAAGGGAAACTTCCAATTTTTCAGGCTTCGAATTTTTTTCTTCCACTTTTTCGCAGGCGACAATTTTCAAATAGCGATAATCTTTTGAACGTAAGCCATTTTGAAAATAATGCGTCAGGCGAAGCTCCACTTCAAAATCAGCGCCTTCTGCCTCGCGCTCCTTTGTCCAGAAAGTCTCTGTATCTCCATCTACAATAAATTTGATTTGGGATTTCTGGTTTAGCTTATAGGACTTCGTAAAGTCCGTTGCAAAAAATGGAGGAGCCTGGTTATATTTTTTGATTTTTGTTTCGCTGGAAATCAATATGAAACCGTTAATACACACAAGAATAACCGGAATAATTACTGCAAAAATTTTCAAATAGAAATCTCGTGAGGAATATTCTCCTCTCTCCACCCCCGATTTTTTCCATTTCGTTTTGCCACATACAACGCCTTATCCGCAATATCCGTTAACTCTGACGAATTTTTGCAAACAGGGAAGTGGGAAATTCCGAAGCTGAAAGTTGCTGAGAAATCGCGAATACCAGTCTGATGGCGAATTTGGGAAAAGCTATGTCGAATATTATCCATCACTTTAAAAGCAGAAACCGGACTCGTGCTTGTCAAAATCACAGCAAACTCTTCGCCACCATATCTCCCGATTACATCAGTTTTGCGAAGTCTTTGGTGCAAAAGCCGAGAAAGGCTTTTAATTACTTTATCCCCCGTCAAATGCCCGTATGTATCATTGATGGATTTAAAGTTATCCAAATCGATCATCGCAAACGTTAGTGGAGCCGATTGCCGTTTTGCCCTGGCAATTTCAATTTCCAGACTTTCCTTAATCTGGGTATGATTGATAAGGCCGGTAAGACTATCCCGGATCATAAAAGACCGTAAGCTTCTCGCTCTCTCTGCTCGTATGCTTACCGAAGAAATTATATACTCAGGCGGGACGGATTTGGAAAAAAAATCATCCGCTCCCTTTTTCATTGCCTCAATCTGCCGTTCCTTGTTTTCTTCTGCAGAAAGATATACGATAGGAATCCCAACATAGGCATCCTGCTGGCGCAAAATTGAAGCAAGCTCAATTCCAGTACACCCGTCCATGTATAAATCCAATAGTATTAAATCGGGCCGGAAATCTACAATCATGTGCATTACCTGGAACGGATCAGTCACGATGGTAGTCAGCATTCCAGCTTGCTGAAGAAGTATCGAATAAAATGATGCAGTGAATAAATTGTCATCAACAACTAGAACTCTATAAGGATCCGGCACTGAATGCGCTGTCAATTGGTCCAATTTATCTATCAGTTTTCCGATTTCAAACGGTTTAGAAAAAAAAGCATCCCCACCAGAGCGAACTGTACTGAGTCTGGTATCAATATCGGAATATACTGATAAAAATATCAGTGGAATGGGATTCTTGGCAAGATTTTTGATTTCCCAGATTTCTTTTTTATTTTCTTCGGTGATCTCATTCACTGCAATATCCAAGATAATCAGTGACGGAAAAGACGCCTGAACTTCTGACTTCAATTCCTGCAAACTTCCAAAATTAGATACACGGTAACCGTAAAATGAAATCTGAGAGGATAGATCGCTAACAATTTTTTTGTCTGTTACCACAAGATAAATTTTCTTATCTTGAGACAATTCAACGATTTGCGACAAATATTTTTCGGTTTCCGATTTGATAAACTCTTCATTTTTGAGATCTTCCGGAACGGAATTGATTTCGGTTATAATTTTTAAATCATCGTTGATCTCAGTTTCTCGCATCAGATTGCCTTTGAAAAATATTGAATAACCAAAAAATCATATTTACCTGTCCGAGAAAATTCATCTTATTTAGTTGGACTAAAAATTCCCGCTTTTTCCCTGAATTTTACGGCTAAAATTTTTGCCAATTCCTCGTGTCCGGCCGCGTTCAAATGAGCGTCATGCGGAAAATACAGATTCTCGGGATTTAACTTAAAAAAAGCACTAGTCATATAGTTGCAATCCAAATTTTCCTCTTTGCATAACCCGCTTATTTGGAGGTAAAAGGGATTGTTCTTTTCATACACTTCACTCGATGGAACCTTCTCTTCCCCCAATATTCCGCCTTTTGCAAAGAATTCTTTTGCAGGGATGTAAAGAAAAGAAATCGTAACATTTTCGACCTTTGCAGATCGGATGATTTGTTTCAAATAGATCAGATTTTTCCGCATTCTGTCCTTCCACAAATCCTGGCTAAAATCCTTGTAAAAGCCGAACTGATTTCCATATTTCACATTGATCGCTTTCCCCAGTGGAAAAAGATTTCCAAATTTCTGAATCGACTTTTTGTGACTAAGAATTTCTATTTTCGGCTCTCTGCCTATTTTATAATACAAAATAGGTGAAGGCTCCTTTCGGATTATTTTGACTAGCTTAGAAAAAAATCTGTAAATCGATAGCTCTTTAAAAAAATTGTAACCGCTTTCTGAAAATAGATTTGCTAAATACCGACTTTTTGGCCCTCCAGCTTCCCCGTTGTCCCGAAATTCAATAAATCGTTCCAGCTTTTCGTTGTCATCCAGATCGTTATCAAACAACTGAACGATTAAATGATTCGGTTTGTATTTTTTTAGAAGATAGGGAATCTGAATTGCATACAAAGCCGGAGATGACCCGTGAAGCCCGGCATTGATGAAAGAAATATTCTCAACCGATTGATTCAACTTTTCAACAAAGATTTCACTTTCTTCAACTCCCCAACCCTCTGTGAAGGAATCGCCCATGACTAAAACTTTTGAGGGGGCATCCTTTCGTGATTTCTGTCGAAACCCGTCTGAATTTGTTTCCACACCGACTGAGAATTCTTCGCTAACCACCCTACCCCTTTTGTCTGGATACATCCGAAATAATAATTCCTTATCGAATCCTTTTACAAAAATCGCTTCCGGATCCAACAAGGAAAACCCAATTTCCAAAATGACAACATTCACGGCAAAAAATATCGCGGTAAAAACTTTTTTTTTCATTTTCCAATACTTTCCAGAATTTCTTTTTTGATCACTTCTTTTTCTTTTTCACTCATGATTTCAATTTGCTTTTTCCTCAAATTCAACTCAAGCTCAAATTGTCTTTCTACCGGTTCCAATTGAAGAAGCCGGTGGTAGTCAAGCCCGTATATTTCGGCCTTCGCTTTTTCCAGATGGATTTTCTTTGAACGAAAATCATCGGACTCGTGCTTTTTCAAATACCTCTTTGCGTATAAGAAATATTTCTCAATTGTTTCAGAATCTCTTTTTGGAAATAATTTTTCTCTCACCTCTCTACCAAAAAATATGTCACGAGACCTTATTTTTTCATTCCATTTTTCGTAATCATCAAGATTTTCATTTTTGTTAAGATCGGACAGATAACTATCATATTCACAATATGCTAAGAAAATTTCCCGAATCACCCTTCCCGCCTCGCCAGGGATTTTTTTTTCTATTTCCAAGCCAAACTCTCTTTTGGGATCTGCAGAATATTTGAACGAAATAATCCCTTGCCGAAAATATTCCACAAGTTCATCCGGCCGAATCAATTTCAAATCCTCACTCTCTAAATAAGCTGAATTCGAATTGAGCTTGCGCATCGTCTCGCTTTGGCTGTAACCAATGGGTTGGGATGTATTTGTACCGCCGGATTTTCTGAATTTCCAGAAATACAGACTGACTCCTGCCAATACCAATGCCAAAATTACAAAGGCAATCAAAAGGACTTTTTTATTCAGAGAACGCATCCCCAAAAATTGTTTTCTGGAAAATGCAATGAGTCAATCTTTATTCTATCTAAAATACGCCTAAAGCAGACGGAAAATCATTTGGGGATTTAGAACGTACCCTAAAACCAACTTTTGAAAACGGGTTATCAAAAAAAATAATTTTCAGAAAAAAAATTTGTTTCTACTGCAAAATTTTTTACCTTAAGAAGTGGAGAAAAAAGATGAACCCACTTTCGCAAGAATGCAC
>CAYTEA010000026.1:0-42179 GCA_964436695.1 uncultured Leptospiraceae bacterium
CAAAAATCGCCTAACGTATCTTTACTTGAGTTCCTATCATTTTAAGGCTCCGCTTGAATACCGTGATGATGATAATTTTTATCTTGTTACGGATCCTGAACAGTTATTGGTGCGTCCTGCCCATAAAATTTCTGCGGATCTTTCACCGGATTTTTTGCTCGAAAAAAAGAAGGACACCGGTTTTTCTAAAGAGTGGTTTTTGAAATTGAAAAGATTGGAAGATATGGAGATCGACTCCAAGTCCGGCAGGGATGCTGCTTCTAAGGCTATTCTGACCCAAGAGGAGCTTTTACTGAAAGACAGAAAAGAAATTTATTTTGGAAGTTATCCTCTAAGAGAGGTAGAACGTTTTGGGAAGAGAACCGGGAATTGGTTCTTGTCGTCCTCATTTTTGTATGAGACATCGTTTTATTCCGATGATATGAATTCTTCCATGCAGTTCATGAACAAAATCCACTACGGTCCGGGAGTTTTTTCTATCGGTTCCCAAAGAGATTTGAGCAATGTTCTTTTTTTGAAGAAGCTTTTTATGAGGTCACGGATAAAAATATCCCTGAAAGAAAGATTTCTGGAAGCGGTCTCGGAAGTGAAAAAAAGATATCCCGATGAGATTCATTGGAACGGTTACAGGCTTTACACAAGCACGATGCTTGTGGAATAATTTCTTTAAAGGAACTTGCGTATATGAAAATAAAACCATTGTTAACACTATTCAGCCGTATGGCGAGACCGCGAAAGAATTCTTCTGATAGTTTTTTTTCTCAAAAAAAGCTTTTTTTCCGGATGCCATTTTTTGTAATTCTATGTATGGCATTTTTCTCTTCTTGTTCGGCAATTTTCTGGCGGAATTCATCGATGCTCCTCGAACCATCTTGGTCGGAGAACGGAAAAAGCTACGCATCGCTGGAAATATTGTTTAAGGAAAAAGACTCTTTTAATCCTTTGAATGGAACTACCCTCAAGAAAAATTATCGCTCCAGATTGCGAATATTTCAGATTGACGGGCAAAATTCAGCCAAACAGACCTGGGAGTCGGATGTTTTTGATTCATGGATCTTGCCTACATCTTTGTATTATCATGAGAAAACCGGCAGAATTTTCTTCTTGAAAGGTTCAGACGATGAGTATGGAACGATGAAAAGAGAGGCCTATATCCTGCAATTCGGAGAGAAAAAGCCAAAGTTGGTAACTGTGAAAAAGAGTTCAGCCGAATCGATTCTATTTGCCATTCCTTCTCCTGATGGTGAAAAATTGGCGGTCGGAATAGCCGCTTATCAGGAAGAAATTCTTAAAGATGCGAAAATACAGCTTTTTTCGCTTGGGGAAACCAGTACCCAGACAAAAGAGATCGGTTTTTGGTCTGATTTTTCCCCGGATTATCTCTTAACCTGGTCGGTTGACTCAAATTTTGTGTATATCAAGCAATCCAATCAGGTAAGAGTGGTCTCTCTGGAAAAGGGAACCCTATCTTCTGCCAAGCAGTTTCCATTATGTTTTGTCGGCACTTTATTTGGGGTGGACTATTCTATTCTAGGTTATGGAACTGAATGGTCGAAAGACGGGAAAACTTTCAAAATACTGCCAGGGAAACAGAAGTCTTCGCCAAATAAGGAAATGACGGATAAAATTGAAAAAATCTCAGGTTGTAGATAAAAAAAAAGAAAAATTTTGAATAAAAAAAAATGTAAGTGACAAAAAACATTAAATTATGTCTCTTAGGCATTAATTGTGGGGACTTAGAAAATGGGAGAAGGTTCACTTTCTCAAGATGAAATAGACGCGCTTTTGCAAGGCGCAGATGAAACAAGTTTTGATACATCCGGCTCTACCCTATCGATGGGTGGAGGCGGTTCGGATGCCTTATCACCTGTCGATAGAGATTTAATTTCTGAACTGGTTGGCTCGGCTTTTGCAATGGCCGGAAATACCCTCGGAACCATACTGTCCAAAAATGTTCGGATCAGTAACCCCAACACGGAAACAAAATCTCAGCAAGAATTAAAAACCGAATACGGTTCCAATACGATTTGCATGTATTCGGATTTAAGTGGATCGTTCTCAGGTCGGATTTCATTCATACTGTCCGTGGATAATGCTTCAAAAATCATAAATGTAATGATGGGCGGGATGTCTACCGGAGAAATGGATGAGGCGCAAATCCAAACTCTCAAAGACAGCCTCTCTCCAATTGTAGGAACTGTTACAGCGCAGATCGGGCTCAAACTTAACGCTCCGGTGAGCGGGTCACCTGCAAATATATCTTTGGTGAGAACGCCGAATGATCTTGTTTTGCCGGATGGCTCGACAGAGGTGCGAACTTCCATGAATGTCTCCATAGACGGCATTCCTTCTTTTAAAGCTCATTACATCTTATCGCTTTCTATGGCAAACGATATGCTTGCGGTTTCCAAGCGTGGAGGCGCAAGCAAGCAACAAGATTCCGGATCCGGTGGCATGAATGTAAACATGGGACTTGGCGGACCGTCGATGCAGCAGCTTGGAATCAAATCGGTTGCATTCCCCTCTCTGTCAACAGCAGGATCTCCAAGTGGAGCAACTAACCTAAATCTACTCATGGACGTTCAGATGGCTCTTACTGTAGAGCTTGGGCGTACAAAAATGTATATCAAAGACATTCTTGGGTTGGGTGAAGGTTCTATTATCGAATTGGATAAACTAGCTGGTGAGCCGGTCGATTTACTTGTGAATGGAAAGTTGATTGCAAAAGGAGAGGTTGTTGTGATCGACGAGAATTTCGGTGTTCGCGTGACCGATATTGTTAGTCCGACGGACAGGATTAAAGGCGAAGGAAAATAGGATTGCGCCATTTATGGAAAGTCGGGTTCTTACTTCATTAGTTTTTTTCGCATTGGTTTTTGTTAATGGTGGAATATCCGGCCAATCTGAAAAAGAATCCATGGATGAAGCTCTCAGAAAAGAACTTGGATTGCAAGCAGAGACAGAAAAGGAGAATCAAGCAAAACCCAAAAAGCAAACTGCAAAAGAAGCCAGCCCCATAGACGAAAGATTTCGTCCGAAAGAAGAAGACTCAGGCCTTTTGTGGAATTTGGTCAAAGTTCTCTTAGTGTTCGGAATTCTGATCGGCGCATTGTACTATATACTCAGATTTTTATCGAAAACAAAAAATGCTCGCTATCCTGTGCATGGGGTGATGAGGGTTCTGTCCAGTCTTCCGGTCTCACAGGGAAAGCAACTTCAGATAGTCGATGTTTCCGGAATTCTTTTGGTGATCGGGGTATCTGATAATTCTGTGAATTTGATCAAAGAAATTGAATCTCCTGAAATCAAGGAGCGAATTTTTCATTCCAGGGATACCACGGAACCGGCAGAGGAGAGTTTTCTGGTTTCTCTGCTCAATACTGTAAAAAGTGCTGACTTGAAATTTCCCGGTTTCAAAAAATCAGAGCCGGGGGCCGCGGGAAATGATGAAGAAATCATTCAAGAGATCCGGAAAAGGCAAATGGAAAAGCTGGAAAGCCTGAAATCGGAAAGAATCAAGCTAAAGAAAAGCAGTGATTCTGGGCTATTTGGAGAGAATTGATTTGAGGGATTTCCACGAAAAATTTTTCAAAATTATGAGACATAAAAAAACTATTGTCACATTGTCACTCATCTTCCTTGGATTAATATTTTTTTCCGGCGAGGTTTATTCTCAGGCAACAGGAACCAGATTTCCCATTCCAAACTTGAATTTTAATGTGAATGAGGCGAAGACTCCGAGAGAAACCAGTCTCTCGCTTATGATATTATTCTTGCTCACGATTTTGTCGCTGGCTCCGGCGATAGTAATGAGCGTAACGTCTTTTACAAAAATCGTAATTGTTCTGGATTTTGTGAGAAGGGCACTCTCCATACAAAACCTTCCCCCAAATCAAGTGATGATGGGGCTTGCTTTGTTCATGACTTTTTTCATCATGGCGCCGACTCTCGGGGTTGTAAATGAAAAAGCGTTAGGCCCCTATCTCGATGGAAAAATAGACACGAATACTTTTTTTGAAAAGTCGATGGTTCCACTGCGAGAGTTCATGATGAGGCAGATCGGCCAGTCGGGAACAAAAGACGTCGCTCTGTTCTTGAAGTTGGGCAAAGTGAAAAATGTAAAATCATTTGAGGATGTTCCGTCCTATGTTTTGATTCCGGCTTTTATGCTTTCGGAATTGAAAAAAGCTTTCATTATCGGTATATATCTTTTTGTTCCATTTATCGTAATCGATCTGGTTGTTGCAAGTTCTCTCGTCTCTATGGGATTGATGATGCTTCCTCCCGTAATGGTGAGCCTTCCGTTGAAGTTGATTTTATTCGTACTGGTGGACGGCTGGAATCTTTTGGTTTATGAGCTGGTAAGGAGTTACAAATGACGGAACTAGACGTTATTACTCTGATACGGGAAGCGTTGACAATTACTCTGAAAGTTTCCATGCCGATTTTACTCGCAGCTCTGATCGTAGGGTTCATTGTCGGAGTGCTTCAAACAACGACTTCCATTCAGGAGCAGACTATTGCTTTTGTTCCGAAACTCATTGCAATTTTCGTTGTGATCGTTGTATTTGCTCCGTGGATTATCAAAACCCTGACTGACTATACAAGAAATTTATTTCTGATGATTGAGAAAATATGATAGAGCCATTCGTAAATAACTTTCAAGTGTTTCTCCTGATCCTCACTAGAATTTTGGGGCTTTTAACTATCGCTCCGATTTTTTCAGCCGATTCTATCCCATTTGCAGTAAAGATGATGCTTGCTTTTCTTTTCAGTCTCATTTTATTTCCAACTGCTGCGGGTTATATGCCTCCGGTTCCCGGAAGTATGGCGGCTTACGCGCTCTTCGTTGCTTCGGAAATTCTGATCGGAGTGCTGATGGGTTTTTTGGTAAATATAATCTTTGCTTCTTTTCAGATGGCAGGGGAGTTTTTCAGCGTTCAAATCGGGTTTGGTTATACTGAGGTGCTGGATCCCGTAAGCCAAACATCCAATCCGGTAATTAGCACAATGAAAAATCTCATGGCGATGCTGATTTTCCTGATTGTCGGCGGGCACAGAATATTATTTGAGAGTTTGGCATTTTCTTTCGAAAAAGTTCGGATAATCAATTTCACCGGTGAAGTGAATTCCGGAATAATGAAAACATTCGAGTATGCGTTTGGCGCGATGTTTATAGTCGCTTTCAAAATCGCCCTACCTGTGCTTGGAATTTTATTTTTAGTCACTGTTGCCGAAGCCCTGATGGGAAAAGCGGCAAGCCAAATGAATATCATGTATCTGAGTTTTCCCGTGAAACTTGTAATCGGAATTTTCGTATTAATCGCTATTTTGCCTTTTATTGAAAAACAGATGGTTCACGGATTTGAAATTACTTTCGATCGAATCAATGTGCTATTGAGCGAGTGGCCAACAAAATGAATTCGGCTTTAATGATAGAACAAGATCAGCTTGACTCGAAATATTGGATAAGACTCCAGCTTTTTGCGGCAGAGGATGAAGGCCGAACAGAGGAAGCGAGTGAGAGAACCAGGCGTGAGGAGCGGGAAAAAGGAAATGTTCCCAAGTCCAACGAGGTTCCATCAGTCCTCGCAATGGTCGCAGGAATTGTTTTGATTTTTTTCTTGAGTAAATATCTTTTTTTTCGAACATCTCTCATGATAAAAAAATATTTCAACGGAATTGCGCTGAATAGTGAATTCAATGCAGAAGCTCTCATGGCTCTGTCAAGGTCAGTTGCAATGGAAATCGTGTATCTTCTATTACCGATTCTTGGAATTACGTTTACTGCCGCAATAGTCGGGAATATCGTTCAGGTCGGGTTTTTATTTTCTCCGCGCGCGCTTAGATTTGATTTTTCCAGAATATCTCCGAATTTCAAAAAAGTACTACCGACTCGCCAGACCTTATTCAATCTTGCTAAGTCGATTCTGAAGGTGGCATTGATCGGATGGGTGAGCTATATTATCATTTCATCAGATTTTTTACCGGTACTGATGAGCGGCGATATGGGAGTGCTTCAATCTACCGGGATGATTGCTTATTCGTCTTTGAAGATTTTCCTGGTTTCCGGGATTATTCTTTTAGTAATCAGCATTGGCGATTTTTTTTATCAAAAATTTGAGTTCGAAGAATCTTTAAAAATGACTCCTTCGGAAGCAAAGCGTGAAATGAAAGAACAGGAAGGTGATAAGGCAATATTGCAAAGACGTCGTCAGATGGCGCGGGAATTTATCCGGCGCGGGATGTTGCAAAAAGTCAAGACTGCCGATGTCGTAATTACAAACCCCACTCATTTTGCCGTTGCCTTAACCTATGACCAGAGCGTTCATTATGCTCCCATAGTAGTTGCAAAAGGAATGGATGACCTTGCTCTGCTCATCAGAAGAATTGCGCGAGAAAATAATATACCGATCGTAGAGAACAGAGTTCAAGCGAGATTATTGTATGATGAGGTTGACCTGGATCAGCCGATTCCGGAGAAATTTTTCCAGGCTGTTTCAGTTATCCTATCCAAACTTGATAAATACAAAAGGCCTGCCGCATGAACGACGAAAAAAAATGGTATATGGAATCCGATATTATCATGGGCGTTGGCGTGATTGCCATAGTGAGCATGCTCATTATTCCCCTACCGGGATTTTTATTGGATGTGCTGATCGCACTAAGCCTTGCAATCGGGCTCATAATTCTTTTGACTTCATTATCCGTAAGGGAACCGTCTGACTTTTCCATTTTTCCGAATCTACTCCTGATTACTACTTTGTATAGGCTGGCGCTTAACGTATCAACTACAAGGCAGATTTTGTCACAGGGGCCAGGGATAAACAGTCATATCATCGAGGCATTCGGTACCTTTGTCGTCGGCGGGGGAAGCGGCCTCGGAAAATATCTGGTGGGTTTTATCATATTCTTAATTTTGACCATCGTTCAGATTATTGTCATTACAAAGGGCGCGACTAGAATTGCCGAAGTTGCGGCCAGGTTTACGTTAGACGCCCTTCCTGGAAAACAGATGGCGATTGATACCGAGTTGTCCAGCGGAAACATTACTGAAGAGGAAGCCAAGAAGAGAAGAAAGAAGATTCAACGTGAAGTAGATTTTTACGGTTCGATGGATGGTGCTAGTAAATTCGTTCAAGGTGATGTTCGCGCAGGATTGATTATCACGGCAATAAATCTCATCGGAGGAATTATTATTGGGATGTCGATTCGGGGAGAGAATTTTCTTTTTGCAATCGAGACTTACGGCAAGCTGACTATCGGTGATGGGCTGGTTTCTCAGATTCCCGGCCTTCTCTCTACCACTGCAACGGGTATGATCGTGACCAGAGCCGGTTCGGATTCGGATTTGGCGAAAGATTTCAAATCCCAGCTATTTAATAATCCAAAGGTGCTTTATGTGGTTTCTTCGAGTTTAGGCCTTGCAGCATTAATACCCGGCCTCCCATTTTTTTCACTCGTTGGCTTTGCATCTTTACTCGCTTATCTTGGATACATGATTGATAAGAATGCGAAAGAGACTCTTGCTACGATTGAGAAAAAAGAAATCGATAGCAAGGCAGAGAAAAAAGTGGATTACTATAAAGAACTCAGGACTGACCCGATTGAAGTGGAACTTGGTTTGAATCTGGTGCCACTTGTGGATGCAAATTACGGAGGGGTGCTTCTGGATAGAATTCAGAATCTTCGAAGAAAATTTGCGATTGACATAGGGCTCGTAATTCCTCCTGTAAGAATCCTGGATAATATGGAGTTGGATCATGACTCCTACGCGATCAAAATCCATGGAGTAGTTGTCGGAGAGAGCAAGGTCAGGTCAGACAGACTTATGGCCCTGGATAACGCAGGGAAGGTAAGGGAACCTATTGCCGGAGAAGAATTTATCGAACCTACTTTTGGTTTCAAGGCTCTCTGGATCGACCCGTCGGATAAGCTAGATGCAGAAAGCAGAGGATATAGCGTAGTCGATCCTGCTACAGTAATCGTGACGCATTTAACCGAACTAATTAGAAGTCATGCAGCATCTATTCTCGGAAGAGAAGAAGTGAAAAAATTACTCGAGCACCAAAAAGAAACCCATCCGACTCTTGTCAGTGAATTGGAAGATAGAAAAATCAGTCTTGGAATTATTCAACAGGTTCTGCAGAATTTTCTCAAAGAGGGGTTGGGAATCAGAAATCTTACTCCCATACTTGAGTCAATCGCCAATAATACCTCAGGCATAAATGACCCGAATTTTTTATCCGAGAATGCGCGCCAGGCTTTGTCAAAGCAGATTGAAAAGGATTATTTGAGTTCGGACGGAAGGCTGCACGTAATTACTCTTGATGCAAAAATCACGGAAAGACTTGCAAAGGGCCTTGTAAGCGATCCTATGGAAGGCCGCTTAATTTCCCTGCCTCCAGAATACCATTCCAGGTTAATCAATGCAGTCGCTGATCGTTATCGCATCTCTCACAAGGAGGGAAAATTCCCGATCCTTGTTGTTCCTAGAGATTTGCGATTGCCATTTTCCTATCTGCTTGCAAAAGAATTTCCTCCAAGAAATTTTGCTGTTCTTGCAATTGAAGAAATCAGCACCACAACAAAATCCGTAATCGATGCAATTTTAACATTGAATGTGGAACCGGTAAAACAGGCAGAACCGGCCGGAGAACGCGCATGACGTATTATATAAATAAAGGTGGAAAAAGAAAATGGATTTTGTGAAAATTAGGGGAAAGAGTATACAAGACTGTTTCATGCAAATGAAAATGAAATACGGTCCGGAAGCCCATGTATATGATCAAAGAGTTGTGACGGAGGGAGGGGTGCTGGGTTCCGGCTTTCTTGCAAAGAAGCTTTACGAGATCGAAATAGGAATTCCTGAAAAGCAGTCATCAAAAGACAAGGTCGAAAAAAAAGTTCAGGACTTGAAAGAGCTTTTGCGCCTGAAAACCGATGAAGCCAAGAAGACGAAAACTTTGAGTGAGCTGAAACCCTTGGCGGATAAGTTAGACGACACACCCAGAGAGGAAAAAAAGGAATACATTCCTGTCGAAGCCTACAAGGAAGAGTTCATTAAGCCTGAAAGAAAAAATCTGGGTTTATCCCTGCAGGATGAGATTGAAAGGCGAAATGATTCGAAGTTTACTTTCAAGGAGCCACTTTCTTCTCATCTGGCTCGCCTAAAAGATCGTTTGATTTCTGAGGGAATGAGTTCGAATTACGTTTTCGAACTAATGGAGAGGCTAGACCAGAATTTATCGCTTATCGAAAAAACCAAAAGCTCTCTTGTCAATGAAAAATGCGTCGAAGTACTTTCGGAAAGAATTACTGTAGAGCCCGATTTGTTTGCGGGAACTCCCAGAAACAAGAGAAAAATCATATTTTTCGTCGGGCCGACAGGAAGTGGGAAAACAACCACTATCGCGAAACTTGCAGCAAGATATTTCCTGAATATGAGAAAAGCAGTTTCTCTTTACACTACGGACAATTATAGGATCGCGGCGATTGAGCAATTGAAACGTTATGCAGATACGATGGAGCTGCCTTTTTATGCCGCAAAAGACCCTGAAAGAATGAAAGAAGCATTGCTTCGGGATGGTTCCGAATTGATTTTGATCGATACGGCTGGCCACAGTCACAGAAACCCGGACTTTTTTTCCAAGATGAAAGCTTTTTCTAGCGTTTTTTCCGAAAAAGATTCCGTTGAGAACATACTGGTGGTTTCTGCAACTTCTTCTTACAGCAATGCCAAGTCGGTTTTTTCGGCATATGAAAGTCTAAATTACAACAGGATTATCGTTACGAAAACGGATGAGGCAGATTTTTTATGTAGCTTTGTGGAATTAGCCGATACACTAAATAAGGGTTTTACATTTTTCAGCACTGGTCAGGATGTCCCTTTTGATATTACATCTGCTGACCGTAGATTGCTTGCTGAAATTGTAGTGTATCCTGAAAAAATTAAGGAACTTAAAGGTGAGGTCTTTGCTGTAGCCGGCTGATCCACTTTTAGTTTGAGCAGGTTAAGGTATGGATCAAGCTTCGAATTTACGAAAACTGACAACCCAAAATTCACCATTGAAGGTGATTACAAGTCCACAGAAAAGCAGGACCAAAGTAATAGCTGTTGCTTCAGGGAAAGGTGGAGTCGGAAAAACCACCCTGTCCGTGAATTTAGGGATCTCCATTGCGAAAGCAGGGCATAAGGTTTTAATTTTCGATGGGGATTTAGGTTTGGCGAATATCAATGTGCTACTCGGAATTATTCCAAAATATAACCTGTACCACGTAGTGAAGGGACATAAATCACTAAAAGACATAATTATACAAACCGCAGAGGGTGTGGACATTATAGCCGGAGCCAGTGGATATGCCCAGCTTGCAAATTTGAATGAAACTCAGAGAAACAACCTGATTAAGGGATTTTCCGATCTTGGCCACTATGACTATATGATTATAGATACCGGAGCGGGAATTAGTTCTAATGTGATTGGGTTAATCATGCCGGCTGACGAAGTGATCATCGTTACAACACCTGAGCCAACTTCGATCACGGACTCTTACGGCCTGATCAAATCTATTGTTGCCCAGAGTAAAGAGAAAAATCTGAAGATTATAGTGAACCGAGTAAAAAGCGCAATTGAGGGAAAGAAAGTAGCAGATCGGGTCATTGATATAAGCGGGCAGTTTTTGGAAGTAAGGGTTGAACACCTGGGGTTTATTTTTCAGGATGAGGAAGTGGAAAAAAGTATCCGCGAGCAAAAGCCCTACGTTGTCAATTATCCCCGTTCAAAAGCTGCTTCTTGTTTGAATCGAATTACCTACACATTAATCAATACGGAAAGTCCATCTACCGAAGAGCCGAAAATAGGAGATTTCTTCAAAAAGTTTTTCGGCTTTTTGGATCATAGAGAAAAGGAAATGGAAAGAGAGATGGGAGAGGAACGCTGAGCTTACAACTTCAATTTGTGGCCTTTTTTTTCGCTCTGGGGCTATTGGTAAGCACTATTTCCGGTTTTTTGGTTGGAAACCGGGTTACTCACATTGCTTTTGTTTCGACAATTTCCTCTCTTGCTTTTGCGGCAATGGGATTTGGAATTCATTATATTCTCGAGCTGAAAGTCCCGGAATTTCTGGAGATACTAAGCGGGATTGAGTCAAAAAAAGAATCGTCTGCAGATGGGGGCGCATCTACTTCCCACAGTCCAAATTTCAGGCCTTCTTCTTCCAGCGCAGATTCAGGCGCCTCCGTCGATATAAAATCGGATGATCTTGGAGTAGAAATTTCTCGATCGCCAAAAGAAAAGGTAAAAGATGGAAAATACGGAGATCATATTATCGTAGAAAATATTACCATAAAAAATGAACCGAAATTAATGGCGGAGGCAATCAGAACCATGCTCTCGAAAGACGACGATGCAGGTGGATGAAATCCGAATTCGGCTATCAGAACTTATGTCCAAAAAAGTTACGGTTTTGCTACATAATTAAAAAAAAATACTATTCGAAATAATCATTTTTAACGAATGTATTAAGAGATACCCTCAAAAAGATATCAATTGGGGAACACAAAAGGGTCGGGTTTTAAATTCCGGGAGATTATGTCGAAACTGTTAGAAAAATATAACCAGATTGATGAAGGCGATCTTTGGAAGGAATATAGAGTATCTAAAAAGTCGGAAATTCGCAGTTACCTAGTTGAAAAATATTCTCCTCTTGTAAAACACGTTGCCGGTCGAGTCGCAATCGGTATGCCTCAAAATGTGGAGTTTGACGATCTGGTCAGCTACGGAGTATTCGGTTTACTGGACGCGATTGAAAAATTTGATCCGGCTCGCGAAATTAAATTTAAGACATACGCAATGACTAGGATCCGGGGAAGTATCTTTGACGAGCTTCGATCGATCGATTGGATTCCGAGGTCTATCCGTCAAAAGGCAAGACAACTAGAGCAAATTATCGGGATGCTAGAAAATAAAGAAGGGCAAACCGTTGAAGATGAAGCTATCGCAAAAGAACTTGGAGTGTCTGTTGAAGAACTCGGAAGCTTATTAACGAAAATCAGCGGAACCTCTCTTGTATCTTTGAATGATATTTGGTTTTTGGGCGATGAGAATGACGAGGTTTCTTTTATGGAAACACTTGAGTCTCCAGCAAATATGAATCCCGATGTCATCATCGAGAAAGAAGAAGTTAAAAACGTAATAGTAGAAGCAATCAAAACCCTTCCGGAAAAAGAAAAAAAAGTAATCGTTCTTTATTATTACGAAGATCTTACTTTGAAAGAAATCGGTGAAGTGCTGGAAGTTACCGAATCCAGAATTTCCCAATTGCACACCAAGGCAGTTATGCGATTGCGGAGTAAACTCGGCAAAGTAAAATCTGTTGTTACTAGAAAATAATTTCCAGTATTTTCATTTAGATATTTCTATTACTAAGGGGCTCGCAAAAATATGGGCGCTCTAAAAACTTTCATGAGTGAGCAGGAAGAGCTTTTGCAAAAGCTCGAAAGTGAGCAAGTAGAAGTGATAGGCGACACTGTAGACGATTGCCTGAAACTTGCTTCAAAACATCTCGGAAAACAAATCCATCAACTCGATTACATTGTGCTAAAAAGGGGGAAGAAGAGTTTATTTTTTGGCGAGCCCTACCACATACGAGTTTCAATTTTACCGGAAGATGAATCTTACGAAGAGCTTATTGCCCTCGATCAAAAACTTACCGGCGGTTCCGGAAAATTACTATCAAAAGACTTGAAAGAACTCGTCGTTCCGAAGAACAAAGACGGTTGGGTTTGTCTGAAAAACTTCAAATCAGGGGTCTGGTTGACTATTTTTCCTCCGAAAGGAACTGGCAGAAGAGTTGGTCAGGAAGAGGTCGTAAGAAGAATATCTCACAAAGGCATTACGGACGTTAACCAGAACTTAATTGCGCAAACTCTAAAAGAGCAAACAGGAGAACCTGTCAGAATTGCAGATTCCAAGCTAAAGGTCGGCATGGAAGGAAAAATCATGCTTGACGTTGCGGCAGACAAGATGAAAGCATTTGTGACTTTAATTCCAGCAAAGCCACACGGCAGGGATCTGGATGTTCCGGATGTGGTATCAACCTTGAAAAATGCCGGAATCAGATATGGAATCAAGGAAGACGAAATTAAAAAGCAAATCGACTCAGATACATACAACATTGCATTTATTGCAGCCGCAGGCGATCCTCCGATTCACGGAAAAAATGCCACGATTGTGTATCATGTCAGAACGGAAAAAGTTATCGAGTTCAAGGAAGATAATTTTGGCAAGGTCGATTACCGGAATATGGATTTGATTGAGAACGTTGTTGTCGGGCAGTTACTCGCAGAAAAGATTCCGCCTGAAAAAGGAAAATGGGGAAGAGATCTCTTTAATCAGATTTTGGAAGCGAAAGACGGCTTGGACGTTCAACTCAAACAGGGAAAAGGTACGATACTATCCGAGGATCGTTCGAAACTCACTGCAGAAGTAAACGGGCAGGTATTGTTTATCAATGACAAACTATCCGTCGAGACGATTTACAGAATTAACGGAGACGTGGGCAATAGAACCGGGAATGTCACCTTCCTTGGTTCTATAGTAATTACTGGAAATATCGAAGACAACTTTCAGGTGAAAGCAGCCGGAAATATTGAAGTTTATGGAACAGTTCAGAAAGCAATAGTTGAGGCTGACGGGGATATCGTGATCCGTCAGGGAATCACTGGTAGGGGGGAAGCGCGAATCGAATCGACGAGCGGCAATGTTGTGGCTAAATTTATACAAAATGCTACGGTTTCTACGGATAAGGATATTATTGTCCAGGAAGGAATAATGCACTCAGAGATTAGCGCAGGAGGGAAAGTTGCTTGCCAAGGCAAAAGAGGGCAGATTGTGGGTGGTGTAACCAAGGCCGCCAATATCATCGTTGCAAAAACAATCGGTTCCAAAGCAAACCCTCAAACCGAATTGATCGTGGGTTTTAATCCGAAAGTAATGAAGCAAATTCATGAATACGAATCCAAAAAGGATGAAAACAAGAAAAAGCTGGACCAGATCCAGAAGAGCCTGAAAACTTTAAAGGCCAGAAAGGAGGCTGATCCATCTTCTTTTTCCGAGGAAAACGCTGCCCACATGGTAAAATTGGAGCAAGGTGGGAAAAAACTGGCAAAAAGGGTCGCGGAATACGAGCAAGAAATTCAAACTTTGCAAAATTATCTTGAAGAAACAAGCGAGCATGGTAAAATTAGCGTAGAAAAAGTTCTTTTTGGCGGGGTAACGCTGAAAATTAAAAATGCGGAATATCGTTCAAAAAACGAGATTAAGAGCAAAACTTTTTATCAGGAAAATGGTCTGATTAAGCAAATGCCATACGAGGATCCTAATCCGGCAAAAGCCGACTGGAGAAAAAAGAGGCCTAAAGAAAAAAAGTCCTCCGAATAATTGCCATGAGAATGACAGAGACACTTCTTGGACAAATTCAATCCCACGAAATTGCCAGAAGATGGCAGTTTGAGAATCCCTATACAACTCTAAATCAGATGGTAGAGCAGGCCAAAATTCTGAAAGAGTACGCCGACAAAAGAAATAAACTGACTCCCCCGATTGAAGCCAGTGGAGTGCTTTTGAAAGAAGATAAGAATGGGAAGGACGAGTTTATTTTTCGGGGGCAGAGAAGGGTCGAGAACTCGGTTTCCAGAAAATATGAAAATAACTCTGTACTTTTTTACAATGCCGAAGGAAAAGGTATAAAAAGCATATCCGGAAGAAACAGTTTTGAGTTTTTTGCGTAAATATGCCTGAAGTCAGAATAATCGCTAAAAAAAATTGCCCTAAAAAATAAAAGCGGGCAAACCCCGAATGGAATGTTGTTGGAGACTTTTCTGGAAGGAGAATTTTTTTGGAGCTTCTGGCCTTAGTAATCATAAATTTATTATTTGCAGTAGTGTTGTACTATGCTGTTTCAATTAAAGTCACGAACAGTGTGAAAGAATATCAGAGTAAAAAATTTAAAGCAGACATGAACCGGGATATTCTTTCGTTCTACAAGGAGAGTGAAAGTTATCTGGCTCAAATGGATTCCAGAATCGTAATTCTGCGAAATCTGATCCAGAAAGCAGAGGCTTTAAATCTTCCAAAGGAAGAGACTTTCAATGCGGATTCTTTCAAAAGGATGGATCCAGAAAGAATTGTTTCTAAAAAGATTTTACGCGCGGAACCTGAACTGGAAACAAATGGATTGGAAGAGGCCCGTGAAGAGGTTTATGCGTTAGGCGTTAACCATGAATATCTTAAGAATGAATTGGTTCAAAAAAAAGAAATACAACCAAAAGTCGTTTTGCGCCCGTCTGTAAAAAAGGAAAACCAAACGGAAAAACCAATGCAGGAGCCGATACTCTTGGAGTTTATCACGGGAATAGGGAAGGGAATGAAATCTCTTTTTGGCATGCGGGATCCGGTAAAAATCGAAGAAGTCGAGAAAAATTATCCGCAGCAGGTTCCGAAATCCACCATATCCTTGGATTACTCAGTGGGTGGAGATCCTTTTGAAGAGCAAAATAAGGAAAGCACAATAAAAAATAATTCGCAAGCGGAAAATACCTTTGCAAAAGTGCTTTCCTCCGTTCAAAATCCGCAAGAGGCTTATTACCATACTAAAAAAGATGAAATTAAAATTTCTGCCAGTACTGCTTTAAATGAAATACCCGAAGGTTCAACACGGATTGAAAAGGTCGTATTCCTGTTAAAGAAAAATTATTCCCATGCGGAAATAGCCTCCGAACTCGGCATTGCAGTGCCCGAAGTATCCTTGATTGAAACAATTAAGCTAGATAGGAGAGGGATTCTTTCCTAAGAAAAAAATTGAAAGCGCTGAATGTAGGTTTCTCCAATATTGTAATGGTATCAAAAATAGTCTCGATCATTCAATCCGACTCTGCATCAGGGAAAAGGCTAAGAAATGAAGCCAAAAAAGCCGGGCAATTGGTTGAAGCAACGCAGGGACGAAAAACCAGATCTATCATAATCACGGACAATGGCCACTTGATTTTGTCGGCGCTGCGGGTAGAGTCTCTACTGAAGAGAATAGAACTGGAAGATAATTCAGTTGCAGGAGAAGAGGAAGAATCCAGTATTGCAATTGAGTAGAGATGAAAAAAGGAAAATTGTTCATAATCTCATCGGTTGCGGGTGGGGGGAAATCGACCTTAATCGGTATGATTCTGAAAAATCATCCGGAGTGTAAATTTTCAGTTTCGGTTACCTCCAGAAATCCTCGGCCGGGAGATGTTTCTGGAGTAACTTACAGATTTGTTTCAAAAGAAGAATTCGAATCATTGATTGAGAAGGACAGTTTTTTTGAATGGGCAGTCGTTCACGGAAATTATTACGGAACTCCCAAGGACTTTATTTTCGAAAGTTTAGAAAATGGATCGAACGTCATTCTGGACATTGATGTGCAAGGCGCATCAACAATTAGAAAAAAATTACCGGAATGTGTTTCCATTTTTATTCTTCCCCCGGATTCGGATACTTGGGTAAGAAGGTTGAAAGACAGGGCCACCGACAAACCGGAAGACATAGAAAGAAGAATCAAAAACGGAGAGATGGAGCTAAAGCTATCCGAGAATTTTGACTATAGAGTTATTAATAAAGACCTACAAACCGCATACTCTGAGCTGGAGAAAATTATTTTCAAAGATAATTGAATTTGAACCGGAATGGCGAAAAAAAGTCCTATTTGTGAATTAATTTTAAATGAATCGTATTCTTTTTTCCTTTTCGGAAAACTTTGATTGTCAGCTTTCCTCCAAGACCTGCAAGAGTCACTTGTTCCCTCAAATCCCGGATGTTGGAAATTTTGGAATCATTTACCTCCTGTATTAAATCGAATTTCTGCAAACCCCCTCTGTGCGCCGAGGAAAAAGGCTCGATTCCGTAAATTAACACTCCTGTTTCATCAGACGGAATCCCCAAAACACTCTTGTGTTCGGCTGGAGGAACTGTGGCAACAACACCGAGAGTTGCTGGCCGAATGCTTACTTTTGGATTTTCTTTGATCATTTCCAGAATTTTTTTTGCATAATTTGTTGGAATTGCAAAAGCTATGCCCGAACTGGATCCTGAGTTGGAACGTATCAGCCTGTTTATCCCGATGACTTCTCCTTTTATGTTTAGCAATGGACCGCCACTATTTCCGGGATTGATTGCAGTGTCGGTCTGGATGTGGCTCTGGCCGGTTTCATCCAAATCCGCTCTCGATTTTGCAGAAACCACCCCGACGGTAAAAGTTTTTTCCAAGCCGAACGGGGAACCGATAGCAATTGCCCAGTCTCCTACTTCAACTTCGTCCGAGTTTCCAAAAGTAACAGGCCTTAAACCGTCCGAGTTCGAGATTTTTAAAAGTGCAAGATCTGCTCTTTCATGGCTTCCTACAAATTCTGCTCTTTCGGATTTTCCATTTGGCAAAATTACTTCAATCGATTTTGAAAATTTAATCACATGATAGTTAGTGAGGATATGCCCACTGTAATCGATAATAAATCCGCTGCCTAGCGCCGAAACTTCATCCCGTTTTTGATCGTAAAAATTCGGGAATGGATTTGTGTCGCTTTGTGTGGTTCTAATAGAAACTACACTATTTTTTGTGAGCTGATAAACGGATCTAAATGCTTTTTGTAGCTGTAATGCGCTGTCCTGTTCCGATTTACTCGGTTTTGCAGTCGGTGGAAAAAAAAATGAACTTATCCTGCCTTTTAATGAAGGACTTAGCAGGATCAATAAAAGAACCAACAGCAGTGTGGAATTAATATAAATGTAGGGGGGTAAGTTTCTAAATAGCTTCACATTTTGAGTTTCAATTCATCCGGTTATGCGTCAAGAAAGATCGAAATGGCTTGCCACAAAAAAGAGTGAACCGATAACCGGCTTCGCCTACCTTCAATAGTATTGCTTCACAGTTTATCCAGATCTCTTTTTGCGCAATTTGATCGCAAAAAAATATTGAAAATCCGATTTTTTCTCTCTCTGTTGCATTTTTTTTTACCTTAAGAAGTGGAGAAAAAAGATGAACCCACTTTCGCAAAAATGCACCCAGTCTAGCCTACTCATCCCGGAAAAGTTTTTGGAAGATTTTCTAGAAAGGACAGAAGATCTCTCGCGGGAAGATTATTTCCACAGTCTTCTGAAACGATACCGGCCCGTTGTTCTTTGGGGTACGTTTGCAAAGTCCCATAAAGTCAAGACCGTCTATCAGGATGAGGGGCAAAATCTAATCAAAAAGAATTTTTATCCCCAGAACGACGATTGGATCGAATTTGGTATTCTCGCAAACTGGCTCGGCATTTCCCGTACGGCTCTCTTCACCCTGTTTTTAACACTCGACATCGCTGGTTGGGATAAAATCCTCCCTGAAAAATTCTTCGACAATGGAGTTCCACCAAACATTACGGTGGTAAGGGTGGGATCCTACATCGCAAGGAGAAAAACAGTCAGGGCAGACCGACATATACGGTATAAACTACGACTTTAGAAAAGAAAAAACTGGCAAAACTAACGACTCGCCTAAGAACTCAAAAAAATAGAGAATATCTGCGCCTTGATCCCGATTATGCGGTATCAAAGCAAGTCGGCATTGGTATAATTCTGTTCAGTTAAAAACAAACAAAATCTAGCCCGTTCCCAATCATCTCCTCTGTCGCGCTGTCAAAGTGTCGCATATCGCATCACCTAATATATTCTAAAATTGGAAAGGCAATTTAACGCGAGTTTGGCATAAGCGAGGCGCAAGCGGTTGTATCCAGTGTGCAGTGGTTGGAGAAAAGCTCGGTTTCTCACCACTATTTCAAGGCCTGTTGAAATCAATCGGCTTTTCTGTGTAATTTCTGATTTCTCTTAGTAGAAAATTTACAATTTCGGAAATCTTTTTATCCGGATAAGAATTTACTCCATAATATTCTTCAAAGGGACTGAATAGAATATCAGAATCCATTCTAAATCTCTGGATTTTTTTCAGATAGTCCGAGTTCATCCGGAAAACTCCTGCAGAAACATCCAGAATTTTCTCGCTGGGAATTTTTGAAAATACCTTACAAAACATTTCCTTGTAAACTTGCTGATAATCCGGGACTGCTAGAATCGGGTCAAAGCATAAACGAACTTTCCAACCGGATTCTATTGCTCTCAAAGCATTTTCCAATCTGCGGTTCAGAGAAGGAGACTTATTTTCATACTCCTTTACAATAGAGTCGGGAGAAAGAGTCCAGGCAAGAATAATATTCTCGGTAGGCTTGATTTTACTTATCGATGTGAAATTAGAGCTTTTTGTTCTGATTTCGATAAGTAGGCCTGGGTTTTTTCTGGCAAATTCGATCCAAGCTGAAGTGAATGGAAAAATTCTCTCAAATGCAAGCAGGTCAGTGTCGTATGACGCACTCAAATAAACATCGGAGCTCTGCAATTTCTCTTCAACGGAGGTAAAGAAATCTTCGATGTTCACAAATATCGTAATGTATGCTGACTGGTACATTCCCTGCAAGTAACAATAGTCACAATTGTAGAGGCAGTTGAATATGACCGAGTTGTAATAAAAGTTTCTATTTCCGAAATTGGGCGTTAGTCTGGAGCCTTTGTAAAGAAAATTCTCTTCTTTTTTAGCTAGGATTAATTTAGGAGAATTTTTTTGAAAAACAAAATCCTGCTTGGATCGGTTAAATACATCTTTGTAGTTTTTCACTTCAATGATAACTGCCCTTTTTTCTCTTTCCAGGATGCTTTTTGTTACCGGAAAATCCAGAGCTTTACTTTCAACGTAAACATGGGAAAATTTCATAGAGATTATTTTTTGAAAAATGTCTCCCGGAAAGTTTTGTGTTTTTTGATTTGAACCAAAGCCTTCTCAATCAGTTCTTTTCCGGCAGGAGTGTGGTTCCAAACATTCAGTCCCGAAGGGTGTGGAAGGGGAATCCATTCGGAGATTACCCCGAATACGGTTCGTTCAAATTTTTTTCCGATGATATCTTTCAGCTTGTAATCGGGCTTTTCTCCCATCATCAAATCAATCGCCAGTTTACCGATCGGAATAACCAGCTCTGGTTTGTGGAACTGAAATTCATATTCCAGGTATTTTGTGCAGTTCTGAATTTCAACCTTGGAGGGTTTTCGGTCACCGGATTTTTCCTTGCCGGGAAAGCATCTGCATACTGCGGACATGTTCACTCTTTGCCTGAACAATTCTTCGTGAACGCCGACGCTATGAATCCACCGGAACAAAGTCTTGCCAGCAGTATAGGAAAAAGGCTTCATGAAACGCTTTTCATGAATTCCGGGGGCCTGGCCGATGGAAATGATTCTGGTATTTCTGACGCAGCCTAAAATAGGGGGGCCGATCATTTGTGGACAGAGACTACACTTTGAGAGAGCCTTAATGTGACGGTCGAATGAATTCAGAAATTTACCCGCTAAATTTCTTTTACGCCGTCAGAAATTCTAAATCCGAAAAATTCAGGCGTAATTGCGAATTTACTCCTGTAGCTTTGAATCAAGCTTTCCTGGATTGTTGCGAGTTCCTTTTTTCCGCTAAGCACGAGAACACACCCGCCGAATCCTCCACCGATCATTCTCGCTCCGGTTATTCCGGAAGATTTCAGGAAGGACACAATGTAATCTGTTTCCGGGCAGGAAACTTCGAAAAGCTCCGATAGTGATTTATGTGTGTCGTATAACGTCCTTCCTGTTGATTTTGCATCCCCGTTGTGCAAGTAACTTAGAATTTCGTAAGTCCTCTTTTTTTCACCTACAACATGCTCAACTCTCCTTCTTTCTTCCGGCGTAAGGGGAATGTCAGTCAGATTTGAAACTTCATTCGGATCATATAAATTTTTTATAGCTGGATATTTTATTCGGATTTTCTTCAGGGCAGATTCACACTCTTCCCTCCTTTTATTGTATCCACTGTCTTTCAGGGAATGTTTCACTCCGGAGTTGATCAGCGTCCATTCATACCCTTCCAGAGAAAAACTGTGGTAGGAGTATTCTAGAGTGGTAGTGTTCAGGAGTATGCAATTATTTTCCTTGCCGACGGAGATGATAAATTGGTCCATGATGCCACATTTTGCGCCGACAAAATTATTTTCTGCAAGCTGGCCAATCAATGCGATTTTCTCTCTGGAAAGATTTAACGCAAAAGTTTCAGATATTGCAAATCCAGTTACAACTTCCAGCGAGGCTGAGGAAGACAGGCCGGCGCCTTGTGGAATATTTCCGTCAATTACAAGGTCGAATCCGGAAAAATTTCCGCCACTTTTTTGAATTTCGTCAACTACGCCCAATACGTAATTGGCCCAGGCGTGAGATATGCTTGGGGATATAGTATCGAATTTTTCCTGCGAGTCAAATTGAGTCGAGTACAAACAAATAGCCTTGTCATCTCTTTTTCGTATCGCAACCCTGACATAAAAATCAATCGCGGCTGGCAGAACCAATCCACCGACGTAATCGACGTGTTCCCCGATGATATTGATCCTTGCGGGAGCTTGAAAAAACCGCACGGGCAAAGAAGAGTCTCCGAATTTTCCGGTGAGAGTTTTTTCCAGTTCCTGTTTTGTTAAAAGCATGTTTATTAGTCGTTCTCTTTGACTGTGAGCAGGTTGTAAATTTCCTTGACAACATCCTCTGAAAGTTCTTTAAACCTAAGGCCGTATTTATTCGCCTCATCGTCCTGATTCAATCGAAGAACTTCTGCAGGAAGAGTCGCGGAAAAAAAATAGGATTCGATAAAAATTTCCTGGCCTACATCCAAGCTTGTTTCCGTTTTTATTGAGCAGCCCATCATGCTAATATCTTCCAGGTTTCCGAAAAATTCCTTATCTCCGGCTCGTAATTTTATCAGATTATTTTTCTTAAACCTTTTAAACAAACGATTGTCTTCCATTTTTGGTCTCCTAATTATTTTCCGACAGTATTAGAAATAATTTTTCTATTTTTTGTATAAAAAAGAAATTGTCCTTATCTTTTAAGGAACTCGCTTTAAATTTAAAATTCAACTCGATTAATGAATCATAAAGATATGATATCGCCTTGTCGCTGAAAATTTCAGTTTCCCTCACGAGCCTCGACCTTATGAATTTTTTTCTGGCCGGGGAATAGGACTCCATTCCCATCAATTTGAAGAATTCATTTTCATCTTCTCTATTCCGAAATTTTTTTAACAACACCTTTGCTTTGCGAATCTCATTATTTTTCTCTAATAATTTACTTAGGAGCCTTAGATACAATTTGTCCGTATCGGATGTATCCGGTTTCATTTTCGAGAACTCCCGAAAAAATTCGAACTTGCTGTTGGAGAATAGAAATTCTACTAGCTGATCGGGGCTGTAATCCGCAGAACCCGAAAGCAGTTCTTTGATATCCGCAATAGAAAAGTGTTTTTTTCCGAAATACGTTTTTAGTTTTTTTACGCTCCGTATATAGGATCCGAAAGAAGGAAAGGTTTTATGGATGAATTCATCTATTGCCTCCGTATCCATCGTAATCCTTTCGTGCCGGATGATTTTCTCCAGAGCCTGCCTTGTCTCGTTTGGGAAATAATTTCTGCTCTTGATATAACCGGAGTTTTCGGAAAACAGGCTTTTTAATTTCGGTGAAATATCTCTGGAATCGTAGTGCAGAAGCAGGATAGTTTCTTTATCGATTTTGGACAGCCCAAGTTTTAATTCATCGTAGAATTTTCCCTTCCCAGTCGATACAGGCTTCAAAAAATCGCTCCCAGATTTCACAATGCAAAGTTTTTTCCGGGAAAACATGCTCAGATTGAACAATTCTCCATAAAACTTTTCTAGGTCTCCCGGTTCGGAAACGTACACTACGATTTCAAATGGCTCACCCTGTTTTTTCATTGTCGATTTATAGAAATCCGCCAGGAGGTCGAATTCAAATGAATCTTCCGACACATACAGGAATTTTGAAGGAAGCTCATCCAGCGATTTTGAAAACAACTCGTATAAATCCTGGTATTCAGTAGCCTGTTTTTTTTCTGATTCGCTCATTTTTTCCAAAATTTGGCCGATAATATCACTATGAACTTCGGGGAAGGCGTACAAAAAATATCATCACCGGTAGAACCTGCCACGTATATTCAGCCATTATATCCACAAAGTCCGGTCCAAAAAATTGAAAAAGTAAAAAGCGGGCCGGAACAATTTTTTTCCAGAGAAAAATTCAACGAAATGAAAGACCTGATTTCCGGAAAACCGGAAAATTTCAAAGAATATCTTCGATCGAATTCTAGTTCTCGCGGAAAAATTATGGATTTTACCGTTTAAGCTGTTTCTATTGCTTCCTCAATCGTTTCATAGACGGATAGGATCGCTTTTAATTTCGTAATTTCCATAATTTTATTCACAGTGCCGGAAGGGGAAAACAGTTTCAAGTAACCCCCCAGTTTTTGGAATTTTGCATGGAACCCCATTAGTGCTCCTAAGCCGGATGAGTCAATGTAGGTCATTTTGCTCAAATTCAAAAAAAGGTTCTTCACTTCACGGTCAATCAGCTTGTCTAGGATATAGTTCAAAGACTGGGCAGTGTAAAGATTTATAGTTCCTTGAATATCAACTACTACTGATGCTTCGGGCAAAGTAGGGATTGGTTCTTCGCTCAGCATAATTCGTAAATCTGTTCCGTCAAAGAAAAGCTCCGGATCTTGAGGGTCAATTTTTTTCATATACTTGAAAGCCGATTGTTTTTGTAACCAGCTTTCAACAGATTGTCCCCCACTATCCAAATTTACAAGCGAAAATCATTATTATTTTCCTTATCGCTCGTAATAAGATCTTCAAAAAAAATTCCCGATGCTTGGTCAGGGATTTTTATTTATCAAGCATTCGCTAAAATGCTTCTAATAACTTTCCGGAAAGGGATTATTTCTTCTTTTCCGGCTTCAAAATTCTGATTTGTTCCTGAGCCTCGCTGTAAATTCTGATTTTTTCGGGAGTCTTCCATTTGATTTCCGCACTCAATGCCTCACCAAAATATTTTACTGCCGAAATAAGATCCATTTTTTTCCATGCAAAAACTCCAAGGTTCCATGCGGCTGATGCTGATTTTTGATTTGAAATTTTGTAAGCTTCCAGGAATTTATTTTCTGCCTCATCAAATCTCTTTTCTTTATAATCATCTATACCTTTAGACAAAAGAGATTCAACTTGACTGCGAATTGAATCATTTTCCTTTTGATCAGGAATCCCCTCCGGCCCTTTATGAAGTTCTACAGCCATAGCCTCAGTTATGGGTG
Organism: uncultured Leptospiraceae bacterium; assembly: GCA_964436695.1. Taxonomy (GTDB): domain Bacteria; phylum Spirochaetota; class Leptospiria; order Leptospirales; family Leptospiraceae; genus JABWCC01. Next base: position 24,286 of record CAYTEA010000026.1, read on the forward strand.
ACATTACCATTGCCAATTTTTTAGATTGTATAAATGCTGCTTCCCTGAAAAAATGTTTTAATCCTGAGTTATCGTTAGAACATAACGTCCCATCTTTTGCGATCATGAAATCCGGGCTTGAGGACATTTGAATAGTGTTGCCATTTTTTAGATTGATCAACTTGCCATTTATTTGAAACTGAAATGTGATATTGGAAATATTTACTTGATAGGGGATTTGCTGGTATTGCTGACAGGTTGAGATTCCATTTTTATCAGGTGTAGACCAACGAATACAATTACCTTGCCTGTATCTGGTTTCTGAAGTCAGATTACACAAAATATTTTTTATCGGGGTTGTTTCCATTTCATACAAAACTCCGATTGAAAACTTTTTTTGAATAGAATCATACTGTTTTTTTGCGAACAACCTATCAAATTCATTTCGATCTAATAAATCTTGTACTGAAAAATACTTATTTTGCATTAATCCGTCTTTTGCGCCAAATTCCATTCCGGACACATAGTTTCCATATTCAGCATTCGAAAGTTTTTTATTTTCCAAAGCTACAATTCCGATGGTTTTTGAGTTCCCAATCTTTGGAATAAAATCCTCTTTCATATTTTTCACTTTATCAACTTGAACAAAAGTCTTACAATCCACAAAAATCGTTACTATAAAAATCAATAAAATAATCTGTAAAAATCTCAATTTAATATTCTCCTTTATCCACACTCCCATGTTTTTTTTTAAATGTCAATATCCCGTTTGGGATAAAAGTTTCTGTTTCATTCAGAACGGCAACTTTTGCTTAGCTATTTTACATGACTCAACTGCATAAATTATTTGATGGGCAGGTTATTTGAAACCAATATTGGATGATAAGGGTTTTTATATTGGAATCCTCATTAAGAGCTCGAAATGAGTTCTTTCAAAGGTTTCCAGAATTTCACCCCCGATTTCAGATAATCTTTTTGCGAGATGATTTTTTCCCAATCCATAAGAATTGTTTTGATGATAAATAGTAGTAGTGGAAAGCTGGATGAACAGAAATTGAGAGTCGAGTTTCATTGTCCAATCAGAATCACCTTCACCATATTTTAAATCGTTGGTGACAACTTCGGATAGCACGGGCAGGAGAATCCCTCTAATTTTAATTGGAATTTTGATTTGAAAATCTTCCTGATTTTCTGTTTGAATTTGAAATCTGATTTTTCTTCGAGAAATCTCATACCTTCTATTCAATATCATTTTGAAGCCCAAAAGAAAATCTTCATTCAATAATTTTTCTTCCTCATGATATTGAAGCCTGGAGCGTAACTTTGAAATCGTAGCTATGATGGCGCGTTTGATCGTGTTGATTACAGGTTCATCCAAAACCTGACCAGGTTTCAAGCTATTGGATATTTGAACAAGATCAGTTAATCCTCCTCCAAGAAAATCGTGCATGTCTCGAACCACTTCTTTTCTTTCTTTCGCGATCAATTTTTTTTGCAAGATGAGGATGATATGAGTTTGCTTGATGGATTGCATTTTTAGCCGAAACCAGTAGTGGTTAAATGCAAAAGTGAAAATGTAGGTGGGAATATAATAAGTTCCCATCACCCAGAAGCGGTTACTGTTAAAACTATTCAGTTCAACCAGGGAAAAACGAAAGTAAAAATACAAATAAAATGAAATCCAGATAGATCTGAAAATTACCGGTTTTTCCGGAAATGAGATACAAGTAAGAATCATAATCAAGGTATTTGCATAACCGATCCTTGGGTCGTCAAAATCCCCAGCTGGATCACGGGCCATTGTTTCAAATTCTAATAAAACTCCGATAAACAAAAACAATATATAAAAATATCTTTCCCTAAACTTTGAACTTTTCCGGGAGAAAAAAATCATACCGACTCCACAAATAACCATTCCTAGATCCAGATAAAAAAGAGGGTCACAAGATCTGGCCCATTCGAAATAAACTCCGAGAATATTTGCTGAAACAAATACAAAGGAAAATACATGGCTAGGATATTTTTGACCGTAAACGGTTAGAATTTCATATCGGGCTTTTAATAATTTTTGATTTAAACCAAACATTTGATTTTAGGTTGGCCCATTACCGGTTTTTGAAAATATCCTGTGTTTTTATGATCAATTCGACTTTTGAATTTACGTGCAACTTTTTATAAATACTTTTTAACTGGTTTCTGACAGTGCCTTCTGTTGTTTTAAAGAAAGCCGCAATTTCTCTGGTACTCCTTCCATCAACGACAAGGTCAAGAATGTCTTTTTCACGATTCGTGAGATGCTTCATATTTTCATCAGATGTAGTGCGATTTTGGAAATATTGCATTACTTTATAGGCTATCGTTGGAGTCATAATTCCCCCGGTTTTGTAAACGTGATCAATCGTTTCTCCGAGATTATAAATATCCGTTTTCAAAATATAACCGCTAGCACCGGCCTTTAAGGCTGTAAAAATTTTTTCTTCATCCTGCATAATCGTAATAACGAGAATCTTGCAGTCCGGATTTCTTTTAAGTATTTCGGAAATAATGGAGATACCATCGCTATCCGGAAGTCCCAAATCCAAGAAGATTAGATTGAATTTCTGAATTGGAGAAAAATTCATTTTGAGAGGAAAATTTCTTCACTTCTAGTTTGAAAGTAAGCTTTGTTAATTCACTCGCTAGGTGTTCCTGAAATTTCAAATCGTCTTCAATGATCCCAATTGAAATTGAATTCGGAATTTCGGATTCCATTGTTCTATTTTCCTTATAGGAAAAATGATGTCACCCATTTATCCATTCATTACTTTGGTCGATTTTAAAAAAATGATTGATTGGAAAACTTGAGAAAACAGCCGGAAAAATCCATCCAGAGTCAAGGATCTTCAAAATGATAAATCTTGTCCAGAGTTGCATTTTCAGACACGGTAATCCCTAGGTCACGGAGAAGCCCGTCCCTCAAGTTGAACACCCAACCGTGGATGGACAGGGGCATTTTGTTCTTCCAGGCCAATTGCACTACGCTAGTCTTCGCAACATTGTAGGCATTTTCGATTACGTTGAATTCCACAAGCCGGTCAAATCTTTTATCAGTCTCCATTGACTCCAATTCTGCTTTGTGTAAGCGATACACATCTTTAATATCACGTAACCAATTGTCGATTAAACCGTTGTGCTGATTTGCCATTGCGGCTTTCACTCCACCACAACCGTAATGGCCGCACACGATGATATGCCGGATTTTCAAAACTTCGACCGCGTATTGAATTACGCTCAGGATGTTCATATCGGTATGATCCACGATATTGGCAACATTCCTATGCACAAACATCTCTCCAGGCGAGCAACCGGTTACTTCATTGTCCGGCACTCTACTGTCCGAGCAACCAATCCATAAAAACTTCGGGTGTTGCCCCTGGGATAGTGTATGGAAATAGTCGGGCGAACTTCTGGAAATCTTTTCTGCCCAGTTTTTATTATATGCGAGTAATTCTTCCGTAGTGTTCATCTGAGTATTGTTGTGGCCTGACCTGAGAAAACATGTCTCCTAATAATCCCCTTCAAATAGAATTTTGAAGCGCTGGAGGCAACTAAAAAAAGGCACCAATTTTTTTTATTCACTTGAAGAATCAACCATTCAATTTTCCAGTTTCCTTATGATTCGTTACGATACAAAGGGGTGGTTTACCCTAATCTTTCGGTTTCACAAGAGCGATACTTTCCGGATTTTATTTTCCTCGATGCTTATCGTTGGTTTGTATTCTTGGAGTGTCGCTTATATACAGATTGAAATTTATTCTTTGGACGTGAAAAATACCACTGCCCTGCATACTCTTCTAGGTTTTATTCTCTCATTGCTTTTGGTTTTTAGAACGAATACTGCTTATGACAGGTGGTGGGAGGGCCGCAGAGCCTGGGGGGAATTAGTTAACAATTCCCGAAATTTTGCTTTGAAAATAAAATCCTTTTCCAAAATTCCAGCAAAGGAAAAACAATCGTTAGGGCAGCTGGTTTATCTATTTGCGGTAATTCTAAAAGACCATCTCAGAGATGCCGTGGTTCTGAATGATTTGAAAAATTTTGAGGGGAAAGACTTCTCTCCTGCAAAGGAAATTCAGCATGTTCCGATTTACATTTCAGGAAAAATTTATCAGGCTGTAAATAAACTATATGCGACAAAAAAAATTTCAGGCGATGAGCTATTCCTGATCGCTCCTGAGCTAAGATCCTTAATGGATGTTTGCGGTATTTGTGAACGAATTAAATTTACTCCGATTCCATATTCCTACAGCCTTTTCTTGAAAAAGTTTATCTTTGTTTATATAATGACATTCCCGTTAGGATTTGTTTCAGTATTCGGGTATTGGGTGATTCCGGTTTCCGTATTCATTTTTTATGTGCTGGTAAGCCTGGAGTTGATTGCTGAAGAAATTGAGGATCCATTCGGAGCCGATTCGAATGATTTGCCGTTAAACCAAATCTGCTTGAAAATCAAATCTTCAATTCAGGAAATTTTTTTTGATAAAGCAAATCAAAAATGAGGGCTTGTTAAAAGGAACTCTGAAAACTGGCCGACTCTTGGACACGCTCAACTGGAATTTTCAACTTGCAATTTAGAAAGAAAAATTCAATACTTACTCCATGCCCATTCTTGCAGAAAAAAATCCCGATATTCTGGAATATGAAAACATTGACTCTCTTCCGGACGGATATTACGAAATCATTGACGGAGTAAAACTGAATATGTCGCCAACAGGATTTTTACACGGATTAATCGAAATCAGTCTATCGGAACTTTTAAAAAAACAACTTTCTTCAAAAGGTTATGTAGCCACTGGTGAAGTGGGAATATTAATCAGCAAATCCCCACTACGAGTCAGGGGAGCAGATATTGTCTATATCACAAAAGAATCCTATCCGAAACCGCCAGTCGGTATTTTAGAAAAACCTCCCGAACTTGTAATTGAAATTCTATCTCCGGCAAATACGGCAGAGGAGATGAATGCAAAACTCAAAGACTATATTTCAATTGGGATTCCAAATATCATTTATGTGGATTCGCTAAATGAAATTGTGACTAAATACGGCGCGAATGGCTCTTCCATGATTTACCCATTCTCGGATCCTTTTGTTATTTATGATACGATTGAAATCAAAATGAGCACCATTTTGACTTGATAGATGATTCAGATTTCTTTATGACTTAAACAAATCTTTTGCGGCATCAAATGCGAGAGATTTATTGTAATCATCCCGATCAATTAAAGTGAAACTCAATGATTCGGAATGAATTCTCTGCGCAATCTTTGCAATATCCGATGGGCTTTTCTGGTTTGTCGCAATATACTTGAACTTGGTTTTGCAGCCAGGGCAAGTGTTATCCTTCAGATAATTCAGGCCTAACTGTTTGCAGTTCGCGCAAGTTCCGTAAAGGTCATCTATCAATAGTAGGTATTTTTTTACTTCCTCTACATCCAGCGATGACCATACTCGGATAAATTTATTTTTCGAAGTTTTCCCTGAATCTTGCATAAATCTTTCTTAATACTTCACTTGGATTTGTCAAATCCAAAATCGTGCAACTCGGAATCATTCTCAGCTTTGTGAATCAAGTCGTTTGCATAGGAAATATACTTTACTTTTCGCCGAAACTATAAATCTTGAAATTATGATTTTTGCAATGGACTCAAGGACATTGGTCCTCTCCAATTCTATGGTGATTGGAGTCATGATCGTGGCCTCGTTTCTATTTGTGCTGATATACCGAAAAAGATATCAAGGCATTCAATTCTGGTTTTACAGTAATGTTCTCTGGGCTCTGGGTTTTTTCTTTATGTCTTATCAGACGATATGGCATTCTTTTCTTACGGTAGTAATTTCAAATTTTTTAATCATTTTGTCCCTATCTTTTTTAAATATAAGTTTCTGTTCCCTTGTCGGCAAAAAAGCAAATTATCTTTTCAACTTTGTTATTGCGGGAATTGTCCTTGTATTATTTATTTTTCTGGAAGACAAATCTCTTTTAACCCGCATTGTAACATTTTCTGTCGGCGCTATTTTGATTTTGGGAAAAACCGGGATAGATTTGGCGGCAGATAGGTATGAATACAAGAATAATTATTTCATCGGAACGGGGCTTCTTGCATTTATCGTAGTAATTGCTTTTGTGATCAGGATTGCAACATCCATTTATTCTCCTGAGGATATCAAATATCTGATCCAGGCTGGAAACAGTGCGAATATTTTTTTCATACTGATGATGTTGATGAAAATATGTTTTAACATTGCGTATATTCTTCTGATTTCCTCGATGACGGTGGCCGATATCAATGCGAGTCTAAGCGAAATTAGCAGAATGAATTCTTCCAAGGATAAATTTTTCTCTATCATTTCCCATGACATGAAAAACCTTTTTTCGGGACTACTTTGGTTGTCGGAAAATCTTTTACAGAACATTCAAGAGGAAAAATTTGACCCCAAAGCAGACCTAATTCGTGTTAGAACATTAAACGAAGCTATCCAGAGGCAGTATTCACTCCTCGAAAACCTATTGCTTTGGGCAAGGGCGCAGACAAATAAGCTGGACTATAAACCGGAAATTATTGACTTGAAACAACTTTCACAAGAAACCGTTTCACTCTATGAGGAGCTTGCAAGCAAAAAGGAAATCAAAATCAATTCCGAAATTACAAAATCCATTTTTTATTTGCAGATAAAGAAATGGTTTCTACTGTAATCCGGAACATATTAAACAATGCGATTAAATTCACAAAAAAATCCGGGAAAGTAAAATTGTATTTCTTTGAAAAACCTGAGGCAGATATGATAGAGTTGATAGTTGAAGATAACGGAATCGGAATTCCTTCCGAGAACCTGAATCGGCTTTTTCAGATCGACCAAAAATTAACCAGCAAGGGAACGAATAACGAAATTGGAACCGGGCTGGGTTTGATAGTGTGCAAGGAATTCATCGAAAAAAACGGCGGATACATTCAAGCAGAAAGTGAGGTTGGGGTAGGAAGCAAATTTAAAATCACCTTCAATAAAATTAAAACACAGAGCGCAAAACAAGACCCGGCTTGATGAAGGATTCCGCAACCAAAAATATTCTTGTCCAGCAGAAAAAAAAGCTGGTTGAATTCGCCAGAGAAGCTTGCAAAGAAAAATTATTTCTTTCCACGAGTGGAAATATCAGCCTGAGAATTCCCGGTGAAAAATATCTTATCTCCGGTTCCGGAAAGGAACTGGGCAAATTGAAAGTTACGGATGTTTCTTTGCTGGGTCTTGCAGATAATAAAATCCTGAATGGCCCGAAACCTTCATCAGAATTGAATCTGCACAAAATGATTTATGACAAAAGAAAGGAAGCGACTGCGATTCTTCACTTTCAGGCCAAATGCGCCACTGCAATCGCCTGCATGAAAAATCCTCCTGCAAACCTGGATTTTATTCCTGAGATTCCGGCGTATGTGAAAAGTTTTGCCTACGTTCCTTATGAATTTCCGGGAACGGTTGAATTTGCAGAATCGGTTGCGCGGGCTTTTGGAAATCCGGAAATTAATCTGGTACAATTGCAAAATCACGGTCAGGTAGTAATCGGAGAAACTCCTGAAATCGCGCTCAGACGGGCAATTTTTTTTGAATTGGCATGTTGTATCTTTTTACGTTCGCCAGAACCGATGCTTATTCCCCCGGCAGAGGCCGAGAGACTCAGAAAAGCCTATTCAGTTTGAAAATGTAGCCTGAAAGTCTTTGACACTTGGTACGCTTTTCTATAATTTGAAAAATATGATTTTAAATTCTCATGGAAGTGATTCTACGGATAACAGGATTCAGATTCTTTCCGACATATTCAGTGCTCCTCATAACGCATTTGAATTCTATTTGAACGATGAGAATGCAAAAAGATCTGACATTCTAAAAATTCATTTTTCGCTTTGGCTACTCGCGCCTGTTTCCAAATTTTTATTAAATCTACTCATGAGTATTTTGGGAAATGTTTCCGCAGAAGGATCACTTTCTCAAAAGCTTTTTTCCGGACTATTGTCTTCGTTTATCATATATCCCGCGGTAATTTTCGTAATCGCAAATCTTGACTCCCTCAGGGTTTATTACAAGAAAATCAACCGAGTCGAAAATGAAACACTGCCTCCACCCGATTTACTTTTACTTTCTTTTATTCCATTCAGCGCATCATCTATTTTCTGGATATTTCCCGTGCCGATAAATTTATTCTTTCTCTCCGTCGCACTTTTTTATTCGATACAGCTGGCGTTTTATTCCTTGCATAATGTTTCCAATTACGAAAAAAAAGAGTTCTTGAATTTTGGGCTTCTCAGTCTGATTTTTCTTCTCACTGGCGGGCTGGTCGTATTCGGTATTTTGAATATTGTAAGGATCATACTAAATTGAAAATTTTTCTTATAGGAATCGGCGGGATTGCAATGGGAAATCTCGCATATATGCTGAAAAAAATCGGACACGATGTTAGTGGTTCCGATACGGAACTCTATCCCCCTATGTCCGACAAATTAATCGAATGGGGAATTGAAGCCAAAAAAGGTTTCCAAGCCGAAAATCTGAAAGGGTCAGAACTTGTAATTATCGGAAATGCAATTTCTAGGGGAAATGCTGAAGTAGAGGAAGTATTGAATTCCGGAATGGAATACATGAGTATGCCACAGGCCATCGGGCATTTTTTTCTGAAAGGGAAAAAAGTAATCGTTGTTTCCGGAACACACGGGAAGACAACGACTACATTTTTGATTCATCATATTCTTCAGGAAATCGGACTATCGCCGGGGCTTTTTGTCGGAGGAATCCGGAAAGACGGACATGCCGGATTTGAAATCGGTGATGGAGATTATTTCGTAATCGAAGGAGACGAGTATGATTCTGCATTTTTTGACAAGTCTTCCAAATTTCTTCATTACCGGCCGACCTATCTGATTATGACTTCGCTTGACTACGACCATGCGGACATTTTCCCGGACGTAGATGCGATTAAAACCATGTTCAAGAGGTTGATGAACCTCGTCCCATCCAAAGGTAAAATATTTTTCTGGAGGCACTCAAAGAATTTGAATGAGATTACGAAAATGCAGAAAATCGTTCCGCTTGTTCCTTATTCCATCAATTCGACGAATTCTTTGCTCGCTTTCAAAAAGGGCAGTTTGCATCTGAATAAATCCGACGCGCAGGTCAAAACTACTCTGATCGGGTCGCACAATTACAACAACGCGGAGGTTGCGCTTAACGTATGCAAAGAGATCGCTCCGGAGAAATTCACAGAAATCGTTTCCGCTCTGTCCACATTTCCCGGGGTTAAGAGAAGGCAGGAAATTCTGTACAGCTCTGAAAATTCCATCCTGATCGAAGATTTTGCCCATCATCCAGTGGCTATTCAGGAAACGATAAAAGCAGTGAAAGAAAAATATCCGGGCTATAAAATCATTAGTCTTTTTGAACCCAGAAGCGCAACCTCCCACCGGAACGTATTCCAAAAAGAATTTTCCGATTGCTTCAAAGGTTCTAACTTCGTTCTCATGACGGAAATTTATAATTTCAAAAAAGTCCCTTCAAAAATCCGCTTGGACGTAAAAAAAATCATCAGAAAACTTCCCAAACACTCAAAAGCCGGAAGTATATACTGTAAAAATCCGGACGATCTTTTGGTTCAATTCAAAAAAATTATTCCCGTCTATACAAAACAAAAAATAGTTGTTCTTGCAATGTCAAACGGAGCGTTCGGGGGAATTTACGAAAAACTTTCCGGAATTTTGGCTGAACGCGATAAAAAGTTCTCGCTATGAATCTTGAAAATGAAATACAAAAAATTATTGAAGAAGCCACTTCTATACTAACTTCCGCAAAAACAGAAGCTGAACTGGAAACGAGCAAGGGCTTGTTCATCGGCAAAAAAGGCCGATTGACTTCAGTTTTGAAAAATCTGGCTTCGCTGTCCATTGAAGAAAAAAAGAAGTTCGGTGGTATGGCAAATGAGGCCGCGGAGAAACTGGAAAAATTAATCTCCGAACAAAAAATCAAACTCAGGGAATTTCATTACACCGAAACTCTGAAATCGGAAATATATGACCGGTTGCGTCCGCAAAAAAATCCCGATTTTGGAACAATTCATCCTGTGAGCAAGATACAGTATGAGATAGAGGATATTTTTACTTCAATGGGATTCAGCATAATGGATGGCCCGGAAGTGGAAATCGATTACAATAATTTTGAAGCTCTGAATTTTACTCCGGATCATCCGGCCAGAGATATGCAGGACACGTTTTATGTAACGGGCGGGAATCTATTAAGAACTCATACTTCAGCAATCCAGGCGCGAACACTCAGAACTCTGAAGCCTCCATTCAAGGTCATTGCGCCGGGAAGAGTGTTTAGATACGAAGAAGTTGACGCATCTCACGAAAATACCTTTTACCAGATTGAAGGAATGGTCGTTGGAAAAGACATTTCTATCTCAAACCTTGTTTACACTATGAGTGTTCTGCTTTCCGAAATTTTCCAGAAGGAAGTGGAAGTAAGGCTAAGGCCGGGATATTTTCCATTTGTGGAACCGGGTTTTGAACTGGATATTGCCTGCATGGTTTGTGGGGGAAATGGCTGTTCCGTCTGCAAACAATCCGGCTGGCTAGAACTATTGCCGTGCGGACTAATCCATCCCAACGTATTGCGATTTGCCGGACTTGATCCCGCAGAATGGACGGGATTTGCATTCGGGTTAGGACTGGACAGGCTCGTAATGATGCGTTATGCGATACATGATATACGTTATATACATTCCGGAAATCTCAGATTTCTAAAACAATTCATCTCATAGATAGAGGGCGCTTTGAAACTTTCATGGAGTTGGCTTAATGATTTTGCGGATTTGAATTCCGTTGGACTAAAAAAAGTATTGGAGATAATCAATACTTCCGTTTGTGAAGTAGATCATGTTGAGAGCTACATGCCTCACCTGAAAACCATTGTTGCGGTCCGTCTGGAATCGGTAAATAAACATCCGAATGCGGATAAACTTTCAGTATGCGAAGCTTATGACGGGAAATCCAAAATCCAAATTGTAACAGGGGCTCAAAATGTGAAGGCCGGAGACATTGTTCCGCTTGCCTTGCCAGGAACCGTTATTGCCGGAAAGGAAATTCAACCGAGCGCGCTGAAAAATGTGCAGAGCTTTGGAATGTTTTGCAGTGAAAAAGAGCTTGGGTTCGCTGAGGAAAGTCAGGGAGTTCTAATTTTGGAATCGAGCACAAAATTGGGGATGTCCATGTCTTCACTTTTCGAACTGGAAGACACAATCTTGACGATTGATAACAAGTCCATCACTCATCGGCCGGATTTGTGGAGTCATTTCGGTTTTGCCAGAGAACTGGCTTCTCAATTGGAAATATCGATTAAAGAAAATCCATTCGATGCGGATTTTTCTTTTACAAACGAGACAGCGTCTACTGTCATTGAAAACAAAAATGCCAGTTCCTATTATTCTTGCATTGTTAGGGACGTCAAAATTTCTCAGTCCAAAAATAAAATCAAAACTCGTCTTGAAAAATGCGGTACCAGGTCTATCAATAATGTAGTCGATGTCTCCAATTACGTTATGTTGGAAATGGGACAGCCGACTCATTTTTTTGACATTGCAAAATTAAAAAATGCAAAGGTAGAAGTGTCCTATTCTAAAAAGGATGAATCCATTCAATTGCTGGATGGAACAGAGCGTGAGCTTGAAGAAGGCATATTAATTATCCGAAATGAGAAAGTTCCGGTTGCTATTGCCGGAGTCATGGGAGGACAGGAAACTTCCGTAACGGAAAATTCCAAAGAGCTACTACTTGAATCCGCAGTATTCAGAAGAGAAGACATACGCCACTCCTCCAGAAAAGTTAATATCCGGTCGGAGGCCGCGATACGATATGAGAAAGGCTTGGATGCATCCACTACGCTTCCAGTGTTGAAGCGAAGCCTGAGACTTTTGCAGGAAAACGGGTGCGATTCATTAAAAGCAAGTCAGCCATCGGGATACAACAACGAGTCCGATAAAATCACTATTATCGAAACTACTTTCGGCTTCATTGAAAAAAAGCTCGGCAAAAAACTCAAGGAGTCTGAAGTGCTAGGAATATTATCGCGCCTCGGTTTCCAATGCGAAAAAACCGGTAATGATTCTTTCAAAGTGACAGTTCCTTTTTATAGGCAAAATTATGACATTACGATTCCGGAAGATCTTGTAGAAGAAATCGGAAGAACTATCGGATATTCCAGCATTCCAAAATTCCCGGTTACGGCAGAAGTCCAGCCGGTACACAGAAATTATTCCAGGGAAACGGAAAAGAGGATCAAGCATATCCTTAGTGAAGGCGCGCATTTTAACGAGGTTTTTAATTACTCATTTGCTTCGGAGACGGATACGAAGTTTGAAGGAAACTCATTCGAAAAAATCGAGATCCAAAATTTGATGCCGGAAGAATTCAAGTTTTTGCGGACATCCATCTATCCATCCGTTTTAAAAAATCTAGCAATCAATCAAGATAGATTTGATTCAGCCAGAATTTATGAATTCGGAAGAACCTACCACTATACTCTACAAACTAACCAGACAACGGAAAAAAAATTCTTCGGGCTTGGTTCGATTTTGAATATTAAAAATTCAGAGAATTCGATTTCCGCATTGGAGAAAGAATTTTTGTCTTTCAGGAAAATTTTCGAAGTTGTTTTTACTCGGTTGAACATTCAAAAATTTCAGATTGAGGCTTGTCAGAATAGCTATCTTCACCCGAATTCATCGGTTCAATTTGTTTGTGACGGCAAAGTAATCGGCGAAGCCGGAATACTACACCCCAGATGGAAAGATATTTACGACCTGAAAAAAATCGTTTTGGCCGGAAAGATTCATTTTGATGATCTTCTTCTAATCTCTAACGAGAAGAAAACGGATTTCCGTTTCAAGACTCCTTCGATTTTCCCAAGCGATCAACTCGACATTTCTTTGGTAATGAAAAGAGATGCAGGGACGGAAAATTTTGCAAATCTGGTTTATGATAAGCAAATCCCGGAAATAGAAAAAATATGGGTTCATGATATATTTACCGGAGGCAATCTGGACAAAGACGTTAAATCCGTAACCTACAGAGTTGCGTTAGTCACTCACGATAAAACATTCACCCAGGATCGAATTAATACAATTCAGGAAACGCTGATGAACCTTGCAGAGTCCGGTGGGTATAAGGTTAAGTGATCAGTCCTTCAACTGTTTAGTCTTTTTCGAAAATGCCTTTTTATTTTTTTCTCTTACGGTTGTGCAAACAGGGTCGGCTATCGACACGATCGTAAATTTTTTACAGGGCGCATCCATCATAGAAAGAAAGCACGATTCGAATTCCAGCAATTCTTCGGCAGAATAGAGAGCTAATTTTTTCTCAAATGTCGGCTTGAGCTTCTCTTTGCAATTTGCTACTGTGAGGCTTCCTTGCAGTTCCGGGGGAATTGTTCTGTAGTAACTTTCATAGCATTCTTGAATCTTGTCGCACATTTTATCGAAATTGATTTTCGTGTTCTGAAAATTATTTCCTGATGAGACATTTTTTTTGCAGGCAAAGGAAATTGCAGTTATTGCAGCAGAGAAGAGTAAGAATTTTTTCAGAATGTGGAACAATTGATTTCCCCTTTGCTTAATAAATAATTCTGCACGGCTTGAATAAGTTTTTTCTGGGATTTCGAATTGCCTCCGGATTCTTCTCCGACAAGGCCCTGACTATGAATAAACAAAAGTTGGTCATTCAGAGAGGCAAAAAACGAAGTTGCCCAATCCTGTTTATAATTTTTTCCATGCCAGACTTGATAGCGTTTTACTGCGACACCATTCATTAAAATTTCTTTTTCCGGATACTCGGTCACTTCTTCAAACATGGATTCGAGCAGAGGCTGAAAGAACACAAAAGATTTTTCGCAGGTATTCTCCTGTATGTAGAATAGCATGTAATCTTTCCCTTTCTCCATATTATTCCAGTAGGTGTATTGATTTTTCTGTAAAATATTTATCGATTGAATAAACGGTTTACCGGACAAATACCACGATGCTATAGAAGCGTCCTGATAACGGTTGGCAACTAACGTACTCCCGGAGTGCTTTTCTTTCTGTAATTTTTCGATTTCAAAAATCGCTTCTTTGTACCCTTTGTATCTCTCAATAGGATTGGAAAAAGAAGAACCTTTCAATTTTACGATTCCGCTGATTGCCTGCGGAAAAAGAAAAAAAACGTCAATTGCCAAAGCAAAAATAAATCCGGAAAATATCAGCCTTCGTAATATTTTTTCTTTTCCGGTGATCGCGGTTTCCGGAAAAAGGCCGACCACTACAAGGATCATGGCAGGGTAGGAGGGGAAAGTCCAATTTGCCTGAACCATTTTTTTCGACGAGAGAAACAAAAAGAATATTGGAAGAATCAATGCGTTAATGGTTAGCAGTTTCATCGCCGAAGAGTATGGTTCGGAAGATCCGGCCATAATGAAAATCGGCTTTTTCGATTTCAGCGACCGTATTCCGGCGTATGCGGAACTTACAGCGATTAGGAGAATTGCAAAAAACCAAATTGGAGAAATCGCAATCATCTGTCCCGCTATAAAGGTATCCATGTTTGACCCTTCGTATTCTGCGCCTCCTGCGGAACGCAGATGAATTATTGCGTCAATATTGTCCCAGTTGTGCCTAACGTTCCAGAGAATCATCGGAGAGATGATCCCAAAAGCGAGCGCAAACGCAATGTAGAAATGTTTATTCTTTAGCAATTTGTATTCTTCTGGAGAAATCAATAGCCAAATTATCAGACTTGCAGCGAAAAAAACCATTGTGTGTTTACTTAAAAAACCCAGCCCCATCGCAATGAACGTAACGTACAGATCCAGGCTTTTATGGGAATGAATATATTTGATCGAAAAAAACAAAGCTATCATCCAGAAAAGAATCAGGCAAGTGTCGTGCATGATAACAAGAGAGCCTGAAAAAAAAGCGGGCATAAAAATAAAAATTCCGAACATTAAAACCTTTTTTGTTTTGGAAAAATTCAATTGCTCACCTGTTAAATAGATAATCCATAAACTGATTGCTGAGGCAAATATCGATGCAAATTTCAGAGCAAAAATATTATTTCCGAAGAGGGAAGTAAAACACCTGATGTAAAACGCAACGCCAGGCCCTTGATCATAAAAAGAGGAGTCCAGGTTTCTAGACCACTCCCAGTAATAGGCTTCGTCCGGGAGAATATCCAAGTTTACCGCATAAATCAAGCGTAAACCGGAAATCAGAAAAATTATCAAATAAGGAAAAACCATAAATTTGGTTATAGCATTTTTACAAGGAATGGTTCTTACAAGCAATTTATCTAGGGGAGGAAAAAATAGATGCTTTGGAGACATAGAAATTTGACATTTGCGTCAAATATTCGTTTGACATTGATCTTAGGCGTTTGACCATGCAAGAGAAGCATATTCTAATTTCTAAGTACAAGGATACAATAATGGCAAAGCAATTTTCAGAAAAAGTAGCAATCGTAACAGGGACAGCGTCTCCAAGAGGTTTGGGGCGGGCAATCGTAAATAAAATCGCAGAGGAAGGCGGAAGCCTGGTAATGGTGGATTTGAAGCAAGAAGATTGCGACAAAGCTGCAAAGGAGACATCGGATACCTACGGTGTAAAAGCAATAGGTGTGGCGTGTAACGTCACTAAGGTTGAAGACTGTGAAAATGTAATCAATAAAACGAAAGAAGCATTCGGCAGGCTCGACTTTCTCGTGAACAATGCCGGAGTTTTGAAAGATACTCTCATTATGAGAATGTCAGAGCAGGATTGGGACTTCGTTATGGACGTAAACCTGAAAGGAGTTTTTCTTATGACCAAAGCCGCAACCAAACTGATTTTAAAAGCTCCATCCGGAAGAATCGTAAACATTTCTTCCATCTCCGGTCTTTTGGGCCAGGCAGGGCAGGCAAATTATTCTTCATCCAAAGCAGGACTCATCGGACTTACAAAAGTATGTGCGAGAGAATTCTCACCCCGAGGAGTTCTTGTGAATGCAATCTGTCCAGGATACGTTCAGACAGATATGACTAGCGCTCTTTCTGAGGATATTCAAAATATGCTGAAAGATATGGTACCTTTGAAAAGAGCGGCAACACCAAACGACATCGCAGGCGCGGTAAAGTTTTATCTGACCGATGACGCATCTTATATTACCGGAACAGTCTTGCGTGTTGATGGTGGAACGGCAATAGGTCTATAATCGGAGAAAATACTATGAGAGAAGTTGCAATAATCGGAGCTTATGAAACAAAGCACGGCAATCATAGCGACAAGGTTCTGCGAGAACTTGTTACTGAAGCCGGAAATGGAGCGATCAAAGATTCAGGAATCGACAGAAAAGAGATTCAGGCGATCTATGTGGGAAATTATGCGGGAAATGAATTCAATAACCAGAACACAATGGCTTCCTACGCGGCTACAGTTCTAGGAATTGGAAATATTCCCGCTTTTAGATTGGAGGGCGCGTGTGCGTCAGGCGGACTCGCGATGAGAGAGGGATTTCTCGCGGTTGCAAACGGAGTTTACGATACAGTAATAGTATTGGGAGTAGAAAAGATGAATACTCAAAATCCTGAAGCGACTATGCAAATCGTAGCCAAAGGACAGGACTTTGAATTCGAAGGGGGGTTTTGTATATCCGGTCCATCGGGTTTTGCGTTGAACGCGGTTCGACACATGCACGAATTCGGAACAACAAAGGAAATGCTTTCTACTGTAGCAGAGAAGAATTATTTTCATGGGAGTAAAAATCCTTACGCTCATAAACAAAAGGTGGTTCCATTAAAAAATATAATGAAAGCGCCTATGGTGACAACTCCTCTCGGATTTCACGATATGTCGCTCGTAACTGATGCATCCGCGGCAGTAGTGATTACTACAAAAGAACGGGCAAAATCCATTTCTAAAAAACCAGTCTTGATAAAAGGCTCCGGAATCGGGGGTGATTATTTTACTCTCGCGATGAAGGAAACATCCGTTGCGTTTCCGGCAACTATCCGGGCGGCAAATGAGGCATTCAAAATGTCCGGGCTGAAACGGGAAGACATCAATGTTCTGGAATGCCACGATTGTTTTACGATCACTGAAATCATCAACATTGAAGATCTAGGATTCGTGGAAAAAGGAAAAGGCGGCCCTTTCACAATGGACGGACACACAAGGCTTGGTGGGAAGCTTCCTGTAAATACTTCCGGAGGGCTGAAGGCAAAAGGCCATCCGATAGGCGCCACAGGTGTCGGTCAGGTCGTTGAAATGACTTTCCAGCTCAGAGAAGAAGCGGGCGAAAGACAGGTTACGGGCGCGAGAACAGCGCTAACGCATGTTCTCGGAGGGCCAGGTGCAGTTTGCGCAGTACACATTTTACAGAGGGATTTTTGATATGAGC
Source organism: uncultured Leptospiraceae bacterium (assembly GCA_964436695.1). Lineage (GTDB taxonomy): Bacteria > Spirochaetota > Leptospiria > Leptospirales > Leptospiraceae > JABWCC01. Next base: position 41,739 of record CAYTEA010000026.1, read on the forward strand.
GAATTAAAGGGAAAAGTTTGCAACACTTGCGGATTTCATATGCTGGATCCTTCATTTGCCTGCATGAAATGCGGTAGTGATGCGTTAAGCGAATACGCTTTCAACGGAAGCGGGAAAATCTACACATTCACCGTTGTGATGGTAGGGTTCGGTCACCTCGCCGACAAGGCGCCTTACGTCCTAGCGGTCGTGGAATTAAAAGAAGGACTGAAAGTAATTACCATTGTGGAAGATCTTGACAAAGATGCAGCAAAAATAGATTTTCCTGTGAAGTTCAAAAGAATGGATGAAAAATCAGGCCCGATATTTCAACCGGCGTAAATAACAAAGGATTGGAGGGGGCGAAGCTGAGTCAGGGTTTCGACTGACGCATGGATTTTTCCATTCCGGAAATGATCGCTTTCTCCAAAGCCTCCTCTGAAATCGGGGGCTTCAAATATC
>CAYTEA010000027.1:0-33311 GCA_964436695.1 uncultured Leptospiraceae bacterium
ATAACCATACAGGTAAAAAAAATGAAAGAAATTATGAAAAAAATGTAAAATTTTTGAAAAAAATCATTTTTTTATGACAATCCAGAATGAGAAATCGTTCGAATCAGATGATTTTTTAGGCCATCAGGTAAATATGGACTTTTAGATAGTCTCCTTCCGGAAAGGATGAAACTGTAGGATGGTCAATCTCATGATTTAATCTTACCGGTCTCTGAAATTTTTTTCCGGATTTTTCCAGGATCTCTTTGCAAATCCTTTCAAATTCATTTTTGTGAATTCTGTTAGAACAAGAGCAAAGAATCATGGTCCCTTTTTCGGCAAGAAACAAAGCCGTAATTTCAATCAGGCGGGCATAGATCGTTTTTGCCTTGCCCACATCTTTAGATGATGATGTAAGACTGGGAGGATCAATTACAATCACATCAAAAAACAAATTTGTTTTATCAAGAAAGTCCTGTAATTTTTTGAAAATATCAAGTTTAAAAATTCTGTGTCGTTTCGCATCAAAATTTACAGCATTGTCGAGATGCGCTTGGATCGATTTCTCACTATCATCGAGAGAATAAATTTCGGCTGCGCCGGCTTTTTCGAAAACGATCGAAGTAAGGCCATTATTTGAAAAAAGATTCAAAACTCTCTTTCCATTAAAAATACTTCGATGATCCAAAATATAATTACGCAAATTGCGTAGGTCATCAAAAGTCCCTCCTTTCTGAGAAATCGGATTAATTCTATATGTAATATTTCTGTAGCGGATAAGGATGTATTCTGGGCAAGAACCCCTTAGTGTCCGTAAATTTTCCCTGACTTTAGCACCTTGCCCCAACCCGATTCTTCTTGGGATTCTCAGAACTATATTTTTTGGCTTGGGATTCAGTGATCGTTCCCTTCCTAGAATAAAAAAAAGAACGCGACTAACGTATCTTGCATATACTAAAAGAGAATCCGAATATGCCATTACAATCAGAGTTTCTCCGTGCATATCAATGGTAATACCGGGAAAACCGTCATTCTCGCCGTGAATCCATCGCAAGCTGTCGGTTATTTGAAGCAAAGATTTTCTCTTATTGATGGATTCTTCGACCATGCGGTGAATTTCTTTCAGAGTAAAGTTCTCACCGAAATAAATTATGCGAATTGCGATCAGCCCTTCGCTGGAAAAAATTCCGATCCCTTCAATTTTTTCGGTTTCTTTCTCTAAAATTCGAATGAATGCGCCGTTTGAATACTTCTTTTTTCTTTCAATCTGACGATTGAAGACCCACGGATGTTTTTTTCTGAAAGAAACCTTAGTCTTTGAATTTAGAAAATATTGATTCCGTATTTTCAAAAAAATTAACCGCGCTTCAAAAGACTCATGACCAGTTCTGGGTCATCCGATATGATTCCATCCACTTTCATCTCGATCAACTTTTCTATTTCTTCTTTGGAATTTACAGTCCAGGGCACTACCTGAATACCCATCGATCGAATTCGCCTAACGTCTTCTGCTGTGATCCACTGATAGTTCGGCGAAACAGTGTCCGCTCCTATCGACATGGCTGTTTGTGCATAATCAACTAGGTTCCCTTCAAACAAAGCAACAAGCTTTGCTTTTGGATAAAGCCTTTTTGCAGCGACGAGAGTCCTGTAATCAAATGACTGAATATATGCTCGATCCAGAAAATTTTTCCGACGCAATACATTGATGAGGAGTTCTGCAAACTCCTGAGGGGAGACACAATAAATTTCAAGCCCGGGTGCAAGCTTGGTTTCAATGTTCAGTTTTACTTTTTCCTTTCCCGATTTTTTTACTAGTTCGATCACATCTTCCAATAGAGGCCTTGGAGTTTTCGGGGCAGGCTTTTGATCAGGGAATCTCTTTTGAGTCAGAGACCCGCAATCGTATTTTTTGATTTCGTCGTAGTTTAATGAGATTATGGGAACATCCTCGGCCAGCGGTTTTCCCTCCGGTGAAAGGCAATATTCCTTCCCTAAAAAATGGTCATGATCTACGACGAGCTTTTTGTCCTTGCTGACAACTATATCCAGTTCCAGAACATCGACCCCCTTCATTAGTGCGTACTCAAAGGAAGGAATCGTATTTCCGGGCAATTTTGCCCGGGCGCCCTGGTGCCCCTGAATCTCAATCGTAGGATTCTCCGCAAGTTTTGTCGGCCTTGCACAGAATTGAGAGAAAAAAATAGCGATAACAACAAGCATTTGGGGGAATAACATTTTCATAGAGCCATAGAATATGATCCGGTCGGAATATCCAGCAAAAACCGGGCATATCGAGGCCGAAAGAAATGCTGAAAATTCCCTTCCGTGAGCCGGGTGGGGAGTCAAAAACCCAGCATTGATTTATCCTTGATATTTCCCAAAAACTACTTGCAGAAAATCTGTTAATAAATGATAGTAGGCCATTGCAATTAAAAATAATAAAAATTGAAACATTAACTGAAAATTAAATGTTAGCCTAGGCCAATTTGACAATCTCTCCAAAAAAAATTCTTTTAGTTGAAGACGACTGCCTGATATCACTAATCAATTTGAAAGCGCTCGATAATTTTGGTTTTCTAAGTATTCATGCATCCAATGGTGAAGAAGCAATTCAATTTGCCGAGACCTCCGACTTTGATCTTGTCCTCATGGATATTGACCTTGGAGAAGGAATCAATGGACTTGAAGCAGCATGTGCGATTCAGAAAAGAAAAGATGTTCCGATCTTATTTTTATCTTCACACCAAGAACATGAAATAGTGGAAAAAGCAAGGTGTATTTCGCGTTACGGTTATGTAACCAAAGGATCCGGATTGTCGGTTCTCAGAACTTCAATTGAAGTCGCACTTGGAGTTCACGAAAGTGAGAAAAAAGTGAAGCAGTTTTTAAAAAAATAATTATTAGCACATCCCAAGATCGCAAATTCCAATCATTGTTTGAATAATTTGAAACTTTAGGGATTGCAGTTTTTTTATTCCCTGATATTATGTATTTATGACGGTACTGTCCAGCCCATGCGCTGAATGATCGGACAACAACCAGCCTCTGATGCATGACCTGGACAGCGCCTGTAAATGACGATTTTATTGATTTTCTGCATTGAAATTTTTCCAAGAAAGCACTTTTTTCCAGTTGCGTCATTTATGAAATTTGAAATTTTACAATTTTCAGGAAAGGAAAATTTCGATGACGATGAACTTGGGCAGCGGCGATATTACTCCATCTAGGCAAACATCTGTAGGAAAACCAACTTCCATGCAATTCAATATTCAACGAAAACAAAATAAGGCCATCACTAAATTTTTCCGAATCCTTACGGGCTTTTTATTTTTGTCTTTTTCTCTAACACTAAATAGTAGCAATTTATTTGCCGCTGCAGAGGAAAACAAAGGTTTCAAAGTTCCCGGATTCGGTTTTTGCCTCATGGATAAAGCCTGCCTTGTTAGCCACGATGAATTTATGCTATTCCAATTCGGTTTATTGACAGCTAGATCTCCGGGTTTTGTCGGGCTCCAAATCTCTCCTTTTTACAATATATCCTATGGAGGATCAGTCTTCCAGTTTTCAGCTTTTAACAAAGCTAACCAAGGGTCATTGATTCAGATAGGACTGGTCAATAAAGTTAGCGACTCGGAAACCATCGGGCTTTTTGAATTCGCAATGGTAAATGTTTACAATTCAAAACAGAACAACTGGATATACGGATTCCAGCTTGCAGGCCTTTTAAACAACCACGAAAAAGAAAATGGGAACGGGCCTGGAGTCATCGGCCTTCAATTTAGCGGGGGATTCAACTCGGCAAAAACTGTGATCGGTTTGCAATTGAGTTTAGATCTACACTGGCTAGTTGCTTGGCTTTGGGACAACCCTCAGAGATACATTAGTTCCGCGGAAAATGTTTACGGTATTCAGATCGGTCTGGCAGTAAACGAGGTTGAATCCAGATTAGCCGGAATCCAAATCGTGCCTGGGTTTGCGATTGCAAACGACGCATTCGGAATTCAATTGGGGCTAATAAGGAGCTTGTCGCGCGGAGATTTTTTTGGATTTCAAGCCTCGCTCATTTCGACAGCCACTGAAAAAGATTTTTACGGATTGCAAGCTTCACTTCTCAATAACGTAAAAGGAAATATGCACGGACTTCAGGTCGGAGTTGCAAACCTCACCGACCGTAAAATTTATGGACTTCAAATCGGGCTTGTCAATAAAAGCGAGGGGGGCGGACTTTTTCAGTTTGGATTTTATAATGAAGCAAAGGGCGACTTCGGCGTTATGCAGCTAGGATTTGTAAATAACCAAGACAATGGTGAATTCTATGGAACCCAAATGGGTTTTGTGAATTCAGGAGACAGAGTTTACGGATTTCAATTTGGAGCAATCAATAGCCAAAAAGTGAATTCAGGTTTACAACTCGGAATCTACAACAAGGTAGAACAAAGCGCCGGACTTCAAATTGGGCTTATAAATTTTGCGACTGGAAAAGCGCTCATGCAAATAGGACTCATCAATATCGCGCTAGGAAACTCACTCAAAGTACTTCCTCTGATTAATGTGGATATAGAGGATTAACAGAGTCAAAAAGCGCTAGAAAGTTTCACGAAACTCGCGCTTAGTAAATGCTAATTGTGCTCCCACATCAGACTTGTTTTTAGCTCATGGGCGGTTTGACGGATTCTTCGAGCAAGAATAAAGGACATCTGCTTCATCACGATATATCCGATGTGATTGTTTTTTTCAAAGAGACCCATCATTGCCGGCCGCGAAATTCTGAAAACCCTTGAGTCCTGAATAGACAGGGCAGTTGCCGATCTAGGCTCCTGGTCAATGAATGCAAACTCCCCAAAAAGTTTTCCGGGTAAAATTGTATGAATCGTCGCCTCGTCTCTTTTTCCTAAAGCAACCTTAACCTGCACCCGTCCATCCACCAGAATGAATAGATCGGATTCCAGGCTTTTCTCATGAAAGATTTCCTGGCCCTCTGAATACTTTTCTTCTTTTGCTGCATTTGCAACTTCTTTCAATTCATCTTCATTCAATCCGGAAAAAAGTTCCAAATTTTTCAATATTCCGATTATTTCCATTGATTACTCCTGGTGTTCCAAAATTGAGTGAGACAAAATGTTCACGCGACTGGATATTGCGCGTAACGCATCCATTATATCTGCGAATACGGAAAACTTTTCCTTTCCGGCGCTTAGACTTCTCGTAATATTATTATCTTGAAGCTTGGATGCAAGTCTTTTCAGTTTATTATACAAGAGATTCGCTTCTTCTGCAAATTTTATGTCAATTTGTTCTATCGATGCAAGATTTTTCTGAAGCAACTCCAGGGTATGCCCCTGGTAAATATTTAGGTCATTCTTTTCATCTTCAGAAAGAGCGAGTAAAAGGTCTCTTTCCCTATCCACAACACTTCCGAAATCCCTGTAAATCGTATCATTAATGTGCTTTAGATCATCAACTACATGGAGATAGTAAGCCGCCTCACGAGATTCCTGATTAGACAATTCCTTTCTGGATAACTCACCCAGGTATTCATGAAGGGCTTTGGTAAGAATTTCAGATTTTCGAAATTCCTCCGCGATGAAACCGGGGAGGTCATTCCCTTTTGATTGATCCCAGGCTTTCACAGTTGACTCCACCATCCCTTTGCAAATCTCACCGAATCGAAGCACCTCTCTTCGTGTCTGTTCAAGAGCAATGGTAGCAGTTTTAATATCTCCAACCAGATAAATCGGTTTAAATTCTTGAACCTTTTCTTTGGGAGGAACCGGAATCAATTTTTCAACCAACCAAGCCATTCTACCTGTAAACGGAATAAAAATGACCGTATTGATAATATTAAAAAACATATGAGCATTTGCAATGGAACGGGAAACAGATGCAGTACCGAGAACAGAAGATAGCTTTTGAATGAATTCTGTAAATAGATTCACGAAAGGCAGAAATAGAATAACGCCTATCGTATTGAACATGAGATGCACAAGCGCAACCCTTTTCCCTTCCCTTGAAGATCCAATTGAAGAAAGAAGTGCTGTGGCGCATGTGCCTATATTGGCACCGAACGAAATTACAATAGCTGCAGGAAGGCTCAATATTCCTTGTGTTGCCAATGCGATAGAAATACCGATCACTGCTCCACTACTCTGAATAATTGCTGTAAAGATTGTGGAAAATAGAACGCCTTTGATCGGGCTTGTCCCTAACGATGCAAGTAATTCCGTAAACCAGGCAACCGACCGAAGGGGATTCATCGATTCGCTCATCATGCCCATTCCGAAAAATATGAAGCCGAACCCCATGATAATCATCCCAAGAAATTTTAAAGCTTGAGACTTCGAAGCAAATAAAGAAAGCGCAAAACCGACTGCAATCATCAAAGGAGAGTATTCCGATACATTGAATGCAATTAGCTGAACTGTAAGCGTTGTGCCGATATTCGCTCCATAAATTACTCCGATTGCCTGGGGGAGAGTCATTAGCGTTGCGGATACGAATCCGACAACCATTACAGTTGTTGCGCTAGAGCTTTGAATCGCCGCAGTAGTCAAAGTCCCAACAAGAACGCCCATGATCGGCTTATTGGTGAGCTTGCCCAAAATAATTCTCATTTTGTCCCCGGCTGCTTTCTGAAGCCCTTCCGCGCTCATGTCCATCCCAAAAAGAAAAATTGAAAGCCCTCCCAAAAGACCCAGCACCAAAAGGTATATCCACCCTTTTTTGTATGCTGAAACCAGAATATTCACAGGAGGTGTTTCGATGCTGTTGTTGTAAAATGCCGCAATTACGGAATTGCCGTGATGACTTCCGATTTCAAAGGTCGCACTTGCAACTCCATTTTCGTCGGTCAAAACGGTATCGGTTACAGATGCGTTAGTTGCGGAAGAATTCATAACCCGAAAACTTATTCTTTCGCCTGCTTTTGGTTTTCCGTCCTTTAAAAGGCGAACTTTGATTCCATTTTCAATTCTTCCGCCTTCTATTCCCACCAGAACTTTTTGTCCCTGTGGGTAAGAAATATTTTCGAGTTTGAAATCGGCAAATACCGGATAGGAGAAAAAAATGAAAATGGGTAAACAAACAAATAATTCTTTTTTAGACAACATATGAGTCAATTAACATAATGCTACAAAAGAGACAAATCAAAAATGATGCAAATCCACCCCTCTGGAAATTTAGATCATTTCCAGAGGCAGTTAGTTTTTGGCAAAAAAATCGTTTCGATATAAATTTCGTCGGCGGGTAAACGTGTTGTCCATTTTCTAAATAGGTTCTTGACCCCTCTACCCGAAAACGCGACTAACGGAATCGGCTCAGAACAAAAGAATATGCCCCAGGGAATACATCCCATCCCCTCTAAACGGACGGATTTCTATTTTTTTCAGATTTTTGAAAACCGGAGAAATGGGAAAACGATAAACGCTCATCCCTACTTTCGATGATGCATCCGGCCCAACCAATCTGGTGATTCGGTTTGTCTCCGACTCAAAATACACAATATAGGAGTCATTATTATCCAGCGAAATCTCCACTTCGGAAATATCTCGAGGAGACTTCAAATGGATGCTGACCCGATCATCCATTTTCATCAGAATATTAGAAGGGGCATTCCACACTGAGCCATTTAACACCGGGTTAGAAAGGGAATCGATCGACTTTTGGATTTCACCACTCCCCAAAGTAACAACCAGGTATTTGTAAGGAATATAATAGACCACCGATAATAGAATAAAAAAAGATGAAAAAACCAGAACTAAAGGATTCGCATAACGCACCTTCCGAATAAAAATGGAATCCTGAAAAAAGAATATAGACATGGGAATAATTACCGGATATATCAGCCGGAAATCATTGTGGTGGGGAATTGGAGCCAGAAATTTGAAAACACCCAAAGACCCGATCGAACAAACGATAAAAATGTAAAATGGCAAGTATCTAAAAAGACCGAATCGGTTCTGCCAAAATATATTTAAGAATAAAACCAAAATGAATACATTCAATATCCAGTTCATTATTTGAGCAAGAATTTGATTCAGGCCGTAGGAAGTCGCCGGATCAGGAATCGAGTTGTGAGTTCCAAATAAACTGGACTTGATCAGGTGCTGCCAAAAATACTCCCTACCGTACCCGTCTTTTTCCGCCAGAACGTAAGGCTCTTTCCAGTAACTTTTTATGTCTATCGCAAAAAAATTCAGAGGCTTATTTTCGACATAGAACGATTTATCTACTGTTGCAGCAGTTCCAAAAATAGACGGGATTTTTTTTTCGGGAGTTCTCAGTGGATTCAAAATCAAAACTAGAAATATAAAAGTAAGAAATGGGACACTCAAGAAAATCAGATTTTTTTTCAGATAAGAGAATTTCTCCGAAGCCCGAAAAGTCCTGATGGAAAAAATCGTTAGAATTACCGCCAACGCAATTGCGCCATTTGTCTTCGTAAGAATCCCCAGACCGGCAAAAATACAGGAGTAAAACAAACCCGATTTTGTTTTTTTTTGATGCCAAAGTAGGAGATAGTACAGGAATGCAGAAGAAAAAGTATAAAACAAAACATCGTTGTGGATCCTCACGGAATTCACAATACTATATGGCCAGAAAGCCACGATGGAAAACGCAAAATTCAACTTCCAGGCCTTTCGAAAAAATAAGCGGATTGTCAAAAGGCTAAAAACGAGGAACACTAAAAATAGAATAAGAGAGTGAATCTGCAGTGCTGTTTCCGGTAAAAAATCCAAGAAAACAGAAAGCTTTTTTACAATAGCCCCGGAAATATAAAACAGAGGAGGATGATGGCATACCCAGCATGCATTGCTAACAGGGAGTTTATAGTTATTTGCGATATAGTCAATATAAAAAATCTGAGCGCCAGTGTCATAATTCCTTTCATTGACATTTGTGAACAGCGAATAGATAAAATACACGAATATCGCTGAAATAAAAATAAATGCTGTGCTTTTTTCGAATCGCAATTTTCGCAAAATGAAAAAAAAGGAAATCGAAATCAAAAATATTACAGCAATCTGGGATAAAAAAGTAAACACAAATATGAACTGTAATTTTGCGCTTCGTCTGGCCTCAAGGCTTTTTTAAAATATTTTCGTCTTGATTTTTTTGAGTTAGCTTAAAGAGTCCAACTATGAACAAATCCCAGAATAAAAAAGTATTTCAATCTACTGAAATCCAAATTGCACAGCGTCTTAACTTTTCAGTTTTCATATTATTTGCTTTTCTTTGGAATGTTCAACCGATTTCTTCAGAAAATACAAAGGATTTCATTCCATTCTGGCAAGATTTCAGGCAAATGGTTATATCGAAGGATTTTCAAAAGATACAAGAACATGTGAATTTTCCATTGCAAACCCGCTCCACTCTGGATGAAAGCCCCATCATCAAATTTCAAAAAAAAGATTTCCAAAAACTTTTCAAAGAATTCCTAAAGCAAATGTCAGGATTAAACCCTACAAACTTGAATGAAACCGAACATGAATTCATAAATAGAAAAGATACACTTGATTTGAAGAAAGATCAATTATCCGGCACTGAAGCCAGAATCGGAAATATGGTTTTTCAAAAGCAAAAAGGAAAATGGAAACTCAAGTTTCTGTATCTGGAAGAAGATAGCTACAATTCACTAAAAAAACAGGATGATTGAATCGTTCTCTCAGATATGAAGTTCCAATCTGTCATATAGATATACCCCTATGGGTATAATAATTCTGGACAAATTTATTGCAGTCGGAAAACCTGTACTTAGAGGCGAATATGAACGGAACCAAAATCATAATAATAGGAGGGGTTGCTGGTGGGGCTACAGCGGCCGCGCGAATCCGAAGAATTTCAGAATCGGCTGAAATCACCGTTATCGAGAGAGGCCCTTACGTTTCTTATGCAAACTGCGGCCTACCCTACTTTATATCCGGAGAGATACGAAAAAGATCACAGCTATTGCTGCAAACGCCGGAGGGCTTTTTCGCTCGCTACAAGATAAACGTTTTGGTCGAAACAGAGGCGCTAGAAATAGACCTTTCCGGCAAAAAAATCAAAATCAGAAATCCAGAAGGTGAAAAGTGGTTGGAATACGATAAATGTATTTTAGCTCAGGGAGGAAACCCAATTGTCCCGGATTTGCCGGGAGCAAATTCGCCTAACGTATTCAAACTCTGGACCGTTCCGGATATGGACAGAATTCACGAATACATCGAGGTGAAAAAGCCAAAAACTGCCGTTGTGGTCGGGGGAGGATTTATCGGCCTCGAAATGGCAGAAGCATTTCACGCCAGAGGGCTTCAAACTACCGTGGTGGAGTTATCCCCACAAATTATGGCAACTATGGACAAGGAATTTGGATATTACATTCAAGAGAAATTACAATCGGCTGGAATCCATATCGAATCTGGAATCGGGGTAAAATCCATAATTCCCGATTCCAAAGAAGTAGAACTAAGCGATGGAAGGAAAATTTCGGCAGAGGTTGTTCTATTTTCAGTAGGAGTTCGCCCTGAGCTTTCGCTTGCCAAATCTTCCGGGCTGGAAATTGCAAAATCCGGAGGGCTTGTCGTGAATGAATACTTGCAAACTTCCGATCCGGATATCTTTGCGGCAGGAGATATGATCGAGGTCACGCAAAAAGTATCCGGGAAAAAAATCAGGATTCCCCTTGCCGGGCCCGCGAACCGCCAAGGCCGAATCGCCGGAACAAATGTTTTGGGTGGGAAGACTCCTTACCGTGGTGCGTTAGGCACAAGCGTAGTGAAAATTCTCGACTCCACAGCCGCATCTACCGGGCTTACGGAAAAAGCAGCCGTTGAAGCCGGGTTTGATACTGGCGTTGCAATTATCCATAAGGATCACCACGCATCCTATTACCCAGGAGCTGAGCAGCTCACTTTAAAACTCGTTTACGACAAAAAAACATCCGGAATTCTCGGGGCGCAAGGGTTTGGAAAAAATGGAGTAGATAAACGAATAGATGTGCTGGCCGTTGCCATACACGGAAAATTGACTCTGGAAGATCTCTCGGAACTCGATTTGTCCTATGCCCCACCCTATTCCAGCGCAAACGATCCGGTAAATTTAATCGCTTTCGTAGCAGAGAATTCACAATCCGGTTTCAGCCCGACCGTGACTCCGGCCAGGTTTAAAGAAATGTTCTCCGCAGACGACTCGATCGTTCTGGACGTTAGGAATCTCGGCGAGTATGCAAAAGCCCACATTAAAGGAAGTATAAATATTCCCGTAGACGAACTTCGTTTCAGAATTTCAGAAATTCCACAGGATAAAAAAATATTTGTCCACTGCAAAGTCGGATTTCGGGGGCATCTTGCAGTTAGAATTCTTTTGCAAAACGGTTTTAAGAAAGTTTGGAATATCACAGGAGGGTATTTGAGCATGGCAGCAGAAGGCGGACTTGAAGAGGAGAAAGCATGAATAATTTCGTTTGGTTTTTGGTTGCGTTAGTCGCAATCCTTAGCGTTCAAATTTATTTAAAAAGGAGAGGCAAAGTGTCACAAAACATTGTATTGGAAAAAATCAAAGCAGGGGCAAAAATTATCGACGTAAGAACAAAAGATGAGTTCCAGGACGGGCATTACGACGGGGCAATCAATATTCCCGTGAACACTCTGAATTCAAAACTGGGCGAGTTGGGCGATAAAAGTAAACCGATAATCGTATATTGCGCATCGGGTGGCAGAAGTGCATCCGCAGCCCACATGCTAAAAGCAAACGGGTTCGCAGACGTTATTAATGCCGGTGGCCTGGGAGATATGCCATAAATTTGAAACAGCCTTGAATGAGTCCATTAAATTTGTTCAAGGCTCCCATTCCACAGGCCTATCGCCTGTATTTTTTTCTGCAATTCTCTCGGCAAAGGATTCCTACATCGTCGGCTTTGTAGACGCACTGCTCTTTGTTGAATGTAGGTTTTTTGGGGCTTCGATCGTAGCACTTGGCTTTGGTTTTATCGGCCTTCCTGTAACAATACTGATTGCAGGCCTCAAAGCTATTGCTGTAAAGATTTTCGACCCCCGAAAAAAACAATAGAAACAAAGATATTCCAAAACCAACGAACCATTGCTTCATGGATTTATGCACGAGCTGGACTTTACCACAGCCCAAGCCTTGCATGAGCTGGACAATGCCGGTGAATGACGATTTTATTGGTTTTCTGCACTTAATCTTTTCCACGAAGGCACTTTTTGCAGTTGCGTCATTCATAATTTCCCTAAAAATACATCTGGAGGAAATCGAGTAAATATTTACAAGGATATTTTAAGTGACATAATTTTTTTTTGGAATAGAAGTCATCCCATCCGGCCACACTCAGAGAATTGAAAATTCGTTAAATCTTCCAGAAATACTGCTCGCAGGTTGGGCAGACTGTATGGCTAGTGTTGGGAGGAATATTGACAACCCATTCCGGAACCCAGTCCCAGGTCTTTGTTGCCCTTTTTTCCACGCATCTGCAATTGCTGCATTGATAGATGAATCCATTCTTCTATAAATAATCTTCCTGATTTACTTTGGCTGCCTTAATTCTAACTCCATCCATTTTCTCCAAAAATCGAAGGCGGTTTACTAGGATTATACCCTTTCCCGATTTCAGTGGATAGGCAATTTGAGTAAAAAATCGAAATTCAAAGTCGGAGGAACATTCATATTCAAATGTCCAAATTTTCTTCGTTGTGAGAATTTTCTGGTAACTGTCTAGATAGAATTGAGCCAGCTTTCCGGATATTGAATCTGCCAAATGCGCACCTTTTGAAAATTTCTGAGTAATTTCCGGCTCCCCGCTATTGTTCTTGGCAAAAATGAACCAGGCAGGATTCATATAAGAAAGTCGCATATCGTTCGAAATCCCATAAATTATATCTGAAGACGCGTTCAAAATATCCAGACTAAAATCTTTTGCAATATCGGTAAGTTCCATCTCTATACAACCTTGTGCTCCATGGCGTATCGTATCAGGTCTGCTATATTTCGCGCGCCGATTTTTTTCATAAGGGTGGAACGATGGGACTCCACAGTTCTTTCAGAGATGTCTAACTCCCTGCCGATTTCCAAGTTTGTGCAACCCTTAGATACCAGTCTCAAAATTTCCTTTTCCCGTTTTGTTAAAATGCTAATAGGACTGGAGTCTTTTGTATTTTCCATTGCATAAGAATCCAGGATTGCCTCGGTAATTCTTGGGGAATAGCCCCTATTTCCGGATTTGATTTGCCGAATTGCCCAAAGAAGGTATTCCGACGCTTCATTTTTTAAGATGTAGCCCTCCACATGTTTTTTCAGGCAACGGTCAACGTATTCGTGCGAGGTATGCATGGTTAGCACTAGAATCTTCGTATCCTTGAAAAATTTTTCCCGGTAGTCAATGATCCGAAAACCGTCCAGGCCCGGCACTGTAATGTCTAAAATTACCAAATCGCACAAGGATTTCTGAAGAAATTCCAGGGCTTCATTACCATCTCCACAATCTCCGACAACTTGAATTCCCATATCTCCTGATAAGATTCGAATAATGCCTTCCCTTAGTATGGGATGGTCATCAACTACAAATACTCTTAAGGGATTTTGCTTTTTACCCTCACTACTCTTCATTCCGGTTTCCTATCATGCGGATTGCTTTTCCAGATTCAACTTTCGGTTGATTTCACTTATTAGGCTTTCAATTTGGACCGGTGTGATCAATTGAGAATAGTTGTAGCCAATCGGAAGATTATCCATTGGAACCTCCGTAAGAAAAATGGTCGGAATCTTTTTTTCGCAATTCATTAAATGGAAATCAATCCAAGTATTTGTTAGATTACTCAAGTTAAGGTCTATAATCATACAATCAAAATTACTCTGGCAGATTTTTTCACAGAAATGCAGCAAATCTTCATAGTGATACACATCGAAGCCGGCTCGAATCAAATGCTTTGATACAAATGCCTGCATAAGCCCGGTCTCTTCCACAATACAGATTTTGGGACGATGCCTCGTCTCTGGCAAAGCCTCCGGTGAATTTGCGACTAGAATGTATTTAGGGAATAAAATTGTGAACTTGGAACCTACGCCCATCTCTGATTCCAGTCGAATATCCCCTCCCGAACTACGGACAGTTTTCAAAGATAATGCCAGCCCCATTCCCGTGCCGACTCCTTTTTTCTTTGTGGTAAACAAGGGATGGAAAATTTTTTCCCGCAGGTTTTCCGGAATGCCTCCACCAGTATCTGAAATTTCAATAGCCAATTGCTCGGAAATATTCGGGCTGAATATATTTTTTTCCAGAGATGTATTGAACACTTGAATGCGGATTTCTCCTTTGGCCCCGATTGCGTCTTTCGCGTTTTTTACTATATTTAGAATCACCTGCTCCAATTTCCCCTGATCTGCAAATATCGTATGGGGATTTTCGCAAATCTCCATTTTTAATTGCACTTCTTTTCCGGCAATATGCTCCAAAATGATCCGCATATCTTCCATTTGTTTTTTTACGTCAATCATTTCCTCTTTCTGCTCGGCTTTCCAATTTACATCCAATATCTGACGAAGCCCCAAAGTCATTTTCTTCAAAATCTGAAGTCCGGATTCGAAATATTTTAACGACTGAATTTGAGCAAAGCCGGATTTTGCGGACTCAAAGAAAAGTTGAGCAGCCATAATTTGGTTATTCATATCATGGGCAATTCCGGCGATCATTGTAGAGATAATTTCCATTCTTTGGGCATACCGAATGTGTTCCTCGAAAGAATTTTTCTCCGATAAATTCCGAATGGCAAAAACTCTTTTTTCCGGATCAGGTGTCTCAAATAAACTGCAACTTGCCTGAAATGATTTTTCTTCGTCTCTGTGAAAGATCTGACCTTGAATGTCTATAAAGCCTTTTTGAAAATCCAAATACTCGGTTATATCCTCAGCCTGAAATTGTTTTTGAATTTTTTCTCCGATGAATTCCGAACTCTTTTTCCCTAAAATGGACTCTGCATTTTGATTCGCGTATAGAATATGGCAGCCTCTGTCCAAGATGAAAAAGGCCGCAGGAACAGCTTCTGTGATTTTTGTGATCGTATCCAACTGGCTTTGCATGGTGAATTTTAATTCTTCCTGAATCATCCGGTAGCGCATCAATAGGCCACCCACTAGGAGCGTCACAACTGTGATCAATCCCTTGTTGATAAAAATTCTATTCATATCGGGAACGGGATCGGAAAGAGGGACGTCCAACCAAATTAAAGAGATGCAAACCAATGTGGTAGCAACAAATGAAGTTAAGCTTTGAGAAAAAAAGACAAGGCCGATTGGAACTAAATAGAGTATTCCTACAATAAAACCGATCGGAATAGATAAATCTGCAACGAAGATACTTGCAATTAAAAATACTGCAACAACAAGAAGGGTTGTGTTTTGTTTCATCCCCGTTTTTCCTATTCTAGTAATTATGACTCATAAATAGTATGATTTCTTGGCAAAATTTTGTCAAAAAAAAAAAAAATTATTCCAATTTCAAAATTATTAAATTTTTAACAATCTAATTAAAATTTAAACGGTTCAAGTAGAAATGAAAACCCTTCGACAAATCTGAAAGACAGAAAAGGAAATGTTCCGCTCTGAATTGGATGAATTTCCGTAAACAGAAAGGCTTTTCTTCAAGGATTTCCTCTGATGGCCGACCAAAAACCCCTTGACAAACCGGAAAAGAAGGCAAGCGTGTACGTTGAAAAAAGTTTATCTTGATACAATGATTTTTAGCTTTCTTGTTTATAAAGGTAAAGATCAAAAGGCTAAAACTTTTTCCAATATTACTAAATTCTGGTTTGAAGAACATAGGAAGGATTTTTCTTTGTTTATTTCTGAAAGAGTATTGGAAGAACTAAAAACTGGCTATTTTGTGAATAAGTCCAAGGCCATAGGTGTAGCTGAAAGTCTTGTGATCCTTGCCGAGTCAGAAGAAATAAAAAAAATATCTGAATACTATATCAAAGAAAAAATTATGCCGGAAACAGGATTTGACGCGGAACACATGGCGTATGCCTCATATTATGAAATGGACTACCTATTAGGCTGGAATTATAAGCATATAGTTAATGCAAACAAATTTGAAAGAATCGGGAAATTGAATAAAAAATTTGGCTTGAAAACTCCCGAAATAGTGGATCCAATAGCATTAAAAGGGGCTTGAAATATGGAATCAAAAGTGGAAAAATATCTTGAATTTCTCTGGAAAGATACCCATGAAGTAAGGGAAAGACTCTGGCAAGAAGCTGGAAAAAATCGGGAAAAAGCCAGAGAAAATTCGCATAAGTGGTTTCAGCAATACAAGAAAAAACACAAATTAAAAATTGGCGTTCCTGAAGGCTGGACACCACCTAAATTGAATATTCCATCCTGATCCTAAACACCCCTCAACTTGGCAGAACATGAAACACGTCCACCCTAGCGGCTACTTGGGCTTTTCACAACTAAGTCATAAAATTCCTTTTGCCGCACGTCGATCCTCAACAGATTTTTGGCGCGAACCACCTGAATCCATTCAGTTGCGATTTGAGTTTTGTTCGGGCTTTTTTGAAATTTGAGGGCAAGGTTTTTGTCCTGAATGGAGATATGGCTCAACATCCAATAATTCATAAATGCATAAAAGTCATTGGTTAAGTAATTCACCGCGTGGGAATCTGCGGGATTCACAAACTCCAGTCGGGTTTTAAATTCTTCAAGGGATTTCAAAAAGCTTCTATGTTCAGCAATATGATTGATATCCTCGACATTGAGTATCTTCAATAACAATTCCTCAATCGCAAAATAGGACCTCGCCAGAATATGGTATTCATGGCAAAGAAGTTTGCTTTCTTTGATCTTCACCGCGGGAGTAATTTTTCGATTGTACAAAATCAGAATATAATGAACCAACATGCAAAACCAAGTATGTTGAATGTCCAATAAAATTAAATCAGTCGACAATTTGAATTGTGTCCATTTTTTTCGGACATTTTCCGCCAAGGCCCATTTGCTTGCTTCATAGAACTCTAAAAATTCCGGACTGGCAGGGATATCCTGATGAGTCACCTCGTCAATCTTCGTGAGTTTGCGAATGTGAAGATTCACCTGCTCGATTTGCAAATCTAGAAAATGACAGAGGGTCTTCGTATCAATGAGTTTTAAATCCAAAAGGATTTCCCCAAGCCTGGAATTTCCTGTTTCCTTCTGGATAGCAAGCGCTCTCTCCAAGTCTTCTTGGGAGATTACTTCATTCTCTACAAGCATATCTCCGAGACGGACCTCTTTTACCTGAGGCTGGGCTGGCGAGGCCAGGGTAATCTTTGGCATTTCATTACTTGCAATTTCTTCCACTACGGCAACTTCGCTCATATCAATACTCCTATTTTTTCCATTTTGCTATTGTAATATTTTGCATAACTATCCGGTTCCATTGGCTTCGCAAAATAATATCCCTGCACTTCATCGCACCCCAGGTCTGCGAGAATTTCGAATTGGCGAAGAGTTTCGATTCCCTCTGCAATCGTTCTCATCCCCATAGCGCGGGCAAACTCGATAATCGTCCGCACTATATAGCAACTTTTCAAATCGGAGCTAATTTCAGAGATGAAAGACCTGTCGATTTTCACTATATCAAATGGGAATGCTTTTAAATAACTTAAAGACGAATATCCGGTTCCAAAATCATCCAGAGCCAGTAGAATTCCCAAATCATGCAATTCATTCATAATCATTTTTGTTCCCTCCACATCGGATGCAAGCACCTGTTCGGTTATCTCAACTTCCAGATAGCAAGGGTCCACATTATATTTTCTTAAGCAATACTGGATGTAACTTGCCAGATTCTTATCGTCGAATTGCTTTACTGTTAAATTTACGGCAATTGGAATATTTCCATGCCCTTCTTCTCTCCACAAGGAATGCTGCAAACAGGCTTGGTGCAAACCCCAGTACCCCATCGATAGGATCACATCGGATTTTTCTGCTTGAGAAATAAAAGCGCCTGGCATTAAAAAACCCTTTTCCGGGTGTTGCCAGCGAATCAAAGCCTCTGCTCCATTCAAATTCTTTGTTTTTACTTCCAACCTGGGCTGATAATGGAATAGAAATTCATTTCTCCGAAGGCCTTGTCGAAGAGATGTTTCCAAAATTTTATCCTCTTCAGAATCCGCGCTGTTCTTTGCAGCATTCAGAGACAATGCTCTTCGAACTGTTTCTCTTAGAACCTCAACTGATACTGGTTTTTCCAAAAATTCCAAGACTTTGGCCTTCATGCATCTTTTCACTGCTTCCACAGTCGGATGGCCGGTCATTACTATGACATTCAAGTCCAAACCTTCGATTCTCTCGACTAGATTCAGCCCATTATCAGGGCCTAAATAAACATCCGTAATCAATAAATCTGCCTTATGCATGGCAAGAAACGCATAGGCAGAATCCGTATCTTCAAACGCTTCAACATGGTATTTATCCTGTATCAGTACATTTGAGATGGCATTTCTTAGAGCTTCCGTGTCCTCGACCAGGACGATCACATTCTGAGCTTCATTCATTTTAGTTTTCATAATATTATCATACGAAATGAATTCGCATAGTTCAATACAAGAAAACACCTAAAAACTACCGTATTAGTACGGAAAAATCGGAATTTTTCATTTAAACCGCTTTAGTTACCCGTTTTATCAATCTGCAAATTTCATTTTTTCATTTCCAAGTTTTCATAGAATAGCCCAGAATGTCGCCTAACGTGTAACTTTTCAAAATTTATTTTCCAGAACCGGATTTTTTTCATCTCTACTCTCGTTTTTTTTACCTGCATATTTTGGGAAAACAAGAATGCAAAAAATATTTAAGATAACAGCGTTTGGCCTATTTGTATTATTCTTTGGAGGCGATATATCCGCTGAAAATTCCGTAGTAATTAATTTTCAAAATGCTTCCGTCATCGCAAAGGAGAATAACCACATCCTGAAAAACCTCAGAACCAAAAGACTCGCAATACGAAAATTAGTAAGTGAACGATGGAGAGATTATTTGCCGACAGTAGGCCTCGGTTTTTACAGACAAAAGTATATAATTTCCGGCGCGTCAGATGCTATCTCAAATGAAATCAGGTTGAACTTTGAAGAAACGATTTTCGATGGAGGGATGCGGAGGCTAAATCTGGAATCTGCGAAGTTAGACGACATCCTTTTCTCGGAAGAAGCCAAAATCGAATCGAACAAAATTGAATTCGAAGTTCAAAAAAACCTATTAAACGCTCTCGCTGCGAAGCTAAAAACCGAAATATCGAAACAAGCACTTTCAAGGTGGGAAGAGGAGTTGAAAATAACCCGCCTTCAATTCCAGGAAGGATTTTCAACTGAAAGTCAGTTGTTATCGATACTTTCAAAAATTCAGGAAAGCAAGCTGCAAATACTGAATTCTGAAAACAGCTACAAAAACTCAGTAAGAGACCTGAAATTTTCTCTTTGCATGGATCCGGAAAAGAGCGTTTCGATAAGCGGGAATTTAACAAAAGACTTTATTTACAGAAAACCATCCAATGACCGGAAAAGCTTGTTGGAATTTGCGCTTTCAGAAAGGCCGGAAAAGGTTCGGGCAAATATCCTAAGGATTAAATCCGAGAAGGAAAAAGAATATACCGAAAATCTTTGGATCCCGCGTTTTTCAATCGGAGGGTATCTGGGGAAAATGGATGAAGATTTTCCTCTCCGGCAACCCACCTGGGGCCTAAATGTTAAATTGAGTTTCCCTTTGGGAAATTCTACGAATAACACTTCAGCAAATACGGGTGTCAGGCCGAACAGCCTCGCCGGAACCGGAATACGAAACGATAATTCAAACTTCAATAGCTCCGGCCAGAGCAATATGCAGTTTTTCGACAACCTCTCCTATTCTAGAAAACTTATGGAGAGTAAATTAAAAGTGAGCGATGCCAAAACGCAGCAGAGATTAACCGAAGACGGTATTCATACGCAAATTCTAAAATCCTCCGATGAAATTCAAACCAAGTGGGATGCAATACGTTTTCAGACAGGAAAATTCTATGTAAAATACGTGAACCGGGAGTTAGTGAAAAAAAGGTTTCATCTCGGAGAATTAAAAAATATCGATTTGATGTCCTCAGAAAATGAATTGGCTGAATCCGAATACGGTCTGGCGAATTCAATTGCAGAATACGGGATTGCAATTCTGGAATTAAAGGCATTCTTGCCTGACCATTCCGGGCTTGTCCCCTACTTCGAATTCAAACCCGGAAGCGCGGATATTATCGGAAATATCGTCCGGACAATAACTAAAGAATCCGAATTTACTGAGACGGAATTTCCGGAGCCACAAAAGAACCCAATGCCCGGAAAAGAGAATCTGCCACCGAATGAGTTTTTCGAAAAAACAAAGGGTGAGGAAACAAAATGAAAAAAAAATCTCTAGTCGCTTCAATTTTTGCAATAGCCGTGACAATTCTATCCTGTTCAAACATCGAAAATCGAACTAAAAAGTTTTTTCCGAACCTAAATTCAACAGAGGCGCCGAAGGTAATGTATTCGATTCCTTCTCAAAACCAAACCGGAGTCCCTAAGGATCAGACGATCCTGATTCAATTCAACAAAGATATAGACCAGTCAAGCTGCACCAACGCATTTTATATTCAACCACCCATATCGGGTTTATTCGAATTTACAGGCTCTACTATGAAATTCAAAGCCTCGGAGTATCTCAAGGGGGGCATCACGTACGTAGTCAATGTCTCCAAGACTTGCGAGGATAAGGAAGGGAGAGATCTTGACAAGGCATACAGCATAAATTTCTCGATCAACGAAAACACTACTCCACCGGAGTTAACGAATATATTCGGAAAAACCATCGCTAATGGATGTTCAAATGAAAATGCGTTAGTCGAAATCGCAAATTTCAAACAAAACAGCTTCAACTCATCCGGGTTATGCAAAAATACTCCCCTAAAACTGAACTTTACCAGGTCGATGAATATTGGCTCGGTTGAAGGGAATTTAATTTTTTCGGCAGAGCTGTATCCGGTGTTCAGATGGTCAGACAACAACAAGGGCCTGGAAATAAACTTCAACAATCCATTGGAAAACGCAAAAACTTATATAATGACCCTATCGAAGGAAGCGCATGACCTCGGCGAGAAGAAATTTTCCACAAATTATACTTTAAGCTTTTCTGCGGGCATTGACACGAAAAAGCCGGAATTGGCTCTAATAGACGGATATGTCAAGAATGCCAACTCCTGTAACCCCGGGATACTCGCTTCAAATCTATTTGCAGACGGATTACGAAATAGAACCGGAGTATGCTCTTCAGCCGCTAGTAACAGCACCAACTCTCCGATATTCATTCACTTCAGCGAAGACATGGACATTGCAAAATCGGATTCCTCTTTCATGATAAACCCGCAGATAAACGGAATAAAAAGCTGGTCAAAGAGCATTCGCCAAAATTGCGGAAGCACAGGCCAGTGCGGCTCAGCAAGCCTTCTTACCTTTACTCCAACTGAAAACTGGTCTCCATCCACAACATATACCATTTCTATTTCGCCTAACGCATCCGATTTATCCGGAAATTCATTGGGAGACAACACTAGCCTCGCATTTACCATAGGGAGTGACTACACAAGTCCAAAGATTCTATTCGCAGACGGCTATATTGATACCGGAATCGGCTGCAATCCGGGAACGCTTGCATCGACAATGGACCCGGCCAATGGAATCAAGGATAAGGCCGGAGTATGCAGTTCAAATTACCTTAACAGTTTGGACACTCCAATCTCGATTTATTTCAGCGAAGATATGGAAATCAATTCCGTGAATTCATCAATCAGTATTTATCCGGATATTCCAGTAATCAAAAGTTGGTCGACCGGCTCCAATCCAAATTGCGGGTCTACAGGAATTTGCATCGGAAACAATCTTCTGACTATAGCGCCCCTTTCCCCTTGGGAAAATACTACCTACACCTTTGCAATCTCTTCCGGAGCCTTCGATTTGGACGGAAATCCAATCGCTCCGAATAGCTCATTTTCCTTTCGAGTAGGACTAGATTCAATCCCGCCGGGCATGGATAACACCCAACCGAATTTTCTGGGGGATCAAGCCCCGCTATGCTCCGGCACTGGGTTGACCCCGATCCCAAATCTGGCGCAAGATATCTGCCATGCCCAGGGAAATGCACTTTTCAGATTCAGATTTTCAGAAGCGATGGACAAATCATCCGTAATGAGCGCATTTAATATTTCGCCTAACGTATCCGGAAATTTCAGCTGGACAAGCCCGATGGAAATGGTCTTCAGCCCCTCACAATCTCTGGAATTATTCAAGCAATATAGAATCGAAATATCCAAACTTGCAAAAGATTTAGCCGGAAATTCTCTTATCAGCGAATTCATCAATTACTTCACTACAGGAGACGGTTCAGGCTCTATGGATGTTTCTCCCCCATTTGTCACCGGAATTTTTTCAGACCTGGAAACGGGTATCGGAGGTTGTGATGGAAGCGCGAATGAAAACATATCTCCGTTTGACACAGGAATTTGTACGGATAATTCCGGAACTGGTTCCAACGCCTTACTGGAAATACGTTTTAGTGAACCCATGAACGAGGTCGGAACTGCTGCCGAGATCACTATATCGCCTAACGTTTCTGGGATAATTTCCTGGATTGCACCGGACACTATCCGATTGGTTTTCACCCGTTCTCTAGCCCCAAACACTCAATATTCCCTTACAATAGGAAAAAATTCTTCGGATTTAGCCGGAAACAAGATGACAGAGAATTTCACCACATTCTTCCGGTCAACTTCTAACGGGGGGTATCCCGGAGTCATTTCCATATTCGTCCCCACTGGGTCGTCCATTTTATGCAATTCCGGCACGGGGGCTTTACTGGATATTTTGTCCTCTGTTGTCGATAACGCATGCACCGGGAATCCACAAGTTTCCCCGGTTTCGGTCTTATTCACGGAAAGTATGAAGCAAAGCACAGCCGAGGGGGGCTTCTCTATTTCGCCTAACGTAAGCGGTAGATTTAATTGGCCGAGCGCGGACAGGTTGGAATTTTTACCCGACAATCCGTTTGAACCCGGAAAAAGATACGAAATTTTGATTTCCACAAATGCCGAAGATTCCGGCGGCAACAAAATTCAAAATTCCGTGCAAGGTTCTTTTGTCGCATCCGGAATCGATTTAATTCCTCCCGATATCAATTGCCCATCCTGTGGGGCAAGCTTCGAGATAAACGGAGATCTGGATAATTGTGGCATCATCCCGGATGACATAGTTGCTCAGAAAAATGGGTCAACTATATCCACTAACGTCTGCGCTCAATCTCCGATAAAAATCGAGTTTAGCGAGCCGATGAATACGGCCTCAGTTCAAAATTCAATTTCATTTTCTCCAAATGCCGATTATACCACCTCATGGACAGGAAATACTCTGACTATCCGACCGTTATATT
This sequence comes from uncultured Leptospiraceae bacterium, assembly GCA_964436695.1. Lineage (GTDB taxonomy): Bacteria > Spirochaetota > Leptospiria > Leptospirales > Leptospiraceae > JABWCC01. The sequence goes on from CAYTEA010000027.1 coordinate 23,431, forward strand.
CGCTGAATTCCGACAAAACCTATGTATTGCAAATATCGGCTTCAGCAAAAGACATTTCCGGCAATCAGCTTAAGAATGATATCACAATCGGTTTCAGGACTGAAAATCTATCTCCGGTGGTTTATGCAATCGGCCTGGAAAGCCAGACAAACTGCCTGAATTATTCCGGGACACCGTCTACTGGACATGCTTCAGGAGGCAACTGGTTAAGCGCAAATTGTTTTTGGGACAAAACTTTGCCCGTATTGTCCCCAAATAATTATAAATTCCGAGGAGGAAATTCTCCTTGCTATTCGAATTCGGCCTTTGATAATCTGAGAATCATATTCTCCAGTCAGATGGACCCGGTAGCAACAGTAAACGGTATAAGCTTGAGAAGAATATCCCCTCCCTATTCTTCGATCCTGAAATCTTCCTATTACTGGAGCGATAATTCCCACGTAATTACAATAGCATTTTCGGAGGATAAATCCACCGGATGCGCATCCAATCAAGCAGGCTCAATGGATCTTTTCCACGATCCGTTAGGCGATCCCCTTCCGAACTACCCGTTTTATATACTGGAAATCGATACTACGGCGCGGGATATCTTTGGAAGAAATTTAAACTCACCATTTCAGTTTATTATTGAAGGCGAATAACTATGAAAAAAAATACTTTGAGATTAGGATATTTATTTTTAATCTGGGTGGCTTTTTTAAATTGCAAAAGTCTGTCCGGAATATTTAGTCACGGAACGGCAGACATCGCATTAAAATCTGCCGATTCGAAGGAGGCGATTCTATTTGGAGATTTCGAAAATCGGGGGAAAACAGGCAACCTGAACCTTACGAAAAATTTCAGTGATTTTCTGAAATTTCATTTTTTGCAAAAGGGATATTCTATTCTGGAAGCGGAAAAAAACCAGCCTCCGAATTCCGAAAAATCAATTCCCGGCACCACTCCAAAAGAAAAGACTTTTTCCTCATTGACCGGGAATGAAGATAGCCAGGCGACAAATGGCCTCAAGAAAAATTCAATCGACAAAGCCTATCTTCAAGAACTCTCAGCCAAATACTCATTTGAATATTATATCAGCGGCAGCATAGGGATTTACAACTCAAATAATATTCTGGAGGAAAGGGAGTCAACTCTTGCAATAATTAGAATCCATGACAAGAGAGGAGACCTAATTGGAATTTCCAGCTTCAGTATTCAAACAGAGGCCGGCTCGGATCCATTCACACTTAGCCTAACCGCATTAAAAATTGCTTCAATCTTTCAGGAAAAAATTTCCAACAGGGGTATCGCAAAATGAATCCTTCCAACAATAAACGGCTAGCAAAAAATTCTACGAGACAAAAAGAAAATTTGATCTTCCTTTACTTAATTGCGGATGGGTATATTTATTTATTTCAATCATTACTTCAATTCCTGTGGAATTTCAAATCCGAATATTCCAGGATTGCCGCAAAATCATTTTTTGCAGCCTCAGCAATATTTTTGATTTGGAATATTTTATCGCCTCGCGCCTTCCTTGAAATTTCAAATTCCGACATATTATCCAAACTGAAATCCTTGCATTTCTTCAAAGACAACGATAGCGAGCAAAAGAAAACAAATGAGAAACCAAAACCGACGATCTCCGTCCTAAAAATTAGTCCTCAAAAAATCGAATCCTCAATTTCATTTCCAGGTCTCATCGAGCATTCAGAAAAAATTGATATCACATCGAAAATATCCGGAACCATAAAAAATATTCGAGTAAAAGAAGGCGATGTCGTAAAAAAAAATCAGCTACTTGCAGAGATAGACATCCGCCCTCTAGAGATTGAGCTAACTAAACAGTTATCCAATCTGGAAAGCTCGAAATCAGCTTTGAATCTTGCTGTGGAAAAATACGAAAAAGCAAAATCAAGCATCGAATTAAAATTCCTTGAAATCGAAAAGCGGAAAATTATTTGCAAAGAAGCTAAATCGGAATTAGAAAAAAATCATTCATTGTATATACGAAAAGAGACTCTGTTCAAAGAAGGAGGAATTGCGAAAGAAGAGCTTGATAATGCAAAAATTCAGTATATCGCATCCGAAGCAAAATACAATCTTGCGAAGCACGAAATCGACGCATCACTTATCGGGTTCAAAGAAGAAGATATAAAAAAAAGGGGCATCGATTATTCGAAAGAAGAAATTCAGAAAAAAGATATTTTTATAAAATTCAACACAAGAATCGAAAAGGCAGAAAAGGATCTCGCGGCCTCTCAAATGGTCGCAGCGAAAGCAGGTGTTGAGTCGGTAAAAGAAATGATCCGTAATTCCAAAATCCTTTCTCCAATCAATGGAGTTGTTGCAATAAAAAATAAAAGCACAGGAGACTATATAAATCAGGGAGGAGTGACAAACTCGGAACACGCGATTTTGGTTTTATTGAATATTGATTCGATTTATGCCAAAGCCCAGATTCAGGAGAATGAGATTCAAAATGTTAGACCGGGTTCGATTATTGAATTCTCTGCAGATGCCTATCCAAAAGAATCTTTTCTAGGGACAGTGACTATCATCCAGCCTTTTATAGACTCGCCGACCCACACATTTGAAGTAAAATCGAAGCTGAAGAATAACAATCTGAAGTTGAAACCAGGCATGTTCATCAGAGGGAGATTGAAGACATCGGATCGAAATTTTGGAATTCTAATTCCCTCAACCTCTATTTTTAAATCCGACGAGAAAACTACAAAAGTATTCAAAGTCAAAAATAATCTCTTATACTCTACTCCGGTCACAACAGGAAGGGAAATTTTGCAGAGTATTGAAATTTTGAGCGGATTGGATCCGGAGGATATTATCGCAACAGAAAAAACCGCCCTTCTGAGAGATGAGATGGAAATTAGTCCAAAGTTTTAGAAACTTACCATGAAAGCAATTCAGAAATTCGCGATCGAAAAACCCGTTAGCACTGCTATGTTTTTTGGGCTACTCGTTATCCTCGGAATCATCGCCTTAATCCGAATTGAAATAAATCTCTTGCCAAAAATGGAATTTCCGAAACTCACAATAGTCACCTACTTACCTAACGCATCACCGGAAGACATTGAAAATCTTGTCACAAGGCAGATAGGAGATGCGATCGGAAACACCTCCGGCCTCACAAACGTTAGCTCTGAATCGTTGGAAGAAAAATCGATTATCAAGCTACAATTCTCCTGGGGAACTAAGGCGGATTTTGCAGCAATGGAAATCCGCGAGAAACTGGATTCAATAAGAAAGTATCTTCCCCAAGATGCTTCGCGCCCTATCGTTTTAAAATATGATCCGTCTGACAGAGAAATTATAGAAGCGGTAGTATTCCCGAAAAAAATGTCAAATCCGAAAAATCTGAAAGAATTCCTGCAAAAGGAATTCAAGCAATTCATCGAAAGAATTGACGGAGTCGCCTCGGTTCGTTTGGGAGGGGGTTTCAAGAAGGAGGTAGAGGTTGAACTGGATAAATTCAAAATGAATTCGTCTAACGTCTCACTAATGGAAATCGACGAAGCCATCAAGCGGACAAATGTAAATACACCGGCAGGGAACATTGACAGTGGTACGAAAAGCATCCAGATCCGAACTATAGGAGAATTCAATAGTATCGATGAAATCGGGGACACCCTGGTATATTCGGAGAAAGACAAGAAACCAATTAAACTGTCTGCAATAGCGTCGATACGGGAAAAATTCGAAGAGCACAAGGGACTTGCAAGATACAATGGAAAAGATTGTGTAATCATTTCGATTTACAAGGAAAGCGGGAAAAACCCGAATGAAATATCAGAAAATGTTCGATTGGAATTCCGGAAAATTCTAGAAAAGTATCCGGATGATTTTGAAATACAAATCATCTACGACGAATCCGATTACGTCAAGAACTCGATCCAAAATATATCCCAGGAATTAATAATCGGAACCGTGCTGGCATTTCTAGCGATTTATATTTTTCTGGGCAGCCTCCACAATTCGCTGATCCTACTGACCGTAGTTCCCACTTCGGTATTTGCAACCATACTATTCTTGTATCTGGATAAAATCAGTCTGAACGTGATGAGCCTTGGGGGAATCTCGCTTGGAATTGGAATGCTCTTTGACTCAGGGAATGTTGTACTTTCCTCCATTGAGGCCCACAGAAAGAGAGGAGCCTCCTCCAAAATCGCTGCTCTCCTTGGAGCCAATGAGGTAGCCTCGTCTATTACCTCAGCAGTTTTGACAACGATCATTGTTTTTTTGCCAATAGTATTTTTGAAAGGAATTGCAGGAATTATTTTCGGAGAGATGGCAGTTGCTGTCTCAGTATCATTACTTATGAGCCTTTTATGCTCCCTTACACTGATTCCCATGCTTGCTTCAATAAAAAAAGAGAAACGCCTTGATAGCAATTTATCAAATCCTCGCACTTCCCCGTTTCAGAATTTTGAGAATGAAGCTGTTGAAAAATATTTATCTCTTTTGAATTATTTTTTTCATAGGCAGAAATATTTTTTCCTTGCAGTCCTTTTTTGTTTTATTGTCGGTATGTTTTTTTTATTTCTACTAGAAAAAGATTTTACTCCAAAAACAGACAGAAAGGAATTCATAATCAAAATTTTCAACTCTCCCTCCTCCAATCTGAAATCAACATCGGAAATAGCCGCATTTATTGAAGAAAAACTGATGAATGACAAACGGATTCAACATATTTTATCCAAGATCGGATCCGAAGAAAATTCTGAAAACTCATTCATAACTGAAAAAAAACCAAATACGGCTGAGATTAAAGTCTTTCTAAACAAGAACGAGAGAACTCATACCAAAGACTTAATCAATTCCTACAAGGAACTTCTGAAATTCAGGAATGGGATCTATGTTGAGTTCAAGGAATCCGGAGAACTGGTTAGTAACATTCTGGATCCGAATCAAGGCAATTACTATATTCATCTAACTGGAGAAGATGTGGGATCTCTGGAATCATTTTCAAGTGAAATCAAAAACAAACTTCTCGAAATAAATGGTCTTGAGAATTGCCATTCCAGTCTTGAAAAATCAAGTGAGGAAATTCAAATAACGTATGACGAAGATAAACTAGCCATGTCGAATCTAGACCACGAAATGGTTTCCAGACAGTTAAAAGGAGCTATTAAGGGAGAAGTTTCTTCCAGAATACGCCTGAAAGGACATGATAGAAATATCAGAATACGATTTAAAGAAGAGTACAGAAATTCTTACAAAAGCATAGAGAATATTTTCATCAAGAATGCGACAGGAAATCAGCTTTACCTTACTTCATTTGCCGCAATCAAACATAGCTACACAAATCAATCTATTCAAAAGAAAAGCAATCTGAAAACCGGAACGATTCAATTCAGTTTTCCGGAAAAGAAAAAAATAATCATCGTAAAAGAAATCGAGTCCCTTATAAATTCAATCACACCACCACAAGGCATAAACTTGGCCTTTAATCAAAAAAATGAAGATATTGAACACTCCCTGAATGAGCTGAAAATATCATTTTGCCTGTCTGTTCTTTTTATTTATATGCTCCTCGCAAGTCAATTCGAATCATTTCTATTTCCATTTCTGATGTTGGGAACAATTCCTCTCATTTTTATCGGAGTAAGTCCTGCATTATTTCTATTCGGGAAATCGATCAACATTAGCTCCTTTACCGGAATAATCCTTCTGGTTGGAATCGTAGTTGATAATGCTGCTCTTTTTTATGAATACTTTGAGAAATTTGAGAAAGAAAATTCTACAATAATGGATGCCGTTCGATCTAGTTCCGCAACAGTATTCAAGCCGATACTATTGAATAACATTACTACTATTCTGGGATTATTGCCTGCGATCTTGGAACTTGGCGAAGGAACCGATTTTCAGTCTCCTATGGCAATTGCAGTCGCATTCGGCTTATTTTCCTCCGTCATAATCTCTCTTTTTCTGATTCCGATTTTATTCTACCGCATCCGGACGCTATTGCACGGAAAATGAATACATTCCGAATGCTGTTCCATAAGAAGCCTGTAACATTTTCAATGATATATTTGGCTTGCTTTATTCTGGGATTTTTATCCATTTCAAAAATCCAGATCGGGTTCCCAAAAAATCGACAGTCCAATGTGCTGACAATCGAGACTGAATACAAAGGAATCAGCCCCGATAAAATTGAGGAAATTATAACAAAGCCGATAGAAGATTCTCTGGGAGGAATCGGAGGCATCCGGGAAATATTTTCTATATCCGAAGAAGGAAAATCAATCCTGCATCTCTACCTGAATGGAACAGATGAAATCACTTTTAAATTGATCGAAATCCTGGAGAGACTTGACAGAGTCTCCGTACACTTCCCGAGAGATTCGGAAAAACCGGTAGTCTTAAGATCCGATCCGGACAAAAAACCATTCTTCATTTTATCCGCCAAAAGCGAGACAATCCGAATAAATACGTTACGCGATTTCTTAGAGGCCGGAATCAAAAAACAAATAGAATCCATTCCTTCAGTCAGTGAAGTCTCGATTTCAGGAGGAAGCGAAAAAGAAATATCGGTTTCCTGCGATAAATCTCTTCTGGAAAAATATGGAATTTCCATTTCCGAAATCACACACAAGCTGAATACGAATAACTTCAACACTCTGGTCGGGGAAATTCAAATACTGAATCAAATGGTAAAAATCCGTTCCATTGGAAAATTCGAAAATCTTTCCAGCATCTCAAGAATCATAGTGAAAAGCAAAAAAGGCTTGGTTCGGCTACAAGACATTGCGAAAATTGAATACTCAACCAGAGTGGCAGACTCTGCATCTAGAACAAACGGGGAAGAGTCTGTATCGATTTACGTACAAATTTCTGAACAAGGAGATGCACTAGAGATTTCAAAAAAAATCCAAAAAATTATTTTGCAAATCACGAGCAATGAAATTCAATTTGAAATCAAACAAGACTATGCCGAATTACTAAAAAAAAGTTTCCAGGATATTATTACGGTAAGCCTTTCCGCACTAACGGTTATTTCGATTTTTATTCTAATTGCAAATAATATTTACGGCCTTTTTTTCTGCCTCCTCCAACCCCTCGCATCCATTTTCATGGCATTTTTCCTTATGTTCATTTCTCAGACTCGACTAACTTCCGATATTCTCACAGTGATGTACATCCATTCTGGAATTCTGATCCTACTGAATTTTCTGGAATTCAATTTTCCGGATAAAAACAAAAAAAATATCGCTTTGCAGTACTCCCTGATTTTTATTCCGGTAACAATCCCTTTTATTTTTATGAATGATTTCTCGGAAATCAGAAATAGTGCAATGGTGGTCTATTATCTTCTCTATTTTGTCTACATGTTACTGAAATTATTTTGCCCCGTTCAAAATCCCTCGGTAAAGAAGGAAAGATTCACGCTCTCCTATTCGTATTTTCTTGAGATTGTAAGCCGACAAATTGAGAAGGGTGTAAATCTTCATAAATTCATTTTTTTGCGAAACACAAAATTGCAAATATTCGCATTCATTGCAATATCCACTATCGGATCGGCATTTCTTTTTTATTCAATAAAATCTCCCGAATCCAACAACACAAATGACTCAGAAAACTTGGAAGGTAAGCTCGAGTTTTCCTCAGGAACCAATTTTTCGGAAATGAACAGAATTTCCAAAATCGCTGAAAATAGCATTTCAACGATTTCTGCAATCAAAGAAATCCACACTAGGATCCGGGGAGAAAGCACGCAATTGTTTCTGAAGCTGCATGATACAGCCGATGACCTCGAAAATATTAAACAGGAAATCGAGAAAAAAACAGAAATTCTGCACCCTGCGTTTATTCACTTTTTGGGAAATGGATCGGATTATTCGGAAACAGAAATCGTGTTGGACTTCTACGGTGAAGATTTGAATAAACTAGATAAATTCATAAAGACTTTCACAAAAAACGCAGAAAAGATTCAAGGGATACGTAAAATTTTTTTCCGCTACAAGCCACCCAGAAACGATTTTAGAATCCATGTGGATAGGTCAAAGTCCGGCAGATCCGCCTTGAATTCAAAATTCATAGGAGAAGAAATTAAACTGTCCGTCCTAGGAGGCGTTGCCACAAAATTTATCGAAAATGGTAGGGAGATCGACGTAAAGGTCAGAGCGGATGAAAGGTATCGAAAAAGCCCGGAAGATCTGGGGTCCACAAAACTGCTTACCCATTCGGAAAAATTCGTTCCGGTAAATGAGATATCCGAATTGGATTACGGATCAGCTCCATCTAAAATTTACCGTAAGAATAAACGGAGAACCCTATCCGCATCTTTTTTGGTGTCGCCTAACGCATACAAAGAAGTCAATAAAGAATTGTTGAAATTAAAAAATCGACTGTCTACTGAAAATATCCGAGTCGACTTTTCCGAAACTGAAAATTCATTGCATTCGGAAAGCACATTTAGTCTGGCTTTAAAATTTTTCCTGAGTGGAATTTTGCTTTTTATTGCTCTGTTTACCTACTTTGAATCACCCGACAGGACGGCTAAAATTCTTTTCTTTTGCACAGTCATTCTTTCTCTGAATATGAGCATTTGTTACTTCTTAAAAAAATTTGCTCCGATGCAAAATGTCACAACTTTGTTTTTACTATTATCCATTTCCAGAATTTCAGGTCTAACCTTCGAGGAAAGTTTCTTGTCCAAGACCATACCAAGTATGAATTCACTATCCTTATTTTATCGTAAAAATTATTCAATTGAAACACTAAACACAACTGCCCTGCTCAGTATGTATTTTATGCCGGCTGTATTTTATTATCCGAGTGGACTTGTAAACGCACACACAGATGCACTTTTGATCATAACGGGATTTTTCATTTACTTGATCTGTTCTCCTTTAATGGGAGCCGTCACAATAGTTCTCTACAAAACAGCCTTCGCTAAATTCTCAAAATTCAGCGAAGGTCGATAAATTTTACTTTTTCCCCATTCCGAGGTCTTTCGCGCCAACCAGAATCGACATATTCCCTGCGGGGTGTTTATTCTCGCGCATAAGCTGATGTGCAGTGGCAGTCTCTTCAAATTTAAATGTTTTAGACAGAACCGGATCCACTTTTTTGGCAATCACAAGATCATTCAATTCGCGAGCATTATCATCATTTGCGAAATGAGATCCTTGCAATCTTTTCTGACGCATCCACAGATACCTCAAATCGCAGGTTGCGTTAAATCCGCTAGTTCCCGCGCAAATCACAACCATTCCTCCTGTTTCACAAACAAATACCGAAGTTGGAATAGTTGATTCACCTGGGTGTTCGAAAACGATTCTAGGATTATTGCCCTTCCCGGCAATATCCCAAATCGCTTTTCCGAAATCCCTTGCGGTCTTGGTCCAGTCCATAAACACTTCCGGCTTATTGATATCCGAAGTCAAAGGCCCCCAGTGCTTGAATTTGTTTCTATTGATAACACCTGTGGCGCCTAACTTCATACAAAAATCGATTTTATCATCCGAGCTTACGACAGCGACCGGCACACCACCCGCAGCTTTCACGATCTGAATCGCCATTGCCCCAAGCCCGCCTGCACCACCCCAGATCAAAACGACATCATTGGGCTTTACGTTATTTGGTTTCCAATGGTGAAGCATGCGATAGGCGGTAGCGGCAACAAGCATATATGCGGAAGATTCTTCCCAAGAAAGATGTTTCGGCTTGGGGAGACACTGGTGATCTTGAACCTTGCAAAATTGAGCAAAAGACCCCCAATTGGTTTCGTAACCCCAGATCAATTGCGATGGCGCAAGCATCGGATCATTTCCGGCCTTCACCCAAGGATCATTCTTATCCCAAACTCCGCAATGGACAACCACCTCGTCACCGACTTTTACATTTTTCACATCTGATCCGACTTTCCAAACTATCCCTGA
>CAYTEA010000028.1:0-33172 GCA_964436695.1 uncultured Leptospiraceae bacterium
TAAATCGGCTCTGCCCAGTAAAGCAATTTCACGTATATCTTTTTCATTCCGCTTCTTTGCAACTTCTGTTCCCAATTGCCATATTTCACTTTCAGAGAGATTAGTATGTCTGGTGACTGAAAGATCAGGATATGGATAAGGAATAAAGGCATCCGGTTTAACAGTTTTATCGGCTCGCACCCAACTTTTCGAAAGAATGAACCGGGCTAAAATTTCGTTATTATGAACAAAACTCACAGTCGGCAGATTTGTGTTATTAATGCTTGAGGAAAAGTGCCATAAAATGGCAAATCGCCATAAATTTTCTGAAGTCCGATTAAACCCGCAAAATATAAATTTCCTTTATCATCAATACTAATTGTAACGGTTCGATTAGCGGAAATATACCATTCCATTGTAATGTGTCCATCAGATTCAACTCCAATATCCGGATCATCAATATCATCGGGTAATGATTGAATTAGTTTCACTGCCCAATGGAAAGTTTCAGGGAGAACAGCTTTAGATGCATGACCGGCCCAATCTGCGTTAAGTGAGTCAAGAAAATTATCTTGTAATGATTGGATTACATAACTCCGATTACGTTTTAATTGCATCGCAATTGTATTCTGCATTTTTTCGATCTGCTGAGCAGAACGGGAAAATCCTTTAGTTGGTGACTGGACTTGCATCATTTATTGAATTCCTCTTTAGCTTTTTGTGTCAGGCTACCAAAAAAAGTTTTATTTTTTAATTTTCGGATATTTGCCAAATGAGAGTCAATACTTTTTTCATCGATAAGAAATGGATTGAGTGTCGCCACGTCAATATCCAAAATGTGTCTTAGCTGGGCGGATGTCATTGGAATCAATCCTTTAACAAGATTTATTTGATATTGATAATCTTTACTTTGATAAGACTCCTGGTATAGAAACTCTTTTAATTCAATATCCATATCTTCTGGCTTTTGTAATCTAGTATGGAAATAATCATTATACCCCTCGGTTTCAGAAAATTTGACATGATTAACAAACCGAACCCCTAATCGACCAATTTCTATTGCCTGGGCAAATTCTTGATAGTAGTTCCATAATATTTTAAATTGAGAATAGAAAATTTCCCATCCTGGATAAATTTGACGTACGCTAAATAAAAAACCATCCATATTAAATTGGACAGATGTTGATTTATCGTGAGATCCAAAAGTAAAACCCTTGAATCCTAAATTTTGAAATGCTTGTGATTGAACTCCGGTCACAGGTGAAACATTAAAAGATGCCTGAAATTCTTTTTGTTCCTTAAATGTGCTTCTATTGTACGGTTCCGGCAAAGAATTCAAGATCCTATTTTTTTGTTCTAAATTTATTTTTCCTTTGAGGGAAATTCCGATTATTGCTTCGACAATCGGTGGATTTTTTAATTTTTCATTCATTTTACTTATTTGACTATATCCTACTCCCATGTCTGTTTTGGAAAGGAATTCCTTTTTTTTCAAATATTTTCTAGCAAGTCATTTTTTTGCATGACCTAAATCCGGTCTGAAGACAGTTTTACCTGTTCCTATGGATTTAATTTGGCGAGGTCGAAAAGTACTATATTAAATCGCTTAGCGACCGCTTGCCTTAAGTCATGGTTTATTAGGGGTCTGGCTCAAACCAAGCACGTTCTTACAGGGCTTCCAGAATACCGGCCTTCAGGGTCTCAATAATGTCTTCTTCCACGATTTTAGAGCCGTTTTCTTTTCTAACCAGAAAAGTGTCTCTGATTTCTCCATCCTCGCTTCTGGCAGAAAATGAAAGAATGTCTATTCCCGATAGGAAAAGAATTTCCGAAATCTGAAACAATAATCCAGGCCTGTCTTTTGCTCTGACATCAATGACAGTAACATCATTCGAATCCGGGTTGTAAATTCGGACGGTTTTTTTTAGGCATGGTTCAAAGTTTTGGAACATTTGAGGATTGGTTTTATCTTCAAAATATTTCATAACTGAAAGTCCCCCATAAAAAAGCTGATTTAGATCCAGGCGGATTTCTTCTAGGGAGTCAAAATCCATTTGCCTATCGGATCTTCCGCGAATTAGAAATGCATCTCTAACATATCCGTCTTTAGAGGTTTCTGCATTTGCTTCGATTATGTCCCATCCATGTAGGAACAAAACTGAGGTCACTCTGCAAATTATTCCAATTTCATTGTAAGGAACCGCCAGTGTTAGCAAATAGTCTTTTCCCTTGGGAATAGAATGGATTTGAATTTCTTGAATCCCTGCTCTTTCTTCGTGCGCTATGCTCATTTTATAGGCTCCTTCGACCTTATTCAGCTTTGCTGCTTAAATATCGGCCATAAATCTAAACAAATTTGAATTTCGTATAAAATTGATAATTATATTGCAAGTATTGTGCCAAAAATTACCACTCTACCCAGATAGTCTAATAAAGGAAATTCGCATGAATAGAGTAGAATATGTAATGCATCCATGGCACGGCCTTTCTTTTGGAAAGGAATACCCTAACATTTTAGACGTATTTATTGAGATTACCCCATCGGATACGGTAAAGTATGAGATTGATAAAAATTCCGGCTATATTCGATTGGATAGGCCGCAGAAATATTCCAATAGAACTCCGACTCTGTATGGATTTATTCCGCAAACCTACTGTGGCGAAAAAATTGCGAAGCTCTGCATGGAGAAAACAGGGAAAAAAAATATCAAGGGTGACGGCGACCCTTTGGACATTTGCGTTTTGACTTCTTCTCCCATTACCCACGGAAATATTATCCTCTCGGTTATTCCAATCGGAGGCTTTCGGATGATTGATAAAAATGAAGCGGACGATAAAATCATCGCAGTTCTGAAAGGGGACGATATGTTCGGAGAAATGAAGAATATTTCCGATTGCCCAAAGCCGTTGATTGATAAGCTCAGGCACTATTTTTTGACATACAAACTCAGTCCGGAGCAGGAACAGGAAAATCCAATTGTCGAAATTGCGGACATATACGGAAGCGCAGAAGCGAAAGAAGTGATCCTGGCATCGATTGAAGATTACAATTTAAAATTCATCAAGTAGAGGAAATTTTTTGCAAATGGCATTTATATATATGAAGAGAAAAATCAACATCTGGTTTTTCTTGTTTTCTATTTTGGTTTTTTCAGTTTCCATACCGGAAATTTATTCGATTGAAAAAAATGAATCTGCCGAACCTGAAATTGAACCTGAAAAATTGAATTTTCCCGATATCGAATCTTACATTGAAAATTGGAAGTTGGAAGAAATTGAAAAATATTCCGTGTCGAATAACCCGTTGTATCTCGCGGAAAAACAAAATATCGGAGCCGCGCGTGGAGACTTAATTACAGCGAGTTTATACAGAAATCCTCTTCTCACTTTTCAGGAGCAATTTATCGGAATGGGCTCTTCCAACCCTACGAATATTTTCGGACATTCTCAAACCGGAGGGCCTAATGAAACCGCATTCGGTTTTTTGCAGGATGTGGATATCAATGGTATCGTATCCCAGAGAACAAAAGTATCCAGGCAGTCATTTCAAAGTCAGATTGCTCAGTTTTCAGATTTCGACAGATTATTTCGTCTGAGGCTTCGACAGAATTACTGGTCTTATTTGTACGTCACCGAATTGGTAAATTTTCAGAAGGAATTTTACGATAACTATACCGACCTTCTGGAGTTGAATAAATTTCGGTCTGAGAAAGGCGATATTTCTCCGTTGGAGTACGACAGGCTTGAGCTGGAAAGAGTCAGAATAGAAAAAGATTACAGGGATGCAGAAATTCTCCGGGCACAGGTTGCAAAGACTCTCCGAGTATTCATCGGAACTTACCCTACGAATAACGCATTGAAGTTAAAAGGGAATTTGCTGTTTTTTTCGACGGAAGAACTCGGTTTGAATTTGAACGACTACAATATAGAAGATAGGCCTGACCTGATTGCGTTAAAAACCAAAATGCTTCAGAGCAATCTGAATATCGAACTGAAAAGAAGGGAGAGCAGATCCTATTTGAATATTGGTGGGGAAGTCCGGAAAAAAGCCCATGAAAGTTTTTTGGGAATTTTCGCCACGATTCCTCTTCGAATTTTCGACAGAGGGCAGGGAGAAATTCTGAAAGCCGAAGAATTGTACAAAAAAAGTTCGCTTGAAGTGGAAGCTAAAAGAAGAGAGATCGTAGCCGAGATTCGGGTAGCAAAAAAAGAATTAAAATCCAGAGAAGAGCTTCTTTTGCGATACCGAAAAATAAAACTGATCGAAAAGAACAAGGAAATACAGGAAAAGTCTAGGCTCGCTTATTTGCGTGGAGCATCAAACCTGGTTACTTTTCTCGAAGCAGAGAGAAATTTTTTGAATGTGCTAAAAAATAATTACGAGCTTACGTATTTGTATTATCTCTCAATTGAGGCTTTCCGTGCATCGATCGGAAAATTGGGAAATCATCTTCTGGATTATGAGGGGAAAAATTGAATTTTTCAAAATATCTAAACTGGAAAAGCGCGGTTATTTTTTTACTAGCAACGGGAGCTTTTTTCTTTTTTTACAGCCGGAGCAAGGAGAAGAAGAAACTGGAGCTCTCATTGGGTAGTGACGTTGCCAAAAAATTAGTACTACCTCAGGATGTTCTGAAAAAATTTCCCCTTAGTTACGTCAGGATAAAGGAGAAGGGGATATACGAGGAAATCATACTTCCCGGTGTAGTGTCGTACGATCTTGAAAATATGGCGAAAGTCGGGTCTCGTGTAACCGGAAGAATCGATGAGGTTTTCGTCAAAGAAGGAGATTACGTCGTCAAGGGAAGTTCTCTTGCCAGCGTATCTTCCGTAGAATTGAGCAGGGTTGAAGCGAATTTTTTGAAGGCGAGAGCAAGATTGGATGCGGTGAAGCTTCAAGCGGACCGCGCGAAGGAATTGTTCGAGAAAAAAATCACGTCTGCAAAAGAATATGAACTCGCGACTATGGATTTTAAAACAGTCAAGACCGAATTAGATACAAATCAATTGGCACTCGAGACTTTTGGGCTTACCAAACAGGAAATTCGGGAACTTGAAGGAGGAAAATTTTTCTCCAAGAATCTAACATTAAGGAGTCCGATCAAGGGAACAGTAACGGATAGAAAAGCAATCAACGGCCAGTCCGTGTCTATCAAAGAAAATCTTTTTACTATAGCAAATCTGACAAAACTCTGGATATTGTTGGATGTCTATGAAAAGGATCTGCATTCCGTGAAAATCGGAGCCGAGGCCATCGTTCATGCGTTAGGCAACAAGGATGAAGAATTCAAAGCTCGTGTCGCTTATGTCGGGGATGTTATCGATTCGTCTAAAAAAACCGCAGGAATCCGCCTGGAAGTCAATAACAAAGAGTATCGCCTTCGTCCGGGGCAATCGGTCAGTGCAAAAGTGCAGGGTTTGATTTCGGAAAGTAAATCGCGAAGAATCCTGGTCGTGCCGGCATCTGCTCTTCACAAGATTGAAAATAAGCCGATACTATTTATTGCAAATGCGGATGGGTCTTTCGAGGCGAGAGAAGTTGTCGCTGGTGATTATATCGATAACGATGTTGAAATTAAATCCGGAGTTTCCGTGGATGCGAATATCGTAAATGAAGGTTCGTTCCTCTTGAAAAGTGAATATCTGAAATAATGATCGAAAGAATCATAGAATTTTCCATACAAAAAAGAGCGATGGTGCTCCTAGTGACAGGCCTTATTAGCATCGTCGGCATTTACAGTGTTACTCAATTATCCGTAGACGCTGTCCCCGATGTGACTAACGTACAGGTCTCGGCTGTGACGCAGTCGCCGGGATTATCACCGACGGAGGTTGAGCAATTTATTACTTATCCCATAGAAATTGCATTAACCGGAATACCGGATGTTACGGAAATCAGGTCGGTATCCAGAACTGGTGTCAGCAGTGTGACGGTAATTTTTAAAGACCATGTGAATATTTGGTTTGCAAGGCAGCTCGTAAACGAGCGAATCAAAAATGCGGAAGCGGATATTCCTGAAGGGTATGGGAAACCTGTTTTGTCTCCAGTTGCTACGGGCCTTGGCGACATATACGAATTTATACTAACATCCGATCGGCACAGCCCAATGGATTTGCGAACTTACATGGACTGGGAGCTTGCAAAAAAAATTAAGTCTCTTCCCGGCGTAATCGATATAAATACGATAGGGGGAGAGGCGAAGCAGTACCAGGTAATTATCGACCCGCGAAGGTTGGCATCCCATAATCTCACGCTTTCCAGAATTTTAGACCGTTTAAAGAAATCCAATGCAAATGTTGGCGGTGGCTACATTATGAAGGATAATGAGCAACTAGTGATTCGTGGAGAAGGCCAATTCAAGAATGAAGACGAACTTAGCCAGACTGCGCTAAAAACAGAAAAGGATGGAATCCCGCTTCTATTGGGCCATGTTGCACAGATAAAAGTCGGCCCGGCAATCCGGTTTGGTGTAATCACGAAGGTTGGAAAAGGCGAGGTTGTCGGCGGAACCGTGATGATGCTAATCGGAGAAAATTCCAGAGAAGTCGTCAAAACCGTCAAAAAGACCATTGAAGAGTTAAAGAAAAAACTTCCCGAAGGAATGAAAATCGAGCCATTCTATGACAGATCAGAATTTATCAACCGCGCATTAAAAACGGTCTTCATCAATCTCGGCGAAGGCGCTCTTCTGGTATTTATCGCATTGATCCTGACTTTAGGATCGGTTAAGGGTAGTGCGTTAGTTGCCTCCGCTATTCCTGTGTCAATGCTTGTTACCGTGATTTTCATGAAGCAGTTGGACGTTATTGGTAATCTGATGAGTCTGGGAGCGATAGATTTTGGTCTTCTGGTAGACGGGCCGATTGTTTTACTTGAGTCTGTCCTTGCGGGATTCTACATGAAAAAAGAGTTGTACGACAGGCTGGCTGATGAAGAGAGAGCGGAACTAACGCATGATATAATACTTTCCGGCTGTGTGAGAGTCGCCAGAGCCGCGACATTTTCAGTCGCGATTATTATGCTGGTGTATCTGCCGCTCATGGCATTGCAAGGAGTTGAAGGCAGGATGTTCAGGCCCATGGCAATTACCGTTGCTCTTGCGCTTGCATCGGCATTGCTATTTTCTTTGACTGCATTTCCGGCAGCACTTTCTTATATTTTTCAAACTCCGGTGTTCCACCAGAGTTCTTATTGGGATAAATTGAGCGCGAAATATAAAAAATTTCTTAAATGGGGTATGGAAAATAAACGGTTTGTCCTGCAAATTTACCTGGGTTTTATTGCCTTCTCATTTGCAATCGGTTATGGGATTGGGGCAGAATTCCTGCCCAGAATTGATGAGGGCGAATTCGCCATAGACGTTAGGCGACTTCCATCCACTTCTCTGAATCATTCCCGTGATCTAAATACCGAAATCGAGAAAGTGATTTCATCGTTTCCCGAAGTTCTCAGTGTTGTTTCAAGAGTTGGTCGTGGTGAATCCGCGGCTGAACCTGTGGGGACAGATGAAGGTGAAATCATGGTTAAGTTGAAAGACAGAAAAGATTGGAAAAATGCTAAAGACCGTGAGGAACTAATGTCTTTAATGAAGGAAAAAATTCTATCAGAGGTGCCTTCCAGTTACATTAGTATGTCTCAACCGATTGAAAACAGGGTGAACGCTTTAATAGCAGGATCGAAAGCAGATCTGGTTATTAAAATTTACGGAGATGATTTACAGACTTTAAAAAATCTCGGAGAAAAATATGCAGGGGTTTTGAAAGATATTCCTGGAACTGGAGATCTTCGGGTTCAGCGAGTTCTCGGCCTTCCGATTCTGGAAATCAAGGCGAATCGAGAAAAGATGGCCAGATATGGAGTTGTAGCCTCTGAAGTTTTGGACACAGTGGAGACCTTGAGGGTTGGAGCCGGCGCTGGAAAAGTATTTGAAGGGTTGCGGAGATTTGATTTGGTCGTGAGGCTTGACCTGGATGTTTCCGACATGGGGTCTGTTGAAAACATTCCCGTGATGACATCCAGTGGAACAACCGTGCCTCTGGGATTGATTGCCGATATCAATAAAGTAGAAGGGCCTGCCGCGATTTCCAGAGAAGGCCTAAGAAGAAGGATTTTTGTAGAGGTGAATATCAGAGGCCGCGACCTCATCAGCTACATAAATGAAGCCGAGTCCAAGACAAAAGCAATTTATGAATCTCTTCCCGATGGCTATGATGTGGATTGGGGTGGGCAATTTGAGAACTTTAAACGGGCAAAAAATCGCCTTCTTATGGTTGTGCCTATCGCTCTGGCGATTATTTTCGGAATGCTGATTGCAATGTTCGGGAGCGTGTATTATGCGTTAGGCGTTTTCCTGGTAGTTCCACTGGCTATATCCGGGGGGATATTGAGTCTTGTTGTTCGGGGACTACCATTTAGCATTCCTGCGGGTGTCGGTTTTATAGCAGTGAGTGGAATATCGGTTTTGAATGGTGTCGTCTATGCTTCCAATATAAAAAGTTTTTTGTCCAGAAATATCCAGTTAAGGGAAGCAATAGAAAATGCCGGCGAAGTTTCCCTTCGGTCTATAGCAACCACCTCGATCATTGCAGCAATCGGTTTTATCCCGATGGCGATTTCAACTAACGCAGGAGCGGAAGTGCAAAAACCTCTGGCAACTGTTGTTATCGGAGGAGTATTAATTTCTGTTTTAATCGCTTCATTGATGCTCCCGATTGCAATGAGTTATCTGATAGAGATGTCCCATTCAACTGAAAAAAAAGAAAAATTCAACAGACTTGGCGAACATTTGCAATCATCGGATGACGTCCCTAACGATTCCAAGGAACCATCAGGTCATACGGAAAAAAAGACTAGAAACAAAAAAAAATAAAATTTGTTCCTGATGAAGAAATAAAATCTCTGCAAAATGGCGAATTAATTCTGGTTATGATGGAAAAAGGGTTCACTATTCTACGAACATTTGATCAAAACATGCAGTAACAGAAAAATCTTTCCAAATATGATTTAACGGTTATTGATTTGAATGCAAAAAATAATCATTATATTTCTCTAAAAAGTTTACTTACGAAATTATATAGCCTATTACGGGGAAACCTTGATAAAAAATCATTTCAAATTATAGAAAATATCTGACTTGAAGGTTCGTCATGCGAAGATTGAATCAAAGCTGAACCCGAAATAAAATCCCCTACTTTACTGCCTGCCGTAAACTCCACTATTTTTTACCATTTGTCAAATGGGTCGATGCGGGTAATTAGGTTTTCAGATAAGGTCCCGAATTTTTACAAGCGCAGTTCCTGCTTTTTCACGGATCACCAGATCGCATATCTCTGTTATTGGCGTAGATTCAAGATTTATTTCCACGATGAATGAGCCATGTCGCTTGGCATGTTCTGCAAGATATACGGGCATGGAAACCATGCCTGATGTGCCTATGACAAAAGTTATTTCGGATTTTGATAAAATATGCATAGAGTTTGATAATATGAATTGATCATAGGACTCTCCGAACCATACGATATGCGGCCTTGCTAATTGGTTGCACAGAGGACAAAATACCGGATTGGAGGCAAGCGGAATTTCTTCGTGCCGGAAAATATGATTACATGCAGTGCAGCGCGCTTTCCAGATATTTCCGTGGAGTTCGATGAGTTTTTCGCTGCCGGCTCTTTCGTGCAGCCCGTCAACGTTTTGGGTGATTACACAGAATTCTGGAAAAAAATTCTCCATCTCTGCCAATACCAGATGCGCCGGATTTGGTTTTGCTTCACTGCAAATTTTTCTTCTGTATCCGTACCATTCCCAGACAAGAGTCGGATTTTTTCTGAATGCTTCGGGAGTCGCCAGTTCTTCAGCCTTGAAGTTTTTCCACAGGCCATCTTTTCCGCGAAATGTTGGAACTCCACTTTCCTGGGAAATTCCGGCTCCCGTAATCGCAGAGACCGATTTGGCTTTTTTTACTCTGTCAAAAAATTTATCCAATTTGCTGTCTCCGGAAATAGCTCGTATTTTCTCTTTATATTAATCTCGAAATTACAAAGTGCTGATAATTTGTAACCATCTTTTACGGTTTACAATATTTCTGAAAAACTGAAACGTGACGATAGAGAACTGTTACCTTCCTGTGCGACAACTATTTATCGTTTCTTTGATTTCCTTTTTATGTTCTTGTGAATTGATCGTTCATACGGATTTGAAACTAAAAAAAATAATATTACATTTGAATTCAGCTTCCACTGAGCCCTTGCTTACCAAAGGAAAGATATATTTTGAAGTATCTAGCGAAAAAACCTGCAATGAGAAAAAGGAAGAGTATGTCCTGATTCTCAATAACTATTTCAAGAACATAAACGACGCGCGGTGCTCCAATAAAGAGTTGAAAACTTTCTTTCACGCAAAAACAGATATACCGGTTTATCGGATGCAAAAAGAAACAGAATCTTTGCCTGAACTTGTCGCTTTTATTGTGGATAAAGATAAAACCGAAGTGAAGATCGGAATGTTTTTGTCCAATTCAAAGTTGGGAGAATTAAACCGACTGCTATCGGAGAAATACTTCACTGCCATCAAACCAAAAGATATTTTCGTAAACTTTGTCTTAGTGAATAATCTTGATAAAGACGTGGTATTTAAAACCTCAAGTGTTTATATCAATGATCATCCTTTACCTTCAGAAAAAGAAATTATCTTAAAACAGGATGAGGATGTTTATATTGAGATTTCCGGTGTTTTAAGAGACTATATTTTTGAAAACGGTTATTATTATTTTTTAAGATTTCATGACACCGTTCGGAATTAAGAGCAAGTTCTGAAGTAAAATTATCCAAAAGGGGCATCCATGAGCTTCAGATCAGGATTGTTTTTTTGAAAATAATTCATATCCCACTCGGACTCAAACAGGAGAGCCGTTCTTCCGTCTTTATCCAAGATCTGATTTGCTGACTTCGGGACTAGATGGATTTCTTCAGGCCGGATCCAACGGGAAAATGAATACGGCAGCATGGAGATATTCGTGTTTACATTGTACTCGTCCTGAAGCCTCCGTTGGAATACTTCAAATTGCAATTTGCCTAACGCACCTATGATCGGGCTTCCGGCTCCGATTGTGCGCGAAGTAAATGAGTGGAGAATTCCTTCTTCCGAGAGTTGTTCAATGCCTTTTTTGAAACCTTTCAAGGATGCGCTATCAGGAGATGAAATTGTGGCAAAAAGCTCAGGCGCGAACACGGGCAAAGGCCGTAGTCCTGGATTTTTTCCTGAAAAAAGAACATCGCCTATCCGAAAAGTTCCGGGATTGATAAGCCCGATGATGTCGCCCGGAAAAGCTTCGTCGATTGTGTTTCTATCCTGGCCGAAAAATGCAAATGAAGATGAAAGCTTGATTTGTTTGTCAAGCCTGTCGTGGTTGACTGTAAGCCCTCTTTCGAATTTTCCCGAGCAAATTCTAACGAATGCAATCCTGTCTCTGTGCGCTCTGTTCATGTTTGCCTGAACCTTGAAGATAAATCCGCTGAAAGGAGAATTTGCCGGGTCGAGTAAAGAGCCATCCATTAGCGGAATGTGGTAGGGTGAAGGAGCAAGATCCAGAAAGTGATTCAGAAAAATTTCGATTCCGAAATTATTTACCGCAGATCCGAAAAATACCGGAGTAATTTTTCCGTTCAAAAAATTTTCCATATCAAAGGCTTCTATTCCATTTTCGATGAGTTCGATTTCTTCTCGGCTTTGTCTTAGAATTTCAGAGTCAATCTGGTCTTCGAGCGCAGGGTCGTTGATTCCGGAAACCTGAACCGGGGCCGGACGAATCCCACCGGCAGTTTTCTCAAATGAATGAATTGTTTTGAGTGATCTGTCAAATACTCCTTTGAAATCCGGGCCTGTTCCAACCGGCCATACAAACGGGACTGCCGTAATTCCAAGCACTTCTTCAAGTTCATCCAGAAGAGAAAATAAATTCTTCGTGGGCCTGTCCATTTTATTGATGAATGTAATAATCGGGATTCCTCTGTCGCGACAGACTTTAAACAATTTTCTGGTCTGTGGCTCCACACCTTTTGCAGCATCTAGCACCATCACAGCAGTGTCGGCAGCCATTAGCGTTCGGTAGGTATCCTCGGAAAAGTCTTCGTGTCCCGGAGTATCCAGTAAATTTAAAACAAAACCCTTGTATTCAAATTGAAGTGCAGCAGATGTGATGGAGATTCCTCTCTCTTTTTCCATTGCCATCCAGTCGGATGTTGCTGATTTCCTGTCCTTTCTGGCTTTCACAGCGCCTGCGAGCTGGATTGCTCCCCCATAGAGAAGCAATTTCTCAGTGAGTGTGGTTTTTCCTGCATCCGGGTGTGCAATAATGGCAAATGTTCGCCTTCGTTTGGTTTCTTCCTGAATACTTAAAGCCATAATTTCTCGAATTTCTTCCTAATTTGTTAATCTTTTGAATTGCCCCATTCTGTCAATATACTAGAAATTCCACCTCGGAGCAATTTCTACCTCTGGCGAATTCTATGCGGGGAGGCTGAATTTTGCTCGAAAAATTGGGCTTGACATAGTTTGTAGGAGCTCCTACAAATGATTGTAAAAATTATGTCTCATAAGGGACTGGATATTTTTCGAAACAGGCTTGGATAATTAAAGTAAATGACCGGTATTTTTCGCGCAATTTCTGACCGACTTCCATCTGGAGTTGGATCATGACCTGGAAACGTTATGCGACATTGCTATTTGTTTGTTTGTTCTTGCGCGATGGAAATTTATTTTCGGAGGGATTGCCGCACTTTGGCCTGAGGGAAGAAAAGGCAAAGGATATTTTCAAAACCGGCCTAATTTATTTCCACAACAGAAATTATACAGCTGCAAAAGAAAATTTCCTGCAGAGCCTTTCTATCAAAGAGGACTTTCATCTTTCCAGAAAGTATTTATCGGACTCCTATTTTCTGAATGGGGAGTGGAATGAAAGTTTGAACGAATTGGAAATTCTGGAAGGAAAAAATCTAAAAGATCCAGTTCTGAAAAACAGAGCCGATATAATGCGTCAGATTTTGGGGGGGAGTGCGGGAAAGGGTAAGAGGACTTACTATAAAACCTTATCGGGGGACGGATTCAGAGGATATCGGTTTCGCAATCCCGCAGATGCGATAGTTGACGAGGATGGAAATCTTTACGTACTCGCCTATGAAACAAAGAATATAATCAAATTCAATCCAAACGGAAACCCAGTCGGCAATTTTAAGGGAGCTATCGGAAGAACTTTCGAAGGGCCTTTGTATTTCACGATACACAAAAAGAAATTGTACGTTAGTGACTTCGTTTCTGACCGAATTAATGTTATCAGCGATGAGGGAGATTTTCTTTTTCGGTTTGGATCATCCGGAAAAAGTCCTGGAAAATTTCACGGGCCTGCGGGAATTTCAATTTCCCCATCGGATGAAATTTATGTTTGTGATTCCGGAAATTCCCGGATTCAGAAATTTACTCTGGATGGAAAATTTCTGCAGGAATTCGGATTAACCGGAAAGTCGAAACTTTCAAATCCGGTCGGGATTTTGTACAAGGATCAAAATAATATTTATGTCGTGGATAAGGAAAATAGAAAGATCATAATTTTCGATGATGAGGGCAATTACTCATCGGAAATTTTTCATAAGAATATGAAAAAGCCCAGGTCGATAAAAATTCACAACAACAGGCTATATATTGCCGATGAATTGAATGGGCTGATGATTTATTCACCCCAGTCCGGAAAGTGGTCGAAGGTTTCCTCTTTTATGGACGAGACAGGGAATTACAGGAATTTAGACAGGCCTTTCTCCAGTGCATACGATTACACAGGCTCCCTCTATACCGTGGATTACGCAAGGCACAGGGTCGATATTTTCTCCCCGAAAAATCTGTTGCTATCGAATCTGAATTTGTTTATCGAGAAAATAGATACGACGCGTTTTCCGGACGTTAGTGTATTTGTTACGGTAAAAAACAAAAGCGGGCAGGATATTTCGAAAATCCACAGAAATTCTTTCCGGGTTTTTGAAAATGAAAACCAGGTTCCTTTGCCAGGACTGGCGGACATGAAAAAATTCAACGAGAACTTGAGCGTATCTCTGGTTTTCGAAAATAGCAAAAAAGTTTCTGAGTATTCCGATAAATTGGAAGGTTTTCTCGGACCGATGCTCAGAAAGTTTTCAAAAAGCGATAAAATAGAGGTTATTCGATCCGGAAAAGATTCTGTCAAAGTTTATGACTTTGGGTATTCGATGCATGATATTTTTGCGAAAGTCAGAAAGTCGGCGCCGGATAATGAAATCAATTTAGGGAAAGGCATTTATTTTGGGTTATCTGATTTGATATCCGAGCTTGGGCCGAGGTGTTTAATTCTCTTGGTTTCAGGTGAAAATCTTCCGAACTCCTTTAATCAATTCGGTATAAGAAAAAATGTTCAGTTTGCAAAAGCCCATTCGATTCCGATTTTTATTTTGTCGCTGGGCGAAGAATCCCAGATGTCTTCGGTGTACAAAGAAATTGCAGAATCTACCGGAGGGCTTTATCTGAAAGTTCCAGGCTCCGCCGAAGAAAGAAAACTCTACGATATTCTGAAAACACATTCGGATAAAAGATATATTCTTTCTTTCAAAAGCGTAATAAATCCTGAACTGACCGGGAAATATATCGACCTGAAGGTTGACGTGAATCATAGGGATGTTGTCGGAAAATCCGAAGGAGGATATTTTGTTCCTTAGGAAAAAATATTTTTTTTCGTCTTTATTGATTTTTTTTCTGATTTATTCAGATCGGGCCGCAACCGAGATCCAGGATTATCTCCAAAAGGGCGAGGAATATTACCGGGCAAGAGATTACAAAAATTCCGTAATTCAATTTAAGTCGGCTTTAACTATGAATCCGTCGTCTAAAAAGGCGCTTTTGGGATTTGCAAAGAGCTCACTTATCATTGGCGAGAAAAAAGACGCTCTTGAATCTTACAAAAGAATTCTTGAGCTGGATGCTAAGAATAGAGATGCACTGCTTGGGCTTTCTTTTTATCATATCGGGCAGGAAAAATTCGAAGACGCTCTGAAGATTGTAAATTCCGTATTGGAAACCGACCCCTACGATCCTGATGCGTTAGTTGCATTGTCTCGGATATATCTGAAAACCGGCAGAAAAGAGCTGGCTTTGAAAAAATTGGAAGAAGCTAAGCGAAAGACGGCGCAAAATAAGGAATTTCTTTTAATGCTTGCAAGTGCATACACGGCAACTGGGAAATTTCAAGCTGGGGATGACCTTCTATCGGGATTGATTACTGAAAATCCCAACTATCCGGATGCTTACTTTGGGATGGCGAGTCTGAAAGTGAGCCTCGCTTCAGTCGAAAATTATGATAATCGGATAAGACTAATGGAAGAAGCATATCTAAATCTGAAAAATGCACTATCGATAGATACATTCTATCCGGATGCTAGAAAGCTTTTCGCAAAGGTCTGTATTTATCTTAGAAAATACGATGAGGCCGGCAAAGTCCTTGAAACATTAACAGATGACTTTCGTTCCGATCATCAGATCAGGTATCTGCATGCTTATATTCTTGAAAAAAACGGAGAAACCGATAAAGTTTCAGGCGAATTCAGGAAAATTCTTAAAGGCAATGAGTTAGACGACATTGCGAGATTCTATTCCGAGGAATTTAGCATGAAAAACTTGAAGGAGAATTCAGAATTAAGATCGGGCCTTGGGGAATACAGGATGGAAAGAATGCGTTTTGATAAGCGTAATTTTTTGTATGTAGATCCTAACTACAACTTGATGAGAGCCAAAATTTTAATTCCGCAGAAGAAAGCTCTTAGGCAGGAGCTTCTCGATTATTATCTGGAACGAGGTTTTGCGAAAGAATTTCTGAATCTACTTATCAAAATCCGCAATGATGACCCGACAGATTTTAAAATTCAGAATCGACTCGAAAGCGCATTGAAAAAGCAAAAAGAATCACTCAGCCATCAGGAAGGCTTCTTGCAGTTTGACGTAAATGGAATCAAGGAAAATTTCGAGAAAAGCCCGCCAGAAATATTTTTATTTGATATATTCCCGGAAGAGTTTCTGGATTACAAACCCAATGCAGCGAACCTAATTGCAAAATCTCTGAAATTTTATTTATCTCAGAAACCTTCTATAAAAGTTATTAATGGAAAAGAGGATAGAAAAATAAGAGAAGAAATTATTTCAAAATCCACTCCATTTCCTTATACTAATGGGGTTTATTTTTTTCGGGAGTTAATGGGAGTATTGGATGATGCCAGAAAAAATTCTAATCCTATTCGATTTGTCGGGCACGGCAGCTATCTATTAAATGGAGACACTTTATCCGTGAAATACTGGATTTATGATATAGAGACCGGGAAAAATATTTCTGAATTCAAAGTGACTTCTTCAGGTCGGGGGTATCTTGGGGATGTGACCATAAGGCTGGCTCAAAAAATTACCTCAACCTTGCCGGTTTCAGGTCGCACGATAAAAGTGAAACCGGGCAGCGTGATTGTCAACGTAGGAGGCCGTGAAGGAATCAAACTGAAACAGAAAATCGTGTTTGAGAAAAATGGAACAACTTTGGGTGAGGGCGTTGTAGAAAAAATCGATGGGCTTGTTTCCGAAGTGATTCCTGTCTTTTCTAACTGGCAGAGTGTTTTGAGCATTGGAGATATTGCAAATCCGAAAAAATAACGTCAGCATTTACCCGAACAATCTCTTGACCTCAGAACAAAACTGAAAAGACTGTCACCGTGAAAGAAATTTCTGATATCACCCATAGTTCATCTAAAGATGAGAGGGACTTTCTGTTAGAATATAAGTCCATCGATTTGAACTCGCTCACTAAAATTTCGATCGGTGGTGTTGAGTTTGACAATGTTACGATTGACGAGTCAGTTGCAAAAGTTATTTCTTTTGTAGAAAAAAAAGAAAGTTATCGTCACGTATTATTTCTCGACCCCATCAAATTTATGTATATGAAAAAGGGCGCGAGGCTGTCCAGAATAGCCGAGAAGGCATCGATGATTCTTGCCGATGGGGCAGGTATCGGATGGGCTGCGAAAAAAATGGGGCATAGCCTGAAAGAGAGAATTTCCATTATTGGATTCATGATGGATTTAATTCGCATGGCTGAAAAAAAGAATTTAACACTTTTCCTGCTTGGAAGCAAAGAAGGTATGATTGAAAAAGTTTTTTTTAATCTAATTCGCCATTTCCCTGACTTGAGGATTGTAGGGCGTCATTCTGGCCACATGAATCCTCAGAGGGAGTTAATGGTCAAGGAAGCGATTCGAAAAACTAGTCCGGATATTATTTTTCTTGGCCTGGATTTTCCTGATCAGGAGATTTGGATCGAAAACAATACGGGCTACCTAGGCAAGTCTGTGGTAGTCGGCGTTGGGGGAGCGTTTGATATACTTAGCGGGAAAATCAAAAAGGCTCCTGACTATTTCCAACTAAAAGGGTTGACCTGGCTTTGGAGAATCATCGCCCGGCCTTACAGAATTAACCGATTACTGAAATTGATTCATTTTTGCATTCTGGGGCTGTTAAAAAAATTTTAAGAGCATGTCCTAAAACTAGATCTAAGATTACTGCAATGCTTTTGCATGAATATTTTTCAATTCGCGGATGCTGTCCAGAGTAGGACTGAGCCAGTCATCCAGTAATGGTTCTTGCCCTTTAGGACGGGCCTTAAACACCATATCTTTGTTGGAATTCGCGATTTCGCTTACCATCGAAATCTTTCTAGTTGCTTCTATCGATTTCCAATAATTTTTTAGAGCTGCGGTTGTGTTCTTTTTTCTTTCGTAGACAGCGCCTATATTATTGTAGACTGCAACAAGAGTCTGATAAATTTCCTGATGGTTCATGTCTTCTGAAACCGGTGTGGTAATTGCGGCTTCTCTATCCTCAAAATCTTCTTTGACTTTCAGGTAATTTCCTAGGCTGGCATTTAATTGGCCGGTATAATAGTAGGCGTTTGCTTTTCCCAGAAGAAGAGTGGCATTAGAGTATGCGTCATCTTCACCGATGTTTGACCACGCATTCAAAGCCTCTGTCCAGTTATTGTGCATGTATTCAATCCAGCCTTTGTAAAAATACAATTCCCGTTTGAGGGATTCATTTTTTAAATTTAGCTCGGTTGCTTTGTTGAAAAAGAAAAGTGATTCATGGAGTTCTTTTCTTCTGTTCTCGTCTTCTTCGGTCATTTTGTCCAAGCTTCTTTCGGGATAGATTTTGCGTCCGGGGAATTCGTTTATATTGTCCTTTTTGGTTACTCCAACCGAGCCGAGATAAATAATTTTTCCCATGTCGAAGTAAATTCTGCCCGGGTCTCCTTCGATTAAAACCTCGTCTTCTTCCCTGATGCCATAGTCGATTTTGTAAGTTTCGTATCTCTCTTTGGAGTTTGCAAGTAACTTGGAAGCCTCTGACATATCGTTTACCCGCATGTAATATTCTGCCATTTGCAGCACGGCCAGATAGTGAGCCGAGTCATAATTTGCCGCAAATTCAAATTGTTTCAGCGCTCTCCTAGTCTCACCTTTTTTGAGATGAAACCTTCCTCTCTGATAATAGCCTTCCGCATATTCGCTTCCTTTGAATTCTTCTCCGTCGCGGACTTCTGTTTTTCCATACAGCAATCCCAGAAGATGTTCAACATTGTCGTCAATTTCCATTCCCGTTACCTGGTCTTCCGGGTTGATGTTGTAACGAATTCTTACTTCTTTACTGTCCAGATCGTTGTAGAATGAAGCAAGCTTTGCAAGAATGTACATTGGCAGGTCTTCCTCTATGCCTAACGCATTTCTGACCTGTCTGTGATGATTCAATACAAACTGCGGATTTTTGTCTTTTTTCCACATTTCGATGTATGTGCTGAGTATTCCGCCATGCCCGATTTCATTCTTGGGATAAGCTTCTACGATTTTGTTGTAATAAGATGCAGCTTTAGAAAACTCTTTTTTGTTGTAGTAGATTTTTGCGATGCCGGTTATTGCCGGAACGTTGTATGGGTCATCGCTGTCCGTAAAGACTTCCTTGTAATAGTTGATTGCAAGATCGTCATTTTTGTAATCAGTGCCTTTATATCTGGTCCTGTCCGTAAATGAATTAGCTATGTTGGAATGGAACCTTCCAAGGTTGATGTAAGTAGTCGTATCATGGATATCTTGTTCCAGCCTAGAAACAATATACGCTCCGGCTTTCAGGATTTTTCTTTCCACTTTATCCTGGGAAATCAGTTTCATATAATCGTTTTCATTCACGATTTTTCCGGCTATCGGAAGTTTTAAATTGCTCCATCTTTCATTTTTTGCAAGGGTGATATTTGGAACTTCTGTTCTTTTGTTCCACGCGCCGCGCTGCGTCGGATCAGAACTTTCAGTTCCGAAATCCGGGCTTACTCTTCCGAAAAGTTTCTCAAACGCTTTCTCGTATTCTCCGGCTTTCATGTAGTGAATACCGTAGAGGTTGAGATATTTTAAACTGTTCGGTTCGATCTTTTCACCTTTGGTGAAGAATTCTTCCGCGTGGGCAAACCTGATTTTTCTTTTTTCCGGATCCTTTTCTTCGTTGGCTTTTTTAATTTCAATCAAGCCCAACTCATATTGGCCGCCTGCCTGCCAGGGTTTGTATAAATATTTGTATCCGGAAAATAATCCAAAAATAAAAAGAATTGAAGCAATAGCTGCCGCGACTGTTTTTTTGATTAATTGCTTTTGCCTTAAAAGTCCTTCTTTTGTATAAATCGGTTTGGTGGAAATAATCGGAATTCCATCTGCAGAATACTGGCCAGAGCTGTCGAATAGCTCGACTTTGTGGCCGAGTAGGGGAGATAAAAATGAAGCGATGTCTTCAGGTTTCTGATTTGCTTTTATCAGCTCGATCAGGTCTTTTTGATTTTGCCTGGAAATCCTATCGTTTACAAAAGCATCAATTACAGTGCGTTTTAATTTCGGGGGATACTTTACGATTTCCTGCTGAATTGCAGCTAGATCCTCATCAGTCAGTCCCTGTTCGAGTGATGTTTCTTCTTCTGCAAGACTGGAGAGATCATCTTCAATGGACCCTCCCGAACCGGCGTCATCTGAAATTTCAGAATCATCGAACAAATTCTCGCTGGAGCTATCGGATAAGCTTTCCATTGCGCTTGTTTCCATGTCCGATCCAAAATCGTCAAAGCTCATGGATGGGCCGGAACTATCTTTTGTGGAAGGTGAAATATCTCCTAGGTCGCCGAACAAATCGTCCGAGGTAGTGTGCTGGACACCTTCATCAGAGAAAGAAGAAGGCGTCGCATCAAAATCTGAAAAAATATCATCGTTTGTTGCAGGAGGACTAGTCTCTGCGCTTTCTCCCATATCTCCGAAAATATCATCTGATGCGGAAGGAGTTTGGAAGTCAGCAAACGGGTCTTCATTTGTAGGAAGAGGGGACTCGGATTGCTCATCCGGAAAACGATCCGGAATACTTTCCATTTCAACGGAGGGCTCGCTTGTTCCAAAATCCTGCCCGAAATCAGTGGAAGGTTCACCCCCTCCAAAATCCGTTCCAAGATCTGCAAACGGGTCTTCACTGGATGAAAGAGAGGAATCACCCAGGTCTGCAAACGGATCTTCTTCTTTCTCTTGGATTGGTGTTTCGTCTAACGCATCAAAAGAATCCTGTGCGATGGTGTCTGGTGGAGATTCCAATAGGTCTGCAAAGGGATCCGAGTTGTCAGGAGTTGGCTCTTCGGTTGAAGCCTCTTCATGTGCGGGCAGTCCGAAATCGTCAAAAGATATTTCCGGTTCTCCGGCCGGAGTTTCTGTTTCAAATTCTACCGGCTCCGGCTCTTTCTTGATTTCGTCTGCGGATGGCTCTCGGAGAAGTTCGTCAAGGTCGATATCATCGTCATCCGAAATGTTCGATTCCGGAGGCCCCTGGAATTCACCGTCATCTGCTCCTGTAAATTCATAACTCTCTTCAAGTTCACCGGGTTCGTCGCTAGTCTCTGGTTTTTCTTCTTCGGAAAATGCAATAGGTTCGGCGTGCCCTAATTTTTCCCTCAATACTTTTGCAAGAGGATCCAATATTTCAGATGTAGTAGGGTTGGTATTTAGCGGCTCAAGAATTTGAGCAATCTGCGCCCTTTCTTCGTCTGTAAATTCTACTTTTTTGTCAGCCATTTCGAGTTAAGCGAATAATATCGTATCTTGAATATATTTGCACAGGGAAAATTTCATTCTACTATATGTTTATCGGTTTAAGTTGAAATTTTCGTCACCAGTTTTTTATTATGTCACGGATATAAAAGGGTAAAAGTCGGTTTTTTCGCCGGTTCCCTCTGAAATGTTCGCGATAAAGAAAACTCTATATATTTTTTCCCAAAATTACGAAAAGTATTCTAGGCGAGTAAATTCTCAAAGTTCAGACACATTGAAATTGAAATCAAATTATTCGGGATTCGCATGAAAAACAAAAAATATTTTTCAATTATATTTCTATCAGGAATTCTTTTATCAGTGGGCCTATTCGGTCAAAATGCTATCGAGTGGATAGGTTCTTATTCGTCTGAGGAGATTGCTGACCCGAAAAAAGGGAAGGATAACGATAAATTGTACTATTACTGGCAACTAGAGAGCCTAAAAAAAGGGATTTCGCCTAGGTATATCCGACTCTTGGATGCGGAAAAATATCCGCAAACGGGGAAATTTCTGGATAGGGGCATTCTTTTCACTTATGAAGGTATACGGACAGAGGAAGTGGAGATATGCGGGAATTTTTCTGCTTACAGATGTCTTCCGATGAAAAAAAATAAATTCGGCGTATTTTATAGAATCATTCAGCCTGAATTCAGAGAGAAAAAAAGAAACCCAGCAAACAAATATTTATACAAATTCAAGGCGGATGGACTGTTCGAACTGGATCCGGAAAATCAGAATAGGACAGAAGAGGAGGATGGTTCCCTCCTGTCCGAGTATATTCTGGAGAAAAAAGACATAGAAAACCAGGCAACTGCTATCATCACTGAAAATGAGATTCACGACGAACCGGATTTCAGAATTGTGGAGTTCAGGGTTTATAAACCGGAGGCGTCGATGGTGTCTCTTGTTGGAAGCTTCAATCACTGGAATCCGGAACTCGATTACATGAAGAAGGACAGAGACGGGATTTTCACATTTCAAAAAAAGTTGAAGCCTGGAGAATATCTGTACAGCTATATTGTTGACGGGGAAAAAACGCTGGATTTGTACAATCCTGAAACCAGAATCCGTTTTGATACGAAAGAAATTTCTTCTTACTTGAACGTGGCCGAGCGAGATAAGCCTTACGAAAGGCCATAAAAAAGTGAAAAAAATAGCTGGACTTAGGTCGATTTTTGGACTATTTTTCATATAATAATTAGGTTAGATATTTTTTTTCGGATTAACAGAGTTGGACAGAGATGACTTCATTCTTACATAGAATTCGTATATTATTGATGAGCCCAAGAATTGCAAAGTCAATATCGTGCATCTTTGCATGCTTTCTATTTTTTGGAGTTTTAAATTGTAATATCGGCCTTCCGAAAATATCAAATATGCCAGAGCTGGCTATGATAGCAAATTGTGTAACTGGTCAACCGCAGTGTGTTTTTAACCAATCTGAGGGAGAAACTTCCTATTTTGTTGGAGGAACCATTTCCGGTTTGGTATCGGGAACATTGACCATTCAATTAAATGGTGGGTCAGACCTAACCGTATCAACAGGCCAAACAACTTTTAAGTTTACAGCGGGACTTATTTCTGGTACCTCTTACTCCGTTTCAGTGAAAACTCAACCGTCCGGTTTATCTTGTAACATCACGAATGGATTCGGCACAATCGGAGAAAATGGAGATGTCAATAATGTTACCATTGCCTGTTTTGGGGGTTCGGCAAGTCCTCTGTACTCAAATGCCCAAAACTGGAATGACTATATAATAAATGATGGGACTAATTTGTTTGATGCGACAAACACGGCTTGTGTGGGGACAGAGAATGTTTACAGAGGTTGTTTACCAGCCTTTTTCTATAAAGTGGTATTCATAACAGGAAAAACAACTTGTACGAATCTTTCAATTTCCGATAGTCTTGGACTTCTCAGTTGGAGCTGTGGTATAGCGCCTAACGGATCAGCCGCAGCAATTTCTTACAACATCTCTAGTGGGAAAGGCCTTGCCGACGCTATTGATTTCACTAACTTTCAATTCAAGGATATGGTTGTTACTATATCAGAAAACTCTAGTGTCTATATGCAGACTTCTCCTCAAAAATTTTGGAATAATCAGATTGTGAGTGTGAATTCAAGCTGTGTTCCTTCAGCGGCTGGTTCGACTGGGGCGATATACGCTGCGCCTGCTGATATTCTATGTTCTTCAACTGTTCAATTAGGTTCTAAAATGAGCGTTGTAATGAATTCAAGTGTGAAAGCAAAAATGTCATCAACATCTATCGCAGGAATGATCTACACGAATTCCAATCATTTTATCTGGGTCGAAGGCAGATTTGACGGGACAAATGTAACCGTCGGCAACCCGGCGATCAATTTATACAATTCCAATTATTCTAGGGTGCAAAACACCCAAATTTACAATTCAAATTTGGGTCCGGGAAATTCCGGTTTACAGTTGGTGAATTCAAACAATAATGTAATCTATAATATAAATTTATCAAACAATTCAAATGGTATGCAGATGGGGCTTGGCTCAAAGTACAATCTATTCTTGGGTCTTAGCCTTTCCAATAACAATAATGGAATTGCAGCATACAATATGGATATCTCTTCAAATATTTTTCTGGGAGTAACTATCCTAAATTCCAGTCCTTTTGGAATAGATTTCTCATTTGGAGCGACAGGAAGGCAGAATAATGCTCTAATTGGACTTACTATTGCCAATTCAAAAAACGGGGTGAACGGACGTGGGATTATTCTGAGTGGGGCCAACTCTGCTGGTAATCTTTTTACTCATCTGGCTTTGGTGAACAACGAAGGATCGGGTATTATGATCGATAATCCAACCCTGAATCAGGCCAGAAATACTTTTTTGCATTCGGCATACATTAATAACGGGGCTTCGGTAAATAATGTCTTCCAGACGACAAACACAGATTATTTCACAGGGGTCTTCAAAAAAAATTCTCCGTGTGTTCCGGATGGGGCCATTGGTATCTCGGATATTGCTTGCAATCCTGCGGGTTTATCTGATTTCACACCCACTACAATAACAACCCCAACTACAATTTTTCGTGGGAAAGTATCGGATTTGACCAATACGTCGGATGATGCGTTCGGGTATGCGGCTTATTCTTTGTCCAATGATTGGAGTTACTTTGACAATATCTTCCGAGGCTGGGGAATGTATGATGCGACTGCATTTCCAAATGCGCTACATCGTGACCGTTGCATTACCAATTGCCAGATTTTCGACCTAAGCTTAAGCGCTTCAAGCTCCGAAATTCGAAATATTTTACCTTGCCCTAATGGTAATTCTGTCACTACTCAATATTGGTACGCTACAGGTCAGACCAATGATGCATCTTGCAATTTAGTTTTTCCCGGATCCAAATATTTCAGTGCCACAGATTGCAGAACTACATTCTTGCGTGATGCAATTGAAAGTATTGGTGATGGAACGGGAAACGACAACGGCCTCTGTGAGTCAAATGAGAATTGTCTTTACACACCAAATATCGGCTCTTACCAAGGACATGGGAGCACGAAGAGCGCATCAGCTGTTTCCGGCTGTTCTGACATAGGTACCGGTGGGATCATTACCAATGTGAAGCTATATCAGTATTCGACAAATGGATACTGAAAATTTTTAGCCTCTGATCTAATATTTGTATTCCAGCTCATAGATTCAGCTCTTTCAGAAGTTGATTCATCCCACTAAAAAAAACTCCATCTTCGAATTTAAATAACCTGAGTTCGACCTTGAGCAACCAATCAAAGCCCTAAATGTATGGACATCGTCAGGCAAATTTACCTGCGTCCAGCAATAATGTCTTACTCTCCAACGTAATTCCGAATCTGGGCAATAGAAAAATCAGAAAAGAGACCCAAGGCAAAAAAAATCACTTCCAAAATTTCGGCAAAAATATTTCTATTTGCAAATGTTTTTCTATTATTTCACTTTTCAGGACTCCACCTAAAAGCTCGGCCCTTTCAGCAATTCTTTTACCGTAAACGGATGCGGTTTCTTTTTTCATTTTGGCAATTTTATTTTTCTGTTGCACTAACAAATCACTTCCGTTCCGGATAATTTTCCATTTGGATTCTCCGATTCCATATTTCAAATCATTCGTACATATTTCCTGGACCAAAAAAAACAAATGGAGCCAAGACTTCGGTTGATTCGTGATATTGTCCAATTGCCCAACATTAGAGGTTTCAAAATTTAGTTCGCGTCCAGCATCCGAATATCTTCGGAGGAGTGCCATGTGGAGTCCTGTAAAGAGTTCCGAGGAGGCCAGCTCCATATCCTCCATGAAAAGCAGTTGCGATCGAAAATTCTGGATCAGATCGGAAATTTTTCCGTCTAACTTGCCAATTGCATCCGGCCAGGAACCCTCTGGAATATCCTTTCTTATCCGTTCAGTGAAAATCTTAATATCTGTTAAGCTTCCGCCTAACGCATCATGAAGATTCAGCTCCAGTTCTTCTCTTTGTTTTGCTAAAGCCTCTTTGCTTTCCTGTAACTGCTTTGCCATGAATAAGTTCATCTGCATTTTTTCATTATAATAGGCAGACAGGATCAGAGCTTGGAATAAAGCGAGAATGGTAAAGGAAAGTAGGGCTAAAAAGCCCGATTCTTCCGCTTTGAGAACACCAAAAAAAGCAAATACAAGAAGTAGGACAAATAAAAAAACCCCTAAGCCTTGGAAGAAGGCCGCATCAAATTTTCCCTTTAATGCTTCGAATAGTGCAAACCCAACTGGAATTAAAACTGCGACAGTGGCACATGTTGAATAAATAACAAATATCTTTGTAAAAACTTGAGAAGGTAAAATCCAAGAGCAAAAGTAAACCAAAGTGGAAAGAAAAAAAATCTGAACAATCCGAAGTTTTATAGATTCCGGATAGACCGAATGCATGAAAAGCATCAAAAGCGATGGCGTCAAAACATGGAGAGACTGAACAAACCGGATTTCGTAATCAAAAGGAAAATCTTTAGTCAATAAGGAAATAGGTCTTTCATCTAAAAGAAAATATCGAGGAATAAAGGAGCCCGCCAATAGTAAAAAGTAAAGAATGGATCGCTCCTCTGGCCTTTGCAAAAATAAAAAAAGGTGATAGAGCCAGATCGAAATTCCAAATCCTGCCATAATG
Organism: uncultured Leptospiraceae bacterium; assembly: GCA_964436695.1. Lineage (GTDB taxonomy): Bacteria > Spirochaetota > Leptospiria > Leptospirales > Leptospiraceae > JABWCC01. The sequence goes on from CAYTEA010000028.1 coordinate 26,330, forward strand.
AGATCCAGGACAAGCCCGGTGTTCTGTTTTTTTTCTAAAACTTCTTTCGAGCCAAGCTGGATGAATCCACGAAGCCCACCTCGATAAAAATAGTAATTAGCAACATGAAGTATGATTTCTAAATCCTGGGAGCCGGGTTGAAAATATGCGATACTGCCATCGCGGCTCGGTGTAGTATTTTTTGCGTTTGTTCCGGGAATTCCACTCGCTGCTATTTCTTTCTTATTAACAAAGACTTTAAAGCTTGTAATCTGGAAAGAAAGCCTTATCCCCAGTTCCGGAATATCATCTGGAAGTCGTAAGCGAAGTCGATACGTTGAATATCCATCCGATCCGAGTTTGTTCCCATTGATTTCCATATTGTTCCAAGGCTTTAGGCCTTGTGAATATCCATCCGGGGTTGGTGGATGGGAACCTTTAAAGTCAAGAGGAAAATAAAACTTATTCCAATAAAATTCCCATGGCCCATTTAAATCTATGACCTCCTTGGCGAAATCTACATTGGAAACATCTATCATTCCATTGGGTTTTATCTCCGGTTGGTTCTGCTTAAACACCGTCCTTGCCAAGAAGAACAGAATTAAAATTACAAGAAACGATGTAGGATAAAAAAATTTTTTTTTCGTAAAGCGAGGGGCGATCAAAATAGCTGGCTTGCCTTTTGTGTTAACTCTGCGCGGTTATGAACATTCAATTTTTTATAGATTGCTTTTACATACCCTTGCACTGTATGAACGCTTAGATCCAAAAAAACCGCAACCGATACCACGGATTTCCCGCGTACGAGTAGTTCCAAGACTTGCTTCTCCCTGTCGGTCATTTCCGGGACTTTGGATTTATCTTTTCTAAAAGACGAAAAAACACGAAGCGCAATTGTGGGAGTGATTACTGCCCCACCTTCGATTACGGTTTGGATAATCGTTTCCAATGTTCCCAATTCTGATTTCAAAATATAACCGAGGGCTCCGTTTTTTATGGATTCAAAAATCAACGCGTCAGAATTCATATTTGTCAGCATGATGATGCTTGTTTCCGGCGTTTCCTTGGAAATTTCACTAGCCAGATCTACTCCATTCTTATACGGCAAGATGATATCCAAAAATATAAGGTCAAGAATCGGACGGGTCTTTTCCCGCAGGTATTCTTCGGCCGAGCCCCAGCCATAAACTTTTGCAACAGACGGAATACTCCGGAGTCTGGCCTCCGTAGTAGCGCGAAATTCCAGGTCATTCTCTACTAATCCAATTGCTAAATTCTTTTTCATTGATTCAACTTAGGTTTGCTTAAAAAAACATTCCAAAATCCAGAGACGATTTCTCCTACAATCTGAATAACTTTTTTTATCCGATACACCCCCCTAAATTGGGGGTTTTGAAGAAATGGCCACAATTGCAAAAACCCCCTGTTTGAGGGGTATTTTTGCCGCATTATTTTCTGGCTATTTTTAACGCACATGCGAAAAATGCTACTATGGAACTATTGAAATCTGAAAATGTAATACAATCGACTTTCAAACAAAAGAAATATTCGGTTTCGCGTTTCGCTCCTAGAGAACTATTGCAGGTGCTTGCCAATAGTCGAGTGCCATTAGAGCTGGGCCGGATGCAGAAACGAGAAATGACGATATTTTTTTCAGATATCCGTTCTTTTGCCTCCATTTCAGAGAAAATGCAGCCTGAATTTATCTTCCGGTATTTGAATGCATTCTTGAAAATGGCCGCTCCCATAATCCGTAAGAATGACGGAATTATTGATAAATATATCGGTGATGCTATCCTTGCAATATTCCCAGATCCCAAAAATGCAATTGCGTCTTCAATTGCGATCCACCATGCGCTGGTCACTCTAAACCGCAGACTTACTCGCATCAATTTGCCGATTATAGATCTGGGAATTGGAATCCATACCGGTGATCTCATGATTGGCATCTTGGGTGAAAGTAAAAGGATGGATGTTACAGTGATTTCGGATTCTGTTAATCTTGCTTCACGTTTGCAGAATCTGAATAAAATATACGGTTCGAATATTCTGATCAGTGATTCAACCTATCAGAAAATTTTCAGCGATCCGAATGCCAATTACAATATGCGCTTTTTAGATGTAGTACAGACAAGAGGCAAGAAGGAAACCACATCAGTCTACGAGATTTACAACAACAATTCGCTAGCATCCATTGAACGTCGCAACAAGACGAAGAGTATTTTTGAAAAAGGCGTTTGGCTATTTCATTCAGAAAATTACAAAGACGCCGCGCAGCATTTTCTTGAAGTAATCAAACACGATCCCAATGATAGAGTGGCCATCTTCTATATGCACCGCACTGCGCATTTTTTGGCAACCAGCTATTCACTGATCAATAACCATACAAACCGTTTATTCGAATGGGAGGAAAAATATTCAGTAGGGATCAAGGGGATTGACGACCAGCATAAGAAACTCTTTGATATTATCAACGACTTGAACTGGGCAAAATCGAACAATGTTGGACGTAGCTTTATAAGCGATATACTCAACCGACTTGTTGTTTACACAATTGCACATTTCTCTGTTGAAGAAGAATTGATGATACGTCACGGTTATTCAAATTACGAAAGGCACAAGACAATCCATGAGAAGTTCAAGGAAAAAGTGGGGCTTTTCATTTCAGAATACAATAATAACAAAGCCGAGATTACAGTTGAAATACTTGAATATCTTATCAAATGGCTACAAGTGCATACTACCGGAGAAGACAGAAAAATGTGCCAGGAATTGGAGTTTCATGAGGAAGAAGAAACTCTAAAATAATTCTGTTGGAGTGAATTTAGAGCACGTTCTTATATTTCATCGGCGGGTATTTAAAAAATCCTACATACACTTGAGTGCGCGAAGAATGTACCCAAAAATACTTCAAGCAACATTCAAAAAACCCCCAGTTTAGGGGGGTTCCCTTAACCATTTTTTTCTGTGAATTATTCGGTTTTTTTTAGAATTGGAATAATCGGAAAATCTATAATGAAAAGAACCTTATTTTTATTCTCTATCGCGCTCATCTCTTGCATAAAGGTCAAGCCAAGTCCATTTGATACTTCGCAGAATCCGGCGGCTCTCGTGGCAGAGGTTGTTATGACTACAGAATCAGGAACGGCAACCGGTACTGGGACATCAACCGGAACGTCTACTGGAACAGGAACTGCAACCGGAACCGGATCGACTCCTTTCACCCCCGAAATGGGTCCCCTTGGAGTCCAAGTAGATTCCGCAGCGAATCTCCTCTATGTTGCAAACGATGGGTCTAACACGTTTACCCTCTTCAATGCCAATACAGGAGCTGTTGTCTCAAGCCTTCCTACCGGACAGCGTCCGAACTGGATTGCCGTGAATTCCGCTGCAAATCTCTTATATCTCACAAACCGCAATTCCAACAAGTTAACGTTCATCAACGCCACCACGGGGGACTACGCATTCGGGGGCACTCTGGCTGCTTCGAGTTTCACCACCGGAAGCAGCCCATACGGCGTTGCCGTGAATCCCGCTGCGAATCTCGTCTACGTAGCAAACTCCGGGGCGGCCACAGTAACGTTTTTCAACGCCACCACGGGCGCCTATGCCTTCGGAACACTGGGAGCATCGAGTTTTGCTACGCAAACCACCCCTTTGGGCATTGCCGTGAATCCGGCTGCGAATCTTCTGTATGTTCTAAACTTCAGTTCCCAGACAGTAACGTTCTTCAATGCTACGACCGGAGCCTACATGAACGGAACGCTGGTCGCGTCGACCTTCACCGTGGCACCCTCAGGATTTCCGACGGGAGCCACCGTGGATCCCGCAGCGAATTTGCTCTATGTTACTAACCAGACCTCTAATACCGTTACGTTCTTCAACGCAACCACGGGGGCCTATGCCTTTGGAGGAACGTTGGCGGCTTCAAGCTTCCCGACCGGAGCCAAGCCCGAAGCGATTGCCCTGAACAAGGCTGCGAACCTGCTCTACGTTGCCAACGGGAATTCAAACACGGTTACATTCTTCGACGCCACCACGGGAGCGTACGCTTTCGGAGGAACCCTGACGGCCTCGAGTTTCAATACGGGAACATATCCGCGGGGAATGGCCGTGAACACCGCGGCCAATCTACTGTACGTTACAAACTGGACTTCCAACACGATTACAGTCCTCAACGCCACCACGGGAGCATCTGCGTTTTGAAAAAGTTTCAATACAATCATCAAATAAAAAAAGTTTTCCATGGAGAAATACGTTATGCGAAATAGACAGAGTCAGTGTATCAGTGTCGGGCAATCGCGCCTACTGGTATTTATTTGCGTCGTCATTTTGACGGCAATTTTCACACCTTCTCATGCCGAAGAGGTTCTTCTTAAGAATGGTTCAATATTTACGGGCCGGGTGTCTAAAATCACTGCGGAAGATGTTTTTATTACCACAGAAAAAGGGCAGATGAATATCGCTAAAGCAGATATAGTCAGGATTCAATATGTTCCATTCACACCGGAACAGAAAGCGAAGGCGCTTGAAGTTCAGCGGAAAAAGAAAGCCGCAGAAGCTATTGAGCGAGAGCGAATCCGACAGTTCCGAGAATCTAAAGAGAGAAAAAGGCGCGAGGAGGAACTTGATGCAAAAATCCGCAAAGAAAAAGAAGAGGAAGCTCGTATGGCTTCTCTGCGCGCTGCCGCACTGAGGGAATTGGTAGCAAAAGGACAAATGGAGAAGCCTGCAGATGAACCTATCTCCTACTGGGACTTTGCCTGGCGATCTATTGTTCTTCCTGGTTGGGGACATTTTTATCTCGACCGTCCCTGGTTTGGGGTATTTTACGCAGGTGGTACTGTCGCGCTTCTCGGAGCAGTAGTTGAAACGCGAAATGAAGCTCTTTCTGCAAAACGAGAAAATGACCGGGATGCGAAACTCAATTTCATCCTTACCATCCAACCCGGACTAGTGAATAGGGACCTAAGTGTAACCTATGGGCTTTACACCAACGCTAAGGCTTTTACGCAATTTCAGCATAAAGTGGACCAATATAATGGAGCTTGGGTAGCGTTGGCTACATTTTACTGTGTCCAGATAATTCATATCATCTACAATGGTTTTGCCTGGGAGAATGGTCTTTTGATTGTTGACAATCAAAAAGAGGCGGGCACAATTGATGCACATTTCAGTGTTGCACCGGATCATTTGGATAAGGTAAGTAAGCCAGGTGTATCTTTTCAGGGAGGCTTGACCGTGGCTTTTTGAGCCCTAGCCTCTTCCATTTTTTCTGAGACCATCCTCTAATAAGAATACAGGTCACACATAACGAGCGCGAACCTAGAAAATGGTTTCTACCAGATTCGTTAGTCCTTTCGACAATTCAACGATTTGTATTCCTTTAATATCTTTCGTGCGATTCAAATTCATGACCAATTGCATTGCCTGAATATCCCCGACTCTTTCTTTGAAATAATTCAAGGAAGAGGATAATTCATCTTCAGAAGTTTTTATCTCAAGAGCAGTCTGCACTTTCCGATTTTTTACCAACACAAAATCAACCTCTCTTTTTTCCCTGTCCCTGAAAAAGAATAGCTCGGTTTTTTTTCCGGTAGTGTCCATTGTAAAATGGATAAACTTCAATAGTGTACTTGCGACAACATTCTCTAACTTTTGAGGAGCTTCGTATGGAGCTGCACAATCATAAAAATAGATCTTAAACTCTTTGCGAATGCTTCTTGCGAAGCTTTTGTTATACGGTGGAACAATAAAAATAATGTACAGCCTTTCCAGTAATTCGATCCAGGACTTTATGGTCACAGAAGATACGGAAATATCTCGGGCAATGTTGGAAAGATTGATCAACTGCCCGGTTCTCTCACGTAAAATTTCAATCAATAGCTGGATGCCTCGGATTGAGTTTGTTTTACTTAGGTCCCGGAGATCTTCCTGTATGACCAAATCGAACCGGTTGTTCCTTAACCTTTCGGCATGTTCCGGATTCAAAAATGCTTCCGGAAAGCCGCCCGTTTCCAACAGCCTCTTCAGGTTTTCTTTTGAACTGGACTTTGGAAAAAAATCTTTGACTTCGATCAAATCAATCGGATGCAGTCTGTAATGAAAGAACCTTCCGGTTAACGCATCGCCTTCTTTGCGAAATGTTTCCAGTCTTGCGCTACCTGTAACGAGAATCGGTGGGTCATTCTGAAATTCGTCGGTGATTCCTTTCAAAAAATTTTTCCATTTCGGATATTTATGCAGTTCATCCAGCACGACAAGCGAAGAATTTTTCGGCCAAGCAATCTCTCTGATTATTTTTTGGTCTTTACGAATATCCCAATTCAGGTAAGTTCCTGAATTCTTTGAGAGAAATTTTGCAAGAGTTGTCTTCCCTGATTGCCTCGGCCCCGACAAAATAATCATTTTTTCTCGGGCATCTTTCAGGATGGAATCTGTCAAATATCGCATATGACAATTTTAAAGCTTACTTTTAATTTGTCAAGACAGATTTAAAGCTTACTTTTAATCTATCTTTAAGGGAAAATGGGGCTTCGGATGTACAAAACAGTCTGGGATATCCTAGGTCTTTTTTGGTTTATCGCATTGTATTGTCTCAGGGAAAAGTCGCCTCTCGGTAACGAACGGTCGCAATCGTTCGCTAAATGCTGTCTGTTAAGGAAATGATATTGGTTACTGAGTCTAGTCGAGGCAGCAATTCCTAGTAAAAGTGCATTTTGAATTCGTCCGTGACATTTACGATTCCTTTAATGAAAAACCCCCAGTTTAGGGGGGTTCGGTTGGCTATTTTTTTCTGTGAATTATTCGGATTATTTTAGAATTGGAATAATCGGAAAATCCAATATGAAAAGATTTACTCTA
>CAYTEA010000029.1:0-32811 GCA_964436695.1 uncultured Leptospiraceae bacterium
ACTCTTCTGGTTTTCAACCTATGCGATTAATTTCGGGTTTTGAGACCGGCTCTAAATGGAAAATTTAAGGTCAGTAGACAAATCAGCCGGAGTGCTTGCTTCCAATTATGGCATTTAACGAAAACACAAGGGTAAAAATTCCTGCTATTCTGCACCTATGCCGGTTAGGCTTTGGCTATTTATCGCTGAATGATGCAAAGCGGGATGAGAATACAAATATTTTCACCGAATTATTTTTAAAAAGTATCAAAAAGATAAATCCGGAAATAGAAGGTGCTGACGTTAAGAGGATACTCGAAGATATTTCACTGGTTCTTGAAAATGAAGATTTGGGGGAAGCATTCTATAAAATGCTTACTGTAGGGTCTGGAATCAAACTGATAGACTTTAATGATTTTAGTAACAATATGTTTCATGTGGTTACTGAGCTTACTTATAAAAATGGGGATGATGAATTCAGACCGGACATTTCTCTTCTTGTAAATGGGATGCCTCTTGCATTTATAGAAGTTAAAAAACCCAATAATCATGTAGGAATTTTGGCTGAAAGAAACCGGATTAACGAACGATTCCAAAATAAAAAATTTAGAAAATTTATAAATATTTCTCAGATACTTGTATTTTCCAATAATATGGAATATGATAAAGAATCTACTGAACCGATTCAAGGCGCGTTTTATTCCTCAACCTCTTCTAATTCTGCAAATTTCAATTGTTTTAGAGAAGAAGAAAATTATGACCTTGCAAAGTGCCTTCAACCTGAAGATGAAGAAATGGAAAACTTTGTATTAAAGGACAACAATCTTTCATCAATTAAATACGCACCGGATTTTATCACTAACAGAGAAAGTAATACTCCAACAAACAGGATTTTAACTTCTCTATTTTCCAGAGAGCGTTTTGCTATGCTTTTGAAATACGGTATTGCTTACGTTCGAGAAGGTAACGGAATTGAGAAGCATATCATGCGGTACCCTCAACTTTTTGCAACCAGAGCTATCAGTGAAAAGATTGATGACGGAATAAAAAAAGGAATTATCTGGCATACACAGGGTAGCGGAAAGACAGCACTTTCCTATTATAATGTTCATTTTCTGACTGATTATTTTCAACAAAAAGGCATTATCCCCAAATTTTATTTCATTGTTGATCGCATTGATTTAATGAATCAGGCTAAAAGGGAATTTTTAATCCGGGACTAACAGTTCATACAATCAATTCAAAAGAAGAATTGTTGAAAAATTTTAGATTGAAGCAGGCAATTCATAATCTATCTGGTAACCGTGAAATTACTGTGGTTAATATTCAAAAGTTTCAGGAAGATACAGATGTATTAAATGAAAATGATTATGATATTAATGTTCAAAGATTTTATTTTCTGGATGAAGTACATAGAAGTTATAATCCTAAGGGAAGTTTTCTTGCTAACCTGATTAATTCTGACAGAAATGCAATTCTAATCGGTTTGACAGGAACTCCTTTGATTTTATCTGACAGAAAATCGCGTGATATCTTTGGTGGGTATATTCATAAATATTATTATAACGCCTCTATTGCTGATGGATACACGTTGCGATTGATACGGGAAGGCATTGAGACAAAGTATAAATTGCAACTTGAACAGGCTTTGAAAGAAGTTGAGATTTTAAAGGGAGATGTTGAAAAACGTATTGTATATTCTCATGAGAAATTTGTTGCGCCAATGCTCGATTATATAGTTCAAGATTTCTTAAAATCAAGAATTCAGCACGGAGACAATACGATAGGCGGGATGGTTGTATGTGACAGTGCAGATCAAGCAAAAAAAATGTTTGAAATCTTCCAAAGTAAATACAATTTTTCACAGAAAAATACAGAGATGCCTTCCAATGACTCTTATGTTTTAAAGGCCGCATCACCAAAACTTCGTCTGGAAGAAAAAGCTCCGAAAAACAGTCTAAAAGCATCTTTGATACTTCATGATGTTGGTTCAAAGGATGACAGGAAACAGGAAGTAGAGGATTTTAAAGCAGGAAAAATAGATATTCTGTTTGTTTACAATATGCTTTTGACGGGTTTTGATGCGAAGAGGCTGAAAAAGTTGTATTTGGGGCGGGTTATCAAAGATCACAATCTACTCCAAACTCTTACAAGAGTCAACAGACCCTACAAAAAGTTCAGATATGTTTTTGATCTTCCCTCAAAATAATGGACACAGACGTTCGACATATAAGAGGATAAAAAAGATATGTCAAGGCTAGAAAAACATTACGATTTAGAATTCCAGAAGAATGCCGTCAACCTCTGGATTAAGAGCGGAAAGCCGACAAGGCAGATAAATATTCAAAAAGTTTAGATACAGAGGCTAAACAATGAAAGGTGCCGCTGGGATCAATTTGCGGATGTGCCTAATCCTCATTCCAGCTGATCGTCGCCTTGAAAAATATTCCTGTATTTTTTCTTTTTCGGAATGACAAGCGGCTGAACGTGCTGCTTGGATTTTTTTTCATCCACCGGTTCGATTGCAACTCCAAGATGATCCTGACAGATTTCGGTAGGTGTCGTGCCTTTTACAAAATATTCGTCAACAGTTTTCGTGCATTGAGCGCCGGGCAGCTTTCCTGAGATCGCGCAAACTTTTTTTGTAACTACATTTATCTCGCCGAAATCAAACTGTTTTGTTGGTTCGCCGAGAAGCGCGTTTTGCATGAACCTTCCCCAGATCGGTGCGGCTACGACTCCTCCGGACATTCCTCTTCCAAGGCTCACGGTTCCTGTATCAAATCCCAGCCAAACTGAACTGACAAGTTCCGGAGTATACCCCACAAACCACGCATCTCTGAAATTGTTCGTAGTTCCGGTTTTGCCTACTGCTGGCCTTCTGAGTCCGTAAGACAAAGCGCTTTTGCCTGTGCCTTTTCTTACCACGTCTTCCATCATGGACGTCATGATGAAGCTGACCTCGGGGGATATCACCTGACGTCTTTCCCTTTTCGCATGGTCGGCGCGGAAGTCTTTGACCATTTTTCCTTTGTCATCGGTAATATACAAAACACTAATCGGAAAAACTTCTTTTCCTTTGCTTGCAAATGCCGCGTAAGCGCGTGTAAGTTCGTATGGTGTAACTTCAAATGCGCCCAATGAAACTGAGTAATTGTACGGAATTTCACGGCCGCCTTCCAGTTGAAGCATCGTTTTCAAAGCAGGCATGATTTTTGAGAGGCCAACATGTTCTACGACTCTTACTGCAACTGAATTTTTTGAATTCTCCAATGCGGATCGAAGCCTTGTAAAACCGGAATACTCATCGCTGTAATTTTCCGGAGTCCATTCATCTCCGTCGTCCATCAGATATTGAATCGGCGAATCCAGAAAAATTGTAGCAGCGGTAACATTTTTTTTGGGGTCGGGATTTTGAGAGTAGTAGTCCATCGTTGCGGCATATACCAGAGGCTTGAAAGAAGAACCGGGCTGTCTGTATGCCTGAACGGGCCTGATCTGCTGATTGTCCGAACGAAAACCGGAACCTCCGACGAGTGCTGTGATGTAGCCAGTGTCCGGTCGCATACTAATGATTCCACCTTCCACCGGAAGAAGATGATCCTGAGTGTTCTGTTTTATGAAATTCAGATCGATGATTTCTCCCGTATTTTCCGACCCTGTCAGCAGATTGAGGAGTGCAAGATTATCCCGTAGATCTTCCTGATACGAGCTTCTGAAAGTTCTTTCCATGCGCGAGATTTTGAATTTGAAATCCGGCAGGTCGAAAAGATTTGCGATCATATCATACGCCTGGCCGTACTCTTTGTCGAATATTTCCACATTTTTGAATGAACGCTGATTGGACATTTCTGTCTGTCTTGCAAGGCCGGCGACTAACGCTTTTTCGGCCTCCGTCTGATGTCGAATATTCAGAGTGGAATAAATTTTCAAGCCCCCACTGTAGAGCTTGTTCAGATTGACCATCTTTCCAAGATTTTTTCTAACATACTCGGTGAAATAGGGAAACCGATTGAGCCTGTCCGAGAAAGCTGAATCATTCGGAGACCTGTTCAGGGTCATGTAGTATTCGGAAAATTTTGAGTATTCCTCTTCTGCCGTGCGAATATCCATTTTGCCGGTTTCAATCAGTTTCATGAACACAATTCTGACTTTATTGTTTGATACGATCGGATTTACAAGCGGGCTGAATTCTTTCGGCCTGGTAGTGAGACTGGAAAGGAGCGCAGCTTCTCCCCAGGTGAGGTTATTCAAATCCTTCCGGAAATAAAATCTTGCCGCAGCTCCTGCGCCTAACGTCCCGTGTCCGAGTGGAATTTCGTTGATATACATCTCCATAATCGTGTCTTTGTCGTAGGCGGTTTCCATCAGGAACGCAAGCCAGGCTTCTCTCGCCTTTCGCAAAAAAGACCTTTCGGTATTGAGGAATTTGATCCTTGCCACCTGCTGGGTTATTGTGGATGCCCCTTCCTTGATTTTCCCTGCGATAATGTTTACTGCGAATGCCCTGAAAATTCCCCGGAAATCGATTCCCAAATGGGAGTAGAAATTGTTGTCTTCTGTGGATAAAAAGCACTGGATGAGTTTGTGCCTCTTATCGTGTCCTTTTTCCGGCTTCAAAGAATTGATCGGAACTACAACTCTGGAGAATTTGTAAAATTCTGCAATCGGCTCGTATTCATTTTTGGAATTGATGCCGAATAAAATGGAAGGCCTTTCATAATCGTTTGCTTTTTGAATTTTGTAAAAATCCGTTGGCGAGGCTACGATCAAAAAAATGTTCAGAATTCCGAATATACCTGCAATTACAGAGAGCCTTGTCAAATCATTTTCCTGACACCCAAGAAGATGGAGCATGTCTCTGAATTTTGTAATGATGAAACGGCTTAGCAGGTTCGGTGATTCGTGTTGTTTCATGTGATAAAAATTAAAGTGGTGAAAATTCCTTCATGCTGGTAATTTCCTGAAATTTCAGTCCTGTGTCAAGATTGTATCCGCCATACTCTTTCAAAATTGCTTCTCTTTTTGCACGGTTGTTGAGATATTCCCAGGCAAGTGTCACTGCATCCTTGGCTGAATTTGCCGCATTATTCACAAGAGTAATAAATGAATCATTCCGTTTTAAGGATTTATCCGCCGGATAGTGCCACTCTCTTCCTTCGTTATTCATAATCCGCGGGTCGATCTCTTCTTGGAGAGGAAGCATTAGCACGGTAGAGTTTGCTTTTTTGAATGTAACGAAATCAATAAACTTCAATAGATTGCGCGTAACGCTTTTTTTTGTATCCACAACCTTGTTGAAACGCAGAAAACCGATGTAAGAATCGTTGATGATATCGAGAGGAATCATTTTGTTCTCTGATCCTATGTATTTTGCTTTGAATTCATCCGGAAAAGTTTCCAGAAGCCCCCTTTGCCAAAATTTCCAGATCATCGGATCGAGTTTCAGAATCCCGTCTCTTCCCCTGACTCTAACATCCACGTGATGGGGGAAATCATAATCGTGCGGACTCATTCCCCATCTGTAGTTCAGCAAATAGGAATCCAGTGCATACTCTACTCTCATGTGGGCGATTTGGGCCTGGGAACTGATCTTCGGGTCTTTATTATAAAAATCCCCCGAAATAAAAAAAATATACGGATGGGTGACAACGTCTACTATGCAATGAACCAGATAGCCCATGGTAAATGCGATAAACCTGTCTCGATAAAGCCCGTCTTCCGTTTCAAAAATAATATCCAGAAAATTCAAAAGAAGCTCGGCAACATTTCTGTGGTGGGATAAATCTCCCCAGAATTGTGATTTTTTGTTCAGGACTGGAGTTAGTACATGATAAAAATAAAAAATATCCGGTGCAACGGTTCCAAGGTTTGCATAGTTTTTATTTTCCTCAATACGCAAGGTCTTGGCTATTTTTTTTTGTTCGGGCGTGCCATGATCCAGATGTTTGCAGACTTGCGAAAGAACTTCGAGGTGAGTGATTTTTCCAGCCATAACGGTCTCGTTCAACTATTTGGAATTTGTCGAATTCTGCAAATCAAAATTATTAACGAAAGCCGCATTATGGCAAATTTTCCAGCTTGCAGAATTTTTCAAAAGGGGTTACCCTTATGCTTTTATCTGCAAAATCTTTGGTTCCCAGATGGACCTGATAGAATTTGGGAATATTCGTTCTTTCTCTGAAATATTTAATGTGAGGACTGATACTCTTTTCTCCGGTTTTGCATTCTACGGCAAACAAGGGCTTTTTATTTTGCAATACCACGAAATCGATTTCTCGCAAATCCGTGTCCCTTATAAAACGAAGCTCCATCGAATAGCCTTGGGTGTCCTCCAGAAAATGACAGTATTTCAATAAATGGCCAGCTACCATATTTTCAAATCTGGCACCCGGATTTTCCACCTCAGCCCAATCCCATAAATACAGCTTATTTGATTTTTTTACGGCTCTGATTTTAGGCGATCCGAAAGGTAAAATCCTGTAACAGTAATAGATCATATCCAGAACCTGAAGCCACCTGCTCACGGTATTGGGAGAAACTTCGAGGTCTTCCTGCAGACTTTTTACCGACAGAATTGAGCCGACTCTGGAAGGGAGGGCATCAATCAAAAGTTCAATGAGTGAGAGTTCCTTAACTGTATCCAGATCGCGCAGATCCTGATAGACGACCCTGCTTTTTCTTTCACGAAGCCATCTCCGGTAAGTCGCATCTTTCCCGGAAATGAAGGGTTCCGGAAATCCTCCAAAACGAAGTAACTTTTCTGTAGTCGAGCGTTTGAAATTTTTATCAATTTCGCCTAACGTAAATGGGTGCAACCTGTAATAATGATATCTGCCGAATAAAGAATCTCCTCCTTTTCGAAAATGATCGAGTCTTGCAGATCCGGTCACAATCAGTGAGAGTCTGTCTCTGTATTTGTCATACAAACCTTTTATTAGAGTACGCCATCTTGCATATTTATGAATTTCATCCAGAACAACTGTTTTCAGTTCCGGGTTTATTTCGTGCTTCTTGATAACCTGTCTGTCTTTGATATCATCCCAGTTGAAGTATTGATTGTCATTTTTAACAAACCTCTTTGCCAATGTGGTTTTTCCAACCTGCCGCGGCCCTCCTATAAAAACCATTTTTGAACGTAGATCTTCCCGGATACAGCTTTCAATCGCACGGAAATTATTCATATAACTGAATTATACTCATGACTAAAATTCAGTCAAGTGAATTTTACTCATAAGTAAATCGATATAGATTATTGTAAGAATAACCATAAATGACACCTCTGTAAAAAGTATTTTCACGGAAGGCTCAAGCGTAAAAACCCTTTAAAATCGTCATTTTCTATCGATGTCCGGTTCTTGAATGAAATGCAACGGCTGGGCAATCAAAAAGGCGGGAGTCTTTTGAAAATAAATTCGGGAATCAACCGAATAGCGAGCATGATAAATCTCCAAGGCCAGAGAATATAAACTTCGCTTTTTTTGTTTAGGCCGGCTTTGACGATCTTTTCCGCTGCCACTTCCGGTTTTGCAGTGATTAGAGGCATTAGATTGTGGCCCTCCGACATTCGGGTATAAACCGGCCCGAGTAAAATTGTAGTTACGGAAACATTATCCTTAAAAAGTCTGTTGCGCAGTCCGGACAAATAGGTCGTGAATCCTGCTTTTGCGCTACCGTATAAAAAATTCAATTGACGTCCGCGAATCCCCGCAACCGAACTTATGCCGACAATAATCCCTGATTTTCTTTTCTGAAAAGATTCAGCGATCAGGTTCAGAAATGAGACAGCGCCTACATAATTTACGCTCATGGTTTTGTAGCTCTCAGAAAAATCGGAAAGGGCCTTCTCCTGGTTTTTATAATAGCCGAAAGAACATACGACTACATCCGGCAGTTCAGGCAGAGAGCCGATAAATTTTTTGTGCGAATCGTAATCGGTAATATCCAGTTTATAAAGGGTGGTCTTTGTTTTGTATTTTTGTTGCAGGCCGGAGCCGATCTGATTTAAAGAAATCGTGTCTTGCCCTGTTAAGTACAATTCATATCCACGTTTTGCAAAACTTTCTGCAATGTGTTTTCCGATATCCGATGTGGCGGCAAGTATCAGCGCTTTATTCATGTTCCCAAAGTTTTCAGATGAAACGAATTTGTCAAGTGAGACCGTTCAGGAAAAATTTGCAGTATGTTTTTGCCGGGCAAATATCGCACTTGGGGCCCGTTGGCCGACAAATTTCACGTCCGAGAAAAGTCAGGCTCATTCCGAGTTCTTTCCAGTTTTCTTTTGGAATCCACTTCATTAGCTGCTTCTCGATTTTTTCCGGGTCATCTCCGTTCGCAATCCCCAGTCTTGGCGCGACGCGGATCGTATGAAGGTCGACGATAACGCCCTCCATTTCGCCTGACGTCTCGCTAATGATTACATTTGCCGATTTTCTTCCGACGCCCGACAGGGAAACGAGGCCCTTTAAATCGCTAGGGATGCGCTCTTCGGCTCCGATTTTTTTGGCGTTTGCCACTATCCACTTGGCTTTGTTATACCAGTTTTTCACTGATCTCAAGAGTTCAAAAAGCTCGGCCTCTTTTGCCTCTGCAAGTTTTTCGAGCGTCGGAAATTTTTCGAAAAATTTCTCACCGACAAGATTGATGTTTCTATCCGAATCTTGTGCGGACAAAATGACTTTTATAAGAAGTTGATACCGGTTTTTGTACGTTAACGGGTGAGGCCTGTTTCCGAATTTTGTAAACAAAGGCTGAAATGCTTTTAACCAGCCTCCCTCCGGTTCGTAGGATGATTCGATAAAAGGAATTTTTGTTCTGGCCATAACCAGATTTTTTGATATAAACGGCTTCTGTAACTATTTTTTTGGGACTGAAAAATTTTTCCTTTGCCGGGAAAATCTCTGGATAGAGGCGAAAAAGTATTCAGCTGAGACCGGATGGGGTTGTCGCCCTGCAAAACCTGCTTGACCCAAATGAATTTAAATGCTCAGGCTATGCGTTTTTTAACCCGGAGGGTTTCGGGCATTTAAAGAAAAATATTATGAGCGAATCCTAAAACTAGCTTTAAGACACGTTCTATCTTCACAATTGTTACTAACGTCTCAAAAGGTCATCTGCTTATCGCGTAAATTTATTCTGACGCTATGCAAACTATGAATTTGCACAAAATTGCAAAAAGCAGAACAATAGCTTTGACTAATTTAAAGCAATGCGTAAAATTAGTCAAAGGATGATTTCCAGAGCCTTGTCAACTGAATTAAAAAAAAATCTGATTAATATAAAATTTTTCCTGAAGGAAATTACTCAATTTTTGAAATCCTTCAGGATTGCATTTTCTTCGCCACCACTGAAAATTTAAAATGATCCTCGTAATTGACTGTTTTAATTTAATTTATAAATTTCCGGATTTGGAAGAAATGATGTATTCCAATAAGCTCAGCCATGCGAGAGTCGGTCTTCTGCAGATTCTCTTGAGATACAAAAAAAGGAAAGGCGGATTGCAGATATATGCCTTTTTTGACGGGAAAAAAGAGTCCGGAAGCGTTGTTAGGCAGGAAGAATTAGAAGGAATTAAGATTTTTTACAGCCACGAAAGGACTGCGGATTCTTTAATTAAGCAGTTTATTAAAGAAAGCCCTTCCCCCGGATCCATTCAAATTGTTTCGTCGGATAAGGATATACTGTTTTATTGCAGGAAATTTAAATGTATGACCCAGACTTCGGAAGAGTTTCACGCTCATATACTGGATTTTTTTCGGGAAAAGGAGGAATTGCCCGAAAAAGAGAGTGATATAAAACTAGATGATTCCGAGATTGAGTTCTGGAAGGCAATGTTTAAAAAAAAATCCCCGGATTTGCGGAAATGATGAGCGAAAAAGAGAGACTGGAATCACTTTATCAAAGGCTTTCCTCATCAAATGATTTTCTATTGACCACCCATCAGAATTCCGATCCGGATGGGATTGGTTCTGAAATCGGCCTCCTGTTTCTTTTAACCAAACTCGGAAAATCTGCAAGAATTTTAAATCCGGATAAAACCCCTGAAAGGTATACCTTTATGGACCCACAATGTCGCGTAACGTATCTCGATCCAGAGAGGCTGAACAGTTTCAATACTTCCTCAACGGTTGTGGTTCTGGACAATTCCGATTTGAAGAGAATCGGTGATGTAAAGAAATTCATCAAAGAGGATTGTTCGAATATAATCGCAATCGACCATCACGATGAAGTGGATGATTATCAGGGACTTTTTCTTTTTTCGGGGATAGGTTCGACTGCGGAAATTATTTATGAACTTTTTGAAATTGCGGGAATTGAGCCTGATTATACTTCTGCCCTTGCCCTATATCTGGGCATAGTCATGGATACTGGCCAGTTCAAATATTCCAAGACAAGGCCGCGAACGTATGAAATTGCTGCAAAACTAGTGCGTCACAATTTTCCGATAGAGGAACTGCTCCGAAAATTATATGAGGACTATCCGTTTGAGAAACTGCTTTTGAAGAAAGATATTTACCAGTCTCTGAATGTCGAGCCGGAAAACGGGATTGCCAGTATTTCGATTTCGCAGGAAATTCTGAAAAAATACAAAAATGCAAGCGGGCTTGGGGAAGGAGTGGTGAACGAACTGCTTGGGCCGAAAGAAATATTCATGGCTGCCGTATTCACCGAACTTCCGGAAGGCAAGGTCAAAATCAGTCTCAGGTCGAAGGGGAGATATAACGTGTGTAACATAGCCAAGGATTTTTCCGGGGGAGGTCATTCGAATGCGGCCGGGGCCGTAGTGAATGGCGATTTGTCGAAAATCAAAAAGGAAATTTCTGCCAGGCTTCGGGATTTGTACAAACAACACTCTTTGGAATAAATTATGCTTTTTAATTCGATACCATTTTTATTTTTTTTCGCAGTAGTTTATCTGGTTTACTGGAATCTTCCTTCTCGGTTCAGGTTCAATTTCCTGATTTTTGCGGGACTATTTTTTTACGGCTTTTTCTCCGTTCCATTCCTGTTTCATTTTCTTGCCGTAATATCCATTAATTATTTTTTGTATAGGAAAATCCGTTCGAAAGAATCAGGCCGCTATGTTCAGGCCGCAGTAATTTTTAATCTGGTAAATCTCGGGTTTTTCAAATACTTTTATTTTTTTACGACATTCCTGGGTGATGTTACCGGCGCTGAGGTTCTGAAGAAAGCCCCTGAATGGATTTCAATAACTCTTCCTCTGGCGATTAGTTTTTATTCGTTTCAGATGATTGCAGCCGCGGTTGATGCGTCCAGAGATACGTCAGGCGAAATCATTGGCATTCGGGATTATTTTCTATTCGTGATGTTTTTTCCCGTTCTTATCGCCGGCCCGATTATGCGGACTACGGATTTTTTTCCAAATCTCTCGAATGTTTCTCCGGATAAGGACAAAATGTACCGCGCATGTTTTCTGATGATGAGCGGGCTTATCAAAAAAATCCTAATCGCAGACCCGATAGCCGGAAGGATTTCTCCGGTTTTTGCAAATCCGAATGAATTTGATAATTTCTCCCTTTTCATGAGCGGAATATTCTACACATTGCAGGTGTATTCGGATTTTTCCGGATTAACCGATATGGCGCGATCGGTCGCTTTGTTTTTGGGATTTGAAATTCCGGAAAACTTCTATGCTCCTTTCTTTTCGACATCCGGAAGGGAACTATGGAGGCGATGGCACGTAACGCTTTCCAACTGGCTTAGAGATTATATTTATTTTCCTCTCGGTGGAAACAGGGCTGGAGAATTCCGTGCGCATTTGAATTTATTCATAACGATGGTGCTCGGTGGGCTTTGGCATGGAGCTGATTATACTTTTGTAGCTTGGGGTGCGTATTGGGGAATTTTGCTTGCAGGTGAAAGAATATTTGCTGACAAATTAAAATTTTCCATATTACCTGAAAATCTTCCGGGTAACGTAATCAAGTCGGTCGTAGTATTTGTTCTATTTTCAATCAGCGCTCTGATGTTCCGGTCTAATAACGCATCTTTGATGACGGATTTATTTGCCGGACTTTTTACCAATCATAGCGGAATGCTTGCAAAGTTGCTGGCAGAGGCAAATGGGGATTGGCTTGTAAATGGAATGAGCCTTGTTGACGGAACTGGCCCTTTCAAAATGAACACTCTGAAAAACCTGGAAAGTTTTATATATATGTATCTCATGTTTCTTTTTTTTCACTATGTTCAGTACAGACCGGAATTTTTTTCCAGATTTAAAAAATATAGTTTTGTTCTGGCGTTAGTATGCGGCATACTCACGATTTTTATGATAACGACTTTGTCTCAGGACGGAGACGCTTTTATCTATTACAGGTTTTGAAATGATAAGAAATAAATTTTTACTCGTTCCGTTCTTAATCCTTTTTTCAGCATATCTGATCGACAAGCTTTTGCTTCTGGAAAAAGTGCAGACGTATTTTACAAAAACCATGTCGGAAGTGAATTATTTTCACAAACCGGAATTATTCGAGGAATTGAAAAAATACCTTGGGCAGAGCAATAGAAAAAAAGTCCTTGTGTATTTCGGAAATTCCCGCGCGCTTTTATTCAATAATGCCTACATCGAAAATAAATATCCCGAATGGATACTTTTTAACTTTTCCGTTCCGGGAGGGACTCCGGATTATTCCTTATTCTGGTTGGAAAGATTTGAGAAAGAGAATGTTCGTCCGGATTTTATATTGCTGGATAATTCCGTTGAAGCATTCAATCTGAAAGCCTTTATCAAAATTGATGAGGTATTGGTGAATGGGTTGGATTTTGATTTTATCATCCGGCATAATGACAGATATTCCAAAAAAGAGATCACGAATTTTATCGCCAAGAGAACTTTCAGAACCTATCAATATCGCCCGAAGCTCGAAACAATCGTTGCCAGAGTGAGCAATAATTTTCTAATACTGAACATGTACCGAGACTGGAGAAATAAAACCAGAGAGCGTTTGACCCTCGAAAGAGGAAGTGCATCTTCCGAGCATGCTCCTGGATTTACTTCCAAAGAAGAGGTAGTCAAAAAATATGCGGAAGGAGATTATCATTCTTATCTGACCCCGTTTGAATTCAATCCGCACATGCTCGATTTTCAGAAAGATTGTTTCACGATTCTTGCGAGGATGAAGATTCCCCACGCAGGGATCTGGGTTCGGGTTGCTCCTGCGTATTTTGACCTAATCAAAAACAGAAAAGTCGCAATTAAAGGGGAATCAACCACTGTTTACCGGATTTGGTTTCCCAAAATTGAAAAAATTCATGAGGATACAAAAACGCCACTTTGGAATATGAATGAAAGTCCGTCATATAATTGTAATGACTTTTCTGACGCGAGTCATATGTCGCCGAGTTGTTTTCCGGACTACACCGATTTCATTTTCCGCAACATCGCCGCGCCCCAAAAAATGAATAATGAATGAAGTTGTCCCAAAAAAATCAAAAGTAATTATCGTTGAGGATGAAGGCCTCATCGCTATGGATCTGGTTTTCAGGCTGGAGAGTCTAGGCTATGAAATTCTGGGTTCTTATTCCAGTGGAGAGGCTCTGGTTAGTGATATTGATTCTCTCGACGGTGATGTGATCATGATGGATGTTAATCTTGCAGGAGAAATGGATGGGATTGCCGCTGCCACAGAAATCCGCAAAAAAAAAGATATTCCAGTCATTTTCTTAACTGCATTTGTTGATGATGAAACATTTCAAAGAGCCAAGCTTACCGACCCGGCCGCTTATCTTACCAAACCATTTGTTGAAGCCGAACTCTACAAGACTTTGGAGCTTGCGATTTATGGGCATGGTTTGAAGAAGAAACTCAAAGAAAGCGAAGACAATTTGAATCTTATCTTCAAGAATGTTTCGGAGTATCTGATACTTTGGGATATTCATGAGGGAAACGCAATTTGCGCAAAATGCAATATTTCGGGTGACGAACATTCCGAAAAGTTTGCTTCATTTATCCCTGGGCAAACATTCAATGACTTTCAGCGTTTAGATGATAGTCTTTTTACAAAGGAACATTTTGATGCCGTCATGGAAAGACGCTCTCCTTTGAAATACGAAGTTGTTCATGAAGATGGTCAAAATAGCGAATACTATGCGGTTCAAATAAATCCGATCATCGAATTTGGAAACAAGGTTACTCATATTCTTTGCATCATTAATGACGTAACCGAACGTAAAAAAGCAGAGAAAGATAAGCAGATTCTGGAAGCCCAGCTTCGGCAGAGCCAGAAACTGGAGGCAATTGGATTTCTCGCAAGCGGAATGGCGCACGAAATCAATAACCCGCTTATGGGGGTGATCAATTATTCTCAATTAATCCGCGATAAAATGGAAAAAGAATCCCAGTTGTGGAAATATGCTTCTTCGATCATGGAGGAAGGACATAGGATTTCGACTATCGTACAGAATCTGCTTTCTTTTGCTCATCGAAAAAATGACGCAAAGAAACCGGAGGAAGCGAAAGATATCATCAATTCCGCTCTGAAATTGACAGCCCAGCTTTTCAAAAAATCGAATATTCAGGTCATTGTGACGATACCGGACGGCCTTCCGATGGCTGTTTGCAGAATTCAGGAAATCCATCAAGTTTTGTTGAATTTATTCAACAATGCGAGATTTGCTTTGAATGAGAAATATCCGGAAATGAATGAAGACAAGGTTCTTTTGATTGAAGCCAAGGTTGTAACGGAAAAAATTTCCAAGCCGATGCTTAGAATTCAGGTGGAAGATCACGGAACCGGAATCAAGCAAGATGTAATCGAAAAGATTTTCGATCCTTTTTTTACTACTAAGCCTAGAAGCGAAGGAACAGGCCTCGGGCTTTCCGTAAGTTATGGGATCATCAGAGACCATGATGGGCGATTTCTAGTGGAAAGCGAGGAGGGGAAATTTACTAGATTTTTGATTGATCTTCCAACAGACCCGGGTGAAAATCCAATAGACTTGAAGGTGCCGAATTAACTTGGCTTTGGAGCGGGAATAATGAATTTTCTGGAAACATTTGCAGGCCCTACTGATAGAATTCTGCAAAAAGCAATATCGGGTGAAAGGATCAGTCCTTCTGAGGCTTTGGAACTTTATGAAGATGGGGACTTTCTTAAAATCCAGATGGCCGCTAGATATTTGCGGGAAAAAATTCTACCCCATAAATATGCAAGCTACACAATGTTCCGCGTTGTGAACTATACGAATTTTTGTAATGTAGAATGCAATTTCTGTTCCTTTATGGATGAGATCGGCAACGGAAAGGGTTATGTATTAACCCTTGCGGACATACTCGAAAAAATGGAATACGCAGTGACGGAAGGTGCCGATCAGATGTTTCTCCAAGGGGGCGTTTATCCAGAAATCAAATTTGATTATTATCTGGAAATACTCCGAGGCGTAAAACATAAATTTCCCGGTATGCACATCCGCGCATTTTCACCCGTGGAAATCATCAACCTCGAAAAGATTACCGGTTTGAAATTGCGCGAAGTCTTGGGCATTCTAAAAGACGCAGGCCTTGATTCGGTTCCCGGTGCAGGGGCAGAAATTCTAACAGAGAGAATGAGAAGAATCATTTCACCGAAAAAAGCATCCGTGAGTGAGTGGGTTCGCGCAATGGAAACTTGCCACGAGGTTGGACTTTTTGGAAGCGCGAATATTGTATTCGGTTCGGAAGAAACGAAAGAGGAAGTAATTGATCATCTGGACGTTATACGAAATCTCCAGGACAGAACCGGCGGGTTTCATGCGTTTATTCCATGGACTTTTCAGCCTCAGACAAAACGATTTTTTGTGAGGAGTGTGCCGACACATGAGTATTTGAAAGTTTTGGGAATTTGCAGAATTTTCTTAGACAACATCAAGCATATGGAAACCTCTGTAATGGTTCTCGGCAAAGGAGTCGGACAGCTTGCGCTTTACAGTGGAGCAGATGATATTTCATCGGTTGTGATCGAGGAGAATGTGCTCAGATCGTTTGGTTTGAAAACCGAAAAAGAAGCGTTAAAATTTCTTGGCACGGGTGGATTTGAACCTTTACGAAGAGACCTTTCCTATAATTACAAGGAATATCCAACAAAGAGCTTTGCTCCTGCCTGAAAATCCAAAAATGGGAAAATTTTTCTCGAAAATCATTTCCCTAATCCTATTTCTTTACGTAGTTGTTTCCTCATATCAGTTGAGATGGGTGTCGGATGACGCATTTATTTCTTTTCGATACGCAAGAAATTTCGTAAATGGACTTGGCCTCGTATTTAATGAGGGCGAGAAAGTGGAGGGGTACACCAATTTTCTATGGACAATCATTATGGCCATTCCACATTATTTCGAAATCGACCCGGTAGCGTTCTCCGAAATTCTAGGAATACTGTTTTTTTTGGGGACATTGGCTACTCTGATTGTTTTCTCAAATAGAAACCGAGAGGTTTTGCAATACTTCCCTGTCGCATTTGCAGGGCTTTCGCTGCATAAATACTCCCACATTTTCGCAACTAGCGGCCTGGAAACATCGATGTTCACATTTTTAGTGACGGCCGGTTTTTTGACACTTCACTTTTCAAAAAAAATTTTATTTGTCGGGGGTGCATTCTTCCTTCTAGTTTTGGCAGTAATGACAAGAATGGATGGGATAATATTTTATTTAGTGGCATCGGCTTTTTATTTCATTCGCCTGACGATTTTTGAACAAGCGTTTGGAAAAAATTTTTCTAGGGTGATTAGAGGCTTCCTATTTGCTCAGATTCCATTCTTCGCATTGCTTATTCCTTACTGGATTATCAAATCGATGTATTACGGATCCTTTTTCCCGAATACATATTATGCTAAGTCGGCTAACGCATCTTACTTTTCTCAGGGGCTGAAATATTTCTGGCTATATTTCAATTCATATTATGTATTTTACCTTGTTCCATTTCTACTGCTGTGGCTGATTTTTCAGAATAAAAAAAAATCCACCCAGCAAAAAGATGCCAGTCAGGTTGAGAAAGGGAGTCTGTCTCTAAAATGGTTGATTCTGCCGGCTGTTCTGGGCTATATTTTTTATGTTGTAAAAGTCGGCGGAGATTTTATGTTCTCCAGATTCTTTATTCCCGTGACTCCACTATTATTCATTTTGCTGGAGATTCTCATTTCGGAGATTTCAAGAAATTCGGGCAGGCTTTTTATCGGGCTTTCTTTTTCTATTGCGGCCTCTACGATTTTGTTTTTTAACCCGTACAGAGGCAAGCCCATACCAATCGTTGAGGGGATTTCCAACGAGAGTGAAATTTACAGAAGAGAATCGGTTGAAAAATTGACTGAAAAGCTCAAAGCCTGGCGAAATATTTTTGTAGAGAGTAAAATCAAAATCGCATTCGGAGGAGCGCAGGCGATTTTTGCGTACTATACGGAATCGCCTCTTGCAATCGAGGCCGAGACAGGTTTGACTGACTACTATATTGCCCACCTGCCTCTGGAAAAAAGAGGGAGAATCGGACATGAAAAGCGCGCTCCTTTGTTTTATCTTAAGGCAAGGGGAGTCCATATTCATTTGAATCCCCCGGAAGAATTGAATAGCCCTGATTACAAAACGATTCGAATTAAAGCTTTTCCGGGATACTGGAAAATTATCAATCCTGATGTGAACGTCATGCGAAACCTTTCCACGCAAGGAGATTTTAGTTTCGAATAATGAAAGTATTTCCGGAAAAAAGGGTAAGAATAGAAAAGCTCCTTCCTGATCTCAGAGGCGAAGGAGTGTTCGAGGAGAAATTTTATTCGTTTCCGTATACACAGTTAGGAGATGAGGTTTTATTTGAAGAGAGAGGCCGCGGAAATCGACGCCATCTTGTTGTTAAGGACATTCTTAGAAGAGAGGCCATTCGCGCCAAATGCAGTCATTATACTCAATGCGGAGGGTGTACCGGCCAACACATTCCGTATAAGGAGCAATTTCTTTTAAAAACCGGATCGCTTGCAGATCGAGTGAAAAATGAGTTTCGCGTAACGCCCGTACTGGTCGAGGCTACACAACAATTCTACTATCGAAACAGAATGGATTTTGCAGTTTTTCCGGAAAAATTGATCGGGCTTCATCAGGCAGGCAATTTCCGAAAGGTAGTCGATATCGAATATTGTCATATCCAGAACGAGGAAGCCAACCGGGATTTTTTCGCTTTCCGGAGGACGTTAGACGAATTTCCGGGGATCGTATTTCACCGGAAAACCGAAGAAGGCTTTTTGAAATACGCATCATACAGAAGAGGAATATTTACTGATGACAGTCTGTTTATTCTTACATTTGCAAAAGGCTTTGAAAATGCACCGGAGATAAGGAGACTCGAAGAAAGAATCTTGCAAAACCTGAAATCGAAAAATATCGTCTTCTGCTTCAATCGCAAAAAAGCGGAAGTTTCCGCAACCGGAGAATTCTTGGCAATCCGGGGAAATCCTCATTACGAGGAGAAATTATTCGGGAAAATTTTCAAGATTCCATTCGATTCTTTCTTTCAGCCAAACCCGAAAGGATTTCTTCCGATTCTGGAATTTATCCGTGACAGGCTCTCCGAAAAAAATGACACTCTGGTCGATCTGTTTTGCGGAAGCGGTTTTTTTTCCAGACTATTCGGTGAGAATTTCTCCGAGATACTAGGATTTGATTTTGTGGCAAGTTCCATCGAGGAAGCAAACCAGACATTAGGCATGGAATTTCCCGAAAAGAAAATCAAATTTTCGCAGTACAATCTTTTCGGCGCGGAGGATGATCTGTTTCGAGAAATTCGAATTCAAGGCAAGAACGTTCTGATTCTGGATCCTCCCAGAAGTGGAGCTGGGGAGAAGCTTTCCAGATTAATCCGTGATTCCAGTTTTCAGGAAATATTTTATGTTTCCTGCAATCCCAAAAGCCAACTGGAAGATCTGAAAATCATCTCTGAGTCATTTCATTTGGCGGAATTTTTATTCACGGATCCCTATCCGCAAACTCCCCATATCGAGACAGTTGCGTATTTGAAAAGGAGATAGCGAGGGTATTTGATCTGATTTGGAGAAATTAGAAGTATTCAGTGTTAATAGGATTATTTTTGTTTGTTCAAAATGACAGATCATTATTGAGTTGTGTGAAAACGCAGGAAGGTAGGGCTGATTTGAAATTTTTACAATTGATTCTTATTCCCTTGGTTTTTCTCTTCACACAACAATGTACTTTGACGATTCAGTCTAGATCAGCAATCGATCAATTTCATATTTCCGTCACACATGCAGAAAACCAGAATGGGGATCAGGTTCGAATAACAGGGCAGAATAAGGACAGCGCGCTTTTTATTCAGGGCTATGAAGTATCTTATAACGAGGATACAGTCCGTGTGAAAATTTTTAAGGCTTTACGCAATACAGGATATGCTGGCCCTTATGGAATTCAATTTTATATTCCCAAAAATATTCAGATAATTATTCTTGGTGATAATGATGTAATCTGGAAAAGATAAAGCAATGCAAAAAGACGGAGGTTTGAACATGAGGTTAAAATGGATTTTATGGATTTGCATTATTTCAAATTATATTGCTCCGGCTTTTTCACAGCCCGCAAAAAAGAGTTCCGGTCCATTGGTGTGGAGTGATGAACTGCCCGGAAGAATCAATTGGCCTGATGCAATGCTTCAATGTGATAAGATGGGAATGAGATTGCCGACTATCAATGAACTGGATAACGCCTATAAATCCGGGCTGACAAAGGAATGGAAATACGGATTGTACTGAACATCAGAGGAGAAACCGGGAGATTCCAACCGTGCATTTGCGTATTATTTCGATTTCAAAAAAGCATACGACGATCCCAAATCCAACAATATCAATGCCCGATGTGTAAAATGACAACGTGAAAACATTCTCCTTCCCGCATTATTGGGGATGAAGATTATTTGGATTCAGATAAATAACTTACGATTATTTCCAGAATTATCAGCTTAGGAAAACTATGTATAAACTCATTTTGATTTTAGTATTAATAATTTTAGGTAATTGCACAAAAACAGGAACAAAGTCCTATCCGGACGGCTGTACTTATGTAGGTGAACTATTATTTAATCAGCGTCACGGTCAGGGAACAACGACATGCCCCAATGGATATAAATATACAGGTGAATACAAAGATGATTTTCGTAACGGACAGGGTATTATAATATTACCTAACGGTGGCAAATATATTGGTATGCAGAAAGATGGGAAGCGACATGGACAAGGAACTGAGACAGGTCCAGATGGTTTCCAATATACTGGTGAATTTCAAGATGATAAATTAAACGGTAAAGGAACTTTTACATGCCTTAGTGCTGAAAAATATGAATTAGAGTTTAGGTATGATAAAATAAATAATAAGAGTAAAATAACATGCCCCATTGGTTATGTTTTTGTTGGTGAATTTAAAAATGGATTAATGAATGGACAAGGGACAGCCTCATACCCTGACCAGAAATATACCGGTATGTGGAAAGATGGTTTGCGAGATGGGCATGGTTCAGAAACATATCCAAGTGGGAATCATTATGTCGGTGGACATAAAGATAATAAACGACATGGACAAGGAACGATGACATATAACTTAGCTGAGTCCGGAATTGGGAAAAGACAAGGATCGGAAGATGGGACTGGTCCAAGAGATGCAAAGTATATAGGTGAATGGAAAAATGATAAAAAACACGGGCAGGGTACTTTAACTAAAAATGACGGTTCTATTCAAAAAGGACTTTTTGAAAATGGAAAATTTGTCAAAGAAATTAAATAGCGAATATATTTTAGTATTCTGAAAAATCCTTGACAAATAACTATACAAATGATATGGTATTTGTATAGGAGGAAAATTATGGGAAAAATCATACAAAAAGCGATTATCGAAAATACTGGAGATTTAATGGCATATAACGAAGGGTATG
The DNA here is from genome assembly GCA_964436695.1 of uncultured Leptospiraceae bacterium. Classification (GTDB taxonomy): domain Bacteria; phylum Spirochaetota; class Leptospiria; order Leptospirales; family Leptospiraceae; genus JABWCC01. Next base: position 20,889 of record CAYTEA010000029.1, read on the forward strand.
TTACGAAGGATAAAATCAGAAAAATGGAGATCGATTTTCTCGTTGATACCGGTGCAGCGATGATTTGCCTTCCCCCCTCAATAATCAATTCTCTAGGCCTCCGGCCTGACCATAAAAGAATGGTCAATACCGCAAACGGTAAAGTTGAGCGAACTGTTTATAGTCCTGTTAAGATCCACATTTTTGACCGTATGTCCAATATCGACGTAATGGACATTCCTGAAGAAACGCCTCCATTACTTGGATATCTGGCCTTGGAATCTTTGGATCTTTACCCAAATCCTACCAAGCAGATACTGGAAGGCAATCCAAAATATGACGGAAAAATGGTAATGGATCTTTTTTGATTCTTTACTACTGTATGTAATAAGCCGCGCATGATTGAATTTTAAACGCAAAGGCTTGGAACAAAAACTCCCGAACCGGAACAAAAAGAGTTATTAAGCAAATTTTCCGAAAATCCGATATTTAAAACAGCGGGAAAACTAAATGAAGACAATACTAAAAATTATATCCATTTTTATCATTCTGGCACTGGCGAATTGTTCTACAATGATCGTGAAATCCTGGGAGCCTCCTTATAAAAGCCGGTCTGTGGACAAAGTCAGAGTTTCGCTCGGAAAAACTGATTCGGATATCACACTGAAAACCGACGGAATGATCAAGGTATTTGATGTAAACGACCTGATTATTAAAAAAGGAATTGATTCGATCACGATCGATCCTTCCAATCTCAGAGCAAAAATCCGGCTCAGCTTCGAAAAATCCCAGTTCAATTACAAGGGTGTAAATTACAGGGGAATTGTGGAAATTCATCCGGAATCCGGGAGCGCTCTTGTTGTGAATGTGCTTCCGTTGGAGGATTATTTATTGGCAGTGGTGCCTTCTGAAATGCCTGCAAACTGGCCGGAAGAGGCTCTTAAAGCGCAGGCAATTTGCGCAAGAACCTATGCAGTGAATGAAATTCTGAAAACCGGGAACCGTAGGGTTTATGATGTTGATGCAACTACGAATTCTCAAGTGTACGGAGGGATGGATAAGGAAAATCCTCGAACCGACAAAGCTGTCCAAGATACGAAGGGAATTTTGGCAGTATATGACGGAAATCCAATTCAATCCTTTTTCCATAGCAATAGCGGGGGGGTTACGGAGAAGCCTGAAAATGTGTGGGGACAAAAAATCGACTACCTGACAAGTGTGGAATCTAAATATTGCAAAGATGCCAAAAACTATTCCTGGAAAGAAATTGTTTCCAATTCAACCATGAATCAGAAACTCGCAACTCTCGGCGTTGGAGACGTAAAGGATATTCAGGTTCTTGGCAGGACAGCATCCGGCAGAGTAGATATGCTGGAAGTAAGCGGTTCGGACAGATCGGTAAAAGTAAAAGGAACTGATTTCAGAAAGCTTTTGGGTGCAAATTTTTTGAAGTCGCTCAGGTTTGGAATTAAAAAGGATCTGGAAGGATTTTTTATAAAAGGGCTTGGCTTCGGCCATGGAGTTGGTTTAAGCCAGTGGGGAAGCTATGGAATGGCTAAAGATGATTATACCTACGCAGAGATACTTCATTATTATTTCAAAGGAATTGATCTCGCGAGAGTTGTAGAAAAATAAACTGCCCTGTCTTGGGAGCTCGAAAACCATTTTCCGATAGACACTTTGTTATCCCCGGCAAGAAAATGCCGGTATGGACGTGCTCAGTAATCCGGTTCTTGTGCTGAATTCCGGCTATCTCCCTGTCGGAATTAAATCTGTTAGAGATGCTATTTGTATGATTCTTTTGCAAAAAGCGGATGTGGTCGAAGCGGAAGAGGATTTGTTTATTCGTTCGGAAAAATTACAGCTCCCCGCGCCTCGGATTATTTTGCTTCTGAATTACCATTATGTTCCGAGAAAAAAGGCAAAGCTTTCCAGAAAGAATATTCTAGCTCGCGATAACTATACTTGCCTTTACTGTGGAAAGACATTCCCGACAGCAAAATTGACAATAGATCATATTGTTCCTCGGAGTAGGTGGGCGTCAATTTCATCGGAGAATAAGCCGCAGGAGTTCAATTCCTGGGATAATGTTGCTACCGCTTGCAAGGATTGCAATACAAAGAAAGGGAATAAATTGATTTCCGAATTGAGATGGAAGTATCCGAATATCAAAAAAAAAAATAAAATAAACAGCATTTCCATATCCCACGTATCAGAAAAAACTGTCCAAGAACTAGGGTGGGACGAATATTTAGTATGTTAGTCTTGATTAGAATTATTCTAATATTATTCATTACAATTTTCTGGGGAAATGTTAAAGCAGATGATGAGAATTTTCTAAAAGATTGTCTGGAAACTGTAAAAGATAAAGAAAAGTGCAATGATCTGCTGAAAAAAACAAAGGGCAGAGAAGAAGGTAAGGATAGCAAGAAAGCAGATTTAACGAAAGAAGAGAATTCATCTCTAAAGCTGAGACAAGATATAAAGAACGCGCTACAAAGCAAAAATAGGCTTTATGTAATCAAGTATTTGGGTGAGCCGGATGAGAGATTCAAGAGCGGACCGGATTATGAGCAATTCATCTATAGGAGGCCGGTCAGCAGACGTTCAGAATTGGACCAGCCCGATGAAGAGATTAAGGTTGTGTTCAGGCGAGAATTTGTGACGGAGGTAATTCACATACCCCCTCCAAATGAAAGTAAGACTCAATTCAATTTTCATGAAGCAACAAAACAGCACAAATAGTTGTTGCGAAACAATCTCCACGCCATACTATTTGTCAGGAAAAGGGCTATCAGAGAATTGTGATCTTGCGTAAAATAAATTGGATGGTTTTTTAGAAAATTATGGCAAAATTTTTAAAAAATAGCTTTACAATTTAACAAAGCGCATCATTATACTACATCTAAATTATGCAAATGAAGGGTTATGAAAATAAAAGTAGTAGTTAAAAACGACGTTCATATTTTTAAGATTGAGGGTCCCATTAAAGCAGGGAATGAATTCGAGCTTGGGGAAAAAATTGAAGAATACATCAAGAAAGGTGTGGTTCCGAAATTTATCATCGATTTGAAAAAAGTTCCATTTATAAATTCAGCGGGGCTGGGTATTTTTCTGAATATTTATAAGCATGTGGATAGCTTGAAGGGCCGGATGGTTTTTGCGAACTTGAATTCGGATATCGAAAATCTTATGGAAATCACTAAGCTTGCCAGTATATTTGAAATTTTCAAGACATCGGAAGAGGCCTTTGAGTCATTTGACTTTTGATACAGATTGGATATCGAAAGATTACAAGAGAAATTTGTAAAATTCTTAAAGAAAAAGAGCGTAATATTCTTTTTCATAATCTTTTGTTTTTACAAACTGATTTTTAATTCTTTCACTGGAGATTTTCTACTTTCGTACGTTTTTAAGAATTTTTCGACTGGAAGTTACACAGGCAATGTAACCCGGTTTTCTCTTTTCTACGGAATCGAAATCAAAAAAATTTCCATTTCCTCCGGAGATGATTTCGGAAGGAGTAAAATTTTTGAAGCCGATAGACTTGCCTTAAAGTACAACCTTCCTGTTTTGTTTCTGGGCAGACTAAAATTATCCGAGATAGCGTTAATTTCCCCCAAGATATTCCTGATTGAGAAAAATAAAAAATGGAATGTTGCAACTTTGTTCCCATCCGAAAGCAAATCAGAAGAAAAAAAAGAGGAGGAATCCAAGGGGGAAAGTTCCGATGTAATAAACACCTACCTGCCCGTGAGCGCATTCTTGAAACTCGTGATTCAGGATATGGACTTGAGCATTGAAAAAGAAAAGGGTGAAAAGTTTTTTCGCGGCAAAGTCGACGGCTTTACATTTCAATTTCTTTTGGATACGAAGCGGATAAATAAAATTCCTCTCAATACGGGAATCCTTTCCATTTTTGACAAGTTTGAAATAGCTTTGAATCCCGAAAAAGAAATTCAGGTTCTTTTCGAAGACAATTCCAAAAAACTAAAAAATCCATTTCACCTTACCTGGGTGCTTTCGCAGGATGCCAAAACAAAACCGGTGATTTTTTATTCAAAAATGGATATCGGCGCAAAATCCATTCCGATTGCTGTTCACAATAAACTGCTCGCTCCTTTTGGTTTCGGGCTATTCTATGATTTGCAATATGAACCCAAAGAAGACGTATTATCCCTAAAGGATTTCCGTGTAACATTCAATAACGACACATGGATAGGCTCTTCGGGAAGAGTGACTAACGCATTAAAAAATGATAGAAACATAAATTTTGAAATCAATCGCTCCTACATGAATCTTGAAGCGGTTTCGAAGGTGTTGAACGACCTTCCCGGTATGCCGGCCATGAAACTTTCCGGAATCGTACAGCTTGCCCCTCTCAAAATCACCGGATCGCTAAGCGATATGAAAGTAGTCGGTGAAATCAAAATCAATAATCTTCTCTATGCTCAAGGGAAATCTTCCGCTCATAAAGTTTCATACATGAATTTTATTTTCTCCACTAACCTGGATTTTGCTTCTAATACGAAACCGACCGCGGCAAATCCCATGCCTTACTTGAAAACGCTGGATATAACCAAGCTGGATTTGAATTACAACGGGTCCGACATGAAAATCAACGGGGAGTTTTCTCTTGGCAAAAATATCGATCTGAATATCGTTTTTGATAAAATGGATCTCCATCCTTACGTAGCATCCCAATACGGAATTGTCAAAGGCAAGATCAATCTTAAGGGAAAATATTTTTCCAATCTCTTCACAGACTTATATGTGTATCTCGATTCCTACAGATATACTGCCGGCACAAGCAGGTCTGGCGCTCATATGATAGATTTTTGGATGAAGGGAAATATGATTTTCAAAGAAAATTATAAACTGACCGACATCCTGATTGATAACATGAGAACTATTCTGAAGAATCAGAATGGTGGTATTGCAGTGAACCTGGACATGCAGGGTTCGATGAATCTGGTTGATGGTTTTTCCATGAAGGCGAAAAATTTGAGAGCAACGACAGATATGACCAATCTCATTCCGACAATGCCTTTGAGTTCCAGAGATGCAATCGTTTCGACCAGAGAATCTTACGGAAACAACCAGACAATTATCGGGGATTTTTTCTATTCGATTAAAAAAGGGAATCAAATTTATGCGGGTGATATGGTGATTCAATTGCCTGCTTTTGAACTGAAGGATTTGAAAACCCGGTTTGAAGCACATTTGCTGGACGACAAAAATGCAACGATCAAAATTCCGAAGTTTGATTTTAGCGCATACAACAATTCGATTACAGGGCAGATTCAAGGTATTATGTTTAAGGGTGATCCGAACGTCCCAGCTCCTCTTGGCGCATATTATCCAGACTTGGATGTAAAGATTTCTCTATTGTCCGCAAAATCCCAGTATCTAATGAAGGGAATTTCATTTCTGGGTTATATGGAAATTTATACAAAACTCAAAGATTTTCTAGTAAAGGGCCATATTCGTTCCAAAAATACAAATTTTGCTTTTTCAAAAGGGAAATGTCCCGGGCCGGAATGCCAGTCCTATCTTGTGAACAAAATAAATATGGATTTCCCGTTTGAACATGACCTGCAAAGGAGAAGCACACCTGAATTAATCGAAGGGGACAAATCTAGATTCATCAGGACATACGGCCAGATTCCTCCACCGAATTTTACGATTCACCAGGTTACCGGCCCGCACCCGTACGTAGCCGGTTCGATTTTTGAATATGTCAAAAACATTGGATCTACTCCCGGATTTGAAACCCACATGGATTATAAAGAGAATTATTTTTTTCTGAACGGATTGAAAATAAGGATGCTCGACGGGGTAATCTATGGGAAGGATGTTCTTTTTAATGTCGGGGAAGGAAAAGCAGAGAAGATGGAGTATTCCACGACTCTTCAGATCAGGGATATTGATTTGAAGCAACTTCTTCCGGAGAGTTCGCGAAAAAAAATCGATGACGGAAAAATCAAGGCCGACATGAATATATTCGGAAGAAATCTGAGTGATGCAGTGAGCAATGTGAATTTGTTTTTTAGTTGTTTTCAAATCGGAAAAGACTTTGGAAAAAGCGCTGTGAATGTTATTAGCCCGCAGAATATTCTGACGGATTATATCGTCGGGAGTTATTCGGTCGATAAAATGGATATTCAGTTGTCGAAAGGCCTGGTTTATGCGACGATACTGTTTAAAGGTTCCGCGCTTTCTGCAATGTTCATGAATATTGAAAATAATAAGATCAGTCAGGAGAGAATGCCTCTCGCAAATTTTCTGAAAAGAGCAGGATCGGAGATTTCGAAATATGAAAAATAAATATTTTTTAAATATCGCCTCGGTGATTTCAGGATTGATTGTTTCTGCCGGTTGCCTTAGCTTGAAACCCCCGCCGATTACTTTTACTCAAACGCAAACTTCTGCCGAAAAGCAGATGGTCGGAGAGGATAAGGAGTTGGAGAAAAACGGATGGTTGATCGCTTCCATTAAAACTTCTTCTTCCGGGTCGGAAAATTGGCAGAAAGAATCCGCAGATGATGATTCCTCCGACAAAGACTACATGATTGCGCTTCGGACTATCGCGTATTTTGCAGGTGAGCTGAAGAAATACAAAAGACACGGGATTCTGGGGGAAAGCCTAGATGGAAGCGTTAGGCGAAATCCACTTACAAAGGAGAGTAAATTCGAGAAGGATTATTCCAAGCCCGATTTGGTTAAGCGAGTGGATGAGGTTGTAAAAATAATCAATGAAGCCCGTGAAAAAGTCCTAAATACCCGCCTGGAAAAGGAGAAGAAAAAAAATCTTTCCCCAAAGGAATTGCTGATCTTAAGGGAAAATTTAGCGCTCACTTATTACCGGGAAACGACAACCGGAGAGTATTTCGAATCCCAGAAAGGGAAGTGGTTACGAAAAGAATAATTCCTGTTAGGTCTTTTTTATTCACCTAGAGCGAAAAGTTCTTAACTTTTTGTTTTTTGTCTTACACTTTTCTTACCTGATTCGGTATGAGAAGATTTATCGATAATTTCATTCCCAAAAGTTATGTTGCTTTTTGTATTCTGGGGTTTCTGCTGTTTGATAGGATTTTTCATCTAATTGAATTCAGGCTTGAAGGAATTGCCACCACCGGGATTATTCTTGTCATATTTTTTTTCCGAAGAAAAAGGAGGCTATTCAGTTTTTTTCTGGGAATTCTTTTGTATTTTGCATATTTTACGGCCATGCAGAAAATTCCCCGCATTGAGCCGGAAACGTTTTCCCTCATTCAACTGGAAAAATTGCGAAGTGCTAAAATCCCGGCAACCGTTAAGCTAAAGAGTGAAATCAGGAAAAATTATTGGCGTTCTGAAATCTCGATTCAGGGCGAGGCCAAAGAAGTAATCGTAGGATTAAGGAACTGGCGGGAAAATTTCATTCCTACTTTTGTGTGCAGTTCCGATATCCTTAAAATCAAGACTATCCAAAATAATTTTGGAGATTACTTTCAATTCTTAGAAAAATATGGAAATTACTACATTCAATTTCCAAAACAGAAATGCGAAGTAGTTGAAAAGCAACCAGACGTTAGGCGAAATATCAAAAATTACATTGAGGCTCTTTTGGCCAGAGGAGGAATGGAAGACTATAGTCTGGAAATCAGTCTTGGCCTGATCTTTGGGGATTCGAGTTATCTGGATAGGGAGTTTAAATTGAAGGCAAAGGAAGGAGGAATTCTGCACTTGTTTGCAGCCTCCGGTTTACACATCGGAATCTTTACCGGATTTATTTACCTGCTCCTGTCCAGACTTAGTTGCATCAATTATTACGCGCTGAAAATCCTGCCTACATTTGCATCCTTTGCTTATCTGTATCTTCTGGATTTTCCTGTCTCTCTTACGCGGGCATTTTGCTTTATATCCATTTTAACTCTCGCCTCCTTATTCTTTAGAAAAACACACCCGACGGATGTGATTCTATATTCAGGTTCTATAATATTTCTTTTTGACAGAGAAAGTTATCTTGGGCTTTCGTTTAATCTTTCATTTTCTGCGGTCATGGGAATATTCTATTTTAAAAATGCGTTAGACGACATACTATTTCACCGATTCAGAAGTTCGTTCTGTGATAATTTGACGATTTCCCTCTCGGCTACGATAGGCACTTTCCCCGTCCTGATGGCCTATTTTCATTCGTTTAGTTTTGGATCGATTCTTGTGAATTATATTTTGGTTCCATTGACTTCATTTATCCTCCCCGTTTTGTACATAGCGGTTTTCATCGAGCTAACGGGCACTCCATATCTAAATCAAATTGTCTGGCCTTATGCAGATTTACTGATCAGAGTGCAAGCTCTACTTTCTGATACGTTAAGCGAATTAGTCGGATATTACAGAGAGTTTGACGATTTTGGATTCTTGCATTTAGTTTTATTCGCTTTGCTTCTTGGAATACTGGGTATTTGCGTATTTCTGTTTTCGCGGCTTGAAGCAAAAGAAGGTGAAACAAATTCAAGTCCGGCTTGGCAGAAGTTAAAAAAAGCCCGGTGGAAATATTTTCTGCTATCCGGTTTTTTTGCTTTAAGCACTCTGGGATTTTTTTTTGCCGGTTATAATACCTCTCCAAAAGCGCACCGGAATTCTGAATTCGTGCGGGTCGAGTCTGATGCTTTTCTAATTTATTCCGGAAATAAGTTGCATATCGGAGGAAATTGCAAATACAGCTATCACAAACTGAGAAAAATTTTCCAGGATAAAATTTGCAAAGAAAAAATATCGGAAATTTTTGTTGAGAAAGAATCTTGTTTGGCGCTCATCAAATCCTGCGAGGCTAAATTTTTGCCCGGTACAATACAATTCGGCGATGAATCGATTCTTTCCTGGAAAGATTCGTTTTCTTCCATAGCGCTGGAAAATAAATCCGCGACTATGAGATTCCAACTAAAGGACTCTTCAATAGTGTTCTTTAGACCGGATAAAGATAGTTTGAATTTTCTTATCCGGGCAACAAAAGATGGTTTCGGGAAAATTGTGCTTATATTTCCCTATAAATCAAAGGACAATATAAACGATTGGAAAATAAATCAAAGGGTTCTCGGCATAAATGAAAACTGGAAATTCATTTCCCCGTCCGAATTATGATTTTGATTATTTCAAACCTTCACGAATCAAAGATCTGTTAAACGAAAATGCGGCAAGTCCTCAGAAAAAGTGGGGACAGAATTTTCTAATCGATCCGAACATTGTGCAATTTATCATCTCTTCATTTTCGGAAGAAAACGATTCTATCGAGTGTATCGGAGAAATCGGGCCTGGGCTTGGAGCGCTATCGCATCGAATAACTTTATCCAAATATCCGGCCTTCTTCTTTGAGATCGATCCGTTCTTTTGCAAGTTTCTGGAATCGCAGGACTATTTTCAAAAAAGTAGGCACATCCTTTTCAAAGGGAATGTTTTAGAAAATCTGGACAAGGTCTCCGAAAAGAAAATCTTTCTGTTTGGAAATTTGCCGTACTATATAACATCGGATATTCTTACCACAATCCTCGGGACTATTGCGGATTTTCAGGGTGGAGTTTTTATGGTTCAGAAAGAATTTGCGTTGAGGTTGACGCGGGAAGTTGCCTCGATTTCGGTTTTTGTTTCTGCTTTTTGTGAAGTAAAAATACTGAAGAAAGTTTCCAAGAATTGTTTTTTTCCTGCTCCAAAAGAAGAATCCGCGATCATATCTCTTCGGCCTCTCAAGAAATTATTTTCGAGCAAAATCCAAGTGAACCAATTCGAATTGGTGCTGAAAACTTTTTTTTGGGGGAAAAGAAAAACTCTTTACAAATCAGCACGGGAAGCTCCTTTTTTTGTTTCCGATATTCAAAGACATGCGTTATGCGAAGTCCTGAATGAATTGGGAATTCCGGAAGGCAAAAGGCCGGAGGAACTAGACAAGACTGATTTTTACAAGATTGCGCTTGGGTTCATAAAAAAGGGGGTATAAAAAAACCCCCTTCAGAATTTTAAGCAGCCTTTCTAGCCTCCTTATACATTGAGCCGTCAAATCTAACTGATGTTGCGACTACTTTGAATTTTTGGCGGGAAATTCCATCGGCTGATTTCCATCTATCCTGCCGCAGGTTGCCAATAATGGTAACTTTTCTGCCTTTTTTCAAAAAGGTCGCGCATTTGTCCGCGTCTTTTTCCCATGCTTCAATATCAAAGAATGAAACATCTGCCTCCTCTTTTTCTCCTTTCGGGTCATTGTGATTCACTGCAACGGAAAAGGTCGTTACACTTTTCCCGTTGGGCGTTTTCTTCGACTCCGGATCAGCGGTCAGATTTCCATCCATTACTATATGCGCAATATTTGCCATTTGTTTATCTCCTTTTGTGAAGCAATATTTTTATGCTTCAATCATGCAGGTAAGAAAACCGGTTGCAGAAAAAAATATTTTTCACAAAACTTCGCCTTTGGTAAAAATAAATTCGAAATAATGAAATTTGATCGGAAAAAATATTTCTATAAATTTAAAAATTTTTACCTGATAGTATATGAAATACAATACTGAGCAGAAAGGTGTGATAGAATGCAGAGATGAATACCAGCAAGTCGTCGCTGCGGCAGGCTCCGGAAAAACAAGTACGATGGTTGCTTTATTGGAAAGAATTTTGGAAGAGAAGAAGGAAAACCCCGAAGAAATTCTCGTAATTACTTTTTCCAGAAAGGCAGCTGGAGAAATCCGCGAAAGGCTTCACAGAAAAGTCGGAGAAACTCAACTTAAGGTGAAAACCTTTCATGCCTATTGTCTGTATGCAATTCAGAAATTTCATCCAGAGTATATATGTAAAAAGATAGAAATCATCGAAGAGTTAGAAAAGGAAAATTTGTTTCGGGAATATTTCAAACGGGAGAAGTTTAAAGTCGGGGGAATTCCGTACAAATTGCTGCTGGATGAAAATTCCAGTATGAGGAAGGAGCTGCCTGAAATTTTTTCCGATTTGGAAGTGGAATATAAAAATTACAAACTACAGACAAAAAAAATGGATTTCGGGGATTTAATAGAAGTATTTCTCCAAGCCTTAAAAGAAAATTCGGAATGGGTGGCAAACGCAAAAAATGAAATCAAAAGAATCATTGTAGATGAATTTCAAGACACTGATATGAAGCAACTGGAAATGCTCCGGTTAATGAATCCGGAAAAATTGACCGTAGTTGGTGATGATTGGCAGGCGATATACGGATTCAGAGGGGCTAGCACGGTTCCTTTTTTGAAATTTTCCGAATTTTTTTCTCCATGTAAGATTCATTTTTTGGGTACGAATTACAGGTCTCTTCCGGAAATTATCAGTATATCCTCTATTCCGATCTCGAAGAATAAAATGAATATCAAAAAAACCGTAAAGCCTGAAAGAATTGGTAAGGGAATTGTAAGAAAACTCACCTTGGATTCTGATTCCGACCTTCTGATTCTTGCCGAAAGGATTAGTTCCATTCCGGATTTCGAAAATGAAATTAAAATTCTTTGCAGGTCGAATTTCAGAATAGATACCTATAAAAAAGCCGGTTTGAGCGAAAACTGCCTCCTGACTATCCATGCTTCCAAGGGACTAGAGTTTAACACGGTTATCGTCGATTTGACTTCCGGCTGGAATTTAGGGACAAATGAAGCCAAAGAAACTCTGGAGGAAGAGAGGAGAATCTTGTATGTGGCGCTCAGCAGAGCAAAAAATCATTTGATCATTCTCGGAGCAAAATCCGGTTCAAAGGAAAGAATTGAGGATTTGTTCTATTCCTATTTCAAAAAAGCAAAGAGTCTGGCGTTAGATGAGATTGAAAAAATTATAAAGGGTTGAATTTTTGTTTTAGTACCTGAGTTTATGTTAGTCTAAATTGCTAACAGGATAATAATTTGAATTCATTAATATATTTTGAAATGCAAGCCGATGATCCGGAAAGGCTGATGCATTT
>CAYTEA010000030.1:0-30761 GCA_964436695.1 uncultured Leptospiraceae bacterium
GCTACAAGGGAGACAACTTCACGGCAGGATTGAACATCGGTCCCGGAGGAAAGACAAGCGCACTACTCGGAGCTACAACCACAGACGGAAAATACTCAGGCGGACTGGAATTCAAATCCACCGGGGACGTTAGTGGATACGTTGCAGCGGGAAAACAAAAACTCACCTACAACAAGAACGACGGATTCGGAGTGAACATCACAGCCGGAGCGCTGAACATCGTTGCGTCACAACACGGGGATACTGTTGTAAACGCAACTGTCGGAACGGGAAAGTTTTCTCTGAACACGACTAGAGGAACGATGAGTTCGAGTATTAATAGCGGGTCGAACGGAATCACAGCCGGAGAGAACCTCATCACGAGCCTAGACGATCTGATGTCCAAGACAGACTCAATGGCAGAGGCGAATCGTCAACGGGCATTGGATGAAGCCAGAAAAGCAGATCTGGATAAAATTAAAAATGATAAAAGTGATCCGAGATACAATCCTGACTATGCGACAATGTCTGAAGAGGATATTCGTAAGGATATTAAAACAAGATCTGAGTCCGGTGATCTTGTCAGTGAGAATGTCGAAGGGATAGCCCGTGGAGAATCCAGGGGAGACGGTTTCCTTGAAAATACGTTAGGCGACATGAAAGACGATCTGATGGGCGCAATCGCCTGGCTACAAATGATTTTCAGCCTTAGAAATGCATTTCTTGCAATCGCAGTGTTCTTTGTGCTTTCTCTTCTCATTAACACATTCGTAAATGAGAAACGAGGAATCGAAACGGCTAATAATTACAAGGAGTAATTAAAATGCTCATCACGGAAGACGAAGTAGAACAGCACCAGAATCAAAAAAACCTGGCGCTTCTGACCGTTGATGAGCTGACTCAATTGAAACTGGATTTGCTGGATGCCGGAAAACCTGTTCCGAAATTCATAAATAACGCTATTTCCTATTTGAAAAAGCGTTATTTAACCCAGGAAAGAACAGTCGGCCAGATGCTAAGAAAAAGTTAGGCAAGTGGAATCTCTCCTCAAAGACAAAGTAAATTGGTTATCCTCAGGGACTTGGAATTTATGACACTAACCTCCAGCCCATGCAATAACATGATCTGGATAACGCTAGAAAAGGAAGACCCCAATAGATTTTTGTACTTTAATTTTTCTTAGAAATCACTTTTTTTTGCAGTTGCATCATTTTGGAATGAAATCTGATTTACAACGCAGTATGGATTACGAAAAAATTTCAAATCAATCCGACAAACTGAACATACTTTTCAGTTCCTTATTGGACAATTCCGTAATCCAGGTTTCCCCTGTAGCGACTGTAAGGTCGGCAAGTTCTTTTTTGGATTTTATCATTGCGTCGATTTTTTCCTCAAAGGTTTTCATTGTGATGAGTCGGTGAACAGAAACGTTTTTCGCCTGGCCGATTCTGTATGCCCTATCTGTAGCTTGAGATTCAACTGCCGGATTCCACCAAAGATCGTAATGAATAACGTTAGACGCTGTTGTTAAATTTAATCCGACTCCACCGGCTTTTAAAGAAAGAATCAATATTTTACAATCGCTGCGATTTTGGAAATCATCCACCATTGCGTCCCTATTTTTGCGGCTCAGACCTCCGTGGAAGAATAAAGCTGTTTCTCCTAACGCATCCTGAATCATTTCGCAAAGTATTTTCCCCATTTCAGTGTATTGAGAGAATATCAGGACTTTTTCCCGGTTTCCAATAATTTTATCGAGTATTGCCAGAGTTGTGAGGGCTTTTCCGGAGATTTCCGGTTTAGGTTTTCCCTTTTTTGCAAAATGCACAGGATGGTTGCAAATTTGTTTCAAAAACGTCATCAGTTGAAAAATACTTCCGCGCCTATTCATTCCAGTCTGACTCTCTATTTTAGACATCACATCCTGAACTATCCTTTCATATAGAATCGCCTGTTCTTTAGTCAGTTGACAGTATTCATCCGACACGATTTTGTCGGGAAGGTCATTTATGATAGTTTTATCCGTTTTCAATCTTCTCATCAGAAAAGGAGACGTTAGTAGGCGAACCTTTTCGATTTTCTCCGGATCCCTGTATCTTTCTACCGGAACCGAGAATGTTTTTTTGAAATCAGGATGATCGCCGAGATAACCGTTGTTTATGAAATCAAAAATGCTCCATAGTTCGAGAAGCCTATTTTCTACGGGGGTTCCACTTAGTGCCAGGTAGTTATCCGCATTTAGAGATTTAATCGCTTTAGTCTGGTCAGTGTGATGATTTTTGATATATTGAGCCTCATCAATCACAAAAAGACCCCAGGTTTTTTTCTGAAAATATTTCAGGTCTCTTCGGAGTAGTCCATAAGTCGTAATAATAACATCGTTGTTTTTTAGTTCGAGTGTGCGGGATAAAGCATAATAAATGAATGTTCTTATAGTCGGCGCGAACTTTTGAAATTCTTTTTGCCAATTTCCAACAAGAGTCGTCGGACAAACAATGAGCGCCGGATGGAGTAATTTTCTTTCTTCCTTTAGCTTTAAAATAAGCGCAATTGTTTGGAGGGTTTTTCCGAGACCCATATCGTCTGCGAGACAGGAACCGAAACCTTTTTTTAAATTGGAAAGCATCCACTGAAAACCCCTTACCTGATACGGACGCATCTTGGCATTTAGTCCTGAAGGCACCTTCGCATATTCCGTTTTGTTCAGCTCTGAAAGAATATTCTTCAAATACTCATCGGATTGAAATTTTACTCCCTCAGCTTCTCCGGTAAGCCCTGATCGAATGACATCCATCGGACTCATCTCTTTCAGAGGTTTCTCAATTTTTTCAAGTATTTTTTTCGCTTCATCAGGATCCAATAAAATATATTGTCCCCGAAACTCTACCAAGCCGTCAGCATTTTTGCAAAGGTTGATAAATTCTTTTCTACTGATGGTGTGCTCGCCAAGAGTGACCTGCCACGAAAATTGTAGAATCTCATTTAAGTCCAAATACTTGACTACATTTCCGAATTTTTTTGCCTTAGCCAGTAAGCTGATTTCCGGTTTCAACAAATTTTTCAGTGATTTCGGAAGAATGAATTTGATATTCAAGATTTCCAAGATCCTTGCATAGTCGGTCAGAAATTTTCCGATTCTTTTTAAATCAATTTTGGAAGGAGTCAGCCCACGAGAACTCAATACATCTTTTAATTCGGGAATAAACTCTCCGGCAAGGGCAATCTGTCTTGAAAGCCTCGATCTTATCGCCTCGACAGAAGTACCAAAAAATTCTTTTCGGGATCCAAAAATATCTGATAAAGAAATCATTGCGTCCATTATAGAATTTCTGTTCTCTACCTCTATATTCAATTGAAATATCTTGTCACTCGGCTCGATCTTTATTACCGGATTGATATTGCTGTTCAGAGTAGACAGTCTTTCAAGCCAGTTACTGATTCCCTTTCCTATATTTTGTTCGTTGAATTTGTCGGGAATGTACAATGATGAGGTGCCGAAAAAAGAAAAAAGTATTTTATCTTCAGATAGGCCTGGTTCATTTTTCAGAAGGCTTCGAAACGTTTCCGAGATAAAAAAAGCAGCGAGCTCCGTAATACTACTCGGTGTCAAAATATTCTGCGTTATTGGGTTAAATCCAATTTCTCTGGGGAAAAAATCTTCCAACCGAAGAAGCAATTTAACAATTCTTTCATCGTGAATGCCCGGAACATAGCGGATAAAAAAATCATCATCTCCAATTTCCACAAGTTCCGGAAAAAATGAATTAGATCTGACAAAAGATAGCGATAGGCCTGACAACAAACTAAAAAAACGAATTGTAGGTGATGAATTTTGCAAGTCGGTCTGAACAGGGTGCGATTGGAAAAATTCCAAAAACTCGGAAAGCTCGAATATAACGCCTTTTGAATTATGGAAGACTAATTTTTTTCCAGAAAACGAAGGAACTTTCATCGAAATCTTTTTCGGCCTGAATTTTCTTGCGATCGATGAAAAAATTTTATCGTTGCTCACAAATACTTTTATTGAGGGAACAGCTTCATCAGAAAAAATCAATCGCAATTCAACGTCCCTCAGATCCGGAAACTCTTCCTCTAAAGCAAGGATTTCTGCGTTTTTAGCTCCGACTTTGCAAGCTTTCAGCAGTATTTTTCGGAAATCTCCTTTATCATAAAATAAAGGAGACCCCGGGAGCAGAGAAAATATTGAGTCAATATCCCGTTCTGGAATGTTCAGACTCAGATCAAACTGCTCCGGATTTTCCATTTTTTTTATCTTTGATGCTGTAGTGAAAAAATGTTTAACATTCTTTAACTTTTGGCTAGCTTCATTTTTAATTCTCAATCCTGTCAATACGTTAGTTGCAATGCCCTTCATATTAAACAGAAAAAACGGATCTTTGTCTACCTCGCTAGAGATCAGATAATAAACTGCCGCAATATGCTTACAGGGATTAGCGTCATCAGGGCAAGAACAATTGGAATTCAAATCTTTCCAGCTTTTTGGAAATAGCATTAGGTTTCTCTCTTCCAAATGAACTAAAAGACTTTCCGGTAATTTCCCAAGACTCAATTCAGCGGCAATCACTGGATTTCCGTTTACCAAATTTTTTATTTCTTCAATCTGGGATTTATTGAATTGTTTCAGAGAAATTTTTATGGAATACGGAGATGGCAAACGGCCTTTGACTTTCGCTCTGACAGTCGCATTTTCTATTTTAATTTCTTTTACGCTGCCATTGTTTGCATAAGTTCTGCCGCGGGGCAATCGATTTGTGTTGGAATCGATCTCTTCCATTGCTTGGATCCAGTGTTTCCCCCACCAGGTCCTTCCAAAAGATTTTCTATTTGCCATATATTGTCAATGAAACCTAAAGAATTTGCTTTGCAAGGAGAGTTTTTTAATATCGATACCGATTACTTAAGAGCCGGCTATCTAAAGTTTTCTCAGCCTGCCAAATTAACCGCAAATGTGGTCAAAATAAAATTCAATTTAACCGGTCTCTGCTTGCAAAATCACGGACAATTGTGTGAAATAGGGATTCCATATTTGGAGGAAAGGTAGCACTCTACAATATCCTGATCAGTCCAGGATGCGCCATAAACGCTTGTGTCCATAAATATCGGACGATTGAATACCATTATCTCGCTTAACTTGCCCTGAAAGTAATTTCCTGGTACTGTTCTTGTTCCTACCTGCAATGGGCAGGCTGTAACTCCTGAAACAGAAGCGGTCGCTCCTACGGTGCTCATTGAGCCGTTCTTTGCCAGATTCACTTTAGTGGCGTTTTGGATAGATCCGGTTAAAATTACATTTTCATTCAAAATTCCAGCCAGTGTGACTGATTCAGGTGCTCCGTTAGGTCCTTCAAAATAGTAATCTGTACCGGGACCGGACCAATGTTTATGCAGATTAAATCTTGATGCTACACATCCTGCATCGTCCTTACTTACAAAAGCCCGATCAGATGGGTCATTGGCATTGTTTTGACCGACTGCGAAAGTTGTCATTCCATTAAAATTGATAGTTGTGTTTCCAGCGTCGAAATATTGATTCGTTCCGTTTAACTGAATTGTTGGATTTCCGTTTATGCCGTTTATTCCAGTTCTGAAAACCGGTGAGTTCATGGCTGTTGCTGTGAAACTATTTCCGCTTTCGTCCACCCAATTTCCAACAATATTTCCATCGGCAAGATTACTGAAGCTGTGTGCGGCAACGTGGAATCCGAGAGAACTACTCCCTGGTGTGATACTCCAGGTACTCACCTGCATTGGGTGATAGCCCGACAAAGCCCGGATTTCTGCAATAGAAAGTACTCGATTGTATATTCGGACATCATCCATCCACCCGTAATATTCATATCCCCCGACTCTTGATCCAATCTGCAAAGAGCCTGTTAGCGTAGTGCGGGTAAAGGGAGCCGACCCTGTGGCAAGCGCCCCGTTTATGAAAACACTTGCATTTGTGCCGTCATAAGTTGTGCAGACATGCCTCCATTCTTGATTCGGGAAGCTGCTTGTTGCGGCCTGATCGCTATTAAATCCGCTGCCTACGATGTCAGTCTGAGCTCCGAAGCAAATTGCTGAGCTGTTGAAATTCGAATCCGTTCCATAGGCAAACGGACAAGCCCAGTTGTTGCCATTGATTCCGGTTTGTTTGTACCACAAGCACTGGGTTCTTGGATTGTTGCTCAACGGGAGCAAGGTATCCGATGCGTTTGCGTATTTAACACCCGCCGAAAAATTGTAGGCCCCTCCCGGTGACCCGAATCTGTCCGGACCGGAGGTCGCAGTTCCGGCGCCAATGGAGGTCCCGTGGTTTGCATATCCGCTAACGTCCTGAAAATCTCCATTGAAGTCAAATCGCGTAACCAGTCCGCTTTGAACCTGTGTCGCAATTTTTCTGATTGCAAATGCGTCTAACGCACCTCGATAAAACCTGACGTCCGAGACTTTTCCTTTCAGGTAAAATCCGGCGGCAGGCGCTCTATCTCCTATGATAAAAGTTCCTGCCGGGGCATTCGGAACCGGGTTCCCTACTACGGTTTGCGGCACTCCGTTCATATAGATTTGCCAAGTCCCTGCCTTGCGAACTGCAGCAAGGTGAACCCAAGTATACAAATAGACTTTGAAAGTATTGGTGGTTGCAGCAACACCTCCACAGATGACGTCCGCGCTACCGGTTCCAGATAAAGCAATTCCGTAACCGTTTACCCCACCGGTCCCGTTATACAATACGAATTCCGTTGCTGCCGGATTCGTTCTGTAAACCCAGGCAGTCATGGATATATCGTCTGTATCGGTTGAAGCAAGAGCTGGTGTGTTGATATACTGATTAGTTCCGTTCAATTCATACGAACCGTTAGTAGTCCCGTTTTCGTCGAGCGCTGATAAATATCCGTTAGGAGCCGTCCCATGATTCGTTCCTTGTGAATCATTAGAGTTGCCGTCTAACGTATATCTCGACAATAGTGCATAATCAAGACGACGAATTGCGTGGTTAATGCTATCACTTACATAGATGTATCTTCCATCTGTTCCAAGATACGGACTAACACCCGCTAGCGCATTGCTAGTAGCATCGTCTTTGTATCCCGCCACTCCACCTGTAAGAGTTGTGACAATGCTCGGCCCCGGTGCAATTTTTCGAATTGCTCCTCCGTTCTGGCTGAAGAAAATACTCGTTCCGTCAGTTACTATACCCCACGGGCCATTCAGTTGGGCGTTTGTTCCCAAGCCATCCGTTGCTCCTGCTACGCCAGTTCCAGCGTAAGTGGTTACAGAATTTGATCCGGATAGATCCATTTTTCTGATTTTATGCCCGCCGAAATCCGTAAAATACAAATATCCATTTAGAATAACACAATTTGCCGGTTGGTTAGTGGTTGCGCTAAGCCCTGTTGCATTGTCTACTGTGGTTGCAGCTCCGGTTCCAACTAGAGTCGATACGCGTGTGGAGAGAAGATCCATTTTCCGGATTCGATTATTTCCGCGATCCATGATATATAAAATACCATTATCAATCGTTAGCCCGGCCGGTTGATTGAGACGCGCAGATAGCCCGGTCAACGAATCAGCCCACCCGCCTACATTTCCGTCCCCTGCAATAGTGGTCACAACTGCCGTTGCGATGACAATTTTCCTAATTCGGTTATTGCCTGCATCGGCAACATAGAGGTTTGTTCCGTCTGTAGTGATACCCGTTGGTAATTGAATTGAGGCTGCTGTACCAATCCCATCTTTACATAATGCCTGAATGGCACCAGGACATGTAGTTCCTCCTCCAGTATTTCCCCCTGCCAGAGTAGTTACATTGCCGGTTGCAATATCATATTTCCGGATAAGGCCATTGTTGTAATCGGCGATATAAAAATTCGTTCCATCGCTCGCAATTGCTGAAGGATTATCGAATGTCGCTGCTGTCCCGATGCCGTTTGCTGACCCGAATGCGCCTACCGGGGGTGGAGTTCCCGCGATTGTGGTTATATAGGTTTCGTATTGAGAGAAAGAAGTTCCGAAATCCGATGATGCATTTGCCTGAATGCCCCCCGATAATAGATAACCGGCCACGCAGTTGACATTGACTACAACTGTAGATCCAGCGACGGTTCCTGTCGATAAAGCATAGTTTTCAAAAGAACAAAAATATCCGGTAGGCTGGGTTTGAATCGTAATGGAATACGATGATCCTGTGTTGATCCAAATACTGAAATTGGTCAATCCATTGGAGGATACGCTTTTGGAATCCGTCCCATTATTCTGTACTGTGAGAGACCCAGCAAGCCCGGACACATTCACACCGACAGCATAATATCCGGACCCCCAGCCGCAAGTGATATTGATATTGGTAATGTTGCTACTTGAGACAGTGCCTGATCCGTTTGCAATACTGCAAGTTAATCCTGCGACAGTAGGTTGTGAGGCAATGGAAACGCTGTAAGATGACCCTGATGCGATTTTGGTTGCAAAAGAAAAGCTTCCGTCAGTGGAAATATTCAGCGTTTCCGAACCATTTTGCAGGGAAATTGAAGACGCTGATAAGCCCGAGACAACTCCACCTACGGAATAGTAAGAAATACTGCTACCATTTGCCGCTCCTGTCGATAGCAACAATCTTGCCAATTCGAGAGGATTGCGATTCAATGAAGGAACGCAAGAGGAAAAAATCATAAACGCCAGGAAAATAATTTTCGTCCTCATATATAATATAATGTATTTTTTTTATATATTTGCCAGAAATTTTTGTTTTTTTTGATGACAAATTGAACTTTTTTTTGGGCAGATTGCGAGGATTCGTTTAGCTTTTCAAGCTGCCTATTTTGATGAGGCCTATTCTTGGCGGATTTCCGGATTTTCTAATCTGAACCGGAGCCAACTTTTGACTAGGAATGGTTGGAATGCAATAAATACAGTGTCTACCAGGCTTCTTCCCTAGCAAAAAACTTTTCCCCTTGGCGCAATTTATCGATAGATTTTTCATTGCCGGAAATGCCATTTTTTCGAGACAGGACACAGGGTGAAATTCCCTCAAAAATAATACCAGTCAAGATTTATTTTTGAGAAAATATTCCCACAAGTTTTTCCTTTCTGAATTCTATTGGAGTTTTTCCCGTCGAGTTTTTGAACGCGTTGTAAAATGTCGATTTAGAATTGAATCCGACTTCTAAGCCGATTGAAAGCACATTCATATCAGAATTGCTAAGCAGAAGGCGCTTGGCTTCATTTATCCTGTAATCATTTACAAAAGAATTAAAATTTTTGTTGTGTTCCAAATTGATAAATTCAGACAATTGTTCCGGGGAAATTTTTTTCTTCTCGGTGGAAATGGATTCGCTGAGCATAGACAAATTCAATTCTTCCACCCGATAGATGTGTTCTTTCTCCATCACATGAATGAGTTTTTTTCTTAGGGCAACCTTGTCTATGGATTGAAGCCTGGTGTCCTGTCTTTGTCCGGGAGGGCTAAGTTCAAAAAATACGGAAAGTCTGTGGCCAACCAGGAAAAATGAGGAAACTGTGAACATTGCAAATAGGGCGCCAATCACCCGCAGCTCAACAAATATTCCAAAAAATGCAGACAAGGAAGTTAGAACCAAAAGGTAGCTTGCCCAAATCTTTAATTTTCTCATGTTGTCTTTCGTATCTTTTTTGGTGAAATAATTTTTTAGAATAAAGAAAACGGAAACAATTACGATGACCTGAGGTAGAAAAGAAAAATACCGGAGAGGTTTGCTTAAGGGAGGATTTTTGTAATCTGCAAAAACGGAGATGACAATATCTTGCCAATGAATCGTTGGCGATTGAGTAATTTGTATAACACAACAGATTGCCAGAATCAAAACAGATACACATGCAAGGATAACTGAAATTTTTACGAATTCCCAGGGTGAGAAATTTGCATCTGTAATGATTCTGCTATAAGCATATAGAAGCGGGCCAAAGGCCGAAGCCGCAGAATAATGAATTATGGAGAGAATGGGAAGGAGGAAAAATTTTGTCTGATAGAGGCTAAAAGCAATGTGGAATTGCCAGAACCCCACGCAAATAAACATAAATGCGCTAACCCAATGAACGTTTTTTTTGGGAGCTTTAAGTAGTTGGCCGAATGCGACTAAGAAAGCAACTCCCGAACCAAAAAAGATTAGATTCGCTCCAAGGTCAGTTTGAATAAGTTCAATCATTTTGCATTTTATAACAGACAGAATTATAATATAGATAATAATTTTTTGCAAGAAATTTATTTTTTCCAAAGTCCGGAATTCGAATTCTGGACGACTCCCCAAAGAAAATATGTTAAGAATAATCCTTATCGAACGATGTTCTTGGAAATGAACCGGAAAACGAAGAATGAATTTCCGGAGTTTGTTTGCAGTTAAGGTAAACTAAAAAAACAAAAAAAGGAAACAAGGTTGAGATGAATTATGACAAATTTGCATAAACTAACTAGGGTGTTGTATGATCACTCCGGATTTCTAAAAAATACAACTCGAAATATCAGTGCCCTTGTATCTCTCCCAAAAGAAATTCCCTTTTTATCTAACTGGCTGGGTTAACAATGAAGAAACATATAGCAATTCTACTTTTCGCTACGCTAGTATTGTGTCCGTCCTCGTTACTTTTTTCTCAGGCCAATCAAAAATCCGTTTATCTTCCTCTTTTTTTACCCTATAAGTCTGAGAAAAATTCTGCATTAGCTGATAAGATTTTCCTCGCAGTAGAATCCAATTTCAAAAAATCGGGCTATACGGTGATCAAAGGGAAATCGAATAGCTTAGCCGAATCGTTGGAGAACTCCAAAAAGGAAAATGCTTATATTCTTGTCGATGGTTTCTACAAGAAAAGCGGTAATGGAAATTTAAGCATTTATGGACAAATATATAATCCGGAAACCGGATTTATGATAGATGCGCTCAACGTAACAGATGAGGTTGCAGGGATTGAAGGAATAAAGCTCGATCAGGAAGAAAATAAAACTACAGAAGAACAAAGTATAAACGAATTCACAAAGAAGTTATTGATTCGTGTGCGCACAAATCTAAAGAAAGCTGAGCGCCGAGAAAATATCCTGGAGGCTGTTCAGAGTACAAGTATTGGCAAGGACATCAGCTTTCCTATTCGAAAAGAAGACTTGAAGCAAGCGGGTGCTGATGTGTTCAAACTTTTGGCTGAAAAGGAGGATGTGGTCGTATCGGTGTCGAAATTTGCTCAAAAAACTTCCGAAGCTCCCGCGGATGTTACCTTAATTTCCAGAGAACAGATTCGTAGGTCAGGTTTTAGAAATTTGAATGAAGCCTTGAATTTTGTTCCACAGGTTTATTCTCATTATGTAGGACAAAACTGGAGTGCGGACTTTCGGGGGCTTTTTGTAAACAATCAAGTGGAACGGCGTGTACTGTATCTTCAAGATGGGAAAAAGCTGAATGATTATTTTCATTTTGGTGATTTCTATTCGGATATTTATACTGATATGGAGAGAATCGAACGAATCGAGGTGATCAAAGGCCCAGGTGCAGCCCTTTACGGAAACAATTCATTAACAGGAGTTGTGAACATCGTGACAAGAAAACCGACAAAGAAAAACGAAATGGAACTTGTCACCGAATACGATTCCAAAATTCAGAACCTTACCACTCGCGCTTTATATTACTCTAAATTTTCAGATGATTTTTCAGTTGCTCTGGATATGTCCAAATTCGAAGGAAAAGGAAGTTACGATACAGGATATGATTCATGGGGCACTACACGTTATTATGATATGCGTGCCGATAGCACATCTTACACCAGTGAATTCGGACGTCGCATAACGCAGATCAACACTCAGCAAAGAATTTGGACATCCACAAATTCGGATGTCAGTAATGGCAGGTGGTTCCCGAATTTTAATCTCGATGTGAATTATAAAGATTTCACTCTAAAAGCGTTTTATATGTCTAAGAGGACTACTTGGGTTCCACCTCAATTGGACGGGGGAAATTTCGGTGGAGATACAGCATTTGGTTCACCACGGAATGATCGAATTTGGGGAACTGGTGTGATTATGCTTGATTACGCGCCTTCGATTTTAAAAAATTATGATGCCAGCTTTCGAATTTTTCGGCAACTGGGGATCAATAGCGATTTTCGCGACAAGGATTACGAAGGATATTCCAATAGCAATGCCCCCTGCGTTACTCAAAATACAACGACATGTAGCGCAACGCCGACAGCTTCTCAGAAATTTTCAAATCCTGCATTTCGCGCTCATGTGTTAGCCAATGGGGGTGGGTTAGTAAAAGCATATTCTTCAACTGCTTATACGAATGGAATGGAATTTCAAATAACGCCTTTTAAAATAGAAACCCCTCAGGCTGCATTGACTAACTTGCGTTATATGGTAGGAGGCAATGCGCAGGAGAATGAATATATAAATTACCAAAGCCAGAAGAGTCGGTACAATACGACGGAGTCCAGTATTTATATCAATAATGGAACTCCCCGATACAATCAGGGGATCGGAGACGATGGTAAACAACTTGGTGTTTGGAATCAGCTAACCGGTAGTTTTAAAAGCGGGACTTCGCTTGTGTTGGGACTGAGGTATGATTATCAAAAGGTAAATCGAGTTTATCGCCACCAAAACGGCAACGAGGCTGACATTGCCATTGAAGGGGTAACTGATCCGATCACTCAATCCGCATTGACAAGCGCTGTAAACGATCGCGCAGGAAATAGAACTTTGAAAGGCTATTCCCAGCCATTTCAACGAAAAAATGCTATTGCGCAGGACAAGACTCCAAGGCTTGCGGTCATTCAGGAAATTAAACCTACAAATACCACATTAAAATTCTTATATGCGGAAGCTTTTAGGATGGTGACTCCGCAGGAATTGATTCGACTTCCTCGTGAACTTGGAAACGCCCAATCCGAAAAAATTTATAATTATGAAGTGAACCTAATTCAGAGCTTTCTCAAAAACCAGTTAACGTTCACTGCAGTTGGATTTCGGATGAAGGGGAGCACCATCTACGCCTTTAATGCCGCAACTGCATCCTTTGGACAATCCCCAGGATGGAGTAACGAAGGTGGATCCCTGACAATGAATTATCTAATTACTCAGGACTTGAGATTGTCCGGATCTTTCACAAGCTACAAACTCCGCAGAGCCAGCGACGCAAGCTTTCTGAATGTTCTATTTACTCCGGACAAGCAGGCCTTGAATTCTCCCACTAAATTGTGGAAATCAGCCATCTCTAAATCTATTTTGGGTGATAAATATTCAATATCTTTGGAATACTATTACAACTCAGAGATTTATCTAATGGAAAATCCACCCAAAGCAATTTCTCAAACTATCAATAGCGATGGAACATTCCGAGAAGCACCACCCTTGCCGAATGAAGCAGAAACAAAACCAGGAACAAGTGCAACAGCGATAAATGTGTTTCGGTTAAATTCGAGTGTCGGTTCCGGAATTGCTCGTTATAGAGTTTGGAAGGTTCCAGCGAGTAGATTCTTTAATTTAACCTTTTCCTCAAATATAGGAAATGATCTTATACTGGTAATGTCCATGAAGAATATTTTCAATCATGTGGTTTATTATCCTCTAGATATAGATTCTGGTAGTTTTACAAGCCCAATGATAGACCCACACCAATTGGTTGGTTTTGGAAGGGAACTTTATTTCAAACTCGGATACAGGTTTTGAGGCAAGGAAGAACAATATGAATATTCTAAAACTTTTAATGTTTGCTTTGGTTTTGCCGATGCTTCATTGCCCGGCCGTTGACAAATTTGGTTTAAATCCATCTCACATAAAAGGGAGCGAAGCGAAGGTCATTCTTACGGAAAGGCTATCTTCACTTTTTTTCAAAGACTTAGGGGATGGCAATAATGATGCAGTCGGAGGTGATTTGATTGCTTCAAATCTGGCAGGAATAAATGAAGGCTCTTATTATAGGAGAAGAGACGTTGAGCACTGCGCAACCTCCATCTATATGGCATCCTTAGCGATTCATCGCGCAAACACGATTTACACAGCAAAGGCTCCTGTTGAAGCGCGAACAATCCCACCATTGTTATGCAAGCTAAAACCCGTAACCGGTCTAATCCAATTGAACTAAAAAAAACAATACTTTCGATTGCGACTAACGTCCCCATTTAAATCAATTATAATGTTTCCAGTTTTATACGCTCACGAAGTTATAATTAGGAACAATAAATCGTCTAGTCAATGATTGTCCGGTTGAAGGCACAGGAAAATCCTGAGAAGAAAGTCAATTCGAATTTCAGGATATTCATTGACTTAAATTTCAGATTAAGGGAACTTTAGCAAAATGAGCCGCTGGCATTCCTCCATTTATTTTCTTTTGTTTATATTTGCAGTTTCTTGTATTTCCAAAACTAGTAAATCCGAACCAAAAGCGATCAACGGAGTCTTAGATTTACGAAATTGGGATTTTAAAAAAGATGGAGTCGTGTCATTAAATGGGGAATGGGAGTTTTATTGGGAGGAGTTTTTATCGCACGACGATTTTCAAAAAACAAAGAATAGCGATGTTCCTATTCACCAAAAACTTTCTTACATTCAAGTTCCGGGGGTTTGGAATGGGCACCTTGTAAAAGAAACAAACACCAATAAAGAGATTTCCTTAAATGGAGTTGGGTATTCAACTTATCGCTTGCGGGTTTTGACTAACGATGTGCATAAGCTTACCATGAAACTATTAAGCTATAGCAATCCTTATCGACTATACATTAATGGAGAACTTCTGGGAGGAGCGGGTGAGGTTGGCAAAAACGCGGCAGATTCGATCCCAATAATCAGCTCACGGTTATTTTCTCTTCCGAACTCTTCAACAGAGATTGAAATTCTTCTGCATATTTCGAATTTTCATTATTATAGAGCCGGAATTTGGAAAATTGCAAAAATCGGATTGGAAAGGGACATTCAAATTCAAAGAGAAAAAGGGCTATTTTCTGATATTTTTATTAGCGGAAGTTTACTGATAATGGGATTCTACCATTTTGGTTTATTCCTACTTAGAAAAAAAGACCGTTCCACTTTTTTCTTTGGCACATATTGCGTTCTCATTTCTTTGAATTCTCTTACCAATGGAGAATTGTATTTTTTCCAAATGTTCCCGGACATCCCTTTCGAGCTTGGAGTGAAGCTTGATTATCTTACTTTTTTTCTGACTCCGCCAATTTTCATTCTATTTCTTTCCCGAATATTTGCAGAGGATATTCGTTCTAATTTTGTAAATTTAATAGTCTATTCTTCTTGTTTCCTTTATGCAATTGTACTTTTATTTCCAGTGCGGATTTCTTCGCACACTACTCAGCCGATGCAAATTGTAATCCTATTTGTCTGTGTCTATACGATTTACATTTTCATTCAAGCAACAAAAAATAAGCGGGAAGCGGCAAAAATATTTTTAGCAGGGTCTATTATCTTTTCTGCAATAATACTGAATGATATTTTAGAAGACAACCAAATCATTCATACCGGACATTATACCCCAGGGGGTTTATTGATATTTATTCTATCGCAGAGTTTTATTTTATCCATGAGGTCAGCAAGGGCTTTTGCAAATTCTGAAAATTTAGCTGTTGATTTGGAAAAAAATAATCTAGAATTAACCGAACTGAAAAATAGTCTTGAGATCAAGGTAATCGAAAGAACGAGGGAATTGGAAAGAGAAAAGAAAATTGCTGAAGACGCGAGACAAAAGCTCGCCGAAGCCGACCGCGAGAAAACATCTTTTTTCCAAAATATTTCTCATGAATTGCGAACGCCTTTGACGCTTATTGCCGGCCCTGTAGAATCGGCGCGCAGAAGAAAAGAACCCTTGGATGAAGCAACCATGGACATGGTAGTTGGGAATACTAAGCGATTGCAAAGACTTGTGAATCAATTGCTAGACCTTCAAAAAGTAACCGCAGGTAAAATGGAATTGAATTTAATTCCGATCAATATTTCCGTATTTTTAAAAAGAATCTATTCTTCATTTGAACCCTATGCGCTGTCTCGCGGAATAACCCTGGAAATGCATTTTGATGAAAATTTACCCAATGTTCATGCAGATGTCGATAAATTGGATAAGTGTATATACAACTATCTTTCCAATGCCTTGAAATTCACTCCGGAGAACGGTAGGATTGCTATATGCGCAAAACCAATAGATTCAATGGTATGTGTTGAAGTTTGCGATTCTGGGATTGGCATTCCTGATGAAAAAATTTCAGGGCTTTTTACCAAATTTGGATTTTCCGAAGTTTCATTAACGCGTGATCAGGAAGGAACAGGCCTTGGGCTTTCACTGGTAAAAGAACTAATTGAAATGCACGGAGGCCAGGTGGGAGTGAAATCGCTGGTCGGTGGTGGTTCAAATTTTTGGTTCACTATTCCATCCGCGCCGGTGGATTCGAAACCTGTTGACCTATCTTTCGGGGATAGCAACTTTTCCGACTCTGTTGAGCTTGCGGGATTGCCTACATCAAAAATAGTTCCATCGGATAAAAGAAATAAGCTAAGTAAGAATTTAAGAATTTTAATAGTTGAAGACAATGTTGAACTTCGTATTTATATGTCCGATATTTTTCATCGAGAGGGATACGAAACACTTTCCGCAGAAAATGGAGAAGAAGGAATCCTTAAGGCCTTTGCAGAGTCCCCTGAAATTATCATTACTGATTTGATGATGCCCAAATTGTCAGGCGCAGATATGATAAAAAAGATTCGGGCAAATAAGATTTTGAAATCAATTCCAATCGTATTATTGACTGCAAAGGCCGATATAGATACAAGATTGGACGTTCGAAAAGCGGGAGCTGACTGTTATCTTTCAAAACCTTTTAATGATTTGGAACTTCTATCCGCAGTCCGCAATTTATTGTCCTTGAAAGAAAGAGAAAATATTTTAGTCCAGGAAATCGAAAAAGCGCGAATTATTCAACAGAATCTTCTTCCAAAGGAATTGCCTCTGCGTTCAGGAATAGAATTTTCTACTATTTATTTGCCAATGGATCTTGTAGGTGGAGATTTGTATGATTTTGTAGAATTTCCCGATGGAAGAATTGGGATTTTTATCGCAGATGTTTCTGGCCACGGAATGCCCGCGGCAATGATCGCATCTATCGTCAAAGTAATTCTTTCCATGCTCGGTCCGGAAATTTCTTCTCCAAGCGAACTCTTAAATAGAATGAATGAGCAACTCTTCGGCAAGACTTCCAATAATTTTTTGACAGCCTGGTATGGTATACTTGATCCTTCGGGGAGAAACCTGAAATATGCGTTAGCTGGACACCCCTTCCCAATATTAATTCGAAATGGAATAAGCGAATATCTTACAGGAAAAGGCCCTGCGCTTGCAATTATGGAAGTTAGGACTAGTCCAAACTATGAAAAACAAATTATCCCCGGAGATCGTTTATTTTTCTATACGGATGGAATTACAGAAGTTCTAAATTCTGATGGAGAGCTTTTTGGCGAGGATCGACTGATTGATTCTTTTTTGTCCGGTCACACTGAGCCTCTAGGCTTTCAATTGAACAACGCATTGATGGCAGCTCGTGAGTTTCGAGGAGAACGATCAGTTGAAGATGATGTTACTCTTGTGGGACTAGCCATCAACTAAAGAGCATTACCGATCTTTTTCTAAGAGCATGTCCTAAAACATTTTCAAAAAGTTGGTTTTAGGACACCCTCTAAATTAAAACATTCTTCAGCTAAAATCAAACTCCAATGTCCGGATTGCATGGATAATATCCGTAGTGTGAATTTGAAAAAGCTCGAAAAGTAATCACTCTGATTTTCTTCGCAAGTATGCCGGGATATCGTAGTCTTCGGTATATCCTGAGCTTATCCTTGGAGTCGATTTGATGCTTCGTGAGGTGTCGACCAAATCTCCATCGTTCAAACCGACTACTTTCTGCTGAAGCGGCTTTTGAATTTCCGGCTCTTCTTTCTTTGCAGTTTTGATTTTCTTGTTGAAGCCCGTTGCAATTACAGTGACCCGGATCCTCTGGTTTAGACTAACGTCCTCATTCAGGCCGATGATGATATTAGCATTCTGGTCGACCTGGGACGTTATGATCTGAGATACTTCGTTCCAATCGTGAATGGTCAAGTCATTTCCACCACTAACATTGATGAGTAACGAGCTTGCTCCGTTAATGGAACTGTCTTCCAATAAAGCATTGTTGATCGCGTGTTCGACCGCCTCGGTCACCCGGTTTTCTCCGATTCCTTCGCCAACGCCCATGATCGCATCGCCTGTGTCTTTCATTATCGTTTTCACATCGGCAAAATCTACGTTGATTATTCCTGGGTGATTGATTATATCGCTCAGGCCTTTCACAGCATTCAATAAAATATCGTCGATTACCCTGAATGCAAGGTCAATGGGGCTATTGCGGTCAACGACTTTGAAGATGGAATCATTGCGGATCGTGATGAGAGTGTCAACGCTTGCGCGTAACGCATTCAATCCCGACTTGGCAAGATCTCCTCTTCTTCGTCCTTCGAAAGTGAACGGCATGGTGACTACACCGACTACGAGGCACTTCAGCTCTTTGGCGACTTCCGCAATTATTGGGGCCGCTCCGGTTCCTGTTCCTCCACCCATTCCCGCAGTAACAAACACCATATCGGCGCCTTTTAGTGCCTGCATGATTTTGTCCTTGTCTTCTACTGCAGATTTGCTTCCGAGTTCAGGATCGCCACCTGCTCCCATCCCACGGGTAACTTTACTTCCTATCTGAACTTTGTTTTCAACCAAAGATTTCTTTAGAACCTGTTCGTCTGTGTTCATGACCAGAAACTCGACGCCTTTTAGATTCGAGTTTGCCATTCTGCTGACCGCGTTCATTCCGCCCCCGCCGACACCGACGACTTTAATAACTGCAGGACTGGATTTTTCTTCTTCCAAATATAACATATTTAACCTCTATAAATTATTTTCCATCCATCTTCGGATTTTTTTTGTCCAACTTCCCTTCTCTGTTTGTCCCGTAGATCTGTTCTCTTCTGTGCTCACTAGTCTTGATGCGTATTTAATCAGTCCGATTGCGGTTGAAAATTCCGGAGTGGATACTCTTTCCGATAATCCGGAAAGCGCGGCTGGCCTTGCGCGTCCGACCGACAATCCGAAAACATCTTCTGCCAACTGCTCAATTCCCGGCAAAAGACTTCCACCACCGGTCAGGATTACTCCTCCGGCCAGAAAAGATTTTTTTCCGGAACGGACGATTTCTGCATCAATTAATTCCAGGATCTCTTTCATTCTGGGTTCGATGATCCTGACTAAATCCTGGCGCAAGATAGTTCTTGCCGGCCTTCCACTGATTGCTGGGATGTCCAGTTTTTCTGTTGGGTCGATTTCTTCAATGACCGTGTGCCCGAATCTTTTTTTGATAATTTCTGCCGCGTCAATCGGGGTTTTGAGTCCTATCGAAATATCGCTTGTGACATGATATCCGCCGAGTGGAATAATGGAAGAGAATGCCACTCCACCTTCTATGTAAATGATCAGGTCGCAGATTCCCGCACCGATGTCTATGACAGCCGTTCCGAGATCTTTTTCTCCAGATGTAAGAACAGTTTCTGATGACGCAAGACTTGAGAGAACTCTGTCCACTTCGGATAACCCGGCAGACTCAAGGCAACGATTCAGATTGTGGACAGTAGTATTCCCAACCGTAACGATATGCACTTCTGCTTCTAGCCGAACTCCGGTCATTCCGATCGGATCTTTTATGCTCGTTTGGTCGTCAACGGCAAATTCTTTCGATAGCACATGGAGAATTTGTTGGTCTGCCGGAATTCGGATTGCTTGAGCCGCATCGATAACGCGTATAACGTCCTCTTCGGAGACGGTTCTTTCCTTATTCGTAATTGCAACAACGCCCTTGGAGTTGTCCGCCTTGATCGTTTTCCCGGTAACGTTTACGATTACCTGATTGATTTCCTGCCCGCTCATCAACTCGGCGTCGCCTATCGCATCTACGATTGACTTGATCGTAGTGTCTATGTTTACGATTCCCCCGTTTTTGATTCCAGTGGAAGGTGAAGTGCCAACACCGATGATTTCTATCTCTTCGTTGCCTAAGGCTCTCCCAACAACAACTTTTGTCAGTGAGGAGCCTAGGTCCAATGCAACAATTGAATTATCCAGTTCATGCATAGTTTAGTGGTACACCGCGTCTTCACCCCGAAGGTCGAGAAAACTGACTTCTTTGTTTTGATTTTCAAAATAAGCAAGGGATGCATATAATTTTCTGATTTGCTTTCTGTCCAGAACCGGCCCGATCTGAACTTTGATCGGTTTCGGGTAGTGAATGTAAAAAAATATTTCGCCGTCCTTATTTTTCAGAATTTCAGAAGTGCGGTCCTGGAGGGAAGGATAGGCTTCAAATGAATCGGAAATCGTAGAGATGAATTCGTTGAAAACAGAGTTTTTTATTTTGCCATCTTGAATGGAAATATCCCCTGAAATGATCGGGACGGATAGCTCGCGTACGTCATCCGTTGAAAATACAATCGACTCATCATCCACTTCGTGAAAATGTTCCTTGGTTCGGATGATGTATTTCGCTTTTCTTTCTACTAGGGAAATCAGCAGTTGATCTTTTGACTTTCGGGTTATGCTCACGGATTTAATTCTTGTGTGTCCTTTCAGTTTTTTTTCGAGAACTTTTGTGTCATAATTATCAAACGAGACCCCGGCTTGAACTCCGAGAAAACCTATGATTTCCTGGGTTGTCAACTTATTGTGTCCCATAACGATCAATTTATTTGCAGAATTCGGAACTTTCTGCCCTTCTGAAAAAATTAGGCTAATCAGAAAAACAAAAATGGTTACGCTGAAAGCAAATAAATAGACCTTAGTCCTTTTATCACTAAGTAGCCGTGAGATGTCAATAATATTATGTCTCATTATAAAAATCCTGCAAATTTTTTTAAAAAAAGCCTGATTGGTTCAAATTTCGGCAGTACAAAAGATTCTCATGACCAATTTTGGGCCTGGAAAAAAAATCTTGACTAAACTGTGTTTCAGATTGGAGAATAGTTTTTCGTTCTGTCGAAAATCAAAAAAGGGTAAAAATGAAAAGAATTCTACTGCTAGCCGTCGTTGTTTTATCTACTATTTTAGGAAATTGCTCTTCAACCGAAGAGGTGCAGCCTCCTCCTCAGCAACAAACTGCTCCACCTCCTCCTCCACAAAAGACCCCAGAGGAGCTGAAAGCAGCTGCGAAACCGCTTCGAGTAGCTTTGAAAAAGAGTGATGCTCAATATTTTACCGATGTCAAATTTGAGGAACTGGAGCCGGCTTTGGGTTATACCGATTCCAAAGGGAAGAAGGTAGTCCCAAAAGTCGGGTTTCGTGGAATTCCAGCCTTAATCGGAGCTTTCAAAAACCAGGATGCTCAGGTCAGGAAGGCAATCTATGCAGAGCTTGGGTTTTCGGATTTACCAGCGGTAGAAGGTGGGACGATCGCTGACTCGATGGAGAAGGATGAAGAGTCCAACTCATTTTTGGAAGTTCTGAGAAGCGCTTTGATTACTCACGGCGAAACCGATCCTTCGGCTCAAGGAGATTACCAGGAGCTTTTGAAGAAATATTTTGTTTCCTCTGCGGCTCAAAAAACCTATAAATCAATTCTAAAGGTAGCTGGCGAGCAGAACGCAAATGTGGACACGGCAAAGTTTTTATTGCAGCAATTGGAATTCTCTGACGCCGGAGGGCCTGTTGCAGTTTTTCCTGAGTTTAAAAAACGCAAAGCAAAAGCCAAAAAATTTGCCCAACTTGCAGAAACTTTGGAAAACGCCGAAATCAAAGAGGCTCTAAATAAACTTGCCGAGTTGTACAAAACTCCTCCGGCAGATGCGGGAGACACCTCTCAGCCCAAGTAGTAATTCATTTACTGATTCTTACAATTTTTTCGTTTAGGATCGAAAGATGCTGTCAGAAATGCTTTCCAAAGTAGTTTTTCATAAACCAGAAGAAGCATTTTTCATTGCGATGAGCGAAAAAATAAATAGTAGAATGTAAAGTCCGGGGACTCGTATGGCAAACCACCACCATTTGCTCATCTTCAATGCAGCGAATGCGGTCAAGGAACCGTGGATCAAAAACAACCATCCCATGTCTCTTGAAAGAATTTTTAGATAGCGGTCTAGAAAATCCTGATTGATGTTTTGTCCGAGCATTTCCTGAATTGAAGTCCCCATGTATTTATGAAACATTTCACTGAGCAGAGGCCGGCCCAGCACAAAGTAAAAGAAAAAAAATATTCCGCAGAGAATCCATCCAAGAATTGCCGGTTGAAGTTTGAAATAGATGTCATTGTCTGTCTTCAATGATAAAAACACTGCAAGCCCGACAAGCACAAATCCCAGAATTGTAATTTCATCGATAGTGCCATAGACAGAGATTGTAAAGATCAGTTCTGCGACCGCAAGGATTAGCGCAGATATTAGAGCTGCTTTTTTGTTTGTAAAAGATTCGAGTATTACAAATACAAGAACAGGGAGAATGCCAATCCATAAATTTGAGTTCATAGGTTAATTTTAGCGGTTGTCCTGTTAAAACAAGATTTTTTTAATCACACGTAACTTTTAACTCAAAAAGTATTTCTATGGGAATCATGAGATGAAAATCGGGCCAAATAATTTCTTATCTTGTAGAATTCTAAACCCTGTTTGAAATTTTGGATTTTAATAATAAGGAATTCATCAATGATTAAAATATCCGGATTGAATAAATCTTTTGGCAGCCAGCAGCTTTTCGATGACTTGAGTTTTAGCGTGAACCGTGGAGAAAAAGTCGGGCTCATCGGTAGAAACGGACACGGCAAGTCCACGATTTTCCAAATACTTTTGGGAAACGTAGAGCCTGATTCCGGAACGGTAACGATTCCAAAAAATTACAAAATTGGATATCTGGAGCAGCACCTGAAATTTACGAAGCCGACAGTTCTCGAAGAATGTTCTCTTGGCCTTCCACCGGGTGAGGAATATGAGACATGGCAGGTTGAAAAAATTCTTTCCGGGCTTGGGTTTTCCGAAGCGGACATGGAAAGAAGCCCTTCTGAATTTTCAGGTGGTTATCAGATACGGATGAATCTTGCCAAGCTTCTTGTTTCCAAGCCAGATATGCTGATGCTGGATGAGCCGAACAACTACCTCGATATTGTTACAATCCGGTGGCTGGAAGAATTTTTACGGGAGTGGGAAGGGGAAATAATTTTAGTAACTCATGACAGAAGTTTTATGGATGCCGTCGTAACGCATGTAGTCGCAATTCACCGGACAAAAGCTATCAAGGTTGAGGGCGATACGGAAAAGATTTACAATCAAATCAACGAATCCGAGGAATTGTACGAAAAGACGAGACTGAATGAGGCAAAGAAGCGCAAGCAGGAAGAGATATTCATTGCAAGGTTCAAGGCGAAAGCAAGTTTTGCAAGCCGAACCCAGTCCAGGGTCAAAAAACTGGAGAAGCAGGGAGAAAAGAAGGCGTTAGACGAAATCCCTGATCTGGAGCTTTTTTTCAATAGCGCTCCTTTTGAGGCAAGCCAGATGCTTTCTGCGGAGGAAATTACTTTTTCTTACGATGGAAAATCTCCATTTCTAATCGAAAAATTTTCTTTGAATGTCGGCAGGCGCGATCGAATCTGTATTATCGGAAAAAACGGAAAGGGGAAATCAACTCTCTTGAAAATTCTTGCAGGCGAATTGAAGCCGGTTAGTGGAAAAGTAGGCAAGCATCCTGTATTGAAAGAAGGGTATTTCGGGCAGACAAATAAGCTGGACATGAACGAAAACAATACTGTTGTTGAGGAAATCAAGAGTGCTGACAAATCCTGTTCTGACGGAATTGCGAGAAACATTGCAGGCGGGTTGATGTTTAGCGGCGACACAGCACTGAAAAAAATCAAAGTGCTGTCCGGGGGAGAAAAAAGCCGTGTTCTTCTCGGAAAAATTCTCGTTACCCCCTGCAACCTACTGTTTCTGGATGAGCCTACAAACCATTTGGATATGCAGTCTTGTGATTCGTTGATCGAAGCAGTCGATCAGTTTGAAGGTTCTGTAATCATGGTTACTCACAATGAAATGCATCTTCGAAGCGTTGCTACAAAGCTTGTGGTCTTTGATAATAATACGATAAGTATTTACGACGGAGGGTATGACGACTTCCTCACCGATGTGGGCTGGTCTGACGAAGATGTATAGAGTTTCGTCTAACGCATTAATTTGAGGAATTCGGGCTAAATGGCAATTTCGGAATTAAAATCAGACAATGTTACCGCAAAATTGTGGCTCCCGGTTGAAGAAGTCGAGTCCTCGGCCCTGACTCAGCTTCGCGAAACAGCCTCCCTTCCCTGGGCGTTTCACGTTGCTGTGGTGCCTGATTGTCATTGGGGTAACGGAGCAACCGTAGGTTCCGTTATCGCTTTAAAAAATGCGATTAGTCCGGCTGCTGTAGGAGTTGACCTTGCTTGCGGGATGGCGGCTGTGCATACAAATTTGAAAGCGAAAGATCTTCCGGACAATCTCTCTGCAATCAGGCACTCCATTGAGAGAAGCATTCCTGTGGGTTTCAACAAGCACAAAAATCCAAAGGTCACTGAAATGTTCCGGCACGGCGAATACAAAAAATTGAAAGACAGGGTTCTTGGCGGTTTCAAGAATATAACAGAAAGGTTTCAGGATCTTGAAAAAACAATGCTCTTGCAATGCGGCACTCTTGGTGGAGGAAACCACTTTATCGAGCTGTGTCTGGATCAAACCGAGGATGTGTGGCTTATGCTGCATTCAGGCTCAAGGAATATCGGAAAGACGTTAGCTGAATTCCATATCAATATAGCAAAGAAACTAACGCACAATGCCAGACTTCCAAACAGGGATCTTTCTGTTTTTTTGGAGGGAACTCCTGAAATGGATTCTTATTCAAGGGATTTGTTCTGGGCGCAGGATTATGCCTATTTGAACAGGCTTACAATGCTTCAACTTTATTTCAATTGCCTGAATTATTATTTTCCCAACATACAAGAGCTGGAGAGAATCGTCTGCCACCACAATTATGTAAGCAGGGAAAATCATTTTGAGAATGATCTTCTTGTCACCCGGAAAGGAGCGATTTCTGCGAAAAAGGGAGAGATGGGGATTATTCCCGGATCAATGGGAACTCGTTCGTATATTGTTCGCGGGTTGGGAAATTCCGAGTCGCTTCATTCTGCGTCACACGGGGCCGGAAGAAGGATGTCCAGAGGTCAGGCAAAAAAAGTTTTTACAGAGAAGGATCTGATCCATCAGACAACAGGGGTTGAATGCAGAAAAGATTCCGGTGTTATCGATGAAATTCCCGGAGCCTATAAGGACATCGAAAAGGTGATCGAATACCAGAAGGATCTTGTTGAAGTAGTATTCGAGTTAAAACAAATTCTTTGCGTAAAGGGGTGAAGCCGGATTGCTGTTAACTGTTTGACAGGAGCAGTATCGATATTACAAATCAATTATGATTGATTTCAAAACAATATTCGTAGTTTTCACATCGGTATTTATCGCGGAAATCGGGGACAAGACCCAGCTTGCAACTATGATGTTTTCCTCGAACAAAGACCATTCCCGCATGAATGTTTTCATCGGTTCTGCAACTGCTCTGGTTCTTGCATCAGGAATCGGAGTGCTGGCTGGAAGTTTTCTTAGTGAGATGATTTCTCCCGGGACTCTAAAAATTATTGCAGGGATCGGATTTATTGCAATTGGTTTCTGGACGATTTTTTCAAAGTAAGGTCTTTTAAAAAATCTCTCGACTCTATTTTTGATGTATAATATCCAGAAAACATTCAGGATGAAAAATTTCTTAACTAAAGTCATTCAATATTCTTTTTCCATCAGTGTTTCCCTATATTTCGGATTGATTTACCTTGCAGTGTTATTTTTCTACAGAATTGCTTTTTTTTTATACAACGGAACTGGAAAGGAAAAAACTAACCTCCTTGAAATTATAAAAGCTTTTGTGCTAGGGTTAAGGTTTGATTTATCTTCAGTAGCGATTATTCTTATCCCTGTAGTTGTTTTTATTTTTGCAGGTAACTTTCAATCTATTGCAAGATACCGGAAGTTATTATTATTTTTCCCCCAGACTATTCTTTGCTGGATGATTTTACATCTGACGGCGGATATTTTGTATTATGAAAACTCCAACAAGCATCTCGGATATGAAGGAATAGTATTTTTGGGCTGGGATTTTGGTGTAATATTCAGATCTGCTCTGAGTTCGGATATTTTTTTCATTCTGGCTGCTTTGCTTGTTTTATCGGTAGTGTTTTTTCATGTCGTAAAATATGCAGGACGTTTAGTAAAGATTGGAGGGATTTCAACCGGGAAAGAAACTACTATATCGGTATCGTATAACGCACTGTTTATTTTGATTCTATTGATATTTGCGCGGGGAGGGTTTCAGCCGAGTCCGATAAGTCCCGGCAATGCTGTGTTTTCTAAAAATTCATTCTTGAATAATCTGGCATTAAACGGGGTTTTTACCGTATTTGCAGATCTCAGATGGAAGCGCTCTCCGAATATTCAGAAGATGAAAATAGAAGAAGCCGCGATTCTTGTCAGAAACGAGATCGCCTACGAAGGCTCCGAATTCGTAAGTGTGCGTTATCCGGTATTGCGAAAAACACTGAAAAAGTCCGGCGTTGAACCACCCAATATAATACTAGTAATTCTGGAAAGCTGGACAGGAAAATTTATCAACTCCAGGCTTTCCGAGTTCCAGGAAAAAGAGATTACTCCGAATTTCAATAAACTTATAAGAGAAGGCGTTTTTTTCCGGAATTTTTTCTCAACGGGAGGGCGCACTTCCAACGGCCTTTTTGCAACGCTTACGGGAATTCCCGACAGGCCGGGATTCAGTGTAATCCATTCCCAAAATGCGTTAGGCGATGTAGGTGGAATTGGAGCAATATTGAAGTCCGGCGGCTATGAAACACTTTTTCTCTACGGTGGAGAATTGGCATTCGAAAACATCAAACCACTGGTTGCCCACTGGGGATTTGATACGTTATACGACATGGATGATATGACATCTTCCGGGGAATACAGGAAGGGTATCTGGGGGTATGACGATGCCGACCTCTTTGATTTCCTGAATAAAAAACTGACTCATCGGGACAAAACAAAACCTTTCTTTGCAACAGCGCTAACTGTTTCTACGCATTATCCATATAAAGTCCCCGACAAAAAATTTGAGCTATTCACAGGTTCCGGGAAAGAAAAAGATTTTCTGAATACTCTTTATTATTCCGACTGGGCGATAGGAAACTTCCTGGAAAAAGCAAAGAAGAGTGACTATTTCGATAACACGGTTTTTATTTTTGTGGCAGATCACACACACCATAGAGGCTTGAATTATTTCGAGGATCGAAATATTCCTTTTCTTGTATATGCAAAAAATAAATTCAAGCCTGCCCTTCGGGAAGACTTCGCATCGCAGCTGGATATAATTCCTACGATTCTGGGAATGACAGGAAAGGAATTGTATTTTTCCGCGATGGGCAAAGATCTTTTTTCTGCGAAGAAAAATAATTTTGCTTACTTTGCCTATGGAAATATTTTCGGATGGGTTGAGGGGGATGTATTTTTTCTGGATGCAGTGGACAAGAGTAACGCCCTTCATTTTTCTTCGGGACCCCCGTATGAAGAGAAAGACCTCTGCAAAATTGCACCTTTGCCATGCCTCCTCCCGCAAAAAAAAGCCAGGGCATTTCTGAATCTTTCGGAAAATCTGCTGGAAAAAAATCTAGTATTTCCTTCATCTTTAATTTTAAAAAAAGATGATTTTTAAAGACATAATTCCAAAATGTAAAAAATCGTGTAAAGTTGCGTTTCAAGCACATTGAAACCTGAGAGTTTGACATAACGGGAATTTATAATTGTATTAATGCCTATGACCATTAAAGTTAAAATAAAATTAAAAGAATTTCAGTTTTCGGGATTGGCTTTTCTGATATTATCCTCATTCATTCTGAATTGCTCGAAACCGAGACTAGGGCCTTCTGACAACGAGATATTGAAAAGTGTCTTGGCCGAAAACGAAAAGAAAAGTCCGAAAGTGATTTCAACGAAGTCAGTGAATCTGGATGAAGATAAGGAATTTGAATCTATTGCCCTTGTAAGAAACGGAACGGAGGAAATTCTTTGCGTGTTTAAAAAAGAGGGTGAAATCTGGAAACTGAATTTCAAAAAAAATTTCAGCCTCCTGAATTCTGGGCCATTCGAATATGATACTGCACAGAAATCCTGGAAGGCTTCCAAGAATGAAAAGGACAGTGAGGGATTTATCGTAAAGAGAATTCTTGTCGGGGAACTTCCGGGCGATTCTTTCAATTCGATTTTTCTGGAAATACTTTCCGAGGAGCCTCCAATGGGGCTATTCTCTTTTCCATACGTTATCCGCAAGAGCCAGAAAATTTTGGACGGACTCAGTTCGTTGAAAGAGCACGAAAATTTAAAGAAAACCAAACGAGCAGATTTCTCTTATGACCAGAACGAGAAAAGCATAAAAATTTTTCCCTCTGATGTATCTTATGCTCAGGAATTTGTATTTAACGGATGGGAAATGGTTCCAGTAATTTCGGGAACGCCTACGGCTTCGATTTTGAATATCGAAACGATTGGAACAATGGAGAAGGGAAAAGAAACAGAGATAAAACTTCATTTGAAAAATCGCGGACAAACTGCGCACGTAACGTATCTCTCTTTGAGCTTTCCTTCCGGTGGAATTATCCAGCCGGATTCAAAAGCGACAGGTGTAAGAATTTACAATTCCGGTAAGCCGATTTATTCGATTCAGGAAAGAAAATTTATTCCCTCCAAGCACCCTTTGCTCGAAATCACAAAAGAGAACTGGGGGAGAAACTACAAGTACGACCTGGGTTTCAAATTTATTCCACAGGTTTCGGGAAAGCAGAATATTCTTTTCAGAACTTCGGTAAAAATTTCCGGCAATATCGTCTATCTTCCAAATGAGTATTCCGCATCTCCATTTCAGACCGATCAGCAAGGCTTTCCATCTTATGTAATCGAGGTCGGAAAATGACATTCAAATACAGCAAGGAGATGATTTTTTCTGCGAAGAAAGAAATCGTCCGAGCTCAAGTTGCGCGATTTCATGAATTCTATTCCGAATATTTTACGAAGCCGGAAACCACTCCAATGGTAAATTATTTCTTCGACAAAATCTATAATCTGGACGGGAAGGAAGAATGGCTCGACCTTGCTGTAAATACTTTTGAAAAAGTAAAAAATATGATCAAAGAGCAGACAAGGCTAAATCTGGAGCAGCTCATCGACTTGAACAATCTAACCGATAAACTGGACACACAAATGGCTTTTTTGTTGTTGGAAAAAAATTGGGAAGAGGGTAAAGAACTCAATTCGAAAGAATACAGAGAACTTTATGAAGAATTGAAGCATGGAGAAGAAAGAAAGCTTCAACTGGAATATGTATTGAACAACCTCCGTAAATTTTATGATCTCGCACATCGTCCGATAAATGCAGTGATAATGAAACCCGCCAGATTCATGTCCAAGCTCCTCGGAGTGTATCCGTTATTTGCAAGCGTGGAGGACGGATACTATGCGGTTCTTCCAGTGTCTTCTGATATTTTCGAGTCATTCTACAAGGAAGTGAAAGAGAAGGAATGGGAATACCTCCATTCTGCCTTCCCGGAACTGAAACAAAATGTCGAATAGTAAAAAACCCAGAATGCGGTTTAAGGGCTCTTCCGAAGAGCCTGAAAAAAGTGAACGCTGGCTACTAACGTATGCGGATATGATTACGCTTTTACTTGGCCTGTTCATCGTGATGTATTCGATATCTACCGTAGATCAGGAAAAACTAAAAACGGTTGCAAGGCAGATTAGAGGAGGATTCGGCCTTGAAGGAATCGGTGAATCATTGATTTTTGACGGAGGATCGGATATTGCTGAAGAAGAAATTTTTCTTCCAAAGTCGAAAATATTCCGGCTTTGGGAAAGACTGGGTTTTTCTCTGAAAAAATTGAGAAATGAAAGTAAGGTTTTATTTGGCCTGGAAAATAACGAAGAAATCAAAGTCACGATCTTCGCATCTTCTCTCGGTGAAGGAAATCTCAGATTGGACAAAGACTCCGAGTTTGCGCTCCAGCGTCTTTCCGAGATGTCAAAAAATATGGACATCGATATTATTCTTCGCGTTCAGATTCCCTATCTGGAAAAT
This sequence comes from uncultured Leptospiraceae bacterium, assembly GCA_964436695.1. Lineage (GTDB taxonomy): Bacteria > Spirochaetota > Leptospiria > Leptospirales > Leptospiraceae > JABWCC01. Next base: position 30,228 of record CAYTEA010000030.1, read on the forward strand.
ATCGAAAAAAAAGGTTATGCAAATAATTGGGATTTCAACGCCCATAGAGCCTCACTTCTCGCGGATTTTCTGGAGAAAAAATACGGAATTCAACAGGGGCAGATATCGATTCAAGCCTACTCCGAATTCCGGAAAATGAAAACAGAAAATCCTTCTCCCGAAGAATTCGCAAAGCAGGAAAGAATCGAAGTAGTAATCCGAAAAAAAGACAGGTAAGAGTATGAGTAAAGACAATTTGGAACGTGCTCTTAGAAAAAAAAGAATATACGGCGAATCCCTCACCTCGCAGCCTTTGCGCGGAGCTCAAGGGCTGGGCTCTTCGACCCCTAAAATCGCTTTCGCCAGAATGCACCCAGTCTAGCCTACTCATCCCGGAAAAGTTTTTGGAAGATTTTCTGGAAAGGACAGAAGACCTCTCGCGGGAAGATTATTTCCAGAGTCTTCTGAAACGATCAGCATTGACTAGTTAGTTATTTAGAGGGCCTTCCTGGTAATCAGGGAAGAAATGTGAGCCTCCATGAAATTCTTATTGGA
>CAYTEA010000031.1:0-30250 GCA_964436695.1 uncultured Leptospiraceae bacterium
TTAGCTCGCTTGCGAGCGCAAAATGGTGTGGGGCACTGTATCCTTTTCAAGATACTCCAGCCCTTGCATTTGCATACGCTAGCTCAAGAGCTGGATTTAAAAAATTTCTTATTTTCCCAGCACCTCGGCAGAGATGCTGGGTTGATGTCGTCCCTCACCATTTAGCCTGCTCGCGGGTATTCCGCTTGCAGGCGTAAAATGGTGAGGGATATATTGTTATATATGTTGTAAAAGATCGACTATTCGCCCGTTAAAATCCTTGCAAGGAGAACTTTCTCGTTTTAGGGACTTTCCTAAAGGCTTTCTACCGGTTACGTAATCTAGCCGAATACGCCGACCGGAAATTCCATACTATTTTTAGACGCTTCCACGTCAAGAATTTTGATTATTTTTGCTTTCGCTTTTCTCAAAAAACTTGTGGTTTTAGGAGACATAATTTTCAATGTTTGCTTAGACTGCATTTGCCCCTAGTTGCAAGCAATAGGACGTTATCATGCCCCAAGAACAAAGAGGTTGATAACGGATAAAGACAGCTAGAGCATACCTGATTCCATCAACTCAATTCTCCCAATTGCCAAGCCTACCGTGAATGTCACCTCAACACATCCCCCCGTTTACGATAGGCGAAACCCTTTAGTGAACTCGCCACTTTGTTGACGCGCACTTGAGTCAGATATGGGCGTTCCTACAAAAAATAATTTTTGAACAAACCAACTGATCTGAAACCTAAAAAATGCAGTTACTCCCTTTTTGCAGGAGCGATGCGGGAAGGCTTGGACAGGGGAACGCCCAGGTTTTTTAAACATCTGAATTTCATTTTGGCCTTCCAAATTCCGAAATGTATAAAGATACATGTACTCTTTTTTTCGAAATATGATTTTGTTTTCTTGGGCGTTATGTCACTCCGAAAAAGCCTATTCGGAGATCATAGCTTATAAAACCTATAAAGTAGCGCAAAAAGATACTGTGTATTCCATTGCAAAAAAATTAAAGATTCAGGAATCCGAAATCATCAGTATCAATGGGAAGAAAGTTTTAGAAAATTTAAAAATTGGGGAAATACTGAAATACCCGGACAAAAAAAAGGAAACTGTGCGTTTCCAAATCCCACTTACAAAAAAAACGAAAATAGAAAAAAGATTTTCGAACATTCCACAGTTTCCTTTCAAAGGAATCCTATTTTCTCCCGGAAAGGATCCATCCGTATTTTCCATAGGAGAGGGGAAAGTAATGGCCTGTGATTACATGGACGGTTATGAAAATTACGTCATAATATCCCATTCAAAAGGCTATTATTCACTTTACGGAAATTTAAATGAAATATACGTTACCGAAGGGCAGAAGGTTTCAGAAAATGAAAAGATCGGAAAACTTATCAAAGCCCGAGGACTCTATTTTCAAATCAACAATCACGGCAAACCGGTTGATCCGGAAAATTTTTTAAACTGAGATATAAAATGCTACACGAATGGGAAATTTGCAACGCGGATTTAGTCGGATCAAAAATCATCAGAAAAAATCAGACCATTAGAATTCAAAAAAATAAAATCTCCGAAATATCGGGAAATTCTTCCGATAAGATTTTTCGACTGGACCTCCACGGATTAAGCATCTATCCGGGACTAATAAACTCGTATGACCACCTACTTGCCTCGTATCTTCCGAGAGTTGGCGCTGGCCGGCCTTATTTAAATTGGCTAGCATGGGACAATGATTTAAAATCATCCGCGGTTTATACGGAAAGGCAACAGCTAGATTCGGAACAACTCTATCTTTTAGGCTGCTATAGAAATCTGATTTCCGGTGTAACATCCGTAATGGATCACATCCCGCATTTTGTGCAGAAGCCATTTATCGGAAAAATGCCCATTCGAATTATCGATAAATTTCACCTATCGCACAGCATTTGCAGTTACAGCTTGAACTGGGGAGAAGGATTCCAAAAAGAATATTCGGATGCATGCAAGGAAAACCTTCCATTTATCACTGGAGTCGCGGAAGGTTTCGACCCGGAATCTATGGATTCATTGAAGATTATCGAGAAAGAAAATGCCCTGGGCGAAAATTCTGTTTTGGTTCACTGTCTCGGACTGCGAAATGAAGATTTGGAAATCATCGCGAAAAAAGGTGCCTCCGTTATCTGGTGCCCTAGTTCAAATCTATTCAAATTCAATAAAATACTGAATGTGAAAAAATTGCTGGAACTGAATGTGAATATATCTCTTGGAACGGATACTCCGATGGCAGGCGGCCTGAACATTTTCGAAGAGATGAAAACAGCCAGAGAAGTTTATAAAAAACAATTCGGGGAAGATTTGAATCCTAAACAAATCTTCAAGATGGTGACCTCAAATGCTGCAAAAGCCTTTAAGATCAATAATGAATGTGGAGAAATCGATACGGGGAAATTTGCCGACCTTATTGTGTTGGAATCGAAAAAAGATGACCCTTACGAAAATTTATGCGAAGCGGACTTGAGCATGGTAAAATTGATTATTATCGACGGAAAACCGGTATATGGCGACTCATCTCTACTCCCATTTTTCGAAGAATTCGGAACAAATACCGAATCTATCTCGATAAACGGCTCGGAGAAAATTATTCACGGCTCTCCCACTGCTCTTTTAAAATCGGTGCAAAGATCAATTGGATATAAAAAGGATTTGGCTTTTTTGCCAGTCCGGTAACAATAGAAAATTAAGGTGAAATAAATTGGCTGGCCCAACAATAAGAACATACAAAGGCGGTTCGATAGTTTACTTCGAAAAAGATAAATCCGAGGATATCTATGTTCTTCAAAGCGGACGCGTAATTCTCACCTACTCATCCGTCGACAATAAGCAGGAAATCAAAGAGGACGTGCGCATTGGTGAATTTTTCGGAGTGAAATCATCGCTTGGCCACTACCCTAGAGAAGAAACCGCTCAAGTAATCGGAAGCGCGGTAGTGCTGGTATTTAAACCTGCTGAATTCGAAAATTTCGTAATGAATAAAACGCATTTGATTTTAAAAATGCTGAAAGTTTTTTCCAGCCAGCTAAGGCAGATCCACAGACAAGTCCGCGAACTCCTCGGCCAGGGTGATGCAAAAATGCCCGCCTACGAGCTTATGAACGTTGCTGAAGTCTTTTATAAAAACAATAACGTAGATCACGCAATTTATGCTTTTGAAAGATATTTAACGCACTACCCTTCCGGCAAATATGCCGGACGAGCAACTGAACTACTCGCCCTCGCAAGAAAAGGTTCATCTTATCCATTTAATATGCCTGAATTGGTATACGAGTCCGAAAGATCTTCCGGTTCCAAAAACGACATAGAACATATTTTGAACACTCCGGCAGAATCCCCGAAACCAAAGGGAAATGAGGACCTTTCTATTTCTGCCCTTTTTAACAGAGCGCATACTTATTCAAAAGCCGGAAAAAATAATGAGGCTGCGGAAATTTTTAAATCTCTTACGGCTCGTGTTGATGCAAAAAATCCAACAGAAAAAAGAGATCAGGAAAATGCACATTTTCATCTTGGGGTTTGTTATTTCCAACTGAACCAACTGGATACCGCATTCACCACACTTTCTAATTATGTAAGAAATTTTCCGAGAGGAGAAATGATCAAAGAGTCCATTTTTACGCTGGCAAAAATTGCAGAAGCTCAAGCGGATAAGGCGAAGGCCGCAATGCTCTACGGAAAAGTTGTTTCCATGTCTCCTAACGATGATATGACAGCGCAGGCGACTAAAAAATTGAAAGAGCTGAAAACCTGAGGTAATTATGGCGCTAATGTTAGAAGCAATGTTCGGCAAATTCGGAAAAGTTTTCCAGCCCAATGAAATGATATTTTGTGAATACGAGCCGGGGAATGATTTCTTTCTGATTCAGGAAGGAAAGGTCAAAATAACCAAGACCGTTGGTTCATCGATAAAAACTCTGGATATTTTGCAGGATGGAGATATTTTTGGAGAGATGGCAATTCTGGAGGAACAGCCTCGTTCGGCTACTGCAACTGCGATGACTGAGGTTCGTGCGCTGAATTTCAACAGGGCAAATTTTGAATTGTTAATGACAAAAAACCCCCAGTTGGCGCTAAAACTTTTAACAATTTTTTCCACTAGAATTTATGATGCCAAGAGAAGGCTAATGATTTTACTCATGGATGATATTCAGGGAAAAGTTGCTGATGTTTTTGTTATGCTCGCAGAAAAAGAACAACACGGGCAGTCATATAAAGAGGTAGTGTTGAATCTCACGGTTGACGATGTAGCAAGCTGGTGTGGCCAACCGGTCGGAGAGGTTCAGAAGGTGATTAACCAGTTCGCAAAGAGTGGTAGAATAGAGTTGTATGCGGACAGAATCGTTATCAATAATATCAACGACTTCCAAAGACTAGTCGCCCAAAAAAGAAAACCAATGTAATTATTGCTCCCGTAGCTCAGGTGGATAGAGCATTTGTTTCCTAAACAAAGGGCCACTGGTTCGAATCCAGTCGGGGGCAGATATATCAAATTCAAAAAACAGATTTCACAAAATTAAAATTCCGGATTCGAAGCAAGGCAGAGCGACTCCAAAGATTTCCGGTGGAAAGCTTTGGAGAAAAATTTTCAGGATGGAAATTTTAGCGAACCTTGTGGCCGAATGCGATGAAAAATCACGATGATTTTTCGAGCAACGGCGAATCCAGTCGGGGGCAAACATATATGTGTGCTAAACCTTTTCTACTGATAGAAAATGAATCATATTTTGGGTTGTCCTAAACACTATTTCATATCGATTTTTTCCAAATTTTAAATCTATGTATCCAGACTTTCCGTATTTTCGGTGAAATTCTTTCTCCGTCATTTCTGCAATAGATTCAAGGAATAAGCAAAAGTTGTCAATGTCAGAATAGAATTGATATTGGAGAGCATCCAGAAAAAAATTATGACGCTACTGCAAAAACCCCTGATAGGACTTTTTGCATCGCTAGAAAATGAGGATTTTATTGAGTTTTTATACTTCAATTTTTCCAAAAAAAATACTTTTTACAGGATGGTCAATTATAGTTTTTATAGTTCACTTTTTTTTTCTTTTTCAACTTTCCATTTTCGCAATGCTTTTACGGACTCCTCGCCATTGTAAAAATAACCGTCTTCGTTTACTCCTTCAGGCGATATCCCCAAAGTCTTTGCGAGTAATTCCTTTTGTCGGTCTGCAACTTCCGCTAATGTAAAAACTTTTGGTCTTTTCAGTGTAGCTTTCATAAATTCAATTTACCCCTTTTTTCAGATTTGTCAAGAGGTTTCTTGACCATGTTTACAGAAATATAAATTTCAAATTTCTTGCTTATTTTTAAAACCAGTAAATTCATCGTAAAGAAAAAAATCATAATTACGTACATAAAAGATACTCGGTTTCCGATTTTCCTTGGATCGTCTTTCAGTATAAAAGAGTAAATGCGAACCCAACCTTTCCGAATGCAAGAGATGGGGAACGGCGAATCCAGTCGGGGGCAGACATATCAAATTCAAAAAACAGATTTCACAAAATTAAAAATCCGGATTCGAAGCAAGGCAGAGCGACTCCAAAGATTTCCGGTGGAAAGCTTTGGAGAAAAATTTTCAGGATAACACTTTTTGTAGGCGCGTCAGTTATTAATCGAACGAAGACTCGTCTTCAAACAGAATTTCGTTCATCACGTCTTTCGGAGTAACGATTCCCTTTAGCTGGCCCGTTTCATTTACGACTACGACCGATTCAACGTGGTGATCATTCATTAGATTCGCTGCATCATAAGCATTTGCATCGGACAAAATTGTGATTAGTCGTTTGCTGGAAATTGTTTCACGTAGCCTTTTGGATAGTGTTTTCAAATCTTTATTCAAAGCAAATCCAAGAAAATCAGATGTCGAAAGCACATTCACAGGATGATTATTTTCATCCAGAATCACCAAGTGATGAATGTTTTTCGCGCTCATTTTGCGGGCAACGTCTTTCCAGGTATGGTCGAGATTTGCAGTAAAAACAGTTTCCGTCATGACATCGCTTGCATTAAGTTCTTTTAATCGCTGGTCCATAATTGTCTCCATTGTTCCCTGACTCATTTAAATTAAATATGAATAAAATTTCGGATATATTTTTTGCTATTCTAAAATAAATTTTTTTAGGCTTTCTATGGAGCAGTCTGGATGGATATTTCCATACTATTCCAGTCAGAACTTTTAATCCCGGTTGTAACCCTTTTGATTCCTCTAGTCACAATGTCCTTACTTCCGGTAACCTGACCAAAGGGGGTTCCTTCGACTTTTTTAGGCTGAAACAAATTCATTTTTTCTTTGGAAGCAATTGCTTTGATCACATCGGTTCCGAAAGGTTCTCCTGCTGTGAATACAAATCCGGACTTAGAGTTTGGAATTGTGACAATTTTACCCGATAACAAAAAATTATCCGGCTGATCGTCATTCGGGAAAATAGTAAAAATTTCCCCATCGTTTTGAATCAGGATCAGATAAAGGAATGCGTCATCCGACACAGACACTTCAAAAGAGATCGGTTCATTTTTCAAATATTTTTTCTTGGAAGATTTCAAAGTCACTTTTAGAGATGAGTCTTTGCTTTTCAGTTTACTCATGTTTGTTAATAGCAATTTATGATCCAGAAATTTAGGAAAATCCGAAAGAAGAGAAGAATATTGATCCAAAGAAACAGATTTACTGTATTCAACTTTTGTGGTTTCGATGTCTGTCATGGAAAGTGTAAAAACATTTCCGGAAACTACAGGAGACACAAATTTTTGAGCTCCAGTGATTTTTCCCAGATTCAATGCGGTTGAACTGTCCACGAGTCCGGTCTTTCCGAAAGAAATTTCATTCAACGCCGCGGCTGTTTTTTCTCGGTCAACAACAACTGCCTTACCGGAATTTACAAGAGCAGATGTAAGCTCTGCAACAAAGCCGTCATACTTTGGTTCGGAAATCACAATTCCTTTTTTTCCTTTTCCGGAACTTTTTGTGGGAGGCAAGATCATCACTCTAAAATTCTGGATGAAATCTGCGTCACCCGACACTGTCAGTTCCTGCTTATTTCCTTCTTTAATATCGCCGGATGAACAGGAAAAGATGAAGAAGATTGTGATACTGAGTAACGTTACTTTTCTAATTTGAGATTGAAATTTTATCATGATCATTAAAACCTTTTTTTGACTGTTATATTTGCTAAGCTTGGTTTGACATCGCCGATTTTCAGTTCAAAATTCAGATCAACTGCCTTATTTGTGATTGAACGCATTAGATCGAATGTGGAACAAAAGCATTTTACTTCAACGGTTTGTTTGTTTCCTGAAGAATCTCTTTCATCGGCAGAATTTACGCCTCGAATGCTTTTCAGCATAGACGTAATTCCGCTTGAAAGGAAATCACCTGAATTTATGCCGGAAAATACTATTCGTGTGGTACTGCCAGCCTGCCATCTTTTTGAAATTTGAGTTTTTATTTGAGGAATTATTTTTTTTGCAACACTTTTTAATGAACTGGAAATACCCTCGTCATCAGTCATGCTCGGTGCAGAATCGGAATCTGTTATACTTGCCAGGACTTCTGCAGTTCCGACTGATATGATCTTGAAATTGAGATCAGAAATATAATTTTTGTAGTGGGCATCTCTTGGAATCGGTTGACTGGATATTTTGGACTCGCCTACGATCAAGATTTCTGCCTGAAGTTCTCCCGCAGTTTTTACGAGAGATGTGTTATTGGAAAGATTGAGTTTCCCTGAAGCATTTTTCAGAGCTTCCTGATCTACAAATTGAAACCCTTCTTTGATCATTGTACTTGTCAACTCATTTTCACTTTTGATATTGGAACGTAGAACAGGTTTTCCGAATTGAACCTCGTTAAACACAACCATCATCCGCGGATTGCCAATTTCACGTTTTCTGTTCTCAAGAGCATCGCCTAACGCAGTAAAATTCACTAGTCCTTTAGCGCGGAGATGAAAACCTCCACTTGGAAGTTTTTCTTCAGTAATGACTGTAAATTTTTGAACAAACCCTTTGGAGGAAGAAGAAATAAATTTATATTGAAATTCGCCATTCATTGCCGCGCTTGAGCTTTCCATGTATGAGCCTAACGCATTTTCTATCATCGCGATCCTTGCATCAACCTCGGCTTCTGCGCGAGTAGTTCCTGTTCCGAGCGCTTCCACCCAGTCTTCGCCCTTCTTTCCTTTCTTTTCCACTGAAGCGCATTCCAGAATGAAAAAGAAAGAAAATGTTCCAATTAGTATTTTTTGTGATAATTTTTTCATAATTACACTTTTTATGTAGAGACTAAACCTGTGTCAAACTCATAAAATCTATTCGATTGTAAACATATCCATCACCATTTTGCCACCAAGCTCCGGATTTCCTTCCAGAATTTGCTTAACCGGATTGGGATACAAATCTAAAGATTCGAGAGCCAGATAACCCAAAAGAGGAGGAGTTCCTTCCGGTACATCCATTACGTCGATATTCGAAGTCCGGTCAAATATATGAACCTTAACAGGGCTGTACACGGTTCTCTCGACCTTCCCGTTTGCTGTATTGACCATTCTCTTATGATCCGGTCGAAGACCAAGAGATTGAATGAATGAAGGTGGAAGACATATCATTGCCGCTCCCGTATCTACGATGAAATTCACTTCGAGTTTTCGGATTTTTTCTTTACCGATAAAACCCTCTTTTTCTGCTCCCAGGTCGTAAGCATTTTCTAAGACTGCTTTTTGCATGATCTTTCCCATAATAGTCCTCCCTGAAAACAACATAACATATGTATGGCAATATGTCAAGTGGAAATTTTTCTACCTAACCCTTGTATCTCTATAGAGTTAGATCCTCTCGAGTTATCCCTTCCCTGTCGAAGGGAAGGGATTATACAGTAGAATTCAACAATCAAAACTGATTAGGGTTAGGTAAACCCTACTTCCCGAAAATAACCACAGCCCCTCAAAATCGCTACGCTCTCTGAAACGGAGAGGCTGGATTATTTTGAGAAAATAACAAAATCCCTGCCTGCAATATCTCTCGCCACCATCGGAGTCTGCTGTCCATCCGTTAGGCGCTCTACTTCTTCCAGTACATACTTCCGCAAACTTCTTGCAGTAATGTTGCCTTTTGCATCTTTCGCTTTGCCTTTCAGTATTGCTTCCTTGATGACAAAGGTGAATGCTCCGTTTTTCCATTCACTCGACTCAAGTGCAGATTGCGCGCCGGTTGCGGCTGAGATTTCTATGGTTCCGGTTCCACGGCGAAGCTCGGGGAATAGTTCCGACATTTCTTTAAGTGCATTTGTCTTTGCAATCGTCTGAACAATTTTCTTTTCCACTTCTTCAGGTTTTTGCTGGGCGCCCGGAGTAGTGACAAGTTTCACGCCTCTGGTCTGCGCGGTCTTACCACGGGTCTTTCTGATCTCCACATTTTTAGTGAGGCTTGCGACTGTCGCATCATCGAGATCGAGTTTCTCACCCGACTGGCAGGTATCCACGAGCATGATCTTCTGACGGGAAGGAATCCCGTTTACGATTTCGCGTATCGCATCGAGGGGGACTCCTTTCTCCCAGGGTTTGTCCACATGAGAATCCGAAGTCATATAGTAATACACATCGTCCACATCGCTTTTGTTACGAAGCTTGTATTGAGGTGGGACGTTAGTTCCGAATGCAGTGATGAGATCACCCACTTTGGTGTCCTTCCTGATTCCATGACCGGAAAGAAACAGGATTACATGGTCATCCACTCTGGACTTGGACAGAAATTCTTTTAGCTTGCCAATACTGTCCCTTGTGACCTCAGCATTGGCAAGAACCTTGGTATGAACTTTGGCGAAGTTTTTGCCTGACTTCTTGAAAGTATCTTCCAGTTCCATGGAGTCTTTCACAGCATATTTCAGAGCATCCAATCCCCCATTTACAGATGCATTATAATTATCGATCCCGATACCCACGAAGTAAAGTTCGGGTTTGTATGGGGTGGGAGGATTATACCTGACTGTGAAGCTTTCTCGTGGGGATTCGACACCGTCTTCAGTGAATGCAGATACCTCGATTTTGTTTTCCCCTTGGGAGAGTTGGATGGTTTCAGAGATGGTGACTTCTCTGGAGTTGATCTCTTTACCGTCAGGTGAAAATCTCTGAACATATTCTCCATATTGTGGCACACCGTTGGTAAATATCTTATAACCAATGATGGATGAATCTGAATTCATTTTGACCCTTATCCTGCTATTTCCAGAACTTTCTCCTTTATCTTCCACTGTCATTTTAATTACTATTTGATCACTTGTGACTCTATTACTTTCCCTTGTTGTATCCACTCCATTTTTTTTCTGTCTTTGTTCAATTGCCTGTTTCCAGAAATTGGCTTTTTCTTGAAACTTTCCCATACCAAGTTTTGCCAAGTTTCCAAATATTTTATCTGGTCGGTTAAAATGTAGATCGAATTGGTCAAAGCTATAATTATTCAATCCCAATGAAAAATAAAAAGGCGGCTCTTCAGTAATTTTACCGAAGGGGTACATATAATATGACTCCTTATCTAAAAAGATAACCTGATTTGTCTTCTCGGTAAGAATTAGGTATGCGATGTGATTTCCCTGAATGTCCCAAATCGAAACAACTCCATCCTCTCCGGCAGCAATTACCAATGAACCCTCAATATTGGAATTTACTGAAACTGGACGTGATGTCAAACCTTTCAGTGTGCGTAAAAATTTTTGCGTCTTCCAATCAATGATATGAATATTATTAAAGTCATCGCCTATAAACAGAAAAGCATCCGAATCCGATTGGAAAATACAGTTTTCACAAATACCTGTAATACTGGCCCAGAATGTTCTTTGTCCAGTGCTAAAATTCTTGCCATATACACCAACGCCTTGGTTTACTACTAAATAATGGGTACTCCCTGATTTCCGGAAGGCCTTTTTTGGAGGCGTCAGTGCATCAACCTTACAAGTTTTATCGAAGTGAACCGCCAACTCTTTACCAGTTCTTGCCTCAGAAATTATTATCTTGCACCAATCACCGCTATCCTTTTGTGTTGGATACTTATCCAATTCATGATAAATATCATGGAATTGGAAAGAGACTTCCCCAAAAGCCGCTTTAGACCTAGTTTCCGGGATGGTAATGGATGTCTCCAAAGAGGCCAAGTTAATGTTAGTTTGCCTTACTCCTTGCTTTACTATTAATATATTTCCTCTGATATGAACATCAGTTTTTATAGCTGCCTTGATCGACATAGCTGTTTCTTTTTTTTCTGACAAATTGAAAGTACGAATTCCAGAACCATCAAAAGGTTCAAAAACACAGTACATCAATACAGCATTACAGCCAAGCGGTCTCACGTTTTTAGAGAATTTGAAAAATGTTGCACTTTCCTTTGATAATTGCGAAGTAATCTGGATTGAATTTTTTAAAAAATTGTAAGTGTAAATCTTTTTATTATTGTCTACCGTGAGCAAAACGTCATTTCCGGTAATGGGGGCTAACACTTCTGCTTTACCAGTTTCTATGTCGACTGAATACACTTGCAAAGCAGTATTCTCGTCAACCACTTGCGGAACATAGTTATTCCGTCGCTCAAGATTGTCTTTTCCGCTTGCAATTACACATATATGACCTTTGCGGACTTGGTCACAATCAATGATCCCTTCGCGCATCCGCACTCGAATGATTTCTGTCCTTTCGTAACCCAATCCTTTGTATGGAGTGAAAAATTGAAGTCCACCGAATGAAGAATCGCGAAAATCACTCACAACAGCTGTAACATCTGAATTACGTATATGGACACGGGTTGAAGGAAAGCGATCCTGTTCCTTTGAAAAATATAAAAATTTATAGTATCCCGCTTTTTTGTCCCAATATCCCTTTGAATCTGAAATAGAGACTATTGCTCCCTGATCACCATTCCTCACTAAGATTTCCTTATTGTTGATGAACCGGGGAATATCCATATATTTGTACATGTGCTGCGCATTTGAGCCTATATCAGAAAAAATTCCTCCTAGTGAGCCTAGTGACAATTCATTCAATTTCCCGCCAGATTCCAAATCAAAAAATGCAATAGCGAGTCTTGAATTAATTGCTTCCGATTCTGAGACAAAGGTTGCACCCCAGGCTTGTGTTTCTGTGCGACCATAGCCATCTAAGGCTGCCCAAACTACAGCGAGGATCTTTCCATCAGGGCTTATATCAAAGAATTTTGTACCCGGGTTTATGGTTCTTACAATAGTTCCATTTTCTGCATTCCATAGTATGATTTTATTATCTCCTTCACTATAAGTGGCAAATATCTTTCTGTTATTTATAAAGACAGTTCGAGCAATTTCTCCCGATAAATTTGTCATTTTACTAACTAAAGTTACTCTTTCATTCAACGATCTTTGCATGGATGCACAATTCACGATTAATCCAACAAATAATAGTACCAAGAATGAATTTATAGTTAACAAAAAATTTATTTTTTTCATACCCTTTTCCATTTTTATTCTCCTCTTTTACTCATCTGCTCTTGTCAAATCCAGATTTGGTAAATCCGATTTCCTATCACAATGCCTCAGTCTCTTTGTAGCTGTAACGCAGGCTGCTAACAATAAATCCATTTCTTGCTTTGTAAATTTTTTATCAGATGGAGAACTTACCGGAAAAATTTGAATGAGCGGAAGAAACTGACAAAAAAAGGAAACGTCTCCCGCTTTGGTGCCTTGTGGTTTTGGAATGATTTGATTATCTTGTGGCTCCACTCCATTTCTACATTTGTCGCGATCCGATTGAGTCATCTGGGAACAGTTAATAATGGGAAAAAGAACGAAAATGAATAATAACTGACATTTAAAAAAGAATTCTTTCATTTTAACTACCTCCCCCCGTTCTAAACAACTCCTGCGCTTTCTGCTTTGCTTCAGAAAATCGATCAAATCCAATTTCACATTCTAATTTCGAATTCATACGAATAGGCTGATTGATTTCCAAATCTTTATTAATCCACAAATTGCCAAGGGTCAACACCATATCAAAATCCTCTTTTTCAACTGCATCGAGTTCAAGTTTCACTAACTTTTTAAACTCATTTGCATTTAAACCTGTTGGTGGTTGCCAAGATCCACTTTCTGAAAACGGACGGATCAAAGCATTCATCCGGACAATATTTGATTTTGTGACATTCGGATTCTTCTTATCCGGTAACTTTCCTCCGGTCATTACATGTGCAATAAATGTTGCCGCATCAGGTGGATCATAAGTAATACTTTTTGCCATTTTTTTTATATTGTTTTTGCCAATAAATCCCCCATCTAATTTTTCAACCATCACATCCGGATCACCATTACCTGCAGATGGCAAACAGGTATTGCCTGTTCCAATGCTCAGTGCAAAAATATTATTCGGTTTTACTCCATTACCCACAGCTTCGGTAATACCCGCCATCAATGGATTATTATACCCTGCAACTGCACCATCCCAAAACCGGTTTCCTGAATAATCAGCTGACTCAAAGACTGCCGGTTCATCGAAATAACTAATCGGAGCCGTGCTGGATGCATGAATTGCTTCTGTTATAGTGGGTGGTTTTTTCGGATTGAATAAACTTCCGGTTTTGCTGTTTGTATTTGACCTAAAAAAAACAGACCTTTCCCTGTCATAATCAAAACCAATGATGAGAAGATCAGGGCATTTCAATTTGCCGGAAAATGTATCTTTCAAATTATTCAGATTTAAATTTCCAATTTTTTTTCCGGTAGTTATTAAAATCGACTTCAATGCATTGTATTTTTCTGCCGTATTGTATTTTGGTACAAGACCTGAAAAGCCGAGAGGATTGAACATTATTTTTTTGAAGATGGACTTTCTAGTCTCTTGATTTCCAATGAGGTTTCTGATTTCAGATAGTTTCAGGTTATTAAAGAGGCAGGCTGCTACCAGACTTCCTCCGGAATTTGCAACAACAAGATTAAAATGGTTTAATAATTGATGACCCTCAATATCTCCATAAATACTCTCAAGAGCTGCAACTTGTAAAATGCACCAGCAACCCCCTCCATCGAGAGAAAGAATTTTATATTTCACTTTTCCTTCTCCTCTTTTAATAAACATGTCGAACTCCATTGTTCTGGTCCGTTGTTAAATGCAGTTTTTCCGAGTAAAAGGAAGCGAACTATATAGACATTTTTATTTTTGATTTCTTTTTTGAGAATCCCGGTAATTTCCATTTCATCCTCCGGATTCATTTGCAAATTACCATCGATACCCTCAGTTAAAATATCTTTTCCTAGTAAATTTCCTCTATTGTTGTATCTCTTAATTCCAAAAATATGAAATCTGTCTTTCTTTTCATCAACGGATTCAAGGAAATCATAACTTGATTTCGAATCGTTTAGTTCCCTGTTTAAGAATTTTTCATCCAGCTCATACAGAAATGCGCGCGCATCATAAATTTTTATAAGATTCAAATGGCTCTTTAGTGTGGCCTTAAAATTCAGGATGTAATTTTTTTCGTTAAACCTGCAATCCAGTTTGACGCTCATTCCAGTTGTCGAAATTCCACTGAAAAATTGGTAGCCAAAGTAAATAAATCCTCCTACTATTCCTAAAATTTTTATGGCAACATCGAGGGTTTCTTTTAGCTTTTCGGATTCTGCGCTTTTTTCTAGAGAATAAAATTTTTGGATATGATAAAAACCTACTGTAAGTGAAAGATACGCTATAAGGATAAGTGAAAAAACCAGAAAAAAATTAAAAGCATGAACATTATAATAATGAAAATTACAGAAATAATAACCTGATATCATCAATAAAACAATAGTCAATCCAATGAAAGTCCAGCTTTTTAAATATTTCAAAATATCCATGATTTTCTATTCTTACCTAAGATATAAGTAAGATGATTTGAAAATTGCATAATAAACAGCCCATGGCATTTTCCACAATGCCGATTCCATTAAGACAAAATATCCTCATCTCAGCATGCCTCCGGTATTACAAATTGATTGAGAAAAGTTTCCACTACTCTGAAAAATCCAACTATATAGTCGGGGGGGGGGACATCCGTTTAGTAAATTGTTTGATAACTTTCATGTTAAGCACGTTGGTCTTTTTTTCACAATCGCAAAAATGAGTAAAGATTTTTTACTTTCTTCGGGGAAATTTTTTTTGTGCATTTTGACCAAAGCGCTGAATTTTTGAAAATTTTGTCAATACCACAAATGTGGTATTTTTTTTAGATCGAAGCCTAGGGATCAGGGAAAAATAATATCGTTATTTTCAAGCAATGTCCGGTTCTTGCATGTAATGCAAGTTTTGGATTGAAGATAGAACTAATCCCGGTTCCGGGTTTTCACCTTGACAGAATTGGTCAACCTGCTATATTTTTGCTATGACAACTTCAGTCCTAGAAAATCCTGAAACAAGAAAAATGTTTGTTCCAATTTCAGTTAAAGCCTATCATCAGTTACTCCAGACGAATTATGAAGAATATGTCAAAACTGAGCTCATTGAAGGAGTGATCGTAAAAAAAATGACGAAAGGCGCCGATCATAATTTTTATTCGAATTTTTTATATGAAGAAATTCGAAAGTTAATCCCAGTAAATACAATAATCCTTTCTGAAAAACCTCTCACACTTGTCCGGTCTGAACCAGAACCGGATATTTCTGTTGTCGAAGGGGATATTTATAAATACAGAAACGAGAATCCGACCACGGCGATTCTTGTTATTGAGATTGCGGTAACATCTCTGGTCAGCGACCGTCAGAAAATCCCAATTTATTCAGAAGGGAATGTCAAGAATTACTGGATAGTAAATGTAGAAAAGAAAGAAGTGGAAACTTATTCTGATCCTAAGGATGGAAAGTTTACGGTAGAAAAAATTTATACAAAAGAAAATGATATTCCGATTTTCGGAAAAAGCATTTCTCTTCAAAATATTTTTCAGGATTGAAATATTAGAAAACCTTGTGACCGGAGAAATGAAAAATCAAAATGATTTTTTTCTAGCGATATCCGGCTTTTGTATGGAATGCAAGGGTGGGCAATAGCGTCTTAAACAAAATTCATTTCATCTATTGATGAAGATTTCCTCATCGAATCCTTACTTCCCCTCTACCTTCTTCCCGCATTCTCTTAATTCCAGAAAACTTTTTGCTGCCATTTCACATTCAATCTGCTTACGGGTTTTGTTTTGCATACAGGAAGCAACAGTTGCACTTGTCAATTTAGGATTGAGAATTGAGCGAAGTATCATAGCTTTTTCTTCTTCGGGGATACTTGAGTCAGTTGCGATCACATTTACATTGTGCATGTGAACATCTACGCATTCTTTTTCAGAGGGAGTTGATTTTTTGCAATTTATTGCAAATGAAATTAGCGCTATATTAAACGCGAAAAAAAAACCGGAAGAAATTCTTCCGGTTTTACTCTTAACAAAAGTGAAAAATAAAATTATTTGTCGCCGCCTTGATCAACTGCAGCAGTTGCTTCTACTCTTTTTCTCATTTCTCTAAAGTAGTTTTTGTCGCCACCTTTTACATTCATAGCTTTTTCGAAATTCTTAATAGCATTTTCGTAATCGCCAATTGAGAAGTAGTATGCTGCCATGTTGCTAAGCGCTCCAGGGCTTTTTCCAGCAGCTTTTTGATCAGCTTTTTTCCACTGCTCAAACGCTTTTTTCATGCTTGGAGTTTCGCCGGATGCTTCTTCATATCCCTCTTTCAAAAGTTCAGCAACATCAGGATTTTCGTCTTTCACGAAAATTTTGATCTGTGCTGTTTTAACTTTTGGAGAAAGCCTTTCTTTGATTTGAGCAGATGCGTCGTCTAATGCCTCACCAAACGATTCAAGAACTCCAGGGCAGCTTGTGTCTCCGATAGAGCTGAAGTGTTTGAAAGGTTTTGATACGACAGCTTTCATTGTAGCGCCGGATTCAACATTGATAAGAGTTGCATCCAAAGGAATCAAAACTGCTCTGTATCCTGTTGGTTTAGAAACTGCCTCATTGTTCTGTCCGCCGGTTGCGATACTTACCGCTTTTAATGCAGCAGCAGCAGCATCAAATTTGGTTTCTTCTCCACAACTTGTATAAGGTTTTTGGTAGCCGATAAAAAGGAACATTTCAGCATTAAGCATTTTTCCGAGCTTTGCTTGTCCTTTTGTTAAACCGGTTAGAGTAAACATTTGCTCATTTGCAATGTCAGCACGCTTGCTTACATCGATAAGTTTGTAATATCCTTCTTTGTCGAATGCTTCGAATACTTTGCTAGGCATTTGGTCAACAAAACTGGACTCTCCAAAAATCTGGTGCCAAAGGCCTTTTTCAGGTTTTTGAACTACCAGACCGACTTGTCTGTTAACTCCAACAAACTTTTGTAATTGTCTTCCCTCTTTTGACTTTGGGAATACTGGATATTCAACATCGATCGTCTCAGCGCAGTTTGCTAACAATGCTAATAAAGCTACAACACCGATAGATAGAAGGAATTTTGCATTTTTTTCTATTTTCATAGGGTTACCGTATAGAATCCTCACTAAAAAATTTAACTCTTGGTAGTATCCCGTATCTAAAACTACCTTGTCAAATTATTTTTTTCCCGTTTTTTCCGGTTTCTGGGAAAAAAAGTCCAGTATTTGCCCCTAGAGGCTGCTACTGATCCGTCTCGATGGATAATTTCGGAACTTTTATTCCGCTGGTAATTCTTTTACTCCCGAGTCCGACTGTTTCTCTGTTTAAAGTAACTTGACCGACTGAATTGGAAGTAGCGACCGTTTTTGTTCATTTCGGAAAGTTTACCGGCTTGTATCGTTTGGAAAAATCTTAAAAATTCCCCGGCACTCTGAATGAAAATCAAACAAAGATATGCGTCATCCGACATACCGACCTCTTGTTTCGAACCGTCCCGGACGAACAGCGTAAAAACAGATTCGGCTCAACAGGAAAATGAACTCGATAGACATTTGATTTTTCTAAAAAATTGTCTCCACTAGTAGTTGATCAGATGATCGATTCCTTTTTTATTGCGTGTATGAAATCTTGCGCATAAGAAGAAACCTAGAACAGAAAAGTTTTTATCACTACGCCGTCCAGGAATAAAACTGGATTATATCTCCGTCGCATAACGCTTGTTTTTCTTTACGGTGTAAAGCAATTCCGTCGGATTTTGATGCTGCGGTAATATCCCCGCTCCCGTTAAATTCAACTGCCAAAATCCCGGTAAATTCTCCGGAAGAATCGATTTTTGCAGGGAAATATTCGGGCAAATTATGCTTCTTGCTTCGACTTCCCATTAAAGGAATCTTAAGGGGCTTTATTTCAGGTAGGTGGAAAATTTTCCGGAGAAATGGTTCAATAAAAACTTTGAATGCAACCTGAACCGCAAATGGATTTCCGGGTAATGCAAAAACCGCGGTTCCTTTCGGGCCGACTCCAAACCAGAATGGCTTTCCAGGCTTGATTTCAACCTTGTGAAACAGATTTTTCACTTTTTTCTCGGATAAAATTTTCGGTACAAAATCAAACTCGCCCATCGAAACGCCACCGGAAATAATTACAACCTCCGAATCCAAAGACCGCTCAATGCCATCGGAAATCTTTTCGGGAACATCAGGAAGAATTTCCCTCTGGACTGGATTGATATGATATCTTTTTAGGAATTCGACTAACGTATAAGAATTCGAGTCGCGTATCTGCTCCGGCATCGGTTCTTTTGTTAACGGAATGATCTCGTTCCCTGTGGAAAGGATCGACACTTTCGGAGGCTGAAACACCTTGACAGCCTCTTTTCCGATACTCGCCAGAAGAGATATTGCCAGAGGGTTTAGCATAGAGCCGGACTGCAAAATTGGAGAGTTCTTTTTTATGTCTTCGCCTTTCAGCGCGATATTCATATAAGGCTTTACCGGATCCACTTCAAAAGCAACTCTTTCTCCCTGGACAATGCTGTCCTCGACCCGAATGACCAGGTCAAAATTATCCGGAACTCTCGCTCCGGTCATTATCTTAACGCTTTCGGAATCGGGAAAATCCATGTCGCCTAACGCACCAGCTTGAATAGTCCCGACGATCCTGAAATCTTTTCTTCTGGAATAATGTCGCGACGAAACTGCAAATCCATCCATAGTTGCGCGATGAAATGGCGGGTAATCCCTGTCAGAAAAACACTCTTCGGCAAGAACCCTGCCGGATGCTTCGCTTATGCAAACTACCTCCGTGCCTAGTTGAAATGAATGGGAATTTATTATTTCTCGTGCGGTATCAATCTCAATCAAAGTCAGGACTCTTTGACCAGCTCTCTTGCAGTCATGATAAGCATTTGAAGCCTGTTCTCTATGTTTCCTATGCTGATATCCGGATCATAGTCAAGAGAAAGTATTTGAATATTTTGAAATTTCTCTTTAATTGCCTTGATCATTCCCCTGCCGGAGATGTGATTCGGCAAGCACCCAAACGGCTGAACGATTACGAAAGATTTTACGCCTTTCTTGATCATTGCAACTATTTCTCCGGGCAAGAGCCATCCTTCGCCGGAGTTAAAAGCCTGCTCCATGATGCCTTCGACATTGTGGCTTAGCTCGTGAATGTCGGGCTTCGGACTGAAATAAATAAAATCCTTTCTGATTTTTTCGACTTTGCGAATATAATAATTAAAAAGCGCTCCAAGCAAATAAGAAGAGACTCTGTCGACTAACGGATAAGAACTGAACTTATGCTTCGCAGCCTCGTCCATATTTACAACCTCCTGCCTGAAAAAATCCAAGATGGGAGGAAGCCATGGCTCCATTCCATTTTCCAGAAGATAATTCACGAGATTATAATTTGCAGTCGGATGGTAATTCACAAGAATTTCCCCAACAATTCCCACTACGGGTTTTTTATGGTCTTTATCGTGAGGAATTTTGTTAAATGCTGCAACAGCTTCTTTCAATACTTTCAGCATTGGCGACAAGCCGCCCACAAATGCATCCAGCCCTTTTCTCAGGTATTTCCTAAATACTTCCTCGGTATCACCCTTGTTTAATTCGTATGGAATGATTCTCTGACGCATGTCGTATAACGTATCAAGGTACAACATTCCTTGAAGTGCATAAATATTATACCTAATGCCCAGTTTAAAACCGGGATGCACCCCCTCCAGGTCGGTTCCATTCGTCGCAATCGGAATATCTTCAAACCCGCTTTCGTCTAACGCCTTCCTTACCAACACAAAATACTGTAATGCCCTGCACGCATTGCATTTTTTCGATAATGCGACAGCCAGTTTGTCTCGGTCTTCCTGACTATTTTTTAGAGCGAGGAGAATCTCGCCGGTATTCAGTTGAGCAGGGAAACATATATCATTGTGAACGTATTTTTTTCCAAGCTCCACTGCTTCCTCGTTTGCCGCGGGAACGATGACCAGATTGTAGCCAAGCTTTTTGCCGATGATTTGATTGACCTCGGAAAACTCAGGGTATAAATTCGGGATAATAATTTTTCGCCGTTTCTTATCCTTTTTTGTAAATACAGGCTGTTTCTTTGCTTTAATTTTATTTTGCATTTGCAGCCTGTCGCTTTCTCTTATTTTGAATCGTTTCGATAAAAGATTTGACCCTGATGCCGATGGGGCCCCTGTTCTCGCCTTCGTCCAGTTTTAGAATTAATGGCATTTTATTTCCGTATTCTTTCAGCATCCTCTCCAATTCATCGCTGATAATCGCATCGTGGCCGCACCCAAAGCTCACGATTTGAACCAGTTCCAGCTTGGGATTTTTCAGCGCCATAAGAGCCGCGGAAAATACCCTTGTATGGAATTCGTTATTCGTATCAACTCTAACTCCTTTTAACTCGACCTTATCGATTCCGGGTAACGCATTCACTTCCAAAACTGGAATTCCCAGTCTAGTAAAATGCCCGGACAAGTCATGATTGATAAAATGATCGTCGTGGTATGGCCTGCCGACAAGAATCACTGCGAAGTCATTCGGGTCCGTAAGTGAATCGATAACATCCCGGCTTTTGTTTTCGAGCTCGTTCTGGAACATCATGGTTGCGCGGTCTGCGTTAACGATTGCCCTTCGAACTATTTTCTCCTGAATTCCAAGCCTTTCAGTCGCATATTTTACAATCTGGTTATCGCGAGACTTAACGCTTTCCCACTGAAAAGGAGGATTATCGTATTTAATTCCGTGCTTGGTTTCCGGCTCATCGTTGATCCTTACGATTTCGCTGTATCCCTGAATGACCGGACACATCCATGAATTCTCAGAAGACTTATTTGTTTTCAGCACTTTTAGAACTAGAGGATTAAAAATCCGGTCAACCTTGTTTGCAATCAGGTCGAGTATATGACCGTGAACGACTTTTGCAGGGAGGCAAATCGTATCGGAAGAAACAGAACCAAGCCCGCTTTCAAAAAGCTTGTAAGAAGTGGATGTAGAAATGTAGACATTGTATCCCAATGAACGAAAAAAAGTTTTCCAGAAAGGCATACTATTGTAGAACTCAAGAACCCTTGGAATTCCGACGGTTTGATTTTTGTCCGAGTCTACCTGCACATATTCAAAATCGCTGAATAATAGCTTTTCTCTGTACGCTACCATATCCGGAATCGATTTCATTTTTTGAACAATTGCTTTGATTTTCTCTTTTACTTCGGGAGATTTCGGGTCATCGATAATTTCTCCCTTCTCGCATCTGTTCCCCGTGACGTGATGAGCGTTATTGGAAAACTTTACGACGGAACGATTGCAGTTATTGGAGCAGAATTTACAAATACTCGCAGGAAGTTTTTCATACTCAAATCCCTCCAGTTCTTCCCAAGAAATAAATTTCGATTCAAACGCAGAATCCCTTGCAATCTCTTCCTCGACTTTCTCTTTTGTCAGAAGTGCAACGCCTAACGCACCCATTTCTCCTGGATGATCCGGTCGAATCACGACCTTTCCGGTTTTTTGCTGAAACGCGCGAAGAACTGCGTCATTCTTAAAAGTCCCTCCCTGAACCACAATGTTTTCTCCGAGTATGGCGAGATTGGAAATCCTCAACACTTTCGTAAGGGCATTTTCCACAACCGATCTACATAGCCCGCCCATAATATCGCTTACGGTTTTCCCGTTTTTCTGCTCGGTGATGATCGATGAATTCATAAAAACAGTGCACCTTGAGCCGAGCTTTGAAGGTTCTTTGGATCCGAACGCAAGCTCCGCAATATCGGCAACTGGAATATTCAGGGATTTGGAATAATTTTCGAGAAAAGAACCGCAACCGGCGCTGCACGCCTCATTCAAAAGGAAGTTAGTTGGAATCCCGTTATGCACGAATATTGCCTTCATATCTTGCCCGCCAATATCCAGAATGAAACTAACGTCCGGACAAACTTTCACGGCAGCCTTCGTGTGGGCAACGGTTTCCACCGTATGGTAATCGACGCTGAACGCATTTGCAAAAAGCATTTCACCGTAACCGGTTGAACCTGCTCCAAGAACTTTTAGAGCGACTCCACGCGCCTCATACTTTTTTTTCAGGTCGAGAAGACCTCTCCTCACAACATCCAACGGTTCGCCGTCATTGTTCCGGTAATATTTATCGATAAGATTTCCTTCTTTATCCAGAAAAACAAATTTACTCGTTGTTGAGCCTGCATCTATTCCAACATATATTTCCAGAGTATGAGGTGTAGTTCCGTTCAGATCGTCCGCATACGAACGAAACACAGGAATAGAATAATTTTTTTTGAACAGGTCGAAATCATCCGAAGAATCAAAATACAAATTGTTCAACTGGCCGTGCTTGGGCTGAACCGCGCGGATCGGATTTTTCAAACTTTCCAGGTTTCCTTTTTTATACGAAGATTCTCTCTCTCCGAACATCTCCGTAGTTGAAAGAGCTGCTCCGTACGCAACCAAAACTTCTGGATGGTCGGGAATGACGACCATTTCAGGAGAAAGGGCAAGCCTCTCGATAAAAACATTTACCAACGCGGGATTAAACGTCAGCGGCCCGCCTTCAAAGATTACAGGGCCTTTGATCTCCATCCCCTGCGCTAGCCCGCCTATCGTCTGTTTTGCAATGGCATGAAAAACAGAAAGCGCTATATCGTCTCTGGAAACTCCCTGATTCATCAATGGCTGGATATCTGTTTTTGCGAAAACCCCGCACCTTCCGGAAATATCATAGGTCCTTGTACCATTCAAAGCAAATTTTCCAAAATCCTCGGGAGATACTTTCAAGAGATCGGCCATCTGATCTATGAATGCTCCGGTTCCCCCCGCGCAACTTCCATTCATGCGCATATCGGAAACTATCGTCTGGCCGGTTGCTTCCTCTTTTGTAAAAAATATTAGTTTTGCATCTTGACCGCCAAGTTCAATCGCAGTTCTGACACCCGGATGCTTTCTTTTAATGATAATACTGTTCGCAACAACTTCCTGGATAAAAAATACTCCCAAAGTTCTGGCGATCTCAATTCCACCACTCCCACAAATCGCAATTCTGAATTCACGGTCTGGATAATGATCATGCGCGGCGCTTAGGATATCAAATACAGTCTCGGCTTGTGAAGCGTTATGCCGGACATACCGATGGTAAATTACTTTGTCCGTGTCTTTTGGCTCGACTATTGCTATCTTTACGGTCGTTGACCCTACGTCTATACCGACTAACAGAGTTTTATCCATAATTTGTATGCACTCCGGACAAAAATACTATATTTTGGAATGATTCTATAATCATTTTCCAAGGCAACTATTTTTTGACAAGCGAATATACTAAGTTTTTTTTCAGGCATATAAAAAGCAACCAACCTAAAAGGTGGAGTATGCAGTATTCAGAAAAAAGATGGAAAATGCCCTATTTTGGGTCTGGGGAAGCCGAAGACTTCGAATTGATCAAAATTACGGCTAGAATTGCCAAACTACCACCAACTAACGTAGAAACTTTTAATGCTTCTCCCAAAAAGAAATGACTGCTGATTAACGCGGTAAACGGAACTATGAATATAAATGTGCTGGCTCGGTGAGAGCCGAGTTTGCCGGATGCAAAAAAATAGACCGTTGTCCCGAATGTAGTTGAAATTACGGATAGATAAAAAATATTCCACCAGAAAATAGAATCAAACCTGAGCGCCTTATTTATGTCGTATGGAAGAGCTAGAAAGAAATCAAAAACAGTAGACAGTAGATACACATAAAAACTGAAAACTATCGGGTGGATTTTCTCTCTGGATTTCTGCCCGGTAATCGTTAGAAGCGCCCAGACGAATGATGACAGTAAAAAGTAAGAATTTCCAGCCATAAAAATCTTTTCAGTCCCTCCGCTGTAAAGCTCCAATAAAACGATTCCTCCCAAAACTCCGAACCCCAAGCCAACCCCCTCTCTGAATGAAAGCTTATGCTTTTTTGCCAATAGGGTCAGTGCAAAAGTAATGATCGGGTTGAGAGTTGTAACAAGTACTCCACCAGCTCCTGCAAAACCCGTTTTCAGGCCTGTGAAAAAAAGCTGGTTGTAAATCAAATAGATCACGGCTCCCAATGCCACATATACAAAAGATTGAAGCGTTAGGCGAAATGACTCCTTAAAAATCAGCACCACCGGAAACAGAGAAATAAAAGTTGCTAAAAATCTCCAGAAAATGATGATTTCAGGTTCGGTGTATGAGGAAGCTACTTTGCCGGAAGCCCAACTAACGCCCCATGAGATCATCGCAGAAACAAGCAATATTGTGAAAAAGAATGGCTTTTTGTGCCAGCTCATCAGGATTTTTCCTCTATTGAAAAAATTTTCAGTTTGGATTTCTCGCCACGAATGAGTTGGATTCTCGACTTGGGCACTTTTATTTTCTCGGATATAGCCTGGATCACTGCTTCATTTGCTTGGCCTTCTATGGCGCGCTCCCGGACTTTTACAATCCACTTTGAATCTTCCGTAATTTCGATTCCAGGAGATTTCGAATTCGGTTTTACAATGACTTCCAGTTTCATTTCTTGCGCAATCTTTTCAAAAACTTCAATTTGCTAGTAAGCAATTCCACTTCAGGAAGTTTCAGAACAATTGACAAGAAAAAATAAATGAATATCGAAGGAACAATTCCGGCCGCAAGAATAATTCTGGAAGAATTGGCATAAGAGATCCCTTCTGTCTCCAGCAACCCTAGCATTCCGTCATACAAATAAAATTGAACAAAATAAAGCCACACCGACATGCAGATAAGAGGCATTAAAAACTTAAGTATTTTCAAAAGGATATGATTTTTAGAAATTGGAAGATTGTGGCCTTTCAATTTCCAGAACAGCAGAACGAAAGTTAAGAGCGATGATAACGCGGAAGAAAGCGCAAGGCCCGCGTGCTTTAGATAATTCATCAGTAGAAGACTGACCAAAATATTTATCGTAAACGAAATGGAATTTATCTTTAGTGGAGTTTTCGTGTCCTGAAAAGCGTAATAGGAAGAAGTCAGAATTTTATTCATACTGAAAAACGGAACTGCTATGGAATAGAATATCAATGGCGCGAGAGTCGTTGCCGTGGACACGTGATCCCATTTCCCACCGAAATATATCGAATCAATTATCGTTTTACCGAAAATCGACAGCCCGATTGCCGAAGGAAGAGTCAGAAAAAGACAAAAGCTCAATGACTCTTCAAGCTCTCTCGGAACATCTTTCAATTCATTCTTTTTCAGAGAGGACAGTAAAGCGGGAAGCGTAGTTGTAGCCAAAGCTACACCGATGATTCCAGTCGGAAACTGGATCAATCTTTGGGAATAATCGAGACTGACTACGGCGCCAAGCCCCGGGTTTTGGTTCTGGATATAATTCGCAAGAAAAATATCCACCAGGAGGCTAATCTGGTAAAACCCGCCCCCAACGACTGCAGGAGCCATCAATTGAAAAACTTTTTTAATCGCCGAGTGGCGTATATTCCATTTTAATATTGGAAAGTAACCGAGTTTTTTCACGTAGTACATCTGCAAGCCAAGCTGCAATATTCCTCCACATACGATACCGTAAGAGAGAATTTTTACTTTGGAAAGAATATCTTCCAAAAAAGGAAATATTGCGATAAAAACAAATAGATAACTCAAGTTTAGTACGATAGGCGAAAGCGATGGCACAAAAAATTTATTCTTGGAGTTGGATATGGCCACAAAAATTGACGATAGACTGGCCGTCATGATAAGAAAAAATAGAATCGTAGAAAGTTCAATCACGAGATTAGAATATTCGGCAGACCCTCCGACAA
The DNA here is from genome assembly GCA_964436695.1 of uncultured Leptospiraceae bacterium. Classification (GTDB taxonomy): domain Bacteria; phylum Spirochaetota; class Leptospiria; order Leptospirales; family Leptospiraceae; genus JABWCC01. The sequence goes on from CAYTEA010000031.1 coordinate 26,214, forward strand.
GAATAGGAAGAAAAAACGGCGCAATCAAAATGAATACCGCGACAAACCCCCAAAGAAGTACAAAAAGAAAAGAGATTACTGCCCCTGACATCAACTTGGCTTCTTCTTCGCCGGTTTTTCCCGCTTCCGAATATAACGGCATGAACGATTGAGACAGAGTTCCCTCTGCAAGCAAGTTTCTGAACATGTTTGGGAAGCGATAGGCGACACTGAATGCGGATGCAATCCAGCCAGTTCCAAAACTCACGGCCATGTAGTGATCGCGAAGAAGGCCCAACACTCTGGAAAGAAATGTGTAAAATGAAAGCGCTATACTTCTGGATGCGCTGTTTTCTTTTTTTTCATGCACCTTAGGTCAGCTTTTCCAGATAAGTTACTGCCCCGGAAGGCCTGACAGTGAAAATTGATTCGCACGACGGACACTGGTGTTTGCCGGGTTTGACAACGCGGATGACTTTTCCGCAGGACTCACAATGAAAAACCGATTCATGAAATTCAAACTTTGGCAGAACTAACGGCAAGTAAATTTTTTCCGAAAGACTATCCGGTTCTTTGATAGGCTCGGTTTTAATCTTGCCGACATCGGTTTGAATGCTTTTCATTTTTTCCAGAAGCGAAGAGGTTATATCTCTTTCATTGGAATGAGCCGCTGTCCGAACCCAGTCAGTCGGATTGGTTTTTATATCGACAGAAGGCACGGGCGCTGATTCCGGTTCTTCCTTTGCATCCTGCGATTTGGGCTCATTTGCGTGATTCTCTTCATTCCCGCGAATAGGATTATTAAATGAGAACTCGACATTTTTATATTTTCCAAACTCAACTTCGGACTCTTCTTTAGGGTCCGATTTCGGGAGAAACAAGTTTTGCAATATCTTTTCAGCCGAAATATTGTCATCAGCAACGAGAAATTTTTTATTAAAGCCGAATAGTGAAAATAACGACTTCACCTCTGAGTTCAGATGACTGTAAACCAAAGCCGTCTTTTTATCAACAAGCTCGTTGTTTAATCTGATTAAAGTGGATATACCGGAAGAAGTGATATACGACAAAGATTTGCAATCTACGATAAACCTTTTAATACCGGAATGAATTTTTTCATGCACAAAGGAAATAAAACTATCTGATGTTGTGGAATCCAGTATCCCCTTCAAATCGATTTGAAAGATTTTTTCTTTTCCGGAAATTTCTTTGGTTCGAAGATTAAGCATTAATCCAGATAAATAGCGTCCAGGACAACCTGGGGCAAGGTTTCGATTGATTTGATTTTAGGTTCGGGAACTTTTTCAATTCGGCTCTCTTTTAACTGAACTATCGGAGCTGGAGGATTTTCAACCTTTTTAATTTCCGGTTTCCTTTCAATCTTCGGTTCCTCTTTTATTTGAAGCTGCATCTTTTTCAAAACCGGAGGAGGCGCCGAACTTCCGTGGTGGACTGTCTTCTTTGTTTCAAATACACCCTGTTTTTTGTTGAAGAAGGAAAATAGAATGAAAATCAGGCCGAGAAAAAAACAGGAACCGAGAGCGATAGAAGAATAATTAATCAGCATCCAATACAAAAGCTCTCTTTGCTTTCCGAGAAAAAAGTGAAAATTCCCGCGATCATAGATTAGATGGATAGATGCAACTGTCTCCAGTTTTTTTACATGGTATACAGGGCTGGATACCACAACGGTCTGTACCTTGATGTCCGGAAACAATTTCATCAAAATCTCGCTGAATCTGGATCCGTCCCCTTTATAAGTTTCACCGTAATCTTGCGGGATGGGAAATTGCCCCTTCCTCATTCGGAGAGCACGCATAAAAAACGGCTTATTGTATTTTTCAAGAATCGGCCTGGTTTTCATCGGAACGGAAATTTCTTCTTTGTCCGAATGCGCTATAACTTTCCCTGTATCCGAAAGAATGAAAATTTCCCGAACACCGAATTTATCAAAATCTTTTTCTGCCTGTTTTTTTATCCTGAAAAAATCCGTTGAAATTTCCGTCAACCCATCAGGAGTCATTTTTGTTTCAGCGGCTTTTGCCAATGCAAACAGAGTATCTCGTGCCTTGTTGTCCGAAGTATATTTAATTACATTTAGCGACAATCTAGAAGATTCATAGAATGACCAGGCTACGGCAGACACGGCAATCCCTTCGCAAAATACCAATAACAATAGAAAATATGCGATGGATCGAAAAATCATAGTTGCCTCATTTTATTTTCGGTTATTCTGGAGGCTTTTTTTAAAATAAAATATCCAGCGGCTACTTTTTGGACATTCTTGATGGGAGGGAGACATAATCCTGAAAAAACTCATATTCCAGCCTTGTCCTTTTCATTCATGGAATGCCAGGACTTGCGGGAAAATCATAACTGCAATCCAGCAATTCTATTTGGACAGCTTCAACAGATTTTCGTTAAGATTCTCGATAGAGTGAAAAGATGTCAGAAAATTTTCCCGTAATGCCTCCGAAGTGTGAGAAATATTTGAGAAAGTCGCACTTTGCTGTTCCAGAGAGGCCGCAATTTCCCGCATACATTCCTGAGCGTTGTGCAACTCTTCCTTAGAATTGGAAGCCTTGCTACTAATCACCTCATTCTTATCGACCACTGCCGAGAACGATTTCTCCAGATTGGAATTATTGCCCTTTAAATCATTTAATGACTCCTGAAGTTTCTGTATCCATAAAGAAATTTCTTTTGTTGCAGACATTGTCTTCTGAGACAACTGGCCGACCTCGTCAGCAACAACAGAAAATCCCCTGCCAGCATCACCTGCTCTGGCTGCTTCGATACTTGCATTCAACGACAAGAGATTGGTCTTAGTATTGATTTCTTTGATAAGGGAAGTCACCTTGGTGATATTTTTTACGGAATTTTCCAAAAAGGAAAAACTTTCCTTGATTTTTTCCAATTCCTGAAAGCTGGATTGTATGGAATTTTTTTGCTCGTCTAACAATCCATATAAAGCGACAAACACGTTCACAGCATCTTCCAGGATTGAATTCACCCTCAGGCTTGAGTCGGAAATATTTCCACCAGCCTGTTCCAGTTCTTTTATCGCCAAATTCAGGTCTTCATTGGAAAGCGTGATTTCTTTGAAACTTTCACGGGTTTTCTCCGAAATTTTTGCGACGATCCCTGAAATAATAATCTGGCGCAATAAATTGTCGCGGACGTTATTCAATATCGACTGGTAATTGTCCTGAGCAGACCCGACGTTATCGTATCGATTTATCGGTTGAGGCTCTCTATCCGCAGATTCAAGGCCGTTTCTTTTCTTAAACCGGAAAAAATTCAAAATAAATCCACTCCGCATTGCAAATTTGAAAACCAATCCATAAATACCGGAACATCCTGCTTGGCAAAAATTGCTCCGTGCTGGGGAACGATCGCATGAATCTCTAGATTTCGCAACCTTTCCACCCATTTCTTGCAAGCCTTGCCCGATGCCATAAACCTCTGATGAAAAACAGTCATGAACTTTAAATGCTCCTGAAAATTTTCAACAACCACATAACGGCCTTTTGGTGGGAACAATGCAGCCCCTATATCCCCGGAAAAAAGAATTTTTGAGCGGGAATCATAAAGAGTATAATTGGAAACCGAATGCAGAAAGTGTGTTGGCACTAACTCTATATAATCATTCCCACCTAAAGATATCCTCATTCCTTCATCCGGAATGGGAACAATCCGAGTAGTATCCTTCAGTCCAAGGTGAGGCAGGAATTGAGCCCAATATATTCCGATATAAAATTTTGCCGGAGAAACATTTTCCCAGAGCGCAATTCCACTGCACACATCCGGATCCTGATGGCTATAAAAAAGTATGTCTATATCGGTAATGTTGATGTGCTTGCAGAGATTGGATACGATTTGAGGGAACACGGTAATCCCTCCTGCATCCAAAAGAATTCCTTTGCCTTTGTGAACAATCAAGTACTGATTGACATGAACCATTCCTTCGGTCTCTTGTTTTTCCATCCCAAGCCACAAGTACTTAGTCGCCCCTGAAAAACTCAGAAAGCGAAAATTTCAATCCCTAAAACCTGGTT
>CAYTEA010000032.1:0-25305 GCA_964436695.1 uncultured Leptospiraceae bacterium
ATAATTCGAAAGTCATTGAGGCAAAGCCTCCTATCATTTTTGATTTTAATCAGTTTATTTGCATCTTTAGGAAATATTTAGAACGTGCCTTAATTCTCGTCCATGAAAAATTTCAGTTATAACGGGTTATTCTATATGGAATTCCGTTTCAATCGATCTTTTTCCGTTTATTTTGACGGCAACTTTCCATTTTCCTTTCTCTAGCAGAGAAACCTCTTTAATTCGATTCCAGACTCTGGTATTTCCTGTTGCAACTTCAAACGCCTCGCTTTCAAAAAAGACTTTTGAATCGGGCGAACTCCATTCAAAATTTATCTGGAATGGTGTCTCATTTCTGAAAAATTCCACAGTTGCCATCACCGGGTCATCTGCTTCAAACACAGATTTAACAATTGGAAAATTCGATTGAAAAAACACTCCTGTTTTTAAATCATTTATTCCCGGCTCACTTAAATTGATTTTTTTTTCTGCAACATCTTTGGAGTTTTGCATGCGATACACATAACGTCCGGAATTTAGAAAATATCTTTCAAATCTGTACTTCCTTTTCTGAAAAGCCGTGTTCAAAAAATCATTAAACGGAAAATCGAGCGAAACAAGAAACAACTCTTGATTTTGGAGAAAAGCCTTGTCCAACTGCTCGGAAAATGCGTTTTTATCGAGCCCCCAGCTGCTAAATCCCCAGGAATTGATTATAAACGTTTTGATATCCTGACGCTTGTTGTAGTATTTCTGAAAATAGTGGTTTATCGGATAAAAGACCCTAGAGTCGTCATCAATGTAAATCGAATTTGCGGGTAATTTCTGGAATATCAGATTCGAATACTCTTCCACATCTCTATAGTTTCGTTTATTCGGATTGGCTATATACCCAGCACAGTCATGAGTATTGATAGTATAATTATTATTGTAGCGAGCGCTCCAAAACCAGTAAGTACTCCCCCACTTGCTCAAATTCGAGTACAGATAAATAGGAGAAATCAGGGATACTAAAAAAAGAACGCCTGCAGATAGATACAATACCAAGGAGTTCCAGTCGCGCAATTTTTCCACTGCCCGGTTTATACCAAATGACCCCAAGTATGCAAGAACGATAAATGAGGGAAGAAGAAAAGCGAATTTATCCCAGGTGTTGTAGTACATGAAGAAAATAGTGTTTAGCAAAAACATTGCACCTAACGCAAGCAAAGGTTTGATTTTCCAATTGCGCACCAAAAGAACAGCACCGTAGAAAACTGCCAGAATAAACGGGGAAGGAAATTGTTTCAGAATCAAATATATGAGATCGAAAATCGCGCGCACAAACGTTCCCTTGAACATGATTGACTGGAAGTCTCCTCCCAATGCAGTTTTGAACGTCGCCTGAAAATTACCTGAGCGCATAACGTCCCTAAGGAACACTCCGAGAAATAATGAAAATCCTATCACAAAGAACAAAGAGGATAGACCGAAAACCTTGCCTGCTTCTCGATAAGAATGATTCTTTACTCGTACAGCCAGATGGAAAACCAGGTAAGCCGCAGCTCCGACCGCAACAATCCCCATTTGTGTATGGTTAAAAATCGAAAGTCCAGCGATAAAAAATAGCCCGTACAATAATTTAATGTCTTCAGTTTTATTCAATTGCAGAATTAGATACATGGCTCCAACCGTAAATATTGCGTTAATCGCATACGATTCTATCATAGTTGAATGCCACCACATGGAATTGGAAACGGCAAGAATCGAAGCAGAAACCGATGCCACAACAATGGATTGAAAAGTTTCCAAAACTAAAAAATAAAATAAAGCAACAGCTGCCCCTCCGAAAAAAACGGACAAAAGATTTGTGCGGTAGGCGATTTCGGTGAAAGGTAGCTTCGAAAAAAGATTTCCGAATAGAATAGTGAGGTTGTGATTATTTACATGACTATTTATCGTCAACTGCATGATTTGATCAATAAGCAGAGCAGTATCGCCCAATCCGATTCCCGGCGCACAGGTAAATAGATATAGAAAGAATGGAAATAATGGAGGCAGGAATTTCAGAATTTTCATGGACACACAAAAACCGGTAAAGGTTTTTTTATCAATCCATTTATGGTTGCCTTGCATGCAAGTGTTGCATAGAAAATAATAGAAACCATGCGATAGCGATTGTATCCGGCCTTTGCGCGCAAAGGGCTGGAGAAAAGCGCGGTCGTGAGCCAATTTTACCGGAGAGCTTGCGAGCGAATCGCCGAGAATTCCCCACTTGTAAACAGACTTCAATTAAGAACTTGCCTAAAACATTTTCAAAAGTTGGTTTCAGGACACGTTCTAAATTAGAAGCATCAGAATTTTCCCGACTCCGGCCAGAATCCCGATAGCAATCACAGTCGTTGTGGCCAAGGCTATTTTCGCAATTCGTGGAAATCCAAAACTTGTTTCAAAATTCATTTTCTCGTCAGACCAGAGGCTAGTATCCGGCACTCCGGTTTCGTAGTAACTGTTGATGATTTTTTCAACTGCTTCCGGCTTAATGCTCCATACATCATAAACATGGCCGAGATCTTTCAATACAATCTGCTTTCCTTTGGGTAATTTCGGAAGCATCTCATTTAGCGCAAATCGTTCAGGAGTCGAGAAATCAACGGAGCCGCTCAAGAGCAAAGTCTCTACGTTAGACGACATCGGATTGCGAAATTCTTCCGGAATCTGCTTGAGGTTTAATTTGGAAAACTGTAGTGGCGCCCAAAGTAATTTAGACAATGGAGAGCCTAAAATGGAATCCGGTCTATCTATCTCAAAATAATTTCTTTCTGGATTGTAGTCAGCGCTTACGGCTTTTGTAGCAAGATCTCCCCAGGTAAACATTGATGGAACTACAAAGTTAAATGCAAATGACATTAATGCCAATCCGCTAGGATCACCCTTTTCCGCAGAAATAAACGCATCAAAGACCATGGCAGCAGTTTTACGATGAAATAGCATAGCAAACGAAACCAATTTAACTTTTGATTGACTGATCGAAAAAAACAGCCACTTCTCAGGCATATTTTGTAAAACATTGCGAATTGTTTTTTCCAGGTCAGGGCTCTTTATTTTCATTTCAGGATCATCTTGCCAAAGCTTGCTATAATAACGAATCAAGTAGTCAGTTTCATCAGACTCCCATACAAATCTTCCCGGAGGATTAACCCCGATCATGACTGATTTATTGATCCGTTCCGGATGTTTGATTCCGTAAATGTATGCAACTCTTGTTCCATAACTTTCACTCAACAAATTTATTTTATCGTATTCCAGTGCATTACAAACCGCTTCAAAATCCTCGACCACTTCTGGCATCGTATATCCGTTTAGATCGATTCCTTCTTTCTGAAATCGATCGATACAAGCATTCCAAGCTTTTCCAATTTCCTGCAAGGTTTCTTTGCCTAATACATCTTTATTTGTCGATGTGGCCTTCGACACCTCCGGGCAATCTAATAGAATTGGGCCATCCACACCCCGATACCCAACCATGACAAAATCTCTATCGTTTAAAATTGAGTCCTTCGGCTTCCAGTTTAGATTACTCATCCCCGGCCCTCCGGTTAAAGCAAAGACAGGATCTTTTTTTTGGGAGGATTTCGATATTATTCTGACAAAGGGGAGTTCTATCAATTTCGAATCATTACCTGTTCGATTTTGTGGAACCAAAATTGTTCCAAAATCGGCATCGTAGGCAATTGAATCGGTTTTAAATTTGCCTCGTTCTAAGTTAAAAGCGTTTTTTTGCTTTGTAGTTGGTGCGTCTGGATATTTCATTCTGCCTCCGTTACAAGAAATTATCAATAAGACTGCGAAAAAAATCATCACAATTGCAAGAAGGCTAGAAAGTTTATCTTGATTTTGAATTCTATTTTTCATGATCGGCTCCTTTTCTTATTTTGAATTGTCTAAAAATTTATCCAAATTTAAAAAACTATCCGGTGATTCGAATTTTCCTTTATTCTTTTTCAGAACTCCGACCCCTTCAATCGAGTCCAGATTTAATTCACCATATACGTGAGGAAACAGATTCTTTTCTTTCAGGTGAGAACTGCCTCCACCTTGTACTGGGCTTGGCGGCTCAAATTTTACCGGAGGTTCTATTTTCGAAAGGTTGAGCCTAAAAACAAGAACCTCCTGTTCATTGCCAAAGTAGTCATTGGCTACAAGAAGAGTAGTATCCATTTTTTCAGTACAGTGAATAAATCCATCCTCTGTGAAGTTTTTTGGGCAATACAAATTCTCTCTTATCGCATTTCCCAAACTATTTGCTGTGAGCAAATGATAGATAAATTTCCTTTCGTCTTCCATAGCTCCTCCTTGGTTATAAAAAATTAAAAAACTCTTGCATCTGTATTTATTCTCCGCCCCACTGTCTTTTGGATTTCCCATAAACCTCATCATATAAAGAACGGATTTATCTATTTGCGCCTATTTCTGCAGCAACACTTTATTCAAAAATGTTTCACCTTTCTGAAATCCATGCTCGAAAGCTTTGGATAATCCATCATCCGTTGCCGTCAGAAACTCAACACCAACTTGTGACAGTGGAAAATCCGGTTGAATTTTCAAAATCTCTGTATCTTGAATTCTTTCGGGAATACCTCTTGAACAAAACATGTCTGCAAACATTGGCCCAGGTTCCGCCGAGATAACAATAATTTTTTCGAAACCGGAAATTGCAGTTTCAAATAGCGGTATTCCGCAGGTGTAGACCGCATCTAAAAAATACTTTCCATTCACAACTGCCGGATCCTTCCATGCTGGCAAAAGCCTTGTCGTTGCATACATTACTTCTTTTAAATTATTCTCAGTAAGTTTGAATTCTCCTTCTGCTTGAGTATCGAAGACTCTCGGAGCTACATTCTCTTTCATCCAGCTATCATCTTTTTTTGCGGAGGCGACCATCAGTTGCCGAGCGAGTTTTGTCGAGCTTTTTTCCTCGGATGATTGAGCCACTACTTCCTCAGTAAGTATTTCGCTAACCCCGATAAATAACCGAGAGGAATCTGCTCGAAATAAACCACCTGCCATGTCTTCAAAGTTCAGGTCTATTCCGATTTTTATGCATTTACTCATTTCAAAATTGTTTTCCCGGACACCGTGAACTCGGTGCTTCCAATAGTCTATCCCGCCTAACGCATTAATTTTTCCGATTGCTCCATATGCGGATGGTATTGAAAGTGAAGAGGCTCCCGCATAGGCCTCTGCCCTGAAACCTAATTTTTCAAAGGCACTCAAAACCCCATGTATGAAAATTCCTCGAAATGAGCTTGCTGCGGTAACAATCGCCGTGTTCATTGATTATCTCCCTTTATTTGTAATTTCATTTCCATTTCGCATCTTCCAAAATTATGCATATTGCAACCGTTAGGCTTTGGAGTAATCGTATAGCCCACATCCAAAACTTCCAACCAACCGAAAACTCTCTCGACTATTCCGCACTCATACTTATCAATAGTACCAAGACGCTTAACGCCCTCGTAGGCAAAACATTTCGGAATTTTCCAAATAAGATTATTTTTTTCATCAAATTCCATTTCGAATTTCATAAAAGTTCCCTTGATAATTGCGAATCCCGTTTCAAAAAATCTTTTTAGTTCCTCCATATTGGAAATTTTCTTAATCCCTAAAAGTTTTTTCAATCGTCTCGCTTCCATTTTTGCCATTTCATTAACGGCTTTTTTATTTATTAGATTCGTCTTTTCTATTCCTATCTCCTGCATACAACTTGCAAACCATGTAGCGTCATGCGTCATCCAATTTGCATTGAGCAGGTCCTTTAGTTCATCTTTTTCAATTTCTTCATAGGCTAGCATTTCATTCTCCTTCACTTTTTTTTCAGTCCGTCAAAAACGATTTTCAAACTACTCGTATAATGATTTGAAAGATTTTCGAAATCAGAAAAAGCGCAAAGCCCTGCGACCCCGAAAAATATTCCTCCGACTGCCAAAGCTGCTTCGGGAAGCTTAGTATTTTTCGGAAGCTCTTTATTCTCGATTGCTTTTTTCAGATTCTGAAAAATCAGTGTTCGGAGGCCATCACCGGGAATTTTTTCCAACCCCTTCACATTTCCGAATGCAAGCACTTTTTCTGCGTGCGTAATCGCTGGAACAAATTTGCTTCGCGAGGAAATATTCGCTCTGGCTTGATATGCAAGAAGTTCCTTCATCAGATAAGGATGCGCTTCAGAGACTTTCCCGGTATAAGAATAGAATTTGATCAGCGCTTCTAGGCCGGAATTTGTTCCGATACTATACAAATAGGAGTCAATGCTCCATAATCCTACAAAATAATAAAACAAATCATCCTTTTGCGGGAAATAATTGTAGAATGATGGCTCGCTTACTACTGCGATTCTGCAGAGGTCTTTGACTTTGATTTCGTTTGCCGGTTTTTTTTGCAGCTCTCCGAATAACGCATTCAATAGAGAAAATCGCGCTCTTGCATACTTAATCTCGCGAATCGCGAATTCGGAAAGATCCTCCGGGGCATATTTCTGAAAAACGTTTACTGACATAACAATTATTTTAACAACTCCCCGTCCACGTCATCTAAAAACTTATTTGTTGCAAAGGTAGTATTGTTTACAATGACTACAGTTGCCGATTTTTTGGACGGATAAATACGCATCTCCGAATGAAATCCGCCCCCTCCACCCTCTTTATAAAAGTATCGAATTCCGTCCAGCTCGCGAATATGCCAGCCAAGACTCATTTCGATTGGGTCGCCCGCATTATTTTTCTGCTGCTCAAAAAATAATCTCTTAGTTTTGGTTGAAAATAAAACCGATTCCTCTCGCAATTGATCTTGCAAAAATACGCTTATTGCTTTGGCTGAAGTCACGATACCGCCAAATGCTGGCCCGTTTAGATAATGATTTTTAAAACTGACCCAACCATTTTCATTCTCGCCAATATATTGCGGGTCTATTAAAAATGATTTCAACAAATTTAACATTGAAAATCTTTTTAAATATCCTTTTGCATGCAAAGAATAATCAGGTATGACAAAATCAATTTCAGTTGAAGTAAGCCCCAATCTCTGAAAAATATTTTTCTGCATGTATTCGCGGTAAGTCACCCCGGAGACTCTTTCGATTATCATTCCGAGAAGCCAGTAAGAGAGATTAGAATATGAATATTTTTTTCCCGGCTTAAATTCAAGACTAGGATTATCAGCAAGAATTCGCAGCAATTCGGTCTTCTCATGAAAATCTCCGGAGCCTTCCGCAAGATGTACCCATTTTAGTGGAATCGGATTCGGAATCCCGGATGTTTGCGACAAGAGATGACGTATGGTAAGTTCTTTTCCGAATGGATTATATTCAAGGTAATTTGAAACAGGATCATCAAGGGAAATTTTGCCTTCGTCAACCAATTGCAGAATTGCCGCAGCAGTAAAAGTTTTTGTCATCGAATATGCCATCATTGTCGTTTTTGATTCGACAATCCTGCCCGCTTTTCTATCGGCAGAGCCAGCGCTGAAATCTAGTAAAAGCGATTCCTGAGAAACTGCGACATACTGAATTCCCGGATAGTCCCCTTTTTTTTCTCGATCGAGAATATAATTCTGAATTTTTTTTTCTCTGCTCATTTCCCTGAAGTCCATTGTAATCCCGCAGTTGAGTATCATAAGGCCAATTATGGCTGAGCTATATTTGAAGAATCCTTTACCGGGAAAAAAATTTCTCCAAAATCCTATAGAGCCTCCCGTGATTTGCAACAAGTCGGCCTCAACCGTTGTCTTCAGCAAATGTGCACCGTTACCTATAAACCAATGCCTGGATATTAAAGCCTGATCCACATTTTTCACCGCGATTTCCGCCTCGACAACTGTCATTATATACAACTATAATTTTATAGTCAACTATAATATTATTTTTATAAGGACTTTTTTATTCGCTTGATCTGAAAAGAGTGAAATATATGAAAGAGATAGTCAAATGTCGAAATTTCTTATCTGTTTTATTTTGTTTTTTGCGTCGTTCCTGCCGACTTTTTCCGAGAGCATCAGGCTTGATTTCGGTTGCGACAAAGGGCTATCGTGCAAAACACAACCTTGGAAATTAACCCGCGGCTTTCATAGCGATTACCTCAATAAAAACTTTCAGCCGGGAACCAACTGGATCGTCGTTGAAAGCTTTCCAATACGAGTGAAAAATCACTTCAAAGAAAAAGAAAATCTAGGAACCTACACATTTTTTACGACATTCAATATCACGAAAGATTTTTTATCTAAAAATCAGATCCCGGGAATTCTACTCGGGTCCATCGGAGAAGTGTTCACGATCTACATAAATGGCAATAAGATTGCAGAAGAGGGCGAAATTGAAAACGGAAGGATCAAATTCCACCGATTTCGGAGAAAACCTGTCTGGCCAATTAAACCAGAGTATCTGAGAACCGGAGAGAATACGTTAGTTATCAAGCTTTCGGGAAATCCGAACTATACAGGCACCGGATTTCTTTACAAAGAAAAATATGAAATAGGAAACTATAACGACCTAACCTATGAAGTCAGAGACAGAGTAGGCCTTGTGTTTATGTCCTTGTATCTTCTGGTCGGTCTCTACCACCTGCTATTGTACCAAAAAAGAAGAAATGAAAAATATAATCTTTTTTTTGCATTTGCAACCATTTCTATTTCATTTTACAATTATTTAAATACTCCGATTATTTCGGAATCAGAAATCGATACCTCCCTTGTGGAGAGATTAAATTTTATTACCCTCTACATGACGCTTCCGTTTTTATACTATTTTCAGGAATATTTATTCTTCGGAAAGAGTAGCAAATATTCGAACATATATTCTTTATTCTGCGGCCTTTTGATACTAGCAACAATCCTAGCTCCTCTCCATATCATGGAAAGCATACTTACAGTCTGGCGATTTGCCGCTTTGTTATTCGGAGTGCCGCTTTTACTTACAATTTATTTTAAAGCGATAAAACAGAAGAATAAAGACGCAAAAATGCTTGCTATTGGTTTTCTTTTTTTTATAGCAAGTGCCATATTTGATTTGTTGGACAGTATGTATTTTGGTTTTGGATTAAAAGCAACTCGCTATGGATTTTTCGCATTCATTATGGGGATTGCTGGAATTCTTGCGGACAGATTCCTTAACCTATACAAAACCATTGAGCGTTTAAATCTGGACTTGCAGGATAAAATTGAATTGATTCAGGACTTGAATACTGGATTGGAAAGAAAAGTGGAAGAGCGCACAAAAGAACTTCAGAATACTTTGACTCAGGTTCAGTCGTTGAAGCTACAACAGGATGGAGATTATTTCCTCACAACTCTTTTGATTGAACCCCTTATGGTGAACGAAGCAGTCAGCAAAAAGATCAAAATAGATTTCTTTATCAAACAAAAAAAGTCTTTTGTCTTCAAGGATAAAACCTACGAACTCGGTGGAGATATTTGTATCGCAAACAACATCAACCTCCGTGGGAAAAATTATTGTGTTTTCATTAATGGGGATGCAATGGGCAAATCCATTCAGGGGGCCGGTGGCGCGCTGGTTCTAGGAGTAGTATTTCGTTCCATTATAGAAAGATCAAAAACCTTCAAGCAAAACATGGATCTTCTTCCTGAGCGATGGCTGAAAATCTGCTTTATCGAACTTCAAAATGTTTTCGTATCGTTTGACGGTAGTATGCTCGTGTCAATCGTAATGGGACTTGTCGAGGAAAATACCGGTTCTCTTTATTTTATCAACGCGGAACACCCCTGGACTGTTCTGTACAGGGATAAAAAAGCAAGCTTTCTGGAAAATCAATTCTACTTGCATAAAGTTGGAATGCTGGGAGTGGACGGAAATCTAGTGATCCAGACTTTTCAGATGGAGCCGAATGATACCATTATTATTGGTTCCGACGGCCGGGATGACATTATGCTAGGAATGGACGACGAGGGGCAACGGGATATCAACGACGACAGTGAAAATTTTCTGAGACATGTAGAAGAAGGTGGTGGAGAATTGCAGGGAATTACAAATGCTATTCTCCAGCTTGGAGAATTCACTGACGACTACACCCTGATAAAAATATCCTATCCCGGAGATGAAAATTCTTCCGAGGAAACAAATCCTGAATTTGACCGGATTGTAGAAAATGGAAATCTTCTTCTTTCAGAAAATAAAGCCAGTGAGGCAATGGAAGAATTCAGGAAAGCCCTGGAATTTAAAAAGTCTAAAGATGTTTTTCAAAAGATCCTGAATTTCTATTATTCGCAAAAAAATTTCAAAAAATTCATTCCGGTTTGCGAAGAATATCTAAATCTTTTTCCCTTGGATTCGGATTATTATTTCAAAATTTCTTATGCCTTAAAATTTGAAGGAGAGTTTCTCCGAGCTGCTGACTACGGGGAATGTTTCAAGCTTCGCAGGCCGGACAACGTAAACAACCTGTTGAACCTCACAGACATCTATCGCAAAATGGGAAATCCGGCACGAGCAAATAAATTGCTTTCGGATGCGTTAGTCATAGACCCTAAGAATCTAAAGGCCGTGGAATTGCAGAAAAAATTAAATTTTTCATACTTTCGAAATTGAGGGAAATTACATTGATTAATCACGAATACAAAGACCACGCAGTCCGGATTACGATGAACCGTCCGGATGTAAATGCGATTGATTTAAATTTCGTTGAAGAGTTCCACTCCGTTCTGGACAAGATTGAACGCCAACTTCGAACTACCACTCTAGAATCTCCGGTTTTCAAAACTCTGACAATTGAATCCTCCATCCCGGAATATTTTTCTTTCGGGTTTGATTTGCCCACCCTCGCTAAGTCCGACTATCACTACATCCACCGAATGCTGACTGGGTATCTGGAATTAATTCGACGCTTGATATTATGGCCGATTCCGGTTATCGCCCTAATCGAAGGCAGATGTATCGCCGGAGGGATGGTTCTTGCTCTTGGTGCCGACTATCGTATCGCTGCGGGAAATAAATGCAGATTCATGCTGAACGAGGTCAACTTAAACATTCCATTTCCGCGGGGAGTTGTAGAATTGGTGGAAGGGATATGCGGAAGCGTAAGAACACGAGAACTGCTAACTTCGGGTAAATCGCTTCGCTCCGAAGACGCTCTATCCATCGGCTTAATAGATGAGTTCGTCACACAGGAAAAATCAAAAGAGCGCCTCGAAAATAGAATTAAGTATTTCGCCTCACGTCCTTCATTTGGTTTTCAGAAGTTGAAAGAAGCGAGAATGGAAAAAATCGCACTTACCTTCGCCATGGATCTTCGTCGCGAAAAAATCGACGAGTTACTCACAGATATAACCTCTAAAGAAACAAAACAAAAAATCTCCAAATTGTTGGGGCGCTTGGATCGCCTTGGAATAGAAACCGCTTCAGCTAACGCAACTCTAAAAAATTCACAGACAGAAAAAACCCAAGAAAGTTTTCAGAAAGCATCCGGAATCGAATCCCTATTAACAGCCCTTTCCAATCGCAAATCCGTTCGGGCATTTCTCGCAGATCCAGTACCTCAAGAAATCATAAACAAAATTCTGGATGCAGCAAAGCGGTCTCCATCATCCAAAAATACCCAGCCCTACGGTGTGGCAATTACTACACTTAAGGAAAGAGGCAAACTGACTAACGCATTCATTGAGAACTACAGAAAAGGAGTGAAACCTAGTCCGGATTTTTCCAACGGGACACAAACGAGTGAAATGAAAAAGCATTCAGCGACTCTCGGAAAAAACTATTATGAATGGCTCGGTATCGAAAGGAAAGATTCTAAAGCGCGCGCCGAAATTTGGGAAAAAAATTACAGATTCTGGGATGCGCCTGAGGCCCTTTTCCTTTTCACAAATTCTCAAGCTGGGAATGCAGAAATTCTTGATGCAGGAATTTTTCTCGGTTTTCTTCTGGCTGCAATTGAAGCCGAGGGCCTTGGTTCAATCCCGCAGGCTAGTCTTGTGGAATACCCGGATATTGTGAGAGAAATTCTTGGCCTTCCGAAAAATGCGATTCTACTCACGGGGGTTTCGTTCGGTTACCCGGATCCAAACGCAAAGATAAACCAATTTCACACCACACGAAGAACAACGCAGGAAATTATGGAACGAAAGATTCGTTGATCATCGCTTGAGAAATTCTCTCGCGAGCAATACTGCAATTACTCCCGTTGCAAATATCGAAAAAACCAAGAGTGATGCGCCAATAAAGCTTAATCCCGAAAATGCACCTACAAATCCGTAAAATGCAAGGATTGCCGAAGCTCCTGCATTACTGATGATTCCCATGATTACAATTCCTTCTGGAAATATTCCTTTTCGAACGGAAATCAGAGCATCGATGTAACCCGCAACAAGCGCAAGGTATGCCATGCCTAGTAATCTTCTATAATATTCAGGAGTTATAAGAGGAAGTCCGAGGAATTGAAACATAGAATCGGGAAACAACAGCAAAGGCAATGCCCAAAGAGATACTGTGAGAGTTATTTTTGTGTAGAGTAGATAAGTGAGGAAATTATTTTTAGTATTCATATTTCTCCTTTAGTATTGCATGAAAAGTTGGGATTATTCAAATTATATACAAATATTTCACAAGTGACTTTTTCATAGCACGAATTTTTTAAAAAAAAGCGATAAATATTCAATCGCAAAAAGAGCAAGGTGGGGTTGCGAAGAACAGAATTGACACAGCAATCTCGAATACAAAACGGTTATTTATCAAGTGAGGTTCCCACATTACCCGCTCGAAATGGCATTTTACATATCTTGAGTAATTTATCTATATGATCTTGAATTACCTGACCATCTTTTCTGGTTATTCTTTCCGGTATGCTTTGGTCTAGGATGCTCGAAATTTTTCCGACCCTGTTGCTGTTTTGGAGCTTTTACAGGATTGTGATCCCTCAGAGGAAACGGGTGGTTTTCAATAACCGGAATTTTTTTTGCAATCAATTTTTCCACATCGCGCAAATACTCCTTCTCCTCCGCATCGCAAAATGAATAAGCTGTTCCTTTTGCTCCCGCCCGACCCGTTCTCCCGATTCGATGAACATACGTTTCTGGGATATTGGACATTTCGAAATTGATCACATACTCCAAATCATCGACATCGATCCCGCGCGCGGCAATATCGGTTGCCACAAGCACTCGAGTAGATTGTGCTTTGAAATTCGACAGTGCGCGCTGTCTTGCATTTTGTGATTTATTTCCATGGATTGCTTCGGCTTTAATGTCGTGCTTAATTAAAGTCTTCACAACTTTATCCGCTCCGTGCTTTGTACGGGTGAATACCAATGCAGTATTTATGCTTCTGTCTTTTAAGATTTCCACTAGCAGGGAGTTCTTGTTTACCTTGTCTACAAAGTAAACATATTGCTGAATGATATCCACGGTCGATGACACTGGCGTTACGGAAACTTTTTCAGGATTGTGCAGAATGGAATTTGCAAGTTTAATAATTTCCTGGGGCATAGTAGCTGAAAAGAAAAGTGACTGCCTTTTTTTCGGAAGATGTGTTAGTATTTTTTTTACGTCATGGATAAAACCCATATCAAGCATTCTATCTGCTTCATCGAGAACGAAAATCTCGATTTCATGCAAATTCAGGTAGCCCTGATTCATCAAATCCAGCAATCTGCCGGGCGTTGCAATCACAATATCTGTGCCATTCTGCAGAGCAGTAACCTGCGGATTCTGTCCGACTCCTCCGAATAATACAGTACAATTTAATCTGGTATGCCGTCCATAGGCTCTGAAACTTTCAGCAATTTGAATCGCAAGCTCTCGAGTCGGAGTAAGTATAAGACTTCTGATTTTTCTTTTCTTATCGTTGGATTTGCCATTATTCAACAATTGCAAGATAGGTATTGCGAATGCGGCAGTTTTTCCGGTTCCTGTTTGAGCGCATCCCAGCAGGTCAGAGCCTTTCAACACGATTGGAATAGACTGAACTTGAATTGGTGTCGGGGATGTATAACCCTCCTCTGTTACGGCCTTGAGAATCGGTTCGATAATTTCCAGTGATTGAAATGAAGGTGATGGTGCGTGATATTTTATATGATTTATCCTTTGCGATTTCAGAATAAAAATATCTCTGATTTTGTCAATACAACGCACTTTCGATGAAACGCAAAGTATGAATGAAAATTCTTCATAATGCTTTATCGTTGCGAGTAAAAAATGCGTCTAATAACCTATCAAAGAGAGAAAAAAGCGAAAAATCAATTATAATCAAGAGATGGAATTTACTAGATTCCCAAATCAATTATGGATTTCCAAACGCTAAATTACGCAGTTGCAATGTTGTCATTTTCGGCTTTTTTAGTTTCTATTTCCATTTTTCCAAAGATAAAAGGTTTTCCCGGCTCTTTCCAATGGTTTTTTGCAATTACCCAAATTTCTGTTGGAACTCTACTCGTAGGGCTAAGAGAAATTGTCTCGGATATATTCAGCATTTATCTTGCGAACATCTTACTCATTATAGCTCCTGCTACGCTAATCCAAAGCTTTAAAATCCTACTGGATATACCTTCGGGAAAGAAAGTTGAATATATTATTGCAGGTCTTTTTTGCCCGATATTCATTTACTTTGCGCTAGCAGGTTCAACCAGAGACAGGATTCTTGTTTTTAGCCTTGCGCATGCAGTTCTATGGATGTGGGGTGGAATATCTATTTTATTAATGAAATCAAAGATCCGAAAAAAAACAATATCGATCATCCTCATTTTGATGTCCATCTTAGCGGTAATCCGGTTTCTGGATACCTGGAATATTAGTCAAAATATTTCCCTTTTTCAGATAAAAGGATTCAATAGCTTGTACATGTTATTCATGCTTGGATTTACATTTGCTATTTTTTCGAGCTACTTAATTTTATTAAATCAAAAACTCTTGAACATCGTGGTGCGTGACAAAGAGTCTTTATTTTTGGCAAATCAAAGCAAGGAAAGATTGTTCAGTATCATTGCGCACGATTTGAGAGGACCTCTTGGAACGATCGTTCAGGGACTGGAATTTCTAAAGCTTGAAGACAACGTAGAAGAAAAAAATCTGCTGTTTGATAAAATCCTCGCTCAGGCTCAAATCCTCTATCAGTTTCTGGAGAAAATTCTTGACTGGGTAAAATCCCAGCAACACGGAGTTGTTTATAATAAGATCGAACTACCTGTGAAAGATATTATCCTGAATGAGATTGAAAATTGTCGCGGAATGGCTGACGTAAAACAAATCAAAATACTCTCACCGGAAATAAATCAGCAGTTAGTGATATATGGAGATAGGATTACCTGTGGGGCCACCATCCGCAATCTACTGAACAACGCGATTAAATTTACTCCAAACAACGGCAGTATTCGAATCTTTATTCAAGAGGTTCCTGATTTTGTTCAAATAATCATCGAAGATTCGGGAACTGGAATGTCAGATAGCCAAATTGATAATTACAATAAAAAACACCTTTTGACCTCAACCTATGGCACTCAAGGTGAGAAGGGACACGGACTCGGATTGGCCATTTGCCGCGAATATATTTCTGGAAATAATGGCGCTATCAGTTTTGAAAAAGGAGAAAATGGAGGCACAAAAGTAACTGTCCTTTTTCCAAAGAGCAAAAAATAATCCAATCTCACCAGATGTCGTGCTTAAGATTCAGGTTCCTCAGTTTGGGCGCTTTGAAAGATGTAATAGCGACCACCAGAATAGTCATGAGGCCACCGAAGACAACAGAAGGAACTGTTCCCAAAATTTTTGCCGCAACACCTGATTCAAAAGCTCCCAGTTCGTTCGATGAGCCAATAAAAATACTATTCACGGCTGAAACTCTGCCCCGCATATTTTCCGGAGTATTGGTTTGAACAACTGTGGCCCGAATTACTACACTTACATTATCCAGCATTCCACTAATTGCAAGAATGATCACCGATAAATAAAAATTTCTGGAAAGCGCAAAAAAAATCATGCAGATTCCAAACCCAGCGACGCAGGATAAAAGAATTTTTCCAGCTCTTTCCAGTGGAGGTTTATAAGCCAAAAATAATGCCATAATTGACGCGCCAATACTTGGAGACGCCCTTAATAAACCAAGCCCTTCAGGCCCAACCAATAATATTTCTCCGGCAAAAATCGGAAGAAGAGCGACAGCGCCTCCGAAGAGTACTGCAAAAAGGTCAAGGCTCAAAGCCCCGAGTATGACCTGGTGTTTAAAGACATATCGAATCCCCGATAAAAGTCTTTCGCTTATCGTATCGTCCTCTGAAATTTCGGGAACCTCTTTGCGAGACACTTTCAGAAATAAAAACAGGGAAATAAAAATCAATGTGGATACGATTGAATAGGCTAAAGTTGCTCCTGAAAAACCGTAAAGGATTCCGCCTAACGCAGGCCCTCCGACTGCCGCTACCTGCCACACAGTACTATTCCAGGCTGCCGCATTGGAAAAAAATTGCTTCGGAACCAGTTGAGCCGCAAATGCCGAAAGGGCTGGAAACATAAACCCTCTCGCAATTCCGCTTGCGAATATTACGAGATAAATTTGCCAAACCTCCGAATCATATCCGGGAAGAGAAAGAACCGTCAGAGTTAGATAGCACAAAAGCATTCCGATAATGCAGGAAAGAATGATAAACCTTCTGTCAGTTTTGTCGGCAATATGGCCTGCATACAACGAGACCGACACAGCAGGTATGATTTCGCAAAGACCGATTAACCCAAGTGACAGCGGATCCTTTGTTTTTTCGTACACTTGCCAGCCGACGACTACTGCCTGCATCTGAACCGCAAAGACAGAGACGAGCCTCGCTAGAATAAAAAACTGAAAATCCTTATACCTTAAAGATGAATAAGGGTCATTCTTCGTTTCGTCAGCCTCTTTCATATTTTTTTTTCAAACATGAAGTATAAACCCATAGCTGCAACCATCAAGGAATGGTGAAAAATTCCTTCTTGAATCAGTTTGGGAATATCTTCGATAGGTATTTCGTAAACATCGATCATTTCATGCGGGTCAAAATCCTGCTTCTCTGTTTTTTCAACATGGCGAGCTAGAAAAGTATAACTATGATTATTCAAAATTCCGGGATTGGTTGCTACCTTTCCGATGAGCTTCCAGTCATTGGAAGTAAATCCGGTCTCCTCTCTCAATTCCGCTTTTGCCGCATTTAAAAATCTATCGTCGCCTTCAAACTCACAAATCCCGCCAGGAAGTTCCAAGCTCATGGAATTGAGTCCGTGTCGATATTGCTCGACCATTATCAGAGTTCCTCGGCTGGTTATTGGAATCACATTCACCCAATCTTTTGTCTCAAGCCCGTAAAACACTCCATCAATAGTTTTATCCGGAGACTCTGCGTTCCAGGAAACCAGGTCGAATATCCGGTTTGAGTGGATAAGATTTCGGCTCTTCCTGTTCCAGAGTTTACCCCGGTCAAAGAATTCAGAGGGACTAAAACGATTCATTAGTCCAAGGTTTTTGAAATTCCCTTACTGTCATTTTAAATTGCTGTTCTACTTGCCAGAATTGATGAGTTTTTCAAAATAAGAATATGTTTGAATTGGACTCGAATCTAAATTTATCCGCTAAAGGGATGATCCCCGATGAAATTACGAAAAAGGCCTCATTTAAGGAATGGGCGGCAACGATCGTCCAGAAATTTGTAGAACTCGGTTCGTATTACGAGAAGACTCTCGAAGGCGACGGGAAAATGATCGGGGGCGAGAAAAAAGAAATTATCGAGAAGCTTTGTCTTATCTTCCAGGCAATCCTCTCTTTACGCGTAAAGACTCTTTCGGAAAAAGATTTTCAATTTATGCTAACGCATGAAAAACGGGGAGTCATAAGTTTCAATTTCTCTAGCTATAATTTCTGGGAGATGACCGGAACCCTGCCCATGAACTACAGAATTCAGACTACAAAATTCAGTAACTGGGTGAATAAGAAGCTTATGCCGCAATGCAAAGATCTGATTTCGGTCTACGGAAAAGCCCTCGAAGACGGAAAAATTACCGACGAAGAAAGGGATAAAATATATAAAGTCATCGATCCCCTATTATTTGAGATTATAATCATAGTCTTATATATGGAAAGAAATTTAGTGACAAAATGACCGAAAAGGATAAACCCTCTTACTTTACAAATCACGAGAGAAATTTCGAAGACCATCTGTACACTTATCCGGTCATTTCAAGAAGATCCGAAGGGCTTTCTATCGGAATTAATTTGTCATTGATCCAGGAATGCAACTTTGCTTGCGAATACTGTCAGGTTGACCGGAGTACCCCAATTTCTAAAAACAGAAAAATTGATCTAAAAATCCTGCATGAAGAATTGGAATTACTAACCGACCTCGCGGTATCCAAAAAGTTATTTCAGCACGAGAAATTTGAGAACACTCCTGAAAAATTTCAGGTTTTAAAAGATATTTCATTTAGTGGGGATGGGGAAGCAACAGCCAGTCCTTTTTTTATCGAGTCCGCAAAACTTGCAATGCAATTCATTTCTCAAAAAAAATCCGAAAGTATTGAAATCAAGCCGGTTGTAATTACAAACGGAACGATGCTACACAAAGATGCGGTATGCGACATCCTGCAAAAAATGGATTCGATGGGTGGCGGAGCGTGGATAAAGCTGGACGCAGGAAATGAAAAAGAATTTCGCAGGGTTTCGGATACGAATTTTTCATTTCAGAAAATCAAAGAAAATATCGCGGCTTTTTCCAAAATAACTCCTGTCGTTCTGCAAACAATACTCTACAGGTACAACGATGGAAATTTATCGTTTACTGCCGTTGATTATGTAGATTGCATTAATGAATTGACTCGGCAGAATGCAAAATTCAAATACGTTCAATTGTACACACTAGCCAGAGCAACTAAAGTGCGGGAGCTAGAAGCAGTGCCGGAAGAAGAACTGAAAGAACGGGCAAAATTTATCCAAGAGAAAACGGGAGTAGATGTTAAAATCTATCCCTAAAACAAATTCTGCACTGGAAATCCGGAATTTGAATTTAAGGATATTTCAGGAACCCATTTTGCATAATATCAATATGGAAATTCAGGCCAATACAATAACAGGCCTCATCGGAGGGTCCGGTTCGGGAAAATCCACATTATTCAAAACCATTCTCCAAATTCAGCTTCCGCATTACGCAAATATTTCCGGGGAGTTTTTTTTCTTCGGAGACAAGCTGAACGGAAAAAACAGAAAATTCATTCAACCGGTGTTTCAGGATCCGATTGGCTATTTTAATCCTAAGTGGAGTCTTCGAAAAATTTTATGTGAACCGCTGGAAATTAACCTCAATCTTGACGACAAAGAAAAAGAAATTCGCATTACTTCTTTGATTGAAGAATTCGGTTTCAAGCCGGATATTCTGGATAAAAATATCAGGGAATTTTCAGGGGGCGAAATGCAGAGATTTGCAATTCTCCGCGCAATTTTGGCAGAACCAAAAATCATTCTGATGGATGAACCGGTGAGCGCGCTGGATCCTCTTGTTCAAAAAGATGTAGTGCTTTTCATAAAAAATATCCAGAAGTCAAAAAACCTAACGATTCTTTTTATTTCTCATGACATTGAAATCGTCGGATGGTTATGCGAAAAAGTATACGTTATGCGAAATGGCCAGATTGTTGAACACGGAAAATCAAATCGGATTTTCAATAGTCCCACGCATGAATACACGAAAACGCTAATCGGTTCAGCATACCCTTCCTGCTGAATCCTTCAGTTCCGTAATCGAAGGATGTTCCCCGCAAAGCGGGCAATTCGGATTTTGATTCATGGAGATTTTTCGGAAATCGCAATTCTTAGCATCATAATTCAATATTTTTCCAAAAACACCGGATTCTTCCATTTGCAAAAGATATTTTATCGCCTCCGTTGCCTGGAGGCTTCCAAGCACACCCGCTACTCCACCGATTACACCAGCCTCAGCGCAACTGGGAACTTCATCCGGTGGAGGCGGAGAGTGAAAAATGCATCTGTAACAAGCGGTCTTTCCGGGAATCACCCCAATAAGTTGGCCTTCAAATCTCAAAATTCCTCCGATCAATAGCGGAGTTTTCAAAAAAAAGCACGCGTCATTAATCAGAAATTTCGTTTCAAAATTATCGGAACCTTCCAGAACAATTTGTGACCCATCAATGATTGAGCGGACATTTTCCGCATTCGCTCTTACGGAAAAAGTTTCCACATGAATCCAGGGATTGAGTTTTTTTAGGGATTGTAAAGCTGAATCGGTTTTTGGTTTTGAAATAAAATCCGTCGTGTGTAAAATTTGCCTCTGGAGATTTGTTAAGTCAAGAGTATCGGAATCTACAATTCTGAGATTTCCGATCCCACAAGCCGCTAAATAAAAAAGGGCAGGACTTCCCAAGCCTCCTGCCCCTATAACAGTTACGGTAGAATTTTTTAATTTCTCCTGCCCTTTTTTGCCGACTTCACTTAAAAGTATATTTCTGGAATATCTTGTAATTTCCTCTTTAGATAGCAAATGATCAGGACTTTTTTGCTTTCTTTTTTATTTTATCCAAAGCATCCGCAACAAATTCATTTTGCCTGTGATGGGTATCAGCGTATTCCAGCGCAGCTTTCGTATCGTCTTCCAGAACTTCGTTTGCAACAGTGATATTGTAAAGAGCAAGTAAGCAAGCATATACAACATTAGAGTCTGTCTCGCTCATAATTTTTTCTTTCAGAGCTTTTGTAGGCTCGCCTTTTTCCTTGATATATCCGAGAGCTATTGCCGCAGCTGCTGCAACCTTAGGATTATCAGTTGCCTTCAATAAGGCAATAATCTGCTTTAATGCGGTTTTGTCTTTTTTCTCATTGCCTAAATATTTACAAGCCGCTATTTTTTCTTCATCTGTTCCGGAGCTAAGAGCCTTTAAATGCTCATCTGCTGATTTTTCGGCAGAGATGGAACCTGCGCTAAAAATTAAAGAAATCAAAGTAATCGTTAAAAATTTTTTCATGGCGACCTCTGATTTTATTTTTTGGCGCAAGTAAATTATAGTCAAGTGAAAATTACATGAAGGAATTCGAATTTCATCTTTCCTTCAGGAAATA
Source organism: uncultured Leptospiraceae bacterium (assembly GCA_964436695.1). GTDB lineage: Bacteria > Spirochaetota > Leptospiria > Leptospirales > Leptospiraceae > JABWCC01. The sequence goes on from CAYTEA010000032.1 coordinate 21,035, forward strand.
AAGTAATATCACTGTCAGGACAAAAAAAGTCAGGTTCAGATAAAAACCATTCCGGAGTTTTCGCCTGTCAGCCGAATTTAAAAAATACGCCGTGATAAACACCGAAAAAAATCCCCCCAGATGTGAATAATGGGCAACATAATCCGTAGTAGATGAAAATCCGGTCAAATCCGAATAAATCATCACCCAGGAAACAAGAAAAACCGGGAAAGGCATCGTCTTGCCGAGAATTTTGAAGCTAAACGGAGATAGGAGAGCCGAAACAGCCGCAATTCCGGAAATTGCCCCACTGGCTCCCACAGTTGGCAAATTGTATCCGGACACAATAAACCCCCGAATGACCGAATCCGTAATTGCAGAAATAATTCCTGCCATTAGGTAAAAAAATAGCCATTTCAATTTTCCAACTTTGTCCTCAACGATTCTTCCCAGAAAGAACAAATAGGCCATATTGGATAAAAGATGCATCGGAGATCCGTGAAAGAAAGTGCTTAAAAGCCAGTTTAGCGGTATAAAATGTCCGGGGTAAGAAACAAAATAATTTTTGATAATCTCTTTTGGAACAAAAGCGATAGTTACAAAATAAAAAATAATCGTAAAAAGCACAAAAGAAGAAGTCAGTGGGAACTCCCAGAAAACTCTTCTCATGAAGGTTTAGTAATTCGAAGTTCTTTCTTGCAAAGCAACAAGATGGGAATGTTCGTGCAACGCCAATACCCATAGCCAGTTAAAAATGTTTAAAGGGCCTAAAATTGGATGGTCAAACCCCCTTTTTTGAAGATCGGATTTGGAAAATTTTTGGACCGAACTCTCGATCTTTTTTTCGGATTTTTCTAATAGCTCAAGAACTTCTTCCAGAGAATATTTATTTAGCGGGGAAACATTCTCGGGATTTTTTATTCCGGTTGGTTTCAAAAAACTATCCCGAATTTTTTCATATTGCAAATTTGCCTGTTCGTCCAGCTCATCCCCGATTTTTTTACTCATAACAATGGGCATCATTCTAGCAATATTGAACTGGGTCAAATAAAGGTGCTCTGCTATTTCAGAAATTGACCATCTTCCGCTGGCAGGGCTTTTCGTAAATTCAGCCTGAGGAGTTTTTTTTAAACAATCTACGACTTCCTTCCGGACTTTTTTCCAAAATTGAAAGATTTCGTTCGGGGTCTCGTATTCCAGGGCAGTTTTTAGTTCCAAACTATCTCCTTGGGCTTAAAACCCGGTTTCCGACATAATTCTAATTAAAAACCGGATTTTGCAGCAAAAAACTACTTGGTTTTTTTAAATTTTTCTAAAAGATTTCCATCCTGGATTTGTGCAGTTACATTGCCGCCAAAAGCTCCAAGCACCAAGTGAACTACTATGCCGGGACAAATCCCTAATCCGATTAAAGGAATGCTGAATCCTATTAAAGAAATTATCCATAGCGCATTGTGAATGAAATTATCCATATTTTCCCTCTAGTAAAGCCATTTTGCATAAGCATATTTCGAAAAACAACAACGATTTGCAAACAACGAAAAAATTCTTGCAATTAAATAGTTTTGGATCAGTCGGTGCAATGCGGACAATGGGAAATATACCAGAAGTTGAGAATAAAAGCCTGTCATAAAACCTGGACTCTGACCTGATTACCAAAGCCTTTCCAGAATTTTTCAAAATGACTCATTCAAATAGAAGCGAGCGATTGAATAGTCAGATTCGGATCCTCCGTTTAAAAATAACTCAACACGATTTTCCAATTGATTGCTCATACTAATACCTAAAGATTTTTGAATATGAGAATACGTTCCTGCATTTCCGTCATAGAGTTTTATCGAAGGATTTAAGGAAAAAAAAACTTTTTTTAACAATACATAGTGAGTGCAGCCAAGAACGATTGTATCTATCTTTTCACTTTGTATTTTCTCCAAAATCGGTTTCAAAAACTCACCGGCTTCCTCAATTTTCTTTTTGTCCACTAGAGCCGCAAGGCCCTCGCACGGATAAGAAGCAAGCCTGCCGTTTGCATTCAGGCTTCTTTCTAGCTCCAAAAATTTTTCTTCGGAGATCGTAAATTGAGTTGCGAGAACCGCAATTTTTTTTTCCGGATTCTCAGTCAGAGCCGGTTTGACCGCAGGCTCCATTCCAAAAATTGGCACCGGGTATAATCCACGCAAAAGTTTTACACTTGCCGAAGTAGCCGTATTGCAGGCAAGGAGGACGGCGTCCACTTTTTTTTTCAGAAAATAGTCGCAGGCAATTTTCGTTAGCCTAGTGATCTCGTCTTTTGATTTCTTGCCGTAGGGGCTGTTCGTAATATCTCCGTAGTAAAAGAAATCAACTCCACTGAAAAACCGGTTCATTTCCCGTAAAACGGAAATCCCCCCCATACCCGAATCAAATATACCGATTTTTTTCCTTTCGAAAGAGATTCCGTCATTCATACGAGTGTGAAAAAAATACGACCAAGGAGAAACCGTTCAGGCCGACTTTAAATACTCTTCAATCGAACCGCGCACCGTTTGGAATATCCAGTCAAACTTTTCCGAATCCTCCTCCAGAAGCGTTATGCGAAAGCCATCTTTCTTGCAGCAAAAAGAGGAAAGTGGGACAACACAAATTCCTTTTGATGCTAGCAAATTCAAAACAAAACGCCTATCGTTCGCTGCCCCATCCAATATTGTACGGATATACTCGGCTGCCTGAACATTGGGAATCGTAAGGTGCATAGTGGAATTCAAAACTCCCGGTTCAAAAAATACAGTCAGGTAAAATGCTCCCTTGGGCTCGATAATTTTCACGCCTTTGATTCCCTCCAGGATCGATACGGCTCTTTTTGCCCTACTCTTGTAGATTTCATTTCTTCTTTTCAGATGAGGAATAAACTCCTTTGAAGAATAGACTTTTGGGATCGCTAGCTGAGGTAGGGTGGTAGAACACACTTCGAGCATTTTTGCATCCAATAGACTCTTGATATACCTTTGAAATATTGGGTCGTTCTGCCGGTTAAATATCTCTAGCCAACCACATCTCGCACCGGGCCAAGGAAATTCTTTTGAAATTGAACGAAGCGCCAACCCGCAAACCTTATCTCCGATTACCTCAGACAGATGTATGCTTCCAGTCTCGGAAAAATTTACATGAGCGTAGGTCTCATCACAAATCAACATGCAGTCATATTTCTCGCAGATATGAACAATTTTTTTTAAAAGATCTTTGTTGTAAACTGCTCCCGTCGGATTGTCCGGGTTAATCAAGAGGATTCCTGTGATCGAATCATTGTATTTCACTTTATTCTCAATATCTTCAAGGTCAGGCATCCAGTTCTGTTCGGGATTCAATTCATACGTTAGGTGGTCATATCCGCTGTGGGCAGCCTCAGCTGAAGATAAAGTTGAATAAGCGGGACTAGGCCCAAGAATTCTTGCCTCTCTTCGCATGAAGCCAAAAATTTTTGCAACTGCATCTCCCAACCCATTAAAAAATAATATGTCATTGGGAGTAATTTTCGCCCCCCCGCGTTCGTTGACTTTCTCCGCAAGAAAAATTCTTGTGTCTTCATTACCTTGAGTTGCAGTATACCCCCAGGATTTATTTTCCTGAATCAGATCGGCGACAATCTGCTTGATCCAAGGGGCAACTTTTTCTCCCTTCTGGATAGGATCTCCGATATTTTCCCAGGTAATGGGTACGCCTAACGTCTCAAGTTTTTTTCCAATAGCGACGATTTGCCTGATCTCATAAGTCAATTCGTCTGCGCCCATATGAACAATATTTCTTCTCATAGATTTCTTCCTGAGGTTCCTGTTACCTTTTTACAGGATTTTGAAATTTCCTCTTTTTTTCAAGGAAGAAAATCAGTCATTAAATTACATTGATCCGGATTTTTCAGTTTACCGAATACTAATCGAAAAATTTCTTGTGAATCATTTAAAGAAATAATTTCCCAGAAAAATGCATTTCTACGCGAAAGGAACTGGTTATCAAAATTCTCTCAATATTTTTGGCAGCTCTAGGAGTATTAGTAACTCTAATAACATCTTATGAAATAAGGTTTTCCGGATTTCCGGATGGACATATTACAGAAGCAGTTCCTGAACCGCCATAGCCCATAAAGAAGAACTCCAGAGTAACTATACTCCATAAGCGGGCTTGAAATCCATCAGCCGATCCAATATGGATTCTAGTGCAAGAGAGAAAATTTTCTGACATTTCAAGATGTGATAATCGCTGGAAAAAAAAATTCCCATTTTTTCATCTTACCTCACCAAATCAAAACCAATCATGCA
>CAYTEA010000033.1:0-25274 GCA_964436695.1 uncultured Leptospiraceae bacterium
AATCGAACCAGTGACCTCTTCCATGTCAAGGAAGCGCTCTAACCAGCTGAGCTAATCCCCCTCTATTGTTACAATTTTATTTGTTGCGGCTAAATCAAGCTTAATCTTGTGGAAAGCCCGTAACAAAAATTCTTCCGATCACTTTTGCAGCTGAATTGCAAAAAAGACAATCTGCGCAATCAATATGGTAATCAGAACAAAAATCGTCCTTCGGATAAAATTATCCGTAATAAAATTCGAATTTGCCTTGTGTTCGGTTAAACTTCTCGTAAAAAAAATCGCGTTGATATTAATTACTAGATACAGAATTCGGATATCGAGATTTGTTTTCGGAAAAAAAACCAGAAAAGCACAAACAAACGATGGCGCAAAATAGGAAACGGCTTTCTTTAAAATATCCCTCAATTCAAATTTTACTTCGCTGATTTCGAGATGAGTGATGGACTTTAACCGATCTTCGAATTTTTGCATTTCAGCTATATTAAGAAATGAAAATTCTCTATCATCATTACCTAGAAGTAATCTGGAATATGACCTGTAATTATCTTTTGATATACTTTTAACTTCTCCCAAATCCAGTTCCAAGCACTGATCGCTCATCCCTGCATACTGCCGTAAAATTTTTCCATCCAACTCGATTTTTCCTTCCCGGACAATTTTCATTTGCTTTTGAAAATTCCTGAAAAAGAAAAAAGCCAGGAGCGCGCTGACAGGAAGGAAGATTTTCAGGAACTCTATTTTGTTTTCTGAAGGTACACCCAGATAATTTGTTACCAGAAAGGAAGAATAGATCAATCCGATTATCCCCATTCTCTGGAGGAGTCGTTTCCTAAAAAACAAATCGTCGTAACGGAATATTTCTTTCATAGAAAATCGCTCTTTTTAAAAATCGGAAACATTGTAATTCCAATTGCGGTTAAGGCCTCATTTCCGCCTTCTTCTCTATCCAAAATGCAGATTCCTTTATCAACACCTAGTCCTGCGCGACGAAGGGCCTCAACGGCTTTAATTGTGGAACCTCCGGTTGTGATTACATCATCAATAACCAGGCAACTTTTCACGAGATGCGCGGCCCCCTCGATTTCTTTCTTTGTTCCATGATCTTTGGTTTCTTTTCTGATAACGAGAGGATAAACTACTTTTCCCGATTTTGCATATTCAAGAGCCACTGAATAGCTGATCGGGTCTGCGCCTAACGTCAGCCCGCCCACTGATTCAGGAGGACTGGATAAAAAAGATGGAATGTGGCCGTGGACTAAATACAAGGCGAGCAATGCTAGTCTGTCGGGATAAAGTGTGATTTCCTTGCAGTTGAAATAGTGGTTGGATTTTTTTCCTGATGCAAGTGTGAACTCTTCTGCTGAATATCGATAGGCATGATCTTTTAGGAGTTTGAATAATTTTTCTTTCATTTGCGGCATCTGGTTAAATTCGTCCTTTCGGCATATAGATTTTCCAGAAATTCGGCTGGATTTTAATTCCCGGATCAAAGCCTTTTTCCAATTCCCCATCTATATTCATGAGAAAAGGATCCACACGGAAAAATTGAGCCTCCCGAATAAACTGTGTCCGAACTTTCGGATGGTCCAAGTGTTTGCCTTTCATGATCATTGGAAATAAATTTAACATTGCGAAGGTGCCGGTCTCTTCTGGAATCATCAGGAATAGTTTTCCGTCATTTACCCGGATTGCGGGCGCAATTTCAATCGCACCTCCAGTGTACCTTGAATTGTTTATGCTAAGGGCTTTGCATTTCAAAAATTCTTCTTTGCCGTCAATGATTACTTTTGCATCTAGAGGCTTTGTAGTGAAAGCGCTTTTCAAAACTCCTACAATATAATTTAAGTCGCCGAGAAATCTCATTTTTATTGCAGTCTCTGCCGCATCCGGAATAACTCCTAATCCGAAAATATTAAAACTGATTCTTTTAACCGGTTTTCTTTCATTTTCCGAGCTGTAGGAAATGATGGAGAGATCTGCATTTATGGAGTGATTTTTTTGGAGCGCGTCCAGGAGAGCGTCTCTTCCTTCCTCATAACTGGAAATTCCAAAATCTCGCAAGAACGAATTTCCTGTCCCTCCCGGCAATAATCCGACAGGATTTTTCAGTGGCTGAAAATTGCGCTTTTCACAGATTCCCTGAAGGCACTCACTCAGAGTTCCGTCGCCACCCATAAAAATCATGATATCATTTTCCAAATTTTCTGCGGAGCTGATTCGAATATCCGAAAATGATCTGGTTGCCCTGAGCTTGATTTCAGAGCCGAACCTGTTACTCCAGTGATTTGCAAAATCCAGAGCTCTTTCGGGAGATTTCTTTTTGCCGCTTCCGGGATTGAATATGAGTATTGCCTTTTTATTCTTCATAGAAAAATAAATATTTTAAACTAACTCAATGCTGAAAAGGAAAAAAATTCTAATTCGGTCATGTTTTTTTCGCTTTCGCTCGACCTTGTGCATATTGGCCGTCCGGATTGCTACTTGCTCAGTAAAAATTAATCTCCCACCTTAACCGAAAAGTCTCGACTTTTAATGTTGCACCCAGCCTTTTGCTTGCGATGGGCGAGGGTAGTAGATATAACTGATTTTCAGATGATTAAGATTCGAATTCTCGCAAAATACTTTCCAATTCCAAATTCATCGCAAATACCGGATGCTGAAATTTTTGTTGAAGAAACCGGAAATATCAAAGCTGCAGTTGAAGAGATCCGGATAATCAGCGGTTCATTAATTAAAAATTTTATCGATGACTGGGATGCATTTATTCCCAAAATTCAATTTCTTAAAGCCAATTCTCCTGATGATCCTTCCATTGATGAAGAGATTCGGGATAAATTAGAAAAAAAATCCAATTCTCTAAAATCCCTTCTATTTCAGAACAGGGAACCTTTTCTCAAAATGAACAAAACGAATTTCACAAACCGGATCTTATTTGTTACAGATCCGGAATTCGCATCACTTCCTTTGGAAATACTCACCTGCAAAGGAAATTTTCTTTATCAGGATCATATAATTACAAGGCAGATCCGTTCAGAAAAACTCGACAAGAACCTGAGGACTGCAAAAGGAATGCTTCTGGTTTCCAGCTCAAACAATAATGAAATTTTATCCAGGTCCATTCAGGAGGAATGCGGAAAAATTCAGAAGATATTGTCAAATAAGGTTCCTGACGAGGATGCAATCATTCATTTACATGGAAGAAATTTAACCCTGAACCGTTTCCTCGAGGAGTTGCCTAACGTATCCTATCTGCACTATGCTGGACATTCGGAGCGCTCCGGGATACATTTTTCGGGAGAAGAACTTATTACGGATAGAGAGATTGAAAAACTGGGACTGGGGAATCTGAAGATCGTTTTCTTTAACAGCTGTTTTTCCGGTTTTCACTCGCGAGAGGTTGCGGGAATCGCGGCAGCATTTTTAAAAAGCGGCGCAATTCATTTCGTGGGATACTCACAACAGGTATCAACTGAAGCAGCAAAATTCACAGGAGTCCGGTTTTGGGAGAAGATTCAAAAGGGATTGCCGGTTGACCGGTCGATTTTTGAATTGCGAAAAGAAATTGCGGAAAAATTTGGAAAAGGAGAAACTGCTTCTTTTACACTATGTCATTATGGTCCGGAGTCGAGAAAGGAAAATCGAGCTGGTTCAAGGAAACTTACAATTGCTGCACCGGTTTTGCTTATCGCTTTGATTGCAGGAAATTATTTCTTACGGAAGGATTCCGGGTTTAAGGATATACCTAACGCATCAGAAAAAAATATTGCCGGACAGGAACAATCCGGTTCTACAGAAAAAAGCCCGGCTGCACCGGTTACTGTATCAAAAGAACTACCGGAACAAAACTCAAGAAAATCAATCAAAAGAAATAAAAAGTACCGGAATTCTGAAAGAGATATTTTTGAGGAGGCGAAAATAAAACTGCCGGTAGAAATTCAAAAACCGATTGAGCCGACAAAGAAAATCATGAAAAATGAAAACCCCTCTAACACACCCTCAATTTCCAAACCCTACATCCCGAAAAATCTTGAAGAGACGATCTCAGAAATACAATCTCCGAGGTTGAAAAATGCAGTGGAAAAATTTCTGAATGAGGAACATGCTTTTCTTACTGTACAAAAAAGAGAAAGTATCGTGTATGATGTTTTAAGTGAAGGATGGAGCGATGAAGTAAAATATCAGAAACTACGGATCAAGGCGGGATTTTAATTGCTATCGAAGGAATTTTTTATCAAATTTGTTTTATTCTTATTTTTATATTCTCCCTGGAACAAAATATATTCAGAAGAAGATCCGATTCGTAAGAAGCTTATACAGAATTTTCAAGAGATATATCTGAAATACAAATTTCCGGCAGTACTTACCGGTGATACAATTTCTTTTATCAGATCACTTTCGGAAGAAAGATCTGAAGATGAAATTGCAAAAGAAGTTCAAGAATATCAAGATAAGGAAAAAAAAGAAATTCAAAATTGTAAAAATGAAAAAGTCAGACTTTACCTGGAGTTTGTCTGGTTTATAGAGGAACACGGTTCTCTGTTGCGCTATTGCACAGAAAACAAAATGTCTGCTGATGAGATAATCAAACAGCTTAAAGTCGGTATATTTATTATTACCAGACCAATTATTTTTGTTCCTTTTTTTGAAAATGAATTCGCATCAAGAAAGATGAAAGATTCAGCGAAAAAATTATATGATCTGGCTTTAAAAATTCTGGTTCATTATGCAAATTTCAGATATAATCAAGCTATGCGATATGATCTCAGAGGGAGAAAACTCGCAGAATCTTTGAATCAGCTATTATACGAAAATAAGGAAGAATCAGGAAAAGCTCAAAGAGAAGCAATGGAAAATAAATATTATGATCTGGCGAATTTTGAAAATCAGCTTCTCTATAAGCAACTTGATGAAACTCAAAGTAACAAGAAGGGAAAGGATTTTCGTAAATCAAATTTGAAAAGGCTTTCATCTTTTCAAAAAAGTACACAATCAATTCTTTCCATCCCGGCAGCCTCTATCGCAGATAAAGAAAAATTAAAAAGCACAATCAGTTGTTTCGAATCCTGGCCGAAGGAACATTTTGATTATTTGAGTCTCGATTATTATTCCGGCTTTTATCTGGATTACGGAAGGAAATTTGAATACAAGGATCACGAGAAGATCGACCCTGAATTCTCGAAAGTGCTGGATTTTTATTACAAATCACTTTATCAAAATGAAATATTTTCTATGCGATTGGAAGATGTATTGAAAAATTGCCAGAGATTAGCAAAAATTCCTTCAATGGAATTTTCCTATCAAAAGATCTTAGAAAAATACGAACATGACAAGAAAACTTCCACAACTTCTGAATGAATGTACGAAAGGTGATGAAACCGCCTGGAGAATATTTATTGAGAAGTACCATCGTCTAATAAATGGAACCGTGTTTAAATATTCGAATGGAATAGAAGTGGATGATATAGTTCAATATGTTTACGAAAAACTGATAAAAAATAATTACAATTTGCTGAAACAGTTTAAAGGCGATAGCGAACCAGGATTTATTAACTATCTGAAACGTATTTCGCAGAATATTGCGCTTTCTGAGTCCAGAAACCATAATAGAAAAGATAAATATATAAATAGCGCTGAACAAAATCTTGCGGCTTATGCTGATAAAAGAACCAATCATGAAAATTTACTGGAAGAATTCATGGAAAATAAAGATGCAGAGGAGGCGATCATGAAACTCGAACTGGCTTATAGAGAAGTCATAGCATTAAGAATGGATGGATATAAATTTAAAGAAATCGCAGAAATCGTGAATGCGCCCCTGAACACTGTTCTAACCCGGTTTGACAGGGCAAAAAAAAAGTTAAAAAATATTTTTCCGGATGAAATAATTTCGTGACGGCTGGTAATTAATAGAATGGAACCGAATGAATTAACCGAGGAAGAGATCTCGCTCTACATAAAGGGTGAACTGAGCGAAGACCGTGCTGGATTTGTAGAACAAAGGATCAGGGATTCTAAAACTGATTTTTTGACATACGTTTCTTTGAAGGAGGCATTGTTTTTGATGGGGGAGGGAAAAATGGCAAGCCGTAAAGAAACAGAATTGATCCTTGCTAAAGTCAAAAAAGCGCAAGTTCCCCATATTCAGATCATCATAAGGTTCCTGAAAGAAAAAATACTAATCAGTTCTTCAGATCAGGAAGAACTGGAATACCAGGGGATTATGGCAAATTTTGCATTGAGAGGAAGCGAGCCGGGACCGGTGTCTATCACAAGAATTCTGGACGGACGGGAGATCACTCTTACACTAACGCCCGGCGCAAAGAAGAAAGATTATTTCTTGACTGTAAATCTAAAGAAGCCCGAAAAGCTGAAGGTAATTCTGGAACTGGACGGAGAAGCGCTTGAAACGTTAGGCGACATATCAACAAAAAAAATGTTTGAGACCCCTCTCCCTAAAAAGGGGAATATCGAGTTGAAATTCTCCAAAGGCAGCAAAGAATTGTTTACTGTGGGACTCACGCTTCATTCGGAAGGCTGAGCCCCTCACCTGCCCAAGACCGCCCCTCAACACTTCTTCGAAATGCTGGACTGGCAAGTGAGGGATTCGATGTTTTCGATTCGAAAGGCATGCTGTAAATACGAATAACTATCGTTTCTTAGGAACTTATCCTAAAATTTTCAGAGTGCATAGCAGATTAGTAGACCAGTAGTTTTGTCCCGATATAGTGGATTTGGTTTTTGAGAGTTTTCTATTTCTTATATTTGCAAAATAGAAATTAATTTCTATTTTGCAAGAACTATTTATTAGCCGTTTTTTATAAAAATGTGTCGGATTTACAAAATTCCATCATAGATACTATAAAAAATTTCTAATTTTTTTCTCAAAAACTCAAAAAAAATTCCCCTATACTGAAATAAAATTGCCCTTTGTGGACATTTATAATCATAACCCAAAAATTTCACTGCCTCATTTAGGCGGCTTCGGCGCATTTTACCCAACCATGAAATGCGCCGGGGCTTTGGAAGTTTGCGGGGAAAATAAATGAGGATATTACAATGAGCAATAAGAAAAAAATAATTATCACGGGTGTTGTCGCTCTGATAGCGCTCGCAGCAGTTGTTGCGGTTAATAAAAATAAAGGAGAAAATCAATGAGTGGATTTTTTGGACTATTGGCGTTCGTAGCTTTCGTATGCTTAATAATAGAATTTGTTAAGCCGGATGTACTTTCAAAATTATGGGAAAAAGTAAACGGGAATTTGAGCAAAGGAAAAAAGCTGGGGATATTGGCTGTAATGTTTCTCGTCTTTTCGATCCTAAGCTCTGCAGGAAGTGAGAAGAAGGCAGCGAGTAACAGTGCAGATGCCTCTAAACCAGCGAGTGACTCAGCTGTTGAAGCTAAAACTGAATCGGAGAAACCTGTCGTTGTTAACAAGGTTGGCGATACATTTAAAACAGAAAAATTTGAAATCAAAGTTTCATCCGTAAAAGCGAGGAAAAGTGTTGGGGGAAAATATCTAAATGAAAAAGCCCCTGATGGAGCCTCCTTTATCTGTGTAAATTTCCAGTATAAAAATATTTCTCCTAAACCAACTTCTAGTGCTGTAAAGATTAAACATCTCCTCGATCCTAATGGTACAAAATACAATGAAGCGAGTGGGGCATCTACATATTATACAACGGAAAATAATTTTAATACGAAAGTATTGAGTGATATCAATCCAGGAATTACCATTAAAGACGGGGAAGTATTTGAGGTCGCAAATGAACTTTGGAAAAACAAGGGCTGGAAGGCTGTTGTAGATACGGACGACAACGATGTAGAAGTCTCGATCAACTGATAGGATTTGCGGGAATGAGAGATACTTCAAATTCCCCTTACATTTTAAAAACTAAAATTTATGAGGATTCATTTTATAAAAGTGAAGATGATATAGAAAGGAGAAAAAATATGTCAACAAAAAGAGGAACATCTGTCGTACCTTTGGTAATGGGTATTATCGGATCTGTAATTCAATTACCTGGTGCGATATGCGCCGGCGCGTGTGCTGCAGGAGTTTCAGCATTGGCTGATAAATCTACAAAAGCCGGAAGCGAACTGACAAGTTTTTATATGGGAATGGGATTGGCTGCCGCTTTAATAGGATTCATATCCGGATTGATTGGAAAGAAAAATCCTACGTTTTCCGGAATTGGTTTTTTAGCTGCAACTGTCTTGTCAGGAATAACCTTAGTAACCTTCAATTTCTTTTCCATGGTTTCGTTAATCCTTTTCCTAATCGGAGGGATATTTGCCTTTATACAAAAAAAAGAAGAGATTCAATAAGGATAATAAAAAGAATCAAAGACAGGAGTTTTCCTGTCTTTGGCTTTGACTGGTTCTGAAAATGCAAGAATTACATCCGCTAATTGATCTCAATGGTTTTCCCATATTCAGTATATTGGTAGCAGTCGGACTCATATTTTCATCAATATTATATTTTTATAATTCCAAAATGATAAGTGATGTGAAATTCAAAAAAGATGATGCTATACTATACATGGGTATTTCGTATGTGTTCGGAATAGCATTGTCCAATGTTGCCAATTGGTATATTTTTCCGGAATATGCAGATTTTTCAATGATCAATAAAATAAAATTTGCAGGCTTCACGTTTTATTTTGGTTTAATCGGATTTATTTCCTGCTTATACATTTTGCTGCTTCTTGCCGGATACAATTCAAAGATCTATATCAATGCGATAGTTCCATCGGTAACATTATTTCATCTATTTGGCAGAATGGGATGTCTTCTTGCTGGTTGTTGCTTTGGTAAAGAAGGCAATTACTCAATATTTTCATTTTCAATAAACAGATTTCCGGTCATCGAGTTTGAAATAATGTTTTTGTTATTACTTACATTTATCTTTCAAAAGTATATCAAACAAAACAGACTTGTTATTTATTTGTTCAGCTACTCCGTATTTAGATTTGCAGCTGAATTTCAAAGAGGGGATAATAGGGGAAAACTTTTTACAAATACCTTTTCACCTTCGCAGGAGATTTCCATTGCAATATTTGTTTTATCAATTTTACTGTTGGTGTATATCTTTTTAAGAAGAAAAAGTTATTCTTAATTTATAAAAAGAAATTCAGGAAAATTGGAAGGCGATTATGCTTGTGTAAATTGTTTTTTCTTTAATGACATTTTTTGTTTTATCGTATCAGCTGATAAATCTGAGCCGCAATCCCATTTAATAAAAATTTTTGATAATAAAATTCATATATATACAATGTATAATTCTCGACGGTCACAATGGAATCTATTATTTAAAGTAGGGCTATAGCTTGGGAATTCGAATTCCTAAAGCTATAGCCAGTGAGTTAAAATTAAATGACGGCACTCATGTCGATCTAAAATATGAAGAGGATAAAATTGTAATTTATCCTATCAGAAAAATTTTGCTTGCTGAGAAATTAAAAAAATAGCATAAAAGATCGCTCATTCAGGCAATTACAATATGCATTTAAAAAATAAGTCGAGCCGGGAAGAGATAAAAGCCCGTTTGAAAAAAGAGGTGAGGAAATATTGATGGGACTTTGTTTTACGTTGTAACAGACAAACTGTCTTAGTTCAGCGATAAACGGAATTTCTAGGGGTCAAAAATAAGCTAAGCCGCTACAGGGTTACTAACCTCTAAAATTGTTTTTGCTTTTATTGAATATTCTTTTCGCATTTGTTTTCCTTCAAGTAATTTTCGCTTTCGTTCTGATAAAATGGAATCTTTTTTACCGTCCATGACATCCATAGGAGCAACATAATCCAAAGCAGAATGAAGACGTTCATAGTTGTAAAAATGAATCCATGTGTCCACTTCATTTTTAACTTGCTCTAAAGTGAATTTGGGCATATCACGAATAGCCTCTGATTTGATAGTTCCATGAAATCGTTCTAGCTTTCCATTTGATTGCGGGTGATTCACAGAAGTCTTGACATTCGTCATAGAGAATTCTTTCAGAGTAGCTTTAAACTCGGATGTCAGAAACTGTGAGCCATTATCCGTAATCAAGCGTGGATTATTGGGATTATCTGCATTTAACCATGTCGTACATGCACGCCATAAGACAATCTGAACATCTAGAGATTCCATGCTCGTTCGTATATCCCATTCAAGAATGGCTCTTGAATATCCATCGAGAACACAAATTAAATACACAAATATCCCCTGAAAATGAACATACGATATATCGGTGTGCCAATGCTCATGCACCTTCTCAGGTTGATCAAATCCGACTTTCTTAGGTTCGCCGGCAGGCTTAGTCCACTTATTGTTCAATGCTGCATTGACTAAAATGCGATACACACTCGATGGAGACAAGAAGGCAATGTTCCGATCTATCATCATAAAGGCTAATCGAACGTAACCGATAGACATATTTTCTCTCTTGAACTCAACCACTGCTTTCTGTTCATCAGGTGTAGACCAATGACTCTTGGGAATATTTGATTTCACTTTCGCAACTTTTCCCTTCTTCCATTCAGAAAGTTTTTGTGTTTGAAGTCCTAAAATTTCAGAGAGCTTTTTCATGGGGAGACCTGTTTTCTTTTTTAGCCTCTCAAGTGTATCAAGTATTTCCTGTTTCAATACAGGCTTACAGTGATTACCCTTCAGATGTCCCCAAGTTCTTTTTTTAGGTCAAGTATCTCACCGGTGAGTTCGGCGATAATCTGGTTCTTACGCTCGATTTCTGCTTTATGCTTGGACAATAAACGGGTGGTCACCCGCAACTCCTTCTTGTCCGAACCAGCTAAGGCTTCTCGCCCCGCTTCCAATACCTGTTTCAACCACGTACTAAACATAGTAGGATGAATATCATTTTCATCACATGTGTCAACCAACTTTACCTTCTGCAAATGCTTTCGGATTATCCCTATCTTGTCGTCTGCACTCCAAGACCTTCTAGTTCTTTCTTTTACTTTTTCCATCGCTATTCTCCTTTTTACCCTCTGGAGCTTAGCTTATTTTTGCCATCCTAAAATTCCGGTTTCATCTGAACTAAAACAAAACCAAAAGATCAACATTAGCATCAAGGGAAAAATATTTCAATGACAAAGAAATTCGATTTTTATAAGTTGACCTAATCTATCAAATTATGATCGGAGCTGTAAAAAAGAATGATTAAAACTTTTCATCATGCGACATATTTTTGTTTTTTGATTTTTTTCTTTGTAAGTTCGTGTAAAGCATCGTTGCAGCCGGTAAACTCAAATGAGAAATTCCTGGAACTGATCGATTTGAATAATATCACGATGGTTCCTCATAAAAATTATAAGATTACGGGACCGGAAAAAATAAAAACAGATCCTAGTTCTGTCGATTATGAACCGGAGACAGTCAAATTTCAAAAAAACGATCAAGGAAAGTTCTGTGTTGTGCTCGACTTGACATTTCGTGAATCCGGTATCAATATTATCGAATCGATCAAGAAAGGAGAAATTCTTGACAATAATATTGTGATACGCGATTCAAGCGGCCGAATTGTCGGAAAGAGTTCGATTAACTTTCAGGCATTCACTATTTATAAAACGATGGTGGCAAAAATGCAGACCAATGAAGTGCTAACGGACTCAGGGGAAAGAATTTCTCTTGAGGAAAAACAAAAAAAAGAACAACCTAAATACAAAGTAGAGCAAGTAAGCTATTCGGACGGAGACAAGGTTCCTCAACCTATCTGTATTGGAAGTGATCTGCAGAGCGGCAATTACATTTCTGTGACTGTTGAACTTACATACATACAGCCGTTTTTAAATGAGATCTGTCATACGTCACAAAAAAATTGTGTGCGGCTGGAAAAGGAGATCATGCGGGGAGCCAACCAGCATTTTCAGAAAAAGATCAGTGACAAGGAAGCGGAACTAACGGAAAATCCCGAAAAGAATACAAGGTTTTCATTTTCTATGGACGATTGGGATATTGCCAGAAAATCCATTAAGGATGCAATTCATAAGATTAGTGATGAAATAAAACAGAAATTAAAGAATAATGAGAATCCATTGACAACTGAGTTCGGGAATGAGTTTAAGTACCGTGAATTTAAATTGATCGGAGCTCCCCGTTATTTTAAAGTGATGTTCGAATAGGAAGGGATATCTGATGAAACTGAAAATTATAATATTTATTTTGATAAGTCAATTTGCTAATGCGTTAGTTGCGGAGCGGATTCTTTTTCAAAAAGAAGTTCAGATAGCTCCGCGAAAAGTTGTCACAAATGAAGTAACGGAAGAAAAAAAACAGGAAGATAAGAAAAAAGCTGAAGAGAAAAAATTAAGACGTCAGCTGACTGCATCTCTTAACCGGGTTTATGAAGGAGGAAAGATATATACGGATAGAGACGGAAAATTTTATTCGAATGGGAAAACTGCATTCTCTCTTGAAATAGAGAACACAAAACAGGTATCTCAAACTATTTTCTATTCGTTGAATCATTCTGAATTTCGAAACTATAGTGATCCGTTTACAATAGAAGATGAAGGATATCATAAAATTTTATATTTTGCAAAAGATGAACTGGAAAACCTGGAAACTAAAAAGGAATTCTCCGTTACTATTGATAATACTCCTCCAAAGTTATCTGTGAATCCCGAAGGAAATATACTGATAGAAAATGGTTTGATTATTACAAAACCGGGATTCAAATTTAAAGTTGATTCTTCAGATTCTGGATCCGGATTAAAAGGAATTTACGCAGATGATGGAACCGGGTTTTCTCCGGTGAAAGAGGCTTATTTTGAAGTTCAAAATACCGGCAATTTACTGATCCGTTTTCTTGCTGAGGACAATCTTGAAAATAGGACGAAGCCGGTTGTATTTAGTGTAAATTCTGACGGGAAAAAACCTTATGCCTTTTATCAAATATCCAAAACGTATGATTTAAATAATAAAACCATTTGTTCGCCTGATTCATTTCTGACTTTAACAGGCAGGGATGATGAATCGGGTATCAGTAAGATTTTATACAGGAAGAAAGGAATAACTGACTGGTCTGTTTATGAAAAACCATTTTCTTTTCTTCGATTTAAAGAGATACAGCTTGAAGCAGTCTCAGTGGATAAGGCGGGAAATTATTCGGATGTTGTATCAATTGAGTGCAATTTAGATTTAGAGCCGCCGAATTCACAAATTCATATTCAAAAAATGGGAGATAAGTAATGAAAAATATAATACGTTATGCGTCAGTCCTTATCTTATTCTCCGGTTGTGTGAGCTATGAAAAGAAAATCACATCAAAATTCCAGAATGACATTCTTATAATAGGTGAATCAATTGAGAAGGAAAATAATTTTTCAGATCTTTTGGATTCCTCTAATGTTTATTCAAAGGATTCATGCCGGGAAGAAAAAGAGGCTCCGTCTAATTTTCTTGTTTGTAAAAAAGAAGTTGAGGTTTTGCTGAAACAATTTGAAGAAATGTCCCCGAATATCCATGAAGTAGAAAAAAATCTTTGGAAAGTGAAAGATCAGTATGAAATTTCAACAATATCAAAAGAATATAAGGCTGTTAAAAATCTATTCACGCTTGGAAAATTCAAGGAAGCGAATGATTCTTTTAAATCATCCAGAAAATTAAAAAGATCAAAACAATTGCGTTCTATGCAGGGAGATATTGAAGAGAAACTGAAATCTCCTGACTATATTGCTGAAGAAGCTATTTCGATCCTGGAATTATTTGATTATTCCAAAGAGGATAATGCAGTTCGAGAGCTGAGCGAAGCAGTCAATTTGAAACCTGAAATTTTAAAACGGGAAGATTTAAAACAAAGAGCGGCTGCAATTATGAATCAATTGAAGAAACCTTTGACTTGTAATTTAATTATCAACGAGCCTGCGGGAGAAGTTTATGCAAATACAGGATTTGAAGATCCGTTAAGCGCAACACTCAAGTGTCAGAATTATATCAATGACATAAAATACAAATTGTTATTGAGTGCGGATGGTCCGGTTAGATTCAATAATTCCATAGATACAAGTCATGAAATTCTTTTTTCGAAGAACGGGAAATATGAGTTTCCTGTAAGTGCTTTAGGGATGAGTAAAGAACAGAATAAAATTAAATTTGAGATCATCACATTTCAAAAAAACACTATTGAAATACTGGAAAAATTCGGGACTAAATGGAATTTTGTTTCAAGTATTTCACCGGCAGAATATATCATTCAGAATCTTCCGGCGTCATTCACCCCTGAATATGCAGAATATACTTCAAAATATTTTCATCCAGGTGAAGTTTTTACAGTGAAAGGCAGGGATATGGAAGCCAAGATTTCGTCTAGAGGACAGTTCACTTTTGGATCGAATAAAGGTGGAGTCCCGATGGATACGTTATTTGGTCATCCGAACGGAGTCTATGCGGAAGGAATTTGGTCATCTTATGTTTCAGTCAAGATAAATGATCAAGTCTATCGCTTTGATGATCTTACAATAACGGAACCCAAAATCTCTCCGGATGGAAAGGAGTCAATCACTACCGCATTACTTCCTGATCAAAGTACAGAAGTTTTTTTAAAAATCAGATCAAGTGTTGATGGTTCTAATGAAACGATTCGCCTAACGTTAGGGGCTACTAATAAATCCAATCATTTACAAAAGATTGGATTCCGGGTGATGCTGGATACATGGGCTGGAAGCAATGATGGTGTACCGTTTACTATACCAGGTGCAACCGGCAAAGAAGGATATATTTACACGAAGGAATTGAAATTTAATCCGGCTTCAAGCACTATCTGGGAAACTTACGATATTGCGCATAACGGAACAATTTTTATCCGCAATAATCTTGTCGGCAACGGTTTGAATCCTCCGGATGAAGTGGCTTTTGTAAATTGGGGAAGAGGTTTTTTTAGTAACTGGGATATTGATGTGAATTCAGATTATGAGATCACAGGTGATTCTGCTGTTGCTCAGTGGTGGAAACCAAGGGAGCTTTCCTCTGGAAAAAAATTTGAAGTAACAACCGAATTTGCAAATATTACAAGGAAAAGCGGGGTATATTTTGACTTGATCGACAAGGATACAGGTTTTGGATACCTGATAGTTCAAAGAGATTCCGAAGAAAAAAACGAAACTGACATATCCTATGAAATTCAGGTAGAGAACGGGGAAGCAATTTTCCCGACCGGTACAAACAATGTAAAGTTTTCGATATCGCCTGACGTATATTTTTACAGGATGATCCCATTAAACATAATTACAACATCAAATAGCGGGAAACTAAAGGTCACGGAAAATTTTAAGGGACGGCTGACTTCATATAATTTTGATATACCGGCAAATTTAACAGAAGAAAGAGCTATTGCATCTCCGATCTGGAATTCAGCAAATAAATATCCGATCACATTTATATCCAAGAAAGGTGATTTAAATTTAACCGGACGGATAGTGAGTAAAGTAAATGGTGCGTTAGTTGGCGAGGTTAAACTTAATCCTTCAAAATCCGGTGAACGTTATATTTACATGGGAGAGATAAATTTAGGAAATTCATTCGAAGGAAATGTAGATGTGATTGTGGTTGAAAAATAATTTTATTGTGAGCGCATTCTTTTTCGAGTCATGGGCTAAAATGTGTTTCCAATTCTGCAATTATCTCCGGATTGTTGTAAACCTGCTGAACAGTGGCAATTAAAAAGCTTGATTTCACAGACAAGAAAACTCGATAATTTAATCATAAAGTGAAAACAGCCAGACTCATATTTCTTTTTTGCTTTTTACTTCTAACTTCAACAGTAATTTCTGCAAAAAATCCGATACAGATCTACGGGGACTCAAAATCTGAATACTGGCAATTCTGGTTTTTGTATGAAACTGAGAAAAGAGCTGGGCAAACCGAGACCATTATAAGGCCATTTTTCAGTAGCTATTATGAGAAACAGAGCGATCATAAATATCAAACTGTACTTTACCCGATGTTTTACAGGGAAAAAACAAATCATTGGGAAAAGTGGAGTTTTCTATTTATTTTTTCAAAGGATACTGCGATTCATCCGGACACTGGGGAGGACACTGATCTTATTCTATCTCCATTTCTTCAGTGGGGAAAAGGCGAAACAGACAGAGAAAGGTATCTGGCATTTTTTCCATTTTTTGGAACTATCAGGTCAAAAATAACATGGAGCGAAATCAATTTCTTTTTGTTTCCTATATATTCGAGCTGGAATTATAAAGAATTCAAAGCGTATTCAATACTTTGGCCGCTTACACTTTTTGGTTCATCTGAGACCCGGAAGGAATACAGAATCCTGCCGTTATTTTCCATCAAAGAACATATTGGGAAGTATAGACATTTTTCAGTTCTCTGGCCATTCATCCAATGGGGTGATGATCATATGGATAAGAAGGAACCGACATCATACGCATTCTTTTGGCCGGTTTTCAATTACAAGAAATCCGAATATGGAAACATGAGAAGCTATTCATTTTTGTGGTTTCCAATTCTCGGATCTGCATTCAGTTACGGTTATGATAAAAGAACCGGCGAGGTCGATTTTCAGTTGTTCTATCTTTTTCAATATGGATACTCCAACGACAAAGATTATCGAAAGCATATATTTTTTCCTTTCTACGGTTATTCAAGATATGCAGGAAAGGAAGCTACCTTTATCACTCCTTTTTATATCAACTTGCGTTCGGATACCCATCTCGTAAAAACCAGTTATCATTTTATTCTTCCGTTTATTTGGAGTATGAGTCAGTATTACAAAAAAGAAGAAAGAACGGATGAGTATTTCAAAATCTGGCCGGTGTTTAGGTACCACAGAGATACCGAAGGAAATATGGGATGGAGTATATTTTCATTTTTTCCACTACGATCCGATACGGTTGAAAAAAACTGGGAGCCGATCTGGTCGATAATCGAATACAAAAGATTTATAAACGGAGAGAGGAGATTCTCCTTATTTATGAGGCTTTATACGCAAAGATGGACGGATACCGAATTTCACATTTACATCCCATTTCTGCTGGATCTGTCGTTTGAAGAGCATCGCACAAAAATAAAAATACTTTACGGGTTATTCGGCTACGAGAGAGAATACGATAAGAGAACTTTGCAATTACTTTGGTTCATAAAAATTTCATCCGGCGAAAAACCGAAAGAAGAATTGATTCGGTAAATAGATAACAATGACGGAATTTTCATTAACAGAGATAACTCCATTTTTGTATTCAGCCGCATTTGGCGCTTCTCTAATTATTGCGCTATTTGCATTCTTTATGTCAACGGGCAAGAATGAAAATAGAATCTGGAGAACCTTTGCGCTTTTGTCGCTAGTGAATTCTGTTTATTGCGCAACAGGGGTTTTCTTGAATAATACAAAATCAGAAACAATCCTATATGAATTCATCAAATGGAATTTCATAACAGGGATGATGCTTGCTCCGGGTTTTATGACTTTTGTTTATGCTTTTTTGAAAAGACGACAGGCCTATCATTTGGTGATAGCATGGATTGTTGGTTTGTTCTGGGGTTTGCTTTTGATCGTGAAGCCGGAAATGATCATCACAAAAGAAATTAATTTTCCTCAAATGCCTGTTCAGTATTTTCATTTCGCTAAGTTGTTTTTGATGTATTTCGGATCTTTGTTTGGCATAATTACCTTTTCTCTTGGGATTCTCTATATCAAAGGAAGAAATCTCTCCGAATGGAATTCTATCATGAAATGGATTTTTCCGGCGTGTATAGTTTGGGGAATTTCAGGAATGTGGGATAGTCTTTTTTCGGGAATATTTCACATTCCGATTGCGACTAGCTGGGTGGGTGGCTTGATCGTGGTTGTCGCATTTTTATTGGTAGTAACTTCAAAAAGCCAGAACGCTTTTTTGATTCAGGAAAAACATTCTCTTATAATGAAGGACATCGAGCAGGCAAGAAAAATTCAAAGCAATCTCATTACGAAATTTTTTCCAAAATTTGGAGATATTCAGATTTCTGGAGAACTTATCCCAATGGACAAACTTGGAGGAGATTACTATGAAGTCAACGTATTGGATCACAACCACCTTTCGGTTTTTTTGTCCGACGTGACCGGACATGGAATTGCATCTGCTTTTTTATCCTCCATGGTTAAAATATTTTTGGAAGAAGTTCCAAAAAAAGATATGTTTTATCCTAACAAAGTGCTCGATCATGTAAATGCGCGTTTGCACGAGAAAATCACAGATTGGCCTGTCACCGGGGTGTACGGTGTGATCAACAAAAACACACGGAGCTTCTTTTACTCATCTGCGGGACACCCACCTATTATTTTATTTAGAAGTTCGGATAAAAAAACAGTAGAGCTGCCGCAACAGGGAAGGCTTATGGGGCCATTTGGACAGATACATACCAAGGTGGAAAAGGTTACCTTGAATAAAGGAGATCGAATGTTAATAATATCCGATGGATTTTTTGAAGCCATCAACCTAAGTTCGGAGATGTATGGTATGGCTCGTCTGAAACAATGTTTTGAAAAAGACAACTTTTCGGAGATTAAGGATATCATATCTGACGTAAGAGAATTTTCAGAGGGAGCCGAGCAATCCGACGATATGGCTGCACTGCTGATCAAGGTGAGTTAATGAGCTGCATTTGACAGGTTTTGCTTTATCAGTATATTCATTAGTCACTTTTCATTTAGAAAATAGCTTTTACATCTGATTATTGTTGCACTTTTCCTCAAATTTTAAAGAAGCTTCTTCTTGAGCAATTTTTTGCCTGAATACAAAAAAATATAATGATCACGGATAAATATCTTAATATTTTCAAAAAATTGATATAGGGTGATGTTGGCATAATTATCATATTCTTATCCTGGGCAAATTTTTCCAAATTTTAATATTTTTTGAAAACTGTCAATGTTTATAATTTAGTGGACTAATTCAAGGAAGGTAATGTTATAGAAAAATAATTTGGAGATTATAAACAGAAACTGATTTTATTCTAAACAAATGAAAGAATTGATACGAAATATAACAGACTTAATTGGTAAGTATATATCCGGAGCTGGGTACACGCTCATCCTGTTATTCAAAGCAATTCTACAACTTCGCGCGGCTTTTTTTAAACGAAATGAGATTGTCCATCAAATGTTTATTGCTGGGGTCGGGAGCTTTTTTGTGGTTTCCGTTGTGGCAATTTTCACAGGTATGATCATGGGATTGAATACAGGACTCGGATTGAGAGATTTTGGAGCAGAAGGTCAAATCGGAGTCTTGCTTACGATTACTCTCACAAGAGAGATGTCGCCATTTATGACAGCGCTTATTCTTTCTGCTTCTGTTGGTTCTGCAATTGCGGCAGAAATCGGCACCATGAAAGTATCGGAAGAAATCGATGCTCTTGAGGTTATGTCTATCGACCCAGTTCGTTATCTTGTTATGCCGAGAATCGTGGGCTTATCGATCATGGTCCCGGTCTTGTGCATTTATTCTTCGATACTGGGCATCCTGGGTGGTGCTGCAATAGGCCATTTTCAGTTAGGGATAGAATATAAAATATATTTCGATGACGTGGTTACGAGAGTTGCGTCTATAAATGGCTTAAAAGATCTCTATGTCGGGGTGCTGAAAGGATTTATATTCGGCGTTACAGTTTCGACTATCGCATGTTCTCACGGTCTCAGGACTACGAATGGAGCTATCGGCGTAGGAAAAACAACCCGCGAATCGGTTGTGACATCATTTCTTATGGTGATATTCCTAGGCTACACTACAACCGCAATATTTTACAATAAGTGAAAATATTTTTTCGATCGTTTTTTTTGAAATTTATAAGTAGGCCCGAAACCGCGCGTTTAATTTTTGTGCTTATTCTTGTTGGATACTCGATATATTTTTTCAGGAATTGGATTTTTCATTTTGATGCCTCACTAGCAGGCGACCTTGGAGGAGACGGTTCGCTCACTGCTTGGCAGATATATTGGCCCTACATGAAAATAAAATCATTGTGGAAGGCTGAAAGTTTTCCCGGATTTTTCGATGGCAATATATTTTATGGATTTAAAAATCTATATCCAGTTTCGGATATGCAGTTCGGCTGGATGCCATTAGTTGCGATTCTGCAACTATTTACCCGGAATCCGATTCTAGTGATCAATATTCTACATCTCCTATCTTTGGCTTTACTGGTTGTTGCGCTCTATATTTTCTATCGTAGCTATTTTCGATCGGAGCTGTTTTCTTTTTCTGCACTGGGAATATTTTTTCTTCACCCGTATACTTTTGACATGATGCAGCACCTTCAGATGAATTACTGTTTTGCGTTGGTGTTCTCAACACATTTTTTTCGAAGATGGATTTTTGATTTAAACAGGAAACATATTTTTTATGCATTACTTTTTTTTATTTGGCTAATAACAGTGTCAGTTCATTTAGCTCTTTTCACCTTGATTGGATGGGCGCTGATTTTATTCGAAGGTTATTTATGCAAAAGGCTCGCCTTTCCAAAAATTGGAAAATACTTAAAGTTGAATCTTTTGCACTGGATATTCATCCTTCTTCTAATTGCAATCTCGGCTGGTTTGATACATTCGTATGTCGAGACTGGAAAACTATACCATCTGGGTAGATTAAAAGTGGAGCCGATCTACGGATCCCTTCGATTAAACAATTTTGGAGGAGACTTTCTACAATTTAATTATAATCCTGAAAATTTTTCACATGAGAAAAATTTATGGCTGCACCCGATTTTGATTTTCTCTTTCTTCTGGGGATTTTTGCGGAGGAGTAGGCATTTAAAGGATAGTCCGATTTCATTAGTAATGATCCATTCATTTTCTATTAGTGTATTATTTTGGATTGTGTTTAGTGGTGGCGATAATCCTTCGGAGATTCAAAAGCTATTTCGCATGACGTCCTTTTTAGCACTTCTTGTTTACTTTCTACGTTCTGGGTATCTATGGCTCAGGGATTCTCAGTCTAAAAAATCTCATTCGACCCGGAGAAGATCCTTGGTATTTCTGGTTGCAGCATCAGGCATCAGTTTACTTATTTCATTTGGGCCCTTAGTTGACCTATATGGGATTCACATAAAATATATTACACCTTACAATCTGCTCTACGAATTTGCACCGGGATTTGACAGAATCCGTGCGGTTTCCCGGATTTCAATTTTATTCCGAATATTTTTTAGCGCGGTTGCTGCATACGGATTCTGGAATATTATTTTATTGATTCAGAAATCCAGTATCGGCCTGCAAAAGAAAAATTCCTTTTACAAGATATTCATTTATTTTATTGGAGGAATTTTTTATCTATTTGTTCTTTACTGTCAGAATCCAAAAGATTGGACACCGGATACTATCGCCCCTTATGTTTCCAGGCTTGAAAAGATTTCCACAGAAATAAAAAAAGGGAAACCGGTTCTTTATCTGACTTCCGGACAGAACTCCGAAAGACTCGATGCGTTATCTGCATTTGCTTCTATTAGAAATGAAAAATTACTCATCAACGGGTACACGGGAATTAGAATCGATCAGTTCGTGATGCTGAAAAATTTAGTGTATGACTATTTGAGTGGAAGAAATGAAGTTAGTGAGTCCGAGGCGTTATCCGTTCTTGCAATTGCGAAAGTCGGAGAAATCATTCCTGTTTTTACAGATGAGGAAATTTTTTTAGAGAAAGAGAAATTTTCATTGTATCGCAAGAAAATTTTGGATTTGGCTACTCATTTTTCGCAAAATGCTACGGCTATTCCTCATCCTTGTGAAGATGATGGCTTGGGAGGTGAGTGGAGATTAAAGAAGGAGACTTCTATACGTCATGCGGTAGCCGCTGGATTTTCTCCCAAAGGAAAATTTTGTACGAATAAATATGGATTACTCAATGATATAAAAATATCTTTGAAATGGTACACAAAAATCCAGAATGAAACCAATAAACCGATTTTCGAAAACAGTTTTTATATAACCTCCCCTCTATATTATCACCCTAACGCAGCCGAGCTACTATATTTCTTTGACCATCCTGGAAAGCGCGGAGAGTATGAGGTCAGATTTATAAGTGATGAGAAATTGCTACACAAAGAAGTATTGCAAATTAAGTGATCTTAAAAGAAAAAATCTTTTCAAAACAGTCGCATTGGACATAAATCTTTATGGCAGAACGTGATTTTATTTTTAATCCGATATATTTATAATCAACCGAAAATTTAAAAGTTAGAGATGAAAAGCTATATATACGCGCTTATTCTTTTTCTTTCCAGCTTTTGGAAGATAGAAGATTTTTCCAGTTCTGCCATTCAGCAGGTTGCGTATGGAATGGAAGAGAACCAATTGATTCTGCAAACTATAAATTCCTCCGTTTCGAATTTTGGGGACGATGAAGACAAAAAGCTATATAAGAGATGTATTCAGCATTACGTAGAATCGCAGATTTTGTACATTGAGTCTGATTACTCGAAAGCGTATTTGCGCATCCGTCACACTCAGAAGCTGTTGATTCTCCTTTACGAAAAAATTCTTTCGAAAAATATTTCAATGATCCGATTGGAATTAAACCGACTGGGATCAATTTCTCGTGGCAGAGAAAAAACGGAAACTAGCGCTTTTTTACGAATGGGTTTCAGGGATTTGGAGGAGGCCGAGCAGAAACTTGTCTTTGCAAAAAATATTCGGCCGTATTTATATCTTTTGAAACTTCGGGAAATGTTATTTGCTCTAAAAATACTTAAACATTCCGGAAGATTCGTTATTCTGCTGGAATTAATGCACGAAGCAGATTTTCCGGCAAATATCAATGAAACAGAGTTTGAGAAAATTGGTTACGAAATTAAAAGAGTAATTTCCAAACAAAAGGAAAAGTTCCTGATGATTCACTGGGACAATTATTTCAAGACTCTGAATGGTGATGGAATTTATCCGAATGTTTGGATGAAACCTGATTTGGAAGAGCTGTCAAAATCGATGGGAGATATTGATCCTGCTTATTTACGAAGGGATCCTGAATTAAAAATAAAAAATGAAAGCAAATAGAGCAAGGCTGAATAATAAAGTATTGTGCATTTCGCTTTCTGGATTATTATCATGCACGATCCCTGCCGAGAAGATAGAAAATAAGGATTTATCTATCGTTCGACAAAATTCAAAATATGTTACGATCGTTCATTCTCGTTCCGGAAATACTGCAGTAATGGCTCGTGCGCTTTCCGAATTGTTACAGACAGATTATATCAGAATCGAAGCGCCGGACGGCATCGGAGATTCTTTTTTTTCATCACCAAACAGAAATAAAATTATCGAGATCAAACCCAAAACAGTGAATCTGGAAAAATATTCTCTGGTTATAATAGGCTCTCCAATCTGGTATTGGTATCCAACAGCCGTTATATACTCCTTTCTGAAAAATAATTCTTTGAAAGATAAGAAAGTAATTTTATTCTATTCTTATGAAGGTGGAATATCTAAAGCTGCCGTCTCCGAATGGCAGGAAATGGTGAAAAGCAGTGAAGGCAAAGTGATCGATGTAATTGGGATCAACAGAAAAATTTTTAAGTCCGGAAAAGAGATTGAGAACGAAATAAAAAGGATTGTTGAAATGAAGAAAAATCAGTGGATGGAAAATTAAAACGCGCCTCAAAAGAATTCTCAAGGCGCATTCATTGATCTCCTGTATTTTTTATTTTCCGAAATACTCATTATATTTCTCGGTTGCTTCACTTCCGAACATTATCTTGCAAGCCTCTTTTAATCCTTGAGATTTTTTGAGATCATCTTTTTTTACAACCTGTTCGATTTTGGAGCGCCTGCGTAAAAAATCTTCCAATTTGGTAACCATTTCCCTTTTTGCAGTTTGCTCAATTTCACAGCGAATGTATTCCGATCCTTCAATCAAAATTTCCGCCATTTTGGGATCAATCCGAATGCTTTCGAGCAAAGCAAAAGATTGGGCCCCGTATCTCCTCCAAAGACGCTTGCTCAATTTCTCCGATGCGTTAGGCGACGTCATTTCATCGAGTCCGATCAATTTTGCCTGGTGCATAAACTCATTTCTGACGGCTAAAGATGGCTCGCCATACCATTTTTGATCCGGGTAATCCAGCTTAAGTCCCATTTTTTGAGTATGCTCGCAGATTTCTTCACCGACATTCAGGCAATCGGTTAATTTTCCGCCGAAAATACTGATGTGCGAGGATTCAAAATTGCTTTCTACCGCATGTTTTCTGGAAAGCTGCATCCAGTCGCTGCCTGAATTAGTGGTTTGCGTCACGACCAATGGTCGGACTCCACAGCGTTCAGCAATAATGTCCTTTTGAGTTAATGGGGACGGGAGCTTTAGCAAATGGTTTATATTATCGAGTACGAATTTTCTGTCCTCCGGAGTTACAGAAGATTCAGGAGATTCCAATTTAGTGTCAGTGGTTCCAATGCAGGTGCGGTTTCCCATGGGAATTACAAAAAACAATCGCCCGTCATTTGCAAAAAAAGTGAGCACTTTTTTATTTGGAGTAATCCGGTTAACAATTAGATGAATTCCTTTTGAAAAAACATGTTTGTGAATTGTAGTTTCTTTGGTTAATTTGTTGTGAGCATCCACGTAAGGGCCACAAGCGTTGATAAGAATTTTGGCAGTTATGGAAAATTTTCTTCCGGTAATTTTGTCCTTGGATTTTATATTCCAGTTTCCGTCGGATTTTTTTTCAGCACCGAGTGATTCAACGTAATTTGCAGCGATACATCCGTAGTTTAACGCTGAACGGATGAAATTAAAAACGAACCTTGCATCGTTGTCATGCAGATAGGCATCTGAATATTCGAATCCCCCGTCGCTGGTATCCACGTTGATAAACGGTTCCTCCTTCTGAATAGTTTTTTTGGTGAGTAACCTCGGAGTTTTTGTGAAACAATTTCCGATGAACCAATACAACCAGGTTCCAGCCAGAAGCTTCCAAAGGGCATGACGGAAATTTTTCTCATGAGTGGTAAAAAATCTGATTTCCTCTACGGTCGAAGGATAGTTTCTTATGAGATGATTTCGGGACATACATAGTTTTCGTACAAGTGGAAATTCGAAAGTTTCCATGTATTTAATTCCACCCCATGCGAGATTCGAGGAACTACTGCTGGTCATTCCGGCAAAATCTCCGGCATCAATTAATGCTACCTTGGCTCCTTTTGCTGAAAGAGCCGCGGCAGAGACTGCTCCGTTGATTCCCCCACCTAATACCAGAACATCAAACTTCATAGATTGGAGTTTTTCAATATTCGTATTTCGTAGATTCATAATTGAAAGATTTTTGTTTTAGCTGCGAGTGTAAAGTGATTTTCCT
>CAYTEA010000034.1:0-22938 GCA_964436695.1 uncultured Leptospiraceae bacterium
ATATTCGGATGGCTTGAACAAGGCTCAAACAGTTGGAACAAGATTGAATGGTGATGTCCTAAAAGACAGAATCAGTATCACCGGGCATGGATAACACTTCATCCAAGCGAAAAGGAAACCTTTACGTTTCATCGATATTCACGGAAATCCTGCACAATTGCAGATTGGCTTTATCCTTGGACTAGTTACAAAATTCTGAATTAAAAAGGCTGGGACATCTGAAAATTAAACGTTCTGTCTTCTCTGGACTTTGCAAAATCAAACCTAAGAATCGTGCTTAGATTGTAGGAAATCTGAAAACCAAGGCCGTAAGAACGCGCAAAGCCGAACGATTGAACTTCTCGAATCTTATCCCAGACTCTTCCGGTATCGAAGAACGGAATCAAATGAAAAGTAAAATGATTTTCATTTGAAGTTGTTTCGTGAAATTTCCATCTTACTTCAAAATTCGCAAAGCCTGCAACAGGTCCCAGGAATCTGGAAAGTTGATACCCCCTGAGGGTTGAAGCCCCCCCAAGAGCAACCAAATAGCTATCAGTTCCGTTATAGGACGAGTATGTAAAAAATGGAGCTTTGCCGGATGTGTTGGCAAATGCGAATCGACTTGCAAAAACAAGCTTATTGAATGTGCCAGAAAAGGGGTTTGCGAAAAGTTTTAACTGAGAAAAAGTTTTGCTGAAATGAAAATCCGATCCGATGACTTTTCTGGAAATTTCGTGCGTAATTTCGAATAATATTCCTCGATTTGGATCCAGTGAAAAATCTCTTGTGTCATAAGCAAAACCGAATCGAATTAAATTCATGAACCCACCATTGTATCCGAAAATTTTTCCAGCCTCCTTATCTTCTGTGAGCTTTGTTTTTCCGTGAGGAGTCGAGTAATCTGCATTTGCATTAAATGGTGTTCCTCCGATTTTGAATGGAGTATTGCTAAAAAGAGGGTTCGGTGAATCGTAAACGGAGCTATCGAAAGTTCGAATAATTGTTTTCGATGTTGATATTCCAGTTGAAAATTTAAAAACACTAGAGAATATTTTGTCGCCTATTGCATCAAGGTACGGCGTTTCAATAAGATACCTGTTATACATTTTGTCGGTCTCATACTGGCCAGGTATCGAAGCATTTCTGGATGGCCTTCGGTAAACTAAATTTTCTTCGTAATCGGAAAAAGGAAGATTTTCTCGGAGTTCATTTTCCGGTTGATTTCTGTATCTATGGGATAGGGGTTTCATGGACTCCTGGCCTATCCCGAAATATAATGCGTTGGAAATTTTTTCGTAGCCACCGGAGAAATGAATCGAATAAGGCGTGTCGTTGATATATTTTTTAGAATACTCTCCATGATACATTTGCATTCCCTTTGTAGAATTTACAACTGCAACACTTAACGCATCTCTATATGGGGTATACTCAAACAAAGGATCGTTCTTTTTTCCATTATTCATATACATAGCTGTCAATCCGTATCCCGTTCCCAGAGTTGCATCACTGAATAAAATGGGAATGAATACAGGGTACCAGCCCTCTGGTTTGTTATCCAGATCGTCTTTCGATATTCTTTGCTTCTCTGAAATTGGAAATGGAAGTTCCTTAGAAGACGGTCTTGGGGGTTCAGCAAAAATTATTTGCGAGGATTGCAGGAAAACAAGACATGCTGATATAAAAAGGGGGGATATTTTCAAATTCTCTTGACACTATCGGCAAATATTAAAGTATTTTTTAGCGTAGCGCAAATTGATCAAATATTATTCTTTTCGGACAAAATAAATTGAATACCAAATGTTATCTTTGTGAAAGTTCTGAGAATGGAACTATTTTTATCGAGAATCAAATTCCAATAGTAAAATGCAAATCCTGCGGTCATGTCTTTTCGACATTCGATCAGGAAGAACACTATGAAGGCTATTGGGGAGAGGAGGATGTTGCATTCGATCTTGATTGGTGGGACATCGCTCACAGAGAAGTATACTTAGAATTTATTCAGTCCTTTCTAAAGAAAGAAAAAGGCAAAATCCTGGATGTAGGATGCGGACTTGGTTTTTTTGTAAAAACGGTTCCTGAGAAAAAACCGGGGTGGGAAGCTACAGGTTACGAAATGTCTTCATCTGCAGTAAAGTATGCAAAAAAAAAGAACGGCCTCAAAAATGTTTTTGCAGGGCAGGTTGAAAAAAGTAACCTTCCGAAAAATACTTTTGATGTGATCACTCTCTGGGACGTAATTGAGCATATTCCAAAACCCCAACCTTTGCTAAAATATCTTTACTCAATTTTAAAGCCTGGAGGAATATTATTTGTCCAGACTCCGAATTTTCCGATTCAGTTATTCAAAGCGAAATTAAAAGTAATGCTCAAAGGGATGAGACCTGATGGGCATTATCTGGAAGCTAAAGACCACATTAATGACTATACCGAAAAAACACTTAGAAGACTTGCGATGGATTGTGGATTCCAGTCTGTAGAATTTAGAATACTAAAACCAATTCTTTTCATTTCGGGTGGAAAAAGCAGAATCGGTGGAATAGCCAAACTGTTATATTACAGAATTACCAAATTCATTTGGTGGGTCAGTTTAAAAAAAGTGAATTTGAATAATACTCTTTTCGCATTGTTGAAAAAACCGGAATAACTGCTATGGTTTGCTCAAAACTGTCGCTTTGCGGTCTTCGAATCCTTCGGAGTGACTGGATTCGAACCAGCGACCACTTGCCCCCCAGACAAGTGCGCTACCACTGCGCTACACCCCGATGAAAATATTTTTCTTGGCAGCAAAAATTTTGTAAAGAACTTTTGCTATCTTGAAAGTTTACTTCCAAAGTCTGTTTTTTGCTCGACAGAAAAACATTAAAAAATAGCTAATGCAAAATTAAGATATGCTTAAGGCTGAGAATTTAACAAAAGTTTTTTCGGAAAAGATTGCTGTTGACAACATATCTTTTCAGGTTCGTCCGGGTGTTGTGACCGGGCTGTTAGGCCCAAATGGAGCAGGAAAATCAACCACAATGCGGTTGTTAACTGGTTTTATCCGTCCAACTTCTGGTGAAATATTTTATAAAGGCGAATCATTTGCCAGTGATCCGATTTCTGTGAAAAGAAAAATGGGTTATTTACCCGAGTCTGCGCCACTGTATTCTGACATGCTTGTAAGCGAATATCTGGCCTTTGCCGCAGAAATCCGTGGAATTGAGACTGCTGAAATTTCCGGAAAAGTAGATGAGATGACGGAGCTTTGCGAGTTGAAGAGCCATTTTCATTCCCCAATCGGATTTCTGTCGAAAGGATTCCGACAAAGGGTTGCGTTAGCTGCAACTCTGATTCACAACCCTGAAGTAATTATTTTGGATGAGCCTACCTCTGGGCTTGACCCGAATCAAATTTCCCAAATTCGATCATTGATTAAAAACCTGAGCAAAGATAAAACAGTAATCTTGTCAACGCACATACTACAGGAAGTAGAAGATATTTGCGATGATGTAATTATTATCAATAAGGGAAAAATCGTTGCGAACTCTAAGGTTAGCGAACTTCATAGAGGGCATGGTGTGGTAATTTCCATTAAAGCCGATGAACAGAAAGTGAAAAATTTATTCAATTCTTCAGAATTTTTGGACGTTATGCGATACAGTGAGGATGAGGAAATAGATTCCGATTTCATATCATATCTCATTGCGATGAAGAACGATTCTTATGAAAATGTATTCCAATTATTAGCTTCTTCCCGAATACCAGTGAAGGAAATGAGAATTCATAAAAAATCTCTGGAATCGGTTTTCAAAGATTTAACAGGCCAATAAAATGAAAAATATCAAGACCATTTTTTTAAAAGAATTTTCGACCTATTTCAATACCCCGATAGGATATATATTCAGTGCATTTTTTTTGCTCCTGGTATCGTTCCTGTTTTTTTTCGGCCTCGGAGGCAATTCATTTTGGGACATGAAGATCGCAAGTATGGAGCAATATTTTCTTTGGGTTCCGGTTCTGTTTATAATTTTCATTCCTGCAGTCAGTATGAGACTTTGGTCGGAGGAAGAACGTTCAGGGACGATCGAAGTTTTACTTACCCTTCCGGTTGAAGATTATGAAGTTGTTGCAGCAAAATTTTTGTCTGCATGGGCCTTTCTGGCTGTTACGATTTTCGGAAGCATTTTTGTGCCGATTACAATCTGGTTATTGGGTGACCTGGACTTCGGGCTAGTTTTTTCGGGATATGTCGGAACTTTATTTTTAGGAGGCGCTTACCTCAGTTTCGGACTAGTGATTTCTTCTCTCACCAAGGATCAAATTACCGCATTTGTGACCACTTTACTCGTGTGCCTGATCATGTTTCTGATGGGATACCAACCGATACTTCAATTTTTTGGAAAATTTTCCGGTGCGTTACTCGCATTTCTATCCTTATCCCACCACTTCGAATCGTTTCGAATGGGGGTATTTGACCCGAGAGATTTCTTTTATTTTATAAGCGTAATCGGCTTAATGCTTTTCACGAATGTGATGATTCTTCGGGGGAAAAGATGAAATTTCTGGAAAAATTCAAACCCTTTAATCACAACCGCAATTTCATTTTTTTGAATATTGTAATATTGTTTCTCTTATCCAATTTTCTTTTCTCCGATTTGAATTGTAGAATGGACATGTCTCGGTCAAAAAGATTTGCGTTAACCGAAAGCACAGAGAAAATTTTGAAAAATCTTCCGGAAAAGTTGTATATTGATGCATATTATTCTACCGATATTCCCGGAGAATACAAGGCAAGGTTAGATCTCGCAAAAGAAATGATCCGTGAAATTGCATCAATCAATTCTTCCAAAGTAGAGCTTCGTTTTTTTGATCCTGATTCCAGTGATACGGATAGAAAAAAAGCAACTGAGTTCGGTATCGACCCGCAGACTCTGCAAAAATCAGAAAGAGGCTCTGCAACTTTAAAACAAGCCTATTTCGGCCTGACTCTTACGTTAGGCGAAAAGACGGAAGTTCTTCCCGTTGCGTTTTTTGCGGAGCAAATGGAGTATCAGATACTATCTGCACTCAAGAAAATGGTTAAGAAAAATTCTTCTTCTGGTGTGGGAATTTTAAAAGTTCAGGGTTCGTTCGACGCACCTCCTCCGGGGCAAGGTTCCGGAAAAGATACTTTTGGCGTTTTTGTTACACAGGCGTATGTTCCGGAAAATGGAAACGTGCTGGATGTAAATATAAACGAAGAAAAAGTCCCGGATGAAGTTACTACTTTGATCTGGGCAGGAACACCGGTTTTATCCGATTCCGGAAAATACAACATAGATCAATTTCTCATGCGTGGAGGAAATCTACTAATATTTGCCAAAACAATGGATTTTTCCCTGGATCAAAGAAATCGTCAATATGGAATGATGATGGGTATGGGTGGCCAGGAAGGAATGGCAAGGACTTCGCCTGACGCACAACCGTTAAGAGAATTTACTAAGCAGTATGGATTTGAAGTAAAGTCGGATATGGTACTTGAGCCTGAGTTTGCAATGCCGATGGGGCCTCTGGTTCAGGTTGAGCCGGGTGTTATAGGGAGATATCACTATCCACTTTGGATTATCGCGAATAAGAAAAATGGTGGGCTATCCAAGGAAAGTCCTCTGACCAAAGATACAGACGCCTTGCTTTTGCCATGGGCTTCCAGTATTGAGATGGATAGGGAAAAACAGAAGGAAGCGATATTCACCAAACTCTTGGAGAGCACGCCTAACGCATCTAGAAAATCCGATTTTTTGAATATAGGTGAAAACTCGGTCGCAACTGCTGAGATTACGCCTAACGGATCACCAATGACCCTTGGACTTCATATAGAAGGATCTCTGACTTCGGCATTTTCAGCGGAGACTGTCCCTAAATCAGAAAAAAAGGAAAATCATATTTCTAAAACATTGTCAGGAAAGAAAAGTCAAATCGTTGTTTTCGGATCTCCATATATTGTATCTGACATTTTGGCGACAAGAGAATTTCGAGAAACTTTTCAGGAGACCAATATTCCATTCGTAATGAATTTATTGGATTCCTTGTCTGGAGACACTGATTTGCTTGCGGCAAGGGGAAGAAAGGCGACTATAATGAATTTACGTCCATTTTCGAAGCCAGTTCAGATTTTCTTCAGCTTTTTCAATGTCCTTGCTGTTCCAGTCTTTCTTGCCATGTATGCATTTTCAAGACTCAAGAGAAGAAATAGTGTGAGGGTGTCAGAATAGATTATGAATTTCCAGAATATTACTCAAAGAACTATTTCCTTGCTAAAGGAAAATTCCGCATTTTCCTTGGTGTCGCTTAACGCATTATTTCTGGTTCTTGCTTTTTTTGTGAAGGATCCTTTAGGCCTATTTGTTTCTACTTATGAAAAGGCTCCCGCGTTCTTTAAGATGAAAGAAGAGGAGGTTTTGTCGGTTAAGCTTGAAAATGATGGGCCGGATAAAAAAAGCCAGGAAATTCTTCGGAATAATGATAGCTGGAATATCCGTACCGGAAAAGGCACTTTTGTTGCAGATGAAAGCAAGGTTGGAAATTTACTGAAGTCGCTGCTCGGGGCGAAAAAATTTAAAGTAATTTCTTCATCAAAAGAGAATTCTAGAAGTTACGGCTTTCAGGATGAAAATACCAGGATAGAGATTTTTGGTAAAGAGGGTAAGTCGAGAGGGTTTTTGCGGCTCGGATCTGTCACTCCGAGGGGAAGCTACACCTATGTTACATTTAATGATTCACCTGAAATTTTTCTAGTGGAAGACAATATCAAGGCTACAACCGGAAGGTTTGAAGACGATTTTTTCATAAATAAGAAATTGATTTCCGGAAAGATTGCGTTAGACGATATCCAAGAAATTACAGTTTTAAGTGATGGGGCTTTCAGATACAGTCTTGTCAAGGAAAATAAGAACTGGAATTTAGTGAAGCCTTCCACAGGAAAAGCATCACTGAATGAAGTGAACTCCATTTTGGCAAAGCTTATCGATGTGAAAGCGGATGAGCTTGCAACCGATGAAGAAAAATTTAAGATGGAGAAAAAAACAGCATTTGAAATTCAGATTTCTTTTAAGCGATTGAAAAGTTCTCCGGAAATTTTTCAAATCAAATCTATCGGCAAATTTAAAGAGGATGTCTTTCTTCAGAGATCGGGAGATCCCACGATATATAAAATTCGCTACAGTTCATTATCTCCGATTCTGGAAAAAAATGCCGATATTCTATTGATGCAAAATAAGTAGCTCGCGCTGAATGGTCTGAAAATCACTTAGTGACGGTTTTCCGGACAGGCGCGGCAATTTACAAAAAGAACTTCTGGAATCGACTTTACGGTTTCTTGCCGCCTATTAATATAGGCTGATTTGAAAAGAGTTAAATTCAAAATATCTATTTAGGGAGCCGAACTATGCCGCTAGGTGAAAATTTAATTGCCAAAGGTTTTATCACAAAAGATCAACTTGATATCGCTTTGAATAAGCAAAAAGAATCGCCAGGAGAAAAGATCGGAGTAATTATTGAGAAGCTGGGATTCGCATCAAAAGAACAGATTGAAAGCTCTTTATAATTGCGAGTAAATCCTGCTTAAAGCACTGAAAATATATAAATGCCGTAGTAGATGAGGCGCAATGGAAAAAGAGATTGTACTACAGCCTATTGGATACGTTATTACGGACATTGAAGATACCGTTGATGAGAATTGGGGAAATGTAGTTTCCAGAATAGAGCTTTTCGATGAATTTCAGGAAGGGCTTTCAGGACTAAAAGATTTTTCTCATGCAATTATTTTAACTTTTTTGCATAGAGCAAATTATGAGCGAGCGAAGCATTTGAAAAGACGGCCGAGAGGACTTGACTCAATGCCTCTAGTCGGAATCTTTTCACAGAGAGCAAAAGATCGCCCGAATCCGATTGGCATTACTTCGGTTGAGATCGTGATTGTTGGAAATAGTTTTCTTGAAGTGCGAGGATTGGATGCTGTTAATAAAACACCGGTTTTGGATATCAAGCCTTATTTTCCACAGTATGACAGAATTGAGAGCCCAACTGCTCCGGAATGGGTTGAAAGGCTGATGAAAAATTATTTTTAAAAGTAAGAACTTATGATTCAGAAGAGTATTTTCAAGTATGCGCTAACAAATTTATTTATCGTGCTTTCTGCGGATAAAACAAGTCCACTGAAGGAAAGGAAAAGTTTTTTACTTGGAATAAAAGATTTTTTGATCAGTCAGGATGAAGCAAAGGAATTATTTCAGCATTGGAAAGAGAATCAGGATAAATTGATCCAACTGCAAACGAAAGAGGAAAATCGTTTAATCGCTGCATCGCTGATTTCGGTTTTGCTACATGAGGAAAGTTTATCCGACACGATTCTCCATGCGTTGAGGAATTTATTGAATAAGTTCGAAGCACATATCTCATCAGTTGAAAATATTTTCAGAGAAAGAAGATCTTATCTCAGCATAACAGGATTGAATGAGAGGGTAGATCAAATTGCATTGGCGGCATTTCCAAATAACCGTAGCTTTTCTGTGAAGGGTTCGGGCAGCAATGAATTCTATATCTCCAACCATGTTTCATATGAGGGGTTCGATGAATTGCAAAGGCTGATCCTTGCTTATAAATTGAGCCTTCATGTGGCAATTGATGGACCTCCTGGTGTTGGTAAAACGCAATCCGTTTTGGAGGTTGCAAAAATTCTGGACATTCCCGTATTTACCAAGACTTGCTCATCCAGAACTACCGAATCCCACATTATCTCTTATCCTGCTCTGATTCAATTGAACGGAGTGAGCGTAACGTCCCAGATTGATGGCCCTTTGCTTCAAGCGATGAAAACTCCCGGGATTTTTTACGGTGATGAGTTTAATCTTTTGAAGGAAGATGTTCAAAAGAGAATGAACAGCGCATTTGATGAGAGGGCCTATATAGATAGGACGGATGGGGCTCAGGTACTTTCAAAATCGGGATTTTGGGGAGTAATTTCTTATAATCCGACAGAAAATATGATCGGCAGAGACTTGGAAGATTCCGTTGCCGACCGCTTTGTTCACTTTCATTATGAAAGATGGACTTCGGATTTTAAAGCTTACATAGCTTCTGTGAGGTCAAAGAAAACCAAAGACCCGGGAAGTGTAATATCCAAAACATTTGAAATTCATCTTGAGTGGAGAGGAATCGACAAAGAACTAAATTTTTTTAGAGGGGAAGAGGTTGGTGGAAAAATAATTTGGAAAAATTTTTTTACAGGCGTAGAAGAAAAAAATGAACCTGCTTACATTTATCGGGTGAATGATACGTCCAGTATTCTGAAAACCGACCAGGGAAATCTGAAAAAATCCCTGGAAGATCTTGCGTCTAACGCATTCTCGGATCTGAATCTTGCAAGAATTCTCTCCAGATTTACCGATCTGATGCAATCCCTCGCTTCTTCCGGGACTTCTCCTTTACTGAAAAAAATCGGCCTTTCGGAGTTGGCAGAGAAGGAAGACCTCGAACTTTTATCTATTCATGAATCGTCCGCAAGGATCGAAATCGCCGCGCTTCGGACTTTTCAGGAATTGTTATCGCGAGGGTGCAACCGATACCTGGCTCAGTCTTATGCAACAAGGCTCGTGATAGACCAAGTTTGCTATGGCCAGTATCGGAACAAAAAGCTTCGCGACAAGACCGTTCATTCCTTGGTCGTATTGATTGCAAGGAGTATGAAGCTCTTTGCGGATAATGCAAAATACAATACGAAGATGATTTCAGACAGCCTGCTAAACGGCAATTAGCATTTGGATAAAAAAAGATTCCAGTCATTACTTAGCGCTGAAGCGCGTGAGCGGATATCCAGTCTGACAGACGGATATCCAGATAAAAAAGAAATTATTTACTCTACTGCTTCCGGTTGCCTGGATGAGAAGAGCATTCCGAATTTTGAAGAGTTAATAAAGACCGAGTCGTTTGCAAATTTTTTGCAAGTCAGGAAAAATAATTCTCCAGGAAGAATTTCCGGGCTCATTTTTACCGTACTAGACAGGGTTTCGATGGAGATTCCCAACCCAATAGTTGAGAGAATGCTGGCGGCTCTTGCCGGAAAAGCGTTCATAACCACAGAGAGATCTTTTTATATGGTGCCTCCCGACCCGGAAGCCTATAAGGAGTTTGAAAAAAATTTTGTCAGGACTTTTGAACAAAATAGTCTTTTAGTCGATGACTTACTCGATTTTTTTCTATCGGAACATTTTCTCAATTTCAAAAAAATTTACAGAAATGATTTCCCTACATACTCGCTTCTGCAGAAAAGATTAATCGACCTGTTTCTGGCAAAACAGAATAAGGCCGCTCTGGATTTTGCAGCAGATTTTTTGTGTAGAGAGCCTGTTTCACGATTTATTAAGATTAGCTGCAACTTGAAATCAGAACTGACTTTTATCAATTTGGTGTTTCTTTTTTTGTTTAGTCATTCAGATCCGAATTTATTTTTTCGATTCCTGAAAGCTTACCACATTCGTTATACATTCAAAAATAAATCGGCAAAGCAGGATGAGAAAATTTTTCTGCGATTGATGACGATTTGGCCTGTTGTAATGATTTTCCGAAAAGAGAACTTGGATGACTTTCGGGAATTTTTAGCACTGTATGGAAATCTTGCCGATGAATTCGAAACTTTTGTTTGGGATCAGGTTTTTCTTCTTCAAGCGGAAAAAATCCCAAAAGTAATCACTTTATTATCTTCCGCATCATTTCAGTCTTTGAGTCAATTTTACGGCGCGGACAAGGACACAGTTAAGTTTTTAATCAGAAATATAATTGCAGCGCTTGCGGAAATTCAGATTCGGAATTTGAATATCACTCTGTCCAGAATAATCTTGAAACTGCTTTTGAATCTAAAAGTAGATAGAAATTTTCTGAAAAGAAGGGCTTTATTTTTTCATATTCTGAAATCCACAACTTCGTCCATAAAAATGGAATTGGAAGTGGTTCGATTCATTTTTTTCGAATACATTTTTATTGCATCCAAAGCTGTCAAATCGGATTATTATATCGAGTTTACAAAGTTTTGTGATGATGACCACAGATTTTTTTGTGAGATCGTGGATAAGAATTCCCGGAATAAGATCATCGCCAAGCTTGAAGATAAGAAGAAATATTTTCTGCCCTTGATCGAAAGAATTCGTTCCATCGTTTGGAAACCATATTTGGAAAAGTTTGAAAATTCATATCATTTCAACCAGGTTCAAAGTATCGCCATATCAACAGACAAAGAAGATGAAGTTACGAACCAATTGGAGAAAGTGCAAAAATCTGAAATATTTCCGTATTGCAATTCTTTACTGGATGTTTTTAAAACTCATCCGGAGCATCTTGATGAAGCGATTCAATCGGATTTCTGGTATCGCCTAACGCTTCCAGAAGCCTCTCCTTATGCCTTGTCATCGGTACTTACTTTGGTTGGAACTGTTGAAATTCTGGAAGGCCAGTCCGGCGCCTATACCGATGGAAAGACAATTTTTCTTCCCGGATATATTAACCGTTTCAAAGACCCACTGGAGCCGATTATCCAGAATAGAAATTTGACTTTGTATATCGGAATGGCTCTCCATGAGGCAGGCCACATTTTAGCTGGAACTTTTCGTTTTAATATGTTTTACTATCTTTCCAGATTGGAGAAGCCGAAATTATTTCATGACATCCATAACATTTTAGAAGATTTAAGGATAGAGGAATTTCTGCGAAGAATCCACGCCCACCCTCAAGTCACGGAAATTTTCCTGTCAATGAATGAGTATTTTTCGTTTCAGAACATTCAGTTCGGGATGAATTTATTCCAGACCTTTTTTATGTGCATGAGCGATGAGTCAACAGGAATGAATGTAAACTTGAAAACTTACCCCTGGTACGATGAGCTTATGGAGAAAGTTTTCAAGCAATCCGCTAATTGTGGAAGGTTTCGAAATTTAAAAGATTTGTTTTACTACGGTGTGGAGCGCCTAAGAAATCTTGATATCGGAAATCCTCTTGCGGTTTATCCTCTAACGCGGGAGATGTATGAAATTTGCAAACACTGGCCAGATTCTTTTTTTGAGGAAAAGGAATCGCAAG
The DNA here is from genome assembly GCA_964436695.1 of uncultured Leptospiraceae bacterium. Taxonomy (GTDB): domain Bacteria; phylum Spirochaetota; class Leptospiria; order Leptospirales; family Leptospiraceae; genus JABWCC01. The sequence goes on from CAYTEA010000034.1 coordinate 12,067, forward strand.
AGAATTGTTTTAGAAGAAGTCATGAACGTACGTCAGACGCAATGCATTCGAAGCCGTTGACTGAGTCCGAGCTGAATGATCTCTACCGTGAATACAACGAAAATCCTGAATTATTTCTCGGAAATAACGGATTAAAAGTATTTCCAGAGTTATTGTCGGAGGGTGAAGATGCAGTGGGAAGTTCTTTGAAATCCGCATCGGAAAAGCGATCACAGTTCATCAATGATATCGTTGATATTGAATCAAGGGTGGATTATACAGATAACGGAACGGTAGATTTTTCACATAGGACAAAGGCCGATAATCTTTCGGCAGAAGAAAAACTTCTCGACAAAAAGAAATACAAACCCAATGATCTTGCTTCCCGGTTGAAAAAAAAGTCCGGAACCAAGAAGAAGAAATATATTTACTCAATCGATCCGAAAACCAGGTCACGGACTAAAATTTCCGAGATCAGAGAATTCGTTATCAATGAAGTCAATAATGAATTCATGAAATATTTCAGAAAATGGGATTTTGTTTCTGTTAAGGTCTACAGAATGCTATCTTCAATTCTGCCGAATCTAAGAGAAAATATCGATAATTCCGCGTTTGACGGTGAGCTGAATATGGAGATCCTCACCGAAATCTTGAGTGATAAACCAACCGCAGGCACTGCGGAAATTTTTGATATTTTTGTCGAGAGCAGAAGGTCACTTGAAGTAATAGTCGGTCTGGATGCAAGCGGGTCAACTGCAAGAACTATTGATAAGGGAAGCTCAATTTTTGACATCGAGAAAACTTTTGCGATCATCTTTGCCCGAGCGATTCGACATCTTACGGACAATGTCAGAGTTTACTGTTTTGATTCAATGACCTCAACCAATGTTTACAGGGCAATATCTATCGATGCTGTTTCCTCTTTCAAAATCGGGAATGCAAATCGGGACGGTGATTTTGTGCGATATGTGAATTTGGAATTATCGCAGAGCAATGCAGAAAGAAAATATTTTTTCCTGATCAGTGACGGCCAGCCGTCTGCGGAAAATTACTTTGGAAAAGAAGCGTTAGACGATACTCTTATAGCATTTAGGGAATCTAAGAATGCCGGAGTAAAGCTGATCTATTTTAACGTGGATTCCGAAAAGCAGGAATATTTTGAGGCATTTCGCAAAGAAGCGACTTATGCGGAGTACTTTCGACATCCGGAAGATTTGCTTCCAGCTATTCCGGAGATTGTGAAAACGATTGCCCTTTCCATTTTATGACCTTGCATCCTCGGACAAATTAGAATTGACTGAATGGAATCGGGCATTCACTTTTTGCCTTGGAGCCTATTTTGAATTTAAAGTACTATAGTTCACCGATCGGGTTTATCGAGCTTTTTGCAAATGAGAAATTTTTATGCTCGGCAAGATTCTGCGAGGCGAATTTGGTGCGGGAAAGTTCATCCAAAATTCTGGATAAAGCAGCCAAAGAACTGGATGAATATTTTTCAAGGGATCGAAAAATATTCACTGTTCCTCTTCAAATTGACGGAACCGAATTTCAGAAAAAGGTATGGTCGATCATCTTGAATACCAAGTATGGTAGGAGCATTTCTTACAAAGACATATCCTTACTCCTCGGCCGGAAGCACGCCATGAGGGCTGTAGGAAATGCAACTTCAAAAAACAAGCTTTTGATTTTCGTGCCGTGCCACAGGGTGATTGGATCCGATGGAAATTTGGTCGGTTATTCCGGTGAGCTCTGGAGAAAAAAATGGTTACACGGTCACGAAGCTGGGCAGTCTCAATTTGATTTCAGGAAATAAATTATTTTTGAGGGGGGATTTTTGAACGATTCGAGAAAATAGCGAATAAATTTTACAATTCGGGTGTGCAAATCGATATTTCTGATTGCAATTGGTGGATTCATATTTGAAAAAGGTCACATGAAACTTGAGGTAAAACTAGAAAAATATCCGGTCCTGTCAACAGGCAAAGAAAGCAATCATCTTTTGATAAGATTAAAAACACCGGCAGGCGCAGTGGCTCAACGTCCTCCGTTAGTGATTGGACTTGCGATAGATAAGAGCTGGTCAATGAAGGGCGAGAAGATGGACTCTACAATTGAAGCAGCGTCTTATCTTGTGAATTGGCTCACCCGAAACGATTATGTCGCAATTATCGCATATTCAGCCGATGTGCAAATTGTCCAACCGCTAACCAAACTTACCGATAAAGGGATGATTGTTGACAAATTGCGAAATATTCAAGTCGGCACATCTACCAACTTGAGTGGGGGATGGCTGCAGACACTGAGAACCGTTGAATCCGCTCCCGTTCCAAATTCCTATCGAAGGCTGATTCTTTTGACCGATGGACAGGCAACGCTCGGAATTAAAGACCCAGCTCAGTTGAAAAAAATTGCCGCAGACCACCTTGGCAGAAATATTTCCACAACGGCAATCGGTGTTGGGGATGATTTTAGCGAGGAGACCCTACGGGGGATTTCAGTTGCCGGTGGTGGTAATTTTTATTTTATTGCAAACCCTGAGGAAGCCCCGGAAATATTTTTCAAGGAATTTGGAGATATTGGCGCTCTGTACGGCCAGGCCGTTGAAATAAAAGTTACTCTTGCCGAAGGTGTTACATTCATAGAGCTGTTGAATGATATACCTTACACCATAGAAGGGAATGTTATTACGATACAGGCCGGAGATATTCGTTCGGACGATGCTCGGAATCTTGTCATTAACTGTGAAACCAATCCTGACAAACTTGCAAAGTCCGGATCGTTCGCATCAGTTGAGGTGTCTTTCTATAATCTTCTGCAAAACATGAATTTGGAAACGGTTCGCGGGCAGCTTGATCAGAAACTTGCCTCAAAAGCTTCTAGTCCTGATTCGGATGTTGTCGTGGAGACGCTCGTATCCAAAGCAGCTAAAGCAATGATTGAGGCTTCTAGATTCAGTTCCGGAAAAAATCCTGTTGCGGCTAAAGAAGTGATATCGCGGATGATTTCTAAAATCGAACAGAACCTAGCGCTTTCTCCTGAAGCTTTAAATCCGATTCTCAACCGATTGAAATCAATTGAGTCGCGGTTAAAGGAATATTCCTCTGCAGTCAGCAAGCAGCTCATGGCAGATGGCTCTGATTTGTACAGGAGACGCACAGAAGTGATTGATTTGGAAGGAGTCGATGTCCACAACAGAATTTTTGAACATTCGATTCCAGGCGATATTGATCTGTACAATTGTCCTGACCTAAAAGGGATGATCCAGAAGCAAATGGAAGAAGGGTATAGATTCGTAGTGTTTAACATGACAAGGGCTCACCATATAGATTCGTCTGCAATCGGAGCATTGATCCAAATAGAGGGCTGGCTTGCAAGAAGAGGTGGCGCACTTATTGTTACGAACCTGACTGATAATGTAAAAAAGATTTTTTCTCTTACGAGATTAGAGAGTCATATTAGAGTGGCCGCCACAACAGAAGGGGCAAAACAGGTAATCGATAAGTTAATTGAAGAATTAAAGAATTCGTAAAATTATTTTAGAGATGAATAGAGTAAGATAACATCGTCGTTCTTTACTTTGATAGCAGCCAAAACCCTATGCAGTTCTTCTGAAGAATTCAGAGGAGCGGTCAGTGTGCTGATGAGTTCTTTCGATTTTTCTTTTCCTGGATTCAGGCTTGGAGTATAATAGATAGCGTCGACTCCTTTTCTGAACCAAAAATCGACAAAAGGATAAAAATCTCCTGATAACAAGTCCCAGAAAGATTTCTTCAAAACATCTGCCGTAAAGATTAGTGCGTTAGGCGCCATTCTTGCATCCATTCGTCTTCGCATTTTTTTGAATGAGATTGTTTCTTTGTTAGGGAGGAGCCACTGGTAATTCTCAATATCCGTAGATTCTGCTTCTTTTTTAGTCCCATGAAAATTCCAGATATGCAATCGGTTCTTTTCGTCAAATGTCCGGCTACCCTCGAAATTTGCTGCAGTGTAACTTTTTATTGTACCAATAGTCCTATTTTCCGGTAGTACGGTAACTGGAATCAGTTGAGTAGAGTCACTTTTGTTTTTCTCCGCGGTAGGCGAAAAATTGTGAAAAAGGCTGTAATATCCGTTACCTTTGGATTTCAGGTGCTGGTAAATATCTATGCCGATAGAGTTAAAATAGATCTGCAAGATTTTATTTTTTGGGACCTGTTCCGAAAACTCCACTAGCGTTTTGTTGAATAGATTCCCTTTATAATCCGAAGAAGCAAATTTTGCCATTTTCCAGCTATTATCAGAAGATTTGTCGGGAAGATATAGAAAAAGATAAATGTCCTTCTGAAATGCAATTCCCGCTACGAAGGGATTTTTTAATTGTGAGAAATTCGAATCATCAAAATTGTCAAACGCATCATGGCTTCTTTCAGCCTCAGTCCTACTCATAGTGGCCTGAATTCCGGAATAGAAAGAATTTTCATCTTTCGGCCGAAATGAAGCATACAATTTCAATCTTTTTGCAACGAATGGAACCTGGAGAATTCCTTTCGAATTCATACCGAGCTCGTGGTAACCGATTCGGCTATTGGAATATAAGAGCTTTAACAGCGAGGAATATTGCTTTGTTTCTGAAAAATATAAAATGGATTTTTTTACGAAGGATTCAAGGCTGAACCTTGAATCGAGAAAATACTTCACTGCCGAAATGTCGTCATTCTCCGGCGTTGTCCTCATGTATCTCATCAAAGTGTGTAAAGGTTTTTCCACTGGAGCAATTTCGCCTGACGCTAAATGCGCGGAAATAATTCCATTTAATCGCATTCTCTCGGAAGTCATTTCCGGATCGTTTTCACCTAGAATGCCGTAGCTCTTTGTAAAATGGATTACAGATTTTCTGTAGTTCTTATTTATTATATGGATGTATCCCTGCAAAAGAGTGCCTGCATATTCAGCCCGTTTCCAACCTCTGCTTTGAGCCGTGTAAATCACTTCTTCTGCGATTTTTTCCGCGACGTCCGGTTTATCTGGAAATATTATCTGCGCTATGCGGGAGCGTAATAGCAAATCTTCTTCGCTTAATTTTGAATCCGGTTTTTTGATCAACTTTAAAGCTTTCACTGCCTTGACCGGGCCGCGCAATTTCCAGATCGTAACTGAAACCAGATCTTTTGCCTGGCCTACTGAAATCGGTTCGAACCTAAAAGGATTGTATATCTGATTGTTCCATTTCTTGAAGTTGAGATTCATATAGTAGTTCATTGATTGCTTGTATTCTTTTCGGATATAGGCAATTGCGCCTAACTTCAAAAATACTTGATTTTTCTCTTCTGGGTTTTTCGCAGCTCCGGCTTTAATTGACTGACGTAAAATTTCTTCTGCTCCGGCTATATTTCCACTGAGCATCTGGTAAAAAGATATTTTCTCGAATGTAGAAATTTTAGTATCACCTGCAATTTGTTCTCTCTGAAGAATTAAATTTTGGAAGTGAACGGCTTCTTCTGCAAAACCCAGATATGCAAGTTTTTCCGGTAATTTCGGAATTAACCTGTTGATAAGATGGGGCTGGTTTAGAATATATTCCTCGAAAAAAGGAGCCAGTACTCTGTCTAGATTCAGGTAATCTCTATGAAAGTTCGTACTTTGAATACTGAGCTTGTCAATTTGACTTTTTAATTTCAGAAACCTGCAAATAGAATAGTAATTCTGATTTTTTATACATGACAGATTTCGCAATACATCGAGGGATTCCGGTGAGCTAGATTGGGAAGTTAGATTTTCCGCAATAATAGAAGCGATTTTTTTCTGGAAATCGTCCGAGGAAAGCCCTGAAAATTCATTCAGCTTTTTCTTTGCCCCCTCGATATCGTTTTTCTTAATTTTCCACAATGCCGAAATTAAAAAATCTGCCAACTTGTAATCGCCTTTTTCATTGCGAAGAAGGTATATAATATTTGCGATTCCTTCTTTGTCCCCTTTCAAAAGGAAAAAATCCGTAAGATAAAACGCCAGGTCTATTTTCTGATCCTCTTTGAGAAATCCTGGAAACGCTGAAATTTTTCCAGTTGATTCGTAAACTTTTCTGCCTTCAATAAATAATGCGCTGGATGTTCTGCCGATATCCCAGCCGGAAAATCCTCCAGCAAGAATTGCGGATGCGTTAAGCATCAGGCAAAGTATAGTTAGCTTCTGAAAAGTTTTAATCAAAATGGGGCGATTGTATTTCATTGCACTCTTTGTTAATCGATGTTACGTAATCTTCGGGCAATTTTTTCAAATGCTCCGATGCCAAGAATCGTCCGGAGAATTTCAGCAACCCTTTTTTGTTGTAAGCTATCCAGTCGGCAACGAGCAGGTTTGCAATCGGGGCATATGACCAGTGCCACCTCTCTTCAAAATACCCCTTGTTGTTCCGTTTATCGTATTCATTGTAAGGCTGGCAGAAACCGTACTTTGCTGCGTTTTTCTTCAACCACTTGTACAGATATTCCCCGCCTCCGTTTTCCCGGTAGTAATCATTTTTCAGAACATTAATATCAAAATCCGTGCCCCAATGATGCCGGGATGTTCCGGGTGCGCTCGAGTATTGCAAAATAATTGATATAATTTCTTCCGGGCTTTTTCCTTTTATGGGTTCACGCATTTTAATATCGCCTCGGTACTTTCCTTCCCAGATTCCTTTCTGATATGCGAAACTTCGAAATGCGGATATTAGAAAAATATGCTGCTTACTTTTATTTTCACGTTCCTTGTCGAAATCTGAAAGCATTTTACCTAACGCTTTAATTGTGTCCTTTCGGAGATAAATGTTGTCCTTGTCTTTTTTCCCTTCATATTTCTGGAAATATTTTTCAGGAGAAAAATCCCCTATCAGGTATTTCTCGGGTTCAACACCCAAATAGAGTGGATTAGCCGAAAGTGATTCGGAGAAAAATGCTAAAAAGATGAGCAGATTTTTTAATATGGGGTAATTTGTTTCCATTCTTCGTCGTAATATCTCACAAGGACTTGATTGTCCAACCTGTTTATTTCAGTATCTATTTCTTCCATGTCTTTTGGAAATTCAAATAAGCGTTGAAATTCTTCTTTTTTGAGAAACTTCAAATCTTTCGGAATCTTGTTAAAATTAGGCGAGGAGATATTTCCTGCTAAAGTAAACCCCCACTCACCAAAGGATGGGACGTAAACATGATAAGCTTTTGTCCTAATGCCCGCAGACTGAATTGTTTTATTGATGCACCAGAATGATTTTCTGGCAAAAAGAGGAGAGGTTGATTGAACGGAAACAACGGACTCCGGATTCAAATTCTTTTTCAGCAATTTGTAGAAAGTTGTAGTGTAAAGTTTTCCGACAGAATAGCTGTTTGGATCTGGAAAATCGATAATGACTACATCATAATAATTCTGATTCTGTTCCAGCCACAAAAAAGCGTCAGCATTTATGATATTTACTTTTTTATTAGACAGAGATTCACTATTGAACTGCTTCAACAAATCGCTGTTCTTGAATAAATCGGTGATTACAGCATCAAGGTCGACTAACGTAATTTTTTCCACAGTACTGTATTTCAGGATTTCTCTGACGGCCATTCCATCACCACCACCCAGAACTAAAATTTTTTTAGGATTGGTATGAGAACTCATGGCAGGGTGAACTAACGTTTCATGGTAGCGATATTCGTCTCTGGTACTAAATTGAAGGTGGCCATTCAGGAACAGGCGCATTTCATCCTTCCACCTTGTCAGTATGATTCGCTGAAATGGAGAACTTTTTGCCAGGACAATTTCATCCGCATACAGGCTTTCTTCAGAGAATTCAGTTATGTGGTCCGAAAATGCAAAGCCGATTGACAGTAGAGTTATAGCCATTATCGACTTTGCTCTTAAGGAATAAATCGCCTTTCTTGAAACCGGTAAAACCCATGTAGTCCAGAGTGCCACAAGTATATTTAACAACCCGAACAGAAATGAGGTTCTTACAAGGCCAAGCTTAGGTATTAAAAATAGAGGAAACATTATCGAGGCGAACAGAGCGCCGACGTAGTCGAGGGCGAGTACCTTTGAAACGAGTTCTTTAAACACTACGTGTTCTTTTAATATTCTGAGCAAAATTGGAATTTCCAATCCAACCAATGTCCCAACGACAACAACAATCAGAAAAAGAGGAATCCTGAACGAATTTGAGAGACTGAAGCTTAAAAAAAGCACAGCAGAACTGAATCCACCGACTACCCCGATAATAATTTCAATATCGATAAATCTTTCTACGAGTTTATTTTCCAGGGATTTCGAGAGAAAACTACCGATACCCATTGCGAATAAGTAAACTCCAATGATTAAGGAAAACTGAGTAACCGATTCACCAAGTAAATAGGATGATAGAGCTCCCGCTAGTAGCTCGTAAATCAATCCACAAGTTGAGATGATAAATACTGATAGAAATAAAGCTCTTTTCAATTGGATGTTTTTATTTCCCGCCGGAGTATTTCATATAATTGATGAAATGTGAGCGATATACCCCCGGATTTTCCCTTACAGTTTTTGGAACATTTTCCACTTCATCTACATCCGTGCCACCAGGCCCGAAAATATTTCCATAAGCAAGATATCCAAGCAAAGTTGTTGCGTAAATAGGATAAAGAAGCCCTTTTATAAAGCTCATATGATTTTATCTCCTTGGAAGCAGGTGAAATTCAGGCAATCATTCATCAGAGTCGTCTGTATCCGATCCGGAAGAGTAGGGAGCGTAATCGCTATTTGCAAGGCGCTCAGATTCAAATGATTTGTATTTATAAAGTGACCAGAAAATAGGAGGAAATATGAAAAGCAAAAAGATTACAAATGGCAAATATCGCGGTTCGTCCCGAGTTACGGTAATTGTATAATTTAGTGGAGAGGTAATATCTGATTCCGGTTCAATCCTTAAATAATAATCTCCTTCTTCTACATCCTCAATTATGATAGATTCTTTTGTTGAACCTTCTGACCAGCTTTCCCCATCATCAACACCATGATAATAACTCAACTCCAAACCTGTATCCAAAGCTGTATCACTTTTTGTATTGATCAAGGCAATTGCGTAATAAATATACCGGTTATCCAAATTAGGAGCTTGTATTTCAATCTGAACATTTTTGTCTTTTCCTTCCAGGTGGAATACGTCAGTCACGAAAGATTTTTCGCTTGCTTCCTTAGCGAATGTAAAATTCTTCATAAATACATTCTTCTCTGCAGAATGACTGCAATACCCTATTTGGAAAACAATAGCGGCCAGAAAAGAAATTAAAGCAATTTTCCAATTTCTTTTCCATAATTTCTGGAATGGATTAGGCTGGCAGGGAGCAATTCCTTTTCCAGAAGGTAACGGCGACTTTAATTGAAAAATATTTTCAATTGTTTCTTTTGGAAGATAATCTCCCTTTGTCCATATAATTTCGGACTTAGTCTTCTCGAGTGAGAGCATGCAAGGAGGAGCTACAAAATCCTGCAATTGAGCTTTGTCGTTCTGGTGAACTCTCCAATAGAACTCACCGATAGCATAGTCTACTTTTCCTTCACCGGTTTGAAACAGAAGATATTTATTTTTCTCGTAGAATGAATATGGCCTAAAAGCGGTAAAGTTCACGCTAGGAACACCTTTAATCGGAGTAAACACCATCCAGTGGTCATCCGTGCAATTTAGCCAAATATAGCCTTTCGGGTTATATAAGAGGTATTCTTCCCATGGATAAAAAACATTATCTTTCGTGACCGAACGTCTCATGTAACCAATCACGCTATATTCCCTGTCAAGAAAATTGCACTTTGACCCGAGCGGTAATATAGGCTGGAATTTATCTTTTGTTTTAAATTCCGAAAGAATTTTCAGCTCTTGATTTGTTGTATCAAGAACACTTCCGCAATATTGGCACGATACGGTATTTGTGAACTGTGGAAAATTTATAGTAAGAGGAGCCCCGCATCCTGTGCAGCTAATCGATTTTGGCTCTTTACCCGCACGTTTTTCTGAAAACCGGGGGTCCTTTAAATTCTGAAAATGCAAATCGTCAAAATCAACCATATCTCCCACAAAAAGATAGGGAGGAGATTCAGAAAAATCCAAGGTAGCAAAGTCACTAGATGAGTTTGCTAGGTCAACCAAAACAGCAGTGTAGCCTCCATCAAATTTGAATGGGAGCTCTCCTTCTCCACTTATGCAAGTGGCAGTGGAAATTTCTTTTATTGTCCAAGATTTGTTATTTAGAAAAACTTGATCACCGGCAAAGCGCGGATGATTATCTTTTGATTTTAACAAGGATCCCGATTTCTTTCCTGAATCAACCTCTACCGGAATCATCTTGGGATTATCAATTTTCTCCAGCCTTGTTACCATGTACTGGCCCATTGCCTCACCAATCCAGCCTGACTGATCCTTGTTATCGATGAAATGCCACTCATTCCAGAATCCAAGTTCGTATTTCAGTTGAATCCTTCCTACAATCGAAAAGGACCTGTCCAAGTATCTACCAGTTGTTCCGATTTGTAGAGGAGAAGAATCATCCTGGAGATCAGAAACCTTTCCATAGTTTTCGAGATTCATGTCCTTTCTGATTGAAGCTGATTTACAACTTGGACAGACAGCAAATAGGGAAGATTTGCTAACGAAAGGGACCGGAGAACCGCAGTTTGGACAAGCTAATTCGAACACAGAATACTTTTTGCAGGAAATTTAAAATGGCGCAAGTGTAAAATGTTCTTATGAATTAATTTTTTTTTAGGTCATTGTTTATTTTAACGCTGGAATAGTTTAGAAGCAATGGCCTTACTTTCGTCCCATATTCAATCATTCCTAAAGGTAATCTCTAAACAACCTCATTTCCTTCCGAAGTTTTCCGGATAATGTTTGTTCGCTTATACATTTTGGTGAGATATCGTTTC
>CAYTEA010000035.1:0-22668 GCA_964436695.1 uncultured Leptospiraceae bacterium
TTTGACAATTGGAAACGATATCTCACCAAAATGTATAAGCGAACAAACATTATCCGGAAAACTTCGCCGAAATAGGACTGCGTGCTATTCAGTATCTATTGCTAATTCGTCAAGAATAAAAAATTATTTCAGTTTTTTTGATTCAGGCCTGAGGCCGTTCTCCTTACTGATAACAAAAGTCAATCCTATTTTGCAATTTCCAAAATGAATCGCCATCTTCTTTGCAAAAATAAAATTCAATTGACTCATTTCTTTGATTAGAGAAAATTTTCAAACTATGAAAAAAGAAAGTATTATTTCGATCGGAAACGGCATTCTACTCATTGCGGTATTTGTTCTTGCCCTATCGGATACGATACGCTTCCCCTTGATTTTCTCCTACACCTGGCACAAAATATTGCATATTCTTGGCACGGTTTTATTTTTCGGAAATATGGTATCCGGACCGGTATGGGTGTCTTACGCATTTTTTTCGAAAGACCCGAAAATTATAGATTTTTCCTTTAAACTTCTCAGAATAACGGATGTGTCACTCACAATAACGGGACTCGACCTCCTCATATTAAACGGTCTTTGCCTTTCTTCTGTTTTTGGTGGCCTAAAAGCACAAGCTTGGATTTATCATTCGGTAATTTTGATGTTTGTGATGTGGGGACTCTCAATACCCGTCATTTTTATACAAGAAAAACTTTATCAGGCGCATGAAGAGGGCGGTAATTCCTCCCCACAATTCAAAAAATATCTGGTTCTATGGTCCATTTTCGGGACGTTAGTTACCATACCACCATCAATAATTTTTTATTTAATGATCGCAAAGACCACCTGATCCAAGTCAATCGTTATACATACTTTGCGAAACCGATTTCTATCGCATGGATAATGAAATTGTAATATCTCACCAGGTCCTTGTCGTAACCAAACCTTTCAGCCTTATTTCTAAAGTGTGCGGCCAGCTCCTTGCGCTTTGCAGATGAACGAAGATCCTGTTTATAAAGAATAATCCGATCAGACTTTTTCCCGACTACCAGATCTAATGGAATATGTATAACACACATTGAATGGGATAAAATCGATTCTTCAATCTTCGCCAGATGTTTTTCATTCTGAAAATCTCTTGCATATTCCGGAACATCCTTGACAATTTCTTTGAAATTATTTTTAATTTGAGCGCTCAATGAATTTCCGTCAAATACTCGCTCTTCTATCGAATCATATTGTTTGCCGACAAACATTTTTTCAAAGGCTCGCGAAGCGGAATCACCTGCATTGTCACTTGACTGCCTTTGAACAGGATTCGTAACCGATGAATGCTCGGAAATCCCAGACACGCTCTTTTTATTTGGAGTTTTTCTTTCCTTATTCAATAACATGGGAGACAAAATTGATAAAGCCACACCCATAATTGCGCTAATAAAAAAACCAAGAAAAAGATAAATAACATTTGAAAATAAAAGGTAGAGCAAGACAAAAAACAAAAATGATGTAAGAAACCCGATTCCTCCGTGGACGTAGTCCGGCCTAAACGATTCAACCTTCTGCCCCTCCGACTCCTTTCTAATGGAAGCAGTAGCATGCTTGTCTTTCTTATCAAAAAAGTCCGATTCATGCAACAATGAAGAAGCTATCTGAAACTGCTTCTGATAATTGGCATCTATTTTTGAAAGTTCTCTCAGGTTTTCTACACTTTTCAATATAACATCTTTCGAAGAAATAAAATATTTCTCTTTCCCGTCCGAAATCTTCTCTATATGAAATAGAAATCTCGAATGGATTCCATCCAACATTTTCTCTCTAAGCTTGCCGAGTTCGACTGCCGGAACATATTCTGATTCTTTTAATTTCTCTTCCAAATTCATTTCATACAATACTAGCTTCGTGCCTATGTGAACTTCAATCTCCCGGAATAGTTTCTGACAAACATTTACAATCGCCATTTCGAGTCTCAGATTTCTGGAATAAGCCCACTCTCTTCTCAGAGGATTTAGAATAGAAATTGCAAACTCAGCATCCTTTCTAAATTTCTTCAAAGTTTCGGTCGGGTATTCATCAAATGGAAATTTTGCAATAATTTCGGATTCGAGATTTAAAAATTCTTCCGTAATGTAATATTCTTTTTCGTTTTTACAAATATCGTTCAGGCCCCTCCAGCTTCTTTGCAACTCCGGAATCTCGTCAGTGATATATTTTGCCAATTGCCTTTCAGTGAAATTCAAAAGCGCGCTACTTTGATTTTTCAAATGCATGAGAATTTCCGACTTCAAAAATAAATCCTTGTCAAAAACTTTTGGCTCGTCTTTAATCAAGTGATACTCGGGCGTCATCTCCATAAGTAAATTGCCGCTTGTACCATAATGAACTGCATCGTTTACAAAATCGGTCATGGGAATATAAAAATTATCAAAAAAACCGCGCCTCAAAAAATCATGCAGTTCAAATTCTATCGACATTGAAAATGGAGAATATGCGTCATCCCCCGTTTCCGGATTTTTCAGGATAGGAGAAAAATTTCGAAGTGACCTGTCGGATTTTATTTTCTCAAGAAAAAATTTTTCCAGATACGGAACAGATGCCTTAAAGCAGGCCTCCCTGTAAGAAGCCATTGGAGTTTTGGCTTCATTCTGAGGAGCAATGATTAAAATTTTTGGAAAAATCTGATCGCCGGATTCAGCAAGGTAGGGATATATATAGATATATTTATCCAGACTCTTCTTAGAATACCCCGCAAGAAAAAGCAACGATTCTACAATTGCTTCATAGGAGCTTGTTTCTTCATTCAGGCTGGGATATTTTTTCAGAGCATCGTAAATCTGCTCAAGCGACAATAACAGTGTAGGATGAAATTCGGTAGAGTTATGTTTTCGGATTCGGGCATGCCATTTTTTAAGCTCGTCCAGAATGGCTCTGGCGGTTGCATTAAAACCGGAAAACGTCTCCGGAGTCTTGATAAATATAGCCACATCAGTAGAATTTACCTTTGAAAACTCCAGAATTCCGTCCGGATTGTTTTGATAATTTGTCCAAGAAGAATCTGTCATTCGCTATTATTAAAATCGACCAAATAAATGGTAAAATTGCCAAGTTTTTCCAATCGCCTTTTCCGTTTTCCTTTTTTCTGCACTTTACCCAACCAACTTATCTCCGCGAGCGATTTTGGATTTATCACTAACACCTTTGACAAGAAGCCCGATACTATCCCCCTTGCGAGCCGTATCCAAAATTTTTCGAAACATTTCCACTCCGAGAATGGTCAATTCAGCCTTGCTTGTTCCAGTTGAGTCCAACCACTGCACTTTGTCACCGACAGAGATTTGGCCGCTTTCGACTTTACCGGTTACCACAATCCCCCGACCGGAAATGGAAAATACATCTTCGATTGGAAAAGAAAAACCCCTTTCTCCTGAGAAACTTTGGTCAAATTCTTCAACTTGCTTTGATCGAAGCTCTTCAGATTCGTTTTTTTTCTTTTTACCGAACAAAAATTCAAACATGGTTAAACCTCCAGAGCCACCAATTACTAGTTTCACTATATATTTTTTTATCCTACTAAATGTCATAACCCATGTCCATTATTTTTGGGGAGGTTGATTTCAATCAAACCATGGAATTACACACCCCCGAATAACATCTTGAAACCGTATTGCATTTGGACAATACAGCTCAGACACCCAGGTAAAAATTAGCATTACTGCCAAGATCAATACGAAAGGGATCCAACTTGCCTTTAGAACTGAAACAATCCAGTGACTTTCATTTAGACTTTGCGCACTTCGTATAAGTCCTCCACACAAGAGAGCCTGAAATGCTACTTCGGAAAGAATCATCGGCGCTTCGACAACTAGGTAAATAGCGCCACCGAAAATTACAGCGAGAAGGACTCCAAAAGCCAGAACAATGATGCCCTCCCCTGCATCATCAATATCCACACTCCCCAAGGAAAAGTCACTGGAAGGTGATGAACTTGAAAAATCCCCGCTAGCCCCTCCTCCCGAAAATTTTCCCCCAATATCTGAGAAGCCCTCAGGTAGGCTATCCGCACTGGCATGATTCGCAAAATCCTCCGGGGAGGGAAGACCACTGAAATCCACACCTTGAACATTTGCCTGATTGCTTTTATTTTCTACTGACTCTGAGAATTTTTTTTTGCTCCTTATTTTTGCATTCTTCGAATCAGGCCAAATATAGAATAACCAAAATCGGATAAAAACAAAAAATGAAATGTAAGAAATCCCCAGCCCCACAAGGCTTCTTTGAACTAAAGACTGTACCCCTAAAATGAGTAAAATTTTTCCGGTAATCATCCCCAAAGCGGTAATAGCCATTAGAATAATCGCCATATGCAGCCTAAGAGAAAAATTTTTTCTTAGACCAATCCGGAATTTCTCCTTAAGATTTTTTGCCATGGGATAAACTATTTTTCAGTGGGGTCAATTTACAATTAGGAATTTACTCACCCTTCGGCCTAGAAATCACATCCAGGTCAAATCATCTGATAATTCTCGCAAACCAGGCAGTCTGCTGACTCTTATTTTCTTAGCTTCATGGAGCGGGAAGGCCAAAGGCAAGCTAGATAGTTATTTGACATAAAAGGTTGGATGAAATTGTCTAAATCCTAGAGGTAACAAAAATGCTTTTTCCTTTAGCTTTTAACCTGGGTCCCTGGGAAATCGGACTCATCGCTCTTTTGGCTCTACTCCTTTTCGGAGGAAAAAAACTCCCGTCTCTCGCAAAAGATCTTGGATCGGGAATTAAGGAATTCCGGAAATCTTTATTTTCTTCCGGTGAGGATTCTCAGCCGGTTCTACCTGAAAAAGAACCTCAGGCCACGGCAAAAACGGCAAAACAGAAAAAATCCTAAATGGGCAAACCTACAGCTTCCCGCATGAGGGAGTCTGCAAAATTCAGAAGTAAAAAAAACAAGGCTACTGAAATCATTTCGGTAGAAAAAGAAGAGCTTGCCTTGGAGAGAGAAAAATTCATGACTCTCGGCGAGCATCTGGAAGAACTTCGCCAGAGGATTATCAGAATCCTGATTACTCTGGGTTCAACGACTACAATAGCTCTATTTTTTGCCTCCGACATTCACAAATTCTTTGCGCAACCCTACAAGAATGTACTGGGGGAGAATGCGACTTTTTATCAAATCAAAGTCATGGCTCCTTTTTTAATGTACCTCCAGACTTCCTTCATGGTATCCCTCTTAATAACATTTCCGGTTCTACTTTACCTGCTATGGGGTTTTATTGCCCCGGCGGTTGATGAAAGAACCGAGAAATATGGAAAAGCCCTGATTCTCTTCTCGACTTTTTTATTCTGGGCTGGGCTGGTTCTTTGCTATTTCACTGTTTTTGAAAGTATGCTGAAGGTATTTCTGGTTGCGCTTCGCCCGCCGGACATAGAAACAAAGCTCCCCATAGACGAATACTACGACTTGTTTTTTAATATCCATTTGATATTCGGCCTTGCTTTTCAACTCCCGATCGTCTTGATTTTACTAGGACGAATCGGAATTTTAAGTTCCAATTTTCTAATCCGGCGCTGGCGTGAAGCAGTCGTAATCATCTCTATTTTTTCAGCAGTGCTCTCCCCCGGGCCGGATGTTTTTTCGATGATGATGCTTTTTATCCCCTTACTTTTTCTGTTTGCTTTTTCACTTGTAATCATGAAAATTCTTGAAAAAAGAGAACCCTAGAAGAAATTACAACATTATGCAAAAAAACCCATTCCACAAATACCGGATACCTGCTTTTGTTTTTGCAATCTCCCTTTTAACATTTATTGTTTTTATTGTGACTGAGGATCTGTTACTGTCCAAGGCCAATGTAAACAGTATCGGAAAAATTTATGCGGGAAAATTTTTTCTGGCTCTATCCCTATCCTCCCTTTCCAGCCTGGTTTCTTTCGTTCTGATTCATACGATCCAGAAATCCTTGAGGACTTTGAACCACCTAATAACCGATTGGGGACAAAATCCGTCTGACGGAGACTTTCATGAACTTGAAGAAGTGTCAGAAGAAATCGAAGATGAGGAAATTTCAGAAATCGCAAGATCTTTTAAGATTGCGATTCTACAGAACAAAGAAAGAGAAGATTCAATGGTAAAAGATCTCTTGACCCTGAATACCGAAAAGACATCCAATACCCTCCAGAGCGAGCTTTTCACATTCCCATTAAAGCCCATTAAAAAGCTCGATATCTCCGTCCTCCCGGTCACAAGCAAAAATGCAAACTGTGATTTTGTAGGAGTGGTCGAAACTTCAACAGGTTGTCTGGGTATTATGGCTGGATTTCAAACCAACGACATTCAGGAGACCAGTTTTAAATTCAGGCTTCACGGAATTCTTTCACTGGCTGAAAAGGCAACCTCCGTTCCGTCGGATGAAATCCTTTCGTATATCGATTCGGCAGTAAGAAAAGTAAAAATTTCCCATTTAAACATTACAGTATTTACCCTCGATTCATCTACGGGTGAGTTTAGAACAATCCAATACCAGAAAAATCCGGTTTATTTGATAAGAAACGATTCCATCGAAGTGTTAAAGGGAAACGGAGAGGAATTTTTCAATTTCGAAAGACAGGTTTCTCAAGTGAAAAATTCAAAGCTTTCCAAGGGAGATTCCATTGTTCTGATTTCTGACCGGATTCTCGCTCCACTAAATCTGGATAGCAAAGGCCTTCTTCAAGAAATACAAAAAAAGCAAAAACCGGAAGCGTTCTATTTAAAATCCTCGAGGGAAATCACCTTATCTATTGCCAAAAATCTGGACAATATGGGGAAATCCCTGGGTATCCGGAGTATTTTAGAAATAATTTCCATAATCGTTGTCAAAAAACGCTCATAGCATTCGATAAAAACTTTGACGTTTTTTTTCGTTAAGGTACAATGGCTATCCGTCTAGAGAGGATAAATATGAGTGAGATGTTTAAAGAAGTAAATGAGTATATTGATAAGCGAGAAACGGATGGTTATCTCGATAAAGCTGTCGCGACCCTGTTGGATTTGAAATCCAAGCACCCGGAAAATGAGATCATTTGCGGCAAGCTTTCCAGCGCATTTTTCTACAAAGGGCTTTTTGAGAAAGACCCGAAAAAGCAGGAACTGTATTACGAACATGGAACCAATTATGGAAAAGAATCCATTACAATGAACCCGAAAGACGTTTACGGAAATTTCTGGTATGCGTCAAACGTCGGGATGTTGGGACTATGCAGGGGAATTATGGCATCTCTCGCTTCAATTGAGCCTCTCAGAAAAAGTATGGAAGTTGTGTTGAAAGAGAATGAAAATTTTTACTTTGCCGGCCCTCACAGAGCTTTAGGAAGATTGTACCACCAGGCACCGGGATGGCCGATTTCCATTGGAAGCAAATCCAAAGCCCTCGAACACTTAGAACGCGCGATCACACTTGCGCCTGATTTTTTCAATAACCGAGTATTCCTAGCCGAATTATATATCGATATAGGAAAAAAAGACAAAGCCAAAGAACATCTGGAATGGCTGGCTAAAGCAGAACCGAAACCGGAACACAAAAATGAAGATACCCCTTACAAAGAAAAGGGAATGCAGATTTTAAAATCTTATTTCGGTTAAGAAGGAAAGAATTCTATGCAGGCATTTATTCCACCATCTATTATCTATCCTCTGGCGTGGGCTATCGATTTTACGATTCCGTCTCTCCTAAAAATCGTTCAGAACATTGACGAAGTCGTAATTTCCGAAAAGGACAAGGAAATGCTCAGGTCGCTTCGTGAAGACAGAATGCTATTCGCAAGCAATCACCCGACTACGGCTGAGCCTCCGATTTCTTTTTACCTTTCCAACATCATGGGTGCTAGATTTCACTATATGGCAGCCAGACAGGTTTTTGATTGGGATCATGGAATGGTTGGCAAATTAATTTCCAGCCTTGGAGCATTTTCCGTACTTGCGGGAACATCAGACCGGGAGTCTTTAAAGCAATCGAGAAAAATCCTTTCCGAACCCAAAGGAAAGCTTGTGCTTTTTCCGGAAGGCGAACCAACAAGTGGTGAGAATGATAGCCTGATGCCGCTGCAACCCGGTGTAGCTCAGTTAGGATTCTGGGGATATGAAGATGCAAAAAAACTGGACCCGAATGCAGACATCACGGTTCTCCCAGCGTTTATGAAATATGTGATCAACGCCAAAGAAGACGAAGTCCGGTCTCATCTGGACAAGTCAGCAAAGAATCTGGAGAATAAACTGGGAATTAATCCTGGCAATAAAAATATTCTCAGAAGATTTTTGACAATCGGAAGAACAACTCTTGAACAAGCCGAAAAGGAATACAAGGTCGAATCTCCTAAAGACAGCGTCTGGGATTTCAGGATAGGAAGAGTGCGTCATGCGATATTGGACGGAGTGGCTGATAAATTCAGCATCCAGAATTATGACCGCAAGGCCGATGCAATCATGAAATTGAGACAGCTTCTGGCTACGCTCGAAATGATTCTTGTAGGTTTTCCGGATCCAAAACTCCCGAAAATGTCCGCGGAAGATCTGGAATGGGCGAGAAGAGAATGCCTAAAAGCTTTTGACCTCATCGTTATCAAACCGGAGTATTTGATGGGCTACCCATCCCCTGAAAGATTCTATGAATGGCTGATCCGACTGGAAGCATACGTATTTAACAAGACTCCGAGAATGTTGGGAGGGGAAAAACCTCATCTATCCAGAAAAGCCTATGTTTATTTTGCAAAACCTTTTCATTTATCCGAATACTACGAGGCTTACAAGAAAGACAAAAAGAAAACCGTTGAAGATGTCACCGTGCGGTTAAGAATAGATATTCAAAGACTACTGGACAATTGCATGCTGGAGCTTTCCAAGCCACTAGTAAAACCGAATGATATTGGAGACGATGTCCACGGGTTTTGATTCTTCAGGAGTTTCAAGCCCCGGCAGACTCGTAAGCGGCCTGGCCCTTTCTCCAAAACCAGAGCGAAAATAAAAACAAAATAGTGCCGATTGGGAATGTAAAAAATACAATGTAGTCATGAAATACACTATCCCCGGTTTTATTTAGAAAATAGTGCGCCGGATAAAAATTCACGAAACCAAGGGGGATTACAAAAGTTAACAAAAATTTCACCCCGGTGGAATATATATTCAATGGATACAGAAGAAATTCCCTCGAAGAAAAAACGAACAGGTGCACCAGGGAGCCGTTATTGACCGCATAAAATGCAATTGCCGCTATGACAATCCGAATTCCAGCAAGAATCATTGACCCGCCCAAAATCACGGTTATAAAAATCAGCACATCCGAAATTTGCCAGTGAATCCGGATCAAAGAATTCGCTACAAAAAAAGTGATTAGCCCCAGAATCAAATGAGCGAAACCGGTCAATTCGAACCCTCCCATAATTACCTGACCTAGTGGCGACAATGGGCGCACTAGAAGCCTGTCAAAAGTCCCCTCTCTTACAAAACTTCCAAACTCCACTACTCCGGAAAACAAGCACGAAACAATTCCCTGCGACAAAATCAATAAGCTGTAAAGGAAAGCCATTTCGCCTATCGACCACCCTCCGATCATTTTAAACCGGTTGATGATGATTCCGATGGTCAGGGCTTGTGCTGAGTAATAGCTGACCAGAGTGAACAAAAATATAAAAAAACTTGCCCGATATTCCATTCTCGACTTGATGGAAGCAACTGCGAGTTTTAAATAACAATTTGCGCTATGAATGACGGGCATAAGACTACTCCAGCCGATAGAATAAAAAAATCAATTGAATAAATCATGAATCGCATATCGAAATTTCTTCAAATCCTATTTTACCCATTTTGCTTATTGTACCAGATAGTGTTCTTTCTGGATCAAAAATTCACCAAGCCGAAAAAACTTCAAAATTCATTCGTAATAAGCGTCGGAAATCTGAGCGTTGGAGGAACCGGAAAAACCCCATTTACGATTTATCTGGCCAACACTATCCATAAACTCTACCCCGAAAAAGAAATAGTTATTTTGAGCAGAGGCTATGGAGGGAAAAAAAGTTCACAGGGAATGCTTGTTTTGGAAGATTCCAATCCGGAAGACACCGGCGATGAACCCCTGCTTTTGAAAAGGGCCTTGCCTTTTGCAACTGTAATCATCGGCAAAGATAGATATTCCTCATTCTTGGAATTCCATAAGCTCACCGGTTCGAAAACTATCGTAATTCTGGATGATGGATTTCAGCACCATCGACTGCAAAGAGATTTTGATTTTGTTTTGATTGATTCGCAGAAAAAATTCGGAAACGGCTTTACCCTTCCGGTTGGAATGTTAAGAGAAAAACCGTCGGCACTACGAAGAGCAAATTCGGTTGTATTCACAAAAACTGAATTTCTTGCAAGCGAGGAATTTGATGCATTCAAAAAATCTGTGCTTCGATTAAATCCCAAACTTAACCCGTACATATTCTCATACCACCCAAATTCACTAGAAAACGCTAAAGCCAGGAAATCCATCGCTGAAATCAATGGTAAAAAAGTTTTTGTTTTCACAGGAATTGGCAATCCGGAGTATTTCCTAAAAACAATAGAAAGCCAGAACCCACTTCGAATTCAATATAGATTTTTTCAAGACCATCATGAATATACAATTCAAGAACTTACTTCATTGATAGAGGAATCGAAGGAATGTGATTTATTGCTTTGCACAGAAAAAGACTATGTAAAAATCGAGAAATTCGAACTGCACGGTCAATTTGAAAAGATTTATTATGTAGTATTAAGCACTGAAATGACAGACACTTTTTCGTTTGAAAAAGAGCTTAAAAAACTGATCTAAGGGCATATCCTAAAAGCGGCCGAAGATTACCCAGCATTTTTTCATAACTTGGTGATGCTTTCTCGAAACGACTTTTCAGGCGCGTCCATTGGGAAAAACTGCCGCGAGAATGCTCAAACTTCCCATTCTGAGCATTGCAAAATCAAAAAAAGGATTAGAATTTTCGTAAAAAACTTGCCAGTGACAAAAAAAATGTTATTATATAAAAGGTTGTTGCCGATTGAAATAAACAGGGATAAATGGAAAAACACGCTAAAAGCGACATAAACAGAAAGTCCGGCACCAATTCGTTTTTTTTGTGAATTAAAACCGGGCTCAAATAAAGGGAATGAATGCCCTAAAGGAGTTAAACGACATGGATGTTCAAATTGTAAATATCATCAACTCTGCAAAAGAGCTTTTAAAAGAAAAGAAATCACCGAATACAGAAGCACCGAGTGCTTTTTCTACGAGCAAATTATCAGCCGACTCGCTGGAATTTTCATCTGGGCTTGCGGCAAAGTACCTTGGGGTTCAAAACAAACTAAGCGAACTCCAGAACGAGCTGACAAAGGAACAGACAAAATTAGGGGTATTATCTGAAGAAGGGATCAGTAAAGACGACCTGATCAACATCCTATTCGGAAACACTCCCCTTTTCTCTGAGGCCAACCTGGAAGAATTCAATAAAGAAAAAATTGTTCAGGAAACTCTGAAATCAAAAGATGAGATTTTAACAAAAATTAAATCTCTGGAAGTTGAATCTGAAAATATTTTTTCAGTTGGAATGCTTGGCAATGCGGGTTCTTTCACTGATTCAATCAGCAAAGTAGGCGGTTTTGATTTGAGTTCACTGAAACCTATTTCCGGAAACAAAGTAGAAAAATTAATCAAAGATTGAATTTTTTGTAAAGAGTAACGGAAACTCCCAGAAAAAAAATCGAAGTCGACCAGACTGCGACCGACGGAGGAATTCCCCCATTCTCACCAAGAGAACGCCCGGTTGAATAAAAAATATAGTAAAGCAAAACAACCCCGATAGTTATTCCAAGTGATGCCACACCGGCAGACCTCTTCGTAAATGCGCCAGCGATTGAACCGATCAGCACAACAATCAGGCACATCAGTGGCATAGCAAATATAGAATGCCTTTCCACTTCTAAATCAAAATAAGGAATCCCTTTATTCTTTCGAATCTTTATCTCTTCAGTCAAATCCAGAAAATTCATCTCTTCTATCTTTCGGACAGGTTTTGCAAAATAGTCCGCCGACTCGGGGAAAAGATAAATTTTTTCCGGAAACTTTAAATAGGATTTCAGATTCATCGATTCATCAAAATAGATCTCCTCAACTTTTTCCAGCTTCCAGTTTTTCTCATCCGGATTGTATTTTGCATTCTGCGCAGAAACAACGTATTCCGCCGAACCGTCTGTCTTAACTTTGATATAATTAAATCCACCTTTTACGGTTTTTGTAGGTTCATCGTACCAATACACATAATAAAAGCCTTCCTTGCCGCGAATGTGCAGTTGATAGACCAGATCGGACTTTGTCCCAACTCCCTTCTGGATGACCGAAAATTCAGACTGGGCAAGAGAATTAAACGGCCTCACTATAAACTCGCTGACCAAGAGCACCAATAGCCAGCTAACCCCGCCGAAAAAAATCAGAGGGCTGACAATTCTATAAAAGGAGACGCCTGCGGCCATCATTGAAACCAGTTCTTTATTTACGCTAAACTGCCCAACGATATAGCATACGGAAAACATGAGCGCAGGGGGAATTACAGCTACTGCCATTTTGGGAATACTGTACAGCATAAAAAAGTAAACATGATAGGAAGCCTCCTTGGAAGCCAGGAACACCTTTAAATTGTCCATCACTTGGGAAATAATGAGGATCCCCGTGAGCATGATCATTGTTCCAAGGAATGTTTTAATGAATTCTCCAAATAGATATTTGTCCAAAATTCTAGGCGGAAAATACTGTTTCTTTAAATCCGAAAAATTTGGAAGTTTTTGTCCGATTCTTTCTGCAAAAATCATAGTATAATTAACTGTTTAATGATGTATCGATTAAAGTCAACCTTCACTTTCAGGGGGAATTTAGCCCTTTCCCCTGAGCTTTTTCGAAGAATTCAGAACAATCTCTTGACCTGAGAGGGCAATAAAAAAAAATGTTCGTATCAATCGGGATGTAGCGCAGGGGTAGCGCATCTGCCTTGGGAGCAGAGGGTCGCTGGTTCAAATCCAGTCATCCCGACGAATTTTTGACCCGGTAGCTCAGCTGGATAGAGCACCTGCCTTCTAAGCAGGGGGTCGTGAGTTCGAATCTCGCCCGGGTCAATTCCAGAACACGGTGAGCGTAGCTCAGTTGGTAGAGCCCCAGGTTGTGGTCCTGGTTGTCGCGGGTTCGATCCCCGTCGCTCACCCCAGTAAAATTCTACAAGAAAAATTATGTTTTGTCCAGCCTCACGTCATCCGAATTTGTGGGGCTGTGATGTGCTAGTTCAGCGAAAACCATAATTTCAGAGAGGTCAAAAAAGCTCCACTATTCCAATTCTAAAAGGAATGAATTTTGCAAAGATGAAATAGTTACGCATTATCAAGAAACTAAAGACGATTTCGATTCTGTCTTTGCGGCTTTCAAGTTTTTTTATTTGCTAATCTGAAAGGTTATACATCAATGGCAGAGAATGAAATCCATTTTATGATTAAAAAAATCCCATTTCGTTTTGCAGCCAATGCAATGCTCTTTATTTGCACCTGTGGCGTGCTCTTCCATATTCTTGTACTCGCCGGAATTTTCCCTTACTCAATCGTATGGGGAGGAAGAATCGAGAACAAAACTCAAATGATAATTTTCGAATTCATTTCGATTTTTGCAGTTCTTCTGGTTATGCTCATGATCGGAATAAAAGCCAGACTTGTGCAAAGGATCACCCCGGGGAAAATCGTAACATTTATAATTTACGGACTATCGCTACTGTTTGCCCTAAACACAATTGGAAACATTTTGTCTCTAAGTACCCTCGAAGCCATATTATTCACACCAGTCACACTACTGGCTTGCATTTTGTGTTGGCGAATTGCATCCGAAAGCAATAAAGAATCAGTCTAAAGAATGATTCTCCTGCCCCTGTTTTGTGTCCACTATCGTCACAAGGGAGTTTCAGAAGGGCGCGTGTTGGAGATTGAAGCGGTATAGATGGGTGGGGCAATAGCTCTATAAATCAATCCTTTGGGGAGTAGAATGGACTTTATTCGATTTAAAGAAATCAACGACAAAAAATTCAATTTCGGAGAACTGGACAATCCGACTATCGTATCCACTTTCAAAAATGCAGCCTGCGGGGATGATTACAGGATTTTCCTAAAACTGGATTCTGAAAATAAAATTATGGATGCATCATTTACTACAACCGGCTGCGGATTCAGTGTAGCATCTCTGTCCGTTATGATCGACCTCATAAAAAACAAATCTGTAGAGGAAGCAAAAAAACTCAAACCAATCGATATAGATAATGCTTTTACCTTTCCGGAAAGAAGGAAGAGTTACCCAGAAATCGCAATCCAGGCCCTGCAAAAGGCGTTAGGCGAAATTGGTCATAGCCAGTAAATATCCGACAAATTTTCCTTTCCACGAATTTTCACCGAATCCAGAAAAATCGGCTTGAAACCTGCATCGAGGATTTGATCTTTCACACTTTTTGTAATCAAAAAATCTTTTCCAAATTCCTTGCAAAGATTTTCAACCCTTGAAGCAATATTGACCGTATCACCGATTACCGTATATTCCATTCTGGACTTCGAGCCAATATTTCCCGCAAGCACAGGCCCTGTATGAATTCCTAGCCCAATGTCGATATCCGGAAGATTTTGACTAGAATCATCCCCATTGATCAGCCGGACAGTCTCGCGAATTTTTGTTCCAGCGCGAACTGCCGCAAGAGAGGAATTTTCAAGAGGTATTGGAGCCCCGAATATTGCAAGAATTCCATCTCCCACAAATTTATTGACAAGCCCTCCCTCCGAAGCAATATCCTCTGAGACTCGTTCAAAATACAGATTCAGCAGTTGCACTACTTTTTCTGGCATAAGTTTTTCGGAAAGGGATGTAAATCCTCGAATATCCGCAAACAAAATAGTCGCTTCTACGAGTTGTCCACCAAGCTCGACATTCCCTTTTAGAAGATAGTCGCGTATATTCGGATCCACAAGTTTTCCAAATGTATCCTTGATAAACTCCTTTTCTTTCAGTCCTTGAGCCATTTCGCCTATCGCATCCTCAAGACTGCCGAGTTCATCATTGGAAACATTTTTCAAATGAATTTCGTAATCACCATTCTGGATTTTTCTAGCAGCTCTTTGCATTGATAGAATCGGTCTTGCAAATGAACTAGAAAAAAGAAACGTCAAAAAGAGGCCGACCAGAGTAGATAAAGCAACTTCAATTTAAGTTTTTTGTCGACACTGAGAATTTGATTTTTAGTCGGATAAAAATACCAAATCATGAATGCAATCGGGACTAGAAAACTTAAAAAATTAAGAATCTGCGCGCTGTCACCTCCGGCATTTAGATAGGTTTGTTCCTCCGGAGTCAAAAATTGAATCGTGAGTAGGTACAAACCCATTACAGCGAACAAATTAGCACCCAAGGTTACGACAAAATAAGCAACCTGTGCCTGAATTAAAAGTTTTCCTATATCGATAGAATTTCTTTGGGTCGTCATATGCTAAATTTGCAAGATGCTAATAGGCAGTGGTAATCGAATAATCCCAGATTTTATTTCCGGCTTTTTCAACGGTTTCGGTCAAAGGCAATTTATATGACAATAAGCCGAGGCTAGTCTCCCCTTTATTGGATCTGCATTCGGAGGCTATTGGAAATACCACCCGAAAATGCACATAACCATCCTTCAAAAGCCTCATGGATTCCGTGTAAATTTTCTTTTCACCGGGAGTCGGAGTCGGCCCCGGAGTAAATGCAACAGACTTGAATTCTCTTTTCACAGTAATTGAGTTTCCTTTTTTTCGGACAAATAGAGACCCCAGAAGTATCCCGTCCAGTTGGCCAAGCTCGGTAAAATCAATCCGGTAGAAAACCCTTGCTTTTTCTTTATAGACCGCTTCATCTCTTTCATCTCTATCCAGAAACTTCATCGAAAAATCCCGAACTTTGGCATTTTTAGCAAATAGCCCTTTGTTAATCCGGCTGTTCACTTCTTCCTCCGTTACGGGAAGAAATTTGATCAATGAAGTTTTTGACTTTTCCTTGATCGGGACGGTGTAGGAAATTTCGACAAAGCCGGAAAATCCTTTCTTAAAATAAATGGTTTCTTCGTATTCAAAACAATTCCAGAAAACCAAGAGCAGAAGAACGGAAAACCTTTTGTATTTTTTCATGGCTATAAACTAAACATCAGACTACGCAAACTCGACGCAAACAGAATTCTTTTTTCTTTCCGGTTATTTTCAAGCAGGCGCGTTATTTCTGCGTTCTAGAAATCCCGGGTTGATATTTTCCAGTTTCGATTTAGCCTCGTCCCTGAAATCCAAATTTTTTTTCAAAGAAATATCGACTATAGTCGCAAGTAATTGAGTCAGCCTGCACTTGACTTTAAAAGTAAACTTTTCGCTTTTAGAATTCAAATTTTCCTCAAGGCGTGAAATTTCCCTAATAAAGTGCTGAATTTCCGAGTCCGAATAATTTTTCAATTCCGGCAGTAAATTCTTTTCTAGACAAAATACCGGAAGGTATTCTTTCAAATCCAACTCAAACAACTCTGTAGAAATAGACTGGATAGCAGTATTCAAAGGCTCTGAGTTTACCATTTCCAACCTGATCGCAAGAGGATCCGCCAAAAGGGAATCCCGATACAAAATCCTACTTTGTTTTGCGTCCCCAAGATGGTAAAGGCATTCAGCTTCAAAGTACCGAGTCTCCAATGAGGATTTGTGAAAACTTTTTGAATACTCCAAAATTTCTCGCGCATTCGCATAATCCCCAGTCTTCATTAAGCATCTAGCAAGCTGGATCAAGTGGGATGGATCCAAACCGATCATTCCTTCCCTCTGGTAAGCTTTACGGAACTGCGAAGATGCCTCTCCCAAAACACATTCGGTTACAAGGGAGAAAATTACATTTTTGGGATAATTTCTGTTAAGAGTTTCTTTTTCAAATTCGTCGAAAAGTTGAACCAGCCGGGAAGCTCTTTCCTTCCCCTCTTTGGAATTGAATATCAACTCAATTCTGTTGTCCCAATAGCTGGCAATAAAAAACCCTGAAATCAGTTCTAAATTTTCAGGGTCTTTATCCAAAAGCTCGGAAAAAATATTTTTTGCTTTTTCGAACTCTCCGTCTTTGAGGTAATCGCCTGCTTCCTCGATTTTACTTTGCATAGTAGAAGAAATTAGGCGTTATCCAATTTTTTTTTACATTCAGTGAGTGAACTTTTTATCGTGGAATTTTTCTAGTTGTCTGTGAATTTTAGATTCCAGACCGTCGATACAAGTATAAATATCCTTGTCCGAATTCTGGGCATTAAAAACCGTTCCGTCCGAATGAAGTTTCAGGTTCGCATGAATTGCTCCGTGAATCAATTCAAATGAAATATCACATGATATAATTTTATGCGTAAACTTCGAAATAACTTCCATTTTTTTATTTGCGTATTCTTCTGCTGCATCAGAATGATCAACATGCTTCCATGTATAATTAACTTTCATAAACTCTTGCCTTTCTTTTTTCTAAGAGAGTACACGGAGTCTAAGCACCCAGTCAAATAAAAAATGTCCCGACCGCAAATAAAGTTCGTCCGATTTCGGTAATTTTCAAAATGCAGCGCCTGAAAAACCGGGAAATAAAATTGTTGACTAGCCGACTCAAATTCCTAAAATTGAAAATACCAATCACTGAGGAGTCAAAAATGGTTACTCCAAAAAAAAAGGGGGCTCCTGCAAAGAAAAAAAGTCTTCCCCCTCAGACGACCCCAAAGGCAAAAAAAGCCGCTCCCCAAAAAAAGGAGATAAAAAAAGAGGCAAAGCCTAAAACAAATGTAGTAAAATCCAAAACTCGCCCTCGAATCTATGAAGACCCGAATATGGAAAATTTACCTGCGTCGATCGATAAAGATATTGTGAAAGTCCTTCAGAGAAACCCGAACGAAGCTTTCGTTTTTTGGGAAATCTCCAAAACTACCTTCGAAAAAGTATTGCTCTCGCTAAATGCAAGGGCGGAAGATGTTCATATCAAACTACTTGTGAGTTTCAAAAATACAAAAGTACACATGAACGAAATCAAATTGCCTCCGTTTACAAATAACTGGTATCTGAAATTTGATTTCTCTGCAAAAAATTTGTCAATTGAGGTCTGCGTTGTAGGCCCGGACGGAAGGTTCATCTCTATATTAAAATCCGCGTTCCTCAACCTCCCGGCTAACTCTCCATCCAATGAAGTTGACCTTGACTGGCTCCACGAAAAATGGCTAAGTGAAGGCTGGATGAAAAATGAAGAAGGAATCTGGAAAATAAGAGAAAATTTAAGTCGTGCCAGGGAACAATATAGCTTTCTTGGTTCGTCCTTTGGATCGTCAAAACATGGGAATTGAAAAATCCGGATATTTAATATTTGTACTGCACTCTCACCTTCCGTACGTTAGGCATCCCGGATACAAACCGTTTCTCGAAGAGAACTGGCTAAATGAGGCAATCCTTGAAACCTATATCCCGCTGATTAGAAGTTTTCGCGCATTGAAAAGAGATGGTGTCCGATTCAATATAACCATGTCATTCACCCCCCCGTTGATTTCCATGCTGGAAGACGAATACCTCCAAGAAAATTTCAGAAAAAAAATCGATGAGCTGATCTACCTCGCAAATAAAGAGGTGAAAAGGACTGTTTACGATCCGCACCTGAATTATCTCTCCCAGGTGTATCTCGCCAACTTTGAAGATATAAAAAGAATTTTTCTGGAGCTGGACAGAAACGTAATCAATGGCTTTAGAGAATTTCATCAAGAGGGCTACTTGGAAACGATAACCAGCCCTGCAACGCACGGTTTTCTTCCGCTTATGGAAAGCGAGCCATCAAGCGTTTTGGCTCAAATTAGAGTCGGCCGCAAAATGTACAGAAAAACCTGGGGCCACGACCCGCGCGGAATCTGGCTTTCTGAATGCGGATATTACCCCGGACTAGAAAAAATTCTCGCCGACGAAGGATTCAGATATTTCTTTGCAGACAGCCACGCGGTTGACCACGCAATTCCCCGGCCCAAATTCGGAGTATATGCACCGGTTGAAATCGGGAACGGTGTCTTTGGATTCGGAAGAGATGAAGAAAGTTCTTCGCAAGTTTGGAGCGCGAAGGAAGGTTATCCGGGCGATTTTCGCTACAGGGAATATTACAGGGATATCGGTTTTGACCTGGACTATGATTATATCAAAGAACACCTTCACGTAGAAACCATTCGTTCTAATACTGGTATCAAGTACCATCGAATTACCGGAAAAACGGACTATAAGGATTATTACCATCCGGATTGGGCAATGGAGGCCGCAGGAAATCATGCAGATGATTTTCTGCGCAGAAGAATTGCCCAATGCAAGATCCTCAAAGAAAGGAACGGCCAGCCCGCAATCATTGTTTCCCCCTATGATGCGGAATTGTACGGGCACTGGTGGTATGAAGGGCCGAAATTTCTGGAATTTTTGTTCAAAAAAATCCACTTCAACCAAAATGAAGTGGATACGATTCATCCGATGAATGTCGTTGCCTTGCTTCACAGAATCCAGAGCGTAAAAATGGATTATTCTAGCTGGGGGGAAAACGGATATTCTGATGTGTGGTTGAATTCGACGAATGACTGGATTTATAGATACTTGCTTTCAGCGTCCATTCAAATGAATGAATACTCTCATAAATACAAGGGAACCACAAATGAAATGTTTAGGAGAACGTTAAATCAAATGGCGCGCGAACTTTTGTTGGCGCAAAGTTCGGATTGGGCCTTTATTATGAAAACCGGAACAATGGTGGATTATGCGGTCAAGCGAACAAAAATCCACATTAATCTTTTCAACGAACTTGAGAACATGATCAAGAATGAAGAAATCGATAGTGAAAGACTAACGGAAATCGAAGGTGAGCACCCAATATTTCCGGATATTCGATTTGAAGATTACGTTTAGCTTTGGCTTCTCCCGACTTGCCTGAGAAAAGAGGCTTATCATGAGTGACCTGGAATATTATGAAAGCATGAAATACCAGGAATTTTTGCTTTCCAGCGCAAGAAGAGAAATTTGTCAACCAACCACGATATTTGAATCAATCAAAATCGACAAGGTCCAGAATCTAGTCGATTTCGGAGTTGGCCTGGGGTTTTTTATTCCCTACATATTCAAGTACCTGCCAAAAGATGCCTGGGTCTGGGCAGTGGATTACCAGCAAGATCTAATTGATCTCCTCCTCCAAAGAAAAATCAAAGAAGAAATTGAACGATTTACTCCTTTCTATCTCGACAAATCCGACCACCCAATTCTTCCGGACTGGATCCCTACACCTGAGTTGATTTTTTCCTCCATGTGCCTTTCTACGTTTGCAGACCCGGGGCTTGCTATGGACGGACTCATCCGATCCATGAAGCCGGGTGGAAGATTGATAATCGTCGACTGGGTGAAAACAGAGTACAAGCACGGGCCATTGATGAAAGATAAGATATCGCTAGACAAGATGAAATTTTTAGCGGAAGATTATAAGCTTGATGTAGTCAAAACATTAAGAGTTAGCGAGTTTGTGTATGCGCTTGAAGTGGTTGCAAGCTCGGAATTCGTCTATGGAATCTATGAAATGAGAGACTAACAAAATGGATAATCCAGTCTTGGAAAAAATAAAAAAGGATAATGTGAAGATTTTTTTGATAGGAGCCACAAACGACAAAACTAAATACGGCAATATTATTTACCGAGATTTAAAATCCAAAAATATTGAAGTGTATGGAATCAATCCCAAAGCATCTACAATCGAAAATGACAAAGCATACCACACTATCCACGAACCGCCCGTAAAACCGGATATATTGAATTTCGTTGTCCCTCCCAAAATCGGTTTTGAAATAATTCAAGATGCGGTTTCTTCGGGATTCGATAACTTCTGGTTGCAGCCGGGGGCCGAAAGCGATGAGATTATTTCATTTTTGGAAAAGAATAAAAAAAATTACCTGGCTTATAGTTGTGTAATGGTGGAAACCCGATAATCGAAGAACGAATCTTGCCGAAATAAATGGCTCATCAAGTAGAATAAGGAAAATAAATTGAGGCAATTCGTCAGGCAATTTCAACCATGAATGACTCAAAGGAGAAAACCTCCGAGCTGGCAGTTATCACAACCTATTTCAACCCGCAAGGTTACAAGACCAAAAGAAGCAATTTTTCCGCCTTCTTAAAACCATTACTGGAATCAAATTTATTCGTAATTGTTGTCGAGGCTGATTTTCCTCCAAATCACCTTGCGTTATCCGAAATCGTTAATATCATCAGATTACAAGGGAGGCATGTGCTTTGGCAAAAAGAAAGAATGCTGAATATTGCGCTCGCAAAGATTCCTAGAAAATTCCAAAAGATAGCATGGATTGATGCTGATATTCTTTTTGAAAACCGGAACTGGGTTTCAGAAACGATTCGCCTTCTGGATGAATCGCATGTTGTCCAATTATTTGAGGAAGCTGTAAGGCTCCCAAAGGGTGTAGTCCAATATTCAGGGCAAGGCGAAACTTACAATAGCTTTGGTTCGGTGATAAAAAAAGACCCCAATTGTCTCATTAAAGGAGATTTCCAAAAGCACGGTCACACAGGTTTTGGGTGGGCTGTCCGAAGAGAAGTTATTGAAACACTCGGATTTTACGATGCGAATATTGCGGGAAGCGGTGATCACGTTATGGCACATGCTTTTGCAGGAGACTGGGACTCTGAGTGCATCAAAAGAATCATAGGCAATAATCCACATCACTTAAAGCATTTCCAGACTTGGGCAGAAGAGATATATTCAAAGGTACGTGCAAAGATCTCCTATGTCCCAGGAAGAGTCATGCACCTCTGGCACGGAGATACGGAAAATAGAAAATATGTTGTCAGAAACAAAGAGCTGGCGGATTTCAAGTATAATCCTTACAAAGATATTGAATTGGCAGAAAATGGGCTTTGGCAATGGACCAGAAAAGGAAATAGAATCCGGATTTGGGCAGAGAATTATTTCAGCACAAGAAAAGAAGATGGAGACACGAGCAATTCATAACTTAAAGTCAATCAAAAAATTATTCATCTCAATGGAGGAAAATAATGGGAATACGGGAATGGATCCAAGAACTATTCGGTAAAAATCTGGAGAAAGAAAAGGAGTTTATCGTGAGAAAAATACAAAGATACGCCGACAGGTTTGAAAATGCTGGTGAAGGCGAAAAAAAGGAGCAGGCGTATGAAGCCATTGACAGAATCCGGATGGCAAATACAGCAATGGAAGCAAAAGAAATTGAAAAAGAATTTTACTTTAAGGCAGGGATTCATCCACTGCCGCGCGAACACGGCCCAGTTTCAAATAAAAGTTATGATAATTATCAGGAAGTTGGAGATATTGAGGATGACTCATTCTCTGATAATTCATAGAATCAATCTTTTTGCATCCATTCTTTTTATTTTTTTCCTTCCAGAAAAATCTTCAACTTCTCCCGGGAATAGATTTCTTTGAGTGTATATCCAGAACCGAAATAAATATTCTGGAGGCCGGTACGTCTACCTCACATGGGGGACATTGTCTGCGAAATTTCAAATTCAAATTGAACTCCTGATCCAACTTCAGGAAATTCTTGATAACCTAAAATCTTTGCGAAATATAATTTCAGCTG
>CAYTEA010000036.1:0-14621 GCA_964436695.1 uncultured Leptospiraceae bacterium
TAGATTCATAATTGAAAGATTTTTGTTTTAGCTGCGAGTGTAAAGTGATTTTCCTAAGATATGAAATCTTTAAAAAACGTTACCCTGCCTGTTGTTAGATCATGCAAGCCTCCAACTATATCGATTTCACCTTTTTCCAGCATATCCTTTAGTATCGGGCTGCGCTCGGTTATGGATTTAACAGTTCGTTTGATATTCAAAATAGCAACATTTTCCACAAAATCGACATTGCTGGAATTCCTATTATCGATTGTGCTTTTTTCATCATCCACGGCAGGTCTTATTTTTGTAAGCAATGTTGTCAGGTTGCCCATTTCAACATGGTCACAGGCTCCTTTTATCGCACCACATTTTGTGTGGCCAAGAACAACAATAATTTTCGATCCAACAACTTTACAACCGAATTCCATGCTACCTAGGATATCTTCGTTCAATATATTTCCGGCAATCCGGATACTAAAAATATCTCCAAGCCCCTGATCGAAAATCAATTCGGCTGATGTTCTGCTATCTATACAACTAAGAATTACGGCAAAAGGATGTTGTCCATCAGATGTTTCATTTGCCTGTTGCAATAAATTTCTGTTGATTTTCAGATTGTTCATGAATCTTTTATTTCCTTCTATCAACAATTCTAAACCCTTTGATGGAGTTATTAAATTCTGCATTTCTTTGGTTAATGTTTTCATATTTCTTCCTTTATTTTTGATTTATTTTTGCCAAACTGCTAAAGCCTTTCCTTTCAATTCTAATTCCGATTGTCTTTGCATGTATTCTGAAATCCTGAATAATTTCCATTAAATCTTATCATAACGCACTTTAAATAAATGAAAAATTTTACCCAGATATTTCTGTCTGTGATTAAAACTGAAACGATTATTTTATTTGTTCATAGCAAGAAAATTTACCAGACATGCGGTTTCTTCTAGTTTCCACTTTTTGTAATCGCTCCCCATTTTGAGAATTTGAAAACCGGTTTTTTCCAGCAGCCGGGAAACTTCAATGGGAGGAAAATATTTCTGAACATGAATCTCTTTTACAATTTTTCCTTTTGTGATAAATTCCAGTTCAGATTTTATTATGCCTTTTTTAGGCATATATTTGTTTGTCCATTTTACTCTCCCGTTTGGAAGGTGATCTTCCATTGTCTTATCATGGAAATTTTCCAGCAAATTGTACTCGCTTGTCACATCGAAAAAATACAATCCTCCCGATGCAAGGTTGGATTTTGCACATTTGAAATGCTCTTCAAGGTCTTTTAGATTTGTTAAGTAGTTTATTGTATCGTGAGTGCAGAGAAGCAATTCAGTTTTTGTTTCTAATGAAAAGTCTAACAGATTGCCCTGAATGAAATTCATGCCGGGATGGTTTCTGCGCGCTACCTCTAGCATTTCTTCCGAGATGTCTAAACCTATTTTTTCTGCGTGGAGTTCCCCGAATTCGCCGAGTAATGAACCCGTTCCGCAACCCAGGTCAATTATCTGCGCCGGATTTCTCGACTTTTGTGCTATAAATTCGCTTAAAATGAAATTTTTCCATCTCTCGTGGTTTACATGGCTCAAAATACTGTCATAGTAGGCGCTAAAAGTAGTGTAGGGGTTGCAAATTTCCATGAAAATCAAAAAAATCCTTGCCTAAAATGACAAGAGATAGTTTATTTACCACTATTAAATGAGACATAATTAATAATATGGGCACAGAACTTTTAATTCCATTCATCGCTAGTGTTTTGATAACGATCCTCCTTCGAAGACTGGACAAATCCAATTATCGCCTTAGCCAGATCAAAAGATATACTCAAAAGCTTACTGAAGATATAAACGATGTAGCGATTTCCAAAATTCAATCAGTTAGAGATGCCGGAATTGATTTGGAAATCATGAATAAGCAGGCAAAAAAACTTTCCGAGGAAATTCAAAAAGTTTCTTCGGACACGAAAGTTCTTCTGGAAACTGTAAAATCGAATAAGTCCTACCTGGACAATGTATCCACCGAACTCTCCGGTGTAGTTGAATTAACCGGAGAAATTCAAAAAGAATCCGCGTATATCCAAAATGGCCTCGCTCTATTTCAGAATCAAAGAAATGAAATAGAAAAAATCGAAAAAGAGATTTTGAAAGTTCAGTCCGAAGCTTCCGGAATACTCTTGGCCTTTCATGAAAAAGTAAATTTTCGAACCGATGAGGTTTTGCAGTCGCTTGCTACAAAGATTGTAGAGATGGAATCTTTATTGGAAGCCAAATCCGATAAGTTAGACGAATTCGCAACCAATGTCTCTGTGTCCTTTCAAGAGAAGCTGAAAGAAGAGGTTGAGATTTTGGCGCGGGAGTCAGTCGGAAAAGTAGAGTTACTCCATTCAAAAGTTTCCAGCCTGACCGATTCGCTCCGAGAGTCTGAGAAAAGCATTGACTCGAAAATTATTCAATTCAGAGATTTTTCAGACATGGTTGCTGAGAAGATCGAACGAGTAGACGTTCGCCTTGCAGATAAATTTGAGACGGCAGAGAAAAAGATAGAAGATAGATTTATCATTTTTGAGAAAAAGATTCAGGAAAGATTTGATTCAATCGTTGAGCAGGTAACCCAGAGCAAAGAGGCCTTTATTCGCGGCCTGAAAATGGAAATTGATGCAATACGCAGAGAAGTCGAGGGTCTGGATCTTGAGACAATGACTCGTCGTGATGAAATATTAAATGAAACAAGACGTCAGGCGGAATCTATAAACTCGAATATCGCTCTATTTCAGGAAAAATATCTTGAAGCAGAAAATAAATTACTTCGTCAGGCAGACGTAAAAAAATCAGAATTGATGCGCCAGATTGATTTGTTCGAAGAGGAATTCTATCGAGTAAGCTCTTCACTAAAAGAAGAAGCCGATACTCTGAAAAGTACCGTGATGGAAGGCCTACAGAATTTTGAAACGGATCTTGAGACTGTGAGAAACGGGGTTTCAAGCTCTGTGAAATCTTCTTTGCTTGAGCTGAAATCAGCTCTTGAAGAAGAACTATCATCGCTTCATGAAGAAAAGACAAAATCTTACAAAAACTCGCTAGATGAAATTGAAATAAAAGTCGAATCTCTAAAAGGAGAAACCCAGAAAAGAGTCAAGGCCGTAGATGAGTATTTTGATGAATTAAAATCCGCTCTACATGAAAGCGCGAAAGATATTCTGAAAGAGACTGATGCCAAAACAAAAGATATTTTTGGTTCGGTGGAAGATGAAACTTTACGGATGGAAGAACGCCTCGAAAATATTCGGGAATCCTGGTTTCGCGAGCTGGAGAAAATCAAGGATGATACGAAATTATCCGTGGGTAATCTGGAAGACAGGCTGAAAGATATTCATGTACAAGGTTCGGAACTATTAGAGAAATTTTCAAACGAGTACGAAGATGGAAAAGTTAAGTTGGCGCATTTCCGCGAGATTCAGGAAAACACTTTACTATCCGTTACCGAAAACCTTTTGGCAGAAATTCACACCCAAGGTATTGATGCGCGAAAAGAGTCTGAGGAAGTTCTGGAGAAACTGGAATCAACAGCTGCGGAATTCTTTGATAAACAGGAAGAAAAAATCGATAAATTGAATTCTACGATAGATGCGAAGATATCGAAACAATTAACAGCGCTTACGGATAAAGGTGAGTTCCAGCTAGGCAAGCTTGAGGAAAAGGTTTCCAAGTATATTTTGGACGTTAGGCGCAATGTAGAGGAAAATCTGAAATTTGCCAAAGACGATACTTCCAGGCAAATAGATAGTTTTAATAAAGAGATTCAAAAGAATTTTCGAGAAATGGAAAAAGCAAACATCAATTTCATAGACTCGGCCCGCAGGGAACTTGAGAAAGCAAAATCCGATATTTCATCTGTGAAATCGGAATTGCGTAGAGACTTCGGAGAATTCGAAAATGAAAAAGAGTCGCTTTTGAGTGAGCTAAACAGAGAAACTAATTC
Source organism: uncultured Leptospiraceae bacterium (assembly GCA_964436695.1). Lineage (GTDB taxonomy): Bacteria > Spirochaetota > Leptospiria > Leptospirales > Leptospiraceae > JABWCC01. The sequence continues at coordinate 3,952 of CAYTEA010000036.1, forward strand.
TCTGGCGAATAAATTGGAAAGCATAACAGAAAGGCTAGCCGTGGTGGAAAGCCATTCTGAACTGTTCCGAAATACTCAGCAGGTTATCCGGGAATCCGAGCAGACGATTGATAAGATGGGCGAGATGCTCGAAAAAATTCGAATGGAAGAAAAAGGCGTATCCGATTATCTGAAAAATTCTGAATTGCTAAATTCCCTCAAGAAAGAAATGGAAATGGAACTTCGCCAACTTGACATTCAGAGAATCAAAATTGAAGAGCTTGAAGATGGAATTCATCACGCACAAGGCCAGATTGAACAAGCAAGCGAGAAAGTCCGACACCTGGATGATAGCTTCCATAAGATTTCCCAATTTGACGCTAAACTGAAAAGTGTGGAAAAAACCCAGACAGGCATAGATGAAAAAATCGCGCTCTTGGAATTTGCAAATGATGAAATTTCCAAACTGAATACCTCAATCGATTCAAGGGCTTCCGATCTGGAAGAAATGGATGAGAAACTTCTTAATTTGAGAAAAGAGATATCCGTAATTGATACTCGCGAAGATGAGTTGCGAAATGAATTGAAACGGATTGATCAGAAGACAGTTGCTTTACTTCAAAAAGATTCAGAAATCAAATCCGTTGAGGCGAAATTCGAAAAAATAGAAAACTTAATGGTGGACCTTTCTGAAAGACACAAGCAGGTTTCTACTTTGCAAAGAAGAATGGAAGAATTAAAATCCGAAGCAGACGAATCAAAAACGGAATTGGAAAGCTTGCTATCCGAAGCGGATGAAAAGTTTGACAAGCTCTCCGCATTTTTGGATGCAGTGGATTCGGTTGCAAATTCTGATAAGACCGGTAGGAAAAAAAATTCCGGGACACACGCTGAAGAAAGCGACCTACTGAAAAAGAAAAAATCAACAGTTCTGCACCTGCATGACAACTTCCACTGGAGCAGTGATATTATCGCCGAAAAATTGAATTTGGAAAAATCTCTCGTAGATTCCATTATAAATAATTACGCGAAAGTTAAAACCTGATTTTCGAAAGTCTATTGCAAAAGCAAAGTACTTTTATCGGAAAGGTCGGATTCGGAGTTGTCTTTTTTGACAAATAGACTGTGCTTGGATGCACTTCTCTCAATTTCGTATTGGAAAATGGTTTCTCGTAATTGAGGAGTTGCTCCTTCGATTGTAGCAACGAGCTTGTATCTGCCTTCTACTTCTTTCAAAACAAATTTACCCGCTTTTATCACTTCCAAAAGATGCATAAAAAAAGGGTCGCGTTCTTTTTTAGAAAGTTCGTGCATTGCAAAATAAAATGGAGTCAGCTTTTTATAAAACCAGTCTACAACTTCATTTTTTCCGATAGGCCACGCCTGGGTCAAAAAAAATTCATTTTCATGAATAAATGACGTGCCTTTAAAAGGTTTTTGAAGTAACCGGCAATGAAAGAGTATCTCATGGTTAATATCTTTTTCGTATTCTTTTTCAAAATCTGCACCGATCCAACGAAGCCATGCCTTTTTTTCTTTCGGGTTTAGCAGAGGCAGCAAAGAAAAAAGGTAATTTTGTCCGCGAAAAATTTTTTCTCCGGCGAGATAATCAATTATTTCGCATGGAAGCATGAATGCCGATTTTTTCCATTCGATGACAAAAGGGATTTTACTCATGTCGGAATATTCATCGGGAGTCTCGTCGGTAGTTGCATCTCCAAATTGTGTTAAAATATAAACTAAGCTGATTAATTCCTTTTTGGATAAGCCGAGCAGTATTTGTGAAAGGCCTTTGCTATTTTTCAGAGCTGTTTTGATTATCTGAATTTGTTGCTTCTCGAATTGTTTGTCGGAAAGAATCAGCCCAAAACTCTTTGCGAATTTTTTTAAAGAATTGTTTTCGATTAAGTGTAAATTACCGGAAATCGGAAACGGCATTACCGGATACCTTTTTTTCCGATGTCTGATCGAAAAAATGAATTCGGTGCTGTTATGGAATGAATGATTGAATAGGATTTATCGATGGATTCCTGGAGAGTTTTTCCCATGGCGCTTATTCCGGCTATTCTCCCCCCGCTGGATTTTAAATATCCCTCGCGAGAAAATACAGTGCCTGCGTGGAAAATGTGAATATCTTTGTCATTTACCAAAGGAAAACTTAGTACAATTCCTTTTTCGTAATTATCAGGATAGCCTTTTGCCGCGAGAACTACGACAGTAGAAAATCCATTCTTTAACGTAAGTGCTTTTCTTGTAATTGTCTTCGTTGCCGCTTCATACATCAACTCTAGGATGTCGTCTTCTAGAAGTAACATTAAAGCCTGAGTTTCGGGATCGCCAAATCTGCAATTGAATTCTACGACTCTTGCCTCTCCGGATTTTGAAATCATCAAACCTGCATACAATAAACCCCGGTACGGGTGTCCTTTTTTCTTTAACCCTACAATCATCGGCTTAAAGATTTGCTCGCGAATCTTGGAAAAAATCTTTTCATCCACTATTGGCGCCGGCGCATAGGCCCCCATTCCTCCCGTATTCGGCCCTTCATCATTATCAAAAGCTCTTTTGTGATCTTGAGCGGCCGGAAATAAAACGAAATTTTCTCCATCGCAAATTCCAAAAACAGAAGCCTCTTCTCCTTCCATAAATTCTTCGATGACTACTTTGTTTCCACTTTTTCCAAATTTTAGCGAAATAAATATTTCATGTAAAAATGCAATAGCCTCTTCCTTGGATTTGCAAACTGCAACGCCTTTTCCTGCTGCTAGTCCGTCGGCTTTCACTACGACCGGAGTTGAGCCGGATTCAACATGCTTTTTGGCTTCTTCAAATTCGGTAAAGGTTGCATAACCCGCAGTGGGAACTCCAAATTCATTCATTAAAGATTTTGCGAAATCCTTGGAACCTTCGAGCTGTGCACAATAAGAAGACGGCCCGAAACAAGGAATATGAATTTCAGATAACCAGTCGGCAATTCCATCAACCAAAGGATCTTCAGGCCCGACAATTACGAGATCGAATTTCTCCCTTTCGATAAATTTCTGTGTGCTGAATTTATTTTTTAAATCGAAACTTCCAACAGGAAGAATTTCATTCGGAGAAAATCCCCCGTTGCCGGGGAAAACTTTCAACTCCGATAAAAGAGGAGACTCTTTTATTTTCCATGCAAGAGCGCTTTCTCGTCCCCCACCACCGATTAATAGAACTTTAAGTTTCAAATTTTTCAAAACCCTTTTGGACAGTTACTAGCTTGTCTTTAAGAGTTTTAAGTTTCTCTTTTTCTTTGTCAATGATTTCTGGTTTTGCTTTTTCTAAAAATTGAGGATTTGAGAGTTTAGTTTCGATTTTTTCAGCCTCAATTTTCAAAGACTCTTCTTCTTTTTTTAGCCTTTGTTTTTCTTTTTCGAAGTCCATCATTCCGGAAAGTGGAAGAATGATTTCTCCTTTTGAAAAAGGAATCACTGAATCCGATTTTGATAACTTGTGTTTGTCAAACATTTCCAGGGATTCTGCTCTTGCCAGCTGAAGAATTGAATCCTTTTCTTCCAATACTATTTCCTTTACAAGAGTATCGGTTGATTTCAGAATGATTTTGCATTTTTTGTCCAACGATACATTCAGTTCGGATCTTACTCTTCTAACCTCGCCAACGATTTCGCGAAGCAGTTCAATTTTCTTTACGCCAGCTTCATTACCGATCGAGAATTTTTTCACCCACAGTGCTTGCGACAAAGATACTTCGGAAAAAATAGAATAGATTTCTTCAGTAATAAAAGGCATCAATGGATTCAATAAACACATTCCTGCGAGCAAAGTCTGAACCAAAACCTGTTCGGCTAGTTTCTTGCTCTTCGCATCCGACTTTCCGTAGATCCTGCTTTTTGTCAGTTCGATGTACCAGTCGCAGAAATCCCCCCAGAAAAACTGGTAAACAGAATCAGCCATTTCATAAAATCGATAATCTGCATAAGCCTTTTCATATTTTTCCAGACATGAATTAAATCTGTCAAGAATCCACAGATCGGACGGTTCCAGACTTTCTTTTGAAATATCTTTGATTGCAAAATCTTCATCTAGGTTCATGATGATGAACCTAGATGAATTCCATATCTTATTTGCGAAAGATCTGTAACCATCCAGGCGCTGTTCATCGAATAGAATATCTTTGCCCTCGGGAAGAGTCGCCGCCAGAAAAAAACGAAACGAATCTGTTCCGTAAGTTGCCATCATCTCGAGAGGATCAATAGTATTTCCCAGTGACTTGCTGAATTTTTTTCCAGTCTTGTCTCGCACCAGACTGTGGATCATCACTTTTTTGAAAGGAATGTCATCCATAAATTTTAGGCCAAACATAATCATCCTGGCAACCCAGAAAAATATAATGTCAAACGCTGTAACCAGGATAGAATTTGGATAATACATTTTCAGTTCTTCCGTTTTTTCAGGCCAACCGAAAACGGAAAAAGGCCAAAGCCCTGATGAAAACCAGGTATCCAAAACGTCTTCGTCCTGCTTTAAATTTGTAGATCCACAATGCGGGCATTTTTCGGGAGTAGTTTCGGATACGATAGGCGACTTACATTCCAATTTGCATTTATCATCTCCAACACAATACCAAGCCGGTATTCGATGTCCCCACCACAATTGCCGAGAGATGCACCAGTCTTTGATATTTTCCATCCACTCAAAATACGTTTTCTCCCACATTTTCGGAATGAACTCAATCTTGCCGGTGCGTACTGCTTCGATGGCTTTTTTTGCAAGTGGTTCTATTTTTACAAACCACTGTGTGGATAAATACGGTTCGATTATATCCCCACCTCTCTGGTTGTGGCCGACCGCATGAACATGGTCTTCGATTTTTTCGATTAAGCCGAGTTTTTCCAGATCGGAGACGACTTTCTTTCTTGCTTCATATCTATCTAACCCGGAATAAACCCCGGCATTGTCGTTAAGAGTTGCATCCGGATTTAAAATATTGATCGGCTTTAGTCCGAGACGCATCCCTGCTTCATAGTCATTGAAATCATGAGCAGGAGTAATTTTTACCAGCCCGCTTCCGAATTCTTTGTCCACGAATGAATCGAATAGCAAGGGAATTTCCCGTTTTGTCAAAGGCAGTGTCAGCAAAGCGCCTTTCAATTTCGCATAACGCTTATCTTCCGGATGTGCGCAAACTGCGACATCTCCGAGCATGGTTTCTGGCCTGGTTGTTGCCACGACGATATGGTCTTTGGAATTCTTGATCGGATATCTGATGTGATATAATTTTCCTTTGACTTCTTTGAACTCTACTTCGATATCGGAAATTGCAGTCTTTGCGGCGGGGCTCCAGTTGATGAGCTTCTCTCCTCTGTATATTAACCCTTCGTCATAAAGGGACTTGAAGGCCTTTATGACTGCTTTGGATAAGCCCGCGTCCATAGTGAAGCGTTCCTGTGACCAATCTACGCTTTCGCCTAACTTCCTTTGCTGGTTGGTGATTTGTCCGCCGGATTTTGCCTTCCACTCCCAGACTTTTTTCTGAAAGTCTTCCCGCGAAAAATCCAGCCTTTTTTTTCCCTCTTTTGCAAGCTCCCTTTCTACTACGACCTGGGTGGCAATTCCTGCGTGGTCCATACCGGGAACCCAAACCGCATTTTTTTCCTTTTTTCTTTCGATTCGGATAATTATATCCTGTATTGTGTGGTTGAGAGCGTGTCCGATATGCAAAGTTCCTGTAACATTCGGAGGAGGGATTACGATCGAAAAAGACTCTTTTGCATTTTTATTCGGCAGGAAAGAAGCGTTTTTTTCCCAATATTGAATCCATTTTTCCTCAACGGAATGAGGTTCGTAGCGGTCGCTGATTTCTTTTTTCATACTGCATAGACGATATAGGATTTTATTTTTTCCTGTCAGGTAATTTTTCAATTGACTCTAAAGAAAAGGAAAAATTAATTGGATTCTATGAATCAGAAAACAGCAAAACTTCTGAAAAAATTTGCCCAAGCCAAAGGCCTGTCAGAAAAGGATGTAAAAAGGGAATGGCTTGTGCTGAATGAATTTCAGAAAGACAAAAAACGACAAGAAATCCTCAGTTCACTCGTAAAAAAATAATAGAAACTGGTTTGTATGCCGATGTAAAAAAAGCCCGAGTGGGCTTTCGCAAGGTAATGAACTTTTTTTTATCTTCACTGCAAAAATAAATTAGGATTTCGAAATAAATCTATATCAGGTGCTAGAGATTTCACGTACCTGTCGAAATACAAAAGTTGCTTGATTAGTAAGGCAAATTCACGGGGAATCTTCAACCCGTTCTTTTTTGTTATTTCGTTCAAATCAAACATGATGCGGTTTAGCTGTTTTTCGTTTGCGGCTCCAAAGTCGCCGAGCTGTATATCTATTGCAACTTCATTCAATTTGTCAAATACTTGAGAAAGCTCTTGTGCAAATTTTTTTTGATCAATGCCTTCGGCAGTGCCGTTCATATCTACGAGGCCTTGAACCATTTTATCAGCATTATTCAAACTCAAGCCTTCCATAAAAATCATCAGTCCCGACCAAACTTTTTCGGGAATCCTACCGACGATTCCGAAATCGATAAATCCTATCTTTCCGTCTTTTAGAACGAGCAAATTTCCAGCGTGAACATCGGCATGAAAAAACCCCGTAGAAGAAAGTGATTTAAACCAAATGTCCAGAGCGTCGGTCAAAGTTTTTCTGGGATTTTTCACAAAAGACCTCAGTTTTTTTACGTCTGTGAGTGGAACTCCGTAAAGCCTTTCCATCGTAAGAATTTTCTTGGTGGAAAGCTTGTGATAAACCCTCGGAACCTTTCCTCTCGCCTCACCCGATTTCAGCAAAAATGCTTCGAACTCTTCGATATTCTTTGCCTCTTTGATAAAATCGATTTCTTTCATTATCGAGCTTTGAAAATCTTTCACCATATCGAGAAGTCCCGACCTTTCGAGACCGGGAACCACTTTGTCCAGAATGAGAAACACCAGATAAACCAGGTTCAAATCTGTTTCCAGAACGGATTCGATATCTGATCTTTGAACTTTTATCACAACATCAAGGCCTTCTTTTGTGATGGCTCCATGGACCTGAGCAATGGAAGCAGAAGCAATAGGAGTTTCTTCTATGCTTTGAAAATAGTCGGAAATTTTTCCTCCAAGCTCTGTTTCAATTGTTCTGCGAATTTCCGAAAAAGGAATCGGTCGAACGTTATCCAGGCATTTCTGCATTTCGTTTACGTATTCTTCCGGAAATAGCGAAGGAGCAGATGCGACAAATTGCCCCAACTTTATATAAGTTGCTCCAAGTTCTTCAAAAGCTTCCCGAAGTTTGACTGGTATGCTGGAAGTAGATCCTGATAACAATAGGTCTTTCAGAATAGAACCGGTTTTGGTTGTGAAAACTGTTCCTGAGGTGATTAGTCTTAGACTACCGCTGAGTCCGAATTTGATTTTATCAAAAATTGAATCCATATACATTTCAAAGATATAAAAATCTCGGATTTGACAATCATAGATTTGATTTTCGGATAAAAATTTGTTTACATTACCCCCTATCTTCAGATTATTGGTCACTTAGCTTCAATTTTACAGTTTATGGAAAAAGACGCCACTTTAATTCAGGAACTAGAAAAACTTGACTTACCCGAACTGAAAAAAATTGCAGTTCTCTGGAACCTTCAGAAATTTTCGGGAAAGGACAAGAAAACTTCAATCCACCAATTGGTTGAGGCTTTCCTGGATGATTTTCATCTCAAAGGCGTTTTAGAAAAATTAACCCCTATCCAGGTAACTATTTACACATCCATTCTCAAAAGTAAGAATGTGCTTACCCTTGGAGAAATAGTCCGAAAGACTACGTTACCTCCTCTGAACGCGGAAATGGAATTAAATGTTCTGCGCAAGTATTGCCTTTTATACCAGAGAAAAAACAGAGAACGCCTTACTAACAACCTGGATAAATACCACGCATTTGAGGAAATCGCCCAGAATGTAAAGTTAGAACAAAATCTTAAGAGCGAGAAATATAAAATCTCTTTAGATAAGGTTATTCCAAAATTGACGGAAGAGGAAATAGACCCTCATTGGATTAAGCTTCTTTCGCTGAAAAAGAGTTATTCTGACGACGATTTATATAAGGCTGCTACCAACAAAGATAATATTCAGATCCTGATCAATTCGCTAAGCGAATTGGAAAGAGAAACTCTAAGGAATATTTTTCTTCGCGGAGGGGTTGTTGAAGCTGAAACGATAAGAAATTATATACACGTAAATCGTGGCAAATTCGAGCAGGTAATTCCTGCACTATTGACAAAACATCTGGTTGTGGATGTATATTTTATTGAAGAGAAATTCATTCGAGTAATTGTAATTCCAAAAGAAATCCTGCTCTATCTCCAGAATAATCCGATTCTGCAAGCGGTAAAAAAAGGAACAAAGCAAAAGCAGGAAAAAACTGCAAAGAACGATTTAGACTTCTTTTTAAATATAAAGAAAATGGTTTCCTTTATTTCGCGAAAAGGGTTGAATCTGGCGAAGTCGGGTAAAGTAAAGCAGGCTGATAACAAAAGAACCGAACAAGATTTGCTAAAACTTGACATTGATATATTTCCTGAAAAGGGGCAGGTATATCAAATCGAATTGATTCTACCGATTCTGAAGCTACTCGGGCACGTGGAAATCAAAGGCGAGAATGTTGTTTTAACAGGAGATATCGATTCTTTTCAAAAGAAAGATATTTTCGAAGTGATGAATCTGGCAATACACGAAGTCAATGAAGCCAGATTAAAGCGAATCAATCCTCCCGAAGTATTTTCAGCAATTGAAGTTCCCTTATACGATAAACCTATTTTGGATAAATGTGTTAATCTGATTTGTGATTATGGAAAAGTAAATCTTTCAGTGATTTTTTCTATTATAGTCCGGGATCATTTGATTTTATCTCCTGGCTTTAAAGTAAAAAATTTTGAAGTAGACCTTAACGATTTAAGAAGGGAAATTATTTCTGCGATTTTCTATCTTCATTTGTTTGGCCTTCTTGAAGTCGAATATCCGGCACGAAATCTTTTCCTGTCCGAATTGGGAAAAAATTTCTTCCAGTCCAAACCGATTCATCGACATACGGAAAAAGGTGGAATCATGATTAATCCTGATTTCACGATCATAGCATTTCCGGAAAAGGTGTCGATGATCGGCACTCATCTATTAAAAGTTTTCACAGAGTTGAAAGACTTCGATCGAGTTTATACGTTTACACTGACAAGAGATTCTTTTCAGGCTGGAATTCTTTTGGGTTATGACCCAAAACAATTTATTCAGTTTTTGCGAGAGTCCAGCAAAGCCGAACTTGCTCAGAATTTATTATTCCTTTTGGATGAGTGGGGACATAATTTACCTATCGTAGTCGTGACCGAAGACTGCGTTTTGCTAAAAACCTATGACCCGCTTGTAATGGAACTCCTGATGGGTCAAATCAAAGGAAAGAAGATCGTAATTGAAGAAATTAGTCCGGTTGCAATACTGATAGATAAGAATAAAATCAACGATGTAATAGCAATTTCGGAAAAGTTAAATTTAATTATAAAATTGATTCGCTGAAAAATTATTTCTCTGCGTCAGTAACTTTAATTTTTGTTTTGAAATTCCAGGAACGAAAAGGTGAAAGTGCCTCAATCCTCTGATCATTTACAAAAAACAGCCTGTCACCATACTTTACGAGTCCACCTTTATAGTGGGCGTATTTTGTTTTGTGATCGACCAAGCCGACTTCGAAGACCTGCTTCCAGTCTTCGCAGGTTTTTAACGTCGGAACTTTTCTAAGATGAAGCTCTTTTATTGAGTTATCTTTGACTGCATCTCGAAGAATCTTTTCCCACTCCATCCTATTGCCCTTGTAAATATATTGTGATTATCGTAACAAAAAGGGTTTATCTGTCCACAAAAATTTTTAATGATTCAAAACAGTTGCAATTTTTCAACTGGTTAAAATAGTCAATTTTAACAGCCTCGGTAGTTCAACGGATAGAGCATCAGTCTTCGGAACTGACAGTGGGGGTTCGATTCCCTCCCGAGGCAGAGTTTTACAGAATCAAGCATGGTTGGAATCGAACGCTTGCAAAGCGACCGATATGAGTGACCCATAGGGAACGAAATATCGGGCAAATTGGCAGGAGGCCAATTTGAGCGACCAAGCCGGGCTGAAAAAAAAATTCAGGAAGAATTTTTTTGTAAGCCGATTCCCTCCCGAGGCAGAGTTTTACAGAATCAAGCATGGTTGGAATCGAACGACTTTTTCTCGCTCGCCGAATAGGCGAGAAAAGCGAACAGGAAGTGAGCGACAGAGAAAAAGGACGGCTCGGAATCAGCTGACCTGGATGGGAAGCTGATGTAGAGCGATTCCCCCTCACTTGCCCTACCGCCCAAATGAGGGACAAGCCTCCCGAGGCAGAGTTTTACAGAATCAAGCATGGTTGGAATCGAACGACTTTTTCTCGCTCGCCGAATAGGCGAGAAAAGCGAACAGGAAGTGAGCGACAGAGAAAAAGGACGGCTCGGAATCAGCTGACCTGGATGGGAAGCTGATGTAGAGCGATTCCCCCTCACTTGCCCTACCGCCCAAATGAGGGACAAGCCTCCCGAGGCAGAGTTTTACAGAATCAAGCATGGTTGGAATCGAACGCTTGCAAAGCGACC
>CAYTEA010000036.1:14721-21737 GCA_964436695.1 uncultured Leptospiraceae bacterium
GAGTGACCCATAGGGAACGAAATATCGGGCAAATTGGCAGGAGGCCAATTTGAGCGACCAACTTCATCAATAAAACTTTTTCTACAATATTGGTTCGGATGAGGTCTTAGAGTTAGTTTTAGGACAAACTCTGAATAGTTTCAAATTTTTGAACATGGGTCACTTATATTGCTATTATCTGCAAAACTCCACCGTGTAAATTTCTTGCAAATGTAGCGGGGTGAGAGAGTATTCAACTATGAAAAGCTTTTTAATTTCAATTGTGCTGCAAGTTCTTACGGTAATTTTTCTGTTCCCCATGATAGACAAATCTTTTCACATTCAAGGGGATTATAGCTCTGCTGTAATTGTGGTTCTGGTATTCGTATCCCTGAATTTTGCGATACGAAAACTAACGTTGATCTTGACTCTGGGTTTAAGCGCTCTATTGTACTATCTAACTCTTGGGACTGCTGGCCTCGTTCTAAACGCGCTGATTTTAATCCTGATCTCCAAAATGTTTCCAAACATGCTGCACGTTCCCGGATTTATTTCGGCCTTTTTGGGAGGTATGGCGCTTTCATTGGCAAACTATCTGGGCAAGCGAAAAGAGAAGTAGCCAAATTCAAATGGGCTGTCTCGAATCCATTTGCAATTGAGTTAAAAGTGAATTTTCGAACTGAAAAAGGAAATTTTGCCCTTTTTTTTGCCGACAATAAAATAGGAAAAAAAAATCATTCACTTAATGATGATTTTTTGCTCGTGAGATCATTTAACCCTGAACAATAATGGCACCTATCCCGCAAAATACACCAATAAAGGACGGATTTAAGCAATTCGACTTTACAGAGGAAGTGATTCAGACCTTCCGAGAACAAAATGTTATCCCAATCGATTTTTACAACCGGGACGGCCAGATTTTAATTCACAAAAAAGATAACGCGGTTCCGGAAGATGTTAACCGGTTACTGAAGTTTGAAGCACAAGGCATTTTTTTCAGGAACGAAGACTACGAAAAACTTTTTGCGAAACAAAGCTCCCGTCCGACCCATGTGAATGGAAGAGAAGTTTCCTTTACAAAACTAGTCAATTCAGACCTGACCAAGGATCTTGCAAAAGACACGAGAGACCTTCTGGCAGAATTAAAAACAAGCCCATTTCAGGGAAGGCAATTTAACAACGTATCCAAATCCATCGATAATATCCTGACCGATTTTTCCAATACCAGCGACATGGAAACCGGTTTAGTGAATATTATAGAAGTAATGACTGGGTCCGGAGTGGGGATAGATTCCGAAATCGTCACGAAGCGCACTGTGATCGGAATGGCCTTGAAACTGCGGGGTATGAAAGCTATTTCTAGGACAGAAAAGGAAATTCAGAAAAATGAACAGATGATCATGATGCTCTCCAGCTATCTGTGCGATATCGGATATTCACAAATGAAAATCCCCGAGCACGGAAATCTATCCGCAGAAGAGTACAATTATATAAAAAACCATCCGATGGTAAGTTATTTAATGCTTGCCCCTTTGGAAGAAGTTGATTTTAAAATTAAAACTAACGTATTGAATCACCATCGGCCATTCAAAGGGGAGGGCTTAAATAATAACTATCCTTTAACAAAGGTGATGGTTGAAAAACTTGCAGTCTTACAAAAAAAATATTCCGAAGATACTGCAAAGGCTCAAGTAGCCGCAGATATTGCCAAACAAATAAAGCATATATTGACCTATACTGCTTATGAGGAAGATACCAGCATAATCGCTATTGCTGGTGAATTTGCCGCTATGACCACAGCGAAACCTTGGCGTGGAGCGATGAATCCAATGACGGCAATGAAAATTATTTTGAACAACAGTTTTTTTACGTACAATGAAAAAATTGTAAAAGATTTTTTTGATTATGTAGGGCATAGCTTATGTGATAACAAGAGCATCTTGAATCGAGGAGACTATGTTATCACAGTCCATTCGGATTCAGAAAAAAAAGTGCATTTTGAAATCTGCATAATTGTATCCATCAACCGTTCTCAAACAAGGCCCATGCTCGAAAGGATTGGAACCATTCAGCCGATTTTTTCGAATGTTAAAAAACTAGAAATTAAAGATTTTAATATTTCCACTATTAAACTGGATAGAAGAAGAGCCCACTACAATTTGGAAACAGGAGACCCTAGAAGGATCGTGTTTATAATCGATCCGGAATTAAATTCAGCTCTATTCGAAGAAGTGGATCAACAATTCAGAAAAACCAAACCCAAAACTGCTGAAGCCGAGTCAGGAATTTAATTGAGGTTGAAATAAAATAATCGCGTGCCTTCTTCCTGGGGAAAAATATTCAAAGTCACTACTTTCGGAGAATCTCATGGAGTTTCTGTTGGCGTTGTTGTCGAGGGCGTTCCAGCAGGAATTCCGATCAGGCTTGAAGAAATTCAAAAGGACCTTACGAGAAGAAGGCCCGGCCAAAGCCTTCTTACCACACCCAGAAAAGAGGATGATGAAGTAAGAGTTTTATCCGGAATATTTGAAGGGAAAACAATCGGCTCTCCGATAGCGCTTCTTGTTGATAATAAAAATACTCTATCCAGAGATTATGAAAATTTTAGGCATATATACAGGCCTTCTCATGCTGACTATACCTATGACGCGAAATATGGCTATAGGTCGCATGTCGGAGGAGGGCGAGCTTCTGTTCGCGAAACAATAGGAAGAGTTGCAGCCGGAGCAATTGCTCGAATGATACTCAAGGACGAATTAGGTTTGGAAACCATAGCGTGGGTAGATTCGATTGGAGAAGTTTATGCAAATATTACCGAAAACCCTCCGAAATCAATCGATGAAGTGGATATAAATGATGTCAGATGCCCTGACCCCGAAAAAGCAAAACTCATGGAAGAAAAAATCCGGGAAGTTCGAAAAATCGGAGATTCTGTCGGGGGAACAATTCGCGCTATCTGCCAAAATGTGCCACCTGGACTGGGTGACCCTGTTTACGATAAATTGGAAGCTGACCTGGCAAAAGCTCTACTTTCTATCCCTGCATGCAAGGGCTTTGAAGTTGGATCCGGATTCGAAGGATCTGCAATGACTGGAAGTAAACATAACGACGAATTTTATGTCGAGAAAGAAACCGGAAGGATTCGCACGAAAACAAATCTTTCCGGTGGAATCCAGGGCGGAATTTCCAATGGAGAAAATATTATGATACGCGCGGCTTTCAAGCCGACTGCTACAATATCCATGATGCAAAGCACTGTTAATGATACTCCGGAAGATACTCAACTAAAAGCAGGTGGGAGGCACGATCCATGCGTACTTCCAAGAGCAGTTCCAATTGTCGAAGCTGCGGTCAACCTTGTATTAATCGATGCGTATTTTTACCAAAGAGCAATCAATCCAAAATGGTTTTTGAAGTGGTCTAAATCTACCGGGATGCAGATATAACCATATGGAATTGACCGAAAAAAAAATTCTGATTTCCGGTGGTAACGGAATGCTTGGAACAGATCTGACGGAATTGTTAACCGGACTAATGGTGGAGGTATGCTCTTGCGATATTCACCAACTCGATATATGCAAACAGGAGTCTATTGAATCTTCAGTTCGAAAATTCAAGCCGGATATTTTCATAAATTGCGCTGCATACACTGCCGTAGATAAAAGCGAAACAGACCCTCTTGCAATGCAAGTGAATGGAGATGCAATTTCCAATATCGTAGATGTATGCTACAAAGAAAAAATCAAACTCATCCACTTTTCCACGGACTATATATATTCCGGAAAAATTTCTTCTCCCATTGAAGAAACAGAGGCAACAAATCCTTTGAATAAATACGGTGAAAGTAAATTGAAGGGTGATAACTTCATCTTAGAAAAAAAGGGGCTGGACTATATATTATTCCGGGTTCAGTGGCTTTATGGGAAAAACGGAAAAAACTTTGTAGATACAATGCTTCGATTATCAAAGGATAACCCAACAGTCAAAGTGGTAAATGACCAGATTGGAAGGCCGACCTCAACAAAATTTTTGTCCAGAGTCATTTTGGAAAGCCTGCAAAATAATTTGCATGGTATTTTTAATGCCGGACCTGCGAATTATTGCTCCTGGTTTGATTTCGCCAGCTATATTTTGAAAGATAAAAATTGCAAAGTAATACCTATCCCCTCAACTGAATTCCCAACTCCCGCAAAAAGGCCTTTATTTTCAGTGCTTTCAGTCGAAAAAATTCAGAAGGCCATTCCGGATTCAAAGAATCTAAAATCCACGTGGCAGAATTTGGTAGATGAATATCTACGAGACATAATTTAATTTTTCGAATATCCAGTCACCTTAAAATAAAAAAAAGTTTTTCAGTTTATTCCCCTTTTTAAAATAGTATTCATAGGCATTTAACCGGTAGGTATCGGAGGCATTCGAATTGGTAACAATTAAGATAGATGGCATTGAGCATAAGGTAGATGAGAAAAAAAACCTTATTGATGCAGTAAAAGCTGTTGGAGTAGAAATTCCATATTTCTGTTATCACCCTGCCTTAAGTATAGTCGGCATGTGCAGAATGTGCTTAATTGAAATTGAGGGCGTTCCGAAACTTCAAGCTGCCTGCAATACCCCGGTGAAAGAAGGCATGTCCGTTATTACAAAAAGCCCAAGGGTAAAAGAAGCGAGAGAAGGAACGATGGAGTTTCTTCTGGCAAACCATCCTCTGGACTGTCCGGTATGCGACAAGGCCGGTGAGTGTGACCTGCAGGATAATTCTTTTAACTCAGGAAAAGGAGTTTCCAGGTTTGAGTTTCCCAAAAGAGAAGTGCCTCAAGAGGAAATCGGCGACAACCTTATCATTAATCATAACCGTTGTATCGTATGTTTTCGTTGCGTAAGATTCGAAAGAGAAAAAGTCGGAGAGGCAAATTTGGGCCTTTTCGAAAGAGGTTATCACTCGATAATCGGACTTGCAAGCAGTAAGACGATTTCGCATAACTTCCAGGGAGCGCTATCCGATCTTTGCCCTACCGGAGCTCTTTTAAACAAGAACATGCTTTTCAAATCCAGAGTATGGTGGTACAAAACCGCAAAGTCCATCTGTCACGGGTGTAGCACAGGCTGCAACGTAGAAACTAACGTCCGCGATAATAAAATGTACCGATACAAGACTAGAGAAAATGCCGAGCTAGGGATGTATTTCCTTTGTGACAAAGGGAGATTCGATCTGGACTGGATGAATTCCAACAGGCTTTTTTCTTATCTGGAAAAAGGAAAAGAGTCCGAAAGTAGCAAAGTAATCCCCCAAATCATCGAAAAAATTAAATCTGCGAAAAAAATCGGAGTTTTAGGCGGGGCTCGTGAATCCAATGAGAATTTACTTGCCATCAAAGCCAATCTCCAGAAGGCCGGAAAAGAAATAGTCTTTGAAGCAAGAGTAAATAAATCGCAATATGGCCCGACGGAACAGGAAGACTTTCTCCTGACCAAAGACCGTCATCCCAATACAAAAGGAGCTATCGACTCGGGATTTATTTCCAAATCCGATATCGAAGGAGTTGTAAAAGAATTCAACGATGGATTAATTGATGTTCTTTTTATTATCAAAGAAGAGATTCCAAAAAGTCTAAATGGTAAAGGCGCCGTGATCTTGCTACAAACGAATGTGACTGAAGATTCTTCAAAAGCAGATTTTGCGGTTCCTATAAAAATTTTTGCAGAACAGGCAGGAACCTTTACGAGTAAAAATGGAATTCAACAGAATTTTGAGATGTCGTTAACCCCAGTTCAGGGCTTACCTTCATCGGGAGAATTCTTCTTTAGGTTATCTAGTGAATTGTTGAAAAAAGAGGAGCTTGCAATTGGCAACCGTTAATGTATTAAATGTAGCAGAGCGTCATAAATTCGCTTGGTATGAAAAGTTTTATTTCTATTCCATTTTTGTCGGGTTATGGATTACATTGAAACATTTCGTAAAATCTGCTTTCTTTGGTGGTACTGTAACTTTAGAATACCCTGAAAAGCGCAGGGAATATTCTTCACGCTTCCGTGGAAAGCATTCTATGAAGCGGGATGAGCAAGGGCGCGAGAGATGTACATCGTGTTTTTGCTGCATGTGGATTTGTCCGGCGGATGCTATTCATATTGAAGCCGGAGCTGTGACCGCTGAAATTCAACATTTGCACCCAGAGGATAAATACGCCAAGAAGTTCGAAGTCGATTTACTACGTTGTATTTTTTGCGGCCTCTGCGAAGAAGCTTGCCCCAAAGGCGCGATTTATGTAGATGGCACCGGAGAAATGGCCGCTGACAACAGACAGGATCTAATTCTCACAAAAGAAATGATGATGGAGAAAACCGGCGGACCAATCATCGGCAGAAGATTATAGGGGTACTATATTTTTATAAATGGGGACTTGAGTCATTTCCTATTTATGGGTTGAGGTTGAATGAACTCGAAAATTTGATTTTGGAACGTCGCTAAATGAAAAACATTATTATACCAATTGCGCTATTATTAAGTTTAACTCAAAATATTTTCTCGCAAGATTTAATTGGTGAATACTTTTGGGTAAGCCATACGAAACAAAGTAATGAGTATAAAGAAAGATTAAAAGAAATGAATACGTTTATCCAACCTGGTCCAACATTAATTTATAAAATCTATAATATTTATGTTAATTTGAATGAGATTGAATGCTTTGACCCATCATGCCCTAAAGAATCACCTGTAATTAGAACTGTAACTACAATAGATGAAGGTAAACTTCGATTTCAAAACCTTTTCTCAAAAGAAATTGAATGGGAATGTGATGACAGTGACTATTTTATTAAGCCTTGCACTTCAAATGTTACGAATAAGCCTTTTAAACTTTACTTAAATCCCGTTGAAGAAAAAGACATTAAACATTTAAAAAACTATAAAGACGAATTTTCGATCATTAAAGAACTCAGGAAATATGAGATATCTACTGACTATGATGATATTCCTATAAAAATGGTAATTAGTCGCCCCTGAAAAAAGCAAAATATCTTGATTTTAAAGGGTTTTCTTA
>CAYTEA010000037.1:0-21709 GCA_964436695.1 uncultured Leptospiraceae bacterium
CGTCACCGACTTTTACATTTTTCACATCTGATCCGACTTTCCAAACTATCCCTGAAGCGTCCGATCCACCGATATGAAATTTTTCAGGTTCACCTTTCTTGTTTCTGGCTCCGATAACATCTACTGGAAAACCAAGAGCTGCCCAGACATTATTGTAATTTACCCCGGCCGCCATAACAGCGACCAGAACTTCATCACTTTTTACATCCGGAACTTCTATCTCCTCGTGCTGAAAGGCTTTTGTTGGCTCACCAAACCTTTCCGGGCGGATAACCTGCGCGTGCATTTTTTTTGGTACAACTCCCAGATCGGGGAGCTGTCCTACTGGTACAATTTCTGGTATATTCATAATGACAAAAAAAAATAAATCCAAATGATTTCGAGTAAAAAACTCGAAAAAATCTCCTTTTAAAACAATTGCTAAAGACCATACTTCTCATCGCAAGGTTCAATAGCTCCAATGCCCAGATCCATTAAACATCCAGTATGGTAGTCGTTGGGTCCTGGCCCTTGCTTGCAAATGAGAAAAGCACGCTCGTAGATTCTTTTCTTTTCCTTTTCGCATCGGGCATTTTTCTTTGGATCATTCACAATGCAAGCTTGGAAGAATAACACCTTGATGAACAACAATACTAAAAAGATAGTATGTCCTTTGTTTACCTTCAAGTTAGTCTTAAACATAATATTTTTGAAGAGTCTGCATTTTTGTTGGTAGTGCCACGGGGAATTAGAACTCCTGATTTCGCAGGATAAAAACCTGGTAACCTAATGACTTAAATGAAGGCCATCCTTTGTTGGTAGTTGGTAGTGCCACGGGGAATTGAACCCCGATTACCAGGATGAAAACCTGGTGTCCTAACCATTAGACGATGGCACCATGTGGGATTTTGAGTCGTTCGGGATTCGAACCCGAGACCCTCTCCTTAAAAGGGAGATGCTCTACCGACTGAGCTAACGACTCCTATGTTTTTACTAAAATATTTAAAAAGGGTCTGCCGTCAAGTAGTTTGGGAGAAAAAGCGCTAAATTTTCACATAATTAGTGTATCTTCTCGGTCAGGGCCTGTGGAAAGTATTTCGATCGGAACACCTACAGTCTCCTGAATTTTTTTCAGAAAATTTTTGCATTTGTCTGGAAGTTTTTGGAAGTTTTTGATCCCCATTATATCTTCTTTCCAGCCGGGCATCTCTTCATATAGCACTTTCACGCTTTCCAGACCGTGCGAAGGAAAACTGTCAATTCTCTTTCCTTTATATTCGTAACCGACACCAATCCGAATTTTGTCGTAATGTGATAAAATATCGATTTTAGTCAGGCATAACGCATCCAGTCCATTGACTCTGGCGGAATGCTTCATAAGCTCAACATCGAACCAGCCACAGCGCCTTGGCCTTCCTGTAGTGGCGCCGTATTCTCCTCCGAGATCGCGAAGCTTCTGTCCTTCCTCTCCCGTAACCTCAGTAGGGAAAGGGCCTTCGCCGACTCTTGTAGTATATGCCTTGGTAATGCCATATACTTTTTTAAGGTAGTGATAGGAAATGCCAGTTCCGCATAACGCACCACCTGTAGTCGGATTCGAACTAGTAACATATGGGTATGTGCCAAAATCCACGTCAAGGCCTGTTCCTTGCGCTCCTTCCAAAAGAACTTTTTTCCCTTTTTGCAATTCTGAATTGAGAAAATAAGAAGTATTTGTTATAATATGGGAAACTTTTTCGCGAAAAGGCAAAACAGTCGCCATGATTTCATCAAAAGTAACTTCTGGAAGCCCGTAAAATTTTGCTAACTCGATATTTTTCTGTTTAACAATGGATCGAACCTTCTCTTTCAGAAAATCTAGGTCGATCAAATCACCCGCTCTGAGCCCCACACGCATCATTTTGTCAGCGTAGCATATTCCAATTCCCCTTTTTGTAGTGCCGATTTTTCTATCAGAAGAGGAAGACGACTCCTTGAACGCATCAATAGACTTATGGTATGGAAGTATGATATGGCAGGAATCGCTAATCAGCAATTTTTCAAAAACCCTAAAGCCGTCCTGTATAAGTTTATCGCATTCCTGAAGAAACGACTCTGGATCCAGCACAACACCGTTACCGACAACGCATAACGTATTCTCGTAAATCACCCCGGACGGAACCAAATGGAAAATATATTTTTTTCCATTGACTACAACAGTATGTCCTGCATTCGCCCCACCCTGATATCTGACAATGATATCCGTATCCTTACTCAAATAATCAATAACCTTTGCCTTACCCTCATCACCCCACTGGGCTCCAACCACCAGACTTGCCGGCATATTAAACTCCTATCCTTTGATTTTGCAACAACGCTTCTATAATGTCGATATTCATAGCAAACCCGCACGCATTTTTCTGAATTCCGGAGTATCTTTCATACAGATGATCATAAGCGCCACCCATAAAAAGAGGATCAGAGGCATTCCCGGCGTAGGCATGAAAAACGAAACCAGTATAATAATTCAAATCCCGGACAAGCGAAAAATCCAGACAAAAATCAAAGGCTTTTCTTCGGGAATTCCAAACGGAAAGAATACTCTCTGTCTCTGCAAATATCTCTTCAAGGCCAAGGTTGTATTTCTTTGAAATCGGAAGAATCTCTTTTTGCAGTTTTTCAAAATCGAAATTCAGCAAGATTGATTTTATTAAATTTTGGAAATCCGATGGAATATTCTTTTCCTGAAAAAATTCTATTAATGAGGCGGTATTTTTGGAGTAAATTAGAGAAGAGCACCTTTCTTTCTCTTTTTCCGAAAATTTTAGATACTCAGCGATCTTTGCAAACACAAGAGTATTGCCCAGAACGAGGGTTATCGGATGCTGAAATTCGAGACTGCCAAAAAGCTTTTCTAGTTCTTCCAATAAGCCGGTAAACGTACGGGCATCGGAGTTTCCGATGATTTCCGCTCCAACCTGAAAAACTTCTCTTTTTGCGCCATTTCTTCTGTGGTAATCTTTGACTGTGCGGCCTGAATAAAAAACTTTCTGATTTTCCTGCAAATGCGAAAAGCCTGCCATTCCTTTCACAACCTGAATTGTGAGGTCAAAACTGGGAGAAATTTCACTCCCAGAAATATCGCGGTATTTCAAAAGATGACTTTTCTCATTATCCCTGAGGTGGCCAGAAAAAGATGAGCTGAAATCAAAAGATGGTGGAACAACTTCTGAATACCCGCTTTTCGAAAAAAAGGTGTGGATGTGATCCATCAACTTTCTTCTTTCCTTCATTTCATCCGGCCCAAGAAAATGAAAACCGTCCGGAATCCACTTTACTTCCCCCACTTCTCCGACTGATCTGCGTAACTTATCCATGAATTTACTTTGCCGACACTAGAATAATAATAGTTGGAAATAACACAATCAAAAGAGAAAAATTTGTTGGACAAAGACAAATCCAATCGAAAAATTTGAATTCTTACGCATTACAAAAGAGAGGGCAAAATGGCAGAGAAAGAAGCAACAGTAGGTAGATGGCATAAGGAATTTTTTGAAAATATTCACATTTTTCTCAAATCGGGGATGTCCGAACCCGAGGCAAAAGCTTTATTGGAAAAATTCCTTGTTCTTTCTTCAACCACACCCATGCCCCCGGTAATGAACATTTTCAAAGAGCCGGAATCCATCGAAACGACCTCGGTTTATACGGAAAGGCAGGAGAAGGCTCGTGATTTCATGAATCAATTCCTGGCTCCAATCATGAAAAACTTCAAAGTCGACGGGCTTGAAAACCTGGAAGAGGTCGGCAAACTAATGGGAAAGTATCCGATTACCCTGATATCCAACCATCTCAGCCACCTCGATGCGCCTGCAATTTTCCAATTGATTTACAATGCAAATGAATTCGGTAGAAAATTTGCCGAAAACATGGTTTTCATCGCCGGAAGACTGGCATTTGAGCCGGATTTTACGAGACTCGGCCTTTACATGTTCGGAACCCTCCTAGTTTGCTCAAAGCGGGACATGTCAGACAACCCAAGCTTGTCCGATCTAATGACAAAAATCAACATGAGATCTTTCCGACTTTCCCAGAAGCTCCAAACTGAAGGCAAAGTTCTGTGCATATTTCCTGAAGGAACTAGATCCAGAGACGGCAGGTTAATGGCATTCGTAGATACGGTTTACCATTATGTTGCCAATAAGGTAGTTCTACCAATTTCGCTGGAGGGAACTGAGAAGATCCTTCCGACAACCGGGTTTTTATTCAATGCAGCGCAAGGAAGGATCGTAATTGGAAAGCCTGTTCTAGTAGGTGAGCTGCCGAAAAAACAGATGGAGAATTTTCCGACAAATATCGAGCAGATAAAATTTCCGGAAATCGGAGATAAGAAACAATTTCTCATCGATAATCTGGCTCTTCTTGTCGGATCCAACCTGCACAAACACCACCACGGGACCTACAGAAATCTTTACAATGGTGATGTGTTCGAGCCAGACCATAACGTCCTGATTCAAAAGCCAAAATCTCCTGAAGAAAATATCGTTGTTATTGGTTCCAGCAATATGTCAGTCGCAGTAGGAACACTTCTAGCAAATAAAAACGTATCAGTCACCATTTATCAGCCAAATAAGGAGTTAAGCGAGCAATGTGAACTGGAGAGAAGGGACATCGAACACTACCCTCTGTACAAGCTCCCTCCTAACATTCGATTTACTCACGATCCGGAAATTTTGACAAATGCAACTTTATTTATACAAGGAGCAAATCCTTGGGAAATCGATACGGTTTATCCCAACATCAAGGGCTACATCCAGAAAAATAAAGCTCCGATTATCAATGTTATAAAGGGATTTACCGGTTCGCCGAAAGGATTAATTCTGGATGATTTAGTCGATATCTTCGGAATCGAACAGGAGAGACTTTCCGTAGTCGCAGGAGCTTGCTACCCGGATCAGATCATGGAACGGAAAATTTCCGGATTCGAGGTAGCGGCAATCAACAAAGAGCTACTTCCAAAAATCAAAAAACTATTCTCCACTGGTTATATTTTCTCGCGAAGAGCCATTAATGAGACAGACATAAAAGGGGTTCAACTTGGAGGGGCACTGAAAACAATTTACGCTCTATCGATGGGAATCGTAGAAGGGTATTTTAAACAGACGTTAGGCGGAAACGTTGACAATACCTTATTCCATCTTTCCAATCGATTTTTCAAAGAGATGACTGAAATCGGAATAAAACTCGGAGGGCACAAGGAAACTTTTCAGGGCCTTTCCGGCTTGACTGACTTTATGCTGGCGTGCTTTGGTTCGGACACAAGAGACCGAAAGCACGGATTCGACCTGGCAATGGGAAACCAACTCGATAAAATCTCCAATGGATTCTACGGGCTTCGGGTACTGCCGAATTTAATCAAGATCAACAAGGAAGAATACCCGGTAGTAGCAAGTGCGTACGAGGTTGTAATCCAGAAGAAGAATCTAGAAGAGATAATCAATAAAATGCAGGAGCAACTTCTCAGGCCAAGATGAAAAATCAGGAATTTATTATGCAATGCCCAACCCTCGCCCTCGCAATCGAGGCAAGATGCGGGTGATGTCAGGAAATGGCGATTTGATTATTCTGGACAATCGTTATTGCCGTTAGAATTTTCCTCTACAGCTTCAAGTGAGGCAGCCTCAAAAACAAAATAGCGAAAGAATTTGAAAATTCTTTCGCTATTCTCAAGTGCTAAGCAGTTTGAAATGCTCGCTAGTTTTTAGGCCAAGTCTTATTCTGATTTATCTTTTTTTCTGGAGAAGAAAGATTTCTTTTTCTTGGCCTCTTTATCTGTTGCCTTTACTTCTACTTTTTTTGCTTTTTGTGGTCTTTTCTGAATTCTTTCTTCAATCAATTCGGCTCTCGTTTTGCGATCGACTAATTCTAACATAGCCATTTCTGAGTTATCAGAGGTCCTGTTTGAAATTTTTAGGATTCTTGTATATCCACCAGCTCTGGACTGAAATCTAGGTGCAATGTCTGTAAAGAGTTTTGCAACCACATCCCGGTCTTTGATAGACTTCATCACTTCCCGTTTATTGTGCAGAACTACTTCAGGCTTGACATCACCCAAGCTATTTTTTGCTTTTGTGATCATTTTATCTGCAAATCCTCTGGCTACCTTCACTTTTGCCAAAGTCGACTCAATTCTTTCGTGCATAAATAGACTAGTAAGCATATTATCCAGCATTGCTTTTCTATGCTTGTTGTTACGATTTAAATGTTTTACTTTGTTTGCTTTAATCATTTTAGAAATCCCTCATTCCAAATGATAATCCACTCTGCGATAGCTTGGATTTCATTTCAGTCAGACAAGCATCACTATAGTGCCTAGACTTAGTCAGCTCCTCTTCATTCCTTTTAACAAGATCACCCACAAAATCTATTTCCAGACTTCTCAGAATATTCAGTGATCGAACAGAAAGTTCAAGCTCTTCAACATGTTTGGAAAGAGAAGCTTTGAACTTCTGGTCTGATTCGTCCATTTCATCAGCTTCCTCTTCTGCTTCTTCCTCAAAGTTAATGAATACGGATAAATGTTCCTTTAGTATTTTTGCAGCCTGGGCAACGGCATCCTCTGGTGATACCGATCCATCAGTCCACACATCCAGAGTTAATTTTTCAAAATCAGATCTTTGCGCTACTCTGGTTTCACCGACTTCAAATAATACTTTTTGAATGGGTGAAAATAAAGAATCAATGGGAATCGTACCCAGAACTTCAATATCCCGTCTTTTTTCTTCAGCTGGGAGATATCCTTTTCCGCGCATAATTTCCAGATCAAGAACTAAATTTGCATCCTCATTCAAAGTAGCGAGAAGCAAATCAGGGTTCATTATTTCTATTGAAGAATCGACAGCAAGATCACCTGCTTTAAAATATCCAGGCCCCTTTAGCTCAAGGTGGATAATTTTACTCTGATCTTTGTCTTCCGGCTCATATTTCACACGAACCTGTTTGAGATTCAGAATAATACGACTGACATCTTCAGTAATCCCCTCAATGTAGGAAAATTCATGAGTAATTCCTTCTATCCGTATCGCTGAAATTGCCGCACCTTCGATAGACGACATTAGCGTCCTGCGAATAGAATTCCCGATAGTAGTGCCAAATCCCCTTTCAAAAGGCTCAGCTACAAATTTTCCGTAATTCGGAGTATTTGTTTCGGTTGTAAACTCAATCTTCTTTGGTCTTTTAAAACCTTTTAATAAATTCTTTGGAGCCATTATTACCTTTCCGTAAAATAAAATCTACTTAGAATACAACTCAACAATAACTTGCTCTTTGATCGGCATATCAATATGTTCTCTGGATGGTAGAGCTATAATCTCCCCAGATAAATTGATATAGTCCGGTGTCAGCCAAGACGGATGACGATTCAAAGATTGAGCAAATTTCACGTTCAAATCCAAAATATTGGACTTCTTCATTTTTTCTCTGATTTCAATCTTGTCGCTGACTTTTGTCTGGTAACTAGCAATATTTACACGATTGCCATTTACATTTATGTGCCCCTGAGAAATAAACGAGCGCGATTGAGCCCGAGAAGAAGCAAGTCCAAGCCTGTAAACTACATTGTCCAGCCTTCTTTCCAACAATTGAAGCAAAGTCTCACCGGTAATTCCTGTTTGAGATTTATGGGCTTTGTTAAAATATTCTCGAAATTGTTTTTCAAGAACTCCATAAATTCTTTTCACTTTCTGCTTCTCACGTAATTGCAATGAGTATTCTGATACTTTTGGCTTTTTTTTGGTTGGAAGCCCTGGAGGATTTTTTCTGTCCTCAAAACTACATTTGTCTTTATTTAAGCATCTGCTACCTTTTAGATAAAGTTTCAACCCTTCTCTTCTGCATAATTTACAAACTGGTCCTGTATATCTTGCCATAGCCTAGCTCACACTCTTCTTCTTTTTCTCGGTCTGCATCCATTGTGAGGCAGAGGAGTAATATCTTTTATAATTTTTATTGCCAGCCCTTTTGTTGCCAGAGCGCGAATTGCTGACTCCCGCCCGATTCCAGGCCCGGACACCAAAACATCAACTTCGCGAATTCCCGCAGCTTCAATAGCCTTGTCTGCTGCATTTCCCGCTGCAATTTGAGCCGCATACGGAGTTGATTTCTTTGAACCCCTGAAAGCCATAGCTCCGGATGTTGACCAGGAAATCACATTTCCTGCCATGTCCGTAATTGATACAATCGTATTATTGAATGAAGCCTGGATGTAAGCCTTTCCCCTTGGGATATTCTTCTTTTCCTTTTTTTTGACTTTCTTCTCTTTTTTTGTCTTCTGATCTTTTTCCATATTTATCCGTATCTAGGTTTTACTTGGTTACTTTCTTTTTATTCGCAACGGTTTTCTTTCCACCTTTTCTTGTCCGTGCGTTAGTTTTGGTTCTCTGGCCTCTTACCGGCAAACCCTTTCTATGTCGAAGCCCACGATAGCAGCCGATATCCATTAATCTTTTAATGTTCAAATTAATCTCAGAGCGAAGATCACCCTCAACAGTTTTATCTTCCTCTATAACTTTTCGAATAGCCGCTTCCTGTTGCTCGTTCAAGTCTTTCACACGCGTACTGAAATCAACGCCAGCTTTCTTCAAAATTTTTTCCGATGAAGATCTCCCTACACCATAAATATATGTAAGACCGACTACTATTCTTTTATCTTTTGGAAGATCAATTCCAGCAATACGTGCCATTATCTCTGCCTCTGCTTATGTTTAGGATTTGTACAAATTACCCGGATCACACCTTTGCGGCGGATTACCTTACAACTGCTACAAATCTTTTTAACCGATGTTCTAACCTTCATATTTCCCTACTTCTTACGATATGTAATTCTTCCCTTTGTTAAATCATATGGTGATAACTCTACCGTCACCTTATCTCCCGGCAAAATCCTTATATAATGCATACGCATTTTTCCGGATATATGGGCCAATACCTTATGACCATTCTCTAATTCAACCCTAAACATAGCATTTGGAAGAGGTTCAGTGACAGTTCCATCAACTACAATCGCTTCCTCTTTTGCCAATCTACTACCCTAACTCCTTTTTGACCCTGATGGAGATTTCTTCCATCGAACCAAGGCCGTTGATTTCCCTAAGAATTCCTTTCTTCCGATAATAATCCAGAAGTGGGAGCGTCTTAGAGTTGTAATTTATGAGTCTATTTTTGATAGTCTCTTCGTTATCATCGGCACGACCTTCTTTTTTTGCCCTATCCAAAAGCCGTGCAACAAGTTCTGAATCCGGGACCGCTAGATTAATGACTACATCCAATTTTATTCCCAGTGAATCCAAGAGCTTGCCTAACGCATCAGCCTGATCCAAAGTTCTAGGAAAACCATCCAGCAAAAATCCTTTTGCACAATCATTTTCCTTCAGCCTCTCTTTGATAATCCCAATCACGACTTCATCGGGAACAAGGTCACCAGCTTCCATGAATTTTTTTGCCAAAAGCCCCATTTCAGAGCCTTTTTTTACAGATTCACGTAATATATCACCAGTGGATATCTGAGGAATACTGAAATCCGCGCAAATATTTTTTGCCTGCGTTCCCTTTCCTGCGCCAGGCGGCCCCATGAAAATCAAACGTTTCACGGTCAGCCTCTACCCTTTATCTTGGATTTTTTCATAAATCCTTCATAATTTCTCATCAGAAGCTGAGATTCAATCTGCTTCAATGTCTCCAGAGCAACACCCACCATAATTAATAAAGAGGTTCCTCCGAATGTATATACCAAAGCTCCTCCGCCTGTGTTGCTTCCAAGATTTAAAAATTTTATAATGATGTAGGGCGATAACGCAAGGCCTGCTAAAAATATTGCTCCAGGCAGGGTAATTCTGTTTAGAACTTTCTCTATATACTCTTTCGTTTGAGTACCGGGCCTAATTCCAGGAACAAATCCGCCGTATTTCTTCAAATTTTCGGCCAACTCCGCAGGATTGAATTGAATTGCAGTGTAAAAATACGCGAAAAATATGATAAGGCCTGTATATAGAATATAATATACAATGGATCGATACCAGATTTGAGAGAATGGGTTAAAAAAGTCCATGATGATCGCCCAACCAGCCCACTGCCCGCCGTTTGACGACAGCCACTGCACTACAGTCTGAGGAAACAGGATCAGAGACGATGCAAAGATAATAGGCATAACATTTGCCCCATTCACTTTAAAAGGAATGCTCTGACTTTTTGCCTGAACCATCCGTCGACCAACCATTTGCTTTCCGTATTGAAGAGGAACCTTTCGTACTCCTTGAGTCAACACTACCGTAAATGCAATTAGCAGGATAAAAATGATAAATAGAATTAAAATGGAAAGCGCGTCAGCAGTATCGGTTGTAAATAATTGAACCATCGCTTCAGGCATACGTCCGATGATACCCGCAAAGATGATAAGGGATATCCCGTTTCCAATCCCTCTCTCGGTAATCTGCTCACCCATCCACATCAGAAGAATAGTTCCAGATGTAATTGTGAGAATTCCAAGTGGAATAAAAAAAGATTCAACCGCTGGACTAATGAGTCCCGGATATCGCGCTGGATTAATCCCTGTTCCGGTGGACCAGCTTTTTGCAAGATAGATAACAGCAAGACTTTGAACCGAACATAAAACTATGGTTCCATATTTGGTATATTGGTTGATTTTTTTTCTGCCTTCTTCGCCTTCTTTTTGCAATTTCTGCAACTGAGGAATCAATACCATTACAAGCTGCATGATAATAGATGAAGAAATATACGGCATAATTCCCAGAGCGAAAATGGAAAATTTTAAGAGGGCTCCCCCGGCAAATAAGTCAACCATACCCAAAAAACCTTCAGTAGGGTCTGAAGTGATTCCAGAAACTACGAGACTATTGATTCCCGGAATAGTCACATGTGTTCCCATTCTGAATAATAACAGCATAACCAAAGTAAACAATATCTTACTTCGCAGTTCAGGAATCTTAAATATATTTACAATTGTTGATATCATATCTATGCTTTAACTTTAGCTGCCTTTTTAGGAAATGTAAGCTTCGGACGAAATTGAACAGTCCCACCCACTTTTTGAATTTTGTCCAATGCGGATTTAGAACATTTATCAGCCGTTATTTTTAACGAAGATGCAATTTCACCGGTACCCAATAATTTTATTAAATTATTTTCCTCTTTTATCAGACCGTGTTTTACCATGATTTTAGGATCAACCTCTCCGGTCAAGTTCAATCGGGCTATGTCTCGCAAATTTACTGGCTGATAGGTGTCATGAAAAATTGAAGTAAAACCACGTTTGGGCAGCCTTTTGTGAATCGGCATTTGCCCACCCTCAAATCCTCTCTTCATGCTAGAAGCGCGGGCTTTTTGGCCCTTTTGGCCTCTGGTTGAAGTCTTCCCCATACCGGATCCTGGCCCCTGCCCAATCCGCTTCCTTTCCTTTTTTGCACCCTTCGGTACCGGAATTAGATTTGAATTGTTAGTTTTCTTCTCGGCAGAATTCCGCTTCTTTCCAAAAGCAAACGACTGTTTAATTCTTTCTTTTATACTTAGCATAATTACACCTTCTCTACTTTCAGGAGATATTCAACGCTCTTAATCATTCCCATTAAGGCAGGATTTTTTTTGTGGGTTCTGGTTTGGCCGATTTTACTTAGGCCCAGGGCTTTGAGAGTTTTTCTATGCTCCGGAATGGTGCCAATCGAACTTTTAACTTGTGTAATTTTTATCTGATCCATAATTATTCATTTCCAAATAGCTTTTTCAAGCTAATTCCTCTTTTGCTTGCTGCCATAACAGGAGTTTCGAGTTTTTTCAGGGCATCAAAAGTAGCTTTTACGATATTCAGTGAATTTCCTGAACCATAAGACTTTGATAATAAATCCTGAACCCCTACTTTTTCCACAACGGAACGTACAGCCTCTCCGGCAATAATTCCCGTTCCAGGAGAACTCGGCTTTAAGATAACTTTTGCAGATTTGAATTTACCTTTCACTTCATGCGGAATGGTATGGCCTATAACATTGATTTTGATCAGATTTTTTTTTGCAGAATCAATTGACTTCCTGATTGCATCTGGAACTTCATTCGCCTTTCCGAATCCAATTCCAACTCTGTGTTTTGAGTCGCCTACAACAGTCAGGGCGTTAAAAGAGAATCTCCTTCCACCTTTTACGACTTTCGCAACTCTATCGATCTTTACAACCTTCTCAGTAAATTCCTTCGCTTCTTCTTCGTAGTTCATAGACATTAGAATTCCAATCCTCCCTCTCTTGCAGAATCAGCAAAAGCTGCAATCTTACCGTGATATATCATCCCGGACCGATCCAATACAACCTGTTTTACACCTTTTGATAATGCTCGTTTCGCAATTACCTTACCCAGTTCAATTGCGGATTTCTTATTTTTTCTGGTTTCACCCTTCAAAGGAAAATCTTTTTCGGATGAAATCGCATAAGCGAGTGTAGCCCCACCTTTGTCGTCAATTACTTGCGCAATCAAATATCGATTCGTTTTATTAAAAACAAGTCTAGGCCTGTCCGCACTGGCTTTTAACTTAAAACGAATTCTCTTTGTTCTTTTGATGCTTCTTAAATTTTTTTTCTCTTTGTTTATCATGGCAGATTTCTATTTTTTACCTGTCTTTCCGGCTTTACGTTTAATATATTCGTTTGAATATTTAATTCCCTTTCCTTTGTATGGCTCAGGAGCTTTTTTCGCTCTGATATTTGCAGCAACCTGGCCAACAAGCTGACGATCAATTCCACTAACTTTGATCTTTAATTGATCTACAACATCGATCTTTATTCCTTTTGGCTCAGGGAAAACAACTTCATGAGAGAAACCAAGGCTCATCACTAAATTACTCCCTTTCTTCTGTGCTCTATACCCCACGCCAAAAATCTCCAGATTCTTTTCCCAACCTACACTTACACCTTTAACACAATTATTAAATAATGCCCGAACGAGTCCGTGTAGAGCGATAATGTTTTGCTCTTCGCTATTTCTCTGAAAAGAAACATTTTTCCCATCAACGGAAAAACTAATTCCCTTGTACAATGGCGTTGTCAATTCTCCTAACGGGCCTTTAACAACTAGCTGCTCCCCAATTTGCTTGGCTTCCACTTTTTCAGGAAGAGTTACAAGACTTTTACCTATTCTAGACATTTCCAGTCTCTCCAGTCATCCGTTTAATATACAAGACAGAGAAATTCTCCGCCGATGTTTAATTTCTTAGCCTGCTTTCCGGTCATAATTCCTTTTGATGTCGAAATTATGGATATACCCATGTTGCTTCTTACCGGCTTGATACTTTCGTGATCGATATAAATTCTTCGTCCCGGCTTGGATATTCTTTCAATCTTATTGATAACCGGAACTCGAAGTGCGCTATACTTCAGCTGGATTTCGTAATCTGAAAAATTTCCATTTTTAACGACCTGAAAATTTTGAATGAAACCTTCATCCTTTAAAATCTCTAAAATTGCTTTTTTTATTCGACTAGAGCCTACAGCGCATTTTTCGTGCCCTGCCCGCCCGGCATTTCTAATTCTAGTTAGCATGTCTGCAATTGGATCTGATGTATTCATTTATTACTCCGTTCTACCATGATGCCTTTTTTACGCCTGGCAATTGGCCACTACTTGCCAATTTCCGAAAACACATTCTACACATTCCAAATCGACGAATAAAAGCGCGAGGCCTTCCACACAATGGGCAGCGATTGTATTCCCTCACTTTGAATTTCTTTTCCTTTGCGTGCCGTGCTACCAGTGAATTTTTAGCCATCTAAATTTCTTGAGCTCCTGATCTCTATTTTGTTCTATACGGCATCCCAAATGCCGCAAACATCTCATATGCCTGTTCGTCTTGGGTTGTATTCGTAACAAACGATATATTTATTCCATGAATCTTATTGATCTTATCAAATTGAATTTCGGGAAATATTATCTGCTCTTTCACACTAATGTTATAATTTCCCCTTCCATCAAATCCTTTAGGATTAACACCTTTAAAGTCCCGTACCCTTGGGAGCGCTACGTTAATCAGTCGATCTAGAAACTCATACATCCTTTCGCCTCTGAGCGTAACCATACATCCGATATTCATTCCTTCTCTTAACTTAAATCCGGCTATCGAAATTCTCGCTTTTGTTTTCACGGCCTTTTGTCCGGTAATCAGCCCTAATGTTTCTAATGCAGATTCCATTGCCTTAGGGTTTTGGTGTGCATCACCCATACCGACGTTCAATACGATTTTCTCTAACCGAGGCACTTGCATAACGGATTTGAATTCATACTTTTTCATCAAAGCCGGCCTGATTTCTTTCACATATTTAGTCTTTAATCTTGCTTTTGCCATAACTAAATCTCTTTACCCTCGGGGCGTGTTACTCTGATTTTTTTCCCTTTATTCTCAGAAAAACCAACCCTTACTCCCTTTTTCTTTTTTGCATCGTAGAGCATAATATTCGAAATGTGGATAGATGCTTCTACTTCGACAATTCCGCCTTGCGGATTTTCCTGGGTAGGCCGCATAAATCTTTTTCTTTTATTCAGCCCTTCAACATAAACCCTGTCTCTTCTTTTGTCAATTGAGAGGATTTTTCCCTTTTTACCATTGTCTTTTCCGGCGATGCAAATCACTTCGTCGTCTTTTTTCAGTTTAATCTTTTTAAACTTTGTATTTTCAGACCCTCTATAAGGTAATTTTTTTCCCATTAGAGCACCTCCGGAGCAAGTGAAATGATCTTCATAAATTTCTTATCTCTGAGCTCACGAGCTACTGGCCCAAAAATCCTGGTTCCTTTTGGATTTCCTTTATCATCGATAATAGCAACAGCATTATCATCGAATCGAATGTATGTTCCATCAGTTCTACGGATTTCTTTCTTCGTTCTTACAACGACCGCTCTCTGAACCGCTTTTGCGTGAACCTTTTTTCCCGTTGAGTCCCTGAGTCCGTAGGCAGGTTGAGTATCTTTCACCGCTACGATAATCTCATCTCCGACGGAGGCATATCTTCGTTTAGAACCACCCAAGACTTTGATACACTCTACTCTTTTAATACCAGAATTATCTGCAACCTGCAGTTTTGTCGCTTCTTGTATCATATTATTTCGCCTTTTCTACTATTTTCAAAAGTGTGTGCCTTTTTTCCTTGGAGAGAGGCCGTGTTTCCTGAGCAATTATGATGTCCCCTTCTTTGCACTCTTTTTTTTCATCATGCACTTTTAAACGCTGCGTTTTTCGTGTAATCTTCTTGAAAAGAGGGTGCGTCTGCATCGTTTCGACAGCGATCACAACGGTTTTTTCCATTTTAGCGGAAACAACTTTTCCTTGTATGGTCTTCTGATCTTTGGGCTTAGTATTTTCCATATATTCCTCTCGACTATTTCTTCTTCTTATCCGATTTCTGAGTTATGCCCAATTCCCGCTCTCTAGTAATCGTAAGTAACCTTGCAATTTTCTTTTTTAAATTTCTAATAATTTTTGGATTCTCAAGTGACCTTGCAGTCGCATATTGAAATCGGAAATTTCTGATTTCTTTTCTTGCTTTAGCGATTTCAGTTTTTATGTCGTTATCTTTCAATTCTCTCAGTTTGGATTTCATACAAGAGTCCTCTTCACAAATTCAGTCGCTACGGGCAATTTGTAAGCTGCCATCGAAAGTGCTTTTTTTGCCGACTCCTCATCGATGCCGCTCATTTCAAATAGTATTCTTCCCGGACGGATTTCACTTACCCAAAACTCAGGATTTCCCTTTCCTTTACCCATACGAGTTTCTGCGGGTTTTTTGGTAACCGGGATTTGAGGAAACACCCTGATCCACAATTTCCCGCCTCGCTTTACTCTACGATTTATCGAAATTCGGGCTGCTTCAATTTGTCTAGCAGTGATACGTCCTGAATCCACAGCCATTAGTCCAAAGTCACCAAAAGAGACTTTATTTCCTCTTTCATCATTGCCTTTGAGTCTTCCTCTTTGGCGCTTTCTATATTTAACTCTTTTCGGGGCTAGCATAACTTTATTCTCACGTTTGTAAAAAGATTAATTTGTTCTTCTTTTTACTGTATATTTATCCTCAACTTCTTCGTCTTTACTTCCAATAAATTCACCACCATATGTCCAAACCTTTACTCCGATCTGGCCAAATGTTGTTAACGCTTCCTTGAATCCCAAATCTATTTTTGCTCTTAAAGTATGGAGAGGAATTCTTCCATCCATATATTTTTCAGTACGAGCCATATCGGCCCCATTAAGGCGTCCAGAAATGGAAATTTTAATCCCTTCAACTCCACCACGCATTGCTCTTCGAAGCTCAGCCTTCATCACTCTACGGAACGGCATACGCTGTTCAATTTGATTTGCTATAGTCTCTGCAACCGCTTGGGCAACTGTCTCTGGTTTTTTTACTTCAACGATATTAAGGTGAATAGGTTTATCGGACATTTTCTTGACTTCGTTTTTGATATTGTCAATATTTGCGCCCTTCTGCCCGATGACAACTCCAGGTTTTGCAGTATGAATATTAACATTAATCTTCTCAGGGAATCTCTCAATTACGATTTTTACAAGTGCTGCTTGCTTAATCCTATTGCTTAAGAATTTTCGAATTTTAATATCCTCATGAAGATTCTTGGTATAGTCTTCTTTGGAAAACCATATAGAATCCCATGTTCTTGTTATTCCTAATCTTAAACCGTTTGGATTTACTTTTTGTCCCATTTTTTTCCCTTTATCCTAATCCGATAAAACTACAGTAATATGACTTAATTTTTTCCTGATCCGCGCCGCGCGACCCCTGGCTCTCGCCCGAAATCTTTTCATGATCGGACCTTCATCAACATATATCTTTTTTACATAGAGGCTGGATTCATTTAGCTTCTTATCTGCATTGATTGCATTTGCTTTTGCAGAATTCATCACATTGAGAACAAGGTCTGCTGCTCTTTTGTTTGTGAATCTCAATATATCGACTGCTTCCAGATAATCAAATCCACGCACTTCATCTGCTACCAATCTTGCCTTTCTTGCTGAGATCCTGACGAAACGAGCGACTGCTTTTGCTTCCATTATTTTTTAACCTTCTTATCTTGGTTCCCGTGTCCACGGTAAGTTCTTGTCGGCGAGAATTCCCCGAGTTTA
The DNA here is from genome assembly GCA_964436695.1 of uncultured Leptospiraceae bacterium. Lineage (GTDB taxonomy): Bacteria > Spirochaetota > Leptospiria > Leptospirales > Leptospiraceae > JABWCC01. The sequence continues at coordinate 17,136 of CAYTEA010000037.1, forward strand.
TGACCGACCATATTGTCGTTAATATAAACAGGGATAAATTTATTTCCATTGTGAATCATTACAGTGTGTCCGACCATATCCGGAAATATCGTGCTTCTTCTTGACCATGTTTTAAATGGCTTTTTTACATTTTCTGCATTCATTTTTGTGACTTTCTTCATCACATGATCATCGATAAAAGGACCTTTCTTTAAGCTTCTAGACATCGCGATTAATTCCCTCTATTCCTATTTCTTTTTCTACCTTGCACAATAAACTTAGAACTAGTTTTGGCTTTTTTTCTGGTTTTATAACCTTTTGTCGGCTGCCCCCAAGGTGACACAGGATGTCTTCCACCGGAAGTTTTTCCTTCACCACCACCATGCGGATGGTCAACAGGATTCATTACAACCCCCCGAACTTTTGGCCTTTTTCCTAGCCATCGTGACCTTCCCGCTTTTCCAATCGAAACCAGGTTTTTGTCTTTGTTCCCTATTGCGCCAACAGTAGCATAACATTCTTTCCGAATCTTACGAACCTCAGTAGAAGGAAGTTTTAAACTTACAAAATCTCCATCTTTTGCTGCAATAGTAGCAAAACCACCCGCAGTTCTTGCGATTTGCCCGCCTTTTCCGAAACTCATTTCTATGTTATGTACAATAGTTCCAGGCGGAATTTTATCCAATGGCAATGAATTTCCCAGCTTGATTTCTGCATTCTCACCTGCCATAATTTTGTCCCCAACCTGCAGGCCTTCTGGAGCAAGAATATAAGAATACTCTCCATCCTGATAGCAAATAAGTGCAATGTAACAAGTTCTATTCGGATCATACTCGATCGTTTTTACTGTTGCAGGGATGCCACGCTTTTCTCTCTTGAAGTCGATTTCTCTGTATCTTCGTTTGACACGGCCACCTTTTCGCCTAACGGAAATTTTTCCTCCATCACCCCGACCTGCTTTGTAAGTAATCACAGATGTTAATGCCTTGTGTGGCCTGGATTCGGTTAACTCTGCAAAGTCTAGAACAGATTTATAACGAGTAGATGGAGTCGTTGGTTTAAATTTTCTAATCCCCATTTTCAAGCACCCTTAGTAAAATCCAAAACTGCCCCATTGGCAAAAGTCACTACGGCTTTTTTCCAATGTGGTCGCACTGCAATTGAATTCCTGAATTTTTTTTCTTTCCCTTTATAAACCATGATATTTATCGAAGTTGGAGCAACATTGTATGTTTTCCTGATCGATTCTTTTACAAGAGTTTTGTTCGCTCGTGGATGAACTCTAAAAGAATATTTCACGGTTCTCTTACCCGTTTTTTCTCCGATTTTTTCCAAATCCTGAGCTTTTTCTGTTAGTAGTGGAGCAATAATTACATTTTCAATATTCATATACTACTTTACACTCCACCATATTTTGCTTCTAGCTCTTTCATCGCGCCGTCAGTTATGATTAAATTGTTATTATAAAGAAGTTCCCTGCAGGCAATTCTCTTAGAATTAATGAATTGAAGATTTTTGATATTTCGAGCAGATATTTTCAGATGAGGATTTTCACCGGAAACCACCAGACTGAATTTTCCTTGCCCATCAACTTTCATGTTTTTGAATATATCGAAAACTGCCTTTGTGTTATATTCAGTAAGAGCAACATCTTCCAATAATTTTAGCTTTGCCTCTTTTGCTTTCTTCTGCAAAATAGAAACGACTGCCTTATTTTTTACATTTTTTGACAAACGAATTGAATAATCTCTTTTCTTTGGCCCGTGAATTACACCACCACCCACCCAATGAGGAGCACGTGAGGAACCCTGCCTTGCGCGACCGGTTCCTTTTTGCGACCACGGCTTCTTTCCACCACCTCTCACTTCACCACGATCTTTGGTAGAATGATTTCCGGATCTTCGGTTTGCGTTTTCAGCTTTGATGGCATCGTATATCGCACCCTGACTCACCTTTTCTTTAAATAAAAATTCAGGAAGGTCGACTTCTTTCAGAAACTTCCCAGAATTTGAAAATTTTTGCGCTTTCATGCTACATTTTCTCCACTGTGACAAGAGACATTACAGGCCCTGGCACTGAACCCGATACGTAAATAAGATTACTTTCCGGGATAATTTTCACAATTTTTAAGTTAGCCACAGAGGTTTTTAAACCACCGGTTCTGCCTGGCAATTTAACGCCCTTGAAAACTCTAGACGGAGTTGCACAAGCTCCTATCGATCCAGGGTGACGATGGTTCCTTGACCCGTGAGCCATTGGACCACCATGATGGCCGTGCCTTTTAATAACACCCTGAAATCCCTTCCCTTTGCTGACACCGGTGACCTTTACCCTATCAGAAATTGCAAAAACATCAGCTATTTGCAGAGATGCACCAGCTTCCAGATTTTCACCTTCAAACTTAAACTCTTTTGAAAATCTTTTTGCTTGAATTTTATTTTTCTCAAGATGTTTGGCTTCGGGTTTTGATATTTGAGTTGGCTTGACCTCACCATAACTCAGCTGAATAGCCGCATACCCATCATTCTCAAGTGTTTTTACTTGAGAAACACTGCAAGGGCCCAGCTCCAGAGCAGTAACGGGAACCAGATCACCTACTTCTGAAAAGACCTGTGTCATCCCGATTTTTTTTCCAATCAATCCTTTTGCCATACAAATACTCCTAAGACTTAATATCCACTGAAACGCCTGCGGGCAACTGAAGCTTCATCAACGCTTCCACAGTATCCTCATTTGTATTTAAGATATCGATGAGCCGCTTGTGAGTTCTCATCTCAAACTGCTCTCTCGATTTTTTATTTACGTGAGGGGAACGAAGAACCGTATACCTCTCGATTTTTGTCGGAAGTGGTATCGGACCCGATACTGTCGCCCCGGTTCTTTTCGCTGTTGCAACGATCTCAAAGGTTGATTGGTCAATCAACCTGTGATCGAAAGCGCGCAATTTAACTCTGATTCTTTGCCCGTTTGTCATCTTCTGTTTTTACTCAATGATGTCTGCAACTACGCCAGACCCTATTGTTTTACCACCTTCACGAATCGCGAAGTTTAAACCTTTGTCCATTGCAATCGGATGAATCAACTCTATCGTTACAGAGACGTTATCTCCCGGCATTACCATTTCCATTCCTGCAGGAAGCATACATACTCCAGTAATATCAGTTGTTCTGAAGTAGAACTGAGGACGGTAGTTGTTGAAGAATGGCTTGTGTCGGCCACCTTCGTCTTTTGTTAATACGTATACCTCTGCGGTAAATTTCTTGTGAGGGGTAATAGAACCCGGCTTAGCAAGAACCTGACCTCTTTCAATATCTTCCTTCTTAGTTCCGCGAAGCAGAGCGCCTATGTTGTCCCCTGCCTCAGCTTGATCGAGAAGTTTTCTGAACATCTCAATACCGGTTACAACGGTTTTTTGTGTATCACGAATACCTACGATCTCAACTTCTTCGTTAATTTTCAGAACGCCTTGCTCAACTCTTCCAGTCGCAACAGTTCCACGCCCAGTAATCGAGAATACGTCCTCGACTGGCATAAGGAATGGCTTATCCGTTACACGCTTTGGATTTGGAACATAGGTATCAAGAGCATCCATAAGCTTCTCAATAGATTTCATTCCAAGTTCTGAATCTTCACCTTCAAGAGCTTTTAATGCAGAACCGTAAACGATAGGGATCTCGCCCTGGCCTTCTTTAGGGAAATTGTACTTCTTTAAAAGGTCACGAATCTCCTCTTCAACCATTGCGATCATTTCCGCTCTTTCATCTTCTTTGAGCTGATCTGCCTTGTTCAGATATACAACTATATAAGGAACACCAACCTGTCTTGCCAAAAGAATATGTTCTTTTGTTTGCGGCATAGCGCCATCAGTTGCGGAAACCACAAGAATCGCAGCATCCATTTGAGCCGCACCTGTGATCATGTTTTTTACATAGTCAGCGTGACCCGGGCAATCGACGTGTGCATAGTGACGATTTCCAGTTTCATATTCTTGATGAGAGGTTGCAATAGTAATACCCCTGGCTTTTTCTTCCGGAGCATTATCAATTTCATCATAACGCACGGCTTTATTTTTTCCGCCGAATTTTTTTGCAAGTGTAGACGTAATCGCAGCAGTAAGAGTTGTTTTCCCGTGGTCAACGTGACCAATTGTTCCAACGTTTAAGTGCGGCTTACTCCGATCAAATTTTTCTTTAGCCATTTCCTAACTCCTAATACTTTCGCGGGACCATTGCCCGATTATTTTATTTCAATAACACAATACTTCAAAGCAGAGAAAGTCACCTTCGATTGAACAATTCCCTTCCCTTTTGTCATGTTTCTAAGAGAGGCTGCAAAGCCAAGTAAGTTTTCCGTACTCACCTCTCCAATCACATGACACACCTGAAAATCTCCATCACTAACATTCAAAATTCTAGCAGATCTGCTTTTGAGTTCCGCTAAAACTTTCCCCAAGCTAAAATCCGGCGCAACAACTTCAAAAGAAGACAACGGACCCACTAGCTCCGTTCTTCCTTCAATGCTAGATTTCAACCCGCTAATAGCGGCAACTTTCAATAGTGAAAGTGAAGGATAGTTGAAGTCATTTGGCTTTTCAT
>CAYTEA010000038.1:0-20682 GCA_964436695.1 uncultured Leptospiraceae bacterium
TTTGGCGATGGCAATGAGAGCCGGAGTCTGGGCTTTCATTTATTTTCTTCTGAGACAAAAAACCTAGAACATGTTTTGAAGTTTATTCGATTTGCTTCTCCGTTGTTATTCACATTTACCTTTCAAATTTTTTTTTAGATGTCCTAGGAGACTTTTGCTTGCAATTATTCTAAGTGAATATCATTAACTGTGTGTAACTGTCTATGTTTTTGCCTTTTTTTGCAACAAAAAGAAAACCTTTACACCGGGAATTATTGTTAGCAAAAAACGATTCAACTGTTTAAGTTCTCCGAAAAGTCGCTGAGCTAAAATTTTTTCCCCGCAATTCAAAATAAACGATTGCAATTGAATTTTCAAAAAACAATTTATCTAATTTGACGGGGTCGTCATGAAAACAGAAAAACTTATACTCTCTATAGATCTCGGAACTTCAGGTCCGAAAGTAGGCATTGTCACATCCTCTGGAAATGTTCTCGCTTGTGAAATCGGTGAAGTGAGACTTAAGCTAGGCGAAAATGGGGCGGCCGAGCAGGATCCAAGAGACTGGAAAAATAGCATCACCTCGACCTCACGCGCCCTGTTGAAAAAAAATCCCAAGCTTAAATCGAAAATTGAAGCAATTGCAGTTACAACTCATTGGTCGGGAACCGTGTGCATCGACTCTGAAGGAAAAGTTCTTGCGGACTGCATCATGTGGTTGGATACACGGGGTTCAAAGTACATTAAAAAGGCTGTTTCGGGTGTAATTAAATTCCAGGGTTATGGGCTTTTCAAACTTTTGGAATGGCTTCGACTGACCGGTGGAGTTCCAACACATTCCGGAAAGGATTCCATTGCACATCTTTTATACATCAAGCATGAGAGGCATGAGCTTTACCAAAAGACTTTTAAATTTCTGGAACCCAAGGACTATATAAATTTCTGGTTAACTGGACAAATTGCTGCGAGTTATGATTCGATCGGGCTTCACTGGTTAACCGATACTCGCAACTACAAAACTCAAGACTATAGTTCTAAACTTCTCAAGTGGACTGGTATCGAAAGAGAAAAACTTCCCGACTTGATTTCCGCAACACAAATTCTCGGAACTTCTCTGCCTAACGTATCAAAAGAACTTGGCCTGTTGCGCCCGGTTCCAGTGGTTTGTGGGTCGCCGGATATCCATAGCGCTTCAGTTGGTTCCGGTGCAGTGAAAGATTTCGAAGGGCATTTGTATGTAGGTACTTCCTCTTGGATTGTTGCCCATGTACCTTTCAAGAAGACTGATATATTTCATAACATGGCGTCATTGCCTTCGCCGATTCCGGGAAGATATTTCATTGCGAATGAGCAGGAAACGACAGGTGAATGCCTCAGATTTCTGGCGAATCACATTCTATTTCCAAGAGATATCCTCAATACAAAAAAGCCGAATGATGTTTATGGAAAACTAAATGCGTTAGCCGAAACCTCTCCTCCCGGATCAAATGGCCTACTTTTTACTCCCTGGCTTGCCGGGGAAAGAACTCCAGTAGAAGACCCTTATGTAAGAGGAGGATTTTTCAATCTTGGACTGCATAACAATCGCGCCGATATGATTCGGTCAATCATGGAAGGGGTTGCATTTAATCTGAAATGGCTTTTTCTTTACGTTGAAAAATTCAGCGGAAAAAAAATGCAACACTTGAATGTTATCGGAGGGGGAGCCAGATCGGATTTATGGTGTCAGATTCTTGCCGACGTAATTGAGCGTCCGATGAGAAGAGTGAAAGACCCAGTGGAAGCTAACGTCCGTGGAGCAGGTTTGATTGCATCCGTTGGTATGGGCTGGAATTCTTTTGAGAATATTTCGGAGAATATACAAATTGATACAATTTTCGAGCCGATTGAAAAGAACCGGAGGGTTTATGATAAATTATTCAAAGAGTTTTTGCAAATATATGATAGAAATAAATCAATTTTCAGGAGATTGAACCAGTAACGATTATGGAAAAGGTCATTAAATTTTTAGAAAAACATCCGGGTATCGCAAGGATACTAGATCCTTATTTACGAAAACTTCCAGCAGTTCAAAAAAAAATTGAAAAAGAATACGACGAACTTCTCGCTGATATGGAGCATTCGCTTAAACCTTACAGTTCTAGCTTTGAAAAACATTTCAGTCTACCCAAGAAGGGGCGAGAAAAAAAAGCAGTATTAAAAGATATCCGCTCCATGTTTGAAACGGAAAAAAACCGTTGGGAAAAAGGGTATGTATCCGGAGGAATTTATCACGGAGACAGCCAGCACATTGATTTTTTGAATCAGGTTTACAATCTTCACTCCCAGGCAAATCCGCTTCACTCGGATATTTTTCCAAGCTCTGCAAAGTTTGAAGCAGAAATCATATCAATGACAGCAAATATGCTCTCAAAAAATCAGGCACAGGAAATGGATATTTGCGGTTCTGTGACGTCAGGCGGAACCGAGAGTATACTCCTTGCGATGAAAACCTACAGAGACAGGGCAAGAAATGAAAAGGGAATCCGGAAAGGAGAAATTATCGCACCGGTTACAGCTCATACTGCATTCGACAAAGCCGCGGGCTATTTCGGAATAAAGTTAATTCGCACTCCTATCGGAAAAGATTTCAGGGCGGATATCCCCTCGATAAAAAATGCTATCACTGGAAACACAATTGCAATCATTGGGTCGGCCCCTAACTTCCCCCACGGAATAATAGATCCGATTAAAGAAATGAGCGAATTGGCCATGGAGCGCAAAATCGGTTTTCATACTGATTGTTGTCTGGGTGGATTTGTTCTACCATTTGCTGAAGCGTTAGGCGAAAAGGTGCCTGAGTTTGATTTTCGTTTGCCTGGAGTCACAAGCATGTCCGCCGATACTCACAAATTCGGGTATGCCGCAAAAGGAACATCGGTTGTACTTTATCGAGGAAAAGCCCTCCGGCAGTACCAATATTTCACAGTGACAGACTGGCCTGGTGGACTGTACTTTTCTCCGACGATGGCGGGATCGCGGCCTGGCGGCCTCTCTGCTGCATGCTGGGCAGCAATGGTTTCCATTGGGGAAAAAGGGTATCTGGAATCCGTGCGAAAAATAATAAAAGCTGCAAGTGAAATCAAAAAAGGAATCAGAGAAATTCCTGAATTGAAAATTCTCGGCGAACCACTATGGATAATTGCTTTTGCGTCTGATGAATTGGATATTTACAGGGTACTTGACCAGATGAGTAAAAAAGGGTGGAGCCTTAATGGGCTTCACAGGCCGGCGTGCGTGCATATATGCACAACTCTGCGTCACGCGCAACCCGGAGTGACTAAAAGGTTCCTCACAGACCTCAAAGACTCGGTGCGTTATGTAAAAGCGAACCCTTCCGAAAAAGGAGGGATGGCTCCAGTGTACGGTATGGCTGGAACATTGCCTATCAGAAGTGCGATAGGCGATCTATTGAAAAAGTATATGGATGTGATTTATAAGGTGTAGTCGAAAAAACTTAGTTAACCCCTATCGAATAGCAGGTAAACCCGAGCCTTTTCATCAGGTCTTTCTTATACTGGTTCCGACCATCGAAAATCAAAGGGGTTTTCATCAGTTTTTTTATCTTGTCAAAATCGGGTTCGCGGAATTCTCTCCACTCGGTCAAGAGCATCATAGCATCGGCTCCGTCTAACGCATCGTATGGAAGATTGCAGTATTTTACTTTGTCTTTAAAATACATTTTTGAGGTTTCGTGGGCTGCCGGGTCGAACACCTGAATTATTGCTCCCTCTTTGTGTAAAGCATCAATCAAAGGAATCGATGGCGCCTCACGCATGTCGTCAGTGCCCGGTTTAAATGCGAGGCCCCAGATTCCGAAAATTTTTCCTTTCAATGTCTCATTTCCGAAATGTTTTTTGATTTTATCGAAAATTCTCAGCTTTTGCTTTTCATTCACATCTTCAACACTTTGGATAATCTGCAGCGGAGAGCCGACATCCTTAGAAGTCTTTAAAAGCGCCCGGACATCTTTCGGAAAGCACGACCCCCCGTAACCGATCCCTGCATAAAGAAATTTTCTGCCGATCCTTGAATCAGTTCCCATTCCCACTCGAACATCTTCGTAGTTCGCGCCTACCGTATCGCAGAGATTTGCAATTTCGTTTGCAAAAGAGATTTTTGTTGCAAGAAAGGCATTGCAGGCATATTTTGTTATCTCGGCTGATTTAACGCCCATTAGAATAATCGGATTCCCGTTCAGCACAAAAGGCTCGTACAATTCTTTCATGAGTTTTCCCGCTTTTTCCGAATCTGCTCCGATGACTACTCTTTCCGGGCGCATGAAGTCTTCGATTGCTGCTCCTTCTTTCAGAAATTCAGGATTGGAAACCACATCAAATGAATGCTTTGTTTCCTGGGCAACAACAGCTTTTACTTTTTCGGCGGTTCCCACCGGGACTGTTGATTTATCCACGATAATTTTGTAACCATTCATATTCTTTCCGATTTCCTTTGCAACGGAAAGCACCATGGAAAGATCAGCCTCTCCTTCCGCTCCCGTTGGAGTTCCTACGGCAATAAATACGAAATCTGACTTTTCCACACCTTCTTTCGTTGAAGTGGTAAAAAATAATCTTTCTTCTTTCTGATTTTTTATAACAAGCTCGGAAAGGCCTGGTTCAAAAATCGGGATAATTCCTTTTTTCAGGTCTGCGATTTTTTTTTCGTCTTTATCAACACAGATAATATGATTTCCGTATTCTGCAAAACAGGCTCCGGCAACAAGGCCGACATAGCCGCTTCCAATTACGCATACTTTCATGTTTTCCTCGAATTTCTAGAAATTTTATAAGCCCGAAAATCATATTCAGACTATTCTTTTGTCAGATTAAAAAAAAAAATTCTGGGATAAACTACTTTTTCTTTATGAAAAGCTTTGTCGGCAAATAGGAAATTCCGTCAAATTTCGGGGTATCCGTTCTCTCTAGTTCAAAATTCAAAATTCCATCTTCCCAGAGATAACAATGATTGGTATGATTGTCGCCTTCGTGGAGGGCAATTCCCACAGAATATTTGCCGCTCGCAAGATTTAAGGGAAATTCGAATTCGGCAGAGACAACAGAGTCCTTGTCCACTAGAGATATATCTCCGTTCAGGTGGTGGGTGTTACAGCCGTAAACACGAATCCCTCTGGAGTCATCAATATGAAATCCAATCGTCAATTTTGGAATGCTCATTTTGAATTTTACTTCAATCCGGAGTAGTGCGTTAGCTCCCACTGCAATAATAGCTGGATTAATTTGCTCGCCGGAAAGGAGTGACACCGAATAGGATTGAACCCATTCGCTTGAATCAAAAGCTTTTTCGGTATCGCCGAAAGAATGTTTACCAATTATCTGCATATATTTCCTGACTGCATCAACAGGATTTCCATCATAGATCAATGAACCTTTTTCCAGAATCAGAATTCTGCTGGAAAGGCTCCGTAGCAGATTTATATCGTGGCTTACAATCAGAATAGAAGTTCCATTTTTTCTAAATTCTTCAAATCGATTCAAGCACTTCTGCTGGAAGGTGGCATCGCCAACAGCGAGGGCTTCATCAACAAGCAAAATATCAGGTCTGATTGCAGTTGCCAGAGAAAATCCAAGCCTCATAATCATCCCGGTTGAATAATTTTTTAGTGGGACATTCTTGAATTCGGAAACTCCTGCAAAAGAAAAAATTTCGTCGATTAGTGATTCCAATTCGATAGTCGAATAACCGATGACGATCCCGTTGTAATAAATATTTTCCATGCCGGATAATTCTGGATTAAACCCGACTCCCAGCTCTAGAATTGATCGGATGCTTCCCACAGTTGTTATTTCACCGGAGTGATAGTCTGAAACTCCGGTGAGAATTTTTAGTAGGGTTGATTTTCCGGCTCCGTTTCTGCCGATGACTCCAACAATTTCTCCACTTCCCAAATCAAATGAAACCGAGTCCAGAGCCTTGAATGAAATTTTTCCTCCGAAAAAACCGAAGCTTAGCGCGTTCCGAATTCTATCCGTTGGACCGGAAAAGCCAATGTAGTTTTTCGTTAAATTTCTAACTTTAATCAAAGGTGATCCAAAACGATTTGATGAAATTTTTTTTCAGAGAGAAATCGAATAGTCAGAAAAATTACTAAGAACGGGACAAAAATTAAAGGACTAAATTGAAGCGTATGGTCTGTTAGAATGAGATAACAAAATAAGTCCAGTGGAACGCTCAATGGGTTGAAAGCATTTATTGTTTCCAGTATGGGTGAATTCACCGAGTTATACATGATCGGGAGTGTCCAGAAAAATCCAAGGGACGTTAGGCGAACCACCGGGGTTATATCTTTGAGAATAATATTTGCTCTTGCCAAATAAGAAATCAACAACTGAATAAACTTTCCGCAAAAGAAGATTAGCACGAAACTAAGCAGAAAAAACTTGAGGTTTAGCTTTGAGAAATAATACAAAAAAGCGAAAATCGGGAGAGAGGTAATTGCAAAGTGGATGAGCATCTGGTAGAAGGGTATATTTAAAAAAACATCGAGACCAAGAGATGATCTCTTGATCAGGTTCCGGTTATCGCTTAAAATCGTTGTTCCCCTGATAAACATTTCTTGTAAAGGAAGCCAGAATAAAAGGCCACTGAAAAGCGATGGGAGAAATTTTTGCGAGGATTCATTTCGAAAGATAAAAATTGCAAATGAATAAACCAAAATCTGGCTTAAATTTTGGATGAAAATCCAAACAATTCCGAAAAAACTGCCAGCATATTGCAAAGCATAGTCTCTTTTAACCAAAGTAAACGTTAATTGAATTTTCTTGTATTTTTCTTTGAGCCGATGATTCATTATTTTCCGGTTACATATTCTGTGAGAAACTTTGGCTTCGAGGTCAAGTGATTTTCTGTCGGATTTTCCTTGATAGGAATATGACAAAATGAACTTTGTACCATTGGTCCCTTGGTATGGTTGAAACTACTGAATTATTCGGAAATTATGTCCTATTGGAAAAGCTAGCTGAATCTCACCGATCAGTTGTATTTCGGGCTAAAAAAGACGATCAATCGGGAAAAGTAATTCTAAAAATCCTCAAGAGAAATTTTTCTTCTGCGCTGGATATCGCCAGACTAAAGCAAGAAACCAAACTTGTCCAAAATCTTCCAGCGCAAGGAATCATCCGGAATCTAGGTATCGTTCAACATGAAGATTCGGTAGCTCTGATTCTTGAGGATACCGGTGGAGTTTCCCTGAAAGAATTTCTCGAAAAAAAAACGCTGAAAGCAATTGATTTCCTCCCTACAGCAATTCAGCTTTCTGATACGTTATCCGCTATCCATAGCCAGAATATTGTTCACAAAGATATTAAACCTCAGAATATAATTGTTAATGGAAAAAAAGGGAAAATCTCTACCGCTAAAATTACCGATTTCGGCATCTCAACTATTTTGAACGAAGAAATCAGAGAGATATACCACCCGAAGACTATTGAAGGCACCCTGCCTTATATTTCTCCCGAGCAAACTGGCAGAATGAATTTATCCGTAGATTACAGAACGGATTTGTATTCTTTGGGCGTTACTTTTTATGAAGTCTTGTCGGGACGCCTTCCGTTTTCATCCAAAGATCCGTTGGATCTTATATACTCTCATATTGCCAAAGAACCCGTAATGCTGCACGAGCTGGATAAATCCATTCCGGTTTCTGTCTCCAGGATTATTCAAAAGTTATTGTCGAAATCTCCGGAAGACAGATATCAGAGCGCATACGGTTTGAAGAATGAGCTGGAATATTCGTTTGAGCAGTTGAAAGAAAAAAATGCCGATCCTGATTTTCAACCGGGATTTCTGGATATATCAGATCGGTTTGTGCTGCCGCAAAAAATTTTCGGTAGGGATAATGAAATCGCGGAGTTAATGAGAAGTTATTCGAAGGTTACAGAAGGCCAGACCCGCGTGATGCTTGTTTCAGGCGTGCCGGGTATCGGAAAATCGCGAGTAGTTAATGAAATCCATAAACCAATAGTAAAATCCCGTGGCTATTTTATTTCCGGGAAATATGATCAATTGAGAAAAGATGTTCCATTTAGCTCTATTCTGCAGGCGTTCCAAAGTCTAATTCGCCAGATTTTATCCGAGAGCGAAGAACGAATCGAGTTATGGAGAAACAGGATACTAAATTCAATCGGAACTAACGTTGAAATCATTATACGTGTTATCCCAGAACTCGAACTGATTACGGGGAAGCAAATTTCCGCGGTGGATCTAAGCCCAGAGGAATCGCAAAACCGATTTAATTACACATTCGTAAATTTTGTGAAAGTTTTTTCTCGTAGGGAAAATCCTCTGACATTGTTTTTGGATGATATGCAATGGGCAGACCAGCCTAGCCTTCAATTGGTAAAGACACTTTTATTGGACAAGACTCTGCACAATTTCTTTCTGATCTTTTCCTACCGCGATAATGAAGTAAAAGACTCCCACCCCTTTATGATTTTAGTGGATGATTTGAAAAAACAGAAAACGAAAATCAATCACATCCATCTGGAATCCCTAAATACAGAAAAAATAATAGAATTCCTTGAGCATTTAACTGGCAAGAATACGGAACATATAAAAGAAATCGGAAAAATTCTGTTTGAGAAAACCAGGGGAAATCCTTTCTTTCTGAATCAATTTATAAAATCCATGTATGAGGAAACAATTGTTTCCTTTACGCAAAATAAAGGATGGGTTTGGGATTTTCAAAGGATTCGTTCCAAAGAGGTTACGGAAAATGTTGTCGATCTCATGGCAGAAAAAATTTCAAAGCTGTCAGTTCCTCTTCAGGAATTATTGAAGCTTTGCTCTTGCATCGGAAATCGGTTCGACCTGGAGCAGTTGATTCCGGTCTATGAAAAAACCTACGAAGAGACTCTGGATATTCTGAATGAAGCTGTTACGGAAGGATTGATTTATTCGACAGGAAACACTTTTAAGTTTTTGCACGACAGGATACAGGAAGCTGCATATTCGCTTCTAAAGGAAAACGAAAAAGTTGAGCTACACAAAAAAATCGGGCAATTGAGCCTTTTGACCTCATCGGATGAGGAAATCAAAGAAAGGATTTTCTATATCGCAGACCAACTCAATCATTCTGCGGCAAGTTTCAGCAACGAAGCCGAAAAGCAAAGAATAATTGAAATCAATTTGATGGCGGGAAAAAAAGCCCTGAATTCAGCCGCTTACCAAAGCGCATTCCATTATCTGAAAAATGGATTGGCGCTGCTGGAGTCGGAGAAAGACTCCTGGGAAAAGCGCTATCAACTAACGTATGAACTTTCCATATATGCCGCAGAGGCTTCGTATCTCTGCTTGAAATACGACGAGATGGAGCGGTTGTCGGAAATCATCCTGCAAAAATCGCGCTCTATTCTTGATAAAATACGTGTATATGAAATTAAAATCAAAACTTTGATTGCCAAGCATGATTTGAATGGAGCTGTCGATACCGGGCTGGATATTCTTCGTCAGCTGGGGGTTAAATTTCCCAAAAAACCAGGCCCTGTTCATGCGTTAGTAGCCTTGATCAAAGTGAAAATCCGAACGAAATTGCGAAAAGATAATATTGCCGATATGACTATTTTAAATGATCCGAAAATTCTTTCTGCAATCCGCATTATTTCGAGCATCAATTCTCCTGCTTACTGGGCAAAGCCGGAGTTGCTGCCTCTGCTCATTTTGAAGGTGGTGAGCCTTTCGCTGAAAAAAGGGAATTCCAGCTATTCACCCTATAACTATGCAGGCCTTGGTTTAATTTTGGCGTCCTTAGGTTTTTTTAGATTTGCCGACAAAATGGGAAAATCCGCAATTTCTCTGGTCGAGAAATTGAATGCAGTGGAACAAAAGCCCAGAACTTATTTTGTTTATAATACATTCATTCGTCCTTGGATCGCTCATATAAGATCAACGCTTATCCCCCTGGCAGACGCATACACCAACGCGCTTCATGTGGGTGATATTGAATTTGCTTCACACGCTGCGTTAGTTTATAGCTACTACTTATTTCTTGCAGGGATTGACCTTGAGGAAGCAGCGAGAGAAACGGAAAAATACGCTGATGCGGCATCGGAGCTGAAACAAGAAACAGATCTACAGGTAATCGGAAACTATCGGCAGGTAATCGCGGTACTTTCAGGACATGAACCGTTCACTGGAAAAATTCAGGGTTCACTTTTTGATGAAGATGTGATGCTAACGAGTTATATTGCGCAAAATGACCGGACAAGCCTTTTTCATTTGTATCTGAATGGACTGACTCTAAATTATTTTTTTGGAGATTTGCTGAAAGCCATTGATTACGGAGATAAAAACCATAAAACCACCGATGGAGGCTTGAGTGTATTCGCATTGGAAGTATTTTATTTTTACGACTCTCTTGCACGGCTTGCGCTGGTTCGAAAGGAAAACATCGGACGTTTCGGAAAATTCAAACATTTGCGTATAGTAAAAAAGAATCTGGCTAAAATCAAAACATGTGCAAAATTTGCTCCAGCGAATTACGCGCATAAAGCAGATTTGATCGAAGCTGAGATTGCGCAAAAGAATGGAAAAATACAAGAAGCAATCTTTTTGTATGAGAAAGCCATACAGGGGGCGCGGGAAAATCTTTTCATTCAAGATGAAGCGCTGGCTTATGAACTTGCAGGGAATTTTTATTTAAGATTGAAATTAAAAGACAATGCAAAAATGTATCTTTCTCAAGCAAGAGCCTGCTATAATAAGTGGGGGGCAGGTGGGATACTGAATCAATTTGATTCGCTTTATGCATCAATACTGCCTAGGTATGACCGTGACCACACTCATACCCAAAGTACTATCAGTTCAGACTCAACTGCATCACAGGCATTTTCTACCGATCTTGATTTTTCAACTATCATGAAATTTTCTCACGTACTGTCCAGCGAGATAGATCTGAATGTGCTGTTGGAAAAAATTCTGATGATGTCGATGGAAAATGCCGGAGCGCAAAAAGGGCATTTGATATTGGAAAAGAAAGGAAAGCTCTTCATCGAGGCTTCTGCTTATTCCGGAAAGAAAGTTAATGTTCAGGAGTCCATACCGGTTGAAGGATCCAATCAAGTGCCGGTCACAATAGTAAATTATGTTTTGAAAACAAAAGAGAATGTTATTCTTTCGGATGCTTGTAAAACCGGAATGTTTATCCAAGATCCGTACATCGTAGAAAGTGCAGCAAGGTCTGTAATTTGTGCGCCGATTATTTACAAGAGAAGAATGTCCGGAATTTTGTATCTCGAAAATAATTTAACTGCAAACGCATTTACTCAGGAAAGAATTAAACTCCTCTCCGTGTTGTCCACGCAGGCAGCAATTTCTATCGATAATGCGAGATTGATTTCCCAGAGGCAGGATTCTGCAAAACTCGAAAAGGAGATGGAAATCACTGCCGGGATTCAAATGTCGTTAATTCCTTCCGAGCCCAAAAGCGTTGGTTATGAAATTAGTTCTTATATGAAACCTTCAGAATCTGTCGGAGGGGATTATTACGATGTAATCAATGGAACCGATAAAGACTGGCTAGTTGTGGGAGATGTTTCTGGTCATGGAATTTTGTCAGGGCTTGTGATGATGATGGTGCAAACCTCAATTCATCTGTTGTTGTCCAAAAAAGAAAAATTTTCGCCTGCGGATTTGCTAAAGATGCTGATTGTAGGTATCGAGGAAAATATCCGAAAGATAACACGGCAGCAATACAAATATATGACAATCACGATTTTGAATTTCAACAAGAACGGTTTGTTTACCTATTCCGGGCAACACCAGGATATTCTGGTTTATCGGCATGAAACGAAAACTGTCGATCGTTTGGAAACTGAGGGAATCTGGATCGGCTTAGGAAATTTAGCGGAGGATAAGGACAAACTGATTCAGAACAAAAAATTTATGATGAAAGACGGGGATGTACTGATGGTTTACACGGACGGCATTACTGAAGGAGTCTTTGAAGATGGGCGGGAATTTGGAGTGGATGGACTAATGGAAATCCTGAAAATTTACGGTGAAAAATCTCCGAATGAGATTCAAGGTGAAGTGCTTTCCAAAGTCAAGGAAATTCATACGTTAGACGACATTAGTTTTCTCATCATGAAAAAATCCGGCTAGGTGCGGTCTTCAGGACTCTTCTTTAGTTATAGTACTGCATCCTGAATCTTGTTATTCGGATAAGGTCGATTTTCCAGCACAATATATCTTTCCGACCTTTCCAGGTAAATTTTAGCCTGAGTATCAGATGGGTTCACATCGAGTATTTTACGAAATATTTTTATAGCATCCGGGTACATTTTATTCTGAAAATTCTGTACCGCGTGCTCAAAACTTCTCTGCATGACACACTTCATGCTGAATTCTTCGGGAGGGTCTCCGTCAAAAATTTCGAAAATTGCAACCGGTTCTTGTTTTCCCTTCACATGAACTTGATCCAACATTCTGTATTTGTATTTTGATGGATCGGTAAGTCGAAATAAAGTCTGTTCAGAAATGAGTATAGTCGTTTCGAATTGTTTCGTCAATCCCTCAATTCGGGAAGCGAGATTTACTGCATCTGAAATCACAGTAGCATCCATTCTTTCCTCTTCTCCAATAGTCCCCATTATAACTTTGCCAGTGTTGATTCCGATTCCGATTTTGAGTTCTGAAAGCCCTTTTGCTTTTCTACGGAGATTGTATGCAAAAAGATTTTGCTTCATCTGAATTCCCGCATTTAAGGCATCTTCCGGACTTTTCGGAAAAATTGCCATAATACTATCTCCGATATATTTGTCTATGAACCCATTGTTTTGGCGGATTACCGGTCCGGTTCTTTTCATGAGCGCATTCAGAAATTCAAAATTTTCTGAAGGACTCATCGTTTCCGATAGCGCAGTGAAAGACCGAATGTCTGAAAATAGAACGGTAATTTCCGTTTGCGTTGCATCTCCCAAGGAGACCTCAATGACCGAATTTTTTCCAATCAAAGTGAATACCTCTGCTGGTATAAATCGAGCATGTGAATTGGCTAGAGCTTCTTTGTTTTTCGCTGATTCTCTTTGAATGGCTTCTTTCTCTTCTTTCATCTGGTTCCATTTGTCTGCGAGTGCAAAGCTAAGTAAAAGAAAGTCTCCAATATTTCCGATTTGCATTATGTAATTTGTAAAAATATTGTGGGGGAGCCAACCTATTGCTTTGATCGCATAAATCATCCCCCCCAGAAGGTAAGATGCAAATGCCAATAGATACAAACGGGCAGGCTTAAACCCATTTTGCATGGCGCGAAATCCCCCTGCAATTACAAAGGGAAACGTGAGTATTGCAAATATTGGAAGCATTCTGGAAACTAAACTAATATCGATCGGTAAAAAGATCGCAAACAGGAATACTACCCAAATTGTGGCAAATCCAAGAATAATTTTGTTTAGAGATGGAGCGAGTTTGTCCAATTCTAGGAATTTGACAGTAAAAAAAGAAAAAATTGCAACAGCAAAAAACCAGAATACCGGAATAGAATATGGAGAAAACCGCGGAAAATTACCCCAAATAAATTCATGCCCATGCCCCATGACGGACGCCGTAAAACCGGTTCCTCCAATAATAAAGCCACTATAATAGAGATAGGTTATGTCTCTGATCCCGAAAAATAGAAAAATATGATAAAGGCACATGATGATGCACATTCCGTAATAAAATCCCCAGATTGTGCTTTCCAGATTCAGATTTTCTGTGAAGGCCTCAGCATTCCAGATTGTTAGAGGAATCAACATAGCAGAGATTGTATGGAATCTCAAAAAAATCCGAATGGTTTCACCATTTCGAATTTGCAATCTGAAAACATTGTTCTTTTGCTTAATCTGCTTTTCGGAAAAATGAATTGTCCTTCCAGATTGAATTATTTCTGCTTTTCCATTCTGTTCAATATAAACTAATATTTCGTCAATCGGCGCATAGCTGTGTTCCAGGTACCAAATTTCTGAATCAGCTTCGTTAGTGACTGTAAATTTTGCCCAGATTGCAGATTTTAAGTAACCGAAACTAGGCACATCCGATTCGCTCTTCTTAAAATTCGCATTTTCTTTGCCTGAGCGAATATCCTCAAAAGTAATTTTCCCGGATTTGTCTTCAAATAATTCCAGATTTTTACCGATGTTTACCTTCAAATCGCCCGTCTTTATTAAGACTTTTTCCGCGAATAGAATATGGGGCATTAATACAAACATACATAGCATAGAGAATGTTATTTTTTTACTCAAGTTATAATACCTCTAGAGGCTTATTGCCTATTGATATGAAAATAAAATTCTTATCCAACCGTTCTGCTTCGCGATTTCTCATTGAAAATATTCTCAAACCAAAGATATTATATTTAAAAAATTTCGAATTGTAAATAGGGCATTTTGCCCTATGCTTCCATTCTTTGATGATATTTCCGAATCGCCTCGGTGCGTTTGTTTACATTTAGTTTTTGATAAATATTTTCGATATGCCTTCTTACGGTATGAGGGCTGATGCTCAATTCGTCTGCAATTTCTTTATAGCTGAATCCGAGGACGATAAAATTCAGTATCTCCTCCTGCCTTTCTGACAACGGCTCTTCAACGGAAATGCCATTGTTGGTACTCTCAGACTTCGATAAATTGTACAGATCAGAGATTTTTGTAGCGATTCGAGGGGTAAGGCTTGCCCCACCCAGCATTACCACGTTTAGCTCTGCAAAAAATAAAGTCTCTGGAGTTTCCTTCAAGATATATCCATTAGCCCCTTTTTGAATTGCCTCAAGGATCGTTTCTTCGTCTTCAAAAACCGTAAAAATCAGAATTTTCAATTGAGGCATTTGCTCTTTTAGAGGGGTAATTAGTTCTGTTCCTTTTATATCAGGGAGTCCGACATCCAAAATCAGAAGTTCGGGTTTTTTTTGGGAAATATCTCGCAAACCTTCTTTTCCCGAATGGGACAAGCCAACAAGAGTAAAGTCATCGGAATTTATGATTCTATGGGTAATATTTTCTGCGATATCCAGGGAATCTTCTATGATATATACGCGCGTCCTCATGGCTTAGGTTCATCATACCATATTGAAAATTTAGGTCAATAGGGCATTTTGCCCTATTTCAGAATCTTTTTTGGAATCATAAAAAATATTGCTGTTCCATTTTTTTTTGCAATCCTCATTTTACCCTGCAATTCATTGATGCGAAAGCGAATGTTAGAAAGCCCGGTTCCTTCCTGTAAATTATTTTTCGTCATTTGCATCCCGATACCGTTATCCGAAATTACCAGAAAAACCCATTTACCATAACTCACCAACTTAATTTGAATCAGATCTGCTTTTGCATGTTTAACGATATTGGTTAAACATTCGCAAAAAATATAATAGAGGTGCAAGCTATCTTTGGAATTCAATTGATTTGCATACCGAAAATCTATGTTCATTTCATATTTTCCGATTGTTTTGATTCGAGCAAGAAATGTTTTCATTTCCTGAATCAGATACACAGAGAAATCCTTTTCTCTATTCAACAGAAAAACCAGATCACGAAGTTTCAGCAAAGTCTCTTGAGCAGTTTCTTCCAGTCCGATTCGTTTTCTAGAATCTTTTTCCCGGATCAAATAAAGAATTTGCGTCAATCCGCTGCCTACTGCATCGTGCAAATCCCTCATGATCCTTTTCTTTTCCTGAAAATGCTCTTCCTGGACTCTTAGATTTACTTCTAAGTTTTTGATTGAATCAAAGCGAATGGCGATACTCCCAAGGATCAAGGACGAACAAAGAGCTGTTATTCCCAGAAAAACAAAAATTACAAGATGAGCTAATGATCCCCAGGATAACCAAATTCCAAACAATAAAGCTATCATCATTCCAAATGTAAGCAAAGGTTCTTGCAATTTTTCGCGATGAAAGTACCCGTGAATTCCTGAGACAAATGCAAACCAGATACCAAAAGTTGAGGCGCCATGATCAGTGGCTTTTGCAATAATGAAAGTTAGAAAACAATAAAAGAAAAAATTTGCAAGAACGATCATAAACCAATGCACCATAGTGATTTTCTTTCCTTGGTGGATTAACCAAGCGACCCATATAGCTAAAGCAAACATTGGAAGAGTGCTTATTATCGTGGGCAAAAAATCGAGACCGAAAAATTCTTTTGTTATAGGAAAATAAGTAATGAATCCAAATATGCCAAGAAAAATGAACTCCACAAAAAACCAATTCTGCATTGTAGTGGCTGCAAATGCTGCTACTTGATCCTGACGTGCTATCCATCTTGAAAAGTAATTGGCGATTGATTCAGGGATTATGTTTCCTTGCAGTAATAAAGCTATAAAGTTCCAATACTTTTTCATTATTATCCGATCGATTCCAACTTACTGCCTGGTTTTGCACACATCATCACATGAATAATGAATGGACATCTCCAAAAATTATTTATGGGAAATATTAAAATATAAGAGATCAAAAAATATTTTTTTCTTCTGGAAACGATTTTGATTTTACTTCGGCTGAATAATTTTCCAGAGCTGTTTTAATCGCTGGGTAAAGGTCTTCATATTTCTTGAGGAATTTCGGATGAAAATCTTTTCCGAGTCCGAGGAGGTCGTATAGAACGAGTACTTGGCCGTCCACTTTTCTTCCGGCTCCGATTCCAATTGTGGCAGATGTGGATAAATTTTTAGTGATCTCTTCGCCTAACGTCTCCGGAATCATCTCTAGCACTACGGAAAAATTTCCGGCTTTTTCAAGTTCTATTGCGTCGGCTTTCATTTTCTCTTTGGATGAGACTTCTTTGCCTTGCAGCTTGTAGCCGCCCAGAGTTTGGAAAGATTGGGGAGTCAATCCCAAATGCCCCATCACTGGAATGCCTATTTGAGTTAACCTTCTCGTGAGATCTGAAATATAATTTCCTCCACCTTCGATTTTCACGGCATCGCAATCGGTTTCTTTCATGATCTTTCCGGCAGAACGAATTGCATCTTCCAGACTTACCTGATAGCTAAGAAAAGGCATATCACAGACTATGCACTTGTCGGGGGAACCCCTTCTAACTGCTTTGGAGTGATAAATCATTTCATCCAGAGTGACGGGGAGAGTGCTTCCGTGGCCCTGAATTACCATGCCGAGCGAATCACCTACCAGAATGCAATCAATATCCGTCTCAGATACGATTCTTGAAAAAGTATAATCGTAACAGGTAACAACGGAAATGGGGGTTCGAGCCGATTTTTTTTTTCCAAAAATGTCAATAATGTTACGCATAAACAAACTCCTCCATTTCTGAATAAATTTTTGCCTCGCCGATTTCGTTAATCAGTTCGCTGATGAATGGCCTTGTATAGAGCGAGTGATGGGGTAATGTGAGGACACTTGTATTCATTCGGACATTTGAATAGTACAGCAAATCAATGTCGATCTCTCTTGGGCCTTTGTCGAATCTTTTGATACGGCCCATCTTGAATTCTATGTTCTGGAAAATCTCTAGGAGGCACTCTGGGGAAAGGTGTGTTCGTATTTTCATGACAGTGTTCACAAAGTTTGGTTGATTTATGACTTCGAGAGGCTTTGTTTCGATCAGCGAGGATTCTTTTTCTATTTTAATTTCCGGATGAAGAGAAATTAGGAGTTTTGCCTGATCAATGTAGTGAACTTTATTTCCAATATTTGACCCCAGAGAAATCAGACATGCATTACTGAGAGACATGTTGAAACCTCAGTCTATAATCTTGACAGTCCAAATGCAACTCTCGCGTCATTTCGTACAACCTAGAGTAAATTCTACCAAAGCCTTTTTCTTTCCAATCTGCAATAGAAGAGTTAGATGTGAGTAGAGTGAGTTTTTCTTCTTCGTAACGTGCATCGATTAAATCATAAAGCTTCAACAAAGTCCAGTCCGTATCTTTTTGAACTCCAAAATCATCCAGAACTAGAACATCCACTCTCGTAAAATCCAGCAAAATCGACCTTTCTTTTCCGTGAAACTCACTGTCCCTCTGATAGGTATCTTTCAGAGCATCCAAAAAATCCATATTGATTTTTACATAACGGCATTCTATTCCATACCGAAATATCAACTCGTTGAGTATAACGCATGCAAGCAGAGTTTTCCCAGAGCCGGTGCCTCCCCAGAGATACATTCCTTTTTTATCCTGATTGTTTTTTTCCCAGTATTCAAAATCGTTCAAGTGCATTATCAATGAATTTGCCCAATCATGTGCGGCAAAAAGAGTGAGGTTGTTTTTATCGCTTAAGTCGATATCGCTGAGAAATTTGTATCGGTATTTTGCAGGAATATTCGACTTTTGCATCAGTTCTTCAAGTTTGCTCAATTCGACCCGTGCCTTGTGACAGAAACACGGTATCATTTTTTCGATTGCTCGGTCGTATGCGAGATACGGAGGCTTTCCTTTCGATTCGCACTTTGTACATTCCAATGATGTGCACGAGCAGATGTTCAAAACACTGCTTTTGGATCCAGGAATATTATGCTCGAGAGTAAATCCAACCCCACCACATATCAGGCAGGTCGATTTCCCTTCCCTTGTCGTCAAATGCTCGATTAATTTCATGTGCTTTCTTTTATACTATAGCCACAAAAGAAATAGCCTAACTTATTGCAGTATTATATTTGCTGCGCATTAAGCTATTATGTCCCATTTATAAATAAAATAAATTTTCCAAAAAATGTATTTTTACTTAAAGACGGGTTTATCTTAAGGTGATAAAAACCGATATTTTTTAAAGAAGAGTGGGATTTATATTCTATTCTTTAAATTATTGAAAGAGATAACAAGGTGTTTAAGATGAAGATGACAAAAATATTTTTCATTATTTTTCTTTCCTTAGGTGTAATAGGCTTGTTTGCACAGGCCAACCAACCTCAAGGACAAAATCCTCCAGCGGGCGACCAACCAAAAGATGAACTTTTGAAAGGTGAGCTTGTTCCTGAAGATAACGACAAAGAACTCAGCGCAGAGCAAAAAACTCTGAAAGACAAAGTTCAAAAAGACGAAGCTCTTTGGAAAAACCCGGACTTCAAGGGCTACCACAAAGCTTTTCAAGAGCTACATCAATTGTCCAAGTCTTTTGCTAACAATAAATTCAGATTAGCGCTATCAAACTATCAATCCGGAATGAATACGATTTTAAAGATGCGCGAAAGTGTTGAGCAATTCAGAAAAGACGAAGCGGAAAAGAAACGCCTTGATGAGAAGTGGTATTGGCAAAAAATCGACCGGAAAACAAAGGAAGAAAGAATTGTTGCTAGAGAGAAACTTACTTCAAAACAGCAAGCGGTTTCTTATTTCACGAAAGCAATTAATCACCTTGATGAAATCACAAATCCGGACTTGAGGGAGAGGGCTGAATACAAAAGACTTCTTTCGGATGTCTATCGAGCTTGGATTGTTGCTGAATATGACCTGCAAAATCTTCCACAGTGTATCCCTATTCTTGAACTCTATCTGGAAATTGATGATAATGAAAAAGAATACCCTGCTCATAAATACCTTGCAAGCTGCTACGCTTTTGAAGAAAATATGATCAGAAAATATGGTGGCGGATCTGAGGATCAGATGTTTAAATTCAGATACAAAAAGAATGTTCATTTACTGAGAGCAACCGAACTGAAATACGGTAAGAATTCTGCAGAATATAAACATATTGTAAATTTGGTTAACAGAGACGAAGTAATCTCTGTAACACCTTAGTTAAATAGATTACTCTTTCAATTATTATACAAGCCGGGATTGATTCCCGGCTTTTTTGCATGAGTAAACTTTTAAGTTTTTTCATCTCAATATTAATTTCATTTTCTACTTCTGCAGAAAGTGAATTTCCTTATATTCTGGACACAAAATCAAAACTTAGAATTAGTTTTTCTGAAATTGGGGAAAAATTTTCAAATAGCGATGTTTTGTTGATTGGTGAAGAGCACGATGACAAAGTCGGCCATATTGAAAAAGCCAAACTCATAAAATTTCTTGCCGGAAAATTCAAATTTTCTTTGTCACTAGAAATGATTGAAAGGGATCAGCAGACGATTTTGGATGAATTTCTTTCTAATTTCATCGAAGAAAAAACTTTTATCCGAGAAATCAGAGGTTGGTCGGCTCTGCATTCTGCCTATGGTTCGATTGTTCAATTTGCAAAAGAAAATCAAATTCGGGTTCTAGCATCTAATACACCGAGACGATATGCGAATTTGGTATCCAGAAAGGGACTGGAAGAATTATGGAGTCTCCCTGAACAGTCAAAAAAATATCTACCACCACTTTTTTCTGTCAAAGAATATTTAACACCGGATTATGAAACAAAACTGTTTAAGAACCTGGAATTGCATGGTCATAATTCTGATAAGCTGAATCTTTTTCATGCTCAAGGGCTATGGGATGCATCCATGGCTGACTCAATCATAAAAGAATGCAAATCTGAGAAAATAAGAGTCATTCACATAAATGGAAGATTTCATAGTGATGATGGACTGGGTATAACGTATAGACTAAGAAAAATGGGTTTGAAAGTGACAACAATTTCTATGTTCAAGAAAGGAAAAAATTTTACTCTTGAAAAAGATTACTCGACTTTAGCCGATGTAATTTATTTAACAGAAGAACTCTGATTATCTCCTTCCGAAGTTTTCCGGATTACTTTTGTTCGCTTATACATTTTGGTGAGATATCGTT
>CAYTEA010000039.1:0-8647 GCA_964436695.1 uncultured Leptospiraceae bacterium
GGGCCTTCCTGGTAATCAGGGAAGAAATGTGAGCCTCCATGAAATTCTTATTGGATACTATTGGACTACCTGATGCTCTTTTTTTGTTTCGGAAAGATATTCGGGAGAAATTATCCAAATGATCTGTCCTTTCATAAAATTTTCTTTTGCAATATTCATCGCAACTGTAGTCCCAGGGCTGAACACAAATGATGGAGAACATGCCGAGAGACAATTGGAAGGGCTAATCAATTTCGAAGAGAAATAGCTTACATCCGGACTATGCCCAATGAGTAAAATAGTTTCTGAATTTGAAAAATGATCTAGATCATGGCATATCTCCAGATAATTTTCTGAAGGAAGTAGCCTGTCACTTGGGAGGACGTCTGTAACGCCAAGCTCCTGAGCAAAAATATCTGCTGTCATTTCGGTCCTCTTGTAAGGACTATAGTAGATATGACTCACCTTCAAAGGGCTTTCTCTGATAAAATCCGCCATCTTCTTAATGTCGGCAATCCCTTTTTCAGTTAAAATCCTGTCTTTATCCAAACCGGTAGAGGAGTCTCTTTCAGCCTCACCGTGTCGGGCAATTATGATCTTCATACTCTTTAGACAGTTTCTAAAATTGGTTTTTTTTCACTATTAAAATTTAGGCTTTTCTTTAAAATTGCGCTAGGACAAGTATTATGACCGAATTTGCAATAGAAACAAAAGACGTTCGAAAAAGCTATGAAAATGTGAATGCTCTGAAAGGAATTGATCTAAAAATTCCAAAAGGGGAGATATTTGGATTCTTGGGGCCGAATGGCGCTGGGAAAACAACCCTTATCAAATCCATACTTGGATTTACCAAACCGGATTTCGGGACTATCCGAATATTCGGGGAAGAGATTTCCGTAAAGCTTAAGAGAAGACTGGGATATCTCCCGGAAAAAGTGAATATTCACCCTTTTTTGACAGCAATGGAATTTCTCAGATTGTGTGGAAATTTGTATGAAATGGATCCGAAAACCATAGAGTCACGCGCCAAAATCATGCTGGAAAAAGTCGGATTGTCGGACAAAAAAGATGTGAAGGTTGGAACTTTTTCGAAAGGGATGACCCAGCGACTAGGATTTGCACAAGCGCTTCTGCACGAACCGGAATTGTTTTTGCTTGATGAACCTGGGAGTGGATTGGATCCGATAGGTTTGAAAGAAATGAGAGAATTGATTCAAGCTGAAAAGAAAGAACGAAAGGCGACAGTATTTATAAATACCCACAGGCTTTCCGAAATAGAAAAATTTTGTGACAGGGTAGCAATTCTGAATTTTGGAAAACTGGTTGCTTTGGGCTCAGTTAATGATCTCACAAAGAATAAGGATCAGATCGAACTGGCCCTCGAAGAGGAAACCCCCTCTGTGGAGAAATTCCTAAATGAAATTTCCGTTGAAATTCAAATGGACAAAAACTTCTATCGCTTTGTTCCGAAGCCTGAAATCGAACTGAAATCCATCCCAAAATCTATTGTAGAAAAGGGCGGGAATATCTTGAAATACGAAAGACTGAGCGAAAACTTAGAAGAGATATTTATTCGTCTGACTGGAGAAGAAAAAAATGCTGAATAATTTTTCAATTTCCTTTAGAGGAATTCTAACCATATCTTTGCTTACGTTAAGAGAAGCTCTTCGCAAGAAATTCGTTCTGGTAATCATTTTCACTTCCGGGATTTTTCTATTGTTGAATTTTCTCTGCGAACCTTCTTCTGTAAAAATGAATGCTAATGGGGAAGAAAAAGATGTTTCCTCTTTCGGAACATACATAATATTTTTACTGATTTCTTTCTGGAGCATGGCAATTTCAGGACTGATGACTGCCGGACTAATTTCGGATGAACTCGAAAATAAGACTTATATAATGATCCTTTCGAAGCCCGTATCGCGACTAACGTATCTTCTGGGTAAATTTTTTGGCATATTCCTATTGGTATTCTGCAATGCCACGATTTTTCTATTCATACAAAATCTGCTCACTCTGGCAAAATCCGGAAAATTCGAAATGAACCTGTGGTTGGCTTTGGGAATTATGCTTCTGGATTTCATCCTACTCATCAGTTTGGTGATATTCCTCACGATCCAGTTGAATAAAATCGCAGGAATATTCTTATCCCTCGCTGTTGTCGTCGTCACAACGCTTATCAATATTCCAATTTACGACTCCACGATCAGTCAGTCGCTCGAACTTGCCCCTCCAAAAAAAGCGATTCTGGAAATTCTTTATTGGGTTCTACCCCAATTTGGGACAGTATTTTTTCAGGCAAGCTCCCATGTTGCAAAATCGGTCGCGCAAACTCACTACCTGGGTTACTATGCATTGATTCAAGTATCCGTCTGGATTTTAGCGATATGGACAACGCTTGCGATTCTATTCGAGAAAAAAGAACTGGATTAAAATGCCGAAACCTTACAGAAAAAATGTCGGAATGGTTGTGTTTAATTCCAAGGGAGAAGTGCTTGCAGGAGAAAGAGTCCAATTCAAAAATGCCTGGCAGTTTCCTCAAGGCGGGATTGATGAGGCAGAAGATCCAAGGAATGCGGCAATGAGAGAGTTGCACGAAGAGGTCGGTATCGAAGATGGAAAAATCATTTTTGAATACCCGGAATGGATCAATTATGACTTTCCGAAAGGGCTCACCCTCCACAGGTCTCTCAAGAAATATCGGGGACAAACCCAGAAGTGGTTTTTGATTTTCTGGGATGGAAAAGCTACCGACTGCAAACTCGATTTATTCGAAAGAGAATTTCTAAGTGTCCAATTTATGTCGTTTCAAGAATGCCTGGAAAAAATCGTTCATTTCAAAAAACCCATTTACGAAAAGCTATTATCGAGATTCCAGCCTGAAATTGAAAATTATCTGAATCATTGATTTTTAGATGGAACTCCACCTAACTTCGACGAAATTTCAATTTACAGCCCAGTTTTTGCTTAAATAACAGGCTTTTCAAATTCAATATTGCCCATAAAAGAAGCACCTTAATTTTCAACTGTTACTTTCGGTATAATTTGCTTATATATTGGGCTGTATTTCTTTTTGGAAATTTTGGCACAGTTTTTGCAATCACAGATTAGTATCAAGGCAGGTGTGAGATGGCAAAAAGGAATTTAGTAGTAATAGGCAACGGAATGGTTTCCCACAGGTTTGCTGAAAAGCTTGTGGAATATGGCGGACTTGACCGCTTTGAAATTACGATTTTCGGTGAAGAACCCAGGAGGGCTTATGACCGGGTTCATCTTTCCGAGTTTTTCGGGGAAAAAACTTCGGAAGGTTTATATTTAAGCGGATCCGATTGGTACAGAAAAAACGGGATAGAGCTTTTGTTGGCTCACCCGGTAATTTCCATTGATCCGATAAAGAGAAAAGTGTATACGACGAGTCTTGAGAAAAGCTTTGACGAGTGCGTCATTGCAACAGGCTCTTTTCCATTTGTCCCTGATATTCAAGGGATCAAAAAGAACGGAATATTTGTTTATAGAACTATAGAAGATTTGGAGGAGTTGAGGGAATATTCCAAGGGTGTGCAAGTTGGTGCCGTATTGGGTGGCGGATTATTGGGGCTTGAGGCGGCAAAAGCTCTTCTGGATCTAGGCAAGGAAGTTCACGTGATCGAATCGGCTCCAAGGCTCATGCCAAGACAGCTCGATGAGCAAGCTTCATCCATTCTTCAATCCCAAATTGAAAAACTTGGAGTGGTTATTCACCTGAGCGCAAAAACGAAAAGTATCTGTGGGAATAAAAAAGTGGAAGGAATTGAATTCGAAGATGGAAAAATTCTGGAAGCGGATTTATTGATTGTTTCGGCAGGCATTCGCCCAAGAGACGAACTTGCAGAGAAAAGCGGTATTTTAACGGGGAGTCATGGAGGAGTAATCATCGATGATAATCTTCACACAAATTATTACGGAATTTATGCGATAGGCGAAGTCGCTCTGCACAAGCAAATAACGTATGGTTTGGTGGCCCCTGGATACGATATGGCTGATACTCTTGCGTTCAATCTCTGCGGGTTTGGTTCAAAGCCAAAGAAATTTACTGGCTCGGATCTTTCCGCCAAGCTGAAGCTCATCGGGGTAGAGGCGGCATCTTTCGGAGATGCGTTAGGCGATGCAGAGCATTTGCCTATAGTTTTCAGAAATCCGAAAAAAGGAGTTTACAAAAGGGTGAATATTTCCCCGGACGGAAAGTTTCTTCTCGGGGGGATTCTCATTGGAGACACCAAGTCCTATGGAAATCTATTGAATCATTACTTGAATAAAATTCAGATACCTGATGAGCCTGAAACGCTGATTGTAGGATCTGTTTCCGTTGAAAATATTTCGGATTCGGATATGCTCCCAGACGATGCAAAGATTTGCTCTTGCAATAATATCTCGAAAGGCCAACTGATTAACGCAATCAAGGAAAAAGAATGTTTCGACATTTCCTCTCTGAAATCCACAACAAAGGCAGGCACTAATTGTGGTGGGTGTGTCCAGCAGATGAATTCAATTTTAATAAAGGAATTGAAGAAGCAAGGGAAGACAGTCTCGAAATATCTTTGTGAACATTTCAAATATTCGAGGCAAGAAATTTTCCAGCTTGTGAAAGTGAAGCAATTCAAGTCATTCAGTGAAGTGCTCGCCAGTGCCGGACAAGGTAATGGTTGTGAAATCTGTAAACCGGCAATTGCATCCATTCTTGCAAGCATTTACAATGAGCCAATCTTTCAGCATCGGGAAATTCAGGATACTAACGACAAATACCTTGCAAATATCCAAAAGAATGGCACCTATTCTGTTGTTCCAAGGATCCCAGGTGGAGAAATTTTGCCGGAAAAATTAGCGGTGATTGCTGATGTTGCCAGACATTACAATCTATACTGCAAGATCACCGGAGGACAAAGAATAGATCTATTCGGAGCAAGGCTAGAGGACCTACCGAAGATATGGAAAGAGTTGACGGAGGCCGGTTTTGAAAGCGGCCACGCTTACGGAAAATCACTTCGAACCGTCAAAAGTTGCGTAGGACAGACGTGGTGCAGGTTTGGAGTTCAGGATAGCACTTCATTTGCGATTCAAATCGAAGAGAGATACAAGGGGCTTCGTTCCCCTCATAAACTAAAGAGCGCGGTTTCCGGTTGCATTCGAGAATGCGCAGAGGCAAGAGGAAAGGACTTCGGTATTATCGCAACTGAAAAAGGGTGGAATCTTTACTTTGGCGGAAACGGAGGCGTGAATCCAAAGCACGCTGTTTTATTTGCTGAGGACTTAGATGAAGAAACTTGTATAAAATATATTGACCGGCTTCTGATGTTCTACATTCGCACAGCAGATAAGCTCATGAGGACTTCTGCATGGCTCGAACAATTGGACGGAGGAATAGAATATCTCAAGGACGTAATTATCCATGACCGGCTTGGAATTAATTCACAGCTTGAGGACGAGATGGCTCATGTCTTGAGCACATATAAATGTGAATGGAAAGCGGTTGTAGATGATCCTGAGAAGCAGAAAAAATTCAAGGCATTTATAAATTCAGAAATTCCTGATGAAGGAATTCATTTTGAACTTGAACGAGGACAAATAAAACCGAAAATCTCTGTTTCGCATAACGCATCAAGAGAACTGGTGAAGGCTTAGGAGAAGAATATGAGTATTGCAACAACAAAAAAGTTTCTGGTAGCAGAGGTGGATGCATTTGCTGAGGAAGGCGGCACTGCGGCAAGAATTCAAGGAAGGCAAATTGCTATTTTCTATTTCAAATCTAGAAATGAGTGGTATGCAACTGACAATACTTGTCCGCATACAGTTGTCAATGTATTGTCCCGTGGGCTTCTCGGCGATTCGCAGGGCGAGCCTAAAATTACTTGTCCGATGCATAAAAAAAGTTTTTCTCTAAAAAGCGGAGAATGTCTGGGGGAAGAAAAACTTTCAATTCATACATACCCGGTCTCTATCGAAAATGGAATGGTCTATGTGGAAATGGAATTAGACGGTTTCGGAGAAGTTTGAATCATGAATAAATTCAAGGCCTTTTCAAAGAATAGTCAAAATATTTCCGGAGTTTACATTGTAGGTGCCGGTCCTGGGGATGAGGAATTACTAACTGTAAAAGCCGTTCGCGTCCTTCAGAGAGCAGATATCGTATTCTATGATGATTTGGTAAATTCGAGAATTCTGGGTTATTGTAAAAAAAACGTAAAGCTTGAATATGTGGGTAAACGGTGCGGAAAAAAATCGATCACTCAAGAATCAATTCAGGAAAGGCTCATTGCATCTTCGAAAAGATACAAAACTGTTGTCAGATTGAAGTCGGGTGATCCTTCTGTTTTTGGTAGAGCCGGAGAAGAATACCTGGCTTTAGCAAAAGAAGGTATTTCATTTCAGATCATTCCCGGAATCACATCGGCATTTGGAGCTGTAGCAGAAATGCAGATTCCTTTAACGCACAGGGATTACTCCAGCGAGATTTTGTTTATTACCGGCCATAAAAAAGATGGGTTCGATCGGAAGGCTTTCGAAGGGCTTACCTGCAAGAATAAAACTATCGTGATCTATATGGGTCTTTCTGGCCTCTGTGAAATTTCAAAAGCCCTCCTGGAAAATGGAAACTCTCCCGAAACAATGGTCGCAATAATCGAAGATGCAAGTCTACCAACCATGAGAGTATTCTGTGGAACAATTGGGGCGTTAGGCGTCATTGCTTCTGAACGTAGAATTGGAACTCCCACCTTGGTCATTATCGGCGAGATTGTTTCTATTTACAGGAGAGGAAATCAATCGGAAATGAATAATTTATTACAAGGAGAAAATCAAAATGGATAACGTTACACCGGACCAAGCCCTTCAAAGTTTGGCAGAGATTGGAGGAAAAAAATCAGTTTTGAGCAAAAGGGATATTTTTTTGAGATCGGTTCTTGCAGGGGCATTTTTAGGCATTGCTACCGTTCTCGCCATTACCGCAACAATTCAAACCGGTCTAGGTTTAGTTGGGGCATTAGTCTTTCCGGTAGGATTTGTAATGTTGGTCCTACTCGGTCTTGAACTTGTTACTGGAAATTTTGCAACCATTCCCGTAGCAGTGATTCGAGGAAGCGCGCAGTGGAAAGGTCTATTTGCAAATTGGACAGTTTCTTTTATGGGAAATCTCGTGGGTAGCGTATTTTTCGCGGCTTTATTTTTTATCACAGCTACAAACTTCGGAAATAATTTTGATACGGAGATGGTGAAGAAAATTCAAGCTATTGCTATTCAAAAAACTCTTTTTTACAAAGATTTAGGGGCGCAGGGCTTTATCATAAGTTTCGCAAAAGCAATGCTATGCAACTGGATGGTTACGACTGGAGTTGTTATGGCGCTCATCTCAAAATCGACGGTTGGAAAAATTTTGGCCATGTGGCTCCCTATCTTTACATTTTTTGCGCTTGGCTTTGAGCATTCCGTAGTGAACATGTTTGTGATACCAGCAGGCATGATGATGAATGCACCGATCAGTTTCACAGAATGGTGGATATTCAACCAAATCCCGGTTACATTAGGAAATATGGTTGGGGGATTTTTTCTTACTGGCTTGGTTCTGCATTTAAGTTATAAACCTACAGAGGAAGTCTTGCGATAAATTGGCAACTTATGAGCGACTGGAATTGTTCTGAAAGAGAACACTTCCGGTTCCGCATTTTAACATTTCATGAAAAGTGATTGAATTCTCTTGAAGTTTGGCTAACTTTGCTTTAGAACATGTCAGAAACCAAATTTTGAAAATGTTTTGGGACATGCTCTTCATTGGGGAAGGAAATGAGAAGAATCGAGCACAAAGAAGAGAAGTTAGACGAAATCGAGAAATTTCTGAATAGCATGTCTTTTGGATTTCTTGGAACTCACAGCTCCGACAACTATCCGAATATTATTCCCCTGAATTTCATTTGGGCAAAAGACAGTATTTTTTTTCACGGCGCACGGGTCGGAAGAAAGATTCAGGAATTGAAGAAAAATCAATCGGTTACATTTGCCGTTGCAGATGAGCTTGCAATTATTCCTTCCTACTTCATTGATAAAAAGCATGCATGTCCTGCAACTTCCTTTTTCAAATCGGTTCTGATTTATGGAAAATTAAATTTTGTAGAAAATCTGGAAGAGAAAATTTTCGTTTTAGACCGACTGATGAAAAAGCTTCAACCGGAGGGCGGCTATGACCCATTTAATCTGGACGATGAGGTTTACAGGAAGGAAATTAAGGGAGTGAATATTATGAGAATTTCTCCGGATTCCATTTCTGCAAAATTCAAATTCGGCCAGAACCGAGATGAAGATAGCTGGGAAATGACCAGAGAGGGGCTTCTCAAGAGAAATTCTCCGAGAGACATGGAAACAATCGAGAATATGGAAAGGACCTGTCCAATTCATCGAAACTCCCATTAAATGAAAAATTCAAGCCCAAGAATATATTTTTCAAATATCGGAAGCTTTCAATTTAACACACTCATGAATCAATTACTTCTATTTTTTGCTATCGCCTTTTCCCTAAATGCGTTAGACGCATTCGTGAAATCGATAAAATCGAGTTTGTATAATAGCGTGAGTTCGACCTAAGAAAGAAAGATCTTGTATTAAAGACGCCAGATCACATATTGAACCATATCTTTCCGAAAAAAAG
>CAYTEA010000039.1:8747-20428 GCA_964436695.1 uncultured Leptospiraceae bacterium
ATCTTGTATTAAAGACGCCAGATCACATATTGAACCATATCTTTCCGAAAAAAAGCGCATATTGAAAAACCGGCAGGGCTTCTCTAACAATATCGGATATTTATTTATTGAATTTTACTTCCGAATAATTTTTCATGTACCTGTAAATGTATCTGTCCGAATAAGAGCTAATCATGCTGGCTTTTTTGCCTATCAAAAGTTATGATATCCTAAACTATCTTTCCATCTACGAGTTCAATGATTCTTTCTGCGGTCGCTGCAAAATCCTTATCATGTGTGACAAATACGACTGTTGAGCCTTTGGCTTCGTTAATCTCTTTGAATATATCCATAACGATTTTTCCATTTGCAGAATCCAGATTCCCCGTAGGCTCATCAGCAAATAAATACTTTGGCTCCATAACTAACGCACGCGCAATCGCAACCCTCTGTTGTTCTCCACCGGATAGCTGGCCCGGCAACCTATCAAGTTTATCACCAAGCCCGAATTTCTCCAAAAGGTGTTCTCCGAAGCTTTTTCGATTTCTTAAAGAATTGGTTTTCCGCGCAGGCATTAGCACATTTTCAATAGCTGTCAATTCCGTAAGGAGGTAGTGAAACTGAAAAACGAATCCCATGTGGAGATTTCGAAATTCATGCAGTTCCTTCGAATTCAAGGTGGAAATTTTTACACCTGAAATTTCTACTTCACCGGAACTTGCAAAGTCGAGACTGCTGATAATATAAAGAAGCGTACTTTTTCCGGAACCGCTTTTGCCAGTGAGAGATACGAATTCTCCATCGGAAATATTAAAAGACATATCATGCAAGACATGAACCGGAGGATCACCGAATGATTTCGTAATATTTGAAACTGCAATCCCCAATTTAGCCTTCCGAGCGAATGATATCTATTGGAGTGAATTTTCCCGCGGCACGAGCGGGTAGAAAGCTTGCAATGGCACTGGATGCAAACGCTAGAGAAAATGCTTTCACATAAATCATAATGTTGTAGGATACCAACATGTAGCCTCCCTTTCCGGATAACATCCCGTCGGATGATTTAATTGTTCCGTAATACCTGCATGCAAGATGGCCGATCAAAAGGCCAAATAAACCTCCCAATACCCCTAAAATAATCCCTTGGATTAAAAATAATTTCTGAATGTCTTTGGACTCGTAACCAATTGAACGAAGAATTGCAATCTCTCTTTTCTTTTGGTTTACCAGCATATTCAGAATATTATAAATGCCGAAACAGGCAACAATTGTTATCGATACTGTCATAGAATTCCGAACAATATCCTGGGTTCTAAAAATACTCATGAAATTTGCATTTGCCTGATCCCAACTCTGAACTTTATCCTGGCTGATAGACGACCAATTATTCGAAATCTCGCCTGCAAGGGAAACATCTGAGAGCTTTACAGCTATTGTACTTATTTGGCTAGGGGTTTGATTCACCTTCTGGACATCGCCTAACGCACCAAAAATTACTCCCTCGTCAATATTTTTAATTCCAAGACGGAAAGCGCCTGCGATTTTAAAAGGTATCGGTAAACCTTTGCCAGATGTGATATATACTGTCTCTGAAACTCTCGCACCGATCCTAGTAAGCAGGCCTTGGCCAACAACAATTTTATTCCCGCCATTTCCAATATCCGAAAATTTCCCTTCAATCATATATTCTTTTATATTGGTCACTTTTTCTTGAACCGAAACATCAGACCCAAGCAGGCTAACCCCTTGTACAATTTTTCCCCTTCTGACAATTGCCTGAATCACCAGCTGAGGAGAATATGCGACAACGTGAGGATCATGATCCAAACGTTCGAACCACCCTTGCGGATGCTCCAGTTTTGCGTTATCCTTCCTTCCAGAGGGGGGAGAAAGCCAACTAACGCTTTCCTTTTCTTCAAAAAAATCCGGATCGAGTGTATGCGCAAATATCGGTCTTTCTTTAGAAGAAATCCGAATATGTGAATCGTTGTTCAACAACTGCTCAACAATAAATGTTTGAAACCCGAGCATGATTCCGGAAATTGCAACGT
Source organism: uncultured Leptospiraceae bacterium (assembly GCA_964436695.1). GTDB lineage: Bacteria > Spirochaetota > Leptospiria > Leptospirales > Leptospiraceae > JABWCC01. Next base: position 10,778 of record CAYTEA010000039.1, read on the forward strand.
ATGCCGCAGTCCCGAGCACAATCCCCAGGGTTGTTAGTACTGTCTGCCTTTTTCTGGAAACGAGTTGTCTGATTGCAAGAAAAAGCATACTATTGTTGTTTCGGTAGCAAGATCTGATCGGATGCTTTCACATCACCTGAAATCACTTCCCCGAATTCCCCATCAATCACTCCGATCTTAACATCGGTTTTGATTTTTTTACCGCTACGAATTATGACGATCTTACCTGCATTCACTGCGGTTATCGGAACAAGCAAAACATTTTCTCTTTTGTCAATTTCAATTGCTACGTCTGCTGTCATGCCCGGCAGAATTTCTTCAGGTAGATCCTTCACATCGATGTGCACGGTGAATTGATTTTCCGCAGGAAATATTGCCCGGACACTCCCGATAAATTTCTGCCCTCTGAGGCTCTCAAAAATAATCCTGGCTTTCTGTCCCTTTTTTACTCTGAGAGCGCCCTGCTGTTCTAATGAGACTGTAATGTAGCGATCCTTCAAATCCATCAATGTCAAAATCGGAATCTGGGGGAAAACCGTTTCGCCGACTTTGAAAGGAATAGAAGTGACCGTTCCACTGAACGGAGCCGCGAGAAGCGCAATCTGTTCCAATTCGATTAACGGCTGGCCTGCTTTTACAAAATCACCTTCTTTCACAAATAATTTTCTGATATTTGATATGACGCCGATCTTGATTTGAAAACTTCTAGTCGGAACAACAGTGCCTAGTCCGTAAACCGCTTCTATTACAGGGCCAACTTTTGTGGCTGCGACATTCTTTTCTGCCGGAAGAGTAAATCCGATAATTCCGGCAAAAGCAAAAATGATGGCGCCTGCGATGAATATGGAAGCCTTTTTATTGGATTTGATTTTTTCTGCGTATATGGACAATTTTTCGAAGTGCATTTTTGATTTTCCTGTTTTTAATTTTTCAGATTCTTTTAGATTTTCTCTCCTTTCTGAATCTTTCTCATGATTGTGCAGGATTCAATTGCCATCATCTTGTCGCCTTGAATCTCCTCGCAGGTAAGCCCCATGGATTTTGAGTAACAATCCCGCACATTGTCCTGAATGAATTTTGGATCATACCCCTTTAATAAATAGACTCTGCTTTTCTTGTTTTTCTCCGTACATTTATCCGATCTAAGTTCGGATTCGGCATATTTTCGAAGTGAAGGCTTTATTTTATCCAGAACCTGGGATGAACAACTTTTTAATTTTTCACAAAGATCGGATGCGATTTTCTGGGATTCTTCTCTCCACTTGTCATCCTTGAATTCGGATTCCTTCTTGCCTTTGCAACCAAATAAGAAAAGAATTATTACAATGGTGATTGTACAAGATATTTTGATTTTTGCCGTCATGTGTATAATTTTTTTCAAGCAAGTTTTCTTGAACAGTAAATATTTTTACAAATACTCGCAAAAGGATCAAGCTTATTTCCGGAATCACCTCTATTTTAAGGAGCTTCATAGCTTTTTCAGAAGCTTTCCGAGAAAGAAAACAAGTGCAGGAAAATTTTCCCTTATTTCGCAAAATTTCAGCGTCATTCAAGTCCTCTGACCGGATTGTTGCCAACGGATTACTTATGACTTCTTAGAGCTAATTTTAGGACATGCTCTTAATATTTACTTGATCAACTCTCCGGCTTGAAGCGCTATTTCAAGTTCCTCATTAGTCGGAACAACAAGAATTTTAATTTTACTGGATGGTTTGCTGATTTTCCGAATATTTCTATCTTGTGATTTATTGCTCATCTCATCGATTTCAAATCCCAGGCTCTCCATCCCTTCCATACAACGATATCTAATCTCGAAGGAGTTCTCCCCAATACCGGCAGTGAAAACGATTGCGTCCACCTTGCCGCCTAACGCAACCAGATAAGCTCCGATATATTTTCTGATTCTATAAATATACATCTCGATGGCAAGCCCGGCAAGAGGATCCCCGTCTTTTTCTTTTTGTAGAACATCTCTCATGTCATTCGAGGAAGAAATGCCCTTTAGTCCGCTTTGTTTGTTAAAAAGGTTGTCGATGTCCTTCCAATCCATCTTTGCGTGATCTGCCAGAAAAAAATGAATTGCCGGATCAATATCCCCACTTCTGGTTCCCATAATAAGACCTTCCAGAGGAGTCATCCCCATGGAAGTGTCGTAACTCTTTCCATTTTTGATCGCGCAAATACTTGCTCCATTACCGAGATGCAGAGTAATTAGGTTCATTTCCCCGATGTTCTTTTGCAAAAATTCAGCGGATTTTTTTGCGACGTATTGGTGCGATGTTCCGTGAAACCCATAACGCCTGATTTTGTGCCGTACGTAGTATTCGTTTGGAATTGCATACCGGAATATTTTTTCGGGCATACTCTGGTGAAATGCAGTATCAAATACCGCGACATTTGGCACACCATTGAAAAATTTCTGAGCTGCAAAAATTCCGGATAGATTTCCGGGATTGTGAAGAGGCGCGAGTGGAATATTTGCTTCGATTGCTTGAATCACTTTTTTGTCGATTATGGTAGGCTCGGTGAAGGTCTCGCCTCCATGTACTACCCTGTGTCCGATGACGCTTATTTCAGAAGAGTTGCAAATAACGCCCCTGTCGGCGTTCGTTAGAAGCTCATCCATGTCCCGAATACCGGTTTCGTGATCGGGAACGGATTTTTCAATATTCAGCGGTTTGTCTAGCCTCACTGATTGAAAAGTATGCCTTGAATTTGCCTCGCCGATTCTTTCGATCAGGCCGGACGCAAGCACACTCCTGTTTTCCATTTCAAATAACTGGTACTTGATCGAAGAACTACCCGTATTAATGACCAGAATTTTCATCGATCACTCCTGCGACTGGATTGCTGTTATGGCTACCGTATTCACGATGTCGGCTATCGTGCAACCCCGACTCAAATCATTCACTGGTTTCCGAAGCCCCTGCAGGACAGGGCCGATTGCAACTGCGTTAGCGGATCTTTGCACTGCTTTGTAAGTATTGTTTCCAGTATTCAGATCCGGAAAAATAAAAACCGTTGCCTGGCCTGCAACAGGGCTATTCGGCATTTTTGTTTTTGCAACGTCAGGATCGATTGCAGCGTCGTATTGAATCGGCCCTTCGAGTAGCATATCAGGCGCCTTTCTTCTGGCAAGCCGTGTCGCCTCACGTACTTTTTCAACATCCTCTCCCTTTCCGGATTCGCCTGTCGAATAAGAAAGGAGCGCAACCCTCGGTTCAATCCCAAACTGCCTTGCAGTTTCGGCAGAGGATATCGCAATTTCTGAAAGTTCTTCGGCAGTAGGATTCGGATTCACTGCGCAATCTCCATAAACCAGAACTTTATCCGGAAGGCACATCAAAAACACGCTAGACACAATTGAGCATCCCGGTTTTGTTTTTATAAATTCAAGAGCAGGCCTGATCGTGTGCTGAGTCGTGTTAACTGAACCGGAAACCATTCCGTCCGCATGCCCCATATAAACCATCATCGTACCGTAGTAACTGATATCACTAATTACATCCTTCGCATTATCCATCGTAATCCCTTTGTGCCTGCGAAGCTCAAAATAGGTTTCGCAATAATTCTTAAATTCTTCGGACATTGCAGGCTCGATTATTTCGACACTTCCGAGTTTTAATCCCAACTTTTTGATTTTCTCCCTGATCTCGTTCTCGTTTCCAAGCAAGGTAATCTTGACAACATCGCGGTGAACGAGAATTTCGGCAGCTTTAAGAATTCTCTCTTCACTTCCTTCCGGTAACACGATGTGTTTTTTGTAAGATTTTGCGCGCTGAATCAGGTTGAATTCGAACATCTTCGGTGTGACAAGATGAGATTTGGAAGTGATGATTTTTTCCCTTACTTTCGCTGTATCCACCGAGGATTCGAACAAGGCAAGATATGTAACGATCTTTATTTTGTCTTCCGGTGATACTTTCGAATTTATGCTGTTGATCCTAAAAGCCGAACGCAGTGTATCTTCTTTTGTGAGAATTACCGGAATATGCGCCTCTAAGCCGTTCATGATTTTCACAATATTTTTATCCGGTTCGATCCCGCCGGTGAGGACAATGCCTACAATTCTCGGAAAATTCTTATTCTCGGAGCAAACGAAACTTCCAAGAATAATATCAGCCCTGTCTCCCGGAACTATTACAAGAGTCCCCTCGCTGATATGGCTGAGAAAATTCTCCAGGCGCATTGCGGCGACTACATGGTAATGCACATGACGCATGAGATATTCTCTTCCATACAAGACTTCTGCATTTAAAGAATTCGAAATCTCCTGCATCGTCAGAGTTCCGATTATTTCATTTTCCGGAATAAAATAGACCTGCAAGTTTTCGTAGTTTTTAATTTTGTCGACCGAATTCTTTAGGACTTTGATTTCCTCGCCTGCAATCCTTGAAACAATCGCTCCAAGGATCGTGCAACCTGAGTTCGAATATGAGTCTATTGCCAGATTTATGGAAGCAATGATTTCTTCGTTACTCTTGTTCGCTCCGGAACATACAACCATAACCGGCGAGCCGAAATTCTTTGCAAGCTCCGAATTCAACTCAAACTCAAACGCCTGGGATGCGGTCGTAAAATCGGAACCTTCAATGAGAACAAAGTCAAATTCCTCCTCCAGTTTTCTGTACCTGGACATAATTGTATCAATGATCGCATTTTTTCTATTTCCGGAGACTAGCTCCAGAACCTGATCCAGTTTCATCCCGTATGTGTCTTCATACTTTACCGGGAGATTGTAGTGTTTCATGAGTAAATGAATATCCGGATCGGCTTCGCCGGATTCTCTGGCTTGGATCACAGGCCTGAAAAAAGCGACATTTGAAAGACCGCTTTTTAGGATTTCCATTATTCCAAGAGATACAAGAGACTTCCCGCTTTTAGGCTCAGTTGTGGCAAGATACAAGCTTTTTGACATTCCGACTTCTCCGGATGATTGGTAATCGATTTCGCATAACGCATAAAAAAAGCGCCTTCCCGATTATGAAAAGACGCTTCGATTGAGACGATAAACAGTTTAACCGCAACGATTGATTGCGTTCAGGTCTTCAAAAGATTGTTTCAATCTGGTTACAAAAACTTTCTCGCCGTCTCTTAAAATTACTCGTGGGTCGTAGTATTTTTTATTCGGTGCGTCGGGCCCAGTCGGATTTCCGATTTGAGTCATGAGGTAATCCTTATTTTTCAATACATAATCCCGCAGACCGGAACAAAATGCAAACTGCATGTCCGTGTCTATGTTCATTTTTATCACACCATAAGAAATTGCCGCGCGGATTTCTTCTTGGCTGGAACCGGATCCACCATGAAACACAAAATTCACAGGATTTTTTTTCGTGCCGAGTTTTTTCTCGATAAACTCTTGAGAGTTTTTCAGAATCACAGGCTCTAGCTTTACATTTCCCGGTTTGTAGACACCGTGAACATTTCCAAAGGATGCGGCAATCTGAAACCTGGGACTAACGGACATCAACTCCTCGTAAGCGTAGGCAACTTCCGTAGGCTGTGTATATAGTTTTGAGTTGTCGACTTGGGAATTGTCTACACCATCTTCCTCTCCACCCGTAACCCCAAGTTCAATTTCCAAAGTCATCCCGATTTTACTCATCCTTGCTAAATATTTTTTGCATATTTCGATGTTTTCTTTAATCGGTTCTTCTGAAAGATCGAGCATGTGGGAACTATATAGCGGTTTGCCGTTTGCTTTGAAGTAAGCCTCACCCGCATCCAAAAGCCCGTCTATCCACGGAAGCAATTTTTTTGCCGCATGATCAGTATGAATAATCACAGCAACATCATACACCTTGGCCATTTCATGAATATGTAACGCTCCGGAAATTCCACCTGCAATGCTCGCTTTATGGGCCTCATTCGGAAGGGACTTTCCTGCATAAAATTGAGCGCCTCCATGGGAAAATTGAACGATCACCGGTGAGTTGACTGCCTTTGCAGTTTCCAAAACTGCGTTGACACTGCTTGTGCCGATAACATTAACAGCAGGAATTGCAAAATTTTCTTCCTTTGCGATTTTGTAGATTTCCTGAACTTGGTCTCCGGACTTCACGCCGGGAGTAATTTTTGATGCCATAAATAAAGCTCCTTATCTAAGGCAAGTTTTCACGGGAAAGATTATTCAGTCAAACAGGATTTTTAAGTTTTGGTCTAGCCCCACTTTTTAGTAACGACTAATAAAGGGTAAAGAGGAGAAATGGTGATTTATGGAGTTTCTGCTGGAAAAACCTATCCTACTTTTAAAGTCTGGGATCCAGGTATTCAAGGAGCAACTAATGTCAAACCTAATCGTGCTAATGGGTGGAGGCCTTATGTGCCTGCAGAAATTCCAGAAAAAAAAGAGAACCCGCAGCAAAAGACAAAAGCGGGAAAACTCATACAGTTTCTGAAGAAACTTGCATGATAAACGAATATTACAAAGGCGCGTCTTATGAAGTTGTGAAACAGGGAGGATCACCTATGCCATAATATTTGAAGAACAATCCAAATAAATATGTTCTGGTTCGTGCCGGCGCCAAATATATTGTAACCCAATCTGCATAAAGTACCGATGATTTTGGAAATAGAACTTCAAGGGAGGGGTTAGAGTTTCTGGAGGTGATTATAGCGAAGACTATATGAATAAAAAAACTCTGCAAGTAAATTATTACAGATGGAGAGGAAATTCGCGATGAGAACATTAACAGTATTTTTCATAATAATTCTTGTATTCAATAAGGAATCAGTAATAGCCAAAGAAACAACTTTACCTGAATTATCAGAAAGTGACAAAAATGAAATAAAGCAACTCTTGCAAAATTATATGTTTTTCGTTTTTTCCAATTATTCTCCAGAAAAAGAAAAGAATAGATTATACGTTGATGAAGAACTTTTCATTGGGGATAGGGCTGGTGAAAGTAAAATTTATACATTTATTTTAGAAAAACCTGATGTAATGATGAAGGGTTTTGAATCGGCATTCAATGGAACCGGACTTAAAGTTATTTTTGACTACTATGCAATTGGTTACATTGACGATGACGATAATTATCATGCCAAAAAAGAAATTGTTAAAGAAGAACGAATTGGTATCATGAAGCAAAATGGGTTATGGAAAGTGGGAATGCCACCCAGAAATTATATATTTACTAAGGAACTTTCTCTTCAACAAGCTAAAAATCAAAAAGATGGGGGCAAATTATACAAACAACTGGTAAATGCATTTAAAAAATAATTTAGCGATGGATATAATTGAACAAAATAACGTTAGGCGCTTTCGATATGCGAGAGATGTAAAACTTATTAGGAAGATAAAAAGTGGAGCTGGGGAAAGAGTACAGGAAGCGGTTTTTTTCCAGCCCCTCTATCTCGCTTCGCTCGTTTACACTGAGAGGCTGGACAGACTTTTTTTGCGAATAGATTTGGAAAGGCGAAGTCCCACACAACCCAGCTCCTCGTTTTCAATATCTTGAGGGGCTGGGTGGTGTGGAGAAAAGAAAGCGAAAATGTTTTGGAGCAGAACTACTCGGCAGTCTCTCCGACATCGGTGGCATGATAACAGGAGAAAATCGTGGTGGCAACCAAACGGGCTACATTGATGCGTCAGGCAACTACCCCAGAGGACTTGTTTTGTAAAAGGCTCCATGATCTCCACTCTTGAAGGACAGAAGACAATCGAGAGTCTCAAACTCGGAGACAAAGCTCTCAGTTGGAATCCTGAAACCGGAAAACTTGAATACAGAATGATTACCAATCTGTTTGAAAGAAAGACAGACCTGATCTACAAGCTTACTTTTTCAAGTGGACATTCTGTTGAAACTACTTGGAACCATCCGTTCTGGGTTAGTAGTACGGGCACTTCGACGGATTCGACAGGCTCACCGACCACAGGCTCAGTGTCCGACATTTCAAGCTTGCAGGCTGGAAAATGGATCGAGACGAAAGATTTAAAAGTTGGAGATGTCCTCAAGACTGCAAATTCTAGTTCTCTTTTCATCTCAGCGATTTCAACTGACGCACGGGTAGAGACCGTTTACAATTTTGAGGTTGAAGGGAATCACACCTACTTCGTTGGCGAAGATGGGGTGCTTGTGCATAATCAGAGTGCAAGTTATGCTGCAATTATAACTGGAGCCTTAGTTGCACCAGTAAATCCTGTTGCTGGTGCAGTAGCTATTGGCATGGGGGTTTGTAAGCTGCAAACAGATTGTAACGAAGGTGCCACAAATATTGTAACTCAGGGAGTTGACAAACTCAAAGGCTTTATTTCTGCTGGAATAGATAAAGTTAAAGGACTATGGAGTAAGGGAGAAGACCAAGGCAAAGATAATGAAACTGATAAAGAAGATCAAGCAACGAAAGGGAAACGAGTAAAAAATAGACTTGAAGATAAAGGCGAACCAAATACAACTGAATGGAATAAACCCAAAACTACAGCAAAAAAATATGGTCCAGACGGCTGGGTAGAAAAGGAATTTAATAAAGGACATGCAGGCAATAATACGCCGAAGATTGAAAGAGGCGATCACGTGCATGACTGGAAACCAAATCCCAATAATCCTAGCGGGAGACCAACTAGACAAGAAGGGCGTAATTTAAATGAGAGTGACTTAAAAGATTTTGGAAATATTCCATGAAAAGAAATCATAATATTTGTGAAATTGGCAAGGATATAGAGGTTTTTCAATATTTAATTGGCAATAATTCCATAATCGATAGAGAAATTCTAAGGATTTCTTTATATTATGATCATTTTAAGCTAAAAGGTGAAATAATCTTAGGTTCAAAAAAGAATAGCGATTATAATAAATTAATTTTGATTTTTAGTGAGGTTGAAGAGTTCTCGTTTTTCAAAAACAGAAATGATTCTTTAGGATATATAACTTTAGAAAAATTTTTTACAACAGGCGAAAATGAATTTTATTTATCTTTAGATCCTTATGATGAAATGAAAATGATAAATGAAAATGATAATGATTTTATTTTGGCACGAAGTATAACTGTTTGTGCTATTGTGCCTCGCAAAAAAGAAAAGGAGACCCTATGAAAACCCGAGTACTCTCACAACTCGAAGTTGCGGTTACAGATTCACTTGTATCTCTTGAAGAAGAGTTCGGCCACCACAGCACCACAAGACTCGCCTAACGGCTCGTTTGTAGCAGTGGAGCTGGGCAGGGCTTCCGGAAGAAGATTTTTCAAGACTGGAAAAGGTGCTTTACGAAGAGTTTCAGAAGGTTGTTCGGGAAAAGAGAATTGTGAAGCAATGGTTTCTTTTGGGAGAGTTTGAATTCGGTACACCCAGCACCAGCTTCGCAAGTGCTGGACAGGCCACAGCCCCACGGTTCAGAAGACTGATGACTGGAATCTGAAAGCAGAAAAATGGACGTTAGGTGGAAACCTCAGGCTTCAGACCACTGTCAGCGTAGGGATCTGTCCTCTGAACGTGGAGCTGGGTTTTATGCGATGAGTTCAATAAGGTTGTTGAGTAAGGAGAGGCAGGTTCCTCACTCGACAATTCTGGATTTCGAACAATGGGACGTTAGTTGCCCCTCTCCGCAGCACCAAAATTTGGTGCTGCGGAGAGGGGTTATTCTGCAAAATTTTACACAATGGAAAATACCGGGGTGAGGCAACAAGATTTTCCTTGAAAAAAATAGTTAG
>CAYTEA010000040.1:0-9329 GCA_964436695.1 uncultured Leptospiraceae bacterium
ATAACCATACAGGTAAAAAAAATGAAAGAAATTATGAAAAAAATGTAAAATTTTTAAAAAAATTTGCGTTATCCCCTAACAATCCGTTTGAAGCCCAAGGTTTCTCTTGCCATAAAAGAAGCTGCTACCAAAAAGTTGTTTCAGGTTAGTTATTCGTCTTCTACCGGAATTCCAAGTTTTTTCTTTAACTCACGATTCTCTTTTACAAGATCTCTAATTTCCTGATCGGTATAGGCAAATAATTTATCCTGCGCCTTAATTATTTTATCCATATTCATTTCTTCAATCCTGGAATAAGAAAGCACATTTTCGGCTGCTTCTTTACTTTCAATTGCATTCTTCAATTCCTGTTGACGCAATGCGTCCAGTCTTTCAGTCGCTTTAATTCTTTCATGTAATTCCAGCATCTCGGAATTTTTCATCTCATTTACTTTATCAATAGCAGTATTCAATAGATTCTGAGATCTTTTCACTTTGGACTCATAATCCAAAATTGCTTGCAACGCTTTGTTTGCATCATCAGCGACTTTCATTTCTTCGCGGGCAAGCTCAAACACCCCTTCAAAAAATCCGACATTACTGAGACAACTGCTACCGATTTCCATTGCTGCAGTTTTATAAAATTCTGACTGAATAGCTCTATCCAGCAATAGCCGCAGCGAGTTCCTTTGCACCGGGCTTTCGATGATTTCAATTTTTCCTTTCTTTTCAAGCTCATTCGAAATTTTTTCAAAATCTGGTGTAGAAATCAATGTGAGGGAAATATCCGGGTGAAGTTCGAATCGAGATAAGAAGTCCTTCTTTATGCTGTCCCATTCTGACTTATTCACTTCCAAAAATAAAATGTTAATATCATCCGATGAAACTCGGAGAGTTTGAATATCTTTTAAAAACAAAGTATTTATCCCAATTGCAATTTTGGGGTGTTTCCATAATTCTATAGGAAAATTTGGCTTAGAAGAAATATACCAGATAGTTGAATTTTTCAATTCATCACCTCATTTACGATATTTTGTAAGAAACTCTGCGATTCGTCACCACGGCCAAAACCAGGAAAGCGTCTCATAATTGCAACACAACTCAATTACGGAGTGGTAGAAAATTCAAATGAGATTTAGAATACACTCCGAAAAATATTGCCCAACAGGTATTTATTCGAATGTACCAAAAGCCCCGTTATAATGACCGCTAATAAGATTTATTTTTGAATTCTGAACTTTGTCCAGCACAATTTTTGCGGGAAGGTATCTCAAAAAGACAAAACAAGCCAATCAAAATCTTTTATGAAAATGCAGATAGCTCTCCATACTTTCCAGATTCTGAATATGCACCGGCTTCATTCCAAACTCAATTGTCTCTTCGTCTAATCCAAGAACATAGAAAACCGCGCTCAAAATGATCATTACTCCAATGCCTGCCGGGGCAATCCCCTTCAGTCGATGACCTTTCCGATTCGAACCTATCTTATCCCAACCCTTAATTTCAGATCTGATTTGTTGAATTTTCATTTCTTGAAAGGCATAAACTGCAAAAAACTCATCAGCCGTAAGAGTTTCATGAAGTTTCATAATTTGAGTAATATTTGCAAATGCGTATTGGGAACGTAGTTCATCGGTCAGCTGCGAAGACCTTAGGTCGGCATAAATAAATCCTGCATAAAAGAATAGAGTCGAAAACAAAGAGAATAAAGAAAAATCATAATAAGTGTAATCCAAAAAGAGATTGTTCTTGTTTTTATAGTAAATTTCGGAGTCCCCGGATTTCAATTTTGCATCCAGTTTCAGTATTTTTTTATCTTCGATTTCCACCCCTTTATAAAAATCCACATAGCTCTCTTTTGAAATTCTTATTTGATTTGCCCCCACTTGGACAGGAACATTTTTTAAAGGGGTCTGCCCTAGATGGGTCATCCCTAAATAAACATCCGCACCGGATGGTTCGCTGGTGACAGAAATGGCTCCTTTTGTTTCCGTTTTTTTCAAAGTAAAACTGAAAATTTTTGAATTTTGCGGAGAGAGATTAATTTCCCTGGTTTCAGGGATAAACCCGTCTTTGAACAAAAATAATTCGTGCTTTCCGTAAATTACTTCCTTCCCCTCTAACGGAGTTTTTCCGAGATATACACCATCTACAAAAACCAGCACATCTTTTTCATCTCCCGCATCAACCTTAATGGCAATCATCTCTTTCTTTATAAGGCCACGCTTTAATTTATCAACAGCCTTCCCCATTTCTTGAAAAGCCCTTTTAAAACCTGTGGTTTCACTGAAAGCGTACACTTTCCCATCTCGCATGTTGGTCAATTCTACATTAATAAAGAGCGCATCATCATTGTTTAATCGGTACTCACCCGTTACCACGTAAAAACAATTGTTTTTTCTTCCTAAGAAAATTGCGGTTTCCAACAACGCCGGATCTTTTGCATCCAGGATTTCCATTTCAAACGGGATATACCTTGGATCTTTTATTGGAAGCAGTTTCAGCTTCCCCTCGTTCAGAAGCCTCAAAGTATTTCTGTCCTGGGCAAATTTCCTGCCTGACATTTCTTTGTCCGAAACATCTTTCTCTTGGCCGTAAGCATAATTGATCACGATTGGCATAACGTCTTCATCATATACAAACTTCATCGAATTCAAACCGGAAAAAAGGACAGAAGGGATTCCCTTCGATAAATAATTATATTTTTTCAGGCTTTCTGGATATCTAAACGGAAAAAAGCAGAGCTTTCTCTTCTTCTCAAATTCGACTTTTTCAGGAAGATATTGATTTTTAAAGTCAAAATATTTGTCTATGGCAAAGACGGGCATTACATTCGCAACAAAACAAATCAAAACCAGCCCCGCAAAATTCTTTTTCATTTTTCACGACTCAGAGAAAATATTAGTGCAAATATCCCAATCACTGGAACAAATAATGACAACGGAGACCTGGAAAAAAAATCCTTGGAGAACGATATCTGTTCCCCAAAACCCGGTCCGAATGTATCCGAAGACACATCAATCCCAAGGTAGCTAAAAAGCGACAAGGTCATGATCACCGAAGGGATACCCGTAAGAAAAAGGTTTTTCTGAATAAAATACAGCTCAGGGAAGACATGATTTTTAAATATAAAAAAAGTACCCGCCCCGAATAATTGTGACGCAGTACAAAATCCGGAATCTTTCACTTCGCGGACTTTTGCCTGGAGAGATTCGTAAACGACCGCCCAGTCCGAAAAAATGATTGAAAGCAAGATCACAAAAGACCCTCCACCAAAAAAATAAGCAAACATTAAGGCAATAAATAAAGATGGGACAGACAAAAAAATCGAAACCAGAGGATCAAACCAAAAAGAAAAATACTTTCCAAAGGAATATTCCAAATATGAAAATACCGAAGCTAAAAAGATCGTAACTGCCCTTAGTGGCAAAGCAAAAAGGATTGTCCCGACTGCCCCATATCCAAAAAGAGCGCATATATCCCTGCCCAACCTATCCGTACCAAGCGGATGCGATATCGATTCCAGCGGTCGGATAAATGAGTCTTCCAAGTTCACATGAATCGGCCTTTCAAAAAAAATTACACAGAAGAAAATGGATGCAAAAAAAATAATGCGACAAATAAAGCCTGCAAACTTCATTCAAAAACCTTTCCACTAAGCGCTGACTGGAGATTTCTGGCAATTCGTCCGAACAAATAAAATACCGTACCCGTATATAAAAATAGAGCGCGTAGAAGATTTTCATCCAGTGATTTGATTGCGTAGTACATTGATTTTCCGATCCCTGGAAAAAAAAATATTTCTTCAACAATAATTGCCCCAGACATAATCGAACCAAAATCCATCAGAATAAATATCAAAATAACCGGAAATATTTTTATTAGTACATGCTTAAAAACAATTCGATTTTTTCCAAAACCCCTACTCCTCAAAAATGTGATATAGTAAGAGTTCATCTCATTTTTAGCCTCATCATGCGCCAATAGCATCTGCCTGGCGAATACGCGTGACCCAAGAGCAATCCCAGGCATTATCAAATAGAGAATATTTCCATTCGAGTAGCCCCCCGGCGGTAGAATACCCAATTGGTAAAAAAAGACCAAAAGCAAAAGGACACTCACAACAAAAATGGGAGTCGATAAAATGATTTTTGCAAGTTGTGACATGAAAAATAATAAATATCGGTTCTCTGAAGCTACCAGAACTAACGCAGATCCGATTCCAAGCAGAGTTCCCACCACAATTGAAAAAATAGAGAGCTGAATCGTCGGCAGAATCCTCTGCATTACATGACTGGAAACTTTCTCGCCATTCTCCGTTTCTCCAAAATCAAAATAGAAAATAGATTTTTGAAATTGAATAATCTTTGCAAAAATACCAGGCGATTGAAAATTCCCTCCGGATGAAGAATCGGATATTGCCCCTTGAATTCCGGAATCAGCAAACATAAGAAGTTTTGATTCCATCCTGACTGAGCTTAGCAGGACTGAAATTATAGAAAGTAGATACAAAAAAAAAACAAACTTATAGAATTCTTTAAAAAGCCACCGACTCCAAATTCCAAAATTCAAGCCGTTGATTTCCTGATTCAATCCGATAGTGCTAAACGAATATCTTCAAAAGTTTTTGCCCCGATTACCTGCTTCCTTTTTTCATCAACATTGAGGGTTTTTGCAATAAGAGCAAGGGTTTTTATATGCTCTTGGAACTTGTCCCGCGGAACAATCAGCATTACGAAAATATGGACAGGCAAATTGTCTATTGATTCAAAATCAATCCCATCTCTGGATATTCCAATAACACATTTGAGCGAATCGACGGAACCCACAGAGCAGTGGGGAATCGCAACACCACTCCCAATGCCGGTAGACATGGATTTCTCTCGGTTCAAAAGAGATACCAAAACCTCATCCTGTACAGATTCTGCCAGAATTCCGTTTTTTACGGCATGTCTCATTAAACTCTTCAGAGTTTCCTCTTTGGAAGATGCCTGTAACTCATAAATTATATTTTCAGGCCCTAATAGATCCAAAAGATAATTCATTTGAATCCAGTTTTTAAAATGCCTATATCTTGGAAAATTCTTTTCTCGCGTAAACCCGCCAGAATCGAACGAAATATAAAAAAAACTGCAATCAGAACGATTGGAGGGTATTTGTTGGGATCGAAAAAAACAGCAATCCCGAGCGAGAAGCCCAAAGACAAAAAGGATTCAAAATTCAAAGCCCGGAAATTTCTGCCAATCGAAATATAGAGGAAATACCAGATCGCGGAATTCGTCACAATTCTGCCGATGTAGAAATGAATATCTTCTGAATAATATACGAGAAAAGACAAAATCATCAGAACTAGAACCAAAAAGTCCCATAAAAAGCTTTTTCGAATTACCGCAAATATTATCCAAAAAACCGATACGTAAATTCCGTAATTTTCCAATAAAGATAATATGGAGAAATCATGCTCCATTGCCTCAAAGCCCGGTAGAAAAAATAACCCTGCAATATCGGGAACAGGTTCTGAAATCATCAAACTAAATTTTCCAGAATTTGCAAAAGTATCCAGAACATTCATTTTTGCCAGAATTAAAGAAATTGCTACGCTGAAGATGGACAGAAATAACCCTAGTGGAAAATCGAGAGACCGGAACGTCTTTTTGGGAAGGACTAGCACCGCTCCCACAAAAATTACGGCTGCCACAATTTCTATCCTCAAAAAGACCAGAGGGGTAATCAAAAAAAACAAAACCGGTTGGTAGAAAAATTGAGTGAAGTAAACATATTCGCCACGATGAATTTTGATAATATATACAATGGCAAAAACTACAATAGCCCCAAGAAACATAGCAAGAAGATAAGGATTGAAAAGAAAAGTGAAAATCAGTAAAGCTGTGCACAGAATAAAAAAAGTTAAATCACGAAAAAATTCCAGTGATCTGGAAAAATAGCCGGTATGAGTCGGAAAAATTTTATGCGATGGCATAATCTGCCCTTTTGAGGTCGGTTATTTTTTTCCTGAAATTGATTCCACTTGGACAGAATACGGTACAAATTCCACACTCAATGCAAAATCGACTTTGAAAATCTTTGTTCCCATCGTCTAAAATAGTTCTAGGTTCCAGGTTCAGCGGACAGAATAGTGAGCAGTCATTACACTCAATGCAGGGAAATTCTTTTTTATTTACCGGCTCTTTTGCAATAAGAGTCATGGAATAGTCAGTATAAATGTTCAGGTAGTAGTCTTCCGAACTCTGAAAATATTCAGGTAAATCAAAGTGTGAGTTCAGTGAGAAGGAAGCGAATTTTTTTTCAAAGTCTTTAGTAATAAAACCTGTGTTTTGGCCATTTCGAAGTAGAACCGGTTTTTTTAGCATTTTTAATTTCCCGTTTTTTCCCAACAAATTTACGGAAATCATTCTTTCATAAAACGGAATTCCGAAATACAGGCTTCTCAGTAGATAATACAGAGTTTCGGAACCGAAAAACAGAACATTTTCATGAGGAAAATTCGCTGTTTTTTGAATTCCTGCAAATTTGTATAAAAAATACAAAGGTGTGCCGGCCGGATAATGAAACTTTCTTTTCTTTCCGGTGACAAAATCGATCACCTTACTCTTGGGAAAAATTTCCGAGAAATTCTTTTTGATTAGTTCAAACTCTTCGGAATATTCAGACAATATTTTTTCCCGAAAGTCAATGCAATTATCCTTCGTAAAAGGAGAGAAAACTATGAGTGAGTCTTCTTTGCCGGAAAATTCGTTCAAACAGTGAATCAAAGTTTTGTTTGAAAAATCCAGACTAGAATTTCCATGCCCCAAAATTTTTTCTTTTAGGGTTTTCAAACTAAAAGTTTCCTTGGAAGGGTTTTCCTTTGGCAAAAAAGATCCGTTCATGGACACTACAATGGTATCTTGTTTGTCTTCGGATGCACTCGCAAATCCCGACACTGGAGATAAAATGTTCAAGAACTCGGATGAGAAAAGCACATCTCCGATTTGAACTTGTTTTGGATAATTTCCGGAGGTATTTAAAAATGAGAAACCCGGCGGTTTTCGAATTTGAAATTCGCCGGATACAATATTTTCACGGATAAAATCGGAACTTCTGGAAAATGAAATCGTTTGAAAGGCGCCCAAAGCCCATCCTAAAAATTACTACGAAAGCGATTTCATCATATAGATTTCGTCTTTTATCGGAAGCTCTTTTTTTAAATTCTTGATAAAAGGCAATATTTCGCCCATTTCTTCGTAGAATTCACAGTCTGCCTGCATTCTTCTTGCTACAGTAAAATATTTGTAGAGCTTTTCTTCACCCGATCTTTTGGACCATTTTTTCTTTGTGCATTTCACCCGCAGAATATACTTATCCTGCTCCGGCTCGATATGACGAACCACAACACAATGTAAACAATTTGCACAATAGACCTTTTCACTCATTTCTAACGCTCCAAGAGATGACTTTGGTCAGTACACTAAAAGCCGACGATAAGTCAAGTAAATTCATATTTTAGCCGCAACCGGGCTGATTTCCGCATCTTCTTCAGTTGAAGATTTCATGCTCCACATAGCTTCTTTCAGGGAATTGATTGCCACAAAGAAAAACCCAAACGAATACATGACCAAAAAGCCCACAATATAGGGCTTGCCCACTTTAAAAGAAAGATACACGCATAAAGTGCAATATAGACCCATGAAAAATTCCAGAACTACATGGAAATCCAGAGGAATCGTGTATTTTGTCCTTTCCTTTAAGCTGTCCCCGGAATTTTCAATATTCAGTTTTGGAGTGCGCTTAAATGAAGACTTTTTACCAAGAACGGCTTCGAGCCATGCTCGGGTGTTCACAACCGCAATTCCTGTTCCGATCATAATCATGATTGGCAGAAACATTAGCCTACTTTTCCAGTCCTTTCTCAATTCTCTTTGCGAATACGCATAAAAAACAAGAGGGCCTATGGAGCCGACAGAAAGCAACGCTGCTGTAGCAAACATAACTGCTATAGGTATGTCTTTGAAAGTGTAGCCAGACCAGTACTCCATTAGAAGGAGAGGCGCAGTAAAAAGGATATTGATCATCATCAAAGGATGAACGGAGTAATTGATCAGGTGAATTATTGCTTCGCCCTTGATCTTCCAGCTAAACTTTGATTTCAGAATGGTCGGAAGAAGTTTTACTGCGGTTTGAATACTTCCCTTGCACCACCTGAATTGCTGGGATTTATAAGCGCTGATTAGGGCAGGAATTTCGGCTTTACAAACAATGTCCTTGAAATATCTGAATTTCCAACCTTTCAATTCTGCGCGATAAGACAGATCGAAATCCTCGGTCAAAGTGTCGTGTTCCCAACCACCAGCATCCTCTATGCATTCCCGTCTCCAGATTCCGGCAGTTCCATTGAAGTTCATCCAGAGGTCATTTGCGTTTCTTGCAACCTGTTCGATCATAAAATGGCCGTCGATCCCGTAACTTTGCGCCTTTGTCAAAATATTGTAATCCGGATTGATATGTCCCCAGCGTACCTGAACCATTCCAATTCCCTTGTCAGCAAAATACGGAAGAGACTTCAACAAGAAAGAAGGTTCTGGGATAAAATCCGCATCGAAAATTGCAATAAATTCGCCTTTGGAAACTTTCATCCCGGCTTCCAGCGCTCCGGCTTTGTGCCCTTCACGATTGGTTCTATGCAGGTGAACAATATCATATCCCTGCTTTTTGTAGCGTTTCACAATTTGACTTGCTTTTTCTACGGAATCATCGGTTGAGTCATCCAATAGCTGTATTTCCAGCTTGTTTTTGGGGTATTCCAACTTTACCGCTGAGTCGATGAGCCTTTCTACAACGTAGTACTCATTGTAAACCGGCAACTGGACTGTTACTTTCGGCAGGTTTTTATCGGTTTTCTTGAAATCCTTTGTTTCATCAGAGTCGCAATATTTATGATTTTTGCGATAGAGATACACCATAAGAAGTGAGTGCAGGCCAAAAAGGAAAAGGAGTAAAATGTCGATCGAATAAATCGACATGAATAGGACAGAGATTATTTGTAACATAATGCCATAATTTTCCGGTCTTGACCTTGGTCAAGCGGTTTATAGTGCAGTGCATTATTTTTTTTACAATGTCTTTATACTCTCTTTCAAGATTTTCCGAATCTCGGGATTTGCTGTTTTGATCAACTCTACAAGGTGAAGAACTTCCATTTCCTTGGTATGTTCGACTTTGGAGATAAAATGCTCCTCCTGATTGTTGATTTTGCTATTCAAGAAAATCAGCACTCCCATAAAAATCGTAGTGAGCATACCCAGAATCCAAAATAACATATCGATGCGTTTATTCATATCTTCAAAACGTTT
>CAYTEA010000040.1:9429-20262 GCA_964436695.1 uncultured Leptospiraceae bacterium
CGTTTATTCATATCTTCAAAACGTTTGTTCATATCTTCAAAACGTTTATCAATCGCTTCAAATCTTTTATCCATGTGATGAATCAACTGCTGAATGTCAGATTTGCTTGCAGGTTCGGAGGCAACCGGAATTATTCCGGAAACTGAGAGGTAAATAAAAATGAAGGAAATAATAAGGCGCATAAATGTTTTTTATATCAATCCGAAACATAAGTCAAGGATTTTTTTGAAAATAGAAGTGAGACAAAGTGCGCATAACGTATGCGTTTATTTCCAAAAATGCTTTGCGATAAATTCCCCGATTCAATTAACACAGCAGTGAGGTTACCCGGTTCGCTCCAGAAGCAAAAGAGTAATATCGTCCGTCTGATTTCCATCTCCGAAATCTACTGAATAGTTGGAAACATATCCAAGAAGATCCTCATTTTTCTCTGCCGCAATTCTGCAAATTTTCATAAAATTATTTCGCCCTAATAACTGATTCTTTGAATTCCTGACTTCAAAAAGCCCGTCCGAATACAATAAAATCTTTTCACCTTTTTTTAGTTCAAATTGATGATTGGTAAATTCCGGGTCTGGAATAGCTAAAAGCAGCATACCGGATCCTTCTATATCCGAGATCTCATTTTCTTGTGAAATGCGCAAAATCGGGTGGTGGCCGGCGTAAGAGAATGTGAACTTTCCGGTTTCCGGCCTGTAGTTAAGATATATCGCAGAAATGTGGTGCTGTGTAATCGTGGGAGAGAGTAGATTGTGGATATTCCGCAAGCCTTCACTTGGAGAAAGGCCTCTTTCCGATGATACGTTAAACGCAATCGTTGCGGAACTTGCCACCATTGCAGCAGATACTCCGTGGCCTGAAACATCGGCAAAAAAAATGTCCACAGACCGGTCCTCTTTTAACCTGCAATTGATTATATCTCCCCCGACTTTTTCAACAGGAGCGAATAAACTTCTCATTTTATAGTATTCTGAGACTGGAAATTTTTCAGCAATCAATGCCTTCTGGGTGATTCTTGCAAATTCCAGGTCTTCAAGCACCATTGAGTACAATTTTTTGATCTTCTCTTCATCTTCCTTTTTTTCGGTGACATCCCTAACGATCATCAGGCTTCCCGATTCAATCAGGGAATTCTTCAAAAAAGAATGTGATAAAGACAAAAATTTTTTTCCACCATCAGTAGTGATTTCCAACTCCTTATTTTTATACTCTGATTGCGGGCTACAATTTGGCAGCAAATCCATAATGCTTGTCCCAAAACGGGAACCACTAGAAATTCCAAAGAGCCTTTTCGCGGAATCATTCATTTGCTCTATAAAGAAAGACTGATTCAATAAGACCACTCCATCCTGAACTCCACTAAAAACTTCTTCCGCTACATTTTCTACAGAAAGAGTTAAAAACCTATAACGAAAGATCGCATAGAAAGTAAACAAAGACTGAATTACGGCAGCGCCGGAGGTGATGGAAGGAATTTTGATCTGAAAAAAATGCGGTAAAATAATTACGCTTATGGCGCTTAAAAATAAAACTGCGCCAAATCCGAGGAGGAGCAAAAAAAACTGTTTTTTCAAAGTCTTGGATTTTGCCCTGTAACCTTCCAACAGTAGAATGAAAAGAGAATAGAGAATAGGTGGTATCAGAACACAAAGGGTTATCGGGAGAAACAGTGGGCCTCCTACTACCGAATAACCCCAGTATTCTCGATTGACCCCAATGATAACCCAATCTGAAAATAGGGTAATCAAGATGGCCGCTAAAAGGGAAACAACAGAATAACGATAAAAAAAATCGACTTTCTTTTTTGTAAAAACATAAACAAAGCGGTTGATAAAAAAGCCGATAGACATCCAGGAAGGCGCTCCGTATTTCATCCCCAAGAAAATCCATTCGGAATCGAGAGGGAGCCAGATATAAAAATTGTAGGCAATCCAGGCGCTTATCGCTATCGAATAAGCTAAAAATGCATTTGCAATTTTATCCCGCTTCTTCTGAGCAAATACATATACGATGATAAAGCCATTTGCCAAGAAGGCCAGAAGCGGAATAAATAAGTAGTAATTCATGGAGTTTGCGGTGATTCTGGAATACCCCTATCACATATCGAATTCTTTTTGAATTACTTTTCCTTTTGGATCAAACGTGAGTTTAATAAATTTTGCTCCCTGTGAATTTGCTGGCTTCTCTTTCAAAGTCTGGTATGAATTTTTTTGGTAAGCAGTGGAAATAAACCACCATGTCCAAACAGAACCGTTTTGTGTATTGCTTTCTTCCGTCGGAGTCCCGAGAAGAGCCTGAACTTTGACCTTGGAATCACCTTCCTTAATCATTCCTACTTCTATATTTCTCAAATCCGTATTATCATGAACTGCCGGGGGAGTATCTTTTTTATCTGATGAACACTGAGCCAATGCAAAACTCAAAGTAGCCGCAAGACAAAAAGCAAAAACTATTTTTTTCATACAAAGTATCCTCTTTTGAAGTTATATTGACAGTTCTTACCTTACATTTCAGCCTGTAAATCGAAAAAGACACAGCCAAAAATTTATATGGGTGAAACAATTCCTCATTGATTCAGTCCAAAAAAGGAAAGACCAAAAAATATTCAAAAGGGAAAAAAATTGGAAAATGAAATTGTACAGATTTTAAAGCAGATTGGGGAGAATCCCGATAGAGAAGGCCTGAAACTCACTCCGAAAAGAGTCGAAGAGTCCTACAAATTTCTTACCAGTGGGTACAAAGCCGATATCGGCGAAATCGTAAATGGGGCGATATTCAATGAAAAGGCAGAAGGAATGGTTCTTGTCCGGGACATTGAAATCTATTCCCTTTGCGAGCACCACATGCTCCCGTTTTTCGGAAAAGCTCATGTAGCCTACATACCAAATAAAAAAATTATCGGAATCAGTAAAATTCCAAGAATTGTTGACGTATTTGCAAGGCGGCTTCAAGTTCAGGAGAGACTCACCGATCAAATTGCAAACGCGATCCAGGAAGTTTTGCATCCTCTGGGAGTGGGTGTAATTATTAAGGCAAAGCATCTCTGTATGATGATGAGAGGAGTGGAAAAACAAAACTCAGAACTTTTCACTTCCTGCCTTTTGGGAGCATTCCGAAATAATACGAATACTCGGACGGAGTTTTTAGATTTAATCAGAACCGGAACAACATGAATATGACAGTCCTCTGGCTCAAAGCTTTTCACATTATTTCTTTCACTGCTTGGTTTGCAGGAATTTTTTACATCTGGAGATTATTCGTTTATCATTCGGAAACGAACTTGCCCGAAACAAGAAAAACATTCGAGATAATGGAGAGTAAGCTCTACAGAATTATCATGCGCCCGGCAATGATGGTTACTGTGACTCTTGGGGTTACGCTTCTAGTCATCCGGTGGGATGGGTTATATTCGAGTTATTGGATCTGGATCAAAATCACCCTGGTTTGCTTGGTAATTTTTCAACACTACTTGGCCGATTATTATAGGAAGAAACTCGCGCAAGGAATAATATACAATTCAAAGAAATTCAGAATCCTGAATGAAATCCCCACGCTTCTTTTGATTCTTATAGTGGTCCTGGCTGTGCTAAAGCCGATTTGATTCGAGCGCGTCCAAACTTCTCTTATTTGTTTACACGCTCAACATAGCTCAAATCACGGAGATCGACTTTGATAACATCTCCCTGTTTGACAAAGATAGGAACGAGAACCTCACCTCCGGTTTCCACAGTGACTCGTTTCAGTGCGGTTCCGGAAGTATCTCCTTTTAGCCCTTCTTCGGCATAGGTTATTTCCAGGATTGCGAAATTTGGAGGAGTAACACCAATAGGTTTTCCCTCATAAAACGAAACCTCTACTTGAGTTTCTTCTTTCATAAACGGTAAAATATCTTCAACGTATTCTTGAGGAATATGGATCTGCTCATAATCATTTACGTCCATGAAAACGATATCATCGCCTTCTTTGTAACAATAGGTCATATTCCTTTTTTCTAATTCAACACTCTCCAGTTTTTCCGCAGCTTTGAATGTTCTTTCAATGGAACTGCCCTTGATTATGCTTTTTAGTTTCGTTCTGATAAAAGCGCTTCCTTTTCCGGGGTTTACGAACTCGCTCTTTATAACCGAAAACAAATCGTTTTCTACTTTTAATACCATGCCTTTCCGAACTTCTGTAATTCCAAGTGTCATTCAATTTCCTGCTAATTAATAGTTGTTTTGAATATGACTTTTACAGGTAAAGTCATTGTCAAGAGAATTATGACCACTCTCCGCAAACAACCAGAAGAATTTTCTGATGCAGACTGGAACAACTGGAAATGGCAGATGCAAAACAGAATCCGTTCAACCGAAGAACTGGAAAACTGGATAGTCCTGACAAAAGAAGAAAAAGAAATATTTCCAATCGCGAGAGAATATTTTGATTTTGCCGCAACTCCCTACTACCTTTCTCTGGTCGATCCAAAAAGCAAAAATTGTCCGATACGCAAGCAGATAATTCCACACAAGGGAGAATTGATTCGGGAAAAATCGGAAAGAGAAGACCCTCTTGACGAAGAAAATCACATGCCTGTAAAGGGTGTAACGCACAGGTATCCCGATAGAGCTCTCTGGTATCTCTCCCACAACTGTCCGGTTTTTTGTAGATTTTGCACCAGGAAAAGAAAGGTCTCTGACTCTTTTCATACTCCCGATAAAGAAGAGTGGAAAAAAGCCATCCAGTATTTCAAAAAAAATAAAGAGATCAAGGAAGTAATTCTGTCTGGAGGAGACCCTCTTTCGCTTTCTGACAATCAAATTGACTATCTGTTAGCCGAGTTAAAATCGATTGAGCATATAAATCAAGTGCGCATTCATACCAGGTACCCAGTAACCCTGCCGATGAGAATCACGGATAAATTATGTGATGTTCTGGCAAAATATTTTCCGGTATTTGTAGTAACCCATTTTAATCACGAGAAGGAATGCACGAACGCAGCTCGCATCGCAGCCAAAAAATTGATAACTAAGGGACACGTTACTCTTTTAAACCAGAGCGTACTACTGAAAGGAATCAACGATTCGGAAAAATCACTGAAAAAACTTTTTTACTCTCTCACAAACATGGGAATCAAGCCCTATTACCTGCACCAATGCGATGAAGTTTTCGGGTCGAAACATTTTAAAGTCTCTATTGCCAAAGGGCAGGAGATTATGAGAAAAATCAGGGGCCATATCAGCGGAATATCCGTTCCTGTCTACACGATAGACCTGACGGGTGGAGGAGGAAAAATTCCAATCCCTTCCTTGTATTTGAAGAAAGAATCTGAAAGCCATTATATTTTTCTCAATTATAGAGACATAGAATATAAAGTAGAAAAATAATAACGAGCATCATTTAATAAAAGATTGACCACGAAATTGAATCCCTTATTGTAGAAGGGAAACAGTCTGGTTTCTCAGGAGAAAGTTCATGTGGTTAAAATTAGGAGACACAGAAATTATCAATTTAGATTTTGTGTCAACGATCAAGAAAAATCAGAAGACACCGTCTATCGAGATAGTCTATCACGACTTGAATAACATCAAATCCCTGCCGTTCGCAAATACAGAAGATAGAGACAAAGCATTCAAGGCAATTATGGAAAATCTTTCCAGAATGCGGCTTTTTTTTGAATGATATGGAAAATGACAATAGTTTTCTGATCTATGGAATTTCCGATCAACTGGAAAACATAAAGTCTTCAAAACCATTTCAGATAATTTTTTACGGTTCGAGAGAAAGAGGCGATTATACCGATATCTCAGACTACAATTTCTATTTGATTGCGTCCCCAACCGATCAATTGAGAAGAGAATTTATTCAAGCAATAAACAAATCCTTAAATTTACTCGAATCCATTTCAACAGTCAGTCTGATTTCCACCGATCCTGATTCCTTCAGAACAAGAATCAGGCTGTTTGATCCAGGAGCAATTCATATCGCAGATACCGGCAGAGTTTTTTTTGGTGCAGGAGAA
The DNA here is from genome assembly GCA_964436695.1 of uncultured Leptospiraceae bacterium. Classification (GTDB taxonomy): domain Bacteria; phylum Spirochaetota; class Leptospiria; order Leptospirales; family Leptospiraceae; genus JABWCC01. Next base: position 15,428 of record CAYTEA010000040.1, read on the forward strand.
TTCGATTCAATCCGCAAGGAATGGTTGGAACAAAAAACGGCAAAGACTCCAGATCTCGAAAAGCTACTATCCTTTCTGGACGGCAGATTAAAATTTTTTAAAAAGCTTACCACTAAAAATCCAAAAGAAGAAGTTACCAGGCTCGAAAGAGTAATCGCCTATCATATCCAGATCTGGTGCATCGAAAAAATACACGACATATCTGCGGAGGAACTCATCGCTCTCGACATTCCCTCCAGAATCAGGCCTCTAATTGAAAACCTGTATGAGAATGAATTGAACGAAGATATAAAAAATCTATTGGACTTGTATACGCAAATTCACAGCCTGAAACGGATAGTGCGATTTTCACTCCCTGAATCGGGTGTAAATATCAAAGGATTAAAGAAACTTACCCGCGCTCTTCAGGAAACCCACATAGAATAATTTTTTGAGGTACAGAACATGATTGATTGGATCAGAGAAATACCGGGGCCGCTATTCTTGCTAGTTTATCCCGCATCCGCAACTCTGTTTTGTTTTGGGATACGTTATGCGTATTCCTTAATGGATGATTCCTTAAAGTATCCGATCTCCCCAGCTATTAAAACGGATCCTTTTGTTTTAGCGCTGCTACAGCCGGGGATCAAATTCGGAGGGCTTTTGAGAATTGCGGTTTTCCAATTGACCTACAAAAAATACCTTAAAGTCGATGGGGTAGGAAAAGATGCTTTTGTGAAAACGGGAGAAATTGAAAAAATTACAGAGGTGCTACATCCGATTGAAGAATTCGTTTTCAATTTCATAAGGTCTTCCGAGAAAAAAGTTCTGATTCAGGAGCTAAATTCAATTCCGGAAATCAAGGATAAAATTCTGAAATGGATGGAGTCAAATCAGCAGAAGCTTGTAAGCGACCGCATTTTGCAGAGCTTCGAGAACCGATTAAAAATGACTATGGCAATGATCTTCACATTAGTGGTAATTTCCGGTCTTGGCATTACAAAATTGGTTCTGGGATTGAGTCACGATAAACCTGTTCTGTTTTTATTTTTCTTATTACCGGTCGTGATTGGTGGCTCAATTTTCTCTGTCAGGCCACTATACGTTACAAAATCAGGGAAAATGCTTTTGAAAGAACTGACAAAAGAATATCAATGGTTGAAAACTTCACTGCAGAATAATGAACAGACTGGTGGAATAAATCCCGGCCTTGCAGTTGCGATTTTTGGGGTTTCTTTTTTAGCAGGGTGTACTGCCTATTCTGCTTTTACGGAAGCGTATAACATCCGGAGCAATTCTTCGTCCGGAGGTTGCGGTTCTTCCGGATGCAGTTCATCCAGTTGCGGAGGTGGAAGTTGTGGTGGCGGGGGTTGTGGCGGTTGCGGTGGTGGAGGCGATTAAATCAACCGTAAGTGAGCATTAATGAAATTTGACGATTACGTCCCGGATAATTTCACACTGCAGTGGCACATAACGGACACCTGCAATTTCAGATGCAGTCACTGCTATCAGGATAATTATTCATCCAGAGGGGAGACCCTGGAAAACTGGAAAGAAATTTTACACCAGCTTCTGGCTCTCGTATCGATATGGAGAACAAAGAACCCCGGAATTAAAGTTCATATAAACGTGACCGGTGGTGAGCCTTTTACACACCCTGATTTTTTTTCGCTTCTGGAATTATTTCATGCAAACAAGAAAAAGTTCAGCTATGGAATTCTTTCCAACGGTAGTCTTTTGAATTCGGAAAAATCAAACAGATTAAAATCCCTGGAACCTGGATTTGTTCAGGTCAGTCTTGAAGGTGGGAAAAAAGCAAATGATAAAATTCGCGGAAACGGAAGTTTTGAAAAAATTCGAACAGGCATCCGGAACTTAAAGAAAAATAATATAAAAACTTTGATTTCATTTACAGCGTCAAATGAAAATTTTCTGGAATTTAAAAAAGTGGCCGCACTCGGCAGAAAATGGAAAGTTGATCAGGTCTGGTCCGATAGATTTTTGCCCATAAATATTGAAAATAAAAAAAATCAGGGCAGTTTGTCTCCCGATGAAGCCAGAATTTTTTTTGAAAGTATGGAAAAGGAAAAACATAGAAAAAGTTTTTTCAATAAAAATGTTGAGATCTCGATGAACAGGGCAATTCAATTTCTATGCGGAGGTGATAGAATTTACAATTGTACGGCTGGAACAGGCCTTTTGACTGTGATGCCGGACGGATCAGTTTTTCCATGCCGAAGATTACCCCTTCATATTGGAAATATTTTTGAAAACAACTTGAAGGATATTTACTACGGCAATTCTTTTTTACACGACCAACTTTCCAAAGAAGTTTCCGAATGCTCTTTTTGCAATTTTTCAAAAAAATGCAAAGGGGGCCTTCGCTGCCTTTCCTACATCGTAAATAAAGATCCGTTTACAAAAGATCCGGGATGCTGGAAATAACTCCATGCCGATTCAACGTCAGCCTACCACCTGAATTTTAATTTTTAAAGCGGACGTTATTCTTATTATCAATGCCTTTAGTCTTTTAAAAAAACCTATCTTCTCCAGAAACGGATTCAACCAGCCGGATGTAATACAATAATATTTGTCAAACGGGATTGTATGGTGGACATTGTGATTAGGAATGGATAAAATCAGATGACTTTTCTGCAATAATCTGATGAACGTGTTGGGATTATCCAGATGAGCCCATTTGTGAAATTGATTTGTCAAAAAAATCGCCAGAACGAGGGTAAGAAAAAATATTGAAGTTCCAAGATGGTACATCGATAATTCTGGTCTCGCAAAATAGTAATAAATTAATACGATTGGAAAAGTTACAATACAATTGTTTCCGTTCGTTTCAATGAAATCATGCCTGGTAATACCCTTGGGATCAACATGGTGTTCCCTGAACGGGCCGATAAAAGACTGTCCTAAAAAGGGAGTATTTATCCCACCAAATGTATCTGCTAAAAAATGTACCATTCCGGAAATGAAATCAGCTGAAATATAGCCGAGAATGCAGGGCAAAAGTAAAAAGAGAGGAACGATGAATAGATCGACTGAAGTTAAACTATTTATTGCGAAAAAAATTTTCAAGGATATAAGAAAAGAAGAGCCCAAAAACAGAAAAATACTGATAATTTCAAGAGCTCTATGCAATCCGGAATATGAATATGTTTTACTCATGAATTTGAAAATCGGCCGCAATAATAATGTGTCAATAGATTTGCGAAATCGGGAATTTATTTTTTGAGTGACTGCTCTTATCAGTATCATTGTGATGCCGATAATTAGATAAGGAAATAATAATACCATACAATGTCCGAAGAAAAAAAAGATAATGTAATTTTCCAATACGGGCGAAGAAAAACCGATCTCGCACCCGGTATGGTCGTAAAAGAAAGCGGCAAATATTATGTCAAAGCCGCGCATTTGGTCGATCTAAATAACCAGTTGAAAAAACTATCCATGCTTATGGATGTGTCCAGGTCGATAATGGCTGAAATCGATCTCGATTCACTGCTGAAATTAATCATCCAAAACGTTACAAAAGTTATGGGCGCAGATAGATCAACCCTATTCCTAGTTGATAAAAAAACCGGAGAGCTTTGGTCAAAAGTGGCGCAAGGAGCCTCTGTAATCCGTCTTCCTATGGGTGAAGGAATTGTGGGGCATGTAGCAAAGACGGGTGAAACAGCCAACATCATAGATGCGTATCAGGATTCAAGGTTCAACCAGGAATTCGATAAAAAATCCGGTTATAGAACAAAATCCATTTTATGCATGGCAATAAAAAATCCCAGAGGCGAAATCATTGGAGCCATACAGGTTTTAAATAAATCCGACGAAACCCATTTCACACCGGATGATGAAGATCTTCTTGGAGCGTTTAGTTCTCTAGCCGGTATTTCACTGGAAAATGCAAGGGCCTACGAAGAATTAGAACAGGAAAAAAACTCCTTAGAAATCAAAGTCCAGGAAAGAACAAAAGATTTGGAAGTGGCAAAAAAGAAATCGGATGAGCTGTTGTTAAATATTTTGCCGCTACAAGTGGCAGAAGAACTGAAATTAAATGGGAAAGCAAATCCGAAAAGATTTGAGTTTGTGACAGTCCTATTTACTGATTTCAAGGGATTTACCAAGGTCGCGGAAAAACTCGATCCTGAATCATTAATTTCGGAATTGGATAAGTGTTTTTTCTACTTTGATGAGGTAATGGAAAGATACAATCTAGAAAAGATTAAAACCATCGGTGATAGTTATATGTGCGCTGGAGGAATTCCCAGAAAAAATAGAACGAATCCTATAGACGCTATTCTTGCTGCAATAGAGATAAGAAATTTTATGAACCAAATGAAAGAAATCAAAGAAGCCGTTGGTGAACCGTTTTGGGAACTAAGAATAGGCATCCATACTGGGCCTGTGGTCTCCGGTGTCGTTGGAAAAGTAAAATTTGCTTATGACATCTGGGGAGATACCGTAAATACTGCAAGTAGAATGGAATCTAGTGGAGAACCCGGAAAAATTAATATATCTGAATCGACCTTTGAATGCGTAAAAGACTTCTTTGAATGCTCATATCGAGGGAAGGTTTCCGCAAAAAATAAAGGTGAAATCAATATGTATTTTGTAAACCATATCAAAAAAGAATTATCCGTTGATGCAAAAGGAGAAATTCCAAACTCTCTTTTCAAAGAAAAACATAAGTTACTTGGATTAAATTCAAAATAGAGTTCGCCAATTTCTTGGAAGGCTACATCACAAAATCTTTTTTTTCAAAATTTTTGCATTTTTTTCTAATTTCTTTCCATTTTTTTACCTGTATGGTTATGAGATACAAAACAATCATAATCAACAAAAATTCC
>CAYTEA010000041.1:0-19841 GCA_964436695.1 uncultured Leptospiraceae bacterium
TTTCATTAGTTCATTCTTCCATATTCCATATCTTTTTGAATTTCACCTTGAGAGGTAATAATTTTCCCGCTAGCTTTTGTGTGGTATACTTGAGCGACTACCAATTTTCCGATTACTTTATTTTTATTGAAAATATAAAGCATGTTCCCCGGTTTTAATTCGGATTGCCCGCGCATGATTTCTATTTTTTCTCCATTTACGGAAAAGACTTTCCCTATGATAAATGGTTTCGGGATCTTCTTTTCTGCGACAACATCTTTTTCAATTTCTGCCTTTGCCTCCATTCTCTGAGACCATGTAGGTATGCCTAGTTGAAGAATTGTATTCAAGATGGAGAGTCTTTCTTCGTCGGCCGCTTGAATGTTTATGGAAATCACCTGATCTTTCTTGACTTCAATTTCCATACCCGAGTAATTTCCAGTTAGATTGTGAGCGTATAGAAAGGAACCTGAATCGACCCCGGAAAGATAATGAGTTCGGATGAAGATTCCTTTTTGAGAGAAAATTTTATATCTGATTCTGTGCTGGCCAGTAGGAATGGGGACTTTATAGGATTCGCCTTCAAGAAAAACCGATGAAAAATATTTTTTCTCGTCTACATAAACCTCGCAGCCCCATCCCCTTGTTCCGACTACTGGAAATGTAAACACCAGAAAACCGTGTTCTCCGGATGTAATCTGGTTCATCTGCTCCAATGTCATTCTTCCAGAGCAGGATGCAAAAATTCCTGTGAGGAGAATAGCTAATCCTAATTGTATAATTTTTTTCATATCCGAATACACTTCTCTCTTTTATTTATTTGTCAATTCCGATAGATCACTGCATCACGGTCTTTTTCTGCGCGGCCTGAGTTCAAATTGACTTTTATATTTGTAAAGGACGCACTTGTGATTTTCCCTTTTCCAATTTCCTTTCCGGATGCGTCAAGGAAAATAATTTCCTGGCCGACGCGAACCGCTTTTGCATTAGTTGTGGCAATTGTGATTGTGTTTCCGGCTATTGAAAATACCGTACCTTTGAAAGCAATTGCTTTTTTTATTTCCATTGATACAATATCTTGTGAAATGCCATTTTTAAAGTCTAGATATGCGATTTGTCCTTTTTGAGCCACCCCCTTTATAAGTTTCGCGCTGGCTGTAATTATAGGAGAACCGAATTTATTGTCCACTTTGGTAATTTTAAGTATACCAACATCTGCATTTTGGTGATTCTTAACAGAAAATTCTTTTTTCAAAATAATCTTTTCTATCTCTGTCTGTGTCTCGATATCGAGTGCATTTCTAGCGAATTCTATTGAGATTTCTTTTTTGGGATCTCCATCCTCTTTAATGACTCCAGATAAAATTTTCACTCTTGGCATTAAAATTTCTTTCTTTGTAAAATAAGCAACTTTCAACCATTCATGGTTTATTTCTCTGTTTTTTGGAAGAAAAAGTCTTGGAATTAATACTACGCCTAATCTCCAGTGAGCCCCATCCAAACCGATGCCTATTCCGGCTACAGGTCCTTTTGTTATAGTGTGTGGGGCCGATTTTCCAGGATCAAAATAATAGCCGAATCCAATGGCTCCCCACATACTTTCACTCATATAACCATTGGTTGAAAAGGGAGAAAAAGGAAGTGTGGAAGTTTCTTTATCATCGGTGATCGTAAACCCGAAATTTGCGCCAAATCCGATTCCTAATCCGATTGGAGTCATCCCAAGCCCAATCCATCTTCGACCGGAATAGTCGATGCAATTTGTGAAACCGGCCGCTCCGGTCAAACCTATATAAATAGCAAAATTGAAAGAAATATTATAGTATCTGCAGCTAGCTTGTCTGGACGTCATTGTCCCTAATCTGTAATCTTTCTGCAATGATCTGTTTTCATAGATCTCAAAACGCTTTTTCATCTCAAGATTTATTGAGTTGATTGGAACGATTGGCATATCCGATTTTGATTTGCATTTTTGTAACAATTCCTTTAAGGCAGACGGATTGGATTTTTCCTTGTAAGATTCCAGGAAGTAACTTCTTTGTTGATCGTAATTAATGATTTTTTCTCCGACGCAATCTGCAAGCTCGTCAAGAATTTCAAGTGTTTCTTCTGTTGGATTTTCGGTAATGTGTTCCGTTGACGTTGAATAGGCCGGCTTTTGAATTGTTGCACAGTTTGCCAATAATAGAATGGTTATGCTTACTGTCGGGAAAACTATATGTTTCATGAATATCCTTTACTTTGTATCGGGTGATCATGATTGAAGAAACTTGGTTTGTCAATACCACAAATTAGGTATTTTTTTCATTTTGAGGATTTTTTTACAAAATTGTAAAATATTTTCATATTTTTAGTGAAATAAATATGTTCTCTTGTTAGATTGACTCTAAAAAACTGAGGATTGTATAGTTATCTCCTGAAAAGAGATTTTCAACAAACCCCACTCATGAAATTACTTTTTCAGCCGAATGATTTAGCATCATTTTTTTGCGGCTTATTTCCTTTTGAAAATAACAGCAGGCCTGTCTTTTTCTGCTCGTCCTGAAACTAAATTCACTTCAATATTTGTAAATGAAGCTCGAATGACTTTTCCAGTTCCGATTTCTTTTCCGGCACCGTCCAGAAACACAATTTCCGCACCTGTATGAACTGATTTTGCAGAAGTTGTGGCAACGGTTACTTTGTTTCCTGAAACGTTAAATACCTTTCCTGTAAATACAATTTGTCTTTTCTCTTCTATCTTTGGAGAGGATTCCATACCTTTCCCTTCTAAGTAAGCTTGAACCGCGCTTTTTTTCGCGATTCCCATTTCCGCTTCCAAATAGTAAGAATTGATCCAGACCAATATGGATCCGTATATTTCGCCTAAAAATTCTCCCATCATTCCGTTATGAACCTTGTCAGTGATGGATATATTATGAATTACAAGTACTTCATCAGCTTCAGGTTTTAAACTGTTAATTTCATCTTCATATTTATTACTTAAATCCCCTGTATTGTATTTTTTTAGATATGCGCCGAAGAAGAATTGAAAAAAAGTTATTTCGTGAATTCTTCGAAATTCAAGTTTACGATTTTCTCGTAAGTTATCTATTTTTTCCATAAAATAAATCGGTTCGTTTGATTGTTTAAAATCAGCTTTTTCTTCTTTGATATATACTTTAGTTCCTCGCAGATACTTGGGGTGGAAATCTCCGCTTAAACAATTTAGGAATAATAATGGTAGTAGTATGGAAAGAAAAATTTTCACTCGTAAACCTCTCCATATACATAAATACTTCTATTAGAAAATCCAAAAATGGTAGGACCCGCACTAGCTAAATATCCAATAATAAAAGCAAATGGGTTTGGGAGCAGTTGAAAGGATAGCCAGCCATTTTTGTGAGGCCTTAAATGAAAGTTTTGGATCCCTTTTGCATTAGGATATTTTGATAGCTCTTCTGCAATCATTGTGTCGATTTCCTTGTGGTCACCCAATTTAAATCCCCACCATTGCCACTGAGTATTTTTTACTTCAATCACACCAACGACTTTATCGCTGACTTTATTAAATGTAACGGGTATTTTGAATTTGGGTATTTTATGAACAAATGTGGAACATTGCAGAAGAAATACCGACAAAAAAACTAAAATTATTACCTTATTTGTCTTGTTTTCTTTTCTAAAAGCATATAATCTATGATTCACAAGCTGAAAATAAATATAAAGCCGCTTTTTAGTAGTGAAAAAGATTAAACGGGAGGCAATGGCTATGAAAATTGTCAATCATCCGGCGTCGACTTTTAACTTTAAAAGAATTTTCTATTGGTTCATATTCTGCCTTTTTACATCGACAGCCTATATAGTTAATTGTAAAAATCCATCTTTTAATAATGTTTGTGATCCAAATTCGCGCGCATATCAGGATTCTCTTCTTGTAAAAGCTCTTACTTCGGATAAAAGTATTTTTTGTGGCTTGGTTGGCGCGAGTACCTCTGGAACGGGAAGTGGCACATCTACTGGCACATCCACAGGGACAACAACGTCACCCACGGCACCAACGATCACGAATTTGCTGAACAAAAGCATTGTTCACACAGGATTTTTGATTGGAACTGCTTCTGCAAGTGTTAGCTCGGTGGAGGTTTCGATTGATGGAGGAGCTTATTCTCCGGCTACAGGCACTTCGTCATGGAAATTTCAACTACCGTCGGGTTCAAGCACATGGAAAGAATTCAGCCAGCACACGATTACTGCACGGACTATAGACGGTGTTGGTACAGCATCTTCAACGGTATCGATTACAGTAAGAAAAGGAGCTAATCGCGATATAAACGGAGATGGGTATGCTGATCTTGTTATAGGTGCTCCGAATGCCGCTTCAAATGGCGTAGTATATATTTTTTACGGTTCTTCATCCGGAATAGCTTCTGCAAATGACACATCAGCAATTACAACGCTTACAGGGACAACGGCTTCGGCATATTTCGGGATTTCCGTCACATCAGGAGACTATACAGGAGACGGTTATGCGGATGTTGCCGTCGGCGCTTACGGAGATCTAGGAACAATGGGAAAAATTTATATTTTCCATAGCACAGGAACTGGAGGAATTACAAGTGTTAATGACTCCTCAGCATCTGCAAGTATATCAGGAACTTCTGCATCAGGTTATCTAGGAGTAAGCCTAGCCTCAGGAGATATTAATGGAGATGGATATGCCGACCTTGCTGCAGGCGGATACAACATCGGTAGTGCGTTAGGCAAGGCCTTTGTATTTCACAGCTCAGCGACTTCATCAGGCATAACAATCAATGCAGAAAATTTGGCAACAACAACTTTGTCGGGCGATGTTGCTAACGGAACCTTTGGCGTTTCTGTCGCAATCGGTGATATCACTGGCGACGGATATGGGGACGTTGCAGTTGGAGCAGGAACTCTACTTGCTGCCGGACTGGGAAATGCATATATATTTCACGGAGGCTCCGGAGGGATTGCGGACACTGCGGCATCATCTGCAAATACTGTATTAACCGGAACATTGGTAACAGGTTCATTCGGACGGTCCATTGCGATAGGCGACATTAATGGCGACGGATATCAGGATATTGCAGTTGGAGCAACTACGGCAAACACGAACCACGGCTACGGCTATATTTTTTACAGCGCCGGAGGAACCGGAATTGCGAGTGTTAACGATGTCGCCGCTACTACGATTATCACGGGGACACTTTTCGGTAAATTAGGAAGTTCGGTTGCGATAGGCGACATGGATAATGATGGATATGGAGATTTGTTGATTGGAGCCTTTGCGGCTTCAGGGAATATGGGCTCTGCATATATTTTCAAAAGTCCCGGAGCCTACATTGCCAATCAAAGCGATGTTTCCGCAACATCAGCAATTTCTGGAACAATCGGGAGCGGACTCTTGGGGCAGTCCTCACTGTTTTCAGACATAAACGGAGACGGGTATTCCGATGCCATTATCAGCGCCCACGGAGTGTCTGCAAACTTGGGAAAGCTTTATATTTTCCAAAGCCCTGGAACGTCAGGCATTTCAGGCGCGCTAACCGACTCCTCAGCTACTTCTACTCTGAGTGGAACTGTTGCGGCAGGCGAATTCGGAAATGTGAATCAGAGGTAGGAAATCGGTTTAACATTTAGACAGTGGACTTAAAGCCCACTGTCTAGGTACAGTTATACCAGATTCAGTTTTTTTGCAATAGCGTAAAAGTTGATCCCCCAACCCAAACCGATGAAATGTTTTGGTGTGAACACTTCCTCTGTCATTGGATCCCAAAGATCTCTAACCAGCGCCTCTGCAGTGAATTCTTTTCCGATAGGGATTCCCCAGATGTTGTCTTGTCCTTGATTCATGAATACTCTCCTTTTAATTTTTTTTGTGAGATTTAGCCATCTCAAAAAAATCCTTGAACAGATATTCCGCATCGTGCGGGCCTGGTGAACTCTCTGGGTGGTATTGCACTGCCATCACCGGAATCGTTCCAGGTTTGAGCCCTTCCATAGTTGTGTCATTTAAATTGATATGACTGATTGTTGCTTTTGAACCGGACTCGTGAACGACTGCAAAACCGTGATTCTGGGAAGTGATTTCCACTTTTTTTGTGGACAAATTTTGCACCGGTTGGTTGCCGCCTCTATGCCCAAATTTCATCTTGATTGTTTTTTCGCCCATTGCAAGTCCGATGATCTGGTGTCCAAGGCAAATTCCGAATAGGGGAATCTTTTCTCCAATAATCGTTTTTGCGGTTTGTATCGCATAGTCCAGAGGCTCTGGATCTCCCGGGCCATTCGAAAGGAAGTATGCGTCGAAATTTTCACTCATTAGATCCTTTATCGGATAAAATGCCGGCACGACTGTAACGGCAAATCCGGATTCTTCCAATTTTCTTAAAATATTCAATTTCACACCGTAATCGTAAACGGCGACTTTCATGGACTTTCCTGCATGGTTTCCGAAGTCGTAGCGCTCTTTTGTGGAAACCACCTGAGCCAGATCCATTCCTTTTAATCCGGGGAATTGTTTTACCTTTTGAAGAAAAGAATCCGAATATGAGTCGGCCAGGAAAATTCCCCCATTTGGAGACCCGTTAGTCCGGATAAACCGTGTCAATTTGCGAGTATCAATGCCCTGAATCGCCGGAACTTTAAATCTTTTCAGAAAATCAGAGAGAGGTTCCTCGGATTGGAAATTGGAAGGGATCGGCACATATTCTTTCACGATTAAACCGCTTGCAAAAATTTTGTGCGATTCCATGTCCAACTTTGAAGTGCCGTAGTTTCCTATCATGGGATAGGTCAAAGTAACGATTTGTTTGCAATAAGATGGGTCAGTTAAAATTTCCTGATACCCGGAAAGAGAGGTGTTGAAAACTACTTCGCCGATTTCTTCCGATTCATAGCCGAAAGATTCTCCTTCGTAGACCTCTCCATTTTCTAAAACTAAAAAGGCTTTCATCGATTACACATATTTTTCAAAGTGGACTTGCAGGTCAATGAAATGCTTACGGATAAAGAGAAATCTTATGCCTCCATTTTCGGGGAAAATTGGAAAGATAACCTTATTCCCATTACCATATCGGGTAGAGAATATTTGGTTCCTGCGAAAATTTCTCTACTACGCGCATTTCATTTTATCACAATGGAATATTTGGACTACGATCTGAATTTGGGCAGGCACTGCTGGGCGGGGAGCTGCGAAAATTGCATGATTACGTTCCGAGATGAGCAAATCGGATTGGCAAACGGCCTAGCTTGTCAGATGGAGTGTGAAAAAGGGTTAGAAATAATAAGCCTCCCATATACCATGAAAAAAAGGATTCCTAAATGAGAAGAAAGTCAATCTTATCTAAAATTATTTTTTGTGTTATATTCGTTTTATCTTACCTGGTATCGAATTATGTCTTATCGTCACTAAAAGTCAGATTTCATGGTTTTTTGCCGGAATTATCTTCACTCGGAGATATGTTTCTTTTTCTGGAAGTGTTAATACTTGTTCTAATTTCTTATTTTTCCACGAATTTAGTGGTTTACGGGAGATTTTCCACAAAGGGAATTCGGTGAATTAATTTGGAAATTTTTGTTTGACTAGAACTCGCCCTAAAGCCGACACTTCATTTTGTTGGCTTACACGGGTCTTTTTTCCCGTCTTTTTCCGCTTTACCGAAAATTATGCGGAGATTTTGCTATACTGGGTAAGTCGTAAAAAAAACATATTTTTTAAGGAGATTAAAAAATGACAAAAAGTTTCACTAGAAACGCTGCCGTACTTGCGATGGTTGCTGTTTTCGCTTTTTCTTGCGGCGGAACAATCAAACTTGCAAATCCTAACTTCAAAGAGAAAGTTGACTGGAAAAAACAACAAGGTATCGTTCTTCCTATCGATATCCATGGTTTTGGTGATGGTGCACAAGCTGTTGCAAACTCTGCAGCTCTTATGCTTGCTATCCTCGGATCAACTCTTGATGAAAACAAAATTCCAAGATGGATTTCTTTACAGCCTGTAATCCTTCTTCCACCTTTCAATGCTAACCTTAGCCACGAAATGTGCTGGAACGTTTACCACATGGCAGATTTCCACAAAGAATGGGATCCAACCAAAGACGTTCATGGCGGATCTGAGCAACCAGTTGTAAAACTAGTTCGCGCTCTTCCACCTGCTGTTTCTGCTGGTATCGGTGCTGCTGAAAAATTGATTGCAGAAAAATTCAACAAAAAAGGATTCAAAATTGCTTTCAAACCACGTTTCTTACTTGGAGCTCACATTGACAGTGATGGAGTAAAAACTATCGCAGGAAAAGGTATGAACACAGCAAGAGTTAGAGCGTTCCTTTACGATTCTAATGTGAACCAGTACCTTAGCTATGCTGAGTGGACTACCGCATTACCTTGGACTGGAACAGACGCTGACAAAGGCGTTGTAGTTGCAAAAATGGCTACTCTTGGACCAGAAATCCTTGCAATGGCTATTGTTCCTGTTGCTGAGCAAAACAAGTAATTTTTAGTTAAATCAACTAAGAATTCTTCTGTTGAAATCCGCCTGCTGAAAAGTTAGGCGGATTTTTTTTTGTGGACGAAATAAATATGGTTTCAACATTTATTTAAAATTACCTTATGAAAGAATTAGAAATTATTTTTGAGAAAGTTAAAACTCATAAGTCTGAGATAATTACAAAATATAATATCAAGGAAATTGGTATCTTTGGTTCTTACATTCGGGGAGAAGAAAGAACAAATAGTGATATTGATGTCCTGGTAGATTTCAGCCAGCCTATTGATCTTTTTCGATTTCTGGAATTAGAAGAGTATCTTTCTGAATTATGTAATAAAAAAGTCGATTTAGTTTCCAGAAAATCTTTAAAACCAAACATAGGTAAGCAGATTCTTTCTGAAGTAAAGTATGTATGAAAAGAATTTTGTTAGATTATTTTCAGGATATTCTGGATTCAATTAATGATATTCAGTCATTTACGGGTTCTATTGATTTTGATGTATTTCAGAATAATAGGATGATAAGAAATGCGGTAATCAGAAGTCTTGAAATTATGGGTGAAGCTGCAAAAAATATTCCAGAGGATATTAGAATACAATATCCGGATATTCCATGGAAAAGAATTTCAGGTATGCGGGATAAATTAATTCATGGTTATTTTGGAGTAGACTATGAAATGGTCTGGTCAGTTGCAAAAGAAAGAATACCAGAAATAAAACCTTTTATTGAACAATTGATCGAGAAGGTTAAAAATGGGTAAACAAATATCATTGAAACAACAATATTTCTCCTCGTAAAAAAAAATTAAATTGTCATGTTTAAACATAACCCAAAAAATCCTTATTTTCATTGCCTTAAATCAGACTCCCGATTTCTGTTTATTTCCTGCAAGCTTTCAAAACTACCTCATTTGAGGTATTGACAAGATTTTTGAGAATTCGCATTTCTGGTCAAAATGCATTAAAATTTTTTTCCGAAGCAAATAAAAAATCTTTACTCATTTTTGAAATTGTGAAAAAAGATCAACGTGCGTAAAATGAAAGCTTTCAAGGGAAATACTAAACGAATGTCCCCCCCCCCCTCCCACCAGAGTTAACAAATTAGTAAAAAGTTTTCTATTATCGAAAGATCAAAACTGTTCAAAGTCATTGTTTAACGAGATGTGCGCATGAGAATTCATTGCGTACATGGATTTGGCGGGCAGGAAATGAGTCTCCACTGGGAGAAGGAGTCCAAGTTTTAATGAATTTTTTTAAAAGCTGGACTTTCTTTGGGTTAACATTTGTTTTTCTGTTGATCTCAATTTTGATCTGAAAATCGGTGATGTCAAACCAAGCCTGGCAAATATAATAGTCAAAAAAAGGTTTTAATGATCATGAAAACATTTCAATCTCAAATGAAAGTAACTATACTCAGCATCACAATTTTCCTTTTTTCCTGTTCCTCGGGTGACATCAAAGAAGGAAATAAACAGGACTTAGCAGTGTCGGGTGACGCAGACTTCATCCAGAATTTCAGAGTGATGATCCTGCCTCCAACAAAAAGCCCGGGCAAAGGTAAAAAAGGAATTGTGATCTCCGAACCAAAGTACGACGGTTTTGTAGCGGAACTCACTTCAGCTCTTGTAAACTCTGGAAAAGCAGTCGTTGTTGATCGCGAAAAAACAGCTGCTGCGCTTAATGAGATTTCATTCGGAAAAACCGGTCTGGTTGACAGTTCGACTGCATTAAATCTCGGAAAAATAACTGGCGCGCAAAAATTTGTATCACCTGGTGTTTCGGGAAATGTATTTACGCTTTCCATGACGGATATCGAAACTACAAAAGTTGAATACAGTAAATCAGTTTCTTTAGACCAGTATTCTTCACTTCTTTCAGACTTTCCAAAATTTCTCGATCACAAACTTCTACTTACAAACATGAGTAAACTGAAAAGTAAAGACTCATCTCTCAAAGTATCACTAAAATCTTCCAAGAAAAAATATTTAAAAAATGAACCGATTTCTTTTGAAGTTTCTGTGTCGGATGACGCATATCTTTACTTGATCCTCATTCAAAATGACGGGGAAATTTTTACGATCTTCCCGAACGACGATCAACCGGATAATTTTCTGAAATCGGGAAAAGCCGTAACAATTCCGAATTCCAAATCCGGATTTGTTTTTACTGCCGGAGAGCCTTTCGGAACAGATGTAATCAAAGCTATTGCATCTAAAGAAAAAATGAATCTGTTTCAGCCTAAAAAAGTGGAAGGTACTCCGTTTGGTCAGGTTACCGGGAGTAAGGATACAGTCACACGTGGGATCAAAAGGGTAACTACAGGTCTGAAAAGTAGCGATTGGAATAGTTCCGAAATCAGTATTGAAACTGCTGAGTAGAATTTACATTCTCCATGTATAATAAACGAATTAATGAAAAAGAAATCTGAATCTACCGGAATTTCTTCAACAACATACCATTCTCTCCTAAGAGACATTTCCCAAATCTACGAAGTTGCACTTTCCGATGGAAATGAGAACTGGAACAAAGTCACACTTTATTCAAACTGGAAAATCGGAGAGCGAATCGTAAAAATAGAGCAAGGGAATAAAGAAAGAGCATCCTATGGAGATAGGATTCTAAAAGAATTGTCCCGTGATTTGAATAAGAAATTTGGAAAAGGATTTTCGGAGAGAAATCTTGCGTATATGCGTTCTTTCTATCAATTGTATGCTTCAGGTGAGATTCATCCAGAGCTTACATGGTCACATTATATTTTATTAATGAAGTTTTCTGACGCCAATGAACGATTTGAATTAGAAAAGAAGGCTATTCGGGAAAATCTTTCACTTTTAGATTTCCGGAAATTTGTTGATAAAGTGGTTCGGGGAAAGAATAGAAAACCGGGTGGTGGAAGTGCAGAAGAACCAATAAAATCAGTGTTGAAACGTCCTTTGATGGGGCTTTTTAGATACCGTGTCCTGCAAAATTTTTCCCCAGATTTTGCAAATGGATTGCAAAATCTGGATCTCGGATTCAACGTTAAAATGGAAGCGTTAGGCGCTACAGCACCACCCAACACCAAAATTGGTGGCTGGGGTAATGCTGGGCAAGACACAATAAAATTTAAGGTTGGGGCGCTTGTTAAGGTTGTTAAGAAGGGTAAGTCCTATTCTTTTGAATCAGGGGCTAATCTAAAGGAGCTTTACACTTATAAAGCTTACCTGGAGAAGGTTGTGGACGGGGATACGATAGTTGTTAACATTGATCTGGGATTTAAGGTATTTATCCGTCAGAGATTACGGCTTAGAGGAATTGATGCGCCGGAAATAGGGACACGACAAGGAGCTGCTTCGAAGAAGTTTGTCGAGTCAAAGATGGATGACTGTAAATTTTTGATTATTAAGACATACGGGTCAGACAAGTACGACAGATATCTAGTGGATGTGTTTTATCTGAAGAATGAGACGAAAGAGGAGAAAGTAATGCAAAAAGGGATTTTTTTGAATAACGATATGATTGAGGCGGGTTTGGCTCAACCAATGTAAATTCCATTCGCTCTTCCCTTTTTGGGAAAGGGGATATTGTGGACGTTAGGTGTAGAGTTTAACTCTACCTAGCGAGAGGGATCGAACGGAAACCCCACAGCCCAGCCTCTGCTTCAACTAATGAAGGTTGTTAAGATCAGAATATTTAATTCTAGGAGCTGGGCGAGGAGTTGGAGGGAGAGCCCGACCCCAGCACCACTTTTTATTTCATTGAAGAGTTTATTCTTTAGAAGATTTAAAAAGTGGTGCTGGGGGCTCGCCCTTATCCAAACTACAGCCTGTAATCCTTCTTCCACCTTTCAATGCTAACCTTAGCCACGAAATGTGCTGGAACGTTTACCACATGGCAGATTTCCACAAAGAATGGGATCCAACCAAAGACGTTCATGGCGGATCTGAGCAACCAGTTGTAAAACTAGTTCGCGCTCTTCCACCTGCTGTTTCTGCTGGTATCGGTGCTGCTGAAAAATTGATTGCAGAAAAATTCAACAAAAAAGGATTCAAAATTGCTTTCAAACCACGTTTCTTACTTGGAGCTCACATTGACAGTGATGGAGTAAAAACTATCGCAGGAAAAGGTATGAACACAGCAAGAGTTAGAGCGTTCCTTTACGATTCTAATGTGAACCAGTACCTTAGCTATGCTGAGTGGACTACCGCATTACCTTGGACTGGAACAGACGCTGACAAAGGCGTTGTAGTTGCAAAAATGGCTACTCTTGGACCAGAAATCCTTGCAATGGCTATTGTTCCTGTTGCTGAGCAAAACAAGTAATTTTTAGTTAAATCAACTAAGAATTCTTCTGTTGAAATCCGCCTGCTGAAAAGTTAGGCGGATTTTTTTTTGTGGACGGATGTTTCAATATTGGTAAAAGGGGAAGGGGAATTTGTGGGCGCATTTAGAGAATTGGGGCTTAAGATGATTGAAACACCGGACATTACTAAAATTCGAATTCTCTTAGTCGAAGATGACGGGATTAATCAGCTCGTCGCAGATACGATGCTGAGCAATCTGGGTTACCATGTGGACATTGTCTCCAATGGCTGGGAAGCGCTGGAGAAGCTCAAAGCAGTGCGTTACTCTCTGGTTTTTATGGATTGCATGATGCCGGAAATGGACGGGTATCAGACTACTCAATTAATTCGCGATCCGGATTCACAAGTGTTGAACCGCGAGATTCCGATTATTGCAATAACCGGAAATGCGACCAGCGAAGACCTCACTAAATGTATTCAAAACGGCATGAACGATTTTCTTACCAAACCGATTGAACAGGATCGAATATCGTCAATGATATCGAAATGGGTTTCTGATTTGCCTTCGACCTGACCCGTTATCTACAAATGATCAAATCGATTCAGGCAAAAACGATTTTAACCAAATACAAAGAGGCTGATCCCTGGTTTCACATTAAGTATTCCATGAATCTGTACAGAGGGTGTCAACATCAGTGCATATACTGTGATTCCAGAAGCGAGTGCTACCATATAGAGAACTTTCAGGATATTCTGGTAAAAGAAAATGCCATTGAATTATTACGCAAAGAGTTGTCGAAAATAAAAGAGAAAAATACTATCGGGACCGGGTCGATGAACGATCCTTATATGCCGGTAGAGAAAAAATATGGAATGACGCGCAAAGCATTGCAGGTTATCGCGGACTACAAATTTCCCGTGCACGTTATTACGAAAGGGACGTTAGTTCTGCGCGACATTGATTTGCTCCAGGAAATAGGAAAAGTTTTTTCGACTGTGTCCATTACAATTACTACGATTGATGACGAGCTATCAAAAAAATTGGAACCGGGAGCTCCCGCTTCATCGGAAAGATTTCAGGCAATAGAGACGCTTTCAAAAAAAGGAATTACTGTCGGTATTACTCTTATGCCGGTAATTCCTTTTATTACAGATGATCCGGAAAACATTTCTGCCCTCGTTCAAAAAGCGTCAGGGAGTGGCGCAAAGTATATTCTCCCTGCATTTGGAATGACCTTGAGAGACAGGCAAAGGGAATACTTTTTTCAAAAGCTGATCAAATATTTTCCCGATGAATTTGAAAAATATAAAAAAACGTATCATGGTGAATATAGTTTCCCTGCTCCGGAGCACCGAAAATTGGCTGTGATTTTTCATAGTATGTGCGAGAATTTTCAAATTGCAGGAAATGCGCCGGAATATAAACCGGAATCGGTTCAAATGAACCTCTTCGAAAATAGTCTTGACTAAATTGTAAATTAAATTAGTTTTCTACTATGAATAAAAAAAATATTCTTATTGCCGTATTGTTTTTCGGGCTGATTCTATTCAGCCAAAGTTTATTTTCTGATGATGACGATTCCGAATCTTCAAAACCTGCATCTGATGTAGCCATCACAAACCTCGGTGGAGGAAAGTATAAGCTAGTCGCAAAAGGAAAGGCATCGGGGGATGCAATCGAGTCCGGAATGAAAATTAAAATGCAGGCGACGTCATGCGAGGTTGCAAAACTGAAAATTAAAACCGAATTGAAGAATCTTCTACCGGATGAGAGCAATCCTTTCAATTTCGCCTATGAGGATAAAAAAGAATTTTTCGAAAATAATCTGTACTGTGAGCTTACATACATCTACGATAAAAATTCAACAAGAAATCTGAAAAAATAAATCTGATTAGTTGATTTCTCGTTTTTTCAAAAAGAAAAAAGCTCTTTGCCTGAATTCGGCATTTTTCGGGTTTTATGCACACGCCGGATTTGTCGCCGGCCTTGAAGAGATAAAATTCAGGCCGGACGCAATCACCGGTTGCTCAGCCGGGGCGCTGGTTGGTGCGTTATACGCTGCTGGTATTCCTTCTAAGGAAATCATCCAGGTTTTGCTCCGAATTCAGAAAAGCGATTTCTGGGAAGGTAACCCGATCACCCAGTTGATTAAGCCGATCCATCAGGGATTGAAAAACTATTCAGGAGTTTTAAGCGGAAAGAAAGTTCGAAATCTGCTTTATCCTTATCTTAAGAGAAAAAGAATTCAGGATCTGCCCATCCCTCTTGGGATTGCAGTTTCGAATATTTCAAAAGGCACTAGAGAACTGAGAACAAAAGGAGATTTGCTGGAAACTGTGATGTGCTCGGTTGCATTTCCGCTGCTCTTCGAAATTCAAAATATGGATGGTGATGATTTTCTAGATGGTGGGGTTGCCGACCACGAGCCTACGCGTGAATTAATTTTGGATAAAAAAGTGACCAGGATTTTGATTCATGAAATATACACCGGAAATACAGATAATACAGGAAAATTAAAAAAGGCGTTGGGATCCGGGATTTCCATAATAGAAAAAGAAACGAGGGAATTAAAAGAAATTCTTGCAAAAGAGACTAATACAAAGTTAATTCGGCTGACTACAAATGCGCTGCCGGTCGGCCCGAACAAAATGAATCTAGGATTTGAAAACATCAAGAAAGGCTATGAAACAGCGATCCGGAATAGCTCCATAATTTTGGAGAGGTGATAAAGCGAAAGCCATTGTGGATGCCGAAAAATACTGAGAAATAGCAGCTTTTCTCTTTTTTGCAATTCTTGAATTTTATTACTTGCAAATTCAGCTTTTTCCTATTTTTTTAATCCTATAGGCTATTTTTTTGAAGTTGGCGATTAAAACATGGATTTGCTGGTATGGACATTAAATTAAGAAAAGTCGGAAATGTCTCGATTATTGATCTTAGCGGAAGTTTGGATATTTATACATCAACGGATTTTAAGTCTTTTATTGAAAAGAATGTAAATTCGGAAAATAATCATGTTATCGTAAATATTGAAAAGCTGACGTATATAGATTCTTCCGGGATCGGAATGTTAATCAAAGAATTGAATTTTGTTCAGACACTAAACGGCGAGTTTAAAATTGCAAATATGAAGGCTCCAATCGAGAAAGTTTTTAAAGTTGCGGGCCTTACTACTTATTTTCAAATAATCAGTGAAGACGAATATAAAAAGGTTGCCGGTTAGTTTACAAAAGCTGCTTTATTCCTTTTTCAATTCCATCCAGACTTAAAAAAAACATTTCAACCTGTTTTTGTATTGCACTGACTGTTGGCGCATTCCAGTAATTTATACTTTCAGGATTTAACCAAATGCATTTTTCGAAATAATCGGTAAGTTGGATGAGTCGCTCAAGACCGGATTTATTGTCCTGCACCTTTCCTTTTTTTCCAAACTCGTAATAGTCCTGATGATATTGTGATTTGTGAAACAGTTCATAAGGCGCCATATATGCATCACCGACAAAAATAACTCTGGTATTCGGCCGGAATTTTTTTAAGAGCAGGTCCGCTGTAATTCTATTCCGCATACTAGCATCCTTATAAACAAAATCATAAATAATATTGTGGAAATAAAAGTAATGGAATTCTTTGAAATGATTTAACTGGTGTGCGGCGCTGAAAACTTTATTTACTCTTACGGCATAAGGGGACATGCTTCCACCAACATCCATGAGCAGTAGAAGTTTTAAATCATTCTTTCTTGTTTTTTTGATTACTGCCTCAATATCTCCGGCATTATCGCAGGTTTTGCGGATAGTATGTGGAATGGAAAGTTTCGGTTTGCCTTCTTTTTTCAGTGCGCGGAGCTTCTTTAATGCAGCCTTGATTTGTCTGACGCCTAACGTCTCATCTGTTCGGTAGTCTTTGTATCTTCTTTCTCCTGCAACGGAAATTGCACTTCTGTTTCTGGATTCACCTCCGATTCTTATTCCACCTTCATTGAATCCGTTGTTTCCAAAAGGGGATGTCCCTCCGGTTCCGATCCAGTGGTTTCCTCCGTCGTGCCTTTCCTTTTGCTCTTTCAGTCTTTTTTCAAGTTCCGAAATGAGATCTTCCGGGAAAATTTTTAAGGCATCAAGTTTCCTTTGTTCCGACAGATCGCTTTCTATTGCTTTTTTCAGCCAATCCTCTAATTTATTTTTGAAATTCGTGTCACTTAGCAGATCCAGAGATAAAATCTGCGAAAAAACAATATCGTAATCATCATAGTGCTTGATATTTTTTATCAGGCAGTTTCGCGCGATATAGTAAAAACTCTCAAGATTGATGCTACCTTCTTTTTTTGTAATGTCGGAAAGCACATGAAGTAAATCAAGAAGCTCTCCGGTTGTGACCGGGATTTTTTTATTTCGAAGCGCATAAAAGAAATTTAAGAACATTTTTTTTCCTGAATTTATTTTTTCATGTTTTCTAGTTCACGAATCAATTCTTCCTTGGAAAGGCTTTTGTTTGTTTTTAATCTGCGGATGAGTTCGTCGGGGTCGACATTCTTTTTCATATT
The DNA here is from genome assembly GCA_964436695.1 of uncultured Leptospiraceae bacterium. Lineage (GTDB taxonomy): Bacteria > Spirochaetota > Leptospiria > Leptospirales > Leptospiraceae > JABWCC01. The sequence continues at coordinate 17,294 of CAYTEA010000041.1, forward strand.
GGCCTTAATGTCCACTATACCAACAGGAAAAACGGAATCGAGTTTCTTTATCGCTACGGGTTTGTCGGGTTTTAAAAAAATCATTTCCTCGTTTCTGCTTTCAATGCTCGCAATTAATTTTTCTGCGGCTGTGACAATTTCCATCTTCATCCCGACTTCAAGATCGTTCGGATTGGAAATGACGGCAGCAATTTCTCCTGTAGCTTTACTTACATAGTAGATTGTTCCCGCAATATTATTCCGAAGCTTGAATTTATTTTTTCCGTGCGTTAGTTGAATTGTCCCGATAAAAGGACTACCGATTTTTTTATATTTTTCATTTTGGAAAAGAATTTCAGTGAAGTCTTGAGAAATTTCCGCCAGCTTGTCATATCCGGATGGAGGTTCTTTGTCGATTAGACGGACTCTGGCTCTTGGCCCCATATTCAAAGCAGTCCAGTTTCTTGGATCACTTTCTTTGGGCCCAAAATAAAGCTTTTGCTCTTCCTCCATATTATTTTCCCGAAATAACATCTCGTGGCCGCTAGTCAGAACAAAACCTCTACGGGTAATAATTTCTTCCCTATTGTCACTGACATGAAATGATAGCCTTGTAAAAGTTTTGAAGTAGTATTCCAGCTCGTTTTTCGAATTTTCAAAGACAACAAGAATTCTCAGCTTTAAAATATCTTCTTTCTCATTAAAATCACCAGTGTAAACATACAGGCCTGTAAACTCAGGTTTGTGAGGAGTCGGTTTTCCTTTTAAATTCGGAGCACATGCCGCATGGAAAATCAAACCAGAAATTAAAAACACTTTCACAATGATTCTATTCATAATCGATTACCCTTATCGAACTGATAATGGTTGTTATGACGGCGGTTAATTCATCGTCCGGAGACTCATCGCTGTTGTAAGAGCAAACAATGAGCTTATCCTTTTTTGCCAGCATATATACCAGCCAGAATCTCTTGCCTGAAATAAACTCACATGCCCGAATTTCACAACCTTCATTATTTATAAATCTAGCAATACTTTCTTCTTCATATTCAATATTGTGCTGGGATAAAAATCTTGCCAATTCTACGTTGAGTTCATATTTTCCCTCTAGGTTTTGAAATGCAGAGATCAATAATGCTCCGGAACCCTCCGGGTCAAAAAACGCTGGAATGCCTTCAATGACTTCCATTTCCCAAAATTCAGGATATACAAGCGAGTACCATCCATAGGGTGATTTATAATGCTGATATTCTAATTTAAGGCTCAAAGACTTTTTCCTTACTTGACAATTGCTCTTTACTTATGCTTTTGTATATTCGTGCTTGCAATATTTAAAAAGAGAAGAAATCCCTTCTACATTTTTACTACTGTAATTATTATCATACTGGCAGCATTGATGTCCAGCGTTTTTGCCTTGGTTTTGTGTGTTCTGCTCATTATTATAACCTTATTTTATCCTTTTTTTCTGGATTTATTTGTCAAAATTTACGGGATTCCAGATATTGCCGATCGTGTGTTTTATGCTCGAACCGATGATGGCTGGAATATCGCTCTGCATTACCACAAAGCAGTTCACCCTAAGGAAGAATATGCTCCCGTTATCGTTGTCCATGGAATAGCTACGAATAAATTTGTAGTCGACCTGGACAAACACCACTCTCTACCATATTACCTGAAATTACAAGGTTATGATGTTTACGCAGTTTCACTTAGAGGATGCGGCCGGTCATACCATGAATCTCCATCGAGATACGAAGATTTTAGTTTCGATGATATTGTAAAATACGATGTGCCAGCAGTAATAGAAAAAGTAAAAATGCTGTCTGCTTCTCCAAGAGTAAACTGGGTCGGTCATTCAATGGGTGCTATTATCATGTATGCTTACATGGGAACATGCACAAAAGAAGATAAAAAAAATATCGCATCTTTTGTCTCCCTCGGAGGGCCGGGAACTCTAAACCATCTGGGACATACTCTTATCAGTTTACTGTCCAGGTTTCCGAACGCAAGAAGAATGATTGATTTGAAATTCGGCGCTGCAATTGTTACCCCAATTGCCGGTGAGTTGTACACACCGATCGATGAAGTCATGTACAATCCCGAAGTAACAGGGAAGGCCACAGTAAAAAAAATTATGAAAAATGCAATCGAAAATATTTCTGCTGGGCTGACAGATCAGTTTATGCTCTGGATTGAACAAAAAAAAATGACATCAATGGATTCCAGGTTTAATTATATGGAGCTGCAAAAGGAAATAAATGTTCCGACTCTTTTTATTGCTGGAAAAAAAGATGGTCTTGCGACTCCAGAGTCAATGAAAGTTGTGTTTGATAATTGTTCTTCCAAAGAAAAAGAATTTTATGTCATTTCAAGTGAAAATGGATTTTCGGGCGATTATGGGCATGCATGCTTGGTCATGGGAGAAAAAGCGTCTGAAGACGTGTTCCCAATTGTTGAAGCATTTATCGAAAAACACGGAACAAGAACAAAGAAATCCATTTTAAAACGCCTGCGAGACAAAATAACTCACTGGAGAGATGCAAAAGTAACCACATAAGAGAACTTTTTA
>CAYTEA010000042.1:0-18939 GCA_964436695.1 uncultured Leptospiraceae bacterium
TTTTTTATCCTTTTATATGTCGAACGTCCGTGTCCATTATTTTGAGGGAAGGTCACAGCCCTGCATGGAAACTACGGAGCAGAGCAGGCAGCCGACAGAATTCGGAACACAGTGTACCGAATTTTGGAGGACAAGGTAAAGTGAGTTTTACAAAACTAGCGCCAGGGATCGAAGCGGGGTCATCCAGCTCCCTGCGCGCAGGGGCTGGAGACCGTAGCTGAGAGCCCGGTGGTTTGTATGAAAAAGAGATGAGGACGAAAGAGTGCGAGCTAATCTACAAAGAGAAGACGTTATGCGAAACAGACTAATTGTCCTCATGATTTTCTGTAAGTCAAACCAGGCGCCCGTTCTGTTACTAATCGCCCGAATTGCGGCTGGAGAAATCCCAAGAAATCAGGTTTTTTTTTGCGTTCTTACCGGGTGGTGTTGGTAAAACAAATTGAGTTTTTGGCTTTCGATAATCTAATCAACCCCAAAAAATATATTGACAATGTTAATATTTCTCAAGAACACCAGAAATAAGTTTATTTGAACAGGGCGAATGAATTTGAATCTTGCTAAATATTTATTGAGAGTAATTCTGGCACGGTTAAGGGTTTATAACATTTTTGAATGAAACCGTAATTGATTTGAATCAAATCAAAAGTATGATGTATGTCAACCTCCAATACCTAATTTTTAGCCGGAAAATACAAAAAAAAATTGACTTTTTCAAATCGATCAATGGGAATTAGGGCACGGGGTTGTCGAGGCTCCGAATAAACATAAGGTGTTGATTTATGAGAAAGTTATTAATCATTTCTATGACTATGGTTGCTGTAATGTCTTTTACAGGCCTGGTAAATTGTGGTAAGGATGGGGGCAAAGATGCCGGAACAGGAATGTCCGGATTGGATGACGGGGTTTCGCAGAAAAATGCCCTCCAAATAGCAGGTGGCTCTAAGGATCATACTACTCTCGTTGCAGCTGTTAAAGCTGCTGATCTTGTTGATTCAGTTGCAAACCCAGGCCCTTTAACTGTATTTGCTCCAGTTAATGCGGCATTTGAAAAACTTCCAAAAGGAACTGTAGATGAGTTGCTAAAACCATCCAAGAAGAATGACCTCGTGCATATTTTAGAGTACCACGTTTGCTTGCCAGGTCGCGCAATTGGTTCATTTACCGATGGTGAGGACATTGGGATGGCAAATGGAGACCATGTTACCATGAGCGTGAAAAACGGTAAAGTGTCCATAAATGGAGCAAACATCATTGCAAGTATTCCTGCTTCTAACGGCTGGATTCATGTCATCGATGCAGTTCTCCTTCCTCCGCAAAAAAAATAAAAAATTCTATATTGCGATGCCTGACAGTAAACTGGTCAGGCATCAATGAACCGCCTCGCAATTTAAAGCCAATTTAGTTTATTAAAAAAATCAAATCTTCCGCTAAAAATTGAAATAAAATTTTTAGAAATTTACTTTACAGCCTTGAAATCCCTCTGAGAATGTGGATAATTTGAAAAATTTATGCCTTTAACTCAAGATCAATTACTAGAACTTCAGAAGCTCCAAAAAGCAGTAACCCAACTGGAAAGTATTTTAAAGGTATCCAGTAATGAGGAGCAAAGAAGGAGAGTTTCCACCGATATTAAGAAATATCGCGATAAGATGCAACAAATTTCTCCGGAAGGAATGCCGGATGATGTGCACATTGCTGCAGCATCTTCAACAAAAGCACCTACCGATGCAGTCAAGGCCGCCACTCCAAAAGGAAAGGGAATTCTGGATAGTTTTCCAATTATGAAAATTTCTCCAAGTTCCAATGATACTGAAATCAATTTTATTGGGACGCTCGTAAATGTTCTGGACATAGAGTATCTTCCCATTCTGAGTGATACTCACCTGAAATTGGATTATTCTCACGCGACAGAAAGAGATGCGGTCGTCAAGCACATGGAAAATATGCGGCGAAACCTGAAAGTGCTGACGGAAACCATTGAGGAATATGCTCAGGCAGAAAAGCAGGAATTCAGGGAACAACTTGGAAGAATGAAGAATAAACAGTCCCGGATTTTCATTTCGGAAGCCTACGATGTTTTCAAAAAATTCAAAGAATTCATGGAAAAACTGGATAAAGACATGAAAGAGGGAGGAGGCGTGGTTATGAATATCGGAGAGAAAATCCGATTCAATAACAGGTTTGAGAAAGCTACCCTTCTGGAAGGGAAGGAAATTTCGGAGGCAATGAAGGATTTTTTGAATTTTACCAAGGAAGCCACCGAAGCTATAAATGTACCAAATATGAAATCAAAGTGAAAAGTTCTTTTCTTCAAATTTGGCCTGGAAAATATAAGCATAAACAGACTAAAATTTAACGGACGTTCAAATGGCATTAGTTAAAAGCGGCTCATCAGAAATAACAAATTCGACAATCGGCGAAAATTCCTACTTTAGCGGGAAGTTTTTTATTAACGGTTCGTTGAAAATCGACGGAAAATTTGAAGGAAAATCTCTTCAGGCTGAACAGCTATATATCGGGGTTTCCGGAAAAGTAAAAACGAACATTACGGCGGCTAGCGTAATCGTTGAAGGTATCGTAATTGGCAACGTTACAGCCAGAAACCGGGTGATGCTTCTGCCTACTTCCAAAATTTTAGGGGATATCAAGACTCCCGAGTTAATCATTCAGAATGGAGTGATACTCGAAGGAAGGTGCATGATCTCAAACGATCTAAAGCACTCTGCAAAGGATTTCATCGAATTGGATTATTCAAAGGATGCTCTATCGGCAGAAAAAATATTCGGGAAGTCCTCACAGAAAGAATAGATTTTGCCCGCGACTATCATAATCTCAGAAGGTGATCCGGCTGGAATCGGATACGAGATTTTAAATAAGTCGAAGGACAGGCTAAAATATTTAGCAAAGGGCAATTTAGTTATTCTAGCAAGATCTCAGTGTAAAGTCTCTTGCGAAAATTTTGAGGAAATCGGCCTGGAAAATCTATTTTACAGGCCTCCCCGGAGAGGACTGTATCAGGTCACAGAGAACTGTTTAAGCTCCAAAAATGAAAAAGAAATTCATCCGGGGAGACCATCGGTGTATTCGGGTAGAGCTTCTTTCCAATCATTTCAACTGGCTATTCGGATTCAAAAAAAAATCGGTGGGAATTTAATAACACTTCCTCTAAGTAAGGAGTGGGTGATAAAAAGTGGAGTGAAAAATTTCCGGGGGCATACGGAAGAACTTGCAGAGTCTTACAAGAAGCATACTACCATGATGATGTTTGGGCCGACGATGAGAGTAATTGTGCTCACTACCCATATTCCGCTTGGGCAGGTTCCTTCTGAATTGCGAAGGGTGCAAATTCAGTCTATAATTTCTGGGATCAAGAATTTTTCCTATTTCAAAAATCCGAGTATTGCGATCTGTGGGTTGAATCCGCACGCAGGAGAAGGAGGAAAAATCGGAAATGAGGAAAAAACCATTCTTTCGAAAATCATTGGAAAATTCAGGATGAGCGGATTGAATATTTCTGAACCCATATCGGCGGATTCTTTGTTTCAAACAGATATCCGAAAAAAGTTTGACTTGATCCTGGCTTGTTACCACGACCAGGGATTGATTCCATTTAAATCAATTGAAGGAAAAAAGGGAATTAATGTTACGCTTGGCCTTGATTTTTTAAGGGTTTCTCCGGATCATGGAACTGCTTTTGATATTGCAGGAAAAGGGATTGCAGATCCTTCCAGCTTTCTGGAATGTTTGAAAATCGCTCAGAAAATGTAAAATGGAACTAATCGATCAAATTGTATTTCCCCTGTTTCTAGTATGGATGGTCGGAATTTTTTTGCTCTCTTTTCGTAGGGACATAGACTATTATTACAAAATAACATTTCTTTTCATTTTCGTATTTTACGGATTTCAGTTTTATCCGGATCTAGTTAAGGCTTACGAGAGGTTGGCTGGCAATTATCCGGCTGAAATCGTATCTTGGTTTTACGGATTGGGAAAGATTACTTTTTACTTTTTGCTAATTCTGTGGCCGGTAAGCCTCATTCGGATTTTTTATTCGGCTTCGGATAATTTAAGCCGGGCGCTTGTAAATGTTTTAGTCAGCGTAACTTTGCTTTATTGGATAGGTTTTTTTCTCTGCGCTAAATTCGAAGCGGAGGTCGATTCGTTTTTTCACGGGACTTTTATTCGCTGGATCACGCTTTAGGAGCCTTATTAAACAAATCGTTTAGTTTTGTCTTTGGAATTTTTCCGGTGTAATTCCAATGCCCCATTTTTCGTCCGGTCCTCGGTTCATCCTTCTGGTAAAGGTGCAGGTGGTAATCCGGGGATTTCATGAGTTTGGGAATTTTCTTTTTTTCCGCTTCGAAATTATCCCCCAGAATATTTTTCATTAGGCAAGGCTTACTTTGAATTTTTCCGTCAAAATCGAGGTTGCATAACGAACGAAGTTGCAAGTCAAACTGGGACAGGGTGGACGCATCAATGGAAAAATGCCCTGAGTTGTGCGGCCTTGGAGCAAATTCATTGCAAACCAGAGTGTCTTTTTTTAAAAAAAATTCCAGGGCGAGCACTCCGGTGTAATTCAATTTATTCAGGAGCCTTTCCGTGTAAGCTATTGCTTTTTTTGTCGTGCTTGCCGAGATTCTGGCGGGATATAGGCTCAAGTCCAAAATATGCTTTGTGTGTAAATTTTCGGAGGGATCATAGGAAAAAAATTTTCCATTCTGAAATCTTGCGGCGACGACTGAGATTTCTTTTTCAAACTGAAATAATTCTTCCGCAATCAGTTCTTCTCTTATATGACTGTAAAATTCCAGTGCGCCTTTTTCATTGTGAACTTTTCTCTGGCCTTTTCCGTCGTAACCGAATTTTACCGTTTTTAAAATGCAGGGAAATCCTACCGTGTTTCTGATTTTTGCGATATCGTTTTCTTTAGAGATGCTGATATACTTGACAGTTGGCAGGCCGATTTTTTTAAAAAAGTCTTTTTCGAGCATTCTGTTCTGTGAAATACCGATGGATTTTGGCGAAGGCGAGACGATTTTTTTATTTGCAACAAGCTCAACTTGCAGAAGCGTTTTTACCGGAATATTTTCGAATTCAAAAGTCAAAGCATCGATTTTTTGTAGAAATGAGTCAAGGTAAACTTCATCTTCATAATCTCCGACGAATTCAATTGCGCCTGCTTTGGAAGCAGGAGAATTTTTTTCTGGTGAATAGCAATACACAGTGTAACCGGCTTCGACTGCCCGCATTGTAAACATTCTACCCAACTGGCCGCTACCCAGAATTCCGAGACTCGCAGGAGGTAGAACAGGTTTCATTTCAGATTGGATTCCTTGGAAAGAGCTTCCGTTTTTATCTTTTCCGCATATTGTCCGAGTTTTTCCGTTAGTCTGTTTTCAAATGAGCTAAGAATTCTAACTGCAAGTAGCCCTGCATTTGCAGCGCCCCCGATGGCAAGTGTCCCTACAGGTATTCCTTTGGGCATTTGTACTATCGAATACAAACTGTCTAAACCGTTCAAGGATTTTGTCAGGATTGGGACTCCGAGAACTGGAAGTGTAGTGAGTGAGGCAACCATTCCAGGGAGATGGGCAGAACCCCCGGCTCCGGCGATTATGATTTTAATTCCGCGTTCCATTGCCCCTTTGGCAAAGGTAAATAGTAGGTCGGGAGACCTGTGGGCTGAAATAATTTTTTTCTCAAAAGGAATTTCAAATTCGGCCAAAATATCGCACGCATCTTTCATTGTATCCCAGTCGGAGTGTGAGCCCATGATCACTGATACTACGGGAGTTTTTTCATTCATACTAAGTTAATTCGCAAAATAGAGTTTGAATTGCAATTAAAAATTTAGAGTAGCTAACGCTTCCGTGATTCTTTCCATTTTCATGGATCTGGATCCTTTTACAAGAATGATAGATTCTTTTGGAATATTCTCTTTTATGAATTGAATCAGTGTTTCCAATGAGTTTGGGTTATCCTGGAAATGTCTGCAGAAGACATGGTGTTTTTGTTTCTGAAATTCTTTTGAAATGTAACTTGAATCTTTTCCGAATGTAATGAGCCCGCTGATTTTTTTCTCAACACAGGCTTTTCCGGTTTCACTGTGGTAATGTTTGGAAAATTTGCCGAGTTCTTTCATGTCTCCGAGTATTGCAAACAATTCGTTGTTTTCGGAGAGTTGCCTGCTTGAGTCGATGGAGCTTATCATGGATTCTGGATTTGCGTTATATGTGTCATTTATCACTGTATAGATATTTTTCTCGATTAGAAATCTTTTATCCGGGTTTCTAAAATTTTTCAGCGCGGCCAGAGCCTGTGCTTTTGGAAAATAAATTTCATTCAGTACATTCAGGATCAGATTCAGATTTTCTACGTTTTTTTCTCCCAAAATCTTCCAATCAATTTTTTCTTCGAAAATCTTCAGTTCAAATCCGGTCTGTTTCTTTTTTAGAACTTTCAGAATTTTCTTTTGATTGAAAGATACTTCCTTAACTGTTACGCTTTTTTTCTTTGCCAGAGTTTTAAAAATTTTTAGAAAATTCATATTGGAGTTTAGAAATAAAATTCCATTCTTTTTCATTCCGGAAAGAATTTCTGATTTAGCCCGCGCGATATTCTTTAAAGAACCTAGGTGTGCGATGTGGGCAGAGCCTACATTAGTAACGATGGAAATATCCGGCTCTGCCATTTCGGAAAGCCTTTGAATTTCCCCCAGGTGATTCATTCCGAGTTCACATACTGCAATCCTGGTCTTTTCATTTATTCGAAAAAGAGTAAAGGGCAGGCCAATTTCGTTGTTATAATTTTTTTCGGTGATCACTAGATATTCCTGGCCAATTCCAGCTAGGCTTTGACCCAAAAGTTCCTTTGTGGTTGTTTTACCACTGGATCCTGTGATTGCGATCACGGTTGGATTAAAGCGCTTTCTGTGAAACTTGGCCAGCTTTCCCAGCGCGGAAAGTGTGTCGTCTACCGGAATTGCTTTCTGTCTCTGTGGGGACGATAGTTTTTTCAATAACGGATGATTCTTTTTGCAGAGGAAGGATAATGCGCCCTTTTCAAGCGCATCGGGAATGAACTCGTGCCCGTCTCTCTGCCCCTTCAACGGAACAAATAAAGATGCGTTATCCGCTTCCATCGATGAGGTGGTGATGTTTCCAAAGAAAAAATTACATTCCCAATCAGGTGCAGAATCCGGGTTTATTATTTTTTTAACAGTGTCGAGCGAATAAACAAATTCAGTTTTCAAAATTTTCCTCTAAGTAGTGTAAAAATAGTATCGGAACCTTTCCCAAGGGGGCAGAACCGTGCGGTCTGTGTGAATAAATTTCTGGAAAGCCCGGTTTTGGGCAAGGTTGTAAATAAAAGTTAAATAATTCACCGTATGTAAAATGCTATTCCGAGCGGGATCGTATTGGAATCCTATCTAATAAAAAATCAATTTATTAAAGATTGCACAGTCCTTTCGGTTCCATGCAATGCTACCATACTCTTTTTTTGCACCAAGAGTAAATAATTATTTTTTTGTTAAATCTACCTAATTTGAGGTATTGACAAAAATTTGCTCATCAGTTACAAGCACTGCGCTGTCAGATTCCGGCGGGAATTTTACGATTCGGGGAATCTCCAGTTCCGTGATTTCTTTAACGTTGGCTGTTGCTGCAACAGGCTTTAATTCTTTAAGTGAGTCGGCTAGCTTAAGCTGTTAGAATTCCAGTGTGGTAGTGATTATCGGTAAAATTTCCAGTGGTACAGGGACGGGAGGGACATCGACTGGAACATCTACCGGCACTTCATCAGGTACATCAACCGGGACAAGCGCAAGTAGTTGCTCCTGGGATTCGGGAAAGTGGGACAGTTGTACCTGGGGAAGCTAGGGAGATAAATTTGCATCAATTAAAAATTTCACGCTATGATAAGTCTTGTGGCTTCTTCCCGGTGACTGGCAAATGCGAGGCTTGCAAGTATATGTTCTTTTTTAATATTTGGAAAGTCCTCCATTATCTCCTCATAAGTCATTCCTGCGGCAAGCCATCCAAGAATGTCCAATACTGCGATTCGAGTCCCTTTTATGCATGGCTTTCCAAAGCGTATTTTGGGATCAATAGATATGTAATTTCTGCATTCAGAGAATTCCATAGATTAATTTTAAGTAAGCATTTTTCAAAGTCAACCCAAAAACCACAACACCAATCATTTAACACACAGGCAAGGACGCAATTAATTGCGTCCCAACAATCCCAGAGCGACTCTCAACAGAAAATCCAATCTCTAGAATCCAAACTGGACAAGTTGATTGCATCGATTGAGAAAAAGCCTGTCGGGACGTTAGCTGAGAAGTGAGATTGTCCTTTGTAGGCACCAGGCATGCCTTGTAACCTACGGGGATCGAGGACGATGGATTGGAGATGAAATGATGATTAAAGAAAGAATATCAGATGAATTCATCTGCTTGTGGACTTGCTCTCAATTGCCAATATTCTGGATTTCGCCTGGTGTGGATAACGGCAAAAATATGAACTTCATTTTTGGATTCTTTGATTGAATAAAAAATTAAATATGGAAACTGCTTTAACGAAACACTCCGTACCTCCTTATAAACAATTGGATATAATTTGGGATTGGTTTCTAAAAAATACAATATTTCTTCAAAACGCATGGAAAATTCTTGTCCTAACCCTTTTCGATGTTTTTCATACCAATCTACTGCTTCGAAGATATCTATCCCGGCTTCGACAGAAATTAAGATTTCGTACATTACCAGTTGTTTTTTTGGGCGAGTCTTTCCTTAACATCCGTCCAATACGAAAGTTTTTCAGGGTTCGACTGCATAAGCTCTATTCGCTGATCGATGAATCTTTTTCCTTTTTCAGAAAGTTCAAATTTTTCATCTGGGATTGTATCTTTATATTTAAAGACAAGAAAATCTATAAAATCATAAATTTCCTGTCTTGCATTAGGCGGGAGATGACTAATATTTTCAAAAAGAACTTCTGGAGTCATGTGATTTTTTATAAAACAAAATTAAAATTATGTCAAGCGAAAATATTTTCAATTCAGGATTTGTTCTTTTCTATACGGATCATCGTTTTCACCCATATTAATTCTGTTTTGCTGTGTCCAACAACCAATGCAATTTTCCGTCCGGGGAAAAGTCTTTTTCAATTCTCTTATCCCAATCATCCTCCAATCTTTCTAGTATGAAAGCGGCAAGAATGTCCTGTTCCTTCTCAGAAAGTTCTTTGATACGGTCAATTGCCTTTTCAAGTAATACAGTCATAAAAAAAATTTAACCCTTCTTGATCATTTGTCAACCCAAAAACCACAACACCAATCATTTAGCACACAGGCAAGGACGCAATTCATTGCGTCCCAATAGTCACAACGCGATTCACAGCAGAAAATCCAATTACTCGAATCCAAACTGGACAAGTTGATTGCTTCGATTGAGAAAAAGCCTGTCGGGACGTTAGGTCATCTCAACTCTTTCTTTTTCCATAAAAAATAGATAGGGGGATAAATCATTAATTCCAAAATGAAGCTGGTGAATAACCCTCCTACCATTGGAGCGGCAATTCTTTTCATGACATCCGAACCGGCGCCGGTTGACCACATAATCGGTAGGAGGCCCATAAATGCCGCAAGGACGGTCATGATCTTGGGACGCACTCTTCCAACTGCCCCATGAAGAATTGCATCTTTTAGCTCTTCAATCGTATTTAATTTTTTTTCACTTCGCGCTTTTTCGAATGAGAGCTCCAGATACAAGAGCATGAATACTCCGGTTTCCGCATCCAGCCCAAGAAGGGCAATCATTCCCACCCAAACTGCTACGGATACCTGGTAGTCCAGAAAAAACAAAAGCAGTATTGCGCCAATTAGGGAAAAAGGAACAGCTAAAAGAACGATGAGAGTTTTCTTAGTAGATTTTGTATTTAGATATATGAGTAGAAAAATTAATGCTAGTGTCACTGGTAAAATAAATTTTAATCTTTCCCTCACGCGGATCATATTTTCATACTGCCCGCTCCAAAGAATCGTATATCCGTCGGGTAATTTTATTTCTTCGGATATTTTCTTTTTTGCGCTGTCTACATAACCTCCGATGTCGGAGTCTTTTGTGTCGACATAGACGTACCCGGTCAAAAATCCGTTTTCATCTCTGATCATCGCAGGCCCTGTTTTAAATTCCAATTCTGCAACTTCACTGATAGGAATGTGCCCACCGGTAGGAATTGGAACCAGTATTCTTTTGATTTCCGAAATAGAATCGCGGAGCTCTCGCGGATAACGTATGTTGACAGAGTATCTTTCTCTTCCCTCGATCGTTTCGGTAATCTGTTCTCCACCGATCGCGCTTAATATTATCCCTTGAGTTTCATTCACGCTTAGATTATACCGGGAGAGTTTTTCTCTATTCAATTTAATGTCCAGAAAATATCCTCCAGCGCTTCTTTCAGCGTATACGCTCCGCGTTTTTGGAAAGCTTTTCAGGATTTTCTCGATGTGAATTCCTATTTTTTCTATTTCTTCAAGGGAAGAGCCTTGAATTTTAATTCCGATCGGAGTTCTAACGCCTGTCGAAAGCATATCGATTCTTGCTTTAATCGGCATAGTCCATGCGTTAGTTGTGCCGGGATACTGCAGTTCTTTATCCAGAGCGTCAATCAGGTCGTCCTTGGTCATTCTTACTTTGTCAGGTAAAAATATCCTGAAAAATTTCTGAAGGCTGCTGTTCCAATTGCGATAAAATCTATCTTTCTTGATTTCCCGCCATTCACTTTGGGGCTTTAATAAGATTACTGTTTCCATCATCGAGAATGGGGCAGGGTCAGTCGAAGTTTCAGCTCTACCTGATTTTCCAAATACGGATATCACTTCCGGAAATGCCCTGATTCGTTTATCCATTGACTGCATTAGTTTTTCCGCTTCACTAACCGAAATACCGGGTAGAGTGGTCGGCATATACAAGAAGGATTCTTCATACAATGGAGGCATAAATTCCGATCCCAATTTGAGATATACCGGAATTGTTAAGAATACCAAAACGACTGAAAATCCAATTACCTGTTTCGGATAACGTAAAACGAACTTGCATGCAGGTTCGTAAAATTTGAACAGGATCTTGCTGACCGGGTGTTTTTCTTCAGGATAATAATTTCCCACAAATAATGATGTAGCAATTTTAGATAGGATGGGACTTTTGAATGAGAAAGGCTCCATTCTAGTGAACATCATTCTTAACGCCGGGTCAAGAGTTAGTGCAAGAATTGCAGCAATCGCCATTGCAAAATTTTTCGAGTAGGCGAGGGGTTTAAACAGTCTACCTTCCTGGTCTACCAGTGTAAATATTGGGATGAATGCCACGGCAATTACTAGTAATGAAAAAAATACGGAAGGCCCAACTTCCAGAAGGGCTTCTAGCCTGATTTTGTGGTAGTCGCCGACTCTACCGTGCGCATTCCACTCTTCCAGTTTTTTGTACGCATTTTCGACTTCAACTATTGCTCCATCCACAAGCACTCCGATTGAAATTGCAATTCCGGCAAGAGACATCAAATTTGAGCCCACGCCGAACAAATATAATGGCACAAAGGCCAGAATGACCGATATCGGAATTGTTAGAATAGGAATAATCGCCGATGGAAAATGCCAAAGAAAAATCAATATCACTATCGATACGATTATGATTTCTTCCAGCAATTTGAATTTCAGATTGGAAATAGAGTGCTCGATCAGTTCGGACCTATCGTAAGTAGTGACGATCTGCATTCCTTCTGGAAGAGATTTTTTTATTTCCTCGATCTTCTCCTTGACTTTTCCGATGACGCTTAACGCATTTTCTCCGTGGCGCATTATGACTATCCCGCCCACAGCGTCTCCTTCACCGTTCAGGTCGGAAATTCCGCGCCTTATATCAGGCCCAATGGACACCTTTGCGATATTTTTCAGTTGAATTGGAATTCCATTCTCATCCGATCCGATTCCGATTTTTTCAAAATCTTCTAGAGATTTCGCATAACCTCTGCCCCTGACCATGTATTCGGCCCCACTGAATTCGAGGAGCCTTGCACCGGTTTCCTTGTTGTTGTCGCGGACTTTCTGAATCAATGTTGACATTGGGATATTGAGAGATAACATCTTGCCAGGATTCACAGTGATTTGGTATTGTTTTTTGAATCCTCCGATTCCGGCAACCTCCGATACTCCTGGAATGGACGTTAGTTGATAGCGTAGTTTGAAGTCCTGGTAACTCCTGAGTTCTGAAAGGTCGTGCCTCCCGGTTTTATCGACCAGCGCGTATTGAAACACCCATCCGACACCTGTGGCATCCGGGCCTATTTCGGTTTTCACTCCTTCGGGCAAGGAACTCTGGATTTTGGCGAGGTATTCCAATACTCTGGATCTCGCCCAATAGATATCCGTATTATCCTGAAATATTACATAAACATAGGAGAACCCGAAATCGGAAAATCCTCTAATTGCTTTTATCTTCGGAGCACCCAGGAGAGCCGTAATTATCGGATAGGTGATTTGATCTTCGATGATATCCGGGCTTCTATCCCATTTTGAATAAACGATTACCTGGGTATCAGATAGATCCGGGATTGCGTCTAACGGTATATTTCTGATTGAAAAGTAGGATATTGTGAGCAATATGAGAGTTGAGGCAATTACAATGGTTTTATTGTTTGCTGAAAAGGTAATAATTTTTTTAGTCATAAAATAATCCTATTAATGCTTATGCCCTGTTTCGTTGATGTCGCCTAGCTTTAATTTCGCTTCAGAGTCAAGCAGAAAGTTGGCGCCCGTTACGATTTCATCGTTCTCTTTTAATCCTTGTTGAACTTCATAGTAATCATCCGTCTCTCTTCCGATATTGATGATTTTCGGGGTAAACCTGGACTCTGAAATTTTCACATAGACTATTTGTTTTTTTCCCGTGTCTAATACCGCAGATTTCGGGATGGAAAGTAATTTTCCCAATACGGACAGAATTTCTACTTCCGCATACATTTGAGGTTTTAAAAGATTTTCAGGGTCTTTGACTTGGCTTCTGATTCGGAGAGTTCTGTTCTTTGAATCTACAATTGAATCGATGCCTCTCACCTTTCCACGAAATATTTTTCCGGGAAATGAACTGGACTTTACCTCTACCTCCTGTCCGACTTTCACTAGGGATATGTCCGATTCATAAACCTGGGAGTAAATCAAGGCCTTCCCGCTTTTCCCTCCTGAAATAAGTTCGGATATGTCTTTGTCTTCTTTTGACCATTCCAAAATCATGGAATCGGAAAGCCCCAGTTGTTTCAATCTAACTTTTGCGGACTGAATCAGTGCGTTAGACGATATTGTATCATCATCGCTGATCTTTGAGTTTCGAATGGCTTCTCTGTATTCCAGCACAGCCGCATAAAGGTCTGGATCGTAAGCAACAGTGCCGGATGATAAAATTCTTTTTACCAGATTTCTGAATTCCGCCTTTGATGTTTTGATCCCAATCAGCGCCTCTTTATCAGCGGATAGAACCAAGGATTTGGATTCGTCTTTACCTTCATCATTCTTCGCATCCCCTGATACCTTTTGCTTATTCTCTTCTTTTTTTAGCACAAGATCCATGTTGCAAATCGGGCACTTTCCCGGATGATCGCTGGTATAATCTGTATGCATTGGGCAATACCAGATTTCTTTTGTGTGCGAATGCTCCTTTGAGCATAGGTTAAGGCTGAAAATCAAAATCAGAGCTATGTATTTTGGGTTTAATAAATTCATTCTTTTTCTCCTTTCATTTCCAATTTATGGAATTTGCTTTCCGGCATTAACCGGTCGGAAAGCTCCAGAATAGTTAAAAGCGACGAGTATTTTTTTTCCAGAAGGTCTTCTCTTGAGAAATGACTGTTATATAATTCCATTTTCAATTGCAAGGTATCCGATAGTTCGGATTTGCGATTTTGGTAAACCGCGCTCTGGGCTATCTGTGCTTGTTTTAACTGGGGAATTAAGATTTCATCGTGGAGCTTTAGCTGCTTTTCGGCGCCTGCAAACAGAGCTAACGCATTTCGAAGAATCGACTCCAACTCTACTTCTTTTTTATTTGTTTCAGAAAGACTAGCTTTTACTTTTTCTTCCTCTCTATCCGAAAGAGCTGAGCTTGTGAGAAGTGACCAAACCGGAACCCTCATCGTCAATCCGAAAGACATCAGATCTCCCCGAAATTCAGTCTGGTCCATTATGCGATATTCAATCGGGCCCTGATCGACGGAGAATTTTTGGTCTCTTCGCTTCATGTAAGCAAAGAAAATTTCCGTTTCTGGAAGATGGGCAAGTTTTGCCAATTTCTCCTCTGCTTTCGATTTCTGAACTGAGGCCTCTGTAAACAGAAGGCTTGGATTTTTCGGTAGCAGTTTTTTTGCAATTTCAAAGTTCTTGGGCTCAACTTCTTTTTGTTTACCGGTCAAAAAGTCAAGGATATTTACCTTCAAAAGTTTTTCGGAATTTAATTGAATCGGATCCGTATAATATCTTAAAGAGCCTATGAGAGATTCTTTTGTAAGTGCAAGCTCAATCTCTTTGTCCTTTGTCATGGTCAGATTTACTTTATTTTTAATCACCTCCACATAAGGGTTTTTTCCGGCCGAATAATTTGATTTCGAGATTTTTTCCAGAGAAGCAAGGGTTTGGGCCACTGACTTATTCCACAGAATTTTATTTTCGGTTATGTGTAATTTTAAAAGCAGAAGATAAAATTCTTTTAAGAATTTGTTTTTTTGCGCTTTTGTGAAATGTTCAAATTCAATTGAATTCAATTTCCCGATTTTCCCTTCCGTTGAAAGTTTTCCCGGGAATGGAATTTCCTGGGAAATGGAATATTCTATTCCCGTCATTGTTGGGGTATTAGGCCTTGAATCGATCAACCGACCATCTTTGGAATACGGATAATTTCGGTAGGCGATACCGATTTTTGGATCCGGATATGTGGATTTGTGTTCACTATCGGATCTTCTTGATTTCAACTCACTTTCCATTGTGCGAATTTCCGGGTGTTCAATAATTAGTTTCGTTGATATTTCTTCTAAATTTTGCGCGAAAATGGCCCGTTGCGCCATCGCAAAAATAAGCGCAGTCAAATATATTTTTTTCATAAATTCCTCCAAAAAAAAATAAGAGCATTCATAACCTGATTAGGCTACAAACAAAACTATATTTTAAAGGAGTTTTCAGATCAAAAGATGGGTCGTGGAAATATTCGAGAAAAAAGGAAGGGGTATTTTGTAATTTACCAATGAGGAAACAATACTTAGATTAAAAAGATTCACCTTGAAGCTTTGCTTGTCGAATAAATAAATGTCAATAAAAATAGGAATTTGAAATACAAAGTCTGATTTGTCGATGATTGCTTTTTCCCCATTTTTACAATCGCAGTCACTTTTTTCAGATTTATCTTCGACACCGTGGCAAGGGGGAACGTTTTGATTTGTAGCCAGCTTTTGAACTGGGCAAACCTTTTCATACCGCATAAGTTCTTTGCAGTCGATTGAGAGTAAAACCCCCAGTACCAGAACGGATGTGATAAATTTTCTCTTCATGCAATACTTAGACGGAAATATTTCGAAAATAGTCCTAGAATTTCCTAATGATTTTACAATAGAGTGCAAATTCGTCAAATTTTTTTTTTAGGGTTTTTTCTTAGATAGAGCTTTCCCTGAAATGGACGTTCAATTGAATAGACAAATATGGGTTTACCTGAATCAGCCGGAAATAATTCAATAAACGAAAGGGAGAATAGATGGAGCACCAAAGCACTCTTTTAGCAGATATCGGCCTAAGTATAATTACTGCCGGAGGGATGGCACTTATTGCCCGTTTTTTAAAACAGCCGTTGATTCTTGGGTATATCCTTGCCGGTATTATCCTTGGGAAGGAGATGGGATTTGCTCTAATCACCAACAGCGCATCAATCGAATTGATCTCGGAAATTGGACTAATTTTTCTGCTTTTTATCATTGGGCTGGAAATTAAGGTGAAGGAACTCGCCAAAATGGGTATATCCATGCTCATCATCGGACTATGCCAGTTTTACATTACTCTAGCTCTTGCCTATATGACGTTTGGATTTCTCCCTGTTCCATGGATAGGTGAAAAATTCAATGCCTTGTACATTGCCGTTGCAGTGTCTTTGAGTTCCACACTGATTGTTGTAAAATTGCTTCAGGACAAAATTGAATTATCAACAATTTCCGGGCAACTAACTCTTGGAATTCTGGTATTACAGGACATTTGGGCGATACTTTTTATCGGACTCCAGCCAAACCTAAGTGATCCTGAGGCATCCAAAATCGGAGCGGCTTTTCTTGCAATTTCCGGATTATTTTTTGTTTCGATCCTTTTTAGCAAGTTTGTATTGACGAAAGTATTTCACTCGATCGCAAATCGGCCGGAGCTGGTTCTTATCATTTCTATTGCTTGGTGTTTCGCAATTTGCGGTGTAGCTGATCTTTTGTCTCTTTCGAAAGAGATGGGTGCATTGATTGCCGGTGTTACAATCGCGGCCTTTCCTTATGGATCGGATGTTATTTCCAAAGTGATCGGAGTAAGAGATTTTTTTGTGACTCTTTTTTTTGTAACATTGGGGCTGAAGGTTCGAGCCCCATCCATGGAAATTTTGTTATTATCTTTTGTTGTGGTGATTTTTATGTTTGTTTTCAGGATTATCACGATTGTTCCACCTGCAATATTTGCGAAGAAAGGCGCCAGAAACGGACTAATCGCTTCTCTGAATCTTTCTCAGATAAGCGAGTTTTCACTTGTAATTGTGGCGATCGGAATATCAATGAAGCATGTTTCAATGGAATTGGCTGACCTGATATTAACCTCAACGATTATTTCTGCAATACTATCGACTTATCTTATACAATACAATCATATTCTGGCGCTAAAATCCTTGAGCTTGTTTAGTACTAAATACAAGAAAGAGATTTCTGAATTGAACCTGGACGAGGAGAAAAAGCACAAGCACGGAGATGGACGTGATATTTTTGTTTTGGGTTATTTTCGGATTGCAGTAGAATTTGTTGAATACGTTGTCGATCTATCTCCATCCCTCGCGAAAAGGATTGTAATCGTTGACTACAATCCGATCCATCGGGATAAGCTGGAAAAAATGGGATATCGCTGGGCTTATGGGGATATTGCAGCAATTGAGAGCCTTGTTCATGCGGGACTAACAGAAGCAAAATGTATTGTTTGCTCTATTTCCGATACATTTTTGAAAGGGACAACAAATGAACATCTGTTGGAAAGTTTAAAAAAGGTTAATCCTAAAGCCAGAACGATTCTTTGCGCTGATGATCAGGTTACTGAGAAAAAATTACTGAAAAAAGGAGCATCCAAAGTTATCGTTCCCGGACGAATGGCTGGAGAGCTGTTGTTCGAACTAATCCTGGAAGAGAAATAACCGGATTTATTTCACTTGCTTATAGCTTTGCCTGTCTAAAAATAGAATTGTCCTGTCGGATAGCCGCGCGAATTCAACTTTGTTGAAGAGTGAGGAAAGTCCGGACACCAGCGAATCAAAGAACCGGATAACGCCCGGTCCCTCACCTTTTTTTGAAAGAAAAAAGGTGAGGGAGGAAAGTGTCACAGAAAATATACCGCCCCTCACCACTTTTTTCCAAAAGATAAAAGTGGTGAGGGGTAAGGGTGAAATGGTGGGGTAAGAGCCCACCGCGGATTTTGTAAAAAATCCGGCATGACAAACCCTTCTTGGTGAAATCTCAAGTAAGCAGTCGTTATGAGGCGATTCCCCCAGACTGCGGGTAGAGAGAAAAGATCTTTGGGGAGACCCAAATGACAAGATAAATGGCTATCTATCCAGCCTCTGCACGCAGGGGCTGGGGGACAGAATCCGGCTTACAGACAGGACAATTTTTTTCCCGAAACGTAAAGTTCAATTGTAGAAATGTTTGAGCGAAGAATTGCTTCAATTGTTTTTGTTGGACAATTTCCTCTTTTTGACAAGAATTACTTTGGGAGGAAAGCCATTAATCTCATTCAGATTCGCGAAATCCTCATCTTTAGTCACTACTAAAGATTTTTTTCCAAAGCATATTTCCATATTTTATCATCCGAACCTTCTAAATTCTTTTCAAAAACATGAATTGAATCAGGAAATAAATCTTTATGTAAAGTCAAGTAGAATTGAAGATCAAAAGCTGATGAAATAATCGAAGTAGATCAGAAATTTTGAATACATTGGGAGCTAACAAAAAATTTCCAGACTCAAAAAAAAGTCTCAATGGAAAAATAGAAATTTTATGAGAAGGCCTATAAGACAACCGAGCATGGAGATCTGCAATTTTTCCATGTACGCAAATCGTTTATTCATGGACTCGTTCAATAGCTGTAGCTTTTTATCGGTCTCAGCAAAACCGAACTTCATCTGATCAATGACCATCTGAATACGCTTATCGGTTTCGGCGAAACCAAATCGCATTTGCTCATTTATCATCTGCATTCGTTTTTCAGATTCGGCGAAACCAAAGTCCATCCTTTCGGCGAGGAATCTGATTTCCGATCGAATCCCGATGTTGTCTTTTTCCAGATTGGTGATCTCGCTCATGAGCAAATTCTGCCTTATATTGCCAATTCTGTCAATAATAATACTTTCGACTGCCTCTGTCGCTTTTTGCGCCGAAGCCTCCGAAATCTTTGCTTCGACAAGTGCGTTATAAAGTTCAATGATCATAATTCATCTCCATATAAAATTTGTTTTCTAATTTTTGCGGTTCTAAAATAGCAGGTAAAAAATATTTCAGCAGAAACGGATTTTTTCAAAAAAAATTGGAAATTTTTAAATATATCTTTTCAAAGTAAAAACTACATCGGGATATATTATTGAAGTTTCTCAGGGTGAGTGACCGAAAGGCTTGACAA
>CAYTEA010000043.1:0-17860 GCA_964436695.1 uncultured Leptospiraceae bacterium
ATCATAATAGATAACAATTACTTAGAGGCGACAACTTCCGCTGTCACTGAGAGGAATCATTAATAAGTAAATACATAAATTATTAAAAATATAAAAATTTATAATTTTTTACCTAACCTCACCGGACATGGACGTCCGGTGAGCGTTTGCTGTAATTTTTTGTCCTTGTTTTTATAAGGGGTGGGATAAAAATGCCGTTTAACTACTAATCTCTGTATTTTGGGTAGTCCTGTCAAGCGGAAACTATTGGTATTCGTGATGGGTGAAATAGCCTGTGCTTGGGGAGAATTGCGTGTATGAAATCTTTGCAGGACTGGTGAATAATTGCAAAAATGGGACAAAATGCGAACTTCCAATGAAAGGCCTCGGCCATTGCGAAATTCTTCTACTGGAAAATTTGAATTGTAAAGAGTCGGGCAAATGTTAATTTCCAAAGGCTGATGAACGCTTGCTATACATGACAATGGCGAGGCGTAGTGTCACAAAATATTATCGATTGGAGAGACAAGTTTTTGAATAGAAGTTTTTGCGACATGGGTGTAGATTTGGGTTGTCTTCAGGTTGGAATGACCCAAAAGTTTTTGAATGAAACGGATGTCTGTGCCTTGTTCCAAGAGGTGAGTTGCGAAAGCATGTCTCAGGCTGTGGATGGAGAGTAGTTTTTTGATTCCGCAATGGATCAGAGCATTTTGAAAAATTTTTTGAGCGGAGCGTTCGCTTAGATGGCCGATTCCGCATTGGCCGGGAAATAAGTAGGGATTTTCTTCGTAGAACATGTGACTGGATTTGTAAAGATTTAACCAGGATGAAGTCTTGGTTGAAATCAGAGTGATTCTATCTTTTTTGCCTTTGCCCTGCCGGACTTTCAGTATTTTTCTATACAGATCAATGTCTGCCCATTTCAGGCTCACCAATTCGGAAACGCGGAGTCCGGAAGAGTAAGCCAGTTTTTTAGCAGAAGAGAATGTTTTGGATTCTGTGGAGATTTTAGAAGTTGAGAAACTTCCTGTTCTGAAAGAATTTCCGGAATTTTTCTTTCGCGTTTGATTTTTGGAAATGAAAAAGAATGGTTCTTTGGGCAGATATGAGTGAAGAAAAATTTCAGAGAAAAAGAGCATTGTTGTAAGGTGGATGAGGAATATGTTTTTTCATCCGTCATGTAAGATAGGAAGGATTTTATGTCATCCTCGGAAATTTCCCTTGCCGGTTTTTTGCAAAAAGACAAAAATCGAATACAATGTGAAGAGTATGCTCGGATAGTTTTTCTGCTATAATTTCTCCTTTTGAGTTCTGCTCGCATTGGGAAAGTTTCCGCAGATGGAGAGAGGGAGATTGAGTCTGGGAAAATGGAGTGAATGGAAAGCCAGGATTGGAAGTCTCCCGGGAACTCCCAGTATTTGCGAATTGGGTTCCATTTGCCTCGTCGGATCGATTTGACTTTTTGAATGAGGGTAAGGTCATAGCGGAATGCCAGGCAAAATTTGCCGGAACGGGAAATGGATAAATGAGGCAGAGGCATAAGGACATGTTAGAATAGTGGTAAACATATGTAAAGTAATTTTTGGGAAATGATGGATTATGAAGATAGTATAGCTTCGCCCCGTGAGTCACAGGAGTAATTTGAAAAAACTTTTCCTCATGCCCGTTTTGGACTATGCAAGCCGGACTTTTACATCGATTGGAGGTTTTGCGGATATTGTAAAGAAAATTTGTTGAGTGTGTGAAAATTTAAGAATTTAAAAAATGTAACTATTCTAAATTCCTGTAGAGGAGGTGCTGGTTCTCTAACCACCCGTCATTCAGGAGTTCTTCTAGAGAATCGTAATGCCAGGACTGAAAAGATTGTGGGTCGATTATGGTGAAATTTTCATTGAATATGTCCATTATGGAAATTTTTCCGAATTCAAAATCGCCAGAATTGGTTTTTCGGAATAGTCTGCAATATCCCAGGTGAGATATTTCTGTTCTGGCGAAGCTACTAAGGCTATTCTCCGCGGAGTGCGCTCGCTTTTCCGGTAAAACAAGCTCTGTATTTTCGGGCAATGAAAGATTCTCCGTATCCATGAATGGGTATTTCTGGATATATACCACAATCTAATTTTGATGTCAATACAACTAGTGGGACAGGGTTGAAAAAGTTAGAACCAGTCCAAAATTCAATTGAGCTCAAGTAGTATTCATGCGATAGCGATTGGCGCCAAGCTCCACTTTTTTTAGAAAAGTTGGGCTGTGCTCGGATTTTTTTACATCGAAGTAAGGGCATCGGTAAAAAATGGAGAAAAATTTGTGAATCGTCTCAATTGCAAAAAAAAAGGCGTGAAATGGAGAAACCACTTTTTTTTTCTTGACCCAAATACCTTGTTCCTTTAAGTATTTTGCATACTTGTACAATTCGCGGGATTTTCGTAAAAATATTGATATTTCACGCATAAATCACCTTGGTTGCAGGGCAATTTTGGCAAAATCTGTTTTTTGCGGGCTCTGGACTTGTTTGATTTTTGCGCGACTCTGTTTTTATGCAGTCTCCAAACAAAATAAGAGGTTAACCTGATGCAATCCGCTTACATAGTAATAGGGATGTCTTTTTTATCCCTTGTGGCTGCCGTGTTTTTTGCGATGAAAGTCGTAAAAATCAAAATTGAAGGCGGCTCTAAAGAACAAAACGACAGACTCGTTGAAATTTCATCTGCAATCGCAGATGGGGCGATGGCTTTTCTCGTCCGTGAATATAAGGTAATCAGCATTTTTATCGCATTCATGGCAATTCTCATCGTATTACTTTTGGATAATCCAGCAACCCCGTTTAATGAAGGGGTGCATACATCGATTGCGTTCATTACTGGAGCAATTATTTCCTGTATATCCGGGTTTATCGGAATGAAAATCGCAACACGGGGAAATGTTAGGACCGCTCAAGCAGCGAAAACAAATATATCCGACGCATTCAGGGTAGCATTTGATTCCGGAGCGGTTATGGGATTTGGGCTGGTTGGCCTTGCAATTCTAGGCCTTATCGCTGTATTCCTTCTGTTTACCGGCCTTCATTCAGAAGTGGAAAAGCATATATTGATGGAAGCTCTCGCCGGATTTGGTCTTGGTGGTTCATCGGTAGCCTTATTCGGAAGAGTGGGTGGTGGCATTTATACAAAAGCCGCAGACGTTGGAGCCGACCTTGTTGGGAAAGTGGAGAAGGGGATTCCTGAGGATGATCCAAGAAATCCTGCTACGATTGCTGATAACGTAGGAGATAACGTTGGAGATATCGCCGGTATGGGCGCGGATTTATTCGGATCTTGCGCGGAGGCGACCTGCGCGGCTCTGGTTATTGGCGCTACTGCGACTGCTCTTAGCGGGAATATCAATGCTCTATTGTATCCGGTATTGATTTCTGCATTCGGGATTCCTGTGTCTCTCATTACTACATTTTTTGCAAGAGTGAAAGAAGGCGGAAATGTTGAATCGGTATTGAAAAAGCAGCTATGGATTTCTACGATTCTTATGGCGGTTGTTATGTATTTTATTACCGATATGTTTATGGTGGATTCTTTCGAGATTCTCGGAAAAACTATCACCAAATGGAGCGTATACGTATCTCTTGTAATCGGGCTTTTCTCCGGAATGTTTATCGGGATTATAACCGAATATTACACTTCTCATTCTTATAAACCTGTTAGAGATGTTGCAGACGCTTGTGAAACTGGCGCGGCAACTAATATCATCTATGGCCTTGCTCTAGGTTACCAGAGTTCCGTATTTCCGGTAATTTTACTTGTAATCACAATCGTAATTTCCAGCGTTCTTGCGGGAATGTATGGAATTGCAATCGCGGCTCTCGGAATGATTTCCACTATTGCTATCGGGTTAACTATCGACGCTTACGGGCCTGTTTCGGATAACGCAGGTGGTATTGCTGAAATGGCTGAACTTGGAAAAGAAGTCAGGCAAAGAACTGATACGTTAGACGCAGCTGGAAATACGACTGCCGCTATCGGAAAAGGTTTTGCAATCGGCTCTGCGGCTTTAACATCTCTTGCTCTATTTGCCGCATTTATCACCAGAACAAAGGTGAGTAACCCAGCCCAAAGCAATATCGATCTTTTGGACCCTTGGGTTTATGGCGGGCTTTTACTTGGAGCAATGCTTCCGTTTGTTTTTTCAGCAATGACGATGAAATCCGTCGGAAAAGCGGCTCTGGATATGGTAAAGGAAGTTAGGCGACAGTTTAAAGAAATTCCTGGGCTGATGGAAAGAAAGGCAAAGCCGGATTATAAAAGATGCGTGGATATTTCCACAGCGGCCGCTCTAAGAGAGATGATTCCTCCCGGGCTTTTAATACTACTTACTCCGATTTTGGTGGGATTCCTCTTTGGAGTTCCAACTCTTGCGGGATTACTCGCGGGTTCTCTTGTGAGTGGGGTGGTAATGGCCATTTCCAGCGCAAATTCCGGTGGTGGTTGGGACAATGCGAAAAAATACATTGAATCTCAAGCTGGAGGAAAAGGCTCCGACAAGCACAAAGCAGCAGTTGTTGGGGATACGGTTGGTGATCCTTTAAAAGATACGTCTGGCCCTTCAATCAATATTTTGATTAAGCTAATGGCGATTACAAGCCTGGTGTTTGCTGATTTCTTTGTTCATCAGGGTGGGCTTCTTTTGAAACTCTTTAAATAAAATTTATCCGAATTTAGCGCATGGCTTCACCATTTTGCAATTTATGTAAGAAAAAAATGGTGAGAAGCGCCTGGCTTCAGGCGCATCTAAGCTAGAATTTTACCAGTTAATAAAGCTCTGAAAACCTCCGGTTGAAACAGCCGGGGGTTTTTTTATTTCTAAATTCGTAGATTTTTGTGCTTTATTTGGGGAATTACTTCGTCATAAGAATAATTTTTCAAATAATTCTAATATAGAGACGTAGAATATGAGAAATATCATGTATTGGTTTTTAAAATTTACGAATAATCAAAAACTTTCTACGGCGTTTTGGGCCAATAAAAATAAGGGAGATATGCATTCTTTTGATTGAAAAATTCCTGAATTGATTTAAAACAATCCATCTTAAATTTTTTACAAAATATTTGAACTGGAAAAACAGTTTAATTTTAAATTTTACTTTAACTAAAAAATAAAAATTTAAGTGATGGAATAAATAGGTTATAGAAAAAGAAAAACCAAAAAATAGTAAGGAGAATTTGTTATGAAGCAAAAATTAAATATCATCGGGAAGATTGGAATTTTGATCCTCTTCGGAATTTCTACAATCTCACTGATGAATTGCGGTGGTCAAATGGCAGAGGAAAAAGCAGTATTAACATCTGCACCGAATGTTCCTCCTCCAATCAAGAGATCCAGACCTGCAAAAGTAACGATCGAGCTGGAAACCAAAGAAGTAGTCGGAAAACTGTCGGACGGAGTGGAATACACATTCTGGACATTCGGTGGTACCGTACCTGGCCCTTTTATGAGAGTAAGAGAAGGCGACATTGTCGATTTCGTTTTGAAAAACGACAAGAACAGCAAGATGCCTCACAACATTGATTTGCATGCAGTAACCGGCCCTGGTGGTGGAGCGGCATCTTCGATGACTTTGCCCGGACAAAATTCTCATTTTTCATTTAAGGCAATTAACCCAGGCTTGTATATCTATCATTGCGCAACTGCTCCTGTGGGTATGCATATTGCAAACGGTATGTATGGTTTGATATTCGTCGAACCTGCCGGCGGTCTTCCACATGTTGATAAAGAATACTATGTACTTCAAAGTGAATTTTACACTAAGGGAAAAAACGGAGAAAAAGGTCTTCAACCATTCAGCATGGAAAAAGCCTTAACTGAGACTCCAGAATATGTTGTGTTCAACGGTTCCATCGGAGCTATCACAGGCGAAAAAGCTATCACTGCGAAAGTAGGCGAGAGAGTTCGTTTATTTTTAGGTAATGGCGGGCCGAATTTGGTTTCTTCATTCCATGTGATCGGAGAGATTTTTGACAATGTTTACACGGAAGGTGGAACAGACAAAAATCAGAAAAACGTTCAGACGACTTTGATTCCTGCAGGAGGTTCTGCGATTGTTGATTTTAAAGTGGAAGTTCCTGGAAATTACGTTTTGGTTGACCATTCGATTTTCAGAACGTTCAACAAAGGCTCTCTTGGAATCCTGAAAGTTGAAGGCCCTGAGAATAAGGTTATTTATTCCGGAAAGTTGACGGAAGTAAATAGACCTGAAGGAAGCGCTATCCAGTCCATGCCTTCTGAAGATGGACACGCAAAAGCTCCGATGACCAAGGAAGAAAAAATTGCAGACGGAAAAAGAGTTTACAATCAGACTTGTGCGGCTTGTCACTTGGCAGAAGGACAGGGGGTTCAAGGAACCTTTCCTCCACTTGCTAAGAGCGACTATCTGAATGCAGATAAAAAACGCACAATTCAGACTGTAGTGAAAGGTAGAAGCGGAGAAATCATCGTTAACGGTCAGAAATACAACAACGTGATGCCTGCTCAAGGTTTGCCTGACGAGGATATTGCAAATGCATTGACCTATATTTACAGTAGTTGGGGAAATTCAGGACAGACTGTAACTGCGGACGAGGTTAAAGCTGCAAGAAAATAATCTCGAAAGCGCTGGTTTTAAAAAATAAAACTCAAACGGCGGTCATTTTCATGAACGTCGTTTTGCTTTCCTCATCTGCAGTGATTGCAAAAATGGAAAATGAAGAAAAGGTTTTTGTAAAGGGGGGATATTTTTTTCCACCATTATCAAATCAAAAGTACAATCGTTTTTATAGACAAATATTCCGGTACGAAAAGAGATTATAAAAAATTTCCGGTTGAAAATCCGGTTTGGAAAAAAGAAAACATCGAGCCGTTTTATGCGGACAGTAATTATTTATCGGACTGGGAGAATTGCAGATTTTCGGACTCCTCCTGTGAAGAGGAATCTCCTCCAGTAACAGAGCTATCGTGGTTTAGCGCCAGTGCTTTTTGCACCTGGAAGGCAAAAAGACTCCCTCTGTAATGGAGTGGGAATATGCGCGACCGATGGGGGAACGTTAGCACAAAAGGAAGATTATAGAATTCTGGAATGGTACGGAAAACCGAATTCTAAGATTTTTACCAAAAATCGGAACAGTCTGGAAAAGTAATTCCAGCTTATATTATTTCCGATGTTCTTTTCGAACCCCGGTGTGAATTCACCGGGGTTTTTTGCTTTAAGCCTCAAAGCAAAAAAAATTTGCTTTTCTAAAAAAAATTCTTGAAAAAAAGAAACTTTTCTTTTAACTGTCACTCTAAGATGTAGAGTGACAAAAAAGCCTGTCACTTTACTGTGATGAGTGATAATTGGAGGAAAGTATGTTTTTTAATCTATTACACAGAAGAATTCCGAATTTCTGGGAGGATTTCTCAAGCCTGGATTCGGACGCTTTTAGGAGCCTGGATCTATTGGGTGGGGTAACGTCTGAATACGCCAAAGCTCCGGTGAATGTGTATTCAAATGAGGATGGTGCCGTGGTTACTCTTTTTGCACCGGGAGTTCAGCCTGAAAATATCGAAGTTACCTGTGAGGATAATTTGCTCTGTATTCAAGGCAAATATTCAGCACAAGAAAACCAGGGATTTGAATTGGTGAGAGGGGAAATCGGGGATAAGAATTTTACCCGAAAACTCGAACTTCCGTTTTCAGTAGACTCTGAAAAAATCGGAGCAAACTTTTTGAATGGAGTGTTAACCGTCAGCCTTCCGAAAGAGGAAGCGCTTAAGCCCAAAAAAGTTCAGATAAAAGTGGAAAACTAAATTTTATTTAAGGAGAGCTACAATGGTACAAGAGCTTACAAGAGAGAATGCAAGTAAATCAACAGAAGAAAAACAGAGAGTAATGGAATTTATTCCTGATGTAAATATCTATGAGTCTGCAAATGAGCTAATGCTTTTTGTAGATATGCCAGGAGTCGATGAAAAGTCCGTGGACATTACCCTGAATGAGGATATCCTTACGATTGAAGGAAAATCTTCTCTGGAAATTCCGAAAGAATACAGAAGGCTACATTCTGAGTTTCGTGTGGGAAATTTCAAAAGAGATTTTAAAATTGCGAAGCCGGTTGATATGGAAAATGCCAATGCCGTAATGAAAAATGGTCAGCTGAAACTGACTCTTCGAAAAATTAAACCAGAGGCAAAAAAAATTCAGGTTAAGTCCGAATAGTTTTTACCCCTCCCACCACGAATCGCAGAGTGGTGGGGGGTGTTGGTAGTTAGATTTGCAATTTAGCGTCGATCTTTTTTTCTAAAGCCTGATTTTGTACCGTATATGTCTGTCGGTTCGAACTGTTTTTCTCTCTGCGATGTAAATTCCCACCCTAACCGAACTTACCCGGGGTGGAACTCCATTTTCGAAGAATTTTTCAGTTAGGATTTTGCCCCAGTTGGCGAGGTCTAGGGTTAAAAACCAGGTGAAAAGAGCAGTACGGGAAATACCGAGCCATGCGGCTAATATTCCAAACTCGATCCAGTCGGCATTAGAGGGGTAAAAATTCTTTTTGACTAGATTTTGGCCTTCGTCTTGGTAGCGGGTTTTGGCTCTGGTTGATTTGGGGAAAGTTTTCCATAAAACCATGCAGCGATATTGCTTTAGAAGATAGTGAAAGTAAACTTCTTTCGGGACGCCTCTGCCTTTAGTTTTTTCGATGAAAACGTCCAGAAATTTTTCGGGAATGAGTAAACTGGACTGAGTATTTTCTAATTTAAGCGGATTCATAAAATAACCCTCCGTTTTCTAAGGTAAAAAAAATTGTTATAGAAAGAAAAAAAAATGGGATTTTAGGTTTTTTCTGTCAAAAACCTTCAAAATAACGAATATTGTTGCAACATAACCGGAATTTCGGATTCATACGTTATGAATATGTTTCCCAATGATTTTTATATTACACCTGAAAATACTCCGACAGATTGGCAGGATTACCTTTTATTAAGGTCAAGATGGTGGCTGTATGTCCGTTTCGTAAAAGTTGTTTTTAATTGCCGAAAGATGATCGACCAAAATCGATTTACCAATGAAAATTGGGCAGAGACTTCCCGTGACATTATGAAGGCGGTTGAAGCAGTTGGCGGCAGACTTGAAGTGCGAGGTATTGATAATCTTCGAAAAGTGGAAGGCCCTCTGGTGATTGTAGCAAATCATATGAGTGCGCTGGAAACATTTGTGCTGCCGAGTATTATTACTCCGATTAAGCCCGTGACTTTTGTCGTTAAAGAAAAGCTGATGAGGGGACTTTTTTTCGGAAAAATTATGAAATCCCGCGATCCGGTTGTGGTCGGCCGAAAAAATGCGAGAGAGGACATGGAAGTTGTTATGCGGGAGGGAGCTAGAATTTTATCGGAGGGCAGATCCATTATTCTTTTTCCGGAGGGAACTCGGCAGAAGGAATTTCATCCGGAAAATTTTAATACGTTAGGCGTTAAGCTAGCGAAAAGAACCGGAGCCGGAATAATTCCCATTGCATTGAAAACGGATTTTTGGAGTAATGGCCGATTTCTAAAAGGGTTTGGCCCCTTGAAAAGGTCGCTGCCAATTCATATCGAGTTCGGTGAAGCCATGCGGATTGACAAAAATGAAAAAGAGGTTCAAAGCCAGATTTTATCTTTTATTGATTCGCGTTTTTCGAAATGGAAATCAGAAGTAGCTAAAGTGAACGGATAAATTCTAGAATTTTTTTGTCCCGATTTTCATTTTCTGCAAGCACAATTTCTGAGTGGTTACATTCGTCGAGCGTGTAGGCCTTACATTTTCTCATCTTTTTTACCATCGTTTGGAGGGAGGCAAGGGGCAATACATCGTCTCCTTTTGTCAGGTTATATTTTCCTGCTCTTAGTATCAGGACGGGGCATTTTATTTTTTCATAGGGAATCTGGTTCATCTCTTTTATTTTCCGGATGAAGTTTCCAGGGTCTTGAAAAAAATTTTTAATCATTGCAGCCGGTTTTAATGAACCGGCCATAGTATTCAGTTCAGACTCAATGTTCTCCGGCCGGAGATTGTTTCTGACGTTTCCTCCTTTTGTTTCATCCAGTTCATAACCGAAAAATTCTTCCATTGTAGGATTCCATTTCTTTAGTAAGCCGATGGATTTGATTGAGTCAATGTAGGCCTTTTTAGAAGTGAATTTTTGACCAAGACGGGAAAGGGAAGGCCGAATTGCGGATAACGCACGAATTTTCTGCCAAACACTTAATACCCCTCCCCCATCCAGCAAAATAAGCCCTTTGAAATATTCAGGGTATTCCGCTGCCGTACGTATGGAAATAAAGCATCCGAGGCTATGTCCGATTAGAATCACATTTTTCAATTTTAGTTTGTCCAGAATTGCGATTATATCTTTTTCGTGTGTCTCTATTCCGTAAGGCCCGTATGGTCTATCGGATCTTCCTCTGCCGCGAAGATCAGGAGCGTAAACATGCAATTTTTTTTTCTGGAGAAAATCTGCAATGATTTGAAATGATTTGTGGTTGGCAGTGATGCCGTGAACACAAAAAACATTTTCACCGTTTGCTGGCCATTCTCCCAGATGAATATTGATTCCATTTATTTCAAGGTCGACCTGTCTGTAATCTGGCCGTATGAGGTCTTTGATTGTCTTGAAAGATTTGTAGTAAAATTTTAGAATCGGGTTGATTAGTTTTTTCATTCTTATAGTATCGTCACTTTGTACAGATCTAATCTTCTGCTCAGAAGATTTCTTACAGATCCTTGTGTTCTTAACTCTTTTAACAGGTCCAGATCCAAATCGACGATCAAAGTCATTTCCGTATTTGCGGTTGCTTCCGATGCGATTGCGTCGTGCGAAAAAGCAAAATCGGAGGGGGTGAATACGGCTGACTGGGCATATTGAATATCCATATTTTCAACATCCGGCAGATTGCCAACACTTCCGGAAATTACGACATAGCATTCGTTTTCAATTGCTCTTGCCTGAGCACAGTGTCTGACCCGGAGATACGCATTTTTCGTATCGGTTGAAAACGGCACGAACAAAATAGTCATTCCGTTGTCTGCGAGGATTCTGCTCAGCTCTGGAAATTCAACATCGTAACAGATCAATATTCCTATTTTCCCTATATCGGTTTCGAAGATCTTTATCTTGTCTCCTCCGGTCACGCCCCAGTAGCTTGCTTCATTCGGAGTGATATGGATTTTTAACTGCTCGTCAGAGGTTCCGTCTCGTCTGCAAAGATAGGATACGTTATACAAAGTCTGATCAGAATAAAGGGGCATGCTTCCGGATATGATATTGATATTATAAGACAACGCGAGATTTACAAGTGCTTCTCGTAGTCTGGGTGTAAATTCGGAGAGTGAACGCATTGCATCAGATGGGGTTTCTTTATTGTATTTTGCCATCAGCGGAGCATTAAAAAATTCTGGAAACAAAACGAAATCCGCATTATATCCTGCGATCGCATCAACAAAGAATTCAACCTGTTTTAGAAATTCTTCGATTGAGTCGACGGTTCTCATCTGCCATTGAACGACTCCAACTCTTACAATAGGCTTCATCCCACCAATGAGCTTTTCGTTTTCCTCATAGTAGATGTTTATCCATTCGAGAAGAACGGCAAAGGATTTGGATTCTTTGTCCTGAGGGAAATAGTCGGTCATGATTTTTTTGACATGGAAATCGTTTGCCAATTGAAAGCTTAGAACCGGATCCATGAGTTCGCTTTCTTTTACCAATTCAATGTATTCTTGGGGAGTCATCTTATCGAAATAATTTTTATAACCCGGAATTCTTCCTCCTATGATGATTCTTTTCAAATTCAAGCTTCTGCAGAGTTCTTTTCTTGCATCATAGAGCCTTCTTCCCAAGCGCAGTCCGTGGTATTTCGGATGAACGAATATATCGACGCCGTATAACGTATCCCCTTCCGGGTTGTGAGTTACAAGAAGCCCTTTGCCTGTGATCTGGTCGTAGGTGTGCCTGTCTCCGAATTTTTCATATTCAATGATCACGCTGACGCATGCTGCAACCAGTTTTCCGTTGTCTTCGATGCAAATCTGTCCTTCGGGAAATCTTGTGATTTGGGAGACGAACTCTTCTCTCGTCCAGGCTCCACCCGCGTTTGAATAAACCGAGTCCATTATGCTTTTTACGGCTTCGTAATCTGATAATTTTGTGTTTCGGAGTTTAAGTTTGTGTGGGCCCTTTTTGTCGCTCTTTTTCGTAAAAAGGGTTTTGATTATTTTTTCTTTTTTCATAAAAATAACACAGCGTTTTTTGTGACTATTTTAGGATGAGTTTTTGAATTGTGTCTATTACAATTTTATTTTCTTTTTCATTTCCGATTGTGATACGGACATAATCTTTTGAAATACCATCTGTAAAATATCTGATCAAAATATTATTTTTTTTCAAACCTTCGAAAACTTCTTTTGCGGACAATTTTTGAGGAGGTTTTGCAAACAGAAAATTGGCGTCGCTTTTGGGAATTTCAAAACCTAAGCCGATTAACTCTTTCCTCATTTTCTCTCTAGAATCAATTACCTTTTTTCTATTTCCGCGGAAATATTTCTGGTCTTTTTGAGCTGCGAGGGCGATATATTGCTCGATCATTCCCACGTTGTAGGAATCTTTTAACTTTTCAAGAAGGGAGATTGATTTTTTATTTCCGGCCATATAACCTACACGAATTCCCGTGAGGGAGTAGGATTTGGAATAAGTTCTGGATACGATCAGATTATCGAACCTGTCGATTTCTGAAATCAGGCTGGAACCGATTGGAGAAAAATCTATATATGCTTCATCCGATAGAACAATCCCGGAAAAATTTTGGACCAGATCCAGTAATTTTTCCCTCTCTTCTAGAATTCCCGTTGGAGCATTTGGATGAGCAAATGCTAGTAAATTGGCTTTGGACTTCCGCAGTTTTTTGAAATCCAAATGAAGATCCTTTAACAGAGGGATCTTTTCTGCTTTGGCTCCATTCATCTGAATCGCAGTAAGTACTGGATACAGAGAGTAGGTGGGATACGGCATAACTATCTTGCTTCCCTTCCCAAGAACGGCGCGAAATAGTAAAGACAATCCTTCGTCTGATCCGTTTGTAATAATGACTTGCCCTTCATTTAGGTTATGGTGCTTTGCGATTTCTGTTCGAAGATCCTTGGAAAAAGGATTCGGGTATCTTCTCAGCAGGTGATTTTTAAGAATACGATCGATTTCTTTTTTGATAGTTGGAGAAGGAGGATATGGATTCTCGTTTGTGTTTAGTTTAATAATTTGGTCTTCTGGATTCGGTTGTTCGCCCGGAGTATATGCCTCAAGGTCGTATAGTTCTTCTCTGAAGTATTTTTTCAAAGTCTGTTCAACGCGTTGATCAGCGCAACGGCAGATGCCTCAACAATATCGGTGGAGCTTGCTTTACCGACTACGAATTTTCCATCATGTTTTAGTGT
This sequence comes from uncultured Leptospiraceae bacterium, assembly GCA_964436695.1. Taxonomy (GTDB): domain Bacteria; phylum Spirochaetota; class Leptospiria; order Leptospirales; family Leptospiraceae; genus JABWCC01. The sequence continues at coordinate 13,442 of CAYTEA010000043.1, forward strand.
TACCGATGCTTCGGCCAATGCGTCGTGGCCTTCTGTAACCGGAGAGATTAATAACTTGTGGAGATTTGATTGTCTGCCAGTCGCTTTCTCGATCGCTTTGTAGATTGCGTCTACCGGCCCGTCTCCCGTTGAGGATTCTTCAACAACCATATCTTCTATTTTCATTTGAATGGTTGCCGAAGGAACAGTTTTGCTTCCGTTGGATACATGAAAATACGTTAGTTGATACCGGTCTGATTTCGACTTTCTGGATTCATCCGTGAATAAAGCTAAAACATCTTCGTCAAAAATTTCTTTCTTTTTGTCGGCAATTTCCAAAAACCTGCCGTATGCCGCGTCCAGTTCATCCTGAGACGGTGTGAAACCCAATCGTACGATTCTATCCTTAAAGCCAGCTCTGCCGGAGTGACGACCAAGCACCATTCTGTTCGATTCTAGGCCGATGGACTGGGGAGTCATGATTTCGTAAGTTTCTCTGTGTTTTATTACTCCATCCTGATGAATTCCGGACTCATGAGCAAATGCGTTTGCACCTACAATTGCTTTATTGGGTTGAACCACCATTCCGGTAATTGTTTTGACAAGGTGAGATGCTCGCGAGATCAGGTTAGTTTCGATTTCTGTTGCAATAGAATAAAAATCTCTTCTGGTTCTTAAGGCCATGACAACTTCTTCCATAGCAGTATTTCCTGCACGCTCACCGATTCCGTTAATTGTACATTCAACCTGCCGAGCTCCATTTTTTACAGCAGAAAGAGAATTTGCAGTTGCTAGTCCGAGATCGTTATGGCAGTGCGCTGAAAAAATAATTTTGTCGGCACCCTTTACTTGGTTCTTCAAATAAAAGAAAAGTTCTCCGTATTTTTCAGGTGTCGCATAACCTACGGTATCCGGAACATTGATCGTTGTCGCTCCAGCCTCGATAACAGCTTCGCAGATTTCTCTCAAAAACTCCCACTCGGATCTAGTTCCATCTTCTGGAGAGAATTCCACATCATCTACGAAATCCCTCGCAATTTTAACGGCTTCTTTTGCCATTTCCAAAACTTCGGAAGGAGATTTCCCTAATTTATGCTTCATGTGTATCGGAGAAGATGCTAAAAAAGTATGAATTCTCCTTTTCTTTGCATGTTTTAGTGCGTTATACGCACTCTCAATATCACCTCTGGTTGCTCTAGCCAATCCTGCAATTATAGGCCCTTCAATTTCACGGGCAATTCTTTCAACGGCTTTGAATTGTACGGGAGAAGATACGGGAAAACCAGCTTCAATACAATCCACCTTCATTTTCGCAAGGAGATGGGCAATTTCCAGTTTTTCGTCTTCGCTCATTGCAGCGCCCGGACATTGTTCACCATCACGAAGAGTTGTGTCAAAAATTCTTACATGATCCAGAGATTCATTTTTTGCCGACACGGAATTTCCCCCCGAAATAAGATTTCTATACTTTGGACTTTTTTCAAACCCAATATCGAATTTTTTCTTTTCGTGTTTAGGGACAACTCGGATTTTTCAGGCAATTTAGAAAAGAGCTTGGAAATATGGGTAATCTCCAGACGTTTTCGGCAGGAATCATGCTTCCCAAAAAGTTTGCTGAAAATTGCACTTCTATTTGCCGTTTTCTTTGGTACGGCCATAAAAAAAGCCACAGAGAAATAACCCTGTGGCTCTTTTTCGTTTGGGACTTTTGAAAAAAATTATTTTGCCATTTTTTCAGTATAATTTCCTGAGAAATCCACGACACAGTAATTTTCATAATGAGTATGCTTTCCACAGGCAACTCCCATCTTTCTGTATTTTGGATTGAAAAGATTTATTCTTAGGTCTCTACGCGGAAATCCATCAGACAAAATGAACAGAGCAACGACACCCCTAGCGGTTAACGCACCGTAAGCGATATTTTCTCCAAGCGGTTCTTTCCATGTTCCGTATCTGGACATTCTTTGATCTGGAGTGCTTCCGTCAGAACCTGTGAAACTGATTCCGGGATTGCTCCCCTGATCTTCAACGTGTTCCTTCGCGCCTTTTGAAAGCCCCTTTGCAACGGTCATTGCAATTGTCGGTTTAGAGGATTTCAGATAACGTATGGCATCGTCTAACGCAGCGACTCCTTCTCTCGTTAGATATTTGTATTCTCCCGGGAGTTCCAGCATCTTTCCTTTGAAATGAGGCCTCATTTCTTCTAGGACTGAAATAAATACGTTCGGATTCATTCTCGCGAGATTTATTTGATCAACGATTTGTCTTTCCATTTCAGTAAGATACTCACCTCCAATGACTTGGGCTTCCAGTTTCGAATCCTGAAAAGAAGAATTTTTTGAATCGAATTTGAAATTCGGGGAAAATGCAGACAAAAGTGCAAATGCAGAGACTAGAGTAACGTTTAAAATTTTTTTCAATGGACAACTCCTGAAATTTATTTACAATTAGACTTATGTTACATAAATCTAAAAAGAACGCAAGTATTTTTTTAGCGTTTTTTTCTGAATAAAAATTCGGGCTTAATCGGTTAAATTGATTTTATTTGCGAGATAAATTCCTAAGCCGCCGGATAGAAGGCCAAAAAAATTATTTAATGCGATATTCGTGAATGCGAGACTAATTTCCTTATTCTTTAAAAATTGAAGAGTTTCAAAAGAGAATGCAGAAAAAGTTGTGAACGCGCCGAGAAAACCCACTGCAAAAAATAATCGAAAAGGGTCAGAGACAGAAGCCCTGGAAAATGCAGTAAAAGTAAAAAGCATTAAGAATGACCCGAAAGCATTTACCAACAAAGTTGCATACGGAAAAGTTGGAGAGAATTTTCCTAAAATAAATAAATTGACCAGATATCTAAAAATGGAGCCCAACGCGCCCCCGATAGCTATATAGATGAAACTCATTTTGCTTGTCCAGTTTGCAGTGTTTGAAATAAATCTGATTTTACAATAATAAAAAATGTTTCCGGGGAAGGGAGGGCGATTTGCTTAAGGCATGGAAATTGCGGGACGCGTCTTGTTTTCGGTCATTTCTTTTTGATTTCCATTGAAAAGAAACGGACGTGACTTTACAGGATGTGAATTTGATCTTGGCTTTGAATGAATAGATCTATTATCCTACTCTCTTTTGTTAGTTTTTTTACTGATATTGCGAGCGAGATGTTGTATCCGGTATTACCTATATATTTGAAAGAAATCGGATTTACAATGGTAATGATCGGAGCGTTAGAAGGTTTCTCCGATGCGTTGTCCGGATATGCGAAAGGGTATTTTGGTAGCCTGTCAGACAGGTTGGGCAAAAGGGCGGTTTTTGTAAGAATTGGTTATTTTTTATCCACTTTTTCGAAGCCTTTAGTTGGATTATTCCCAACTCCGTTTTTAGTTTTCTTGTTCAGGCTTATGGATCGACTGGGAAAGGGAATCAGAACTGCTCCGAGAGATGCACTTTTGATTGAAAATTCTCTCCCTGAAAATAGGGGAAAGGTATTCGGGTTTCACAGGGGAATGGATACGTTAGGCGCTTTTTTTGGGCCGATAATTGCTTTCCTGTTTATCTATTTCTATCCGGGGCAGTACACAATGCTATTTCTGATCTGTTTTATTCCGGGAATTATGGCGATAGCCCTAACCCTGTTCATTGCAGATAAAGGAAATAAGTTGAGATCTGATTTTCAGAAGAATGAAACTACAAACTATTTTTTCTTTTGGAAAGAAGCTTCTCCTGAATTCAAAATCATTCTTATCGGATCGGTCGTTTTGGCTTTTTTTAATAGTTCAGATGTTTTTTTGTTGCTAAAGGCCAAAGAAGATGGACTGGAAGATTCTAAGGTTATTCTGCTTTATATTTTTTATAATTTTATATATGCTATATCCGCTTATCCATCAGGACTTCTGGCAGATAAGATATCTTTCAAAAAAATAATTCTTTTGGGTTTGATATTTTATTCTGCCGCCTATTTTCTCATGGCGAATCATTTTTCAGAAGGTTTTGTGTGGCTCGCATTTGGAATTTACGGATTATTTTCAGCCTCGACGGAAGGAATTTTTAAGGCATGGCTGTCCATGTATATCCCAAAGGAGAAAATTGCAACGGGACTTGGATTTTATATGTCGATTTCGACATTCGCAATTTTCATTGCTAGTCCTCTGACAGGTTTATTATGGACTATGGGGAGTTCTTCATTGCCTTTTTATGTAATATCAATCAATGGGTTGTTGGTATTCTTGTTTTTCTTGTTTCAAAAAAAAATTTGACAATGCAGAAGTTTCTGGATGGTCTTTGTGGCAGGTATCAAAGAATCCCCTTTACCTGGAATTTATAAGATACTTCCGGAAGTTCAGATGCCTTGGTAGAGGATTTCCTTTCGGTGTCCTCGGTAATTTTATAATTTTTTTTTAAATTTTTACATTTTTTTCATAATTTCTTTCATTTTTTTTACCT
>CAYTEA010000044.1:0-16539 GCA_964436695.1 uncultured Leptospiraceae bacterium
ATTCATTAATATATTTTGAAATGCAAGCCGATGATCCGGAAAGGCTGATGCATTTTTATGGAAAGATTTTTGGGTGGGAGTTTGCAAAAAAGGACGCTGCACCGGTGGAATATTGGCATATCCATAAAGCGGGCATTTCCGGAGGCCTCTTGAAGCGGCCGACAAAAAGTCCGCCATCTGGCTATGGAACGAATGCGTTTGTCTGCTCTCTGGAAGTTGAAAAATTCGACGAGGTAGAAAAAGCTATCCTGCAAAACGGTGGAATGGTTGCAATGCCCAAGTTTGCCATTCCTGGAAAGTGCTGGCAAGGGTACTTCATCGATACGGATGGAAACACATTCGGCCTCGTTCAAGTGGATTCAAACGCCGGATAGATGGAATCGGGCGAAGAACCATTTGTTTTGAGCTCTGCTACCCGTTAATATTTTTCAGTGGACGATTTATTGTCAACCTGATATGATTGGCGAATACTACTAAGGAGATTCAGAATCATGAATAAAATAAAATTCTGTTTTGCAAGCTTACTAATAATGTTCGCATTTACAGTTGTAAGTGCCGAGCCACAGCCAAATATGAAAGCGGCTCAAAAACATTTGGAGCAAGCGAAAGATGCTCTTCAAAAAGCGACCGCTGATAAAGGTGGCCACAGAGCCAAAGCAATCCAGCTAGTAAACGATGCGATTGAAGAAGTGAAAAAAGGAATCGCGGCGGATAATAAAAAATAAAATAGCTCAATTCCCGGCCGAGAAAGCCGGGATTCTCTGGGATTATGGAATAAGAACAACTTTTCCGTGACTCTTTCTTGTTCCAATATCCACTAACGCTTTTGGGGCTTCGATTAAAGGGACGGTTTTTGAAATAATCGGTTTGATTTTTCCTTCAATGAACCATGAAATCAGATCGTTCATCGCTCCCTGAATTTTCATCGGGTGGTTTTGTTGGTATAGATTCCAGAATAATCCGATGATGCTTATGTTTCCCAATAGTACAAGGTTAGTAGGGACTTTTGGAATTGTTCCGCTTGTAAATCCTACTACGACAATTCTTCCTTCGAAGTTTACGGATAGAATTGTTTTGTCGAAAACCTCTCCCCCCACAGGGTCGATTACTACATCTGCTCCTCCATGCTCTTTTCGAAGTTTTTTAGCCCACTGAGGGTCTGAATAATTCAGAACAAGGTCTGCCCCGGCTTTTTTTGCGATTTCAACTTTTTCTTCCGAGCCAACAGTTGCATAGACTTTTGAGCCGATTGCTTTGCCGATCTGGATTGCTGCTGTTCCTATTCCACCGGCTCCTGCGTGAACTAGAAGAGTCTCTGTCTTTTGCAATTTTCCTCTGACAACAACTGCAAAATAAGAAGATTGATACGTTACGTTAAATGCAGCCGCTTCATCAAAACTCATTTTTTCCGGAATGAGAAATGCATCCTTGGCCGGGATTGCAACTTTTTCGGCATAACCTCCGAGCCAGGATAGCGCCATTACCCTGTCACCTAACTTCAAATTTTTTACATTTTCTCCGAGAGCACTGACTACACCGGATACTTCTGTTCCGGGGATAAAAGGACGAGTGGGGCGAATCTGGTATTTGCCTTGAATTAGAAGCATGTCTGGAAAGTTCATTCCGCAAGCCTTGATATCGATTACAATCTGGTCTTTATCCGGCTTTGGATCAGGAACATCCTTAAATTTTAAATCCTGTGGATCGCACCAACTTTCTACGACATAAGCTTTCATAGTTCACTCCGCTAAACGATTGAATGAGATAATTTTTTATATTCGGCTGGAATCTGCAAGGATTATTCGTGGATGTAGCCCCAACTTTTCAATATACTTTTTACTTCTTCTCCCATTTCTATTTGGTCTTTGGAAGAGTTGTCACCGGAGAATTGGGAGTCATTGTATATCCACACATCTCTGGAATTCTCATAGCCATAGGGAAGCCTGGACGAAGTGAATAGTCTTGTATGGTCATGCTTCATCGAATCGATTCCTTTGGACAGTCCGAATCTACCGATTCTATATCCGATTTTTTGCCCGTCTTTTTTTACGTTCAGTTCAAATTCAAATTCCGGATTCACGGTTTCAATAATAAGTTCTGACCCTTTTTCGGAAGGTTTTGCCTGAAAAGAAATTCTTCTTCTGTTCAATTCCTGGAGGCGTATATTCGGATTTTCCAGGACTCGGTAAACGCTCCCTTTCAGGGAAAGGTCACCGGAGTACTGGCAAGGATCGGGCTTGCAGGCCGGAAGATTTAAGATGTAACGGTTCCTCTTGATAAATAATTTCTCCATTGATAATCTTGCTTCTTGTAGGAGTTTCGGATACTCACTTGCGATATTTTTTCTTTCATCGGGGTCTTTTGATAAATCATACAATTGTTCAGTTTTTGTGGAGACTTTTTCTCCGGAATAAAAACCAGGGTATCGCCTAACGTATTTGAATTTGGGCGTTCGGATTGCCTCAGATAACCTGCCTTCGGATAAAATGACATCTTCGTTTGGAAGATTTTTTCCGTTCAGGATAAAATCAGAGTAGTCTCCTCCCTTCCAGTTTTCCTTTGGGCTTTCTATTTTTGCAAGAGAAAGAACCGTCGGCACGAATGAAAGTAACGAGACTTGAGATTCTATCTTTTTGTTTTTCGCGCTGCCTTGAATCTCTTTTGGAAGTTTCAAGAGATATGGCACGCTCAACTCTTCGTCGAAAAGTGACTCTCCGTGTCCGAAACGAATTCCTCCATTCGGGTGATTGGCAGAATCGTGGTATTCGCTCAACACTTCACCGTGATCGCTCGTGACAATGATAAAAGAATTGTCATACAATCCGTTTTTTTTCAGTGATGCGAAAAATCTGCCCAGTTCCTCATCCGCATAACGTACCTCACCCAGATATTTTTTTGTGTATTCGTTGAGCTTGGAGAATTTCAGATTGGCGGATTCTTTTTCAAGTGAGTCCATGATTCTTTTTGGCGGTAAATATGGAGTATGTGGAGTATTCAGGTTGACGTGAAGAAAAAAATTCCTGTTCTTGTTGTTCTCTGAAAAATCGATCGATTCATCTATGATTTTTTTCGTATCCTTAACTTCCTTTCCGACCTGCACAATTTCGTGAAACCCAAGATCGACGCCCACTCCGGTATAATCGAGAAAAAAAACGTTATTCATCACTGCGGCGGTATAATAGCCGCATCCTCTCAAAACTTCCGCAATATTTTTTTTCTTCAGGGCATAAAAAACTTTTTTGCGGAAACCTTCCACTTGAAATCCGATGTTTCCTATTCCCAGAGCGGAAGAGTAATCCGAGTATAGCATGGAAATCATGGAAGGTTTCGTCCAATTTGCGTTTACGAAAGCGTTTTCGAAAATTATGGATTCTTTTGCAATTTCGTCTAAGTTAGGCGAAACCGGAAAAGGAAAACCGGCGTAACCCATAGCGTCCTTTCTAACAGCATCGATTACCACGAAAATGATATTGTGTTTTTTTCCCGGAATTACTCTGGAAAGGGAAGGTGCGCCTGCAATCAGAGTAGAATTTTCAGAAATCCATTCTAGTCTGAAATTCTTTTCAATCTTTAAGGGGAGGCTGAATTCTTTCCAATTTTCTTTATTTGAAATTTGCAGATCAATTTCCCCGATCAATTGTTCTCCGGAAAAAATCCTGAATTTTCCCTTGGGGCTAAAAGAGTTCTGGGACAATACCCCAAGCTTTCCGGAAAACAGGAAATCTCCGGTTATGCCCGGAAATTTGTAGGACGAATTTGGAGAAAAAACTATTGAGTCTAGCGAATGGTTCAGAAGAAATTCTTCACTGGTTTTGAAGGTTACCTGTGAATTTTTCCATTTTTCATTTGAGCCAAGCCCGGAATACCTTCCCGGATTTTTTTTCCAAAGACTTGCAGGAAATAATTTTTCGTCCGGGAGCTCTCCCTTGAATTCAGCGCCGGTCAATTTTCTCGTCAGGTCGATTGCGATCTCAAAATGGCCGGATTTGGCTCCCTGGGCAAAATTTCCCTTGCAGAACCAAAGAGAAGACAGGGCGATATAAATAATTACTGTATGAATAGTTCTAATCAAATGGGTTCGTAAAATTCCTCTCAAAAGAATTTTGGAGATCGTTTTTTTCTAAAACTGGTCTCCTGTCGGTTACTGGAAGCCGAAATTGGGCTAAGGCCTCTACTTTTTAGACAAAAAATCTGAATCGGTTTACCTTTTTTGGACTTTTTCTAGAACTTCTTTTCTCTTGATTTTCCAATCATTCAGACTCTCAGAATTCTCCGGGTAGCTGGAAATGAGAGCCAGCATGTCTTTATGCTCCCTCAGGATTTTGGTTAGCATTTCCGGACTGATTCTAGTTTGACTGTTTTCTTTCATATTTTCGCCTCTAGTCGAATTCTAAAAAAAAGCTTTTTTTTTTCAAGGAATTCTTCAATTTTTACTACTCAAAAACTTAAGGGTAAGGAAAACTCCAAGTAATATGTCAAAACGAGTCCTTCCTGCCTACAATATTGAAGAAAATGATTTTTATTCCGAAGACGGAACAAAGATTTATTATCGGGTTTTCCGTCCGACTTTGATGAAAAGAAAGCCTAAAGTTCTGGTTGTTCACCACGGTTTCGGGGAACATGGGGGGCGTTACGAAAATTTGACCGAGGCTCTGAAAGAATCGGGATTTATTATTTACATTCATGATGCAAGAGGCCATGGCAGGTCCGGAGGAAAGCGCGGGCATGTAAACAGTTTTCTGGAATTTCTGGATGATCTCGATAGGATGATCAGGATTGCAACAAAAAATGAAAAAGTCCCCAAGGTTTATCTTATGGGGCACTCTATGGGAGGGCTTGTTTCGCTTTGCTATGCCGAAATGGGAACCAATCAAGGAAATCTTCTTGCGCTCGTTGCCAGTGGATCTGCGCTACGGGTTCATCTGAATATTGTAATGGAGACAAAAAAGTTTTTTGGAAAATTCCTGGCCGGTGTTCTGCCGGAGGTAACAGTTCCTGCTGGATTGAATATTGAAGATTTGAGCCATGACCCAGAAGTAGTAGAGGCGTATAGGGCAGATTCACTCGTGCACGGAGAAGTTTCCATGTCTTTAGGCAAAGTTCTTCTGGAGATAGGCGAGCCTTGCATCGAGAGTGCGGACGTTATTCGCGTTCCTACGTATTTATTTCACGGGCAGGAAGACAAAATTGCCGATCCTTCAGGAAGCCAGGCTTTTTATAACAACCTGGTGATTGCAGACAAGAAGCTCCACATCTATGAAAATCTATTTCACGAAACCATGAATGAATATCCGAAAGACCGAGACAGGGTATTGTCCGATCTCCGTGCATGGTTAGAGAAGCACTGAGATTAAACAAGGACTGGACAGCGGACTCACTTCGAAAAACTTTTCCAGGTTTTTTTCCAATCGAAATATTCCAGAGAGTGGAAATTTTTTTTGTAATCATAGAATGACGGTTTATGGAATGCGTAGCCGTGATAAAAATATTTTTTTCCGGTTTCAATGGAATATTCGATCTCTTTTAATAGAGTAAAAATTCCGAGACTTCTTTTTGAAAGTAGGGGATCGAATATTGCATAGACGCTGGATGTTGAGATTTCTCCAATATCCAAAAAACTGACTGCGGCAAGTTTGTTATCCTGCAAAACTGCAATCTCTTTGTTTTCGCAGGGAATTCTGGATGGGGCTTCAGACAAGAATGTATAAATAGAAGATGGCTGATTTTCGGTAAATCGTTCCTTGTGTATGGAAAACAGTTCTTCTTTATGTGCGTCAATAAAGGAGTCGCGAATGATTACTTCGAGGTCTTTGTTTTTTCTGAGGATTTTTTTTTGGGAATCTGAAAAACGAAAATGCTCCAGGTTGATACGGAGAGGAATGATTTCTTCCAGTTCGTTATTCAGAAAAGAGCTTTCATACCGGAAAAAATAAACTCCGAAATGACGGAACCCCAAGTAGAGGAGGGCATCCAAGGTTTTCGGACTGATTTTTTCTGAAGTAAATTCATCTCGTATCATCTGACAATTCGTTTAGCTCCTTCCTTTCTTGGAGCATCGTCAAAAACCTGCAAATAAAATAAATTTTTATTGAGAATAAAAATCATTTGCATTTAGAAGCAAAAATAGGAAAAGGAATTGTAGAGAAATTTTTTTGGAAAATTCATAAAGAAAGGCGCCGGAAAAAAAATGTCGGTTTTATTAAGTGAACTTAAACCCGGAGAATCCGCATTCCTGGAATCCATGGATACGGAATATTTTCCGGCAAGCATCTTGCACGACATTTTGGATTACGGGCTTATTCCCGGAACCAAAATCAAAATCATTCACAAAATTCCCGGACAAAAAAAAATCACAATCGCTGTAGGCCCGGCAGAAATCGTGCTTCGAAATGATTCAGCAAATCACATTCGAGTAAAGGTTGCAAAGTGAGCATGAACTTTTATCGGTGTTTGTTGATCGGAAATCCCAATTGCGGGAAGTCTTCTCTATTCAACAAACTCACAGGGCTTCACCAGAAGACTGGAAATTTTCAAGGTGTCACAGTAGAAAAATTAAGTGGGACAATTTCTTCCGGTGATAGAGTAGTCGAGTTGATTGACCTTCCCGGCGCATTCAGTCTTAGCGGGATTTCGGAAGACAAGATCGTACTGTCAAGATTTCTGATGAACCGGGACAAAACCGACAAAATCATATTTGTGATGGATGCCTTACTTTTAGAGAGAAGCCTTCAGTTTCTTTTTCAAATTTCAGAATTAGGTGCTCCGATTCTTTTAGTCTTGACAATGAAGGATATTTTGGAAAAGAAAAATGTTTCCATCAATATCGAGAAATTAAAGAGAAAGCTCTCCCTGAATATACTTCTAGTGAATGCGAAAAATGGGCAAGGGGTCGCAGATTTAAAAGCGGCAATATTTGAAGAGGGGAATTTTCAGGTTCCGAAAAAACTCTGGAAGTGGGATGCAAAACGTGAGGCTCTTTTAAAAAAACTAATTTCTAAAATCAGAACGGATGATCCGAGTGCGATTTCATTTATTCTGTCCAATTCACTGAAGCAATTGTCCGGTGAATTTCTGCAGAAGGAACTTCCCGGAATGGAGTTATTCTCCGACGAGACAAAAAAATTAATCGAAGCCGAATATAGAAAATCAAAACTGCAATTTACCTATCAGGACGAGTTGGTCAATAAATCCATTCGGATAAAATCGATTTTAGCAGATGTTGTGAATGGAATTCCGGAAGGCAAAGGCATCTTTTCATCAAAGGTAGATTCGTTTCTTCTGCACCCGGTGAGCGGGCTCGTATTTTTCTTCACAATCATGGGTTTTGTTTTTCAGGCACTCTTCAATTGGTCTCAGATTCCCATGGATCTCATTGATAGTTTTGTAAAATTTCTTTCCGCAAAGACTACGTTAGTTCTGCCGCGCGGGCCGGTCGCTGGAATTGTCAGTGATGGAATTATCGGTGGAGTCGGATCGGTAATTATTTTTATCCCGCAGATCGCCCTTCTTTTTCTATTTATCGGGATTATGGAGGAATCTGGTTATATGGCAAGGGCCTCTCTTCTAATGGATAAATTTATGGGGAGGCTCGGACTTTCGGGAAAGTCTTTTATCCCTCTTTTGTCATCTGCTGCCTGCGCGGTTCCGGCGATCATGGGAGCCAGAACCATTGAGAACAAATCGGATAGAATTGTAACAACTTTAGTTTCTCCACTTATCACCTGCTCGGCAAGATACCCCGTTTACATTCTTGTAATAGGAGCAATTTTCCCTAAAACAAATTTTTTGGGATTTATCAACTCGCAAGCAGCGGCTCTATTCGGGCTATTTTTTCTGGGGATGATTGTTTCTCTCATTTTTGCTTTTCTATTTCGAAAAACATTTTTCAAAAGCGAATCTTCATTTTTTATTCTGGAACTTCCGGAATACAAACTCCCTTCGATTCAAAATCTTGCGCTCAACGTCTACAAGAAAGTTAAAGCATTCGTTGTGAATACCGGGTTGATCATTTTGTCTATCTCGATTATCTTGTGGTTTTTGGCAAATTATCCGCGTACAGAAAATCAACCTTATGCAGCTTCGAAAGAAGTGCCGAAAGTCCGGATTCAAAACACATTCGCCGGGAAAATCGGCAAAGCAATAGAACCTGCGATTGAGCCGCTTGGGTTTGATTGGAAAATCGGAATTGCGCTCATCACTTCATTTGCTGCAAGAGAAGTGATGGTTTCGACGCTCGCAATAATTTACGAAGTCGAGGGCGACGAGAATTCTGTTGACCTAAGGAAATCCATGCAAAAGGACATCAACCCTAAAACCGGAAAGCCTGTCTGGACTACGTTAAGCGCAATCAGTCTTTTGGTATTTTTTGCATTTGCTTGCCAGTGCATGTCAACTCTTGCCGTTGTCCGCAGAGAAACCAATTCTTATTTCTGGACGATATTTCTTTTTTCCTATATGTCCGTTCTAGCATACGTTAGTTCCCTTTGCATTTATCAGATGGGAAAAATTTTGGGGTTTGGTGGATGAGTCTGATGTTTGACAATCCCTTGAGACTTGGGCTTTTCAGGCAGGATGAAATTGATTCTACGAATGTGAAAAATTTATATTAAAGGATTATGATGAAAAATAAAATCGTATTGTTTAGCGGCTGGATTGTTTGGGCAATGACTGTGGTTCTTTCCGCGAGTTTGTTCATTCGTGGCAATGCCGTCAAATCGGAAGACAATAGAACTGCGATTGTTTTGAACAAAAGCGAAAAGGAACTGGTTCTTTCGGAGATGAGAATCTTGTTGACGGTGATTCAAGAAACTCTGATTCTATTGTCGAAAGAAGATCATGTCGCTGCTTCCAAGAAATCCAGAGAAGCAGGGATGGATCTTGTGAATAATCTTGCCGCCTCCGAAAAAAGTATTCTGGTTAAGCTGCCTATGGAGTTCAAGAAATTGGGAATGGGTACCCACGACGGCTTCGATGATTTTGCAAAATCCATTCAGGAGAAAAAATCCTATCCGGTTCTGCTGAAAGAACTGGGGGAGCTTACAAACAGGTGCGTCGTTTGCCATCGGTCTTACAAGATTGAGCTTGAAAAGTAGATTGCCCCTTGTTTTCAGAAAAACCTGAATCGTCCATGATTGACAAAAAGTTTATCGAACCACCTGAGCAAATGCGGGCAATGATTGTTTTGCTTCCTTGTATGGGGGGAAACATTATGACTTACAGATACCCTGCAAAAGACTGGGAGAAAAATGGATTCGGTATTTTGTATTTTAATCCACCTGGACACGGAAAGTCAGTTGGGATATTCAATTTCGAGAATACTTTGACTTTATTGAAAAAGGAAATCGATTCGATTCTGGACAAACACGGGGATAATCTTGCTTTGATTGGAATTGGGCATAGTGGTGGCGGCTCCTCTCTTCTGAAATTGTTCGACCTAAATCCGGGCTACAACTTGCAAAAATTATTTCTGCTCTCTCCGATTTTGGATACCGCGCGATCCCTGCATGAGTTGTACAGCCGGAACAATATCGGGGAGTTTATCAAGTCATTGCAACTAACGGATTCCAGAATTATAGAAATTATTTCCACTGATTCGTGGCTGGATGAAAGATACTGGAAAGAAAACGACTTGAAAAATCGGATTAACCGGTACTCAGAGGAAACGTCTTCCGGTTCCAAATTGGGAACATTTCTGGAAAATCTTTTTATTCCCACAAAAAGAGTGTATTCTTGTCTTGAGCATCTCCACGAAAAAACGGTTTTGTTTTTTCCGACCGAGGATAATTGGTATCCGATTGAGGATGGGGTGAGAATTGCTGAAAAATACGATTTTCCTTACTTCACCATAGCAAAAGCCAATAATCATTTCTTCAGGAATGCGTGGAAGGATGTAAGCAAAAAAATCGAAAGCATTCTTTTGGGTGATTAAACTCGGATATTTAGAAATATATAAGTCTAATAGAGGGCACCAAAAATTAACAATTTAATAGGAGATCACTTATGAAAATAGCCGTAATAGTTTTAAGGACGCTTATGGGCCTTTTGTTTTTGTTTGCTTCCATCACATATTTGTTTAACTTGATCACACCACCGGAGCAGGTTGGTGCAATGAGAATTTTCAACGACGGGTTAAAGGCATCCGTATATATTCTGCCAACGGTAAAGGGATTTGAACTAATATGTGGAATAGCATTCGTAACTGGAAGATTTGTCCCTCTTGCATCGATTTTAATCTCCCCGATTATTGTGAATATTTTTCTGGTACACGCATTTCTGGCTCCGGAAGGTTTGCCCGTTGCGGTATTTTTAGTCGTAGCCAACTCGTTTGTAGCTTACGCAAACAGGAAAAGTTACGAAGCATTATTTGTTTCGAAATAATTTTTTTCTAAAATTGTTTTGACGAATAGAGCAAATTGGCATTATCCTTGTAAAAATATCTCGGCTAACCGGGTGTGTCATCCGGACTCCTCGTGAGATTTGATTTTGCGTTGTTCGGGTGCTGAATAGAAAACATGGAAATGGAAAATAACATTCGGCTGGACTCTCTGACGAGGGAAGAACTGGAAGCGCTTTACGTTGACACTGTTCGCAAGAATAATGTCGAAAGAGAGGAGTTGCAAAGCAAAACGGAAGAGTTGAGCGACCTGGTGGAGACTATTCCACTAGGGATCTATATTTATCGAACAAAAAAAAACGGCTCAACTCAATTTGATTACCTTAGCGAGCGCTGCATCGATCTGCTGGGCCTGGAGCAGGCAGGCATAGATCTGCAATCTATTTTAGAAGACGGAAGGAATCTTTTCAAGACTGTCCATCCGGATGATTTTGATGGATTTGTAAAAACTAGCAATTCTGCCATTCAATCTTTAGAGCAATATTCCTGGGAAGGCAGGTTTATCGTTAACGGAAAGATTCGCTGGATTCGGGCGGAATCTTTGCCGAGCCTCCAACCGAATGGAGACGTTTTGTGGAACGGATTCGTCACTGATATTTCCGAGCGTAAAGCAATTGAATTAAGTGTTCGAAAAGAGCGAGACCGGGCGCAGAATTATCTCGACGCGGTCGAAACCATAATTATCGTTTTGGATGTTCGCGGAAATGTTACCACTATCAATAGAAAAGGGTGTCAGATTCTTGGTTACTCGGAAGAAGAGATGCTTGGAGCGCTTTGGTTTCAGAAATGCCTTCCTCAGCCTGAAGGGATGGAAAAAAATTATCCTGATTTTCTTGAAATGATTTCGAGTTGCAAGGACCTGGACCTGCGGTTGGAATTTTCCGAAAATCCTGTGATCACCAGGTCAGGGAATCTCCGACAGATCGCCTGGCATAACATCCTGCTCAGAGACAATGAAAGTAGGCTGATTGGGATAGTCTGTTCGGGAGAGGACATCACCGATCGAAGACAGGCTGAAGAGGAAATTCTAAAGTCCAAGATTTTTTCCGAGTCTATCATAAATAGCTTACCTGGAATTTTCTATGTCCTCGATGAAACCGGAAAATTTTATCGGGTCAATAATCGGTTTACCAAAGTATCCGGATATTCGGAAGAAGAAGTTTACGGAATGCATCCGCTGGATTTTTTTTCAGAAGGCGAAAAGAAATTAATTGCAGAACGAATCACTACTGTTTTTGAAAAAGGGGAGGCTTCGGTCGAGGCCGATTTTTTGTGCAAAGACGGCACAAAACTTCCGTATTTTTTTACGGGTTATCTGACTACTATCGATAGGGTTCCACTATTGGTAGGCGTGGGAATGGATATATCTGCGCGAAAACAAACAGAACGTGAACTTCGTGAGAGTGAAGAAAAATTCAGGGAGTTATTTGAAAAATCTGGCGATGCGATTTTAATCATTGAAAACGAAACATTCGTGGATTGCAATGAGGCAACGGTCAAGATGTTGGGTTACAAAACAAAAGAGGAATTTTTGTATTTGCATCCGTCGAAGTTGTCTCCGGAATTTCAGCCGGATGGAAAAAAATCTGCGAAAAAAGCGGATGAGATGATGGAGACTGCAATCCAAAAAGGAACCCATCGTTTTGAATGGGATCATGTCCGGAAAAGCGGAGAAATATTTCCCGTTGAAGTTTTGCTTACTGCGATTTCAAATAATCCTGAAAAGAGAATCATCCACACCGTCTGGAGAGATATAACCGAAAGAAAAAAATCGGAAAAATCCCTATTTTTGCGCATGCAGATCGAGAGTTTGTCTGCGGAAATTTTTGCTGATTTCATCAGCAGTCCGATTTCAGAAACGGATCGCTTAGTTGTTGAGGCCTTGCGGAAAATCGCTGAAATTGCTGGAGGGAGCCGGGCTGCAATTTTTCGAATTTCATCGGAATCCGATAGTCTGAGGATTTCGCATGAGTGGAGAAATTCGGACGCTGAAGAGCATTCGGCAAAATTGCCTAAAATCCCGTTTGAAGAATCGGGAATTTTTCAAAGGAAATTATTGAACGACGAAATGATCATTATTTCCGGCCTTTCGGATTTGCCCGATGAAATACGGAATTCAAGTGAATTGATGAAAGATTTTAATTTTCATTCTTTCATTTTTATTCCGATCGTGGTGCAGGGAAAATCTCGGAGCGTTATCGGTGTATGCGGGGGCAGAGATAAGGTTGTGGATTGGACTTTGGAATATGTTGACCTCTTGAAATATATAGGCCCGATCATCCTGAGCGCTCTGGACAGGAGGGAGACCGCCAATGCCCTTGCAGCGGAAAAAGAGCGGCTTGCGATTACGCTAAGAAGCATCGGTGACGGAGTGATTACTACTGATACGTTAGGCAACATCCTATTGATGAATAATGTAGCAGAAGAGCTTTGCGGGTGGCCGCAGGAAGAAGCAGCCGGGGTACCTCTCTCCGATGTATTGCACATTATCCACGAATTGACCAGGGAGCCTTGTGAAAATCCGGTCAGAAAAATTCTTAAGTCAGGGGAAATTGTAGAATTGGAAGACCATACGATTCTGATTTCTAGGGACGGAACCGAAAGGATCATCTCGGACAGTGGCGCACCGATAAGAGATGCCGGGGGGGGAATAATCGGGGTAGTGCTTGTTTTCCGGGATGTGACTGAAAAACAAAAAATGCAGGAAACAATTCAGAGATCGGTCAAATTGGATTCGCTTGGAATTCTTGCCGGGGGAATAGCGCATGACTTCAATAATCTCTTGGGTGGAATATACGGAAATATTGACCTTGCACTGGAAAGATCCATTGATACGCAGGCCGTGACATACCTTAACAAAGCCGTGAATACGATCGACAGAGCAAAGGGACTAACGTCCCAGTTGTTGACTTTTGCAAAAGGAGGGGCTCCCGTGCGTCAGGTTAGCTCACTCTTTCCGTTTCTCAAAGAGACCGCGCTTTTTGCATTAAGCGGGTCGAATGTTTCTTGTCTATTTCAAATAGAGGATGGGCTATGGCAGTGCAATATTGACAAGAATCAGATTGGGCAGGTAATCGATAATATTGTGATAAATGCCCAGCAGGCTATGCCCGATGGCGGGAAAATCGTTGTTATTGCGAAAAATATACGAATTGCCGAAAAAGAACATTCTGCATTGGAGATGGGTGATTACGTAAAAATTTCTTTCAGGGATTTTGGATGCGGAATTCCTAAAGAAACTATTTCCAGAATTTTTGATCCATATTATACAACAAAGACTAAAGGCCACGGGCTAGGCCTCGCAACCTGCTATTCGATTATCAGTAGGCACGGAGGCTTTATTGATGTCGAGTCCGAAGCCGGAAAGGGAACGACATTTCACATGTATCTACCGGCTTGTAATGAAATTCTGAACAATGAAATTGTTCAAGCTGATAACAAACTTATCGGTGCCGGAACGATTTTAATTTTGGAGGATGAAGAAATTCTACGGGATATGATGACTTATATGATTCAATCCTTGGGGTATTCGGTCGTGTGTAAAGAAAACGGAACGGATGCAATCGAATATTTTCTAAATGACTTACAAAAAGAAAAGAAAATATCGGGAATGATCTTTGACATCACCATTCCTGGCGGTATGGGTGGGAAGGAAGCAATCCGGGAAATCAGAAAATTGAATCTGGAGATACCCGTGTTTGTAGCCAGTGGATATGCGGAAGATCCAGTGATGGCGAATCCGGCAGAATATGGATTTACTGCGAGTATTTCCAAGCCGTTCACAAAAAGAAGCTTGTCTGAAATGCTGGCGAGGTATATCAAATGAAAAAATTCAAATCAATAGAATTCAAATTTGCGGTCATTCAATCTTTAATAGATGCAGGTTTTTTAAAAAAAGAAATCTCCGTTATCGAGAAAAGAATTCAGAAAGGCGAGTTTGATGAATATTTCAGAACTTGCGGGAAAGATAGGTTTTACGGGCCTCACCCTGAAATTTACGATTATTTCAAGAACCTTGATCTGTCGGATGAACTTTTACGGAAGGTTTCCTCGATAAATTTTGAAGGAGGAAATGAAATTTATCGGATGATTGCTCCTAACTGGGACGGGGAGGATGATACTTTTCTAGTCAGGACTATCGAGGACGTTAGTTTCACTCCTAACCTTTATGAGCTTGTAGACAGTGTTCTTTTGGATGTAAAAGATGCAACGCCTTTGCTTCAGTTGAGAAATTTGAAAACGGTCGATGTAAATTACGGAGACGGAATAGATGACGAAAAAACAATTTCAATATTGGAGAAAAAAGGTGTCCAGATATTAAATCGGCAGGAGCCTGCAAAGGAAGAGTCCGGGCAGGATTCGGAGCCGGAAGGATATACTTTATCGGAGGATGTGAAGTTCAACGAGGAATACGAAAAAGCCCAGGATTTGATCTACGATGATTTGGATCCCAAAAAAGCTTTGAAGATCCTAGAAAAGCTAATCGCTCAACGGCCGGACGATGCTGATTGCTGGATGGAAAAGGGTAATGCCTATTCGGTGATGGGCAGTAAAGCCGAAGCGGAAAAAGCATGGATGAAATGTATCGAAATCGACCCGGAAAACGAAGACGCGTACTACAATCTGGCAAATGTAAAGAAGGATAAGAAGCAATATTTTGAAGCGATGGAGTTTATTGAAAAAGCGATTGAAAATGGTATGAAGAATTGTCCTGAGCCGTGGCACATCAAGGGCCAGTTGCATTGCCTTTTGGGCGATCCGGCAACCGGAAGAAGCCTTTTCGAAAAAGCCTTGAAGATGTATGAAAAGCAGAGAAAAACCACCGAGGACAGAGGAGAAAACAGTTTCCAGTTAGCTTGCATCCATTCACTTCTTGGAAACTCAAAAGAGGCTTTGGAATTCTTAAAGGAATCTATTGACCTGGAAGACACTTCAATTGATCGGGCAAAAACCGAACCGGATTTTCTTCCGATTAAAAGTAACAGAGATTTTCAGAAACTGTTGAAGTAAATATGGCTCTACTCTGGAATTAAAAATCGTTTCAGGCTTTGAAAGATTTTGCAGGTCGTTTGGGAGATTGAAGAGATTCGATTTTATCAGCTATCCACATTTTAACTAATGCCTGTCGTGCGACACCACGTTTTTTAGATTCTTCATCTAAAGCTTTAACCATCCAAGCCGGAAAATCCACATTAACGCGAATAATGCTTGTATCTAAATCAAAATAATCAATGACGCTTTGTCCGGAATTGAACCGATCCTCAAGATTTTCTTTGGTTGTTTTTTGCGATATTTTCATACAATTTTTTTTCCTCTTCCCTTGATCTTCTTATTGAAATGATCCTGATAATTCCATTTCTTATTGTTATAATTGCCGTCCAAAATTTTTGTTTTATATGTCCGATAACTAATTTCCTGGGCTCGTCATCATATTTTGATCGAATTTCTACAACCGGACTTGTCCAGATTTCTTTTCCTTCCTCAAAATCTATTCCATGTTTCTCTTTATTGGTTTTGCTTTTCGACCTGTCATATTCAAATTGCATGGTATATATAATATACCTTTATTATACCGTGACGTCAAGCTCGATTTTTTTACAGATTGAACTTGATAGCTATGCTGGCTTTAAGTTTTTGTAATATCTTTTTTTACTATAAATAACTTGAGGGAACCTCTAAAAATATCATTCTGCAAGTTATTTTCCAGTGTTTTTGTATTTTGAAATAAATAACTCACTCATCTATCTTTCTGAAATGATCTTTTAAAAATTTTGCAATGCAAGAATTCAACCAAATCCACTTATGAACACAAGTACCAAAATCGTCGAAAATTGAAAATAAATTCATTAGGCCAATATTAAATTCCGCTCTTTTAATTCCAATTGAACGAATCTTTAATTGGGAAAAGCTGTATATATCAGCAAATACATGCTCAACTCTGGCTCAAAATCGGGATATAGCTTTATTTCTCTTCCCGTCTTTCTCATTCAATGGTCTTGACCTGAACTGGACCGCGACCCTAAAACTGGAGACACCAGAATATGGCTAAAGGAGACTGACGAATATGGTAAAACGCAACAACTACCCCCAAGAATAGAAGAACAAATTATCAGCCGAGATATGCGCCAAAACCTCACCTGCCGTAA
>CAYTEA010000045.1:0-16440 GCA_964436695.1 uncultured Leptospiraceae bacterium
TGAAGAGGATTTGAAGAAAGCGGGAGTCATTTGAATTCGGTACACCCAGCACCAGCTTCGCAAGTGCTGGACAGGCCACAGCCCCACAATGTCTGGAAGCTCTGGAGCTGGACAGGTCTCCGACAGAATTTTGGACTTCTGAAGCGTTAGGCGCTTTCCTCATCCCGAAGAAATAGGCGAAGAATGGAGCACAAGAAAAATAGGTGCCTAGAACAAATCCTAATAGGATGTCGCTTTGCCAACTCCGCTACTTTTTAAAAGCAAACTTTTGATGGAACCGGCGTAAAACAAAGCAATCACTCCATTGATAAATTTTTCTCCTTTCCTGGTCAGACGAAGCCAGCCATCTTGTTCATGCATTAATGCTTTCGATTTCAGGTAGAAAACCTCATCCTGAAATAGGGTCTCAATGGAAAAACCGAATTTGTTAGTGAATGATTCTCTGTTTATCCCTCCAAAATAAAAACTAACTGAGATCATCTTTGCCGCCACCTGGCAAACAGGCAAGTCGTACAAGTCCTGAATCGGAAAAATTTCACATTCCAGGGCTGATCTGTACGGGCTGATACTTTTGGAAGCTGCCCCGCAATTGTAAGCGACGGAAGAATTCAGAAAAGACTGTGCTCCAAGGCCGAATCCCAGATAAGGCGTGCCATGGATTACCCGGTTCGTGAGGTATTCACTTGTTCCCTCTTCAGCCCGGTCTCTAGTGTAAGTATTCTTTCCATAAGGAGCAAAATAACCGTTTGCCTCCAAAACCTCTCTGGCCAGTCTTGAGTGTCGCATAACGTCCATTAATCTGACTCTTTCTGCTTGGCTAGATATTTTTGTCAGTTTGTACCTCATCCGGTAAAGTGTAATATAATCCGGATTTAGCGAAACAGCCTTCTGTAATGTATGTTCCCAGCTTTTTAAACTCTGGTCTGAAAAACCATACATCAGATCAACATTGAATTTTTCAAAACCTGTTTTTCTGATATTCTCTGTGGCCATTGAAAATAGGCTTTCGCCGTTATCGCCCCGGTTAAATTTTTTTAATAAATCAGGATCGGCCACCTGAATCCCCATACTGATTCTATCGATTCCGGAATTTTTATAGAATAGTAACTTGTCCGGATTCTCTGCTGCGATTTTCGGTGTAGTCTCAATGCTGATCTTCGCTTTTTTTGAACCGGGAAAAGTATTTCGTATCTTATGCAGTATTTTTCCAACCAGATCATTTTCTAAAATTGATGGAGTACCTCCTCCGATATCAAATCCCGAAATTCTCTTATCTTCCCAATCGGCTATCCGTCCATACATTTCGATTTCTTTCAGCAGATAATCTATGTAGAGGCTTGAATAATCACTCTCTTTTCCACTAACAACGGTATATTCGCAGTAATAGCATCTCTTTTCGCAAAAAGGCACTTGAACATACAGAGAAATGGCCTCAATATTCCGAAGAGCGCTATGCAAATATGAGGAGTAGTCTTCTTTTGCAACCCGGTAATCCTTCCAAGTTACGTTATGCGAAATCGGATACGCAGTATTGGAAACGTGGTGATTCCGAAGGCCAGCCAGAAATACGTCATGCGGGTCGAATGCAAGAGTATCCTCAAAGGACGGCTCATTGTATTTCCTTAAAGAAATCAAAGGGAAAGATTATATGCCCGTAGTCCCCCAGAAAGATTCACTACATCCCGGTACCCATTTTGAATCAGAACCCTGAATCCAAGATACCCTCTTCTTCCGGTCTCGCTCACAGTTACAATATGTCGATTTTTTGGAATATCCGTAATCTGTCCTCTCAACTCCTCCAAAGCAATCATTTTCGAATTTTTAATAGGCGGGCTATCCGGAGATTGCTGTTTACTCAAATCTACGATAAAATATTTCGATAGATTCTTTGCCAAGACCTGTGCGCTGATGGCCTTGACAAAATTTCGCTTCTCATAGAGAGCGACTGTCCCCGCTACATTAATCGGATCTCTTGCCGGGCTAAATGGAGGCTCATACCCAAGGTCAATGTTGGATAATTTTTGAAGCGTGGCCTTCGATGCAATCGCGACTGCTAAAACATCGAGCCTTTTATCCACACCACTTTCCCCGACAATTTCAGCCCCAATAACCACACCGGATTTTTTTTCCCAAATAACTTGGATCATGATGTCTTTGGAACCGGATATAAAAGTTTCGTTTGCCGGAGCAAAAACCGTAGTGAGGCAGACTTTGGGATTCGGAGTATACGAAACTCCGGTTCTGCCATAGGTTAAATTTCCAACGCGCAAAAGCAGTGAATTTACCGATTGATTCAAAACGAGCTTACTCCCCATTGCATTTGCCCCGGCGATTTGAGCAAGTTTATCCGATATTGCAGCCTGCGGCATCCATTCGGCCTTTTTTGATACGACATGCGAAACCGCGCAACACGCTCCACAGCCATACACTTCCGGCAAATTCGTTTTGGCAGAAGAGTTTACAATCAACGCTCCATCCTTTGTCACTTTCGCTCCGGCAGAAGAAAGCAACTTGGTATTCGGCTTAACCCCGGTTGTGGAGATTACAAAATCGGCCGCGATTGATTCTCCATTCTTCAACTGAATCGATTGAATCTCGTTATTCGAAATATTGAATCCGGCAATTTCAGCTGATTTATAAATTTTACATTTCGTATTTAGATCCCGCTCAATCATTCTGGAGGAAATCCTGCTTGCTGCGGGAAATACGCTGTCCCTCTTTTCAATTAAAGCTACTTCGAATCCGGCGCGAATGAGGCCGTCGGTTGCCTCCAAGCCAAAAGGCCCCGATCCGATAACTGCAACTTTTTTCTTGTTGTTATTCAGATTTTTTTGAATTGTTTCCAGGTCGGCAGGAGTTCTAAAAAATATCAAATTGGAGGGCCTCGAAATCAGTCTGTCGGGCAAGGTAGACTCCGCGCCTAACGCATAAATCAGCGCGTCATATTTAACAACCTCTTCCGACTTCCCTTTTAATTGAACTTCTTTCTTTTTGGGATCGATCTTTGTAGCTTCAGTTCCTGTTTTAATATCAATGTTATAGACCGACTTGAAAAATTCGGATCTCTCTTTTTTAAAATCCTCTATCGAACCGACTTCCCCGCTTAGAAAATAAGATAATCCGCTTTGAGAAAAATTAATCGTATCGCCTTTTTCCACCAGTATAATCCTGCATTTTTCGTCAAACTCGCGCGCCTTCGCAGCAGCCGCAGGGCCGGAAAAAGATCCCCCCAAAATCACTATCGTCTTTTGCTTCATAATCAACTCTCCGTCAAAAATTCCGTTACAGCGTCTCCTCTGAACGGATAATTTCCCTCCGGCCTACAGGGTTAATGCCGGACTTTCGAACAAAAATATACACGGTTCAATTAAATTTCAATATTTTTTTGTGAATGGCTATCCCTATTGGAATTTATTTTGCAAACCTTCGTAGCCGCTTTCATAGATTTGAAATCAGAGCATGTCTTAAAACTAGCTCTAAGGCCTCACCCAGCCTATGCGCGTTTATCCAGCTCATCAAAGATGGGCTGCGGCATATATGGGTGAGGAGTGGCCTAAAGCATTTTCAAAAGTTGGTTTTAGGACACGTTCTTAGATAATTCCACAGCGTCTTCGTTTTTTAGAACTTGCGCTTCTACCGAATGTAAAGCAAAAAGTTTCCTAAGCCCGGCACGGCCTGTTGTGGAAAGAATTTCGACTTCTTTGTCTTGCAAAATTTGTTTTGTAAAAAACGCAGATGATTTTCCCGGGCCAAAATCAATGACTTTTGAATTGTTGGCATTGTCCACCAAAGTCCGGATAGAATTTTTCCAGATTAAAGGACGGCTCACTTGAAGCTCAAAGAGAAATTCCCCAAGACAGGAAACACCTTGCATGTTTTCACCGGTGAATGTATTCATCACGGGAATTTTCAGATCGCTTCCATAATATTGAAAATCAATTTTCTTCAAATCTTTTTTGAAAATTTCAAGTCCATCTCGAATGAAATGGCTATGGAAAGGGGCAGTAATTTCTAAGTACTGCCATCCATAACCCTGGTGTTGAAATAATTCAAAGTTTTTTTCCCTAAATTTGATTACGTTTTCCGTATCTCCTGAAATCACAAAAATCTCATCAGTGTTTTCCAGTGAAATCGTCAATCTATCAAAAGCTTCGAGAGATCTATTGAAATTATTTAGAATTTCTTCCAGATTCTCCTTTCGTATATTCGTAATGACTGCCATCGGTGAAGGACCCGCAGAATCACGGATTTGAGAAATTTGTAAAAGCCCATCATCGATTTTTTTGACCGGATATTTTAATTGGCAGATCGAACCTGAGTAGAGGTAGTATTGCACAAATTTCCGGAATGCTTCGTAAAATTCTTTACCGGTTAGTTTCATTGATGCAAGACAAGCAGAATGGATTCCCTGGGAGTGGCCTGTGATTGCAATCACATTATCCAAAACATCTTTGTTGATTACACCACGCAATTCGAGTAAATGGTAGTATGCCATTTGAGTAATGTGAATGGAAGGAAGTGAAACCGGACAAGAAAAAAGAACATTTTCCGGCGGAAGATCTTCCCCCATGAGCCAACTCTTTAGTTCAAAGCCATGCGAGAAAAATTCCGAATAAGGAAATTCATCGATAGAGATCGTTTCGCGGATCGCACTAAAAGCCGTTTCAAAAAATTCTTCCAGTTCGGGATAATTCTTAAACAGGGTGGAGCACTCAGAAAGGAAAGAATTGCCTTGCCCGCCAAATTGAAAAAAGAACTGATTTGCCCTTTTTGGTGGAACTCCACCGGATTTTGGGCAAGAAAATCGGGGAGGATTTTTTGCAGCACCATTGCTATTCAGATTTTCGGCCTCATTTATCAGATTCATTTGAATACGAACGCAGTTAGTTATATAACTAACACTGTTTTTTTGTGGGCATTTTTTGTAAACTACTTTTGGCTGGTACTCCTTTGCATTATGGCTCAGGAAAGCGGAACTTTTGTCTTTTGAAAGCCGGCATTTAGTGAAAAGAAATGCGTGTTTCGGACTAGATGGCCCTCCTCTTTTTCATACAGGAATCCCGTTTTCTTGTCGAAGATGAAGTATGAGATTTTCTCCCATCCTTGTTCTGGTATTTTGTATTTCTTCTTCGGCCTTTTCCATTGCAAGAAAGGAAGATACAATTTACTCTTTTTGGGACGGGGCGACTCAGGTATCCACAAAAATGAAAGTCATCGGAGAAACTGCGAGCATCGAAAAAGCTGCCGTATTCGACTCAAAAGCGGACAGCTCGCTCAATGTTGATACGCGTCCGGATGTGGTCACTGTAAACATTTACACTAATCCGGGAATCAGGATCGGCCAGACTTTGTACCTGATAGAAAAGGACTCCGATCATAACGCATTGCGAGACGGAAATATTGTCGGCCAGATTGAAGTTAAATCCATATTCAAAACTGCTTTTTTCGGATTGCAGCTAAGGGGAGAGGGATACCTTAGATTAATTGAGGACAGACTGGTATTCGTTGCAATGCCTCTTGAGCTGGAAAATCAGGAGATTGCCGTACTAAAGAAAAAAGAAGGCGATCATTTTTTTGCAACAGGTGACAAAGCCAGCGCAATCAAAGCTTACAAAAAAGCCATCTCAATAGATTCGATTTATCCGGAAGCCCACTTTGCTCTAGGCAGGCTTCACATGCAAGGTGGTGAGGGTTACGTTTCTGCTGGCTTTGAATTTTTCATTGCTTACAAAAATAAGGACAAATTCAGGGACAATCATGAAAAATACTTATTCTACGTCCAATACATGCGTTATCTGCTATACAAGTTCAAACTGGAAAAGAGTCTATCCCTGAAAGAAATATTCTTGTGCTATGAGATAGAAAAACTTGCTAGCGCAATGGTTCCCAACGATTTTGATATTTTTTTATCAAGCGCAGAAGCAAATTTTTTACACTACAGATTCTTGGAATCAAAACCGCAAAATTCCGAAACAAGAACCCTGATTACGGAAAGAATGCAGAAGGCGGAAGATTTGCTCGATAAAGCAAAAAAAATCCGCTACCAAAATTCGAACCTGCAAAGACTATTCGTGCTCTACTATTATGACAAATTAAAATCGGTAAAAGGCAGGGTGATATTCACTTACAACATGAAAAAGGACACAGATACTTTGAAGCAGAATATTGAGAAGCACGGCAATGACTACCTGACATTCCTGCCTAAAAAAAACATCGCAGACAAAGAAGTTCTTTCAGCAATCGAATTGTCCAAATCATTCTGACAGAACTCCTCTTTTCTTCTCAAAAATATATCTTTCCAGGTTCCTCAAATCATCCGGATTCGATGAAAAAAAATTTACCCCGAGATGAAAAAGGTTTTCATCTCTTTTGATGTATCTAACAATTTCTCCGCTAATATTTAATGTCAGCTCTCCTATGGGAATAAACATTTTGATCTTGTTGTGCTTACTTAGATACTGAAAAAGAGTCTTGTCCTCTATTTCAAAAAGAAGCCCGCCGATACTGATATCTACGATTTTCGTATTCGTATTCATTTTATTGAATCGATCTTCTTTGATTGCAATTTTTGTAAATGCATAACTGATAACCTCGGCAAGCTCATGGGTATACAACGCCTGCTGCTCCGTGATGGAATACTTATCCATTGCAGTAGTAAAAATTTTTATGTAACCGGTTAGCTCTTCAAATAAATATATAGGAGAAATCACATAAGACACGAAAAACTCTCGGCTTTCATTTTTCACTATTTCTTGAAAAAAATTCCTCGCGCTCTTTTCACCGACATCTTCCTTAAGGCTTTGAAACTCAGTACAATAATTGGTCAGAAACGGGCTATCGATTTCATTAATGTAGCTTTCAATCGACCAGCAATCGTGGACATAGATGGATTTTTTTAAATTCAACAGAACTCGTTTAACGAGAGGATTTTCATTTTTGTTCTTAAAAAAAATAATTTCATATTCGGAAGAAATCTTGTGGATATAGTCCACTAGCATCAGATTGATCAATCGAAGACTGGGAGTATCTTCTCTCACTTCCCTCATTAAGTGGAAGAACTTGCCTTCCGCAGATATAGTCTCTCCCGCATCTCTAGCCCCCCCCCGTAATGACCTGAATAAGATTATAAAATTCATGAACAAATCGTCGCAAGGAATTCGCTTGTTCTTTCTCTGCTGCGCGGATTGCAACTCCGTAGGAATCGTAATGAAAACAATTTCATGGCGAATGTCATTTACCATTACTTCGAAATTGTATAAAACATTAAAAACCTCGAAACGAATTTTCGCCCTACGTGTCTGGCCCTCTTCAAAGCCCAACACATTCAGCGCAACAGATTCCATCAAAATTTCTTCCACTATCGCAGTGAGGTATTTGTCTTCATATTCGAAACTAAATTCGATTGCTTCATTCTTTAGATAATAAAATAGGTGTTTAATCAGATTTATGTCGGATCCAATGATTGTCTCCCCATAAATTCCCTCCATGAGGGTAATCAACTCCTGCATTGAATCTGTTCTTCCGACGGCCATCGCTATAAATTATCGACCGGCAAAATCCCCAAAAAAAGTCGCTGATTTATTTAATTTTCTTAATCCAGAAAATTTTGAATGTTCCGCCTCCACTTTTGAAAACTGATTCTGGACAAAGGACTGTCTTTCTGAAATACCGTAAATTCCTTCGGTTCCATTTCCAGAATTTCTTTTTCAGAAGAATCTCGCCATAGATCGCTCGCGAGAAAATCAGGTTCTTTCGTTTCCATTCGAAAAATATTCGTTTTTTTTCTATTCCAAGGGCAGACTTCCTGGCAAATATCACACCCGAAGATCCAGCCGTTTGTTTTGAAGCCAAAAGAATCGGCCGATATAGACATTTTCTCCTCTATAGTAAGATATGAGATACACTTCCGTGCGTCTATTTTGTATTCCTCAAATAGAGCGCCAGTCGGGCAAGCTTCGATACACAAACGGCATTTCCCGCACCTATCGGGTATTTTTTGTGCGTTAGGCGAAAGACTGACGTCAGTCAGAATTGCTGCAAGGAAGAAAAATGAACCGACTTCGGGGTTGATTATATTTGTATTCTTCCCTCTCCACCCAAGGCCCGCCTCATTTGCCAGAACTTTTTCAGAAATCGGAAGAGAATCCGTACTCATCCTGAATTTTCCCACCGGAAATTTATCTTTTAGAAATACCATTAGCGGCTTTACTTTTTCCCGCAAAACATTGTGATAATCCTTTCCGACGGCATATCTGGAAATTTTGAACTTAAATTTCCGAAGCACTTCTTCATTTTTTTTCGAATAGTATGAACACCCCAGCATTATCACGGATTTTGGAATAAAACCCAGATTTTCGAAATCCAATCGAATGTGATTGTTCTTGGGGAACCATTCCATATCCCCGAATAATTTTTTTTGAATCCAAAGGTTGATGTTTGCTTTATCTTCTTCTGGAATTTTCGCTTTTGTTATTCCTGCAAGTTCGAATCCGCTGGACATGGCCAGGTTAATAATTTCGGCTGAATTCAAATATTCACCATTTAATATTCAATCAAACTTCCTAAGAATGCAATTAAGCTCTAAACTTATTGGAAAAGAATAGATCTTTTTCGGTAAGTAAGATATATATACAAACTATACATAACAAACCTGTTTGAATAATTTTACTGTCCGGATGTGTCGCAAATATTTCATTAGAAACATTTGCAGTTAGATGAAAGATAACTGAGATTAAAATATTTCTATGTGTTTTGAAGTATAGCCAGTTCATTAGAATAACAAAAACAAACAAGCTGAACATGAAATTGATTGAATGCAAAGGCCCTACAGCGACCACATTACTCTGATAATACCCTTTTATAAATGCCAGAGGTAAATGCCAAATAACCCAGTAAACGGCAAAAATAGTTGAGGTAAGAAAAAGATTAAATTGTCGCCGGAGTGTATCTGTTCCATAAGAATGCCAGGCAAGTTCTTCAACAATCGGTGCAAATATTAAAATAAACCACACTGGCAGAAAGGATGATGTGAAAGAAGGTTTTCCGGTAACGACAAACTGTTCTATACCATACCCGAAAAGCACCGAAATGAATTGTGCCAATATTATCGATGCAGGGATCAATAAAACGGTTATCATTGTGTATTGAAACGGAAATTTTGGAAACGAAAGTAACCGTGATAATATATCCTTCGCAATGATCGGATCTTTCAAAAATAAATAACAAGCAACGAATAAAGGACTCACTAGTCCGAGTATCCCGAGAGCTGATTGAATCAACTCCATCATTCCTGTCAATTCCTGGTGATGACTGAGATAGGCCACGATGAACCACAAAATCCAAGGAATTACCAAGGAAAGAGAATAGAAAAATATTGGTCGATTGTATCTTTCAAGTATCATAAATAAATCGTAACGGCTCCATGTAGTTTTTCCCAGTATATCCGAATAGTCTTTCCAAAGAAACCACAAACCCAACCTTTGGGCAAAAAAACCACAAACTCAGTAAAATAACTTAAGTTCGGCCTAAGCAACCTCTAAAAGCGCAATATTTTCTTGCACTCCAAGATTCAATGACGGCTTTTTCGGAAGAAAAGTATAAGCAATAATACCACTTATTAAATTTACAGCCCAGTTCAGCGAACTTCTATGTCTCGTATGTTGTATTTGACAAATATTTTTCAACTCATCATTTACCGATTCAACAATTGCTCTTTTTCTGAGCAGAATTTTATCTGCAACAGGCATCAATTTATTTTTCATATTTTTTTTAATCTTCGTAATGAGTTGAATTCCTTTTTGGAATAAAGTTTCAAAAAGAGACTGACTCAGATAACCTCTGTCTCCGAATAATTTTCCAAAAATATTTTTACAAAGAGAAGCCATAACTTTCTGATTTCGGTCATCAGTATTACCAGGAGTAATATTTATCGATAATATTACACCTCGATCATGGATTGCCAAATGCAGTTTGAATCCAATTCGATTTTAAGCGTTACTTCCATTTTCTCGCAGAAGCTTTATAAAGCCTTTTGAAGTTCCGATTCATCCACCAACTTCCAGAATAATGGATTCGGGGCTTTGCCTTCTCCATTCAAGGAGAGCTCCGGTTTGATTCCATCAACATAATACATTTCCACTTCGCCTTTGTTTTTGGCATTCACCTTTCCCCGATATTCACAATTGAAAAAATCTTTGATGATCTCGTAGGTACCTCCGCTGATATTGATTCTACCGGGTGTGCCAGAAGATTCCATCCGACTCGCAGTGTTTACAGTGTCTCCCCAAACATCATAAGCAAATTTTTTCTCGCCGATAACTCCTGCAACCAATGGCCCTGTGTGTATACCAAGACGAAGTTCCCAATACGGGAGCCCTTGACTTGTCTTGATGTCCTTCATCGTATTCATAAACGCCTGAATTTCCAGAGCAGCTAATGTGCAATCAATCGCATGAGTATTGTTCTGTTTGGGAATTCCCCCGGCACACATATAGCTATCCCCAATTGTCTTTAATTTTTCTAAATGAAATCTTTCTGTGATTTTATCAAATTGCACAAAACAAGCATCCAAATCTTTTATCAATTCCTGCGGGGACAAGATTTCGGCGATTCTTGTAAATCCTTTGAAGTCGGTGAACATCACACTCACACTTTCAAAGTGCACAGGTTCTGTGGAACCTTTTTCTTTTAGCTCCGATGCCACGTCTTCTGGGAGAATGTTCAAAAGCAAATTTTCTGATTTTTGTTTTTCACGATCTGCAATTTTTCTTGCTTCTTCCGTTTCTTTCAAAAGTTGTGCGTTATACAAAACACCTGCGATCTGATTTCCAAATCGTACAAGCTTATCAACCTCTACTTTGGAAAGCTCCAATTTCTTGCCATACGAAGAAAGATTCAGAATTCCTATCACTTCGTTTTGAAGAATGAGTGGGATTTGAATGATGGTTGTCAGCCTCCCTTTTATGATGATTTTTACGTCGGTCTTACTTCCTTCGTAGATTTCTCCATTATATTGGTTTATGTAATGGGTCTTAGTGCCTGGAATAGTTTCTTTAATATCCGGAATATACAGCGGATCTTTTTTCTGAAAAGTCTGATAAAATGTGCCCGCGGATGGTTCTAATTTGATTCTAAAATTATTAAAGAAATCAGAATCAATTTCACTTTCATAATCCGACTGGGCTATCTTTTTATCAGAATAAATTTCGCCCTTCTCTTTGTTAACCAGAAGTGTCCAGATATTGTTAAAACCAAAAGTCCCGTTTAAGTAAATATAGATTTCTTTGAAGATTAAAGAAATATCTGAAGTAGAGTTTATGAGTTTTGTGAACTGATTTAGCTTCTCTACCTCACTGTGGGCTTTTTCTGCGGCTATTTTTTCTTTCTCCACTTGCTTGAAAAGATTTGATCTGTGAATAATTCCCGCAAGTTGCTCGCCGAGGATAGAAAGCCTCGTGATATCATCTTTCGTTAAATCCATTTTGCCTACATTGTACAAATCAAAAAAACCTATGAGTTCATTTTGCAAGATGAGAGGAATAATTAGAAGAGATTCCATTTTCAAGGTTTCGAATACTTCATTTTCCTCAAGAGATAAACCGGATTTTCTTTTAAAAGTATTCGGAATGTAAAACGCTTTTTTCGTTTTAAAAGCAAACGAATGCGCCCCGATAGAGTTATCTATTTTCGTTGAAGAAGTATTGATTTTTTTCTTTTCTTCCTCAGTAAGAAAACCCGGAGATGAGGTGCTTTTAGTAACCAATTCATTTTTTTCTTTGTCAACAACTGCAAGCCCATAATAATCTATCCTATATTTTTTTTGAATGTGTTCATGAACTTTTTTCATGATGGCTTGAATGTCCAAGTCTTCATTTAAATTTTTTATGAGATGGTTCAAGTCTTCAATTTCCAGTTTTGATTTTTCAGTTTCCAATTTTTGAGATTCCGCAATTTTTCTGGATTCGAGAAGGCTTTGCATAGTTTGATCTATTCGATTGGAGATGGGCCGAATCAAAATAAAAGTTGATATAAATGCCAAAAGAGTGAGGGGGAAGCCTAATAATAGAATATGGAGGACTTTATTTTGAATTAACGAATTATTTGGAAGTGTATGCCATACATACAAAATGAATAAAGTTATAATGAATAGTGCAAAGGGAACAAGATATGTGCTGATCCGAAGCGCTTCTGTTCGGACATTCTTTCCCCCATACCTGATGATGGCATAAGCCAAGATCGAAGTTGGAATAAGGCTTAGATTTCCGAGCGGATAAAAGTCAAACCCAAGGGTTGCCGGAAGATTACTGAGTATCATAAACCCTCCGATAATGACATAGAGAGCTGCAAAATTTCCCATGGCATTCGAAGCCTTCTTTCTTCTCAATTTCCACCAGTCATGCAGAATAGTGAAGAAGGCAGTGA
The DNA here is from genome assembly GCA_964436695.1 of uncultured Leptospiraceae bacterium. Classification (GTDB taxonomy): domain Bacteria; phylum Spirochaetota; class Leptospiria; order Leptospirales; family Leptospiraceae; genus JABWCC01. The sequence continues at coordinate 12,421 of CAYTEA010000045.1, forward strand.
TTGCGACCAATCCAAAGATTTGAATCACTGGGCCCGATGCAGAGAAATTTCCCCAGGGAAATTTGTAGTATCCAGTAAACAAATAAGGTGACATGGCCATTGCGCATAGCACTAATGAGCATAGATCAAATAGACGAATATTTTTTGGTGCAGGCATATTCAAGCTCAGATAGGTGAATCGCATATGAATCGAAGGCGCAAGGCAAAATACAAGATAGCTAAGTTGTTCAATTCTGCGCCCGACAATGGGTTCGAGGCTGATAGTAATTCCGAGTGTAGCGAGTAACTGAAAACCGTAGAGGTGCAGAGAAAGGGATCCCAACTGGTTGATTGGCCTGTATGGGTTTGTTCCTCCGATAAAAATCCCGAGTCCCACTACAACAAAAATCGAAAACAGTGGAATGAGTAGCCAGGGATACCAAGGAATCCTGTCATAATCATCCGGAGTAAAAGTAAAAAGCACAATCCCGGCAATCAAGAGTAGGACGAAACTAAGGAAAATATTTAGAATGTAAAATAAACTACTTCTTTCAAAGAATAATTGTTTCAGATCCTTGAAATCGGAATTGAATACACCATAAGCTAATATACACATCGGGATAAAAGAAAATGTGCTTGCCGGAAAAACGGGAATGCCAATAAAGCTGGGTAGATTCGAGATCACACAAATCAAAAGCAAATTGTGTCCCACAACTAAAAATTTTCTTTCCCGAAAAGAATGATCCCTAAGGTAAGAGTAGTATACGGGAGGCGCGATCAGAATAAACCCGATTGCCGCAAGAATTCCCCAGGGCTTCAAATATACAGAAGCGACAGGATACGTCCCAAAGGAATATTGAATAAATTGTCCCGTGAAGGCTTCTCCTTTCAAAATTCCATAAAGCCCCAAAAGGGTTGTGATCCAATTCAAGCCGGCCGCCCATTGGATGATTTTATATTTCTCATCCAATATATAATACACCAGATGGTAAGAGGCTGGTGCCAAAATCAAAACAAAAGGATACAGAGTTGTGTTGAGGTTCAATAACAAGTTCTCATCTCGGACTACCGCTCGCAAACTCAATATCAATCCAAGAAAACCAAATCCGAAACAGGTTCCGCTAAAAGAAAGAAAATATCCAACTCGCTCTTTTTTTCTAAGACGGTGGAGCCCGAATAATGCAAGGATCATGCCAACGATAAATGTTATCACACCTGGAACTGCATAAGGAAGTTTGTACCAAAAGTACAATATCCCCGTTGTATCAACAGGCATTTCAGGAATCAGGTTTAACGGGTAGGGATTCATTCTAATTTAGGCCCTACGGCCCCGTCACACAACGATGATGATATGTAGTTCCCTTGGTGCTACCGTTCGAAATGGCAGTCCCAAATAATACAGCCCATGCACCAGAAGGTGCCCCTATTAACGAAGTGGAACTCCAGTTATTTGCACTCGAGGCAGCTGGAAATACAGTCGTATTGATTTTTGAGCCTGATGCTTTTGTATGATCGACGAGTGTTTTCAATTCCTGAATATTTGGTAAACGCCAGGATTTGCCTGCAAGACCTAGCCCGGCACAATTTGAAATTGCTGTTAACCAATTCGAAGACGTTGAAGTTCCGGAGCAGGTCGAGTCGTTATTTTTTCCATAATTACACTTCTGCCATATAAGCCCCGTAGCGTTGTCTTTCACAGTGCCATCTCCATTGTCATTGTACGTTAAGGTTGGATTGTTGGCAGGTCCGGAGACACAACGAACAGGATAAAGATTTGTTCGAGGGAGACTGGAAATACCGTTTTGCCCAGCACTAAAGTCAATGGTCCAGGAATCCGTCGTATTTGCCGCATCAATCGTAGAACTCCAATACCAATTAGTAACTGTTGCTGGAAATGCAGTCCCATTTATGAAAGGTGCTACAGTGGCTGAAAAATCATAAATCGTCTCGATCTCCTTACGAGTCGGAAGTCTCCAGGTTTTGATGCCGGCGTAACCATTTCCGCTATTTGCAGAGTTGAGTGCATTGCAGCCCCAGGTTGGATGATTGGTTGCATCGTTTGCTGTGCCGTCATTTGTCATCGTCTGTGCAGTTCCCGTGCATGTGGCTGTACTCAAGCCCTGCGAGCAGGATCGCCAAACAAGTCCTGTCACATTGTCCGTTGTTGTATAATCTGAGGTATAGGTAGAATGCTGAGTCGGAGCGGTAAAACTGCGAGCCACTCCAGTTTGGAATTCGCCATCCTGATTCGTGCCTGCACAGGCAATCAAATTTGGGAACGAATCCCAGCATTGTGTGATTCCGGTTTTGAGTGTCGCATAACTGAACACACCGGTGAGCACTGTGCTGTTCGCATATCCCGATTTGACAGCGATTGCCTGGATCGTTAATCCGGCCATGCTCCATATGTGCATAGAAGAGGTGTAAACTGTGGAGCTTGTTGTCGGAGTGCTTCCGTCTGTGGTGTAGTAGATCGTAGCACCACTTGTGGTCGTGCTTATGGTGATATTCTGCGCTGTTGAGTAATACCCTGCACTCGGGCTGAACGTGGGGGTTGCTACGGTCGATATTGTACTCGTCCCTGTCCCGGTAGACGTTCCAGTTCCAGTTGCAGTTCCAACCCCTGTAGTCAAGACAACCTCAGCCACTAGGGCCGCCGGATTCTGCGAAGTGTCAAAGGGACTTGGCTTTACCTTTATGCAAGAAATTAGCACGATACAGAATATTAGAGTAAATCTTTTCATATTGGATTTTCCGATTATTCCAATTCTAAAATAATCCAAATAATTCACAGAAAAAAATAGCCAACCGAACCCCCCTAAACTGGGGGTTTTGGGAAATGGCCTGAATGAATCTTACTTGACTATCTTAACCATGTTGGTCATAATTTAGCCATGAAAACGTTTTCTGTGGCACAGATAATAAATTGCAAAAGTACGAAAAGTACGGTTTAAGATATATCGGTTAAGGTGTGTTTCGCATAACGCACCCATCATAATGTTCGTGCCTAGAACTACGGCCCGGACACACAGCGTGTATAATAACTAGAAGTCGTCTTATTATAACTGACCAAACCACCGCTTCCAAAATAAGAAGTAAAAGCAACAGTCGTAAATGGTGGGGGGAAGGTAGTAGAACTCCAATAATTATCAGCAACGGTTGCAGGAAAAATTGCGGTATCAATAGTCGCACCACTAGATTTTGTTATATCTGCAAGTGTACTGAGTTCATTCGCGTTCGGTAAACGCCAGGTTTTTCCTGCCAAGGAAAGTCCAGAACAGTCGGTAATGGCAATTGACCAGATACTAACAGTAGCTGTACCGCTACAGGAGGAATCGTTGTTCTGTCCTCTGGAGCACTTCTGCCAAACTAATCCCGTTCTGTTGTCTCTAACAGTGCCGTCGTTGTTATCGTTAAAGTTACTGCTGTAATCTTTCGTCGATCCTGAAACGCAACGAACTGATCTTAGATTATCAGTTTTTATGTATGTGTTCGAGTAGCTATTGGAAAAATCTACGCCCCACGAATAGTTTGTGTTGGACGCACTGATACTGGCTGTCCAGTAAACAGCTGTGTGAGTTGCTGGAAAGATAGTTGAGTTTATCATTGGATTATATACGCTAAAGTCGTTTAAGGTCTCCATTTCTTTTCTTTCCGGTAATCTCCAAGTTTTGCTTGCCAGAGAAAGTCCACTACAGTATGTTCCGGCAGTTGCCCAGTTAGTCAGTGTGTCCGAGCCAGTACAAGTGCCACCACTATAGCTTTGCCCTCTACTGCACTTCTGCCATAGAAGTCCGGTGGTATTGTCTGTTATCGTTCCGTCTCCGTTATCGGTATAGCTTCTGCTTAGTCCACTTTGATGGGTACCATCATCCCCCGTTGCATATACAATCGTTTGCCCGGTCTTGAGCGGCAGGGTTCCAGCACCAGTGGATGTCCCAGTCCCGGTAGAAGTTCCAGTTCCAGTGGATGTCCCTGTCCCCGTAGAAGTTCCAGTTGCAGTTCCAACCCCTGTAGTCAAGACAACCTCAGCCACTAGGG
>CAYTEA010000046.1:0-15421 GCA_964436695.1 uncultured Leptospiraceae bacterium
CACTCCTTTGCTCTTTTCGAGCTAAAAAAGTGTCCACTTTTTCGTTACAATGTCACCTCGCTGTCCCCAAATTCTTCCGAGTGGTATATCAAACCGCAGACCTGCTTCATTGCTGAAAAATATTTCAGCTTCTTTTTTGTGGGTTCTTTTTCGAATTTTCGAAAATATTTCTTCTTTCCATTTCCGGACAGCTTCAGGGTCTCTTTCATAAACACGCCTTAGTGGCTTTCTCGGTGTAATTTCAAGTTCATAAAAAAGTTTTCCAATATGTGTAACGCCATACTTTATATCAAATTTTGTTAGAATAAGTTATACGATTTTTCTTGTCCAAAGACCGAAATCAAAAACCATACTGTCTTGGTTCTTTTCCTATGATAAATTCTTTGACTTTTTTTTGCTTCGCAGAAAGAAGCGAAGGACGTCCAGGTGGTGATTTCGGAATCAATCCTACCTCTCCTCTTTTCTTGTTTAATCGCAACCATTTGTATATGACCTTAGGGGATATGCCAAGACTTTCAGATATTAATTTTACGGATTCACCTTCCATACGTTTTCCAATGACTAATTTTCTAATCGCTAACTTACCCGCACGCCCGATTTTTCTTGCATCCTTCGTCACATAACCATATTCATTTCACTCATTTATTTTGGTTCACTTTTTTGACGACTACGTAGTAAATAATCTTTTACAATACCATCTAACGCATAGGATGTGCATAAAAATTAACTCTGATTTCATACTAAAAGTAAATCTACCCAGCCATCGCTATCTTTAAATTTATTATAAAGAGAATCGATTGCATTTTCTGTTACATCCCTTCGTACTGGACTTTTTTCTGACAAATCGTAAAAATGCTTATAATGAAGTATGGCACGCTTGAATAAGGTATAAGAATCAGATCGAATAAGTCCGTAAGGCCAAAATTCAGTCACTAAAGGAACTCTTGCTGTGCAAAAGTCTATTGCCCCCTCTAAAATTCTTCCTTCATAGCCTTGCGTATCCATCCAGATGAGGGAATGTTCTACACTTTTTAGTGGTATTACTTTAGAGAGTGAGTTTGACTTTACTTTAACTGTCTTACGATTGGATTCATTGTACATTCCACCAGTGTCGATTACTCTCACCCGATGGTCCCCGCTATTGTCTGTAGATAATTCAACAACAACCTCTTTCTCTTTGTTGTCTGAATCCAGCGCCAAGTTATGTGCGGTAATTTTACCATTCAGCCCATTTATATAAATATTGGCCATGAGGGCCCGAAAATTTTGGGGCTCAGGCTCAAATGCAATGGCTTGTTCAGCAATCCCTCTTTTCACCATCGGAATGCATATCGAGCCAATGTTGGCTCCAATATCGATGAGCGTCTTAATTTTGAATTCAGGTCCGAGGATTTTAATAACCTTGCTAACCTGTCCCCAGCCAAAATGTCCATCTGCAAAAATATGCCTAGAAATAGCCTGATCATACGGAAAACAAACATAGTGCTCTCTCCCGCCTTCCCACTCAATTGATGAAAATACAAACTCCTGACTTTGGTCAAAGGATTGAAATTTTGCATGTCTGAAGAATTGAAAACCAAATAACTTTGAAGAGTTCTTAAAAAATATAGAGAACAATTTAATAAAAAATCCATGCAATTTTTTTTTCATAAATTCCCTTTACATATAGATTAATTTTTTTGATGCAGCATACCTCAGAAGTTGCAAGTAATCAGCATCAATAAATTCAGAATTTTCCTGATACCTTTCTTTGCTACCAAAATATTCTTCATATGATACAGAAGAAAAGTAAGGACTGGTAACTGATTTTGGGCAAATAACTAAAATTTCAATTCCTTTGGCTACCTCCTGCATACGATTTCCATAGCTGTGATTTGTCTCCCCCCAGAAGGGCAATGCATCAGAATAAAAATGCCCCTCCATTTGAGGTATACCTAGATAATCACACCCCAACAAAATCGCCTTTGCAAAACCCATATATTTTGCAACTCCGATCATCGCTTCAAGAGAACCCATACAAACTGAGAAGACTCCCGCAAGATCGTAGTTCAAACCTAACCTATCTCCAAAATGATGAAAATATACAACCTCTCCAATATCACTTTTCTTTCCATACATGCTAGTCAGACTGGTAAAAATTATTTTATCTTTATTTTCACAAAAGAGTCTTTGTCCCCTTGCAATGATGAAATTTTCAGGAAAAGATAGTGATTCTAAATGAAAAAATCGCTTATATAACCCATAAGAATCAGTCAGTAGCCAATATCTAAAATCAACACCCTTAAATCTTTGATCTATTGGTGCATAATTGCAACCAATTACCGGAATTTTGGGAAGCACATTGAAATCATAAAATTTTAATGATGCTCCATTTCCAAAAATAAGACATGTTTCCCCTTTATGAATATCTTGAAATCGAATATTTTTTTTTACTATAGGTTTATGAAAACACCAAAAGTAATGTAATATTTTCCTAAAAATATATATAAAAGGGTATTTAATTTTTTTCATAACATTGAATTTTGAATCATCAAGATAAGCTTGAACATCTATTCATTTTTTAACTTTTCATATCAGGATTTTATTTTTTCGAGAAAAGCTCTTCGTAGGTTCCTATTCTCGAAATATTCCCGTTTGCCAGCTCGACAATTTTGTCGCATTTTTGAACTGTGGATAGCCTGTGCGCGATCATAATAACTGTCAAATCATCTCCAAGGCCGTCAATTGCCTCCATTACTGCTTTCTCTGTCTCATTATCCAGAGCACTTGTCGCTTCATCAAATACAATCACGGTTGCTTCTTTGTACAATGCACGAGCAATCCCGATTCTCTGCCTCTGCCCACCAGACAATCTGATCCCTCTCTCCCCTACTAGAGTATTGTAGCCTTCTTTCAGGCCTTCAATATGTTTTGCAATCTGCGCTTTCTCGGCGGCCTTCTTGACTTTTTCATAATCGATTGCCTCCGATGCAGTCCCGAATGCAATGTTTTCTGCAATCGTAGCATCAGATAAAAATATATTCTGCGGGACGTGCGAAATTGTCGCCTGCCAGGAGCGCATATTATCTACCGTGATCAAATTTCCATCAATAGCTAAAACTCCATCCGACGGAGCTAGAAGCGCCATGATGATATCAATTAACGTACTTTTCCCACTGCCCGTAATGCCGATAAATCCAACCCTGCTCCCCTTTTCTATTGTAAGATTCAGATCCCTGATTACCCATGGCCCATCGGAAAAATAACGGAATGAGCAGCCCTTTAGCTCTATAGCTTTGTTGAATTCCATCGGCGTTGCTTTTTGAAGATTGGCATAATTGGGAAGCGGTTGATCCAATAGCTCCAGAACATCAATCAAAAGCTTGTGGCTGGACCGAATTGTCGCCCAGGCATAATACCCCTGTTGCAGAACGGGTAATAATCTTTGAGCTCCTAAGGCAAGAGCCCCCAGGAGAGGTATGGTTTTAGAAATCCCCTCGTTATTGGATGTGAAATAGGCAAAGCAGGCAATAAGCATCATGCCTAACGCTTCCATCGCATAACGCGGACTGACCGCAGTAAAACTATTATCCGCCATCGCCTGACGCAGCCGATGATCGGAAATTTTGTAGATATGGCAATAGGCATCCTGGCTTCCATCCAGAAGAACATCGCGAATTCCACCCAGGCCTTCCTGCAGGGATTTTAATACTCTGTCACTTTCTTCGGAAATGATAGTACTGTTTGCTTTTAAACGGTTTTTTGCAAGTAGAGCAATAATGCCGTAAATTCCCCCAAAACCGACAAACGATGAAATTGCAATCACCGGATCCAAAGAAATGATTGCAATTAGAATAGATCCTATGATAAATATGGATCCCGCTAAATTGATAATCGGAAGCATTACGGCATAAACAAGTCCATTCGCTTTTCCTGTAATCCCATTAATAACCTCGCTACTGTTTCTGGAAACATGAACTCTATACGGTTGATATAGAGTCTTCCGATAAATCGTATTGCTAAGGTCAGCACCGGTCGTGAAGGATAGCTTCGTACTTACCCAAAGCAAAAGAAGCCTAATGGAGCCAGCAAGTATTGCCGCAAATCCAAAAAGCAATGTTATCGGAAAAAGCAAATCTTTTGCCGAGTGAATCCCTATCCATTCAATTGCAGGCTTAAAGTACGGATTATTAAATACATTCTCCGGATTTGTAAGTATGCTCAGGAACGGCAAAACTGCGCTGATGCTCAATACCTCTGTAAAGGATGCAAATACGATGAGGAGTGAGAGCATGATAAATTGCTTGTGCCGTCTCGGAGTAAGGTGATTCCAGAGACGAAAAAGCATCTCATTTAGAGAATTTGAATTATCGTTCAACATGAAAAAAAAGCTTGGAGTTGGAGAAGGCGATTTACTAACCTTTTACATCCTCGTCTAAAGATTTTTTTACTTGCAGAATAAATTCCAAAAAGAACACCCCAACAATTCCAAACACGATACTGAAAATTGTTCCAAGCAAAATAATGCGTTTTGAAGTAAGTTTTGAATTAGCTATGCTTTCAGTTGATACTGATCTCTGAGCTAAAGAAATAATTTTAGAATGAGTTGTATAAGCGGTAGAACCTTTATTTTTTCTCGCCTCAGAAATAATTTCATTATAAAAACTATCATGCCTGGTAAGTATTGGTTTTAATATAGATGTGTGATAATCTGACACTTCTTTGCCATAGGCCGCACTATCCAAGGAAGCTGGCACTTTCGTAACTATCTTCATCAGATTTCCCATCTTTAACCAATCTTGGGCGATCTCCACAGGAATTTTGTTATTCTTTTCCTTAACATAAATTTCCAATAACTCGGTTTCTAGCTTGGTTAATGGCTCCATCAAAACGTTAGCTGTCATCCACCCTACTGAAAAAAAAGTAGTATAATTGACGATTTGCACAGAAGCAATCTGTTGAGGACGCTTGAGATAAGCAAATACCAGAGTGACGAGAAATGCAGATAGAAAAAAACCAAGAAACCACTTTCTCCGAATGACAAGAGTCTTGGCAATGTCCACTAGGGAGATTTCGTCAATTATCGTATTTTTTGATTCCATAGAAACTCCATTTTTGTAAAATCGAAACTTACTCTAAATAATCAAGGAAATATAAGAGACTCTGTTCCATTTACTTCTTTTGCCAGGTCGTCTATTTCCTGTTTCAAAATTTCGTATTCCTGCATTTTGTTTTTTAAGTAGCGGATAGTAACCCTTGCCTTCTCTTCAATTCCACTGGGCGTCAAAAGATAAGCATAGGAAAGCTTATTTTTATTGTTACGAAAATTCTGGGCTTTGACCCAGCCTTTTTCCACCAAGGCCTGAAGGCAATAATTGGTCTTCCCAAGACTAACTCCCAATAAGTCCGCAAGCATCCTTTGGTTTAGTTCGGGATTTTCTTCAATTGCCCTGAATATTTTATGCCTGATTTCGTCTGATAGCATAGCTTCGCCGCGTGAGTCACATATTTTTTGAATATGTTCAACTATTGAACACAGGATTTTCGAAGAGTCCTTTTTTGACAAGTGTTTTTACCGCAATGCCGGGTGTAGTTCCAACCGATTTTGCCCAAATACTGCCCTACCAGATTCAACAAAAGGACATAATTCAGGCTTTTAGTTGTAACGACTTCTAAGGAAGGTTTTTGGAGAGGGTTGAATAAATTTCTTCTGCAAGACCTAGGGATTCGTTTTTCGAGATATTTTTTGCATATTCGTCGTAGAGCATATCTTCGAAGATTTCCTCTGCGTAGCCGCCATGAATGAGGTTGGTTTTCTCAACGGATTTCTTCATCTCTTTCAGCATCATCTTTACGAATATGGATTCGAACTCCACGCTTGCATCGTAAAGTCTCTTTCTGTAAGGGTTAGTGGATATTTCTTCTTTAATATTATTTGGAAGTTTGATTGCAGAGGAAGGAATCTTCCCTTCAATTTTCTCATTCACTTCTTTTCGAATCATTTCTTGAAATGCGGAATTTTTCGGGCCTTTCGTTTCCGTATTTTTTGAATCAAATCTTTTGATTTGATCGACTTCTTTTCTGTCCATTAAATTCAGGCGATTTGTGTAGTCCCCGATATTCATTGAATGATTACCTCCGCATGTAGCGCTCCGGCTTTTTTTAGCCCGTCGAGAATAGAAATAATGTCTTTTGTGGAAGCCCCGATCTTGTTCAACGCATCCACGATGTCGGAAACTCTGGGAGACTCTTCGATGAGGAGCACTTTCTGTTCGGTTTCTTTTGCCTTATCGTCTTTTTTCTTTCCTGTTACAAAAAGCGATAGCCCCTGTTTGGAAATAGCGACCTCGTCCACAGAAACGTTAGCACCCATCACTATCGTCCCGGTTCTTTCATTAATCACAACCCTTGCTTTTGACTCAGGGGAAAATGTGAGATTCTCCAGATCCGCCAAAAACGAAACGGCTTTTACGTTAGGCGGAACCGTTACTTCGATTTCGGTCGGCGAGAGAACGACAGGCTTGGAGGAAAGTTTTTCCTCCAGCAGTTTGGATAAAATGTGTAGTGTGGCAAAATCCTGGTCTTCCAGAACGATTTTAAACTTTCCGGTTTCCAGAAAATTCGTCTGGATTTCTTTCTCCACAATTGCTCCCCTGTGGATTAGGCCGGTGGTGCGGTTTTCTTTTTTTGAATATCCCTGCCCCTTATCTTCTTTCCCTCCGAAAGTGATTACACCACTTGCGACTGCGATTACTTCTCCGTTTGCAGACCTCAATGGGGATTGAATCAATACTCCACCTTCCAGACTTTTCGCGTCTCCGATCGAAGAAACGGTTACGTCCAATCTGTCTCCATTTTTGGAATAGGAGGGAATCTTCGTAGTCACCAGAACCGAGGCGATGTTTCGCGTCAAAAATGAAGAGGACGAACTAAGCCCGAGATTTTTCAAATAGTTTTTCATGCTCTCCGAAGTTAAGGCACTTTTTGTGTCTCCGGTTCCGGAAAGCCCAACAACAAGCCCGTAGCCGGTGATTTGATTTTCCCGAATCCCTTCTATCCTGGCAATATCTTTTAACCGAGTTTCAACAGCGCCTAACGCATAAGCTGCAAAAAATAAAAAGGCCGTGAAGATAAAGCGGGATATCATTCGCTTTCTCCCAGCATTCTTTTCAGGTTTTTCAGAATGATTTCCTGCTTTTCATTTTCTGAAAGTTCCGCCTTAACGCTAACTGTTCCATCCGGATTTTTAGTTTCTTTTAAACGCACATCCGGGCTTTTCAGAATTTCCTCAGAAATGCTTCCTTGAAATTCCATTTTCAAATTTGCGATTGAATCGCTGGAGATGATCTTGTCCTCTTTCAAATCCTTTGGCGATGCGATACCCGTCAGCCTGAGTACGTTTTTTTCTTTGTCTATGTAGGTTTCCTTTGTTCCAGCTAAGATCAGGTTCCCGGTCGCTTGTTCAATTTCTGTCACAAGGACAGAGATTGTCCCCAGAATTTTTCCCGATGTCTTGGATTTTCCATTTTTCTTTTTGGCTAGGCTTCTGTCGGAATTGAATGGAGTGAGGTCCGGAATAATTTTTTTGTCGGGGACGGATTTAATCGTATGGGTCTCGTCTTTTTTTCCTTCGAATTCATATTCAGACTTTAGGCCGTCCTTCAATACAACTTTTACGATGGAGCCTACTTTTATCTTCTGCCCTGATGAATACGGGTCCGTGTCAACCCAGAGAGACTGAGAATTTAAGATACTCGTACAATAAAACAAAATGAATAGAAATACTGCAATAGGAAGATTGAATAGAAACAAGTATTTGCAGCAGAGGATAGCCTTTTGAAATAAGGGATTTGGCCCTTTTCGAAAAAATTTCTCGTTACTCAATGATTACACTCCCACGATCTGCGACCCGCGCGGTTAAAATCGTTCGGCTGGAATGTCCGTTAATCTGAACAAGGTCTCCCATGTTTCCGGAGGACCTTGCCCTTCCCTTTCCTTTAACTACGATGTTTCCCTTCGTGAACACGATCGTAACCTCGGCGCCCTTTTCCACTAGAAACGAATTTCGGATTTCTTTTTTACGAATCGGTTTGTCTTCTTCGATTTCTCCAAGAACAGTGTAGCCAGCTACTTCGGTCGAAAACAAATCTTTGTCATCCTCTTCCGAATATATTGCTTTCAATTCATAATCTTCTTTTTTCAAGACACTGCCCTTGGAGATTTTTCTTTTCGAGACCGCAGCAATAATTTTTTTCTCCAGAAGGAAATTGAGTCTTGCAGTGTAAATTTTCTCATTTTCAAAATATACATCCAGAGGAAAAATTCTTTTACCCGGGATGAGGTTTTTTGGAAAATTTGCCCAACGAAATTCAACTCCCGATTTCGGGAGAGCGATTTCTTTTCCCATGTAGGTTAGTCTAAAATCATCCTCTTTTAAACCGGTTCTGGCAATAATCTCTTTTCCTAGTGAATTCCCCAGATCCGATTTTGAAAATTCCTCCGTAAAAGGGATTATCAGACAGTGATTCCCGAACACTTTCTGTAAAATTCCTTTCGATTTCAGGATGCCCTCTAGCTCCTGAACACTAAGAATTCTAGGAGATTTCAGGTTTTCGAATAACTGAATGTTGAAATTTTTGTCATCGAAATTTGCAATGTCGCCTAACTTGACATCAGAAGAATAGGCCATCGCTCTGGGCTTCAAAAATATTCCGTCTTTTGCGAAAATTTCTGAATGTAAAAAGAAACTGACTACAAATAGAAGAAGCATAACGACAGTCCTCTTCATGAAAAAACAGGAGAAATTGCGAATCACCGAGAATGATACGTTAGGCGACTCACCTAAAGTAAGTCGAATCAATACAAGCGATAGCGATTGTATCCAGCCATTGCGCGCAAAAGGCTGGAGAAGAGCGCGCCCCAGAACCAATTTTTTGATGTGAAATAATTGGAGGTTCGACGAATTCAATCGAGATCGAATAAAAAAGTGGTGCTGGATAGCGCGTATTTTTTTGAAAAACAAAAAAATTACTTTAAATAGAAGAATCATTTTATCTCTTGAGAGATATTGCGGTTGAAAGCATGTTGTCGGAGGTTTGAATCGCCTTGGAGTTGGATTCGTAGGCCCTTTGAGCAACGATCATATTCACCATCTCTTCCACGATTTTCACATTACTCATTTCCAAAAATCCCTGGAGGATATTCCCCATTCCATCCATTCCCGGAGTGCCTGGAATTTCCGGGCCGGATGCCATTGTCTCGCGAAAAAGATTTTTTCCGATTGCCTGAAGCCCTGCAGGATTTACAAATCTGTAGAGTTCAATCTGGCCGATCACTGTTGGGCGAATATCGCTTCCGATTTTTACTGTGACCTCTCCCTGCTCTGCAATGGAAAGTGTATTCAATATTGCACCTTCAGGAAGGACGATCGGAGGCTCGAAAAGATATCCGTTAGACGTCACCACCTGCTGGTTCGAATCTATTTTGAAAGACCCGTCACGAGTGTAGGAAAAAGTTCCATCGGGCATTTGAATTTTGAAAAATCCCATCTCTCCGGTCACTGCCATGTCCAGTTTATTCCCAGTTGCCTGAAACGAACCGATCTCGAAAAGCTTCTGCGAGGCGGCCGCCCTCACTCCATGCCCGACATTTACCCCGGTCGGGATCTCGCTGACGGCGGTTGCTGGAGTTCCCGCAAGCACCTGATGCTGGTAGACAAGGTCCTCGAAATCTGCCCGATTTTTTTTGAATCCGGTAGTATTCACATTTGCTAGGTTATTGGAAATCGTATCAATATGAAATTGCTGTGCTATCATTCCTGTCGCTGCAGTCCAAAGAGAACGCATCATAATTTTTGTACCTCTTCACTCCCTATCGGTCGTTTTCAAAAAAAGGATTATGTAGTAAAACCGAATTTTAAGGATACTGAATAAAAAAATTTCAGATGTGGGAATAAATGAATGCTTCGGGGCCGCTACAGCTTACTTTTAATTTCTGAAAATTCTCCACTGATGCCTTTTTCTTTAGCCAATATAATTCCTTTTTCAGAGATCAGAGTAACCACGGCTGAATGGCTGATTTCTCCATCGTCCATTTTTTTGTAGTCCACTTCCAACACTGCCGATAGCTCTCTCACCGATTCTTTATTCCCGCTGAGAAGTATCCATCTGGATTCATCTAATTGCATTTTTTCCGCATAAGCTTTCATCTTAGCAGGAGAATCTTTTTCTTCGTCAAGTGATACCATGACGAATTTACTCTTTTGTAAAGTGCTTTTGGGAAGGCTTTTTTCCAGTTTCTTTATATCGCTCACAATCCTCGGACAAACCGAATTGCAGGCGCTGTAAAACATGGAAATGAAAACAATATTCCCGTTAAGCTCCTTAAGTTTCATCTCCTTGTTATTCTGGTCTTTCCAGATTGAATCCAGAACATAAGGAGAATTTCCAGTATCGACATTCACCGAACTTCCTGTTTCTTTTTTGCAGAAGGAGAATATTAAAAAAATAAAAAGCAAAGTGAATTTAGAAATTTTTATCATATCATTTAACTGTTACGGGCAAATCCCTGACACACCGGAAGCCCAGATTTGCAATCGTGTATTTACCCCTTAGACCGCTTCGGAATGCAAATCGCATATAAGAAGCGTAATTTTTTAAATCCTTTAGCGCAAGGCTACTCGCCCCGCAAAACAGAGTTCTATCTACATTCGAATCCTCACGGGAATCTTCCGTCACAGATGTAGTGTTGAAATCCTCCACCCATTCCCAGGCCGATCCGATCAGGTCATACGCACCCGATTTACTTTTCCAGACAGTACCGACCTTTGGCAAAACTTTCTGGTTCGGCTTGGCATACCACTCCAAAATTTTATCGTAATCTTTTTGAGTGAGAGTCCCCCCGTCGGTTGCAGCAAACTCCCATTCCATTACGTCAGGAAGCCTCTTCCCTTTCCAACTGCAATACGCTCGTGCGGTAAACCAGGATACGTTAGTCACAGGAGAATCCTCGCCGCAAGAAGATTCAAAAATTCCACAATCTTTCCAATTCGATAAATAATTGGAATCGGCATAAATCGATTTGATGTTTTCCTTTTTCCAGTTGGGATTCTCATTTAGGAATTTTTTATATTCCCGTCTGGTCACGGGATATTTATCTAATAGAAAAGACTTGATTTTTGATTTTTTTTTCTGATTGGAAAGAGGAGGAAAAAAAGCTCCTCCATTCACCAGAACCATCTCATCGCTTTCAGAATTCGCATGGATCTGAGGCAAAAAAGAAATGGCGATCAAACAGATGACCGTGCACTTCCTGAATTGTAAGGTTTTCAAATTCACGACTTATTATCTAGCTGCTTTTGCCTCATCGGCAGTGATTACGTGGCCCGAATTCCCCAACTGTTGTAAACAAAAGTTAGAGCATTTGCAATATCCTCGTCTTCCATTGTTTGCGCCGGCATTACGTTATTGTATTTTTTGCCGTTCACTGTAACATTTCCGCTCAAGCCTTTTAGTACGACCTGGATGGCTCGCTTTTTGTCTGCATTCAGATAATCACTTTTCGCGAGTGGAGGAAAAGATCCTGGAGAACCCTGTCCTTCTCCGAGATGGCACGCAGCACAGATTTCGAGATAGACTCTTTTCCCGTCAGCAATTTTTTCTTCCTTGGTTTTTGCGCCCGGAGCTTTTGGAGCCTCGGTGGCCTTCGGCGCACCCGCATCGGTTGGCTTTTGGCCGTCACAATTCGTCAATAAAAGAAATGACATTCCGAATAATAACAGAACTCCTACTTTTCCAGCGATTTTCAAATTTTGTTTCATTATTTACCCTCCTAAGATTTTTTTTACGTCTTATTCTTCCATATCTTAGAAATTTGAAATTTGTTAAAGAATAATTTCATCTAATCCAGACTTTTATTTCTCAAGAAAAGTCAATTTTTTGGAGGCTTGAATTGTTGTAGATCAATTTTGACTTCATTGCTATCTACGTTTCTTCCACACTAAACAAATGCTCACTAGACAAATTAACCCATAAATCAAGAAAGTGAATTTTGCCTCAAATCTAACAAGTTTGTGGGGCCGCAACGTTCACTTTTTGGGGAAAATTTTTGAGCGATCCGGAAATGGTGGAACTCGCCCTCCGGTCTCTTCAAAACACCGGTTTTAAAGCGTGTCTGCCCCTTACCATCAGAATTCTTTCCTGCAATTCCCGGTGACTCCAGCCCCCTGCCTAAGCGCGTCTCAAAAGACTTCCTCTCGCTTCTCTCTGGAATAGAAAGCAAAAGCCGGTAACATGTCCTTCTCAAAGGTCTTTCACGGAAAACTCACAGATTTCCATGATCTCTTTTTTTAGTTTGTCCCTCACCAGTTTCTATCTTCTGAAAATGAATTCATTTCCTGAATTACTAAAATCGCGTCTCGCGATTTTAACTGCCCAGCTTGCGCAGACCTTGCACTAAAAACAGAAACTGGTGAGGGATACGTTATGCATGCGTTAAACGACATTACCGAAAATCAAACAGAAACTAGCGCTGTTTCGGTTGATTGCACTGGAATTGGAAGTCCATCCTCCTCCAAACCTTCTAGGTGAAACTCAATAGCTTCTTTCATATTTTCAATCGTCTCTTCTCTCGTCCGCCCCGTTGAAATACATCCCGGAAGATCCGGACAATACGCGCCGTAATTATTTTCCAATTTCTCAATCACAATCAAATAATCCATATTTTCTATCCTTTCATCCCAGCTTGCTTTAGAATACTGTTTTTCATTGCAGGAGATATGTCATCAGACGGTTTTCCTGGAACAGTAACCCGACCCGGTTTTTCCGGATGCTTGTATTGCCGATGACTTCCCTTTGTAGAGTGCTGATACCATCCATCCTGCTCAATCGTTTTTATTATCTCTTTAACTTTCATGTCTCTACTGAAATAATTATCTCCCGGAAAGCAAAGTTTGTCCAATACTTTTTGTAGCAGAAAACAGGCATACAATCACAACCCACTCGCAATCAACCTTTAGCTGGCTGAGAAAAACGAAGCCCATTTTGCAAGTCGAACAAATATTTTTTCAATTATGCGTTAGGTAATACGAACAGCCCGTTCCAAAACCAAGTTTTGCAAGCACTTTGTCATTACAGGCTGCAAGGTTCTGTCCCTTTTGGGACAGGTTCTAAGTCAATCGAGCTGTTTTATCGCCCAGGCAATTTCTTTTCCGCATTTTCATAGGCCTCTTTTACATAAAAAGGATATTCAATGAAATACCAATTGGGAAAACTCTTTTCCCAAGAGGTTGGCTTAACAATTACGAAAGTTTCATTGTCCTTCATTTTTATTTCAAAAACTTCGCCTTCGTTTGGCTTTTCAAGAGGCATACTGAATTTTATTGTTCCTGCTTGAGTTAACTCTACTTTTTGGTATTCAGTTAGAAATAAACTATCTTCATCCCTCCAAACTTTGTAAACGCCATTCTTCTTTTTGAATTGAAAAGATGCACCAGAAAGGCTGTGAGAATCAAATCGATTTTTTCCAGCACTATGTTTCATCATCCAGATTTTGTTTAAAAGAATTCCAGCAGGATCCTTCTCTTCTGAAGCCAGATTTTCTTTCTTGCAAAATACTGAAAAAATCAAAAAGCCTAAAGTCATTAATGTATTTCTTTTCATCTTATTCCATTCACTCCTATTGGATTATTTCTAGCTCCATTTCTCACTGGAGAGCCATCAGAATTATAAAATTGACCAACTCCATAATGCAAATGAGCCCCAATAGGAGACCTTATTCCATTTAAGGTTTGGTACCCAGAATTTCCTGAACTACCAACTATCTGCCCCTGAGTAATCTGACTTCCAATTTGTAAATTGTTCACTGACGATAAATGAGCCAATAAAATTTGCTGTCCGGTATTTGAATCTTGAATCACAACATGAGTCCCCCAAATATGCATGAATACTTTCGATTGACTACTTTGCCTTCCACTTTTCCTTATAAAGTTCAAGAAATTGTTTTTTAGGGGGAAATTCGTGAAGGAAAATTTTTCGATAATACCATTGAGCCTCATCACTATCTTACTCCTTATAAGTCCTAAACGACGGACTGATAAAATTAGGATTATTGTCCTCAATCAAATTAATCGAAGAGCCATTAGAATCTTTTTTGTTGGTTTCGAGTCGACGCTTTAAATATAAAATGAACTCATTCCTGCTTTTAACATAAACCAATTCTACATCCACAAATTTATCTGGATTTTTAAATTCTTGGATTCCAATTCTTGTATCAGGAAAAATTATCAATGCATTCTCCATTATTTCCCATTTCCCAACAAAATGATTAATTTTACCTTTTCCCTTTGGGTGGGAACTCCATTCATCGCCAGATTCATCAAAGAGCAATTTTCCGTTCGATAAAAATTTTAGATGATATATTGGAGGTGAAAGAAATTTTTTTCCTGCGAGAAAGAATTTCAAAAACTGAAATTTCAGTTCTAAATTTTGCGTATTGAAAAATTTTTCTTTTTCAACTCCTGTTAGTTGATTAAATTTTATCATAGAGCTTTCTTCTGAAAAATGCTGATTTGTAGAAAATAAAAAAATTATAACTATTATTATTTGCTTCATTGGTTATTTCTCCTTGTCCAAATATAAAATTGCATTCCGTTTACCCTTGATTCTCCAAATCCTATGCTCGCATTCATAACACCAAATCTCTGCCCTGCTTGAATAATTTGCAAATTATTTGGAGTTTGATTTTGCGGATTTGTAATAGGATTGCCACTTTCATTTACATACCCTCCAATTAGGGCAGCAATATGCCCATGTCCTCCAGTAGGATTTGTCCATGTTCCATAAGCCAAACCTCCCTGACTAGCATATGCCTCAGCTTGCTCTGCCGTTACATTTTGAAATTCATGGGTTGCTGTGTTGTATAATCCATTTGCAAGATTTTCATTTATCTGGTTCACACGATATTCTTCTCCACGATAATTTTGAATATTCGGTGCTCCAAATGCTGTTCCAAAATCTCCTGCAAGTAAATTGCAATAAGTTGTATTCCCTTGGGCTAAGTAAGGAGTACTATGAGTAGTATAATATTGGACAGCAGATGGCATAGGATTATTCGGATCAATACCTCTTTGTATGTTTAGGTATTGAGAAGTTAGGCGATCATGATCTATCGCTGTTCCGCTATTCCATTCATTCCTCAAGGCCTGCAATGCTTCCCTTAGAGCTGCCTGCTGTTCGGGAGGTGCGCTATTAATGATCGCATTTGCATCATTAACCCCTTGACCAGGCGCACTTAAAATGTACGCGCTGCGTAGGTTTTCAATTGTCGATGTGGGAGCAGAACTATTTTGATTTGTTACAGTATTCGCATTCGCCCTTTCCTGATTAAACTGATTTCTCGAATTACCCCAACCATTTTCCTGTGCATAGGCTTTTTCCCCGTTTAA
>CAYTEA010000047.1:0-14627 GCA_964436695.1 uncultured Leptospiraceae bacterium
TCAGGGTCGCACTACGGTAGTTGGATTCAAAGTTGTTTAACGAAAATCTCACCATCTCTTGAAAGCGTGGACAAGAATGCTTTTTTTCTTTTTTAGGTCTAAAAATTAAAGACAGGTAAAATTCAAAAAAGGGAGATGTTTTCTCGGAATCTAAAGATAATTCTATTGAAGCTTGGAAAATTCCATCTGTGAAGGTAGTTTGTTTTGTATTTTTCTTTCGCAGAGACACTTCCCATAATGTATATTATGTCTCTTTTTGTTTTTGAAATCAACTGAATTCTTGATTTTGTAATCCCCATTTAAAAAATAGTATTAACATTTGTATTGCAGAGGAAAAAATCGAAAATGTTCACAATTGCATTCTGCTTCATAGTCTCTATCGTATCTATTTTTTCAATTTATTGCAGGTATAAAAAGGAGAACTGGTATTTTTTTGCGAAACCTATACCCCTTTTTTTGATGATCGTTTTTTTAAGCATGTATATGATTTCCAGAGATCAGTTTACAAGCTTAAATACATGGGTCTTGTTCGGATTGGTTTTTGGACTTTTGGGAGATATATTCCTGCTAAAAGAGAATTTGTTTATTTTCGGATTATTGGCATTCTTGACCGGCCATATAGGGTATATTCTTGGTTTCGTTTCCCTATCTAATCAATATGACACGGCAATCTTTGGATCTTCCATATTTCTAGCATTTCTATATACGATTTTTCTTTTTCAGAAAATTTTTCAAAATAAAAAAGACAAATATCTATTGCCGGTAATTATCTACGCAATTGCAATTTCTGTAATGGCGGCTAGCGGTTTAAATCTGGACAAACAGTTAAAAAATGATTTTCCGTATTTTTCTATAGGAGTTCTGCTTTTTTCTTTTTCGGATGGTGTATGGAGTTATAATAAATTCGTAAAGCAGTTTTATCTTTCTCAGATTTTTATACTTTCAAGTTATTATTCTGCGCAGGCATTTTTTTGCATTGGAATTTTCAATGGCCTTTAGTTTAAATACGTCTCAATATCCGGTTCGATTTCTTCTGGCGTGACTTTTGGGTTATATTTTTTTACCACTTTCCCCGATTTATCAATAAGGTATTTCTGAAAATTCCATTCAATTTTTCCATCAAAGCCCGGATTGGTCTTTTCAGATGTTAGATATTGGTACAATTCCGATTGATCCTTTCCTGAACGAACTTTTACTTTTGAAAACAGAGGAAAACTAACGTCATAGTTTAAGCTGCAGAATTCTTTGATCTCCTTTTCCGTCCCGGGTTCCTGCTTTAGAAAATCGTTCGAAGGAAATCCAAGGATGACAAATCCCTTTGATTTGAACTTATCGAATAATTTTTGCAGTCCTTCATACTGGGGAGTTAGGCCGCATTTTGAAGCTACATTCACGATAAGAACGACTTTACCTGAAAAATCTGACAGGTTTTTGTCATTTCCATCAATATCTTTCATTATAAAAATCAGTGGTTTATTCATATTCATCCTATTAAGTTTTAGACACTGGAAACCGGGTAAAATAGAATAGAATTTGTAAATAATTTTAGTAAAAAAGAAATTTTAAGAGGTCTAAATTTTATGAAATTTTTCCTATATCTTTTGTTTGTTTCAACTACTGTCTTTCCTATTGAGCATCCTGTAAATTTCGAACTTCGAAAAATTAAGCCTGGTGAATATGGATTAACTGTAAGCGTCCCGAAGCAGTTTGGAATTCAAAGAGATGCGCCAAATCGGATTCTTCTCAGTGCAGAAAGTGGTCTGGATATTGCAAAGGCTGACCTAACCTTTCACGGAGGAATCCATCCGGATAAAAAGGAATATTTTAACAGGGTGGATGAAATGAAAGTCAATCTTAAAGGAAAAGGAAAATTACTTATTAACGCCAAAATATTTTACTGCGACTTCACCAAGAACATCTGTATACCGGCAAATATCCAAAAATCAGAAATAATTCAATGATTGTTTATAAATATCTTCCTTATGATTCCGATGACGAGCAAAGGATCAACACCGATACTTTGATGTCAATCCTTACCGAGATGATGATGCAAAATCAAATATCACTGGAAGAAGCGATTAAAGAATTGATTAACAGAGGACTTCCTGTGAATTTATTTCTTCGGGAAAAAAACATGAACGACCTAGTTTCCGATCTGGAAAAGAGGATAAGCGAAGCTATCCAGAAAATTTTAAATACTTACGACTTTTCAACTCTGAAAGACCTATTCAAAATTGAAATCAAAGATTTTTTGGAAATGAATAAATTAAATCCCATTTTTCAAAATTCCGATTATTACGAAAAAATCCAAAAAGTTATTGATGAAGAAAATCCAGATTCTTTACTTCGGCTTAAGTGGGAGGATTCATTTGGCAATTATCCAGTGCTTAGCGACATTATCGATGAATTGATTTCCAAGTACCAAGCCAATGAGTATCTCGTTGCAAAATCATCAAAGTTTGATTTTCGGGGGAAAATTGTTCCGGATAAAAAAGAGGCTTGGGATATTCTTAAAGACCTGGATCAATTAACGGAGCTTTTGAAAGCTATTCGTGAAATGATTGAGACAGGGGATATTTTCAATATCAATCTTGAAAATATTGCAAAGTATTTAGGGCTGGAAAGCTATAATGAATTTGTTGAAAAAAGAAACGCGATTTTTGAGCAACTCAAAAATGTTTTAAGTAAAGAGGGAAAAATTATTGAAGACGAAAATGGAAAAATCTCTCTCTCTCCCAAATCCATTCAGAAGATCGGGAAAAAAGTTTTAACCGAAATATTTTCAGGATTGAAAAGCGATGAGACGGGCCATCGTGCTACGGATACTTTTGGAGAATCGGAAAATGAAATTTCATTAACCAAAAAATATGAATTTGGCGACAGTGTAGTTCGGATAGATTATACTGGAAGTATCATCAATAGCACTATTTCCAGACGAGAAGCTAAAATGAGTTTAACTGATCTGGATGTATTTTATTCAAGGGGCTATTCAAAATCGGCAACTGTAATACTTCTGGATATGTCTGGATCAATGGAACGCTCAAACAGATTCTATAACGCCAAGAAGGTAACCTTGGCGCTGGACTCCTTGCTTCGAGAGGAATACAATGAGGATAAGTTGACAGTGATTGGTTTTGGGAGCATTGCAAAAATTATTCCCATCGCGGAGCTGGCTTTTATGCAACCGTACCCTGTTACCATATACAATCCGCATATTAAGCTGAAGTTTGATTTTTCAAAACTTTCCGGATCCGAAATTGATGCACGAGTGCCAATGTACTTCACGAATTTGCAGAAGGGTTTGAGCCTTGCCCGTTCAACTCTTTCTTCAAAGCAAACAAACAACAAAAATATTATACTGATTACGGACGGAGCCCCAACTGCGCATTTTAAAGGGCCCGTTCTTCACCTTAATTACCCCCCAACCCCGGTCGATTTTGAAGAATCACTGAATGAGGTGAAAAGATGCGTAAGTGACAAAATTACGATTAATACATTTCTTTTAACCTCAGACTGGGATTTTAGTTATTTTGGTGAAGAAAGTTTTATTAAACAATTCACAAAAATTGCAAAGGGTCGGATATTTTATTCAAATCCAAATGAACTAAATAAAATGATATTATTTGATTTTATAAAGAATAAAAAGAAAATCCTTGAATATTCATGAAGTACTTTACTAAATATTTTTTATTTCTTTTTATTTCTGCTTCTGTTTCTTTGGAGTCAAAGGAAATTCATAAGAAACTAATAGTTCTGTCGATTGATGGTTTTCCTGGATATTATGCGAATTCCCAGTCTGATTTCTACAAATTTACACCGAATCTGAACCTACTCAGAGAAAAGTCGAATTTTTCCAACTCGGTAACCTCGGTTTATCCTACAATGACTTACCCAGCTCATACTTCGATGGTCACGGGCGTTGATCCAGAGAGTCATCGTATAAGGTTCAACAGTCCTGTCGATCCATTTGGAAAGAATTCAAACGGATGGATGTGGTATTTTGAGGATATTAATGTTCGATCTATTTTTGATTTCCTAAGGGCAAATAAAAAAAAATCCGCTTCGATATACTGGCCTGTTACTGCTGGAGCAGACATTGACTACAATATTCCTCAGTATTGGAGGGCAAAAAACAAAGAAGATGAAAAACTTCTCAGATTACTGTCTACAAAAGGATTGTATGATGAACTAAAAAAAGAGGAAATTTTTGTTAGTGAGGCGACTTCTGATAAAGAAAAGATCAAAGCCGGAATCTACTTGTGGAAAAATAAAAAACCGGATGCTCTCTTTATTTACACCACCGACCTGGATACAGCCCACCACAATTTCGGAATATACTCCCCTCAGGCAAAAGAAAAATTGATGGCCATTGATTTATTGATAAAAGAGCTAGTTGAAGAGACATCGCTATATTCAAAAAAGAATTTGTCACTCATTATCGTTTCTGATCACGGATTCAAAGAAATCAAGAATATGTGTTATCCGAATACCGAGCTGAAGGCTAAGGGCTTTTTTAACCCTGAAAAAGAAACTTGGAAATTTTACTTCAAAACTATGGGAGGATTTTCAGTGCTTTTGCAGAATGAAGATAATCCGGGCTTTAGTTTATCAATTTCCGAATTGTCCACACTAAAACAAAGTATTGAGTCGAAATGTCTTGGAACCAATTTTATTTTTGAGGGTGGGAATTTTGATAAATTGAGAAGAAAATTCCATAGTAACGCAAAGGCTTTTCTATTCTCAAAGGGAGATACAGGGTTTGGAGAAAAAATCGAAGCAACAACATTCAAATCTCTTGAGAAACCTTTTTCGAACCACGGTTTTCTTCCCGGAGATTCCTCGATGAAAACTATGCTTTTGTCTTATCCGAAAAAAGTGAATGTAGAGTTGAAATCGATTAAGAATGTTTTTACCTTAGGTTGTGACTGGCTTAAAATAAAATGCGAGAAAGGCGAAAGAAAAAATTAAACCCCTCATTTTCACGAGAGGCTGTAATTTCTATTTTTTCCAGAGGATGCATTCTCCGGGACATTCATCCATTTCTTTTTGAACGGCTTTGATATCTGCATCAGGTATTTCTGCATTATTTATGCTTCCGCCTCCGATATGCGTTTCAGAAGTATCATTATCGTCCATCTGAAAATATTTCGGCAAATTATCGGCGCATTGATTGCAAGATGTGCAATCGTCCTTATTTACATAGGCAATTTTACCCATTACTTTATTCTCCTTACGGGTGGTTGTTTCTTGTTCATTAGACAGAGTTTTTTCATTTTATTTCAGGGTCAAGCTTCAAATATATTCGCGGCATTTTAACAAAATACGCTACAATTTGCCGACTTCCATTTCTTTTTTCATTTGGTCACAAAAGGTTCTCAGCACGCTCACTCTGGCATTGTATTTATCATTTGCTGAAATTAAAACCCAAGGAGCATCCGGCTTGGATGTTTTTTCAAACATTTCATTTGCGGCCTGTTCGTAAAGGCCCCATTTATCGCGATTTCTCCAATCTTCATCAGTAAGTTTCCATCTTTTCAGGGGATCATTTTTTCTGGCATTAAATCTTGCAAATTGCTCCTCAAAGCTGATGTGAAGCCAGAATTTGATAATAATTGAGCCGTGATCGATAAGATCATTTTCAAATTGGTTGATTTCCTCAAAGGCCCTTGACCATTCTTCAGGAGTTGCAAATTGTTCGATTCGCTCCACTAAGACGCGTCCATACCAGGAGCGGTCAAAAATTCCCACGTGCCCAATTTGGGGCAATGCGGTCCAGAATCTCCATAGATAATGGTGCTTTTTTTCTATTTCGTTTGGAGCAGCGATGGATTTTACGGAATACAACCTTGGGTCAAATGTGGATGTGAGCCTTCTTATCGAACCGCCTTTTCCCGCCGCATCCCAGCCTTCAAAAACCAAAATCGTTGTTCTATTTTTTTTAAAAGCGTAATGCGTTAGTAATCTTGCTTTTTCCTGGAGATCTTTAATTTCAGATTTGTATTCTGCATATCCAAGAGATAAATTCATGTTCAGATCAGATAATTTCATGAAACGCCTGCCTCTTCCATTAGTAAAGATAAAGTCTTCTGGGAATCAACATTCAGCTTCGACTCTAAGCTGGAGATGATGCCGGTCATTACCTGATATTTTGCCGAACTTTTATTTTTTGCTGAAACTACATTCCATGGACAAATTTCTGTATGCGTCGCATTTAGTGCATACTCGAATTCATTTTTATAGTCTTCATAGTTTTCGTACTGATCCCAATCGGAATCGGAAATCATCCACTTCTTTTCGGCTTCTTTTGCCTTTTTTAACCGGCTCTTTTGCTCTTTGGCAGATAAATTCAGAAAATATTTCAGAACAATATAGCGGTCATTTTGGAGCAGTTTTTCAAAGTTGTGAATCGATACAATTGCTGACTTGTATTCTTTTTTTGTGAGCAATTTATTTAATTTATCGTAGGTAATCCTTGAATACCAAGAACCATCCAGTATAGCAGCCTCTCCATAGGATGGCAACACATTCCAGTATCTAAACAGGAACGGACGATTTTTGATTTGATCGGAGCTGAATGAATAGACTCTAAATTTGCGCGGATCCAAACGCATCGTAATAGCTTTTAGCAGCTCGCCTTTTCCGCTAGCACCCCAGCCTTCCAGAACAAGTACCGTCCCAATCTTCTGTTTGTAGGCCTCGCCTAATAGAATGTAGAGTCTTTCCTGTAAATCCTTTTCGATTGCATCGTACTTGGATTTTTCGATTTTACCGCCGTATTCAAACTCACTTAACCTGATCATAGTTAGCATACTTTCTATGACAAAACTTTTTTTGGAAAGATAAATTTCGAAATTTGCTTAAATTTTTTAGCTTAGATTTTTTTTTTGCCAAAAAATAATTCGTCCAAAGTATTCAGTAATTTATCCAAATTGATGGACTTTTCAGCAGAAATGGGAATAATCTTTCCCAGGTGTTTTAGATTATGAATTAGTTCATCCGTGAATTTTTCGTCTTCCCATAAATCAATTTTGTTCAACACTAAAATGGACGGCCTGTCAAGTAAAGATTTATTATAGGATTGAAGCTCATTCTTCAATATCTTTAAATCACCTTCTATGTCTAGAGAATTGGCATCGATAAGGTAGATTATTCCTTTCACTCGTTCAATATGTTTTAAAAAAGAAAGTCCAAGACCATGTCCTTTACTTGCCCCTTCGATAATCCCCGGAATATCTGCAATGGTGTATCGGAATGTTTCGTTCTCCCTTTCCACGACCCCTAAATTTGGAACTAGTGTTGTAAACGCATACCCTGCAATTTTGGGATGGGCTTGCGTAATTTTGCTAAGTAGGGTTGACTTTCCGGCATTTGGCAGGCCGACGATTCCAACATCAGCCAGAAGTTTGAGGGATAACCTGACTTCTTTGATTTCCCCTTCTTCTCCAGGCTGCGCAAACCTTGGCGTCTGAAATGTGGAGGATTTGAAAAATGCGTTTCCTTTTCCTCCACGTCCACCATGCACAGCCACATAGACTTCGTCGTCACACAAAAAGTCGTATAGCAATTCATCTGATTCGGCATCAAAAATTTGAGTTCCAACCGGAACGCCCAGTTCCAGATCCTCACCTTTTGCTCCGGATTTATCGCGCCCCTCCCCTTGGTTGCCGGATTTAGCTGAATAAACTTTTAAGGGAATAAATTTATCCAGTGTTTGAATGGATAAATTTGCTCTGAAAATTAAATCTCCCCCACGTCCACCGTCACCACCGTCGGGGCCTCCGAATTCTACAAATTTTTCTTTACGCATGGATACTGAACCAGGGCCACCATGGCCGGCTTTTACAGTAATGCGGACTTCATCAATAAACTTTGACAATTAGTATTCTTGCTCTGATCTGGTTGAACCAAGTAGTTCATCAGGTATATCTTCAATCATATCTCCGATTTGTATAGCCTGTCTGTTTCCGACTTTTCCCGGTGTGCACTTGAATTTGCTTCTATCTCCAACCTTTACAATCATATCCGTTTTAATCGGGGTATTTTCCATTTTAATTACATCGCCAATCTGGACATTCATTAAATCAATCATGGAAATCTCCACAGTTCCAACTTCGGCAACGAGTGGAATTGTCACTTGATCTAGACGTTCCTGAATAACCGCTTTATTTTCATCTGTTCCCCCACGGCGTATCGAGGAATACCAGTACTGAGCTGATAGCTTATTAATAATAGGCTCAATGGTAATATAGGGAATACAGAGGTTAGTCATGCCTTCGACCTCACCAACTTTTGTTTCCAGAGTAATCAAAACCACCATGTCATTTGGAGGCACAACCTGAGCGAATTGCGGATTGGTTTCAATGTTTCCAAGCCTCGGCCGTAAGTCAATCACCGTTGCCCATGACTCTCTCAACTGTCCTAGAATTCTCACAATGATTCCTTCCATAACGGAAAGCTCAATATCAGTCAATTCACGATTGATTTTTGTCGATTCACCTTTTCCACCGAATAACCTGTCAATAATCGTAAATGTAATGGAAGGATCCATTTCTAATATTGCAGACCCCTTTAGTGGGTCCATATTGATAATCGCAAGAGTTGTAGGATTTGGGATTGATCGGATAAACTCCTCATATGTCAACTGATCGACCGAAGTAACGTGGACAACAACTAACGCACGCAACTGGGCTGATAAACCTGTAGTAGCAAGACGAGCGAAAGTCTCGTGCATCATCTGAAGAGTTCTGATCTGATCCTTTGAAAATTTATCCGGGCGCTTAAAATCGTAAATTTTTACTTTCTTCTGTTCCCCAACTGAAGAATAATCCTCTTCGCTAACTTCCCCGCTGGAAATTGCATTTAAAAGAGCATCGATTTCATCTTGTGAAAGTATCTCGGTCATTTTCTTACCTTTACAATTAGATTTGAAATTTTCCAGAACTGGGACTGATTTTCATCAGACTTTTTTAGAGTATACTGGTATTCATAACGAGCTGGAACCCGATCCTGCTCTCTTTCAATATATACATTTACTTTTGAAATTGAAGAATTGATTTTGTTGGCGGAAATAACTTTGTAATATTTCAGGGTTCCAGACTTTGACTCCGTAAGATACCTCTTGAAAGATTCGATTACCACTTGCTTGGATTCAGGTTCGCTATCTGTAAATTCTCTTGAGAATCTGTCATAGGAAAGTATGTAATCGTTAAAATTAATGTACTTAAAATAGTTTTCCCAGTTTTTTTTCATTTCTGCTGCTAGAAATAAAAAAATCGTTTCCTCAGGTGATATCCCTTCCGCATTCAGGTCACCGGATGGAAGTTTTGGAACAAACTGCTCTTCTTTTCTTTTCTCCAAGTGAAAAAAAGCAGTATTTCTCGACTTCAGAAATAGATTTTCTTCCTGAAAGTTTGGATAAAAATAGCCTTGAACAAAATATTTTTTTCCGGGTTTTAAGTCAAAAAGATCGGTCAATTGCAACTTTTTCGAGTAGGTTTCATCAGAATTCAGGATAATTTCTTTTACCGCATCACCGGCCAGATTCACGATGGACGATTTTCTCGACACCACGCTTGATTGTAATTTCATATCGTCCATTCTGCGCGCTTTCTCGTCATTTTCATCAGTGACTACAATCTGAAATGTTGTAAAATCTTTTTCAACTGGATAAATTCTTACGGCCTCTTTTCCGGTATTTGTAACGGAAAAAGTCAGCGCGATCTCATCTCCGAAATGGTAGTGGGCTTTTGATAGTTTGATGCTGACTTTACCCTGAAGGTGTAAAAAATTCTGAGTGTGGTTTCCCCTGGCATCCCTTGCCGGAAGCGAAAAAAGAGACAGAGGATAGCAACATAATACGAGAAATATAAACCTCATGCTTTTAAAATCGGCAGAATCAAATAAAAGGACGATTACTTTTTTGTCAATTTTTCGGCATCTTCTGTGATATAATTCGATATCCTGATTAACCTCTGAAGGATATTCAAATGCTTTTTGTATTCAAAAAAAGTCGAAATCATCTTCTCCATGAGAGGAGTAATTACCGCAATCGATTTTGGGGAAACCCTTAGGTTGAGGATTTCTTTACCGGAATTTCCGAATAGATTCGATTCGGCCATGAACTTGTTCAATTCCCGAACTATTCCCTCGTCGCACATATCATTTGTTTCGTAAAGAGATTCTATTTTAATAATGAAATCAGTCAGAGTCTTTTTTATTTTTACTTCGTCATCAGACGATTTTCTTTTTGCCGTCAATTGGTTGATTTTGTTGTATTTCTCAATAGAATCTTCGTACAAATTATTGATGATTTGTCTTTCGGTTTGAATGAATTTCAGAAACGTGATAATCTTCCCAAGAGAGTCCGGAAACACTTTGGTTTTATCCATTTCAGTAAGGATGGCTTCTCTGAATTTTACATCTTCCTCTATTGAACTGATTTTTAGAAATATCGGCGATAATGAATCTTTAGGCCCTAGGGACAGAATAGACTGCAGACAATCCGTATATGCAGCTTCTTTAGATATGTCTGCGCTCATTTTGCAACCTAGTCCCTCTTATCAATGATTGCTATGTGCTTAATCTGGGTTTTTCCGTTTCCATCATTAATTATCTTGTCAATGATCGTATCCCCTGAAACCAGATGGCCAAACACAGTATGCACTCCATTTAAATGCGGAGTATCTACCTGATTGATAAAGAATTGGGAACCATTGGTCGACGGGCCAGCGTTTGCCATTGCAAGAGAGCCTTTTATTGCCGGATGGCTGGTGACCGCTTCATTATATTTGTAACCTACTCTCGATAAAATCTCTAGAACTGAAAGTTCCGAAGCTTCCACAAAACTTTTCTCTATCAAATCTTTTTTTTCGTCGAATTCGGCTTTAGACTTTATGTTCAATCCCATGATCACAGCTCGTTGCAAATAATTCTGGTAGTATGGAGCATCCTTTATCTTAACTTTATCCAATCCCAAAGATTTTCCATTAATTTCATCATCGAATTGGTATCCTGGCCCTCCGGTTCCATCCCCTCGCGGACAACCGCCCTGGATCATGAAATTCGGGATGACTCTGTGGAAAGATAGGCCGTCATAAAAAGGTTTTTTTTGAGCAGAGCCATTCGGAGATGTAAATTCTTTTTCACCTTGAGCCAGATCGATAAAATTCTGAACTGTATTCGGAGCATCTTTATCAAATAGCTCAAGCACCATATTTCCTTTGTTTGTTACTACAACTGCATAAATGCCTTTTTTATCAGGAAGGGTATCGGTTGTGGTTTCTTTTTTCTTTACTGTAACTTTCATGGGAGTGTAGGCCGCCGGATTGTATCGATTTTTTTTAAATTCACTTTCTTTGCAAAAAGCCAGATTGGTAATAAGCAAGTAACAAATAAATAGTTTTTTTTTCATATTTTTAGTTAATTCCGTTTTATTTTATCTTTCAGGTTTAGCAAGTTTGCTTTGCATACGGCAATTTGTTCGATTTGCCTTTTTTTTGCCGTTCCACCATACACATCTTTTTTGTCGCATGAATTGTAAAGTGATATCGCTTCAAAATACTCCTCCCCCGCAAAAAAATTAGAAATACTTTTTCTGCTTTCTTCAGAGATTTCAAAAAGATTAGACTTTTTCGAAATGCAAATGGAAACAAGTTCTCCCACAAGTTCATGGGCTTTTCGGAATGGAACATTTTTTTCTTTTACTAAAAAATCCGCAAGATCGGTCGCAGTAGCGTGTCCTCTTTTCAGAGAGGATTCCATATTATCCGGAATGAATTTCAAGTGCTTTATCATTTCGGTCATTCCTTCCAGCGAAATTTTTATTTGATCGGCTGAATCGAATAAAGCTATTTTGTCTTCCTGTAAATCCCGGTTATACGTCATCGGCAGGCCTTTTAGCAGTATAAATAAGGAATTCAAATTGCTAATTACTCTAGCGCTTTTTCCCCGAATTAGTTCCGCAATATCCGGATTTTTCTTTTGAGGCATGATAGAAGATCCAGTGGTTAGAGAATCCGGCAGTTGAATATAGGAAAATTCCTGGGAAGAATATATGGTAATGTCTTCGGATAATCTGGACAAATGAATCATACACAGAGATGCAGCATACAAAAAATTCAAAAGGTGGTCTCTGGTCGATACTGCATCCATAGAATTTTCACTCATTGCCGATAACCCCAGTTCTGTTTTCAGGAAATTCCTGTCTGTGGGATAATTCACACCTGCCATGGCCCCCGATCCAAGGACCAGTACGTCGCTAATTTCCTTTGCACTTTCAAATTGTTTCCAATCTCTGAGGAACATGGAGAAATAGGCCAATAGGTAGTGCGATGCGCGAATCGGCTGAGCAACCTGCAAATGAGTATAGCCAGGCATAACGATATCGATCGATTCATCAGCTTTGGAAAGTAATGCCTCCAATAGAAGAAAAATTCTTTCCTGAATTTCCCTTGTTTCATTCAGGATGTATAGCCTAACGTCCTGAGCGACCTGATCGTTTCTGGATCTTGCAGTGTGGAGTTTTTTTCCTGTCTCGCCGATTAGTTCGGTGAGTCTCGATTCAATGTGCATGTGAATATCTTCTAAAGCCGCATTGAATTTGAATTCCCCTCTTTCAATTTCCTGTAAAATTTCGAATAGGCCTTTTTGGATTGAATCCAATTCGTCATCGGTTAAAATTCCTATTTTGTGCAATCCTTTGGCGTGGGCGATGCTGCCTTCAATGTCTTCTTTATAAAGTCTGTGGTCGAAAGAAATGGATTCTCCGATTCGCTCCATTATAGAGGAAGTTTTTTCGGCAAATCTTCCACCCCACATGCTTTTATTTTTTTCATTTGGATTTTCTTTGGTTGTCATTTGTTTTTTTCTTGATTCTCAAATTCCTGTTCGATTTTTTCTGACCATTTTTTTAATGCTTTGATTTCTGTGTCTGCTAGAGAAGATTTTGAGTGGAAGATTCTATACGATAATGGGGGCATTTCCTTGGATTCCACTTCCTCCGCGATTTCTGAGGCTTTTTTATTTTTCTTCTTAGGGCTCAAATTTTCCCATTCGGAAAAATTCAACTCCTCTCTGCCCTCTTTTACATGATTAGAAATAAGAATCGAAAGCGGAAAAATTTTTGAGTAAAATGGCCACACAGTATTATTGGAATGACAATCATAGCACGACCTTTCCAGTATAGTTTTGATTTCTTTTGGAACGATGATTTCTCCGGTTGGTTTCGGGTTCTCTTGGTCAACCGGAATAAATTGCGTGGCAATTCCCAAAGTTACCGCTACGATGATTTTATTTTTTTTAGTCATGGGCTTTATTGTCTAGAATATACAATTCCGGATGTACCCATTTCGTAAAGTGAAATACACGCCCGATCAGTTGGAATATTTTTTCCATTTCGTCCAAATAGAAGACAGCCTGTCTCTAAGAGTCTTCTCAATTCCATTTGCCGTTGGGAAGTAAAATTGGGGGGGATTTGATTTCATCATATCCGGGAAATAAAACTCTTCAATAAAATTCAGGGGGTAGTCGTGGGGGTATTTGTAGCCTGATGAAGCGCCCTCTTTTTTGTGCAGAAATGTAGGGGAATTCTTTAGCCGATTTGGTATTTGGCAGTTTGTAATGTTTTCTTTAAAATACGACTTTGCGCTCTCGAATGCAGTATAAGAAGCATTCGATTTCGGGCAGCTTGCCAGAAAAGTGACTACCTGTGACAAAATAATTCTTCCCTCCGGCATTCCAATTTTTTCGATAGCAGTCAGGCCGCTCACCGCAAGCTGCAAAGCCTGAACAGATGCGTTTCCCACATCTTCACTTGCCAAAACGATTAGACGTCTCATAATAAAAATCGGGTCTTCTCCTCCTTCCAGCATCCCTGCCAGATAAAAGAGAGCTGCGTCTGGATCGCTTCCACGGATAGATTTGATAAAAGCCGAAATGAAATCATAGTGATAATCCTTATTTTTATCATAAAACACCACCTGACTTTCTAGAAACTTTTTGAGAAATTCCCCTTCAACCAAAGAAGGATGATTTTCCATTTTCCCGATAGCTTCAATAATCCCGAATAACCTTCTGGCGTCTCCACCGGATACCTGGAGTAACATTTTCTTTGCATCATCCGTAAATTTCAAATTGTCCATAAGGCAAAGGCATCTATCGTAAAGAATTGCTAATTGAGTGTCGTCTAACGCATCCAAACGAAAAATCTGGCATCTGGAAAGCAAAGCACGGTTGACTCGAAATGCCGGATTTTCAGTTGTAGCGCCGATAAGGATAATTTTTCCTTTTTCGACAGCATCTAGCAGACTGTCTTGTTGAGAAGACGAAAACCGATGAATTTCATCCAGAAAAAGCACCATACTGCCCTTTTTTTCTGCCTCAGATGAAATCTCTTTAATTTCTTTTACGCCACAAGCTATTGCACTTAAAAGCCTGAATTCAAGTTTCCATTCTGTGGCAAGAATTTTGGCGATTGTCGTTTTTCCGCTTCC
Source organism: uncultured Leptospiraceae bacterium (assembly GCA_964436695.1). Classification (GTDB taxonomy): domain Bacteria; phylum Spirochaetota; class Leptospiria; order Leptospirales; family Leptospiraceae; genus JABWCC01. The sequence goes on from CAYTEA010000047.1 coordinate 14,490, forward strand.
AGGAGGGCCATAGAGAATCAGTGAAATCGGAGACTTAATGCCCTTTAGAATCGAAGTTGTCTTTTCCTGACCGATAACCTTATCAAAAGAATCCGGTCTCATCCGTTGGGCAAGAGGTACCTGAAATTTTGCCTGAAA
>CAYTEA010000048.1:0-13289 GCA_964436695.1 uncultured Leptospiraceae bacterium
GCACTCTTCTGGTTTTCAACCTATGCGATTAATTTCGGGTTTTGAGACCGGCTCTTATTTCATTTCTTTGCATTCTTTGCGAAGTTCTCTGACTGCATCGATTTTCTTCTTTTCTTTCATCAGCTTGCGGATCGTCGCTTCCAACTCGGCAGAAAGAATACCTTTTTCAAATGTTATCGGAGACTTAACGCTCTCTTCACAACCTACAGAAATACCGTTTATCTCTAGCCTTTTCTCCACACACGTGGAGTTGAACCCTGAATTTATTCAAACCTAGGGCTACCACCTGCCAATACAAAAAAAGTAAGGTTGACAAACCTATATGGAAATAGTTTCATGGAGTAAAATTCTCCTTAATAGGTCGCCATGTTAAGTCAACCGATGATTAATCAACTCAATAAACAAATCAATTTGGAAATGTATTCTTCCAATCTATATTTGCAGATGAGCTCCTGGTGCGCCCACAAAGGTTTGGATGGATGCGCTCAATTCCTTAGTCAGCACGCGGATGAAGAAAATATGCACATGCGTAAGCTTTTCACCTATCTGCACGAAACGGGCGCTCTTGCAATTCTGGGATCGATTGCGGCGCCACCGTTTGAATTCAACTCCCTGAAAGATATTTTCACGAAAATCTATGACCACGAACTACAGGTTACAAAAAGCATTAACGAATTGGTTCACCTCGCAAAATCCGAACCCGACTATTCTACGTTCAATTTTCTTCAGTGGTATGTAGCAGAGCAACATCAGGAAGAATTCCTCTTCAAAACAATATTAAGCAAAATTGAAATTATTGGAACTGAGGGCCAGGGAGTTTTCTTCATTGATAGAGAGATCGGGCAGATGGCGGCAACCGGTGCAAAAGGGACACCCTCGGTTTCCGGTTAATCATTTCCGTCATGCTATTTTTCGTTTCATTCATATCGTTTCAGAAAAGGTATAGGTGCTAAAGTTGGCTGCCCATACAGAAAACGAAAAATCCATTTGGTCGCGTTTTTCCGGCAAGGGTTTATATCCTCCCAAATTAGCCTGGATGTTACTTTTGCCATTCCGCAACCTTTACCTTTCACCCAAAAGACTGGCAGAGCGCTTGCAGATTCAACCGGATTGGGAAATCCTCGAACTCGGCTGTGGCCCTGCGTATTTCAGTCCCCATATTGCGCGTCTATTGCAAAAAGGAAGGCTGCACCTCGTTGATGTACAGGAGGAAATGATTCGGAAAGCAAAAAAAAGGATTCAAAAGTTCGGATTGGAAAATGTTTCCCTAGAAGTAACAAACGGAACATCTCTGAATTTTCCGGACAAAAAATTTGATTGTATTTATCTAATTACTGTATTGGGGGAAATCCAAAATCTCGAATCCATGCTCGGTGAAATCAGCCGTGTGATGAAACAAAATGGCCTTTTGTCTATAACAGAGCAAGGGGGAGACCCGGATGCATTGACGTTAGACGAAGTCCGGGGAATCATCGAGCGTTTCGGATTTAATTTTGAACAAGTCTTCGGAAAGGGCAAAACCTTTACGGCAAATTTCCGAAAGAAAGCACTGGCTTAAGATCTGAAAGTTTGCGACTAGCCTAACACAGAAAATGGAGTTTTTAAAGTGATCCATTTTGAGTGGGATGAAAACAAAAATATAAACAATCAAAAAAAGTATGACTCTTCAAAAGGTGGGAAAGGAAGATTCTATGTGCCAAAAGAAGAAATTTCTTTACCATTGTATTTGAATAAAAAAAACAAGATTTTTATTTAAAGTTAAGAGAGAAGAAAAAGATCCCGTTATCAGATTTGATAAATTCGTTATTATCAAAAGATAAAGAAATCATTAATCAATTTATATCCTATAGAAAAATCAATACAAGTTCGTGTATTTGGATGTTTCATGGAGAAGTGAAAGGCCAAAATGAGAAATAAATTTCTTTATTTACAAATATTTCATTGAATGCAATTCGTCATTGCAGGAGTAGCAATTTGAAGAAAAATGTATTAATCATTGGTGCAGGGGGGGTAGCTCATGTTGCCGCCCATAAATGCGCCCAGAATAACGACGTTCTCGGAGATATTTGTATCGCATCGAGAAAGCTTGAGAAGTGCGAGAAAATTATCGATAGCATAAAACGAAAAGGCAGTACGAAAGACAGCTCTAAGAAGATCTACGCCAAACAAATCGATGCATTCAATATTCCTGCAACTGTCCAATTAATTAAAGACACAAAATCGGAAATCGTAATCAACCTTGGCACGGCTTATGTGAACATGTCCGTTCTGGAAGCGTGCCTTGAAGCAGGCGTCACATACATGGATACGGCTATTCATGAAGACCCGGACAAAGTATGCGAAGACCCCCCATGGTATGCGAATTATGAATGGAAAAGGAAAGACCGTTGTAAAGAACGCGGAATTAATGCAATTCTTGGGATTGGTTTTGATCCAGGTGTTGTAAATGCCTGGGCAGCGCTTGCTGTAAAGCACCACTTTGACAAAATTGATACCATTGATATTTTGGATGTGAATGCCGGAAGCCACGGAAAATATTTTGCGACAAATTTCGACCCGGAAATCAACTTCCGCGAATTCAGCAAAGTGTGGACATGGATCGACCGCAAATGGGTCGAAAAGCCAATGCATTCAGAAAAATGGATCTATGACTTTCCTGTTGTGGGCAAGCAACCGATTTATCTGACAGGCCATGACGAACTTCATTCGCTTTCCAAAAATATCGATGCGAATAGCATTCGTTTCTGGATGGGATTCGGCGACCATTACTTGAATGTTTTCGGGGTTCTCAGAAATATCGGAATGCTATCCGAAAAGCCTGTAAAAACAGCAGAAGGGTTGGAAGTGGTTCCGTTGAAAGTATTGAAAGCAGTTCTGCCAGACCCAGGTTCTCTTGCACCTACATACACCGGGCACACTTGCATTGGCGATCTTGTGAAGGGCACTAAAGACGGAAAGCGCAAAGAAATATTCATCTACAATACTTGTGATCATGCCGGGTGCTATAAAGAAGTAGAATCGCAAGCAATTTCTTATACTGCAGGAGTTCCTCCGGTTGCCGCGGCAATGCTGGTCGCGCAGGGAATCTGGAATCCTCAAACAATGGTAAATGTAGAAGAATTGGATCCAGACCCACTCATTGCTCTTTTGGATAAAATCGGCCTGCCTACAGTCATTGAAGATAGAACTCCGAAATAGGGGTTCTATCTTTTCTTTGACTTCTTTTTTGCCGTCGGTTTTTTAGAAGCGGGTTTCTTTTTTGATTTCGCTTCCGGTTTACGCTCAGGTTTCTTTTTCTTTTGGCCTGAACTAGCCGTAGATTTTTTAACCAAAGGCTTTATTTTTCTCTGTTGTAAATTAGGCGACAACCTAATCACAAGAGGTGTGCTCCCCGATTCAAGCGCATCTTTCAGAAGATCCATGTCTTCCCAATAAAAATTCCCTTCCGGCTCCATCCTTTCTTTCAAAAATAGATAATGGAACTCCAAAAGAGACCTGTTCTCTTCGTTAAAGTAAGAGAGTCTTTGAAACAAAAGCCGGACTTTCGGGTCTTCGAATTTGCTTTTCATTTTTGCATAAAAGTCCCTTGCATCCTCTCCTTCGCGAAGGGCTATCTGGATGGCGTCTAACGCATTTCCTCCGACATCGACATGGGTATTCCTGTCCAGCTTTCTCATGAATTTCTGAATTGCTGTAGAATGAAATTTGTGGATAGCCGCTAGTTGCTTGAGATTGGGAAGTTTTTTGCCTCCCAGCGCATCCTGATAAATTTCTTCGATTAATACAATATGGTTCTCGACATCTTCCGCAAGCTCCCGAAAAAGCTCCTTCACCAAAGGATCGGAAATCTCTTCGTTCATCCGCAAATAAAAATCAAAGCAGTCTTTTTCGTGCTGAATCGCTGCTGCAACAGCCTCTAGAAATGTAGTATGTTTCAATGATTGCATCTTTTATATACCTCCGAAGATTTTAGAACTCCTCTCAAAACTAGCTCTTAGTTTAGAATACAAAAAGCTTAAATGCAACAAAATTTTTATTCTTTTTCAGCCGACCGAAATATCAAAAACTGCCCTGTATAATAAGTCAGCATAATCAAAAACCTGTCCGCGGGGATAGGCGTATAGAATTTACTCAAACCGATTAAAGAATCCGACACAAAAAATATACAAGCCCCTAAAGCGCCTGCATAGTAAGAATCTTTGTTGGAGTGATTTCTCGCAAATGCCCGCCAAACCATTGTGCTAATCGTTATTACATACAAAAGCACAGGAATTTTCAAATCTCCAAGTCCCGGAAATAATAGAAAATACAATGATCCTCCGATTAGATAAATTGGGATGGATTTTTCAACGGCCAGCTTTGCCCCATTTGAAAAAGCTATGATGTAAAACACATGAGCAATGAGGAAAGATGCTAGGCCGAAAACAAAATACTCTGGGAAGGACAGAATATAGTCCCCGCAGATTGAAAACAAAAGGCCGATGAATATGAATTTCTTTAAGTGGGAACCAATGCCGACAGACTTGAACAAAGTAATAATTAAAAATGCAATCGGCAATCCTTTCGTGAAAAGGATTCCGATTCGTTCCTGGGGGAAGAGCAAAATTACTCCCAAGTGCAATATACTCAACAAAACAAACAAAATTATCATGAAATCTTTCCTCTAAAAATAGATTTATTATTGTGTAAAACCTTAGGCAAGTTTTATTCTGCATATTAGAAATATGCCACAAATAAATTTTTCAGAAATCAACCATGAATTGATTCTATTTGCCCTTTTTAATGTAATAATCGTCTTTATGCTGGTGCTGGATCTGGGAATTTTGACCAAAAAAGCCGGTCCGATGTCCATAAAAAAAGCAGGATACTGGACTTTGGTCTGGGTCTCCGTTTCAATGCTTTTTGCCGTTTTTATCTATTTTTACGATACCGACCCTAGCGATCCGTCCAAAAACCAGACCAAAACGATGGAATTCATCGCGGGCTACCTATTGGAATATTCTCTTTCCATCGACAACCTGTTCGTATTTATCATGATATTCCAGAAATTCCGGATTGGGCCTGCCTATCAGCCAGAGATTTTGAAGTGGGGAATTATAGGAGCAGTATTCTTGCGGGCGATTATGATTTTACTGGGATCAGCGCTAGTAGTGAAGTTCAGCTGGATTCTGTACGTTTTCGGTTTTTTCCTAATTTATACTGCATTCAAAATGTTCACTCACAAAGAAGACGACGAAAGTTTTCACCCGGAAAACAATCTAGTTTATAAACTAGTGAAAAAAGTTTTTCATGTCTCGCATCACGACCACCACGCGCATAAATTTTTCGTGCGGGATGCCGGAAAATTGGCAGTTACACCTCTCTTCGTCGTGCTTTGCCTGATTGAAACGAGCGACGTTATGTTTGCTCTGGATTCGATCCCGGCTGTTTTTTCCGTTACCCAGGACCCTTTTATTGTTTACACATCCAATATTTTCGCGATACTCGGACTCAGGTCTCTGTATTTTATGATTAGCGGAATTATGGATTTATTCGTTCATTTAAAAACGGGGGTCGCTCTAATACTTGCCTTTGTCGGCTTCAAGATGATCCTTCCTTGGGGTTGCGAGATTTTCAGCATAGAGAAAGTCCATGTCCCGATCGGTGTTTCGCTGGCAGTTATTGTAAGCGTTCTCATCACCTCTGTTCTATTTTCCCTTCCTGATTTTCACAAAAAAAGAAAGCATAATAAAAAATAAAGGAGAGAGTTCCATGTTCAAGTTAAAACACTTATTTGTCGTTTTGGTTCTATTAACGTTTATTTCCACAAGCGTTCAAGCAACCGAGGTTCCTTCAGGAGGAGAGATGATGATTGATGCAATATTAATTCGTCCTCTCGGAATGGTTAGTGTAGTGCTAGGATCGGCGCTGTTTGTTGTGGCTCTTCCATTTACATTAATTAGTGGAAGCGTTAAGCAATCCGGAAACAGGCTTGTGGGTTACCCGTTAAAATTTACATTTACAAGAAAGCTCGGCTCGTTTCCGGGATATAGCGAAGAATTAGAATACGAACAGGAGTAGTAAGATGGCGGATAAGGCTCCGATTGACGCTTGGGAAAAACTAGCAAAAGAAGCTGACTTAAAGGGGAAAGATGTATCGTCTTTGAATTGGAATTCACCGGAAGGAATCGCATGGAAACCTCTATATACTTTCGAAGACCTCGAAAAACTTGAACTGACAAACACACTTCCGGGAATTTTTCCATTTATCCGAGGGCCTAGAGCAACTATGTATTCTCACCATCCCTGGACAATCCGCCAGTATGCGGGATTTTCTACGGCAGAGGAGTCTAACGCATTCTATAGAAAAAATCTCGCCGGTGGCCAAAAAGGCCTCTCAGTCGCTTTTGACCTAGCTACACATCGAGGGTATGACTCGGATCACGAAAGGGTAGTAGGCGATGTGGGAAAAGCCGGAGTCGCAATTGATTCCGTGGAAGACATGAAAATTCTTTTCGACCAAATCCCGCTAAAAGACATGTCGGTTTCTATGACCATGAACGGAGCAGTTATTCCAATTCTTGCAATGTTCATTGTTGCAGGAGAGGAGCAAGGAGCCAAACAAGAAGAGCTATCCGGAACCATTCAAAACGATATCCTAAAAGAATTTATGGTTCGAAATACTTATATTTACCCTCCAAAGCCTTCTATGCGAATTATCGGAGACATCATAGAATACACATCTAAATACATGCCCAGATTCAATTCGATCTCCATCAGCGGATACCATATCCAAGAAGCAGGCGGGAATGCGGTTCAGGAACTGGCTTATACTGTAGCAGACGGGCTAGAATATGTAAAAACTGCAATTGAACGAGGGCTCCCGGTGGATAACTTCGCTCCGAGACTTTCATTTTTCTTCGGAATAGGAATGAACTTTTTTATGGAAATCGCAAAACTCAGGGCAGCAAGGCTACTTTGGGCAGAAGTAATGCAGAAATTCAATCCGAAAAATCCAATGAGTATGGCTCTCAGAACTCATTGCCAGACCTCAGGGTGGAGCCTCACAGAACAGGACCCTTACAACAATGTGATTAGAACCACAATTGAAGCAATGGCGGCAGTGCTTGGTGGAACTCAAAGCCTTCACACAAATGCGTTAGACGAAGCCGTTGCGCTTCCCACGGAATTTTCCGCCCGTATTGCAAGAAATACCCAGCTAATTATCCAGAATGAAACACAAATACCGAGAGTAATCGATCCGTTAGGCGGTTCTTACTTTGTGGAGAGCTTGACCCATTCGATAGTCAATGAGGCTAAAAAGCTCATGAAAGAAGTGGAAGACCACGGAGGGATGGCAAACGCGGTTGAAGCAGGCCTTCCAAAAATGAAAATAGAAGAGTCCTCTGCAAAAAGACAGGCATTGATTGACCAAGGCCTTGAAGTAATCGTAGGAGTAAATAAATTCAAACTGAAAGACGAACCTCCGATCGAATTTCTGGACATCGATAACACTGCGGTAAGGAACAAACAAATCGCAAGGTTAAAAGAAATCAAATCTAAGCGGGATCAGTCTGCCGTAGATCGTGCGTTAGGCGCTATCACTGAAGCCGCAAGCTCCGGCAAAGGCAACCTTTTGGAGCTGGCAATATCTGCTTCGAGACTCAGGGCTACGGTAGGCGAAATATCCTTTGCAATGGAGAAAATTTTTGACCGCCACAAAGCGGTAATTCGCACGATCAGTGGAGTGTATTCGAATTTGAGTCAAAAAAGCGATGTATTCAATCAAGTCGTTCAGAGGGTAGGGGAGTTTGCAAAAAAAGAAGGCAGGCGCCCTAGAATGATGGTAGTCAAGATGGGGCAAGATGGACACGACAGAGGAGCAAAAATTATTTCAACCGCGTTTGCCGACATGGGGTTCGATGTGGATGTGGCTCCTCTATTCCAGACTCCTGCAGAAGTCGCAAAACAGGCAATCGAGAATGACGTTCACATTATCGGAGTTTCCTCGCAAGCCGCAGGGCACAAAACCCTCATTCCGGAACTAGTGAAAATTCTAAAAAAAGAAAATGCAGGCGATATAAAAATCATTGCCGGCGGAGTCATTCCACCTCAAGATTATGATTTCTTGTATAAAGAAGGCGTAGCTGCAATTTTCGGCCCCGGCACAGTTATTCCTGAAGCGGCCATGAAAGTCTTGGACGTATTGGAGAAAAAAGCATAGCCAGTTGATCGGCAAACTCTAAAATAGTCGGCCTTTAAACATCCTTTTTAAATTGACATTCTAGTGATAATGCTATATGATGACGTCATCATGAGAACAATCATTGAACTGCACAAAAACCAATTGGAAAATCTTGATGCTCTGATGAAGGCAGAACATTTGTCAAGAGCAGAGCTGATCAGAAGGGCTATTGATAACTATATTCAGAAAAAAGCCCCCTCATCCGATAAAAAATCTGCTTTTGGAATTTGGAGAAAAAAACATAGAGATGCTCTTGCCTACGAAAAAAAAATCAGAAAAGAGTGGGAGTGTTGAAAGCCCTGTTTGATACGAATATTTTGATCGATTATCTCAATGGCATCGAAAGTGCTTTTAAGGAAATAGAGAAATATTCGCCAAAACTTATCAGCAGGATAACCTGGATGGAAATTATGGTTGGAACGGATCGGGAAGACAGATCAGAAGTAAGGAAATTTTTGCAAAAATTTTCAATTTGTGACCTAAGTGCATCAATTGCAGAAAAAGCACTCGACCTCAGAGTTGAAATGAAGCTGAAACTTCCCGATGCGATAATTTATGCAACTGCAAGAGAAGAAGGGTGCCTTTTCGTTACCAGAAACAAAAAAGATTTCAACGTGAACTTACCGGATATAAGAGAGCCTTATAAAATTCAAGGAAGCAGGAGCACGAAATCTTCTTGTTAATATACAACAGTACTATTAATATTGTAATATATGAAAAAACTAATGATCTATTTTAAAAATAACAAAAAATTCCTAATCAATCTCCTAATCGTGTTTTATTTAACCAATTGCGGCATAGTGAATGTGAATACCGCGAAAAAAAAGGATAATTCCCTCCTTCTCCTTTCCCTTCTCTACCTAGCGATTGACGATGCAGCATGTAAAAATTCGCGTGGAGATTTCTGGGTAAGAAATGTTGTCACCAATGTATCCTATTGCGTAAAAACCACTCTTCAAGCAGAAAGCAATTATGCAAAGATTTACGTTGAGAAAAATCTCTCAACCGGCTTAAATTATTCTTCGCTCTTGGCAACCTACGATAGCCAAATTATTAACAGGGAAATCGAAGCATTTGGTTCGCCTCCGGATATAGATCGCGATGGAAAAGTCACGATAGTTGTTCTAGACATTATCGATGGTGCTACCTCCACATCAGGTTTTGTCGCGGGCTTTTTTGATCCGATTAATTTTTATACCGACGATCCAAATCAGAAAATCCGTTCCAACGAAAAAGAAATCTTGTATATGGACGGAAAGGAGCTAGTGCAATTGGAAGCAGTCAGTCCAGGAAATTTTTTGTCCACTGCCGCCCATGAATTACAGCACCTAATCAGATTTCAGTACGAAGTTATTGCAAATGCAGAAGATGATACATGGATTAACGAGGGAACAAGCGAAGTCGCAAGCGATATTACCGGATTCGGCCCTCAAACCTCCAGAATTTCCTGCTTTAGAGGGACATCAAGCTCGTGTTCCGGTGGAGTAAGCGGCACTTCGATTATTACCTGGTCATCCGCTTTGAGAAACTACGCCTATGCTTACTCATTTATGAAATATATCTACGAAAATTCCGGCAGCACGACAGCGCAGAAGTACGCCTTCTTTAAAAAAACTGTGGTTGGAAATTCTTCAGGCATAAGAGCAGATACTGCTTCTAACCTTATGGAGGTTTTCAAATCCGCAAGTTCGTATAACGCATCAATTCTAAACCCAAACAGTTCGGCCTCGGATATGTTCAAAAGAATGCTGGCTTCTTTTCTCGGCCAGTCTTTGGGTTATTCAAGCATCACAAATACATATTTCGGGAACACTACCCTCGTCTCATCGATCGATTCTGTCCGTTCAACATATCCGCTTCCGTCCGATCTGGCGGGACTTTATGCTAACGGCGGTTTTTCTGCGGCTGGAACCGGACCGGTGAGCGCAGCCATTTCTCCATCGGTAGCATACCGTTTTGCGGGTAATACAACAGGGGTTACTTCGGGTGGATCGAATTTTGTAGTAGTGAAAAATACTACCAACGACTATTTACTTTTCAATGGCGCAAATTCCGGAACAACTTCACAAACAGGATCTGCGAATTTACTTGAGCCGATTGTTGTCCCGAAATTGGAACTACACGGCGATAGATTCAATCCAGTGTGCGCGAATGGACATTTGCATACCGTCCACGCTATACAAAAAAGACAAGGGAATTTAAAGTTATTCGGATTTTAAGTCAGGGCTTCTAATCAAAAAGCCTACTTTCCCAAAAAGCTATTGATGGATGCCCTATCCTTTTCAAGACTGTGTTTATGGATTTCTTCAATGGCAGCTTCAATCAGAGGGCTTACAAGAAATACCTCTGATTTCACCTCCACGTCGTAAACTCTTTCGGATGAAGTAGGGGTAACTTCCCTATACACACTCGTCCCCTTTATTGTGACAATTTTATCGTTATTCGGAGGAGCCAACTTAAAAATATGGGTATTCGTATCCAGATCAAAACTTGATTCCTCAATCAAAGAAGGATCGTCTAAAAGTGTCGCAATAACCGGAGGAAGGGATGAACCCAGACTTACCTTTCTTTTCTGAAAGATTTTTGCACCTTCTTTTTTCTCTTCAAGAAGAGTGACATTTTTCAACTCGGGAAATTTATCGAGTTGTTTGTAACGGTCTTCCCTTGCTTTCAGGAGCTCCGCAAGAGGCACTTCGAATTTATGTGATACAGTATATTTCATTTTTTTCCTTCAAAAATTTCTGGTCAGGCTAAAAGAATATTTTAAAGGACTAAATTGGCAAGAGGAAAATTATTGTAAAATTGAATAACGGAGAAAAATATTTTGCACTCCAGCTGGGTAGAAATATCAAAAAGCGCAATAGAAACGAATATTCGTTCCTTTAGATCTATCCTATCTCCTCATGTACGATTTGCAGCCATTATAAAATCCAATGCTTACGGACACGGAATACGGGAAATAGCGGAGATTGCATTTTCCTGCGGTGCTGACCTTTTCGGCGTCAATTCCCTAAATGAAGCTCTCCTATTACGAAAGAAATTTCCTGACACAGAGATTCTAATCATGGGGGAAATTCCGGATTTAAAAGAAAATGCTCATCTTGTGGGAGACCCCAAATTTACGCTTGTTGTGTCCAGGATGGATGAAATTGAAATACTGAATTTGCTTGATAGTCCGCCGAAAATTCATCTCAAAACCGACACCGGAATGGGAAGACTTGGTTACAGCGGACAGGTATTGCACAATCTGCTAAAACAAATCAAAAAGAAAAATCTCAGGCTAGACGGGATCATGACCCACTTTGCAAGCACGGAAGATTTCACCGAACATTCTTACTCCAGAATGCAGTTATCTTTTTTTCACGAATACATAGACGCTGCCAAAGGCCTTGGCTACAAAACTTTAACGGCACACGCAGCGTCTTCGGCTTCGACCATTCTTTTTGACGAAGCACATTTTGATATGGTTAGAATAGGAATATCCCTTTACGGCCTCTGGCCGAGCATGCAGACTAAACTTTCCCTGTCTTTTACGGGAAGAAATGAGTTCCGCCTAACGCCCGCCCTTAGCTGGAAAACCAGAATAGTTCATATCCAGGAACTCGAAACGGGTTCTCTGATCGGCTACGGCTCCACTTACAAGACAAATTATCCCACAAAAGTCGCAGTGCTCCCCGTAGGATATTTCGAGGGGATGGACAGAAGACTCTCCAATCATGGGAATGTCTTGATACGGGGAGAAAGAGCAAGAATTATCGGGCGAGTATGCATGAATATGTGTATGGTTGACATCACTCATATCCGTGAAGCAGCGTTAGGCGACACAGTAGTTTTGATCGGACAGTCGGGCAAAGAAAACATCTCTGCCGATGACATTGCCAATTCAATCGGAACGATCAATTACGAGATCGTAACGGGGATTCATGAAAGTATCCCCAGAGTAATTGTAGATTAATGAAACATCGAATTTCTTAGGAGAGTTTATGAACGAGAATCTGGAGAGAGTAAATCATATTCTGGAAGCGCTTCCATATATAACAAAATTTGCGGGCAAAATCATAGTGATAAAATACGGTGGGGCAGCAATGGCGAAAGAGGATTTGAAGGAATCTTTTGCAAAAGATATTGTGCTGTTGAAATACCTAGGAATTCATCCGATTGTAGTTCACGGAGGAGGGCCGGAAATCAATCAGATGGTGGAAAAACTAGGGCTTTCCACCGAGTTCGTGAGAGGGCATCGCATAACGGATAGTCAAACAATGGAAGTAGTCGAAATGATTCTTACGGGGAAGGTGAACAAACAGATTGTCAGCCGAATCAATTCGGTCGGCGGGAAGGCTATCGGAATTTCCGGGAGAGACGGAAAGCTCGCAGTTGCGGAAAAAGAGTCTCTGCAATTTGAGAACGAAAAAGGCATAATAGAATCTATCGATATAGGACTTGTTGGCAAGATCAAAACGATCAATGAAAACATTCTTATATCCTTGCAGAAAGAAGGATTCATTCCGGTAGTCTCTCCGGTTGCGGAATCGGATAGAGGAGAGCCCCTGAATATCAATGCGGATACCATGGCAGGAATGTTAGCAGGGGCTTTAAAAGCTGAAAAATTGATTTTACTCACTGACACAGAAGGAATCTTAATCAATAAAAAACTGGTAACAGGTTTAAACAAAGAAAAAATAGAAGGCTATATCAAAGACGGAAGCATTTCAGGGGGAATGATCCCAAAAGTAGAATGTTGCCTTAGTGCAATTGATCGTGGAATAAAAAGAGCCCATATCATTGACGGAAGAATTCCTCACTCTATATTACTGGAAATATTTACCGATAGCGGAATCGGTAGCTTGATCGAATGATGATCTCTTAAAAACTATTATTCGAAAAAAGGACCCCTCACAGAAAAAAGTGGGGCAGGGCTTGTCAAGCCTCACTGCTTCCAAACTTTGTGGGGCTGTGGCCTGTCAGCACTTGCGAAACTGGTGCTGGGTGTACCGAATTCAAATGACTCCCGCTTTCTTCAAATCCTCTTCACTCAGTCCTGTAATGTCAAAAATAAATTCAAGGT
>CAYTEA010000049.1:0-13199 GCA_964436695.1 uncultured Leptospiraceae bacterium
TGTTTTTAACTTTGTTTGCATTTATTAGATGGCAGAGAATTTTTCTGAAACAATTCAAAAGTCATTTTGCTTTGAAAGCTGAATTATATTATTCTGCTGTCAGAGAGTCCTTTCAGAAATTTCTTGCAATTCAGGCTCTCTATACGTAAGGTGAGACCATTACTCGAAAAGAGAATAATTCGTAGAAATGGAGCTGAACCGATAATGTGTCATATTAAATTTGATAAAAGTATGGATAGGAACTTTCTAAAAGGACGAACAGGAGATAGAATCAATGCGTTACTTGCAGGAGCAGGTTTCAATTTAAGAAAGATCCTTCGGGCTCTTTTTTTTTTTTCAAAATTGTTTAGAAAAAATTGTTTTCTTGTTTTGCTATCTTTATTAAAAATTCGGTATTTAAGATTAGAAAAATTCGCTTTTTGAATTTTTCAGGGATGAATATTTATGAAAAAAATCTTAGTTACCGGCGCTGATGGATTTATTGGTTCTCACCTTACCGAAGCCCTTGTGCGGGAAGGAAACGATGTACGGGCATTTGTTTATTACAATTCATTCAATTCATGGGGTTGGCTCGATCACTCGTCACCGGACGTGAAAGGGAAGTTTGAAGTATTTGCCGGAGACATCCGTGACCCATACGGGGTAAGGGCTGCTGTAAAAGGGTGTGACGCGGTCATTCATCTTGCGGCATTGATTGCGATTCCGTATTCCTACCATTCTCCGGACACTTATGTGGATACGAATATACGAGGGACTCTGAATATCGTACAGGCAGCGAGAGACCTTTCGATTTCAAAGGTAGTCCACACTTCAACGAGCGAAGTCTACGGAACGGCGCGCTTTGTTCCAATTACAGAAGACCATCCTCTTCAGGGGCAGTCTCCCTATTCTGCAAGTAAGATCGGGGCAGACCAGATTGCGATGAGTTTTTACAAATCGTTCGGCACTCCTGTGGCTATAGTCCGTCCATTTAATACCTATGGCCCGAGGCAGTCGGCGCGTGCTGTAATCCCGACGATTATCACACAAATTGCAACCGGAAGTAAAAAAATCAAACTGGGGTCTGTGCGTCCTACGAGAGATTTTAATTTCGTGGAAGATACGGTTTCAGGTTTTATAGCAGCGCTGAAAGCAGAGAAATCGGTAGGGGAGGTGGTAAATCTTGGAAGCAATTTCGAAATCTCCATTGGAGAAACGGCCAAAACGATTTCCGAACTGATGCGTGCGTTAGTCGAAATTGAGTCTGACGATCAAAGATTAAGGCCAGAGAAGAGTGAAGTGGAAAGGCTTTGGGCTTCCAACGAGAAAGCAAAAAAAATCCTAAACTGGAAACCGGAATTCGGCGGGATTGATGGATTCAGGATTGGCCTACAGAAAACCATAGACTGGTTTTTAATTTCCGAAAATCTGAAAAGCTATAAACCGGATATATACAATGTTTGATTCGTTCATTGACTTTGTCCGAAACTATTACGGAAATATGGACGGGCAAATTTTTCTGCATGCTCCGGTATTTGCAGGGAACGAAAAAAAATATCTCTTGGATGCTGTCGATTCTACATTCGTATCATCGGTCGGCCCGTATGTGGATAAATTTGAAGGGATGATGAAAAAGTTTACTGGAACAGCATTGGCAGTTGCGGCTGTAAACGGCACTTCCGCGCTTCATGTTGCACTCCACTCGATTGGCGTAGCACACGGAGATGAAGTGATAACTCAGCCATTGAGTTTTGTAGCGACAGCGAATGCGATTGCCTATACCGGGGCAGTTCCCTTATTTTTGGATGTGGATAAATTCAGCCTTGGGCTTTCCGCTAATTCACTGAAGGAATTTCTAAAAAACAATACTCGGGTAATTGGAGAAGAATTAATCAATAAATCCACCGGCAGAAAAATCAAAGCATGCGTTCCAGTGCACAGTTTCGGATTTCCGGCGGATATAGAAGAGATTGTTGCGGTCTGCAGTGAATACGGCTTACCAGTAATTGAAGATGCAGCGGAATCGCTGGGTTCTTATGTGAATTCAAAACATACAGGCACTTTTGGGAAGCTTGGGGTATTTAGTTTTAACGGAAACAAGACGATCACTTGCGGAGGAGGGGGCGCTATTATAACGGATGATGTTGCGCTTGGGAAAAGAATCAAGCACATAACTACGACTGCAAAAATCCCCCACGAATGGGAATATTCCCATGATGAACTGGGTTTCAACTATCGCATGCCGAATCTGAATGCTGCGCTCGCATGTGCCCAGCTTGAGGAGCTTGACGGATTTCTTCGGAAAAAGCGGGAACTTTCGAACGAATACAAAAATTTCTTTCAAGGTTCGAACGTGCAATTTGTTACGGAAAAAGAAGGGTGTAAAGCGAACTACTGGCTGAACACGATACTATTGAAAGACACAAGTGAAAGGGATGAATTTCTAAGATATACGAACTCAAGGAAAGTGATGACGCGTCCTGCATGGAGGCTTTTGAATACTCTGCCGATGTACAAAAACTGCCACACAGATAATCTGCAAAATGCAAGAGAGTTGAGCGAGAGAATCGTGAACATACCAAGCAGTGTCAGGCTTTGAATCCGCTTATTTTGATCGGAGGAGGCGGGCATTGCTTATCTTGCATAGACGTCATAGAATCCGAGCGAAAATTTAAAATTGAAGGCATCGTCGATAAAAAAGAAAAGCGCGGACAGAAGGTGCTTGGCTATGAAATCATCGCATCCGATGAGGACTTTCATTTTCTGCAAAAGGAATTCAAGAACTTTCATATCACGGTAGGTCAGATCGGAAGTTCCCAGCCTAGAATAAAAATATATACTGAATTAAAAAGATTCGATGTGCATTTCCCGGTCATTGTTTCTCCACTTGCCTATGTTTCGAAACACAGCAGAATTTCCGAAGGCTCTATTATCATGCACCACGCAATAGTGAATGCACATGCATCCGTTGGTAAAATCTGTATAATCAATACCAAGGCGCTTGTAGAGCACGACGCTACGATCGGAGATTTTTGCCATATTGCAACAGGAGCTATCGTAAACGGGGAGACTCAGGTTGGCTGCAATTCTTTTATCGGAAGTGGAGCGGTTACAAAGCAAACTTCCATTGTTCCTGAAAATAGTTTTGTTAAAGCGAACAGCATTTATAATTCATGAAAGAAAAGGTCTTGATAATTGCAGAAGCCGGGGTGAATCACAATGGGGATTTCCGAATTGCGGAGCGTCTTATTACCGCGGCAAAAAAAGCCGGAGCGGATATAGTAAAATTTCAGACATTTCAATCGGAAAAAATTGCATCTAAATTTGCGGAAAGAGCAGAATACCAAAAATCGAATATGAAAGAAGAATTATCTCAATGTGAAATGCTAAAAAAACTAGAACTGAAAGAAGAAGACCATATTCATCTGATAAAAAAATGCAAAAAGGTCAAAATACGTTTTCTTTCTACTGCTTTCGATTTTCCAAGTATAGACCTCTTAAAAAGACTTGGGATTAAAACATGGAAAATTCCTTCCGGTGAAATTACAAACCTCCCTTATCTGAAGAAAATTGGAAGTTTTGGTCAGGAAATTATTCTGTCGACGGGGATGGCAAAGCTAGGAGAGGTAGAGGATGCGATAGGCGTTCTCGTAAAAGCCGGGACGCCGAGAAGTAAAATTATTGTTTTGCACTGCTCTACGGAATATCCGACTCCGATGAAAGACGTGAATTTGCGTGCGATGCTTGGTATAAGAGATGCGTTAGGCGTAAAGGTTGGCTATTCTGATCACACCCCCGGTATTGAAGTGGCGGTTGCAGCCGTTGCATTGGGCGCATGTGTGATCGAAAAGCATTTTACGACAGACAGAAATCTTCCGGGGCCGGATCACAAAGCAAGCCTTGAGCCGGATGAACTGGAAAAAATGGTTGCTTCAATACGAAATATAGAAGCGGCTCTTGGGAATGGGGTTAAGGCGCCTTGCCGAAGCGAAATCAAAAATATTCCAATAGTGCGAAAGTCAATTGTAGCTTCAAAACGAATCCGAGCAGGTGAAAAATTTTCAGCGTCGAACCTTGCTGTCAAAAGACCGGGAAGCGGAATATCTCCCATGAACTGGGAAAATATTTCAGGCAGAAAAGCAATTCGTGATTTTCAAAAGGATGAGCTGATTGAAATTTAAAGTGATCGAAAGTGAAACGTATGAGTTCTGAACTCCAAAAAAGAAAAGTTTGTGTCGTAACCGGAACACGTGCGGAATACGGCCTCCTCAGGTGGCTAATGCAAGGGATTTCTAGTTCAGAGGAACTGGAATTGCAGGTAATAGCGACCGGGATGCACCTTTCCCCGGAATTCGGGTTGACCTACCGGGAAATTGAAAAAGACGGCTTTAATATAAACAAGAAAGTAGAGATGCTCTTGAGCGCTGATACCTCTTCCTCGATTTCAAAATCCATTGGACTTGGTATAATCGGATTCTCCGATGCTTTCGAGGAATTAAATCCTGATATTGTGGTGTTACTCGGAGACAGGTTTGAAATTCTAGCGGCATCAGTAGCAGCAATGGTAAAACGGGTTCCGATTGCCCACATCCACGGAGGTGAGGCGACAGAAGGCCTCATAGATGAATCCATAAGACATTCGATCACGAAAATGTCACACCTGCACTTTGTAGCTGCGGAAGAATATCGCAACAGGGTGATCCAGCTTGGTGAACAGCCGGAAAGAGTTTTTCAAGTCGGAGGAATGGGGATTGATGCAATTCGAAAATTGAAACTTTTGGGCAAGAGCGAGCTGGAAAGAGAACTCGAATTTCAGTTCCTGAAGAAAAATCTTCTCGTTACTTTTCATCCTGTAACTCTGGAGAAATCAACCTCCGTTTCCCAGTTTAAGGAATTAGTCGATGCGCTGTCAAAACTCGACAATACGGGAATACTCTTTACCATGCCGAATGCGGATACCGAGGGCAGAGCGATATTTGATCTGATTCATAAATTCTGCAGTACAAATAAAAGCGCAAAGTCTTTTATTTCTCTCGGACAGTTGAAATATCTTTCATGTCTACAATTCGTTGATTGTGTTGTAGGAAATTCGTCCAGCGGTTTTATCGAAGTGCCTTCCTTTAACAAAGCTACTGTAAATATCGGAGACAGACAAAGAGGGAGACTCAGGGCAAGTAGCGTAATAGATTCCATACCCGTTGAAAAGGAAATTTTACACGCGATAGAAAAAGTATATTCGGTGGAGTTTCAAAAAACGCTAAAAAATACGAAAAACCCTTACGGAGAGGGAGGCGCAAGCGAAAAGATTTTAAAAGTATTGACGATTTTTCCTCTCGCAGGGATTCTAAAGAAAAAATTTTTCGATCTAAAAAAATCATGAGGATCCTTTTTATCGGAGCGGTTGAATTTTCCAGAAGAGCTTTGAATCTTCTATTCGAACTGAATGCCGATGTTGTTGGAGTTTGCACCATTGAAAAATCCGATTTTAACTCCGACCATTTCAATCTTCAAAATATTTGTATAGAAAAAAAGATTCCCTGTATTTATATCGAAGACATAAACTCGGAGGATTCTCTAAGTTGGATACGAAATAAAAAGCCGGATGTGGTTTTTTGCTTCGGTTGGTCTCGCCTGATAAAGAAGCCACTTTTGAATCTTATTCCTAAAGGTGTAATTGGCTATCATCCTGCGGCCCTTCCTCAAAACAGAGGGAGGCATCCATTGATATGGGCTCTTGCTTTGGGCTTGAAGAAGACGGCGTCTACATTTTTTTTTATGGATAGCGGGGCGGATAGCGGGGATATTCTTTCACAGAGAGATGTTTTAATAGACGAAACAGATGACGCAAGAACCTTGTATGATAAAATCAGCGAATCTGCGATGGGGCAGATAAGGGAGTTTCTTCCTCTTCTGAAGTCTGGCAAATATCCGAGGATTCCCCAGAACAACTCCGTTTCAAACACTTGGAGAAAACGCACAAAGGCAGACGGACAGATTGACTGGAGAATGAGCGCAGATACTATTCATAATCTAATCCGTGCATTAACCTCTCCGTACGTAGGCGCACATTTCTTAAATTGCGGCAATGAATACAAAATCTGGAAATCGCAAGTGATTAGAAAGGATATTCCGGAAAACATAGAGCCGGGAAAAGTTATTGGCTCGATTGACGGAAAGCCTATGATTAAATGCGGGCGTTATGCGCTATTACTGGAGGATGTTGAGCCGGCTGTGGAATTACAGGTGGGTTTATATCTATGAAATCATGTATGATAGTTTCTCCTCATCCGGATGACGAGACCCTTGGAGCTGGGGGAGCCTTACTTCGGCTGAAGTCGGAAGGGGCAAGGATGTACTGGCTGAATTTAACAAATGTTAAAGAAGAATACGGTTGGGATAAATCCAGAGTATTGAGCAGAAACAAAGAAATAAGCGAAGTTGCAAAATGCTACGGATTCGATGAGGTTATAAATCTGGAACTTGAACCGATGGGGTTGGATAAATATCCTTTGGGAAAAATCGTTTCTTTGATATCAGAGGTTTTTCAGAAATTCAAACCGGAAACAATATTGCTTCCCTGGAAAGCTGATCCCCATTCCGATCATGTAATTGCGTATAAGGCAGTTTTGTCTGCATCAAAAAAATTCAGAAATCCTTATATCAAAAGAATTCTTGCAATGGAGATTATTTCTGAGACAAATTTCGGGGATGGAGAATTCCAGCCAAATTACTTTTTCAATGTATCCGGTTTTCTGGATAAAAAAATTGAGATTATGAAAATTTATGGTTCAGAACTTGGCGATCATCCTTTTCCAAGAAGCGTTGAATCCATCCGTTCACTCGCAGTACTGCGCGGGTCCCAGTCCGGCTGTGAATACGCAGAGTCATTCCGTGTCATAAAATGGTTCGAGTAAAACGAGGAACAGTCTAAAATGAGCATGCTTGATAAAGTAATCATATCGCCTAACGCATCTATCAAGGATGCTATCAAACAGTTGAATGAGAATACTATGCAGATTCTTTTCGTTGCCGATGAGCGACTGCAACTTCTCGGAACGATTACCGACGGTGATATACGTAGGGAGCTCGTAGGAGACCTCGACCTCTCGAAAAATGTAACCGAGGTAATGTCGAGGACTCCTCAATTTCTGTATGAGGTGGAAATTGAAAAAGCGGAAGGAATGATGCTGGAGAAATCGATAACGCAAATTCCGATTTTGGATTCTTCGGATAGAATTGTGGACATCATTTTATGGAAGAATCTCACAGATAAGAAGCATTCTGTTCACTTCGGCCAGAAAAACAACCCCGTTTTTATTCTTGCTGGAGGGAAAGGCACAAGGTTGAAACCGTTCACGAATGTACTTCCAAAACCTTTGATTCCTTTGGGTGAGGTTCCGATTGTGGAAATTATCATGAAGCGTTTTCAGCACTATGGATTTTCAAAGTTCATCCTATCGTTGAATTACAAAGCCGAAATGATAAAATCGTATTTTTCTGAAAATGCGGAAGAATACGATATCCAATTTGTGCAGGAGAAAAATTTTTCAGGAACGGCCGGGTCTTTATCTTTGATAAGGGACTCTGTTCAGGATACTATTCTTGTATCCAACTGCGATATAATTATGGATCTGGATTTTGACGAACTTTTCTGGTATCACAAAAAAAATATAAATGATGCAACAATCGTTGGTGTTATTCAAAACTTGAAAATACCCTATGGGGTAATGGATATCCAGGAGGGAAGCCTTATTTCTATGAAAGAAAAACCCGAATTTGATTTTATTATCAATGCCGGGATTTATGTTCTTGAGCCTTCCGTAATTCAATTTGTTGAAGACGGGAAATATATTGACATGCCCACACTTCTTTGGAATGCAAAAGAAAATGGACTGAAGGTAGGTGTGTTTCCTTCATCGAATGAAATGATCGACATGGGCCAGTGGGAAGAATATCATCTTGCTGTGGAGAAAGCGACCAAGCTGAAATTTATATGAGGTCCCTTGTTTTATCTTTTGGCTCCATTGGTAGAAGGCATTATGAGATTCTGAAAGGCCTGTCTGGAATTTCAGAAGTCCATGTAGTATCTTCGCAAAAAATAGAGGGATCGAAAATTTATAAAACTATCCGGGAGGCATTCTCGGAAAATGATTACGGATATATTGTCATTGCATCTCCCACGGGAAACCATTTCTCAGATCTGAAAGAAGTCTCGGAGATTGCGCGAAATTCGATTGTGCTTGTTGAGAAACCTCTCTTTAGAGAATTTCAGGAGAATTCTTTTTTAGGAAACCAGAAAATTTTTGTAGGGTACAATTTGAGGTTTCATCCGGTTGTAGTGAGATTAAAAGAGATTATGAAAAGTCCTGTGTTGTATGCGAATTTTTATGTTGGGCAGCATCTTCCTTCCTGGAGGCCGGACAGAGATTACAGATTGGGTTATAGTTCGAAATCGGAAGAAGGAGGAGGGGTGCTTTTGGACCTGAGCCACGAGATGGATTTGCTTCATTATCTATTCGGGGAAATTCGAAGCTTTTCATCTCTCATAACGCACAGATCTGACCTGGAAATCAATTCTGAAGATATTGCTATCGTGCAAGGATACACTGAAAAGAATACGGTCTTTTCAATCAGCATGGATTACATTAGTAAGGCTCTCATTAGAAGGATCTATGTGCATACGAATTCTGAAACGATTATTGCAGATCTGGTTTCTTCGACTTTGCAGATTACAGATATTCACGGCAATGCTGAAAATATTTTCGTTCCGAAAGAAGAAAGAAATTATACATACAGGCAAATGCATATTTCGGTAATGGAAAATCAATTTCAGAATCTTTGCACTTTTCAGGAAGGGCTTAAGATCAATTACTGGATTGATAAAATAAAAGCAGAGTCTCTGAAAAATCAGGCTGTGTCATGAAAAGACTTTGTACGATATGCGCAAGGGGCGGGTCCAAAGGAGTTTTGAATAAGAATATCCGAGAGCTCCTCGGAAAAAGCCTGATAGGCTACTCGATTGAAACCGCGCTGGAAGCAAAAATATTCGATCATATCGTAGTGAGCACGGATTCCGATAAGATTGCTGAGACCTCCGTGAACTTCGGTGCGGAGGTTTTTTTTCAGAGGCCTCCGGAGATTGCGACAGATACAGCAGCGAAAATTCCAGTCATCCGTCATGCGTTAGTTGAAAGCGAGAAACATTATGGAGTTGCTTTTGATATAATTACGGATATGGACGCGACTTCTCCTCTCAGAAACGCGGAGGATGTGGTGAATTGTGTCAGGCTTCTGGAAGATAAAAAATACGGGAATGTAATCACAGCTATGCCGGCAAGGCGTTCTCCGTATTTTAATCTAGTGGAACTGGATTCGGAGGGAAGGGTTTCACTATCCAAAAAGCCGGATAAGCCGATAGTGAGAAGACAGGATGCACCTGCTTGTTTTGATATGAACGCTTCGATTTATGTGTGGAAGCGTGCCGCGCTTCTTGAAAGAGAAGGCCTCTTTCATCCAGATACCGGGCTGTACGTTATGCCGGAAGAAAGATCGATTGATATAGACAGTGAACTCGATTTTGAATTTGTTGAATTTATCATGAGGATGAGGCTGGATGCCCAGAGGTAAAGTCGTTTTTCTTGCCGGGGCCGCCGGGCTGATCGGGAAAAATTTTTCTTTCGCTCTACTGGAGAAAGAATGCTCTGTAGTGCTAGCGGACATTGATATTTCTTCAGTTGAAAATCTAAAGGCAGAGCTTCTGAAGAAATTTAACGGGAAAAGAATACTTTCCGTTGAACTCGAAATAAATTCAAAAACTTCGGTGTTGGAAGCGATCCGGAAATCCGTATCCTGTTTTGGAAAAGTGGATGCGTTAGTCAACACTGTCTACCCTAGAAATAAAAACTACGGAAGGCATTTCTTTGATGTGGAATACTCTGACTTCTGTGAAAATTTGTCAATTCATCTTGGCGGAGATTTTCTGTTGTCTCAGCAGTTCGCGAAATATTTTTCGGAAACGGGTGAGGGGAATATAATCAACTTGTCTTCCGTGTATGGTATAGTTCCTCCCAGATTTGAAATTTATGAAAACACCGCGATGACGATGCCGGTGGAATATGCTGCAATAAAATCCGCATTGATCCATCTTACAAAATATATGGCGAAGTATCTAAAGGGCAGAAATATTCGGGTGAATTGCATAAGCCCCGGTGGAATTGTTAACTCGCAACCGGAAAGCTTTTTGGAAAAATACAAAGAGAATTCCCTGAATAAAGGAATGCTGGATCCGGAAGATCTGAACGGAACGTTGTTGTATTTATTATCTGACCAATCCCGTTTTGTAAATGGGCAGAATATAGTTGTTGATGACGGATTTGCACTTTAATAAGGAAGTTACACTATGAAAAAAATAGTATATTGCAAAAATTGCATGAATATGTCCACTCGGCCCAGGATCGAATTTGATTATAGAGGGTGGTGCAATGCGTGTCAGTGGATGGAGGAGAAAAAGACAATGGAATGGGCTTCACGCGAAAAAGAACTATTGGAGCTATTGGAGAAAAATAAAAATAAGCGCGCTACATTTGATTGCATAGTGCCTGTAAGTGGAGGGAAGGATGGTTCCTATGTATCATACTGTTTAAAGCACAAGTACAAAATGCGTCCTCTTACTATAACGATCCGGCCTCCTCTGGAGTTGGATCTAGGGAAGAAAAATTTACTTAATTTCACCCAGAGCGGATACGACCATATTCATGTTACACCTGATTCTGAAGTCATGCGAAGAATGAACAAAATGGGCTTTATCGAGAAAGGATTTCCCTATTACGGCTGGCTTACTGCGATTATGACTGCAGTAATACGCATAGCCATTAATTTTAAAATCCCCCTGATATTTTATGGAGAGGACGGAGAGGTTGAATATGGAGGATCGACCGAATCCAAATACAACCCGATCTATGATATCCATTACATGAAAAAAATTTATCTCGAAGGCGGGCATGATAAATTTCTGCACCAATGCGGGACCGACGAGGAATTGTATTTTTTTAATTTCCCTTCGGATGCGGAGATCAATGGCGCGGATCTTTCTTTTACCCATTGGTCTTACTATGAAGCCTGGGATTCCTATAGGAACTACCTTGTTGCAAAAGAGTTTTGCGGACTTGTGGAACAGGATTCGCCTAATGCAGGAACCTTCACTAATTTTGCGCAGAACGATCAGGCTTTGTATGCCCTACACGCATACATTATGTATTTGAAATTCGGTTTCGGCCGCGCGACCCAGGATGCCGGGATCGAAATCCGACGCGGGGCAATGACGAGAGACCAGGCGGTTGAATTGATCAAATTGTATGACAACCAGTACCCGGAAGAATTTATTCCGGAATATCTGAGTTACTATCAGATGAGCATGGAGGAATTTGATTCTGTTCTGGGCAAATGGGCAAACAGAACTCTTTTCAGAATAGAGAATGGAAGGTGGATGCCTGTTTTCACTCCGGGTGAAGACTTTGAATGTTAACTGGAATCGTAAATTACGGTGCGGGGAATCTTTATTCGATCATGGGGGCAATGGAATATTTACAAGCTCCCTATGAACTGGTTTCTGAAGGAAGGCGGTTAGAAGATTGCTCCTGTCTGATTTTACCCGGAGTCGGGTCTTACAGAAAAGCAGCAAGCAAGCTTCACGAATTGAATCTATTTGATCCTTTAATCAAGTGCGCAAAGGATTTAAAAATTCCTACTTTGGGAATTTGTCTCGGTATGCAGCTTTTGTGTGCGTCAAGCGATGAGGATGGTTTTACGGAAGGCCTTGGGCTTGTTAGTGGGCATTTTAGTCAGTTCGATTCCACGAAAAGAAAAGTGCCTCATATCGGTTTTGATTCTGTGTATCACAACAGTGGGTCAGAATTATTTCGCGGAATAGGAAATGGAATGGATTTTTATTTTGTACATAGCTACAGGCTTATCGATGCAAATGAAGGCATAAAATATTCTTATTCAGAGCACGATGGTGAGCATTTCGTATCTGCTTTCGAAAAGGAAAATATTTTCGGGACGCAGTTTCATCCTGAGCTGAGTCAGAAGAACGGGTTGAAGCTCATCAGTAATTTTCTGGAGGCGGTCGCGTCTTGGCAAAAAAAAGGCTGATATTCACTCTTCACTACAATTCTGGATTTTTCTGCCTTAGCCGGAATTTTAGACTTCAAAAAGCCGGTGATCTAGATTGGCTTAATAAGAATTATAATTTTCCAAAGATTGCATTTTCGATCGATGAACTTGTGGTGCTGGATGTGACTCGAGATAATCGGAATTCTGAAAATTTCTGTGAAGTGTTGAAAGAGTTGGCCAAAGAAATATTCGTTCCGGTCAGCGCTGGTGGGGGAATCAGAAATTTTCAGGACGCAAAAAAACTATTCGAATCAGGCGCGGATAAAATCGTTTTGAATTCCGTACTATTCAAGAAACCCGAAATTGTGAAATCGATTGCAGAGGTGTATGGCGCGCAAAGCATGATTGCGTCCGTGGATTTTTATCTTAATCTATCCGGTGAGCCAGAAGTTTATATAGAGAACGGGCAAACCAGAATTTCAGATTCTATTGTTGACTATACAAAACATATAAATTCCTTGCAGGTCGGTGAAATGTATGTTCATTCCATGAGACAGGATGGAACTGGCCAGGGGCTGGATATTCCTGCATATTCA
Source organism: uncultured Leptospiraceae bacterium (assembly GCA_964436695.1). Taxonomy (GTDB): domain Bacteria; phylum Spirochaetota; class Leptospiria; order Leptospirales; family Leptospiraceae; genus JABWCC01. Next base: position 12,690 of record CAYTEA010000049.1, read on the forward strand.
AAATTGTCGGAGCATATTTTAAAGCCTCTGATTGTGTCCGGGGGTGTCGGGAATAAATTCCACCTCGAGGAAGCGCTGTCAATGGACTTTGTAGACGCTGTCTCCACTGCAAATCTCTTTAACTTTATCGGGAACGGTCTGCCTGTTGCCAGAGAGTATCTGCTTCAGAAAAAAATGAATTTACCTGTATTTGAATCTTTATTGAACCCTGAAATTTTTGATAGACGATAATGAAAGATTAATTCTCTGTTGTCCCAGTGAAATTTTTTTCTTAAAATTAAATAAAGGGAGCCTCTAAAAATATCATTCTGCAAGTTATTTTCCAGTGTTTTTGTATTTTGAAATAAATAACTCACTCACCTTACGTATAGAGAGCCTGAATTGCAAGAAATTTTTGAAAGGACCCTCTGACAGCAGAATAATATAATTCAGCTTTCAAAGCAAAATGACTTTTTAATTGTTTCAGAAAAATTCTCTGCCATCTAATAAATGCAAACAAAGTTAAAAACA
>CAYTEA010000050.1:0-7491 GCA_964436695.1 uncultured Leptospiraceae bacterium
CATAACCATACAGGTAAAAAAAATGAAAGAAATTATGAAAAAAATGTAAAAATTTCCGAGAAAAATCAAAAAAATTTTCAGAAAAAATTTGCTATTTTTCCTCGCATCACCTCAAATCCGAATTCGAAAACGCCTGCCACTAAAAATAGCGAGGCAAATTCATTCAATAGTTTTCAAACTGAATAAGCTGTTGAAACAAACTTTTAGCAATAGCTACAGTGCAACTGTGAAAATTTATTTTCTCTCCGAAAGAAGCTTCAATAAACGTTCCGGATAATCGGTAAACATCCCGTCTACTCCTAATTTAAGCATTTTTTCCATATCAGATTCTTTATTTACTGTAAAAACATAAAGTTTCAAATCGGCTGCTATTGCTTTTTGAATAGTTTCTTTCTGTATTAGTCTTTTTTGAAGATGGACTGAATATGCATTGATTTCCTTTGCAAACTGAAATGGATCCGAAATATTGCCTTTCTTACGATCGAATATAAAACCGAGCTTCACTTTATCTGAAAGCTTTCTCATCCGTTTCAGAACATCCGGTTCAAAGGAGGAAACTATAGTTTTGTCCAAAATTTTATAATTTCTTAAAAGAGGAATTATTTGTGATTCGATATTTTTTTCAGAAACTCTTTTATCATGAGATTCGGCCTTAATTTCAATATTCAATGAAACCGGAGAACTTGCGATATGCGCCAATACATCTTGAAGTAAGGGAACTTTCTCCCCCCGATAATCTCTATGAAACCAGGATCCCGCGTCAAATTCTCTAATTACATTGTAAGAAACATTTCGCACTTTCCCTTTCCCGGAAGTGGTTCTCTTCAGTGTGTCGTCATGAATAACAATTGGAATAAAATCAGATGTTAACGTGGCATCAAGTTCAATCATATCAGCTTTAACATCAATAGCTCGCTGAAAAGCCAACATAGTATTTTCCGGATAATGACTACTATATCCCCTATGAGCTATTACTTTAACTTCTTTCATAAAATTCACCTTTAATGGAGCTAGGGACTAGTTGTTTTTTCCTTTTATTATATCATCCATCATTGAGCGAGTCTTCTTATTTTGTTCCTTTAACATTTTGTAATTTTCCTCTTTCATTACATCCAAAGTTTTAAAAATTTCCATCTTCTGCTTAATGTGTTCCTGCAATATTCCCTTCTTAAAATCTCCACCTTTGGTAACCACTTCTTGACCCGCTGACAATGATTCTTTTTGCCCGGAATTATTTTTGTTCTCAGCCTCAACACTTCCATCGTTAACATAGATCCCCGGTTCGACATCTGAATCATCGTATTTCTTTTTCATGTCCTTTGTCTCGCTGATCAAAAATTCAGTACCTCTGACACCGGCCACAGAATTGTCATTCTCCACATTGAATTCTGAATTTTTTGTTAGCTTTTTAATTATCTTTGTATAAACATTACCGGAATTTACGGCGAGTTTAATCTTTTGTGCATCGCCAACTTCATACAATTCCTTAAATTTCAGAGTTGTATAATTATTTAGCCTTAGTACCGCACTCGGTCCCACCTGAATATCAACCTTGCCGGCTTTGGTGATCACTTCATCCTCTTTCCCGAAAACAGTATTTACTTTTACTTTCTCCTGCTTCCCACCATGCTTGTAGGTAACATCACCGGAAACAAAGGTTGCAACGGAAACAAGATCCTTCTCTGAACTATCACCGAACAACGACAAGGCAAATACCTGCGCTATGATGAAGCTAAGAATGATTTGAGTTGAATTACGATATTTTTTCATGTCCACTACCTCAAAGTTGAAATCTAGGACATATCTTAACAAATCCATTTTAAATTACAATTGTTATTTCTATGGTTTATTACTCGCTTTTCCAAATTATCTGATTAGAAAAATTCCAAATCATTTTTCATCCGGATTTCTCTTGCACCATTTCATAAGTATATTTTTGACACTTTCTATTGCAATTGGCTTACTTATATAATCGTCCATTCCTGCGCCGATACATTTTTCTCTGTCGCCTTCCATCGTATTTGCCGTCATCGCAATTATCACAGGTCGATTATTCTTAAAATCGCTTCGAATTCTTTTGGTTGTTTCGAGGCCATCAAGCCCGGGCATCTGAACATCCATAAAAATCAGATCGTAATCATTTTTACTTAATAACTCTAGAACTTCTTGGCCATCATTTGCTTTATCGGCGAGGTAGCCCATTTTTTCAAGAATTCGGACCATTAGAGCTTGATTCAATAAATTGTCTTCCGCTAATAATATCCGCGCAGGAAATTTTTGGGAAAATTCATTAGGTAATATAGACAAAGATTTCTTTTTCTCAGAATAAATCTGCTTTTTGGAAAATGCCGATAGCAAAACTAATTTCACTTTTTTCTGCGATACGGGTTTCGATAATAAAAATAAAAAATCATCCGAAAGTTTCTTTGCAGTTAGTTCTTCCTGATTTCCTGATGATATAATTATCAGTGGTGTTTTGGCTAAATATTCGATCATCCGCATATCCTCTACGATATTGGGATAAACCGAAATTGCAGAATCATAATCCACAAAAACAACGTCAATATTTTTATTACTTTCTATGATCTTCGACAATCGCTCGAAAGAGTCCGCTGAATCTACAACCGCTCCCCAGTTATTCAGCATCATTTCCAAATTATATAGAACGGATTTATTCAGGGAAAAAAACAAAATCGTTTTTTTGTTAAATTCATTTTCTTCTTTCTCTTTCTCAGTTACTTCACCAAATGCCTCATTTTCCATCCAAACCTGAAAGTGAAAGTCAGACCCTACACCTGGTTGAGACTCTACCCCGATCTCCCCGCCCATCAGATCTACCAGCTTTTTTGAAATCGCCAGGCCAAGCCCGGTTCCCCCGTAATGTCTCGTTGAAGAAGAATCGATTTGAGAAAAAGACATGAAAAGTTTGTCGTGTTTATCTCGAGAAATTCCAATACCGGTGTCTTTGATCGAAAATCGAACTAGTGTTTTGCTACTTGACCGATCCAGCACTCTTACACTCAGAACAATTTCACCTTCATCCGTAAATTTGACAGCATTACTTATCAGGTTGGTTATGACCTGCTGCAGTCGCATGTAATCTCCAGAAACAAATTGCGGAACTTTCGAATCAATTATCGAATACAAGTCCAATTTCTTTTCATTTGCCTTCGGAAAAAATATCTCGATAATTTCATCTACGCATTCATGCAGGTCAAAGGGCTTGTTTACGATTTCGACTTTTCCTGAATCAATTTTAGAGAAGTCCAGTATGTCATTAATTAAAGTCAGAAGATTTTCTCCACTCGTACTAATAATCCTCGCATATTCGAGCTGTTCTTCATTCAAATCGGTTTGCAGCAATAGTTCGGTCATCCCAATGATACCGTTCATTGGAGTTCTGATTTCGTGGCTCATGTTCGCGAGAAAATTGGTTTTTGTTGCATAGGCATCTTCCGCAGCGTGTTTGGCTCTTCTGAATTCAATCTCGACTTTTTTTCTGTCAGAAATATCCCCAGCTAAGCCTAAAAAGCCGATGATCTTTTTATCATTGTCGTATAAAGGCGTAACGGAAAGCAGAACCGGAAATCTGGTTCCATCTTTTTTTATATAAGTCCATTCCTTTTCTTCAACCTTGCCCATTTTTGCCTTCTCGACAAAAACTGAAAAATCCGGTTCGATTTCCCTTCCCAATTCAAGAGACAACTTTTTAGCGCGAACAAAAACTTCGCTTTCATCGTGAAAAATTGCCGGGGTCTCTTTTCCGATAAGTTCAGCAGCACTATAGCCGAGGAGAATTTCTGCTCCTCTATTGAATGATTGAATAATCCCTGTTGGATCCGTGGAAATAATTCCATAGTTTGTGCTGTCAAAGATACCCTTGAGTTTTGCTTCACTGTTCCTCAAGGCTTCTTCGACTCTGGTCTTTTCTTCAATGATGCTTTTTTGTTTAGTAACGATTTTCCGCAATTCCATAAGAAAAACGACTTGGTGAGCCAGAGCAATTAGAGACTCCCTTTGGACATCATTCAGCTTTTTCGGAATCCGATCTATGACGCAAAGAGTTCCAAGGGAATGCCCTTGAGGATTCGTCAAAGGTACGCCCGCATAAAAACGTATTTTGGGATCAGAAGTTACAAGCGGATTATCGAAAAATCTGTCATCCTTCTGTGTATCGGTAACCTCCAAAATAGAAAACGGTTCCAGGATGGCATGGGAACAAAAAGCAATGTCGCGTGACGTTTCTTTTGGGTCTAATCCGATCCTCGACTTAAACCATTGCCTACCCGCATCAATGAGGCTGATTAAGGCGATTGGAACATCGCAGATATTTGAAGCGATTCTGGTGAGATCATCAAACGATTTTTCGGGTTCTGTATCGAGAATATCATACTCTTCAAGAGCTTTTACGCGATTCTCTTCATTCGGAGGCAATGGCGCGGATATCATTGGAACGATTAATTATTCAAGTTGCATTTTGACAGGAATTTATAGGGTTTAAACTCATCGGCAGAAACCTCTTTCAAAAATTCTCCTTTTAAAGTAATATCGCTGCAAGAGAAAGAAGAATTCTTCATTAGGATGGTAGTCACGGCATTTTCAATCAGGCGCAATGCATCGCCGAAATACGCAAGACTTGCCCCCAGTTCAAAAACAAAGGATTTCACTTTCGGATAATTTTTTACCGCATCAGCCATTTCTTTAACGACATATTCTTCGCTAAACTTTTCCGGGCATCCTATCCACTGAATTCTTAGCACATTCTCCGTGTCTACTTTAAAGACTAATTTAAACGGCAAAAGCTTAATGTCAACAAGGCTACCCAATTCCAGCTTAAGAGTTCCCAGTACTTTTTCCATGAGATCTCTTGGACGAATCGGTTTTAAAAGATAATGCGCAACATGACTCTGCGCTGCTCTTAACACTCGGTTTTTATCACCGGCAGCCGTAAGCATAATAATCGGCGTTCCCGCAGTATAGTTTGATCCCTTTTCGACGAACTCAAGGCCGTCCATTCCCGGCATCATAATATCGCTTATGATCAAATCGTACTTTTTCTTTTTTACCCTCACGAGGCCTTCAACGCCATTTTGTGCAACATCGATTTGAAAGTTGTACCTGCCGAGCGTTTTCTCAACCAGAAGAACGGAAGCAGGGTCATCTTCTAGCACAAGTATTTTATATGTTTTATTCACTATGTGCACATTTTAGAATATCTGATTTTTTTGAAAACATCAAAATTACAGCCGCAAATGCGCTTCAAAAAGATGGAAATATAACTTGTCCTTAGATTATGTCTCTTTAAAATGGCTACAAAATTCCAAGAGATAACCAATGTTCAAGAAAGATTTTACGATCGGAAAAAATAAGCGCCTTATCGGCGGAAAAGAAAAACCGTTTTTAGTGGCAGAAATCGGGCTAAATCATAACAGCGATTTGGAAATAGGCAAAAAAACAATCGCAGCTGCAAAAAAAAGCGGGGCGCACGCAGTAAAATTCCAATCCTACATCACGGAAGAATTTATAGACGAAACAAACAAGGAAGCGAAATTTCTATTCGATATTTTCAAGCAATATGAACTATCGGAAAAAATGCACAGAGAGTTTCAGAGAATAGCACATGACGAAGGGTTGGAATTTTTCTCTACGCCTTTATGTTGCAGCTCTGTGGATCTTCTGGTATCCTTAAATGTTCCGGTATTAAAAATTGCGTCAGGCGACATCGTCAATCCCCAGTTATTGGAAAAATGCGCTTCAACCCGAATCCCCTTATTCTTGTCATCCGGGGCAGCCGACCTATCTGAAATAGTATCTGCCCTTGAACTCCTGAAAAATAACGGAGTATCCGAATTATGCTTGATGCACTGCGTTTCAGTTTATCCGGCTCCCATTGCGTCCTTAAATTTAAGGACCTTACAACTTCTTCAAGAAATAACAAAAGGCCCGGTAGGATTTTCCGATCATTCGGAGGGAAGCTCGGCAGCTGTTGTTGCAATAGCGTATGACGCATGTGTGATTGAGAAGCATTTTACTCTGGACAAAAACCTTCCAGGGCCCGACCACGGCATCTCTGCCTCTCCTTCGGAACTCAAGGAATATTCTCTGAAATGTGAAGAGGCTTTTCTAGCAAAAGGTCAAACTATGAAAATTCTTCATGAGAAAGAAAAAGATAGCAGATTTTTTGGCAGAAGGTCTCTGTACTTTGACAAGAATAAATCTCCAATTGCTCTCAGGCCGAATTTGAGTATAAAGGACAAATCCATTCTTCAATCCGGCGATTATCTTAAATTAAAAGAAATCAGTCCTACATTCTCTAATCCTGAATCCAGCACTCCGATTCATTTTAAAGATCTAGAATTCAAATGAGGTATTTGTTTGCATTAGTGGCGATTGTAAGTTTTTCTCTGGCAGCAAAGAGCAATACGAAAAATTATTTTAATTCAAAGTCCGATTCAATAGATTTCGGTTCTAATAGCGTGACCCCATTCAAATACGAGGCCTCCTCAGTCGGAGACAAAGAAAAGGGAGGTGAAAATTTATTCGATTCCAATATAAATTCATACTGGTATTCTGAAAATACTTCACTTGATGAATGGGTAATTATTGATTTCGGTTCCAAGAGGCTGGTGAATGGATTTGAAATCGAAATCCCAACATTCAAAAAAAGAAGAGCGATTCCCTCTTACCAAATTCAAGTTTTGCATAGAGACAACTGGTTGACGATTTTCGAAAACAAAAAGCCAGAATTCAAAAACAAAAATTTTATCGGAAATATCGACGCATCTATCTTCAGAGTTTTGTTTCCTAAAAAGGAAAACCGGACTTACATCGCGGGAAATTTGCGATTTACCTTGAACGGAAAAAATCTTACAGGAGTTGATGAAAGACTGACCGGCCATACTCTTCCCATAAAAACAGTAGTTTTCCCGGAAGACGAATCTTTGCTTCCCGGAGCGCCCAGAAAATATAGAAATGGAATTCATAAAGGACTGGATTTTTTTCATAAAAAAAATTCAGACGGAGATATCGAGTCTGTCAAGAGTACAGATTCTATTGTTGCGACCCAGTCCGGAATTATTATTCGTTCCGATAACAATTACAAACCGATGACAAAAGCCGAATACGACGAAATCACTTCTTATAATCAGACTCATCCGGTCACTTATGTTAACAGAGATTTTGGCGGACGGCAAATCTGGATCGATCATGAAAACGGAGTGATGACCTGCTATAACCATCTTTCTTCGATAAATCCTTCTATAAAACCGGGTTACAGGGTAAAAAAAGGAGAAGTGATTGGAAAGGTCGGAAATTCAGGACTCCTTGGCGATGCTTTGGGAAATTCGGAAAGAATTCATTTGCATTTTGAAGTCTGGGTTGATGGAGAATTTGTCGGGAAAGGACTAAAAGCGGGCGAATTAAGAAAATTGTTCCATTTTTTTTTTACTGAATAGTTAATTGCCATAATTAGACTAATGCTTTTTATAATTT
>CAYTEA010000051.1:0-7151 GCA_964436695.1 uncultured Leptospiraceae bacterium
AAGTTCTCCAGACAAGTTTCCATTTATCCCGTTTGTGCCGAAATTCAATGTCGTTTCGAGTCCAAGGTTGCGGGTTACAGTTCCGTTTCCAAACGGGTTCTTCGGATTGTAGCTGAGGTTTCCATTGATTCCTCTGTTTGACCCGAATGAAACTCCGAGATTCATGTCGTCTAAAAAAGATTTCCCTCCGAATCCGTAAAGATCAAAACCACCTCCGACGTTGACTCCTGCGTTTGCATTGTATTTAATCGTAAACCTCTTTTCGATGACGAATTCGAAATATTCGAATGAATTTTTTCTCGTCATAAACTTCATATACAATCCGGTAGTCACCAACTCGAATTCTCCAACGATTCGTTGTGTTTACTAATTTTTTGCATCCTACAGGTCTTGAATCTGATGACAAACCTTGCAATGCTTTACTGATCCTTAGAATAATTTCTTTGGGAAGTTTTTTTAAATCTTTTTCAGCTGAATCTTCAACAAAAACTTTATACAACTGCCAGATCCCTCAAGACATCCTCCAGCTTTCGGAATTTTAATGGTTTCTTTTTCATTTTCTCGATTGCCTTATTATCAGCTAAATCTTCTAGTATTTCTAGCATCGTTTCATATTGCCCGGCTGTAAGAAGTACATGCTGCAATTTACCATTTTTGTAATAAGCCTCAGGTGAGATAAATTCACTTAGAAATTTTTTAGTTTTGATTTTCCTTGCCATACTCCAAGGAGATTACAATTACTTGAGTTTGTCCAATACTTTTCGGTCTTTCTAAACACTTTTTGGATATTTCGGAAGTGTAAAACTCCCAGCGAATCCTTACAACTATATGCACCCATCAAATCAAAGTAATCGAAATCGCAACAATTACAGAAAAGTAAAAAGTGGGGCAGGGCTTGTCCAGCCTCTCAGTGTAAACGAGCGAAGCGAGATAGAGGGGCTGGGCGCTCCTTTTGGCTTTTAATTCTGTCCCGCGGAGTTCAAAGTAGTTCATGGGCGTGCCCCTCAAATCATGCGTCATGCGATAGATGTCAAGTGAAATTTGCCGTACCTTTTTCTTTACATCGGGTCGGGCTCTCACTCCAACTCCTCGCCCCGGTGGCTGAGGTTCTCGAAGCCACGCTTACATCTGTCCGCTCTGCATTTTCCGGACTTGCGGGGCTGCGGGGTTTCCGTTCGATCCAAACGTTACTCCGAGATTCATGTCGTCCAGTATGGATCGATTCCCAGCAGGATTCACAGCATCAAATACGCCAAGATTCATCCCCACATTTGCATGGTATGTTTGCCTGTTCAAATTGTAACTAAGATTTCCCGTAAATGGTCCTTTTCCTCCACCAATATCAATAGTTGTTCCATTTCCGGGAGTAAAGGAAAGACCTATGTTTGCAGTTGTTCCACAGTATCTATTTTCTAACCTGTCCGGAGTATTCATGATTTTTCGTAAGCATCGATGAATTCATCTCTGGTTATACCTGATTGCGTACAAATCGTTCTTAGAGTTGATCCTTTAATTTTTGAATGATTAGGTAAAGTTAACGGGGTTTTTGTTCCATCCGGATTTTCCCGTAACATGGAAATGTGTTCCTTCTCTCTCATGATTTCAAAACCTAAATTTTTCAGTGCTTTTAATACTCTTGCTTTAGGAGCATCAACTGGAAATTTCGTTGACAAATATTTTAAACCGTTACTGTTTCAGCAACAAATGCTTCAATCACTGGAGAATCCTCCTCAAAAACTTCTTCTCCAAATGTTTCAATGTGAAAATGTATTGCGGATTTTACATCATTAAGTACTTCTTCATAACTATCACCCTGTCCGACAACAACTCCTTTTAATCCCAAGGGGTAGCCTACATACCCATCGGAATGTTTTTCAATGATAAGTTTTATTTGTTTCATACTTCTATTAAGAGGAAAATATTGAGAACTGTCTATTACTTTTTTTAATATATTACACTCCCATTTTAGATTTCGCAAAAAAAAATTCGAAGACCTCGATCTTCCCCACATGTTTCAGGAAATAGAAAAATTCTCCCCCGACGAAAAGGAAACTATCAAAAAAGTCCTCGATGCTTTTCTCACAAAAAAGAAAGTTCAGGAAATGGCGACAAGGTAGGGTAGGGGACTCTCAGAAGTGCGTTAGGTGAAACGTACCGTTTAGTTTTTTTGTTGCGAGACTCAGGGAGAACGGCTAATAAACAAATTCAAATTCAGTGTAAAAATCCGATGGATATGCTTGAAGTTTCAGTTTATAATTTTTACCTTTTTGTAAAGAATCGGAGATTACTTTTTCCCCCTTCAAGTTAGTTCCAACTTTAATTTTGCCGTTCAATTGCTCAGAACGATTAAAGCGGATTCTCCAAATTCCATTGTTTGTTTCTTTGTTAATTAATATAATTTCACCAATATAGATATTCCTTTCATTATATATATGGAAATAAGGCCTGTCGTCAGCCGTTCGAATTAAATCTACCCGAAGTTGCCGAGATCCCACATGCGAAGGAAAACAGTTCATTGACAATGATAGAATTGGCAACATTAATGCGAGTTTCATCTTGATTTTTCATCCACCTAAGGGTAAATATATCCAAATCTACTTTCAAAAGAGGAACGATTAAAATCAGCGTAATTATCATAGGTTACAGCATGGCCATTATGAAACATATTATCTTGTTGTCCGGCTATTGAGTTAGTAAACGGAGCAGCCTCGTTGAATTGCAATGGACCGTGCTCATAAATTCCTTGTACCTCTAAAGTCCTACCTAACCAAGTGTTCGCGATACCATTCTGAATTCTCTCTGTTAAAGACCTCAGCGCAAAACTTAGGAGCCCTAGCGGAGAGTTCTGAACTTGAACAGAAATGAGTAATCTCATGAGTCAGCAGCCCCAAATCGCCGGAATGATAAGAACTATTCACTCCCCCTCCAATTTGGTCATAACCCCCAGGTAATTCTGAATTACTACCACCTACATTATAAACTGTATTGCCAATGGTCATGGGCATATTATCGCCTAATTGTAGAACACGAAGAAAAAATGTTTGTACGGCTCCCGGTTGTACTAATCTGATTTGACTTAGATCAACTTCCGGAAATTGAGCTTGCATGACCGCCCTTGCGTATGGGGTTAGCGGGACTTCTGTCTTCCCCTTCCATGAATTAACTATTTCGGCACTAAAATCTCGTTCGGCGTTTAAATAGGTCGTCGCTGATTTTTGGTAATTCGCTTTTTCACTATCCGTTAAAGTCCCGCCTTCACTCATTACTTTCTCGTAGCTTTCCTTTATTCCTTTTGACTTTTCAAGACTTACGAGAAGATTCGCTTCCTTTTTTGTCAACGTACCTGCTTCCAACGTCGCATTTAATTCAGCTATAATTCCGCCCTGCATTCCTGCCTGTGTTATTGGTATTTTTAAATTACCGATGCTGGCGATAACTGGGTTTCCGGTTGCCCCATACCCATCAGCATTATGCACCAGCACCGCATCTTCACTCACAAAATACGTGTGCGCATTCTCAACCTGAAAATTGTAAACAGTTTCAGTCCTTTTGTCAATCTCGATTGAAACGATTTCAAGAGTTTGGTCATTCGACAACGCTGATCTGTCGCCAACTCTTAAATCTTTTGCTTCTACCCATTTTCCGGTTGGTGAGCCTGGTTCCCCTGAGCTTATCGAACGGGTCGAACCACCCACGATATAAAATGGATGTGTGTCCGTTGTTTCAATCAATCTTGCGTTGGAATATCGAATTTTGTATATCGCTTCCGCCTGACGCACATAAGTGTCGAGGACACGGTTGTATTCCATCTTCTTAGTTTTTTCGTTCCACGAGAGAACAATGTCATTAAATTTAATCTCTTCGATGTTTTTCAAGCCTTTGTCGGTATAGACTTTTGTTCCGGCAACGAAACGTTTGCCGGGCGCACACTTTCTTTGGGACAAGCGATGTAGCCAAGGAAGAATTGGTTGGATCACATCATCGCATAACGCATTTTCTAATGCGAAAAGTTTTTCCGGTACAGACCTTTTTTTATCGAAAGTAATCATTTCTTACTTTTTGAATTCAAGGATCTCCTGATCACCTGGATCTTTTTCAAAATCGCCAGACCAGATGACATCAATTCCCTGTCGAAGTAATTCTCTCTGGACACCATTCCAGACGCATGTATCCAAAAAAACTTTCACTTTCAGAATTCGGCAGAAACCAGCTCTACTCTTTCGTGACCGACAATTTTGTGAGCATAAGCAATACAGGCCAGTAGATCATCTTTTTCAAGAAATGGATAACCGGAAAGAATTGTTTCAAATGAATCACCGGCGGCAAGCATTCCCAATATATGTTCAACAGCAATTCTTCGTTCCCGAATGATTGGTTTTCCGCTAAAAATAGTAGGATTAAAAGTGATTCTTTTTAATAACTGATCTTCTTCCATTATGTTATACATTTTAAAATGAAAATATTTCAGCTGTCCAATACTTTTTCAGTGTAAAATTAGTCTCAGACCGAAATCGCCAAAATACCGTGACTACACTCACGCATATAAACCGGCTCGAAACAGGAAAATACAATCCTTCTCTTGATGTAGTTAAAAAACTCGCCTCTGTTCTTGAGGTCTCTCTGGATGACCTTGTTTCTGAAAACGGAAATTTAGCCGAAGTGAATTTCGATGATAAAGCTTTCTACGAAAAGATCAAGCTCCTCGATTCTGTCCCGCGGAGTTGATTTCTGATTTCTTTGCCTTTGAGACGTATATTCTTTGAATCTGATGACAAACCTTGCAATGCTTTACTGATCCTTAGAATAATTTCTTTGGGAAGATTTTTTTTCCTTTTTATCTTATTGACCTATTTGCTGCAAATAGTAGAACTTGCTATTATGGAGACTACCAATGCTCAAAAAATTAACAAGTATCACAATCATTAAAACCAGTATCTTATTATTGTTACTCACAAGTTGCACAAAGGCGAAAAAGGACGATACATTAGATAATTTTTTATTATACAACCTGCTCACAGAATGATTATTCTTCTAAAACTGTTTGGATTGAAAGCGGGAATTCTGTGACAATGAAATCCCCTTCAACTTCTTCATCAGTTAACTATTGTATGTTTGCTTTTCCAATGAAATCCTCCGGAACCAATTCCTACTCATTAACCGGTATGACGTCCGATTTGAATTTATATTTATACAGCTCAGGACAAGGCAAAAGTGTGACTGATACATCGTCAGGTATAGGCGTGAATGATCAGACATCTTCTAATAGTGGAACTGCGAATGAACTAATTTCCAATAAAACATCTACTGCAGGTTGGTATAGATTTATTCTGATTCAGGGAGCAACATATCCCGTAGGTTGTTCATCAGGCAGTTGCCCGTTCACGCTGGGAATTACATCACCATAAATTTTTCGACTTTTATTTGGCTAGGATTTGATACCGGAACAGTGAGCCTCGGAGGAGGAATGGCAGGGGGGGGCCACCGATCCGGGGGTTCAAGTAGACGCGCTTCTCGGCAAGTCTAAAACAGCTTGATTTCAGTAAGATATACGAAAGTTGTTGGCGAATATTTTGTCAAAGGTACGACACCTGCCGTTAGCTGTCAGGATCACCTTGGCGTCGAAATCGACTCGGTTGAAAAAAACTAAGAAGCATGTTCAACCGCTCATCATCCGAAGAGCATGTCCCAAAACTTTTCAAAAGCTGGTTTTAGGACAGGTTCGAAAAAGAAAAAATACAGGTATATTTTCCGGGGTGACGGTCAGTTGGAGTAATGACAAAGTTGATAAACCTCATGTCCATCCGGCCGGCCACAATTTAGAACCATAAAAAAATTTTTTTTATACTTGAAAAATAACAAATTTGAACTTGTATAAGAGAATCTTAACAAATTGAGGGGCTATGGAAGGACAGAGCAGAGTATCTAAGAAAGAATTATTCGGCTGGTGCATGTTTGATTTTGCGAATTCGTCATACACTACCGTTATCATCAGCGTCACTTATGGAATTGTTTTTAGTCAGTTAATTGTGCCAACTGGGACTGATCCACAAAATCCTTACCAGGAAGGAAACGCTCTCTGGGGAATCGCTCTTGCGATATCATACCTTTTAGTAGTGTTCACCGGGCCTATATTCGGCGCCATTACGGATTTTTCCGCACGGAAAAAAACCTTTCTCTTTCTTAGCTACGTATTTTGCGTTATCTCAACTGCAACTCTCTGGTTTGTAGTTCAGCCCGGAATGGTTTGGATGGCATTTGTTCTTATAATTATTTCCAATTTCTTTTTCGCATCCGGTGAAAATTTCGCGTCCAGTTTTCTGCCGTTTCTCGGCCCAAAAGAAGAACTCGGCAAGATTTCCGGTTATGCCTGGGGAGTCGGATATTTCGGTGGAATAGCAAGCGTGATTTTGGTTTCCACCCTCGGCGAAGTAGTTCCGGAAAATTTTGAGAAGCTGAGGCTTGTGGGCCCTTACACTGCTGCGTTTTTTCTAATCGCGGGTATTCCGACTTTTATATTCCTGAAAGAATATGCGGACAGTAACAAAAAGCCGGAAGGCGTAACGTATCTGAAAGTCGGATTTTCCAGGCTTGCGGATACTTTGAGAGACATCAACAAATTCAAAGACCTCGCAATTTATCTTTTCTCTTTATTTTTTGCAATGGCGGCACTTGGCATCGTAGTCAGTTTTGCGTTTATCTACGGAGATCAGGAAATCAAAGTGGATAATGTTCACAAGACTGCAATGTTTTTGATGATTCAGGTAAATGCAGCGCTCGGAGCCGTTCTGTTCGGATTTATTCAGGATAGAATCGGAGCCAAAAAAACTTTCAATATAACACTTCTAGTCTGGATTGCTGGAGTCCTTTTGATTAACCAGGTTGTAAATCTTACCAACGGGCTAAATTCGATTTTAGGCGCAGGTTTTACTACTCAGTGGGTGTTCGTCGGCCTGTCTGCAATCGCAGGGCTTGGGCTTGGAGCGACACAATCCGCAAGTCGTGCGTTAGTTGGCGTCCTTTCGCCTGAAAGTAAGTCCGGGGAGTTTTTTGGCCTCTGGGGGCTTTCCGGAAAGATAGCTTCTGCATTCGGTCTGTTCGCAATCGCCTGGCTACAAATGATTTTCAGCCTTAGAAATGCATTTCTTGCAATC
>CAYTEA010000052.1:0-5019 GCA_964436695.1 uncultured Leptospiraceae bacterium
GAAAAAATCTGCAATGTTGTATCCAAAATTAGAGGCTCGGAAAATATACAATTGTGACTACACCTATTATTACAGGGATAATTATTTTTCTGATCATTCAAGCCTTACTTTGTGGCCCGGTTCTTGAATCGATTCTGAATGCCCTTTTTTTTCGATATATTCACTTTCAATGGAAATCCACAGGATTTATTTTGCCTGTTTTCTATTTTTATGCAAAAGACATTCGACTCGAATTTACCGGATACAATATGTCTGACCTGGTTCATATAGAAGGGGAAAGATTATCCGGATGGGTGAATCCCCTTTATCTTCTGATCGGCAGAATCCGATTGAACTCGGTTGTCATGTCCGGGTTCAAGATGCGTTATTTGAACCGGGTATCTTCCTATAAAAAAATCAGATTTCTTCCCAAACGGGGTTACTTCAAAATCCAGAATTCAAAATTGGAGAACACGGAAATTTTTATTGAAGACCAGACCATGACTCCTCATTATAAGTTAAATCTTTCCAATATTCATGTCGAGGGGCTGAATATGGATGTCGGAACTCCGATTGATTTGTTGTTTAAATCCAGAAAAGGATCGTGTAGGATTGCCTCTGGGGAACTCAAGACGGAACTGTTTTTAAAGAAAACGGGTTTAATTACACTTTCGGGAATTACCTGGGGTGAGTTATCCGGATTGAAAATTATTCCGATCCGGCTTTTGGAAAATAAAGTAGATCTAAAAGCTGAATTTTTTCATGAGAATAGCGAATCCATGCAGGTTTCAGGAGAGCTAGCCAGAATTCCTAAAGAACTGACCGAGGATGATTCGCAGGTCAATGATAGAGGAAATTTTCCATTTCATTTTAATGTTGCCTGGAATGAATATGCGCTTCCTTATGATATGGCATTCCGTAGATTGATAAGTCAAATACTAAAAGGGATCCTGGTTCGTGGAGTAATGAGCTTTGCAATTAAAAAAGTAACGCGCGGAATCTTTGAACTATTCAGGCTTAGAAAAGATAAAGAGTCATGAGAATTAATGCAGTCCTGATATTGATATTTTCTTTTAGTTGCATTTCTGAAAAAGAAAGAGATGTCCCGTCATTTGAATTTCCTCAGCTAGCCAAGGAGAAAATTTATTTTTCAAAGTCGGAAAGAAAATTCGTTTCAGAATACTTTGAAAAAAATTCCGGTTTCACAAAATTCCTGATTTTTTCATTTAAAAATAAAGTTGTTCAAGTAAAGGAAATAGAAATATCCGTAACTTCCTACTCGGATGAATTTTTAAAATCCGTCAATAACGTTCTGCCTGGGAAGCCCCCGAAAAAATTCAAAGTTATGGAGATCATAAGATCGGGAATCGGAGAAGAAAGAAAAAATCCTTCAGGAATTCAGGTAGATTACAATACCCAAAGTATGATTGAGGCCGAAGGCAACGTATTATCGGATGTGATAAAAAATTTTCCGAATAAAAAAGGTTCCACCACCGAGTATCAGGAAACCATTTTTTATTTGAGATCCGGTGACGGCACTTATTGGAAGGGATTGGAATTTATTGCTAGAGCGAATAATGAACTTATGGTTTGGAAAAATTCGCAGGGCGGCTCATCGATGGACTACGCTTATACCGAATTTTCTCCGAAGAAAAATGTAATAGAATATTCCCGAATTTTTTCCTACTCAAATTATAAATATAAACCTCTTTCGATTGAGGATGATTACGTTTCCGGTAGTATTATTTTTCGAGATTTGAATTACCAATATTTCTATTCTCCTTTGATTGAGAACGAAACGGCATTGACAAAAGCCAAACCCGAAAATATATCATTTAAAGATTCCGATGGAATTCCAATTCAGGCAGAAAGTTACAGAAAATATTTTCCTTTTATAATACTAAAAAGCAGGCAATAAAGTTTATGAGTAAAGAAGTCAGAACCAGATTTGCTCCGTCACCAAGCGGATTCTTACACGTTGGAGGAGCAAGAACCGCCTTGTTCAACTATCTGTATGCAAAATCGAAAGGAGGCAAATTTCTACTGAGAATAGAGGACACAGACCAGGATAGGTCAACCCAGTCGTCTTTTGATTCTATTGTGGAGTCTCTGAAGTGGTTGGGGTTGCACTGGGATGAAGGCCCGGAAGTCGGAGGGCCGCACGGGCCGTACAGGCAATCAGAGAGGATTTCCATCTACAAAGAGTATACTGAAAAACTCCTGGCCGAGAATAAAGCCTATCGCTGTTTTTGCACGACCGAGCAGTTGGAAGCTAAAAAGAAGCATTCGGAAGCGATGGGGATTCCAAATATTTATGATGGGATGTGTTCGAGCATGACCCCGGCTGAAATTCAGACGAAGCTTGATAAAAAAATACCGTATTCGATCCGATTTAGGACTATTCCGAAACTTTTGGTAGTTGATGATATCATTCAGGGTAAGGTTAAATTTGATACAAAATTGATCGGCGATTTTATAATTGTCAAGTCCGATGACTTCCCATCTTACAATTATGCAGTAGTCATTGACGACTACCTGATGAAAATCTCCCATGTTATTCGCGGGGTAGGACATTTGTCCAACACACCGAGACAGGTTTTGATTCACGAAGCATTCGGAATGGAAGTTCCAAGATACGCCCATGCATCGGAAATCGTAGGGACAGACGGTAAAAAACTTTCTAAACGCGCTGGAGCAACATCTGTTTTAGCTTTTAGGGATCTAGGCTATCTCTCGGATTGTTTTGTAAATTACATGTCGTTATTGGGTTGGACTGCAGAAGATGGACAGGAATATATTCCACGCGAAAAGCTAGAGCAGATATTTGATGTTGAAAGATGCTCAAAATCTCCCTCGATGTTTGATGTATTTAAGAAATCCGATGACAAGGATCAGAAAGATTTTAATTCTCTAACTACTTCTGAGCTTGCTGAGTTTTTAAACCCAAAGTCAAAACTCAATTGGCTTTCGAATAAATTCATCCGCGATTCAAAGATTGAATTCATCACGGAAATGATTCTGCCGTTTATACAAAACGATTCTACAATTCCTGCGGAAATAAAAAAAGCCGATAACGAAACACTGAAATCAATTTTGGAATCAATTCGGGTTTATCTAGATCGATTGTCCGATGCTCCGGGATATATTTCCGAATTTTTCAACAATTCTATTAAAACCAGAGATGCGGAAACCAGAAGTATGATTTTGGATGGAAATGGAGTAAAGGTCGTAAAGGAATTCTATCTATTGCTTGGTAAAAAGAATCCAGCTACGGTAGAAGATTATAAAGAGTTAATGGCTGAAACTGGAAAAAACTCCGGTGAAAAAGGAAGGCTTCTTTTTATGCCTATCCGAGGAGGCACAACCGGAAAACTTCAAGGGCTTGAGCTTCCTGTTTTATTTTCTCTATTGGGAGTTGAAAAAATAAAACAGAGAATTGAATCGATTTGCAATGAGTTGGCGATCAAACTATAAAAGGTTTTTTTCAGGAAAAATGTCCTGAATTTGTAAAAAAATATTCGAATCTATACTTAGTTTTATTTTATCTCCAACGGTATAAATTTTTTCTGTTTGATATTTTCCGTTTTTTATATTTGAAAAAACTTCAATTTGGTTTTTTTCGGGGGAAATAATCCAATATTCACAAATATTTGCTTTTGCATAAATTTCTTTTTTTTCTAAATCAAGAGCTCTACTGGAAATAGAAACTTCGACTGCCAACAACCCGGTACTAGGATGAGATTCTACAAATGAAAAAGGTTGAGCCTTTACAATTAGAATATCTGGCTCAGGCTCGGAATCTACCAAAGTTAATGGCTGTTCCTGCCTGATTCTATAATCTTTTGATAATACTTCGCGAAAAAAATCATATAAAAACTCCACAATACTTGTATGCAAAGGGGATTTGGGCATTTTTTCGATTATTACTCCTGTAATTAATTCAACATTTTCAGTAATAAGGCCTGAATCATATAATTTATGATATTGATGTACTGTTATGGGAGCCACCCTGTTTCTAATTTCTTCCTTATCAAGGACCGCTATTGACATAAATTTATTTTTTTCCATTAAAAATGAATTGTCAAGTAAATATATTTCCTCTATCAGGAAACTAAATGATCTTAATATCTTTTAGAAAAAGTCACATTAATCTATGAATGATCCGCCTGCAAAAAGTGCTTTCTTGGAAAAAATTATGTGCAAAAAATCAAAAAATCCTCATTTACTAGCATTGTTTAGCTCGAGCAAAGCACTGGTTGGGCAGTAGCACCATGAATAAATTTGTTTTTCTGGATAGAGATGGTGTAATCAACCGTAAGATTGAAAACGGATACGTTACAAAATACGAAGAATTTATTTTTGAACGCGAAGTAAAAGAGACTTTGCGCGACCTGCATGCAAACGGGTTTCAGGTAATTGTTATCACAAATCAACAGTGTATCGGAAAAAAAATTCTTACTCAGGAGAAGCTGGCCGAAATTCACAAAAAAATGTCAGAAGATGTGAAGAAATCCGGAGGAGAAATTCTGGATATTTTTGTATGCCCTCACCTAGCGTCTGATAACTGTGATTGCAGAAAACCAAAGCCGGGAATGCTTCTGCAGGCTGCAAAAAAATACAATATTCAACTTAGTAAAACATTTTTCATCGGAGATTCTTTAACTGATGTTCAAGCGGGAAAAGCAGCTGGGATGAAAACTATCTTCCTTAAACCCATGAATGAACCTGAAAAATTGTCTAGTGCGGATGCTACCTTCGAAAATTTAGGGGATGCGATAAATTATGTAATTTGGAATAGTTGAAAAAATTCTATTTCAGATTCTTGTTGAAATCTGTTATTTTAATCAAACCGATTACTCCGTCTCCTGTACCAGCCATGAAATATTTACTATTAATTTTTTTAGTTGTTCTTACTACAATTTGAGTCCCTTTCGTAATTATAGAGGATTCCTTGAAAGTTTTTGGATTATAGAGTGTGGTTTTAGTAATTAGTCGCCCCTGAAAAACTCAGAAAGCGAAAATTTCAATCCCTAAAACCTG
>CAYTEA010000053.1:0-3138 GCA_964436695.1 uncultured Leptospiraceae bacterium
GAAGCGGAATGAAAAAGATATACGTGAAATTGCTTTACTGGGCAGAGCCGATTTAATTGCAAATCATTGCTACTCTCTCGATCTTGATATTTCCCCAGCAGAACCTCCGAGAAATCACGCAAACATTAAGGGATGGCCTTCAGATAAAGCCGCACAAAAAATGATAGCACTCCAGCTAGCACGGAATGCAAAGTATTTTGCTTTTTCTTAAATATCAGTTCAATACCGTTTATTACCAGTTAATTTTCGCAAAATATTATTTTAGAAAAGATTTGAAATTTTCGGATACTTGAATCAACATATCGAGCCGGTTTTTCAATTCATCAGCACCTGACTCTCCTGCCGCTACCTGATGGGAAAGAGCCATTGCATTATGGTAGGCTCTTTCAAGTTTGGATATATACTCATCCGCACTTGATGCAGTGATTCGGTTTCTTTTTTTGTATGCTTCAATGGATTTTTGCAAAGCAAAGCCAATAATGGAAAAAAAATAAACCGGAATCAGAATGTATAAACCGGTTTTGGCTATCCAGAGAAATTTTATTTCTCCAGTAATCGCATTATTCAAATATCCCCAAAGAATGCAAAGCAGGATCGTGGATAAAGTCAGGTTTGCTCTGGGGGTAGAAGGTGACAGGTTGTTTATTAAAATCAGTAAAAACACGGAGAATACGAAAAGAAGAATGACCTCGGGGGGCACCCAGGTGAAAAAAGAATCAAAAAAAAGTATTGTCTTTTGGTAGGCAGTTGTAATTGTCTTGAGAGAGTTCTCCAATGATTCATAATTTCTTTTTATGTCTTCGAAAAATCCTGTGAAATTCGGCATATTCACCACCACCAAAAATAAAATCCGGGAAAAATTATCTCCCATACTCAAAAGAATCCATAGATTCAGCTCTGTCAAAAAAATTTCAATAGTTTATCTGTTTACAGCTTTTATTTTTATATTCTACCACGAAAGCCACCTGCCCTGGTTCATCATCTTACTACTGGCAATCTCGACTCTGATTTTTACCCTGGCACTTTTTCTTTTAGGACTAGCGGTTTTTAAATTTTTATTCGGAGAAAGAAACAACCCTTTCTTTGAAGTTCTGTTTTTGGGCATTTTGGTGGTAGTATTTTATAAACTTGGTTTTATGGAATACAGTGGAGGAAGTCTATTTCTTCTGATAACTTGTGTGATTGTATTTTTTTTCAAATTCACCGGCTCAATCCTTTACTATAGAATCTCATTAATTGGTATCTCCATTTTTATGATAGGCTTATTGACTTTCTATTACTTGCAGGCAAACGAAAAATTTTTGTTTTATTATTTCAATCAATCCAAATATGGCGAGCTGGAAAAAGACTTCACAAACTGGACCTACGACAAAGCCACAAGAACTCTTTCGAACGCGGACATTCCTTTAACCTGCAAACTTCCAGAAGAATTCGTTTTTTATAACCCGAAAGACCTCGACCTGAAAGACAAAACCGGGGCCGGCCAGATTGCCGGTATTTTGTCCACTGGCGCAGTCGATCCGAATCTTTACCCATTTGTAAGAATTTTTTACCTACCAAAAAATTTGAATATGGACAAGGAACAAATCAGACTGGAATTCTCCAAACTTCTTGAAGTTGGTGTAAATCGAGGCGAATTTGAAGAGCTGAAAGAACTAGGAGCAAAGCCCTTCTCTCCCAAGAACTGGGATGGGTATTTCTGGGTTTACTTTGATCCTCTTAGGCCTCGCCATGCAAAGACAGGATTCTATTTAGTAAACCTGCCGTTAGGCGGCAGACTAGTCCTTCACCTAACGGAAAATGTCACCAAAGAATTCCATGAGCCGAAAATCAAAGAGATTCTGGAGAGTATAAACTAAAGGCAATCCGGCAGCAGAGCCTTAATCTTCACAACCTGTTCATGATTCCGCTTTTCAGGAGTGGTCATAATCGAAAACTTAGTAGTGCCGACGAGAGTAAGATCATCACCATTTCCGATAGATTCGATAAGTTCGGAAACCAACTTCTTTGCATTTTCTCCGTTTTTTGTGAGATTGCCGATAATAAATTCCGCTGTAACTGGTTCCTCGTGTTCTTTCCAGGAATCATAATCGGTAGACATACAGACCATCTGATAAGCAATTTCCGCTTCACGAGCGAGTTTGGCTTCAGGCAGAACGCTCATATTGATGATGTCTCCACCTAACGTCCTGTACATATTCGATTCTGCCCTTGTGGAAAATAAAGGCCCTTCCATGCAGATAACTGTTTTTTTTGTATGAAGTGCAATCCCGACTTTTCTAGCGCATTTTTCGATCCTGTCCGATAGATTTTTTGAAAACGGATCGCCGAAGCTTGCATGAGCAACTATTCCATTGCCGAAAAATGTTGATGGACGATTCCCCTTAGTACGATCAATGATTTGGTCTGGCAAAACAAAGTCGAGAGGCTTGATTTCTTCGCGAAGGCTTCCGACTGAACTGAATGCGACAATTTCTTCAACTCCGATATTCTTCAGTGCGCAGATATTTGCCTGATTTGGAATTTCTGACGGAGAGATAAAATGGCCTTTTCCGTGTCTTGGAAGAAATGCAACCAGTTTGCCTTTGTATTTTCCGATTGTAATTTTATCGGAAGGTTTTCCCCAAGGAGTATCCGGGAAAATTTCCTCAACAATCTCCATTCCTTCCAGTCCGTACAATCCGGTCCCACCTATAATTGCCGCTCTGACTTTTTCTTTCATAGTTTTCTATGTCGTGTAAATGCTGATTTGAATCAAGTGAAAAAAAATCGCCTCATTACGATTGAGGTGTGTTTTCAGTAGCATATTTCTTTGCTTGTTGTGCATGAATCGTGAAATAAAGGGAGGGCTGCTTAACCTGTGTTGCCCCGCAAACAAGGGAAGCATTTGAACAGGTGATATTCATAGTAATTCTATTAACATGCTGAAACTATAGGAGACGGAGTTAGAAATTTCAGTGGATAGTACATTTCATGAAATTGAAAAGTTTTTGTAATAAAAAATTCCATTATTGCAGAACGTAACTGTTTTTCTGTTTCATTGGTTGTAGATGAAAAAATGTTTGGAATTACATATTAGTTGAAATGCGACCCTAAAACTGTAAAGAATAATTGAATAAAAATTTTCATTTTTTGTCT